>DVNL01000003.1 GCA_018714385.1 Candidatus Enterosoma merdigallinarum | reverse complement strand
ATGGTGGCCCAAGGCAGGGTCGAACTGCCGACACCAGCATTTTCAGTGCTGTGCTCTGCCAGCTGAGCTATCGGGCCAAAAACAGCTTAGATATCTTATCAGAACGCTTTTTTTCTTGCAAGTTCTTTTTGTCTGAATATAGAGAGACTTTTTTAGGAAAAACAGGAAAAGACGTCTTTGCCTTCTTTCTTCAGACACAAAAAAGTAGACTGGGCAAAATGACGGAACAAGAAAAAACAAAGATGCTTTTTTCCTTCCTTCTTACAAAAAATGACACTCCTATCGAACAGGAAATCCATCGCATAGCTTCGGAACTTTCTCTAGAGAAAAAGCTTTCCCTCGACATGGCTATCGTCCTGCTCCATCACGCCAAAAAGGGAAATCCCCGTGCCTGCTTCCTCCTCGGGGAATGCTACCGTTGCGGCTTTGCCCCGTTCAAAGCCGACAAGGAGAAAAGCCTTCACTTCCATAGGATCGCATGGAATAGGGGCTTTGAGGATAGCAAGAGCCGTCTTCTCCTTTTAGGTCTGTGCGCCAAAAAGGAAAGAAAGGCCATTCTCAAGGCACATCCTTTTTCAAAAGACGATATCTTTACAAAGAAGGTCAAAGCCGAGTACTTGTTCCGAAAAGGATACGTCAAGAAGGCAAGAGAGATATGGGAAGAAAACATCGAAAGAGGAGACAGCGAAAGCCTTCTTGCCTTGGGGATAAGCTATAGAACGGGAAAGAGAAAGGAAAGGGACTATCAAAAGGCCTTCCTCCTTTTTGCGGAGGCCTCAAGAAAAGGCTATCTCATAGCCAAATGCGAAGAAGGCGAGGCCTATTTTCGCGGCCGCGGTGTCAAGAAGGACTGGGACAAGGCTAGACAGTGCTTTGAAGGCGACCTCACGAATCCCCACTGCCTGAAAAGGCTCGGGGATATCCTGTCGAAGACGGACAGCGGAGAGGCAAAGAAGTTTTATAGGAAGGCGCTTGAAAGGGGAAATGAAGAAGCGAAGGTTCCCTTGGCCAAGATCTTGGCCTTGTCGTCGGACAGGAAAGAAAGAGGAGAGGGCTTCCTTCTGCTCAGGAAAGAAGCGGCAAAAGACAGCGGCCTTTTCTTTCTTCTCTCGATCCTATACGGAAAAAGACAGGACAAAAGAAACCAGGACAGCTATCTCTGCAAAGCTCTTGCCGTCAAGGACAAGCGGGCTATCTTCTTCTCCTATCATTATGGCAAAAGGAAAAGGGAGGCACAAAAGGCCTTGCATGAATTAAAAAAGGAGGGAAGAGCGGACAGCCTTCTCCGTCGACTGAGGAAGGAAGGCATATTGAAGAAGAGCATTTTCCTTAGATAGACTTTTGCAATAAAATATAAGTTATGGCATATATTCTCGAGCTTTCCGTCCACGACATCGTCGATGTCCTCAGAAGAAAAGGACATCTGGACAACCGCATCTTCAATCTCTCCTCGATGCAGGAGGGGACAAGACTTCATAGCCTGTACCAATCCGAACAGGGGGCAGACTATCTTTCGGAATATAGCGTCCACAAGACATACCAGCACGGGAAATATCTCTTCAAGGTAAGCGGAAAGGCGGATGGCGTCTATCTCGGAAAGGACGGATCCGTCACCATCGAGGAAATCAAAACGACCGTCGCCGACTTGGATGCCTTTTCCCACGACCACGCCGAATGGCATCTAAGCCAGGCGATGTTCTATGCCGACATCCTGGCGAAAGACAGGCATGTCGACAATGTTACGATCGTCCTGACCTACATCAAGCAGAACGACTACAAAAAAAGAAAGAAGATCGAAAAGCAGTTCACGAAAAAGGAACTGGACTCCTATGTCGACGGTTTGATCTTCGAATATGCCAACTACATGGACAAGATCCTGGAGATGAAGGAAGAAAGGAACAGGACGTCCAAGGACCTTCCTTTCCCCTATCCATCGTTGCGGAAAGGCCAGAAAAGGATGATGGAATACGTCCATGACAACGCTCTCTCAGGAAAGACGGTCTTCATCGAGGCGCCCACGGGGATCGGAAAGACGCTCTCCTGTCTCTTCCCTCTTCTCCGCCTCTTCGGCGAGAAGAAATGCGACCATGTCTTCTACCTCACCAGCAAGAATGCCATCAAGACGATCGCGATGAACGCCTTGAAGAGTCTGGTGGAAGGAAAGGCCAAGATCAAAAGTCTCCTGATAACGAGCAAGGAAAGCATCTGCTTCAATGACAAAAAGGGGCATTGCAATCCGGACGAATGTCCTTTCGCAAGGAATTACTATGACAAGCTTCTTGATTCGACATTCGACATCCTCGGTCGATACGATTCTATTGACAGAGAAAGAATCGTCTCTTTCTGCCTCGAAAAGCATCTCTGCCCATTCCAATTCCAACTCGACCTGAGCCGATACGTCGACATCCTCATCGCCGACTATACCTATGTCTATGACTACCACGACCGCCTGGACCTGGAAAACTCGAACATCGCAAGATCGGACAGCTATCTTCTCGTCGACGAATGCCACAATCTGCCCGAGAGAGTGCGCGACATGTATTCCCTGGAAGTGCCGCAAGAGAGAATCAAACAAGGCATTTCCTTCTGCACGGGAAAGGAACTCTCCTCGATGCGGAAGGACCTCAATAAACTCTCCAAAAGCTTCGAAGCGATCGAGATCGACGAGGAACGCCGACAGGGAGATGTCTTGATCCTCAATTCCCTTCCCCAGGACTTCAAAAATGCCGTCTCCTCCTTCCTGGAACACTTCAAGTCGATGATGAAGAAGGCCCCGCATTTTCTCAACGACGACCTCTACGAAGTCTTCTATCTCCTCAATTCGTTCGATTATCTCCTGAGCCTCGTCTCTCAGGAAGGCGAGGAAGGCTTCCTTCTCTATTCCCACCTGGAAGAAGAGAAAGCCATCTCGGCCAAGATAACCTGTCTCGATCCGACTCCCTTCATCAAGCAGGGAAACCGCCTCTTCAAGGCCGCTTTCTTCTTCACGGCGACTCTCTCCCCGAAGGACTACTACATCGACCTTCTCGGCGGGGACATCCTCGACCGTTCCTCACGGCTTGTCATGGACTCGCCCTTCCCGAAAGAGAACCGCCTCGTCCTGGTGGACACGGCGCCTTCCCTCCTCTATCGCGACCGTTTGGAAAGCTTGGAGACGATCCGGAGGACTGTCCTTGCGGCCATCGCCGCCAAGAAAGGAAATTATTTCGTCTTCTGTCCTTCCTTCGAATACCTCTATAATCTTAAGGAGGTCCTCGAAAACGAGGACCTCGACCTCTTCGTCCAGACGAGGCGGATGCAGGAAGACGAAAGGGAGGCCTTCCTGAACTTCTTCCAGGAAGACGACAGCCGGACGCGCGTCGCCCTCCTTGTCATCGGCGGCATCTTCTCCGAGGGGATCGACCTCGTCGGGAAGAGGCTGATCGGAGCCATCGTCATCTCCATCGGCCTTCCGCAGATCGCCTTCGAGCGCGACAGGATCCGGCTCTATTACGAGACGGAGGAAGACAAGGGGAAAGGCTTCCGCTATGCCTATGTCTATCCGGGACTCAACCGCATCCTCCAGGCGGCGGGAAGGGTCATCCGGAGCGAGGAAGACAAAGGCATCATCCTCTTCATCGACAGGCGTTACAACCAGCCCGTCTTCCAGGACGTCTTCGACGAAATCTATCCCGATGCCAAAAAGGCCTATTCGCCGTCATCGGTCTATGCGCAATGCAAGAAATTCTGGGAGGACAACGAATGAACTTCGACCAAAAACACATCCGAAACTTCTGCGTCGTGGCCCACATCGACCACGGCAAGAGCACCCTGTGCGACCGCATCCTGGAAAAGACGGGGGCGGTGGAAGTCCGGAATCTGCAGCCTCAGCTTCTCGACGACATGAACATCGAGAGAGAAAGGGGCATCACCATCAAGCTCAACGCGGTCAACGTCACCTACAAGGCGAAGGACGGGGAGACCTATCTCCTCAACCTCATCGACACGCCCGGGCACGTCGACTTCACCTACGAGGTCAGCCGTTCCCTTTCGGCATGCGAAGGAGCGATCCTCCTTGTCGATGCGACACAGGGCGTTCAGGCACAGACTCTGGCAAACGGCTATCTCGCCGTCGACAACGGGCTGAAGCTTCTTCCTGTGGTCAACAAGGTGGACCTACCCTCGGCAAACTTCGAAAACTGCCAGCTCGAGCTCATCGACACCCTGGGCATCGATCCCGATCTCTGCCTGAAAGTCTCCGCCAAGACGGGAGAAGGCGTGGAGGAGCTTCTGGAGAAGATCGTCACCTTCCTCCCGGCCCCACATGGCGATCTTGGCAAGCCTTTCAAAGCCCTCATCTTCGATTCGAAGTTTGATTCCTATCGTGGCGTCGTCGTCATGCTCCGCGTCTTCGACGGAACCGTCAAGATCGGAGACAAGATACGTTTGATGTCCAACAATTCCGTCTTCCAGGTCACAGAGCTCGGTATTCGAACCCCAGAGGACAAGAAGGTCGATTCCCTTTCTGCAGGAGAAGTCGGCTATCTTGCCGCTTCCATCAAAAATATCAAGGATGTCAACGTCGGCGATACGATAACCTTGGACTCCAATCCCATCAAGGAACCCTTGAAGGGCTTCCGAAAAACGACGCCGATGGTCTTCGCCGGCCTCTATCCGAGCGAAAACCAGGACTTCGAGAATCTTCATAACGCCTTGGACAAGCTGAGTCTCAACGATGCCGCCCTCGTCTATGAGCCGGAGACTTCTATCGCCCTGGGCTCGGGTTTCCGCTGCGGTTTCCTCGGCCTTCTTCACATGGAGGTCATCCAGGAGAGGCTGGAGGACGAATACGATCTCGACCTTGTCTGTACCGCCCCTTCCGTCGTCTATGAGATCTGCTTCACCGACGGCCACGTCGAGCGTATCCAGAACCCGGCGGACTTCCCCAAGGACAGGACGAAGATCAAGTCCACTTCCGAGCCTTTCGCCGACGTGAAGATCATGGCCCCGAAGGAATTCGTCGGCAACATCATGACCCTCTGCCAGAACAAAAGGGGCGAATACAAGAACATGACCTATATCGACGAGACCCGTGTCGAGCTTTTCTACAAGATGCCCCTAAGCGAGATCGTCTTTGACTTCTTCGACCGCCTCAAATCCGTCTCCCAAGGCTATGCCTCCCTGGACTACGTCCCGCTCGACTACGAGGTAAGCGACGTCGATAGGATGGACATCCTCCTCAACGGCGAAAGGGTTGATGCCTTGACGACGATCATCTATCGTCCCTTCGCCTACAGTCGGGCAAGGGCGGTCGTCGACAAGCTCAAGGATGTCATTCCCCGGCAGCAGTTCGAGATCCCCGTCCAGGCTATGATCGGGGGGAAGATCATCGCCAGGAGCGACATCAAGGCCGTCCGCAAGGACGTCCTGGCCAAGTGCTACGGCGGTGACATCTCCCGAAAGAAGAAGCTCCTCGAGAAGCAGAAACGCGGCAAGAAGCGCATGAAGGAATTCGGCAAGGTCCAAGTCCCGCAGGAGGCCTTCATCGCCATGCTGACAGTGGACGACGCCAAGTAGTAGAATAACGAAGAAACGGAAAGAAAGAGCATGCCCAAGATCGAAGAGGGAAAACGATTCACGGACCTTGCCTATGCCAGCAAAGACGAGGTCAAAGCCATCTACAACAAGGACGACATCAGCAAGGAGTGGGGAAAGGTCCTCTCCTACAGGTCTTTCTTCACGACGGACACCGAATTGAGGGACGAAGAGGAAAACGCCTACTTCCTCGTTCTTTCCCCGAGCGTCCTCAAAGCTTGCTACCAGCTTGAGGAACGGCTTTTCCAGGATCTCCTCCTCTTCCTGTCTCTCTCCGAGGAGGGAAAGACGGCCTTCCGGCTGAAAAGGAAGAAACACGCCCTTGCGGCCCTTGCCAGGCACGCCCTCGAAAAGATGCCGAGCGATTCCACCATCGAAAGGATCGCCGCAAACGAAATCGAGAATGTCCCCACAAGCCTCTTCCTCCTCGGCGAGTATTCCCAGGCCTACGACGAAAGCATGCCTTCGACAGATGAAGGCCTCTTCGCCCTCAACAACAGGATACAGGGGGAGAAGGAAGATTCCGCCCCGCTCATGCGGAAGGACAGAAAGGAAGACGTCATCAACACCTTGACCCTTCCCTCCCCGGAGAAGGTCACGCCGCATCTTACCTCCTATTTCCTCTTCCTACAGCAGAAAGACATTCCCCTTCTTGCAAGAGCCGTCCTCTCGCTCTACTTTTTCCTCTCCGTCCGTCCGATGGAATACGTCAACGAAGAGACGGCGACGCTTTTTGCGAAGAACCTCCTGAGGAACGCCGGCCTTTCCGACGTGGGCTTCGCCCTGGATTTCGAGTCCGTCGCCTTTTCCCGTTCGTCCCATTTCTACCACCGGATGAAGGAGACGGAAAAAACGCTCGACCTCACCTATGTCTTGGCCTATATCCTCCCCTTCCTTTCCAAGGACGAGGAGGGCATCCGAAACCTGCTCGCGGAAGAGAAGAAAGCCGACGGCGAAAGGAAGGAAAAGCCCCTATCGCCTGAGACACCTGCCGCGGAAGGCTTCGAGGTGGAACTCGCCCTTCCCGCCTTCCAGCCCGGCGTCGAAAGAAAGGTCGTCGAGGAACGGACGAAGAAGCTTCTGGAAGTCTATCCCTTCCTGAAGAAGAAGGAGGCCCACTTCTATGCCGGCCATTGCCAAGTCGGCTGCTTCTACACGATCGAGAACTTCATGAAGGAAGAACTCACCGTCTACGAGACGGCAAGATCTTCAATGGAGGACCTCGCCAAGAAAGGCTTCTATCGGAAGGAACTCCAGGGCAAGAAGTTCATCTATGCCCCCGTCCCCATGAAGGCGGAGTTCGACGAGGAAAAATGATTTCCGCCCTCTATCTGCATATCCCTTTCTGCGATCATATTTGCGTCTACTGCGACTTCCCGAAGGTCCTTGGGCGCTTTTTCGACAAGTCCCTTTACATCGAAAGGCTCATCGAGGAAATCGAATCCCTGAAAATCCAAGACGGCTCCTTGAAGACGATCTATATCGGAGGCGGAACGCCATCTTCCCTGTCGGAAGAAGAACTGGAACGTCTTCTTTCTTATTTAAAGAAGCGTTTTCCGAATCTTGATGAATTCACTATCGAGGCCAATCCGGAATCCTTGGACGAGAGAAAGCTTTCTATCATGAAAAGAAACGGCATCGATAGAATTTCCCTAGGGGCCGAAAGCGGAAATGATGCGATCTTGGCCAAGATGGGAAGGGCACATTCCAGAAAAGACATCGTCTTGGCCGTCGAAAGAACACGGGCCCAAGGCATCGAGAACATCAATCTCGACTTCATCTACGGCTATCCTGGCGAAAGTCTGCCCGATGCCTTGGACGATGTCTCCTTCGCCGTCTCCTTGAAGCCGAAGCACCTCTCCTTCTACTCTCTCCAGGTGGAAGAAGGGACGCGTCTTGGCTTAGAGAGGACAAAGGTCGACGATGACGACCTCGCCAATGCCTACGATGCCATCGTCAAGGCTCTCTCCGCCAAAGGCTACCGTCGCTACGAGATCTCGAACTTCGCCCTCCCCGGATACGAATCGAAGCACAACCCAACCTACTGGAGAAACGAGGAATACTATGCCTGCGGCGTGGGAGCCAGCGGTTTCATATCCCCTGTCCGATACCGGAACACGCTCTCCGTCACGTCCTATCTCCAGGGAAAGAACAGACGGGTCGAAGAGACCGTGAAGGAATCGGAGAAGGAACTGGAATTCCTCATGTTGAACCTTCGCCTGGAAGAAGGCTTCTCTTTGGAAGAATACGAACGCCGCTTTCGCCGGGACTTTCTTTCCGTCCACGGCGAGGCCGTAAAGAGACTGGCAGGGCGTCTTGTCGTCAAGAACGGGCGAGTGTGCATCCATCCGGACTTTCTCTACGTCATGGACGGCATCCTGCTCGAGCTCATCTGAAAATACAGGGCGGAAGCGTATCTTGATCTCTTTTCTCCCCTTTGGCTTCCATTCTCTTTTCTGTTGCGCTTGAATGTCGGCATGAACACACTCTTATCGCAATCGAGGAACGCACAAGGCGCCATGGAGCCCCGTTCCAAAGAGGGAAAAGCATTTCTCCGCCGACTGGTCGAACACTTCGACAAGTCCTGCGTCCGGCTTGCCATGGACGAGCCGACGGTCTTTATCCCGCTTCTCTCCTCGCCGTCTCTACCTTCCCCCAAGGCCATGGAGGACGCACTCAAAAAAGACTTTTCTTCTTCTCTGGCCCCTTTGTCTGATTTCGTCTTTGGTCTCCTTTTCGCCCTCAACGCCTTGCCTTTCGAGGAAGGAAACCTCCTGTTCCGTTGTCTTTTCCTCTCCAAGGACGACAGGGAATTCCGGGATGTCTACTCTCACTCGGGGTTCTATCGCCTAAGAGCCAAGGCCATCCGGGATTTCTTTGCCATCCTTCCCGATTTTCTGCGTTCTTTGCCCTCTGACTCCCAATAAAGGGTGATGGAGGATTCCATGGGCTTTGTCAGAAATCTTTTCCGAGAAGACAAAAGGCTCGTCCTTTCCGTCTGTCTTCTCTCCGCTTTGGCGGCCTTCCTTTTCGCATCGCCCGCCTTGATGATGCTCTCTTTCCTGCTTTCCCTCCTATTTTCTTTCATCCTTTTGAAGGAAAGGGAGAAAACACGGCGGAAAAAGGCAGGACGGCTCGCCTCCCTTTCCTTCCTGGTCGCCTTCTTCAGGCAAGTCCAGCAAGGAAAAGGCGTAAAAGACGCCTACGACGGGGCGGCGACTCTTCTTGTCGGACATTTCGACCCCATTCCCATGGAAGATGTCTCCTCCCTCACCCTCCCGCCCTATGATCTCGGGGAATATGGTCCGTTCTTTCTCCATGCGATGAAAAAGAATGCGGAGAACGAGGCCTATCTCCTTGACTACCTCACTATCATGGGGCGGGCGGAAGAGGACGTAACGAGAATCCAAGGAATGCTTGAAAAGGATCGCCGACTGCTTTTTTCCGCCTTTTTCCTCCTCGGGGCCGTCCTCATTCTGCTCGTCATGGCGACGATCTTCTTACCTGGCATGGCAATCAAGACAGAACGCGGTTTCTTCGCCTGGATCTTACTTGTCCCCGCTTCCTTGCTTCTCCCGTCCGTCCTTCTGACGAGTCACGTCCGCTTGAAGGGATAGCGCATGCTTGAGAAACTTCGCCACCGCGTCGCAAAAAGAAAGGCGGACAGGACGAAAACCAAAACCACCCCACGAAAGAAGAAAGCGGCCCTCCTCTTGATCCTTGCTCTCGGCGCCGGCTTTCTCCTCGGGCTCCTTCTTGAAAAAGCCCTCCTCGTCTTTTTTCTCCCTCTGGCCGTCGCTTTCTTCCTTCTTTTCCAAAAGGTGGAGAAGTCCGGGGAAGAGAAAACGGAGCTGAGGAAGTTCCATCGGGACTTTTATCTTTTCCTCTCTATGGAGAGGGACGGCCGCGTCGCTTTGACAAAGGCGCTTGAAGAAATGGACATTTCCGAAAGTAAAGATAAAGTCGTATCGGATATCGAAGCCGGAAGATTGCAGGCGTCCTCTTTCATGCCGGACAGGACGTTTCAATCAAGAGAAATTGCAGATAGAATCGTCGACCTCTGTCGTAAAGACGAAATTCTCGCGGAGGATGTCGAGGCTTTTGGACGATGCCTCCGTTCGCGGGAAGGCAACAGCTTAGAAACCTTCGACTTCCTTCCCTTGGCTCTCGTGCTTCTCCTCGTTCTCCTGTCGCTCTCCTATCTTCAAGGAGGCATCTTTCCATGAGGCTTTTCTTCTGGTTTTGCCTCTTCCCGCTGTTTCTTGCTCCGCTGGACGACATTTCTTTTGCCATCTCCTTTCGTAGCCTGGCGAATCAGGCTTCGGCACGGGTGGAGCAAAACCTTTCCGAGGAAAGGATCCCTTCCGCCGGTCTTCCAGATGATCTCGTCTACATCTGCCTCTCGGGTTGCGCGGACACATCGTCCGCCCTCTTCTATCGTCTGCGCTCGAAACGATGCCTTCTTTTGACCGGCAAGCCTTATTCCGTCGACTTCGTCCACTATCGAAAAATCGAATGATTTAAGGTATACTATCGCCTTGGACACAAGTTTTGTTTCAAGAAGGAGGCACCATGTTCGATCTTATCGATGATCTTGAGAAAAGAGGTCTGCTCGAAAGCTTCTCCGACGAAAAGAAGATCAAGGAGATGCTGCAGACAAAGCGGACGGTCTATTGCGGCTTCGATCCCAGTGCGAAATCTCTCCAATTGGGGAATTTCATCATGATCCATATCCTTCGCCGCTTCCAGAAGGCCGGCCATCGCGTCATCGCCGTCCTCGGCGGGGCCACCGGCATGATCGGCGATCCCTCCGGCAAGCAGAGCGAAAGAAAATTTCTCGACTCCGAGCAGGTCAAGGCGAATGCCGAATGCATCCGGAGACAGCTTTCCAAATATATCGACACCAGCGATCCGGAAAAAGGCATCATCGTCAACAACTACGACTGGTGGAGCAAGACCGACATCCTCACTTTCCTGAGAGACTACGGAAAGAAGTTCCAGGTCAACTACATGCTGTCCAAGGAAGTGGTCAAATCCCGTCTCGAGGTCGGCATCTCCTACACGGAATTCAGCTATATGATCCTCCAGTCCGGCGATTTCCTGCGCCTGTTCAAGGACGAGGGATGCCAGATCCAGTTTGGCGGCGGCGATCAGTGGGGCAATCTCACCACCGCCCTCGATTTCGTCAAGAGAAGCTTGGGCTCGGACACGGAAGCGGAAGTCTTCTCCTTCAAGCTCATCACCGACGCGAACGGAAAGAAGTTCGGCAAGAGCGAGAGCGGTGCCCTCTATCTCGATCCCGAAATGACATCCCCCTATCGGATCTACCAATACTTCATGAATGTCTCCGATGCGGATGTCCGCAAGTATCTCTACATCTTCGACGATCGCCCCATCGAAGAGATCAATGCCATCTATGAAAGGCATATGGCTCACCCCGAACTCCGCGAAGGCCAGAAGGAGCTTGCCAAGACGATCGTCACTTCCCTTCACGGAAGCGAGGCGGCAGAAAGCTGCCTGAAGATGTCCCTTGCCCTTTTCTCGGATGATTTCCATGGCCTTGGCGAAAACGAGCTCTCCCAGCTCACCGATGGTCTCGTCGTCGTTCAGGCGGACGAACCGAAAAACCTCGTCGATGCCTTGATCGAGCTCAAGCTCGCCTCCTCCAAAAGGGAAAGCCGCGAATTCATCGGAAACGGCGCCGTCAAGGTGAACGGCGAAAAGGTTACGGATGTCAATTTCGTCCTCTCCAGGGAGAACGCCCTCCCCGGCGGCTATCTCTTCGTCAAGAGGGGAAAGAAGAACTACGCGTCACTCCTTTTCAAGGAATGACAGGATTCGGTCTCTGACCGTTTCCTCCAGGCGATATTGATTGCGGCGGTCCAAGGAGCCGACGAAGGCTTCCGACCGCTTTTTTCTTTCTTCCGGATCCTCGATGACCGTGATCGCCTGATAGTCCTTCACCAGATTACGGTAGTTTTCCATGGATTGCGGCGTCAGAAGGTTGTTGTGTCCTCCTGTCTCCCGTATGAAGACTTCCGCGTTTTCCTGCGGATGATCCTTGAAATGACAGGCCAAGGCATTCTCGGGAAAGACCATCTCGTCATCCAGGCTATAAATAAAAAGACACTTGGTGGAATGGTTCTTCATCCCTTTCAAGGCGCTTCGCATGTTCCTCCTTCCAATAAGAAACCAGGAGATCGGGTAGACGACCGGCGCCAATAGGAAATAGAGCGGACGGCAGAAATGCCTCAAGGCATCCAAACCGGCCTTTGTCGGCGACACGAATCCCGACCGGGAAACGGCCTTGGCGATCTCCGGATGCTTCCTCAAAGCACCGGTGACGCAATAGCCGCCCCAGGAATGTCCATAGAGAACGATGGGGAGCGAATCGTTCAGGTTCCTTCTTTCGACATCGGCGATCACGTTTTCCAAGACGTAGATACCCGTCCCGAGGCTCTCCTGGTTCTTCCCCTCGGAAAGCCCGACACCATATTGGTCATAGGCCAGAACGACATAGCCCGCCTTACAGAGCATGTCGATATCGATCAGATACTGGACATGCGTTCCAAAAAGGCCGTGGGAAAGAATGACGAAACCGGAAAAGTCCTTCCGGCCTCTTTCCTTGTATAAAAAGCCGGCGATCTTTTTTCCGTAATAGAACGTCTCATAAGGCTTCCTTTCAAGCTCGTTGCGATAATCCTCGAAACGCAGGAAACAGGGATTGTCCGGGTCTTTTCCGCGTACCCAGATAAGCTTCCGCATGACTAGAGCGAAAAGCACCATCATAATGGCGACATAAAGAAAGAGAATGCCAAAAACAACTATGATCGCGATGAGCCAGGGAGCCATATTTTCACCTCCACGAAGATTATAAAGGAGAATCGAAAAGGAGGAAAAGAAAACGATGTTTTAGCACTCGCTACTTGAAAGTGCTAATTTTTGGTTTATAATACCCTTGACGACTCAAAAAGGAGGTAATCATCATGGCTGAAGAACAGAAATATACTCGAAAAGTCATCGAGGCCATCAATGCCGGCATCGCCATCACGAAGGACAGACATCTCCCTTCTTTCGATGTCCCGGAGCTTCTGCGTGCCCTGTTCGACCAAGAGGACTCCTTCTACGTCAACATCCTCAAGAAGCTCGACATCGATCCGAAGATCGTCAGTCAGACAATCGATTCTTTCATTCAGGCGACCGCCAAGACGACATCAAGTGGAGAGCCAGACAGCTCTGCCGATGTCAAAAACATCCTTTACACTGCAACGAAATTCGAAAAGGAAATGCAAGACGAATATCTTTCCGTCGAGCATTTGCTTTTGGCTCAATTTTCCTGTCGCCATTCTCTCATCGCAAAGCTGAAACAGATTCCCGGTTATGAGCAGAAAGGTTTCGAAAAGGCCATCGGTCAGATCCGTGGTGGAAACCACGTGACGTCCGACACGCCGGAGACGCAGAACGAAGCCCTCAAGAAATACGGGCGCGATCTTGTCAGCGACGTCGCCTCCGGAAAGATCGACCCCGTCATAGGCCGGGACAACGAAATCCGCCGAGTCATGGAGATCCTTTCACGCAAGAGCAAGAACAACCCCGTCCTCATCGGAGACCCTGGCGTCGGAAAGACAGCCGTCGTCGAAGGCCTCGCCTGGCGAATCTTCAAGGGGGACGTTCCAGAGACTTTGAAGGACAAGACGATATGGGAGCTCGACGTGGGAAGCCTCATCGCCGGGGCGAAGTATCGCGGCGAGTTCGAGGAAAGGCTGAAAGCGGTGATGAAGGAAGTCCGCAAGAGCGACGGAAGGATCATCCTCTTCATTGATGAAATCCACACGCTGATCGGTGCCGGGGTAGGCGGCGAATCGTCCTTGGACGCTGCAAACATCCTCAAGCCAATGCTCGCCAGAGGCGAATTGCACTGCATCGGTGCGACGACCGTCGACGAATACCGGAAATACATCGAAAAAGATGCTGCCTTCGCCAGACGTATGCAGAAGGTCCTCATCGACGAACCGACTGTGGAAGACACCATTGCCATCCTTCGAGGCATCAAAGACCGCTATGAACAGCATCATGGCGTGGAGATAAGCGACGATGCCATCATCGCCAGCGTGACCCTTTCCAAGCGTTACATCACCGATCGTTTCCTCCCGGACAAGGCCATCGACCTCATCGACGAAGCCTGTGCCAAGGTCCGGATGCAGATCGACACCATGCCCGAAGAGCTTGACGAAGTCAGCCGGAAGCTCATGCAAGTCCAGATCGAAAAGGTCTCGCTCAAGAACGACGAAAGCGAGACGGCAAAGAAACGATTGGAGGAGATGGAAAAGGACATCGCGGAGCTCCAGTCCCGCAAAGACGCCCTCACAGCTCAGTGGAAGGCCGAGAAGGCGGAAAGCGAAAAGCAGAAGGCCATCAAGCACAAGCTCGATATCGCCAAGCTCAACCTCGAGAAGGCCATGTCCGAGGCCGACTATCTCACGGCGGCCAAGATCCAGAACCAGGAAATCCCCCAACTTCGCGAGGATCTGAAGAAGATCAGTGCGGAAGTCGGCAAAGGCAAGCTTCTTTCCGACGAAGTCACAGACGAATCCGTCGCAGAGGTCGTCTCCGGCTGGACAGGAATCCCGGTCAGCAAGCTCACCCAGAGCGAATCGGCAAAGCTTTTGGGATTGAAGGATGAACTTGCCAGAAGGGTCATCGGCCAGGACGAGGCGCTGACGCAGATCGCAAGCTCGATTCTGAGAAGCCGGGCCGGCCTCTCCGACCAAAACCGCCCGATCGGCAGCTTCCTTTTCCTCGGCCCAACCGGCGTTGGAAAGACCGAAGTCGCAAAGGCTCTCGCCGAACAGCTCTTGATTCGGAGAAGCAGATCGTCCGGATCGACATGTC
>DVNL01000002.1 GCA_018714385.1 Candidatus Enterosoma merdigallinarum | reverse complement strand
AAGTCAAAGAGGTGAAGCCGGAGTATGGCTATATCCGAAAGCAGACGCTCAAGACGGGCGAACGCTATATCACCCAGGAGCTCAAGGAGAGAGAAGACCGCATCCTTCGCGCCAAAGACGAAAAGACGAGCCTCGAATACCGGCTCTTCAAGGAGCTCAGAAAGAAGGTCGCCCTCTACACGGGGGACATCCAGAAAACCAGCGAAGCCCTTGCCAAGCTCGACTATTTCCTCGCTCTCGCCTTTGTCGCCAGCCAGCAGAACTACGTCCGTCCCCATTTCACCCATGACAGAAGCATCGCCATCACCCAGGCGAGGCACCCCATCATCGAAGTCGCCTCTCCCGACACCCTGTTCGTGGCAAACGACTACCATATGGACAAGGATACCGACGTTCTCATCGTCACCGGGCCGAACATGGGCGGAAAATCCACCTATATGAAAGAATTCGGCCTCATCGCCATCCTCGCCCAGATAGGCTCCTTCGTCCCCGCCGAATCCTGCTTTCTTCCCGTCTTCGATGCCCTCTTCACGCGAATCGGCGCAAGCGACAACCTGATCAAGGGACAATCCACGTTCATGACGGAAATGAGCGAGGTCGCCCAGGCGTTGGACGAGGCGACATCGTCCTCCCTTTTCCTCTTCGACGAGATCGGACGCGGAACGGCGACTTATGACGGCATGGCTATCGCCGAGAGCATCATCGAACATATCGTCAGCCATATCCACTGCAAGACCTTTTTCTCCACGCACTATCACGAAATCACAAAGCTTAGTCAAAAAATCAAAGCTTGTCACAATATTCATTGTGAAATCGCCGAAGAAAACGGAGAGGTCACCTTCCTTTACAAGATGAAGGATGGATCGATGGATCGATCTTATGGCATCAATGTCGCCAAACTGGCCGGACTGCCAAAGGAAGTGACCGACAGAGCCCAGGAGCTTCTCGTCTCCTTCGAAAGCGAAGACCGGGTCCGTAAGGATCAGATACGTGAGATCGTCCCTGTCAAAAAGGAAGACGATCCCCTGCGCAAGGCCATCGAGTCGATCGACCCGATGACCATGTCCCCCCTGGAAGCCTTGAATTTCCTCTTCGACCTGAAAAAGAAGGTGAAATGATGTCCCGCATCGCACTCATGAAGCCGGAGCTATCCAATCTGATAGCCGCCGGCGAAGTCATCGAACGTCCTGCCAGCGTGGTCAAGGAGCTGGTGGAGAACGCCATCGACGCCGGTAGCCGCAACGTCTACATCGGCGTCCTCGATGCCGGAAAGAAAAGGATCCTCGTCCGCGACGACGGCTGCGGCATGGACAGGGAAGACGCCACGACTTGCTTTTTGCGGCATGCCTCCAGCAAGATCCGCAGCGAATACGACCTTTCCCGTATCCGTACCATGGGCTTCCGCGGCGAGGCCATCCCCTCCATCGCAAGCGTGAGCAAGGTCGTTCTCACGACCTCCGATGGAAACGGAGCGGGAACGCGCGTGGAATGCGTTCCGGAAAAAGAGCCCATCGTCAAGGATGCCCCCTCGAGGAAGGGAACCATATTCGAAGTCTCCGATCTTTTCTTCAACACACCTGCCCGTCTGAAATATCTCAAGTCCGACAAAGTCGAGACCTATGCCATAATCGAAATGGCGGAGCATCTCGCTTTGGGCTTTCCTGATGTCTCCATCGCCCTTGCCGTCGATGGGAAGGAAGTCTTCCACACCACCGGCAGAGGCGACCTTTTGGAGACGACCCAGACCATCTACGGAAACCGTATCGTGGACTCTCTCTACGAGGTGAAAAAGGAAGGTGTCTATTTCTCTTATCACGGCTATGTCTCCAAGCCGGAACTGAGCTATTCCAAGAAATACAACATGCTTCTGTTCCTCAACGGCCGGGCCATCTACGACAGAAGAATCCAGAAGGCAATTGAAGATGCCTACAGGGACTATCTCCCGCCGCTTCGCTACCCCTTCACCCTTCTTCATATGGAGATCGATCCTGCCCTCGTCGACGTCAATGTCCACCCCACGAAGAGGGAAGTAAGAATCTCGATGGAAAACGAGATGGCCACAGACGTCAAGGAGACGCTCGTCGAGACCTTGAAGAGGAAGCGTCCCCTCTACGATTCGGCAAACGACAGCAAGACCCAAAGCGACTTGGGACTGGACGCATTCGACGTCGAAGATCTGCGCCAGGAAGAGGAGAAGAAGATTGCCTTGCAGACAAACGACCTTCGGAGAGACTTCCGTGAGAAGGAAGTCTTCTTCCAGGATTCCCTTCCCGAGCCGATGAGCTATGAAACTCCATTGCCAGTCGGGAAGGAGGAAACAAAGCCGACGGAAGAAAAGGACAACGCTTCCCCTTCCTTTGAAGGCGCGTTCGCCGATATGGCCTATTCCGGGAAACTCCCGTCGATGCATCCTATCGGGCAGGTCCTGCGGACGTTTATCGTCTGCGATGCCGAGGACGGCTTTTACCTCATCGACCAGCATGCCGCACAAGAAAGGATCAACTTCGAGAAGACGGAACGCCTCTTCGCCTCCGTCCGTTCCAGGCTCGTCCCTCTTGTCCCCTCCGTCCTGGATCTTTCTTTCAAAGAAAAGGAAAACCTCGACGAGGAACACATCGCCCGGCTAGCCGCCAATGGAATCATCATCGAACCGTTCGGAGACAGAACGATCGTAATAAAGGAGATCCCTTCTTTCCTGTCAGATCCCGATTTCATGAACGTGATCGAAGATTGTGTCCACTCTGTCCTCAACGACGAAAAAGCGGACCCCATCGCCCTGCTTCGATTGAACATCGCCGACATCGCCTGCAAGAAGTCCATCAAGGCCAATCAGTCCCTCTCCCTTCTGGAGATGGAAAGCTTGATCAAGGATCTCGCCAAGTGCGTCAATCCCGCCAATTGTCCCCACGGCAGACCCACTCTCATCAAAATCACGCGCGAAGACGTCGACAAGATCTTCCGGAGGTCCGGATTTTGATCTACGTCATCCTCGGACAGACCGCCAGCGGAAAGACGTCCTTGGCCCTCTCTCTTGCCAGACGCTTTTCTTTGCCCGTCATCTCCGCCGACGCCTACCAATGCTACCGGATGATGCAAATCGGGACGGACAAGCCGACACGAGAGGAAGTGGCAGGAATCGACTATCACTTCTATGACGAATACGACCCGGACTTCCGCATGAACGTTTCAATCTTCCAGAAAGAATGCGGCCCGCTTCTAAAATCCTACGTCCAGAAAGGAAAGGATGTCCTCATCGTCGGCGGGACCTTCCTCTACATCAAGGCCCTTCTCTATGGCTACGCGTTCTATTCGGAAGAGGAGGAAAAAGGGGGAAAAAGCCCTTATGACGGCTGGCCGCTTGAGAGACTCCAGGCCGAGCTGAGACGCCTTTCGGAAAAGACCTGCCGGGAAATCGACATGGCCAATCCCAGAAGGGTCTTGCGGGCCTTGGAGCAGATCCGTTCCGGCCATAGCCGGGACGAAATCCTTCAGAGCACGTCGAGAGTGCCTCTCTACCCGGTCCGCTTCTTCCGCATCGAGATCGACAAGGAAGAAGGAAACCGCCGAATCGACCAGCGGGTCGATCGCATGTTCGAAGAAGGCTTCCCGGAAGAGGTGGACCGACTGCTTTCGCGCTATCCTGACGACCTCTATTCGTTCCAATCCATCGGATATCGGGAACTCATCGAGGAGAAAAGAGGAAGTGGGGATCTGGAAAAAGCCAAGGCCCTCATCAAGACCCACACCCATCAGTACGCAAAAAAGCAGAGAACCTTCCTTCGCCATCAATTCCCGGAAGCCGTGGTTCTTCCGAAAGACGAAATCTTCAAGGCCATCGCAGACCATGTCCAGCTTAAGAAGAGGACGGACATCCTCCTTGCCGGAATCAAAGAAAAGATCGAGTCCAAAAAAGTCCTCCTGGCGGGTCTTGGAGGCGTCGGCGGCATGGCCTTCGATGCCCTGGTCCGCCTGGGCTTCGAGGAGATCGAAGTCGTCGATCAGGACAAGGTCGATCCGACGAACCTGAACCGTCAGACGCTCTATACGCTTCTGGACATCGGAAAAGCGAAGTCGGACATCGCAAAGAGACGAGCCGAAAGCCTCAATCCCCTGGCGAGAGTGACGGCCAGGTGCGAAAGAATCGACGAGCATTTCTCCTCCGAGAAAAAGGACGTGATCCTCGACTGCATCGATGATGTCAACGGAAAGGTCGCCCTCTTCAAAAAGGCAAAGGCGGAGAAGGCATTGCTCATCACCAGCGCCGGCTTTGGCTTCCATACGGATTCGACCAAGGTCGCCTTCGGTTGCCTGCAAGACAGAACGGATCCTCTTTCCAAAAATTTCATCGAAGCTCTTACAAAAGAAGGAATTGGTGATGATCTGAAAGACATCCTTGTCGTTTATCCAAAGGATGCAAGAAGAAAAGGGCAAAAAGGAGATAAGACGATAGGCTCTGTGGCGACGGCGGTCAATGCCGCTGGGCTTGCCATCGCAAGTCTGCTCGTCCAAAAGTTGGAAAAGGAGGTGGAAAAAGATGGCTGAAAACATCGAAAGAATTGCCGAGAAGCTCGGCATCCCGAGAGAGGGCTTGATCCCCTATGGCCGCCATATCGCCAAGATTGATCCTAGTCTCGTCAGAAACGAAAGGCACGGCAAGCTGATCCTTGCCACCGCCATCACGCCGACGAAAGCCGGCGAAGGCAAGACCACGACGAGCATCGGCCTGGCGGACGGTCTTTCTCGAATCGGAAAAAAGGCGATCGCCTGCTTGAGAGAACCTTCCCTCGGACCGGTCTTCGGCGTCAAGGGAGGCGGAACCGGAGGCGGAAAAGAGACTCTCTTCCCGGAAGACGACATCAATCTCCACTTTACCGGGGACATCCATGCCCTCACCAGCGCCAACAATCTGATCGCCGCCGTCGTGGACAACGAAATCTATCAGAAAAGCGATCTTGACATCGACCCCGATCAAGTCTTTTTCCCGCGTGCAATGGACATGAACGACCGCTCGCTTCGGCATGTCGAGACCTGCGTCGGCGGAAAGGACGGCCCGAAACACGATTCGTCGTTCGTCATCACCGCCGCAAGCGAGCTGATGGCGATTTTCTGCCTCAGCAAGAATCTGGAGGAGTTCCTCGACAGGACGGAAGACATCCTCGTCGCGAAGTCCCGCGCTGGAAAAGACGTCTTCGTCCGTGATCTCAAAATCAGGACCGCCTTGGCCAAGCTCATGGAAAAAGCCCTTCTCCCGAATCTCGTCCAAACGGCAAATGAAACGCCCTGCCTCGTCCACGGCGGGCCTTTCGCAAATATCGCGCATGGCACCAACTCCATCATCGCCACCGATCTTTCTCTCCGCCTGGCCGACTATGTCGTCACCGAGGCAGGCTTCGGAAGCGACTTGGGGATGGAGAAATATCTGGATATTGTCTCTCCGCTTCAAGAAGCCTCGCCCGACCTCATCCTCATGGTCTGTTCACTCAGGGCCCTCAAGCTTCACGGCGGGGTCGCTTTCGAAAATCTTTCCGTTCCCGATGCGGAAGCTGTCGAGCGCGGTTTCCCAAACCTTCTCTTCCATGTCCGCAACGCGAGCCAATACGGCATCCCCGTCCTTGTTTGCGTCAACCTCTTCCCGAGCGACGAGAAAATGGAGATCCAGAAGCTTTCCTCTCTTTTGAAGAAAGAAGGAATCGACTTTGCCCTTTGCTCCTCCTATAAGGATGGCCCGGATGGTGCCATCGCTCTTGCCGAAAAGACTGTCGCCATGCTCGAAGAGACAAAAAAGGACTTCCGTCCGATCGTCGATGACGCGATGGATGTCTTCCAGAAGATCGAGACTATCGCAAGGAAGACATATGGTGCCTCCGGCGTGGAGTATGCTGCAGAAATCAAAGCGAGGCTGGAAAACCTGTCTTCGGAGGAAAAACGCTTCTCCGTCTGCATCAGCAAAACACCGAACTCTCTCAGCGACGATGCCAAGAAGCTCAACGTTCCAAACCACGTCCTTCACGTCAAGGGACTCCGTCTTTTCCACGGGGCACGTTTCCTCGTGCCGTTGACCGGTGCCATCACAACGATGCCGGGCCTTCCCAAAGACCCCCTTGCCAAGAGGATGCCGCGATGAAAAAGCTCTCAGGAAAAGAAAGCCGGGAGAAGCTCATCGCGGAGATCCGGTCCCTGCTTCCCGGAAGGAAGCTTTCATTCTATCTCTACTCCGATGCGGAGGATATGTCTTCCCGCGCTTATCTCCGAGGCGTCAAGAAGGCGCTTGAAGCCTTCGCCATCCCCTACGAAGAGGGCTTTTTGGATAAGTCGGATGTCGAAAAGAGCCTCCAAGAATTCACAGGCAAAGCCAAGGGCCACTATACCGTCCTTTCCCGCCCCCTTCATGTCCCGGAGGAAGAAAGATTTCTCCAGGCCATCGATCCGGACTACGACCCGGACATGGCGACAGAAAGAAATGTCGGCCGTCTTTTCCTCGGCGACATGGCCTATCTTCCGGCGACGGCCAGGAGCGTCTATCGTCTTCTGAAAGACAACGCCATCGAGACGACAGGGAAAAAGGCCCTGCTCATCGGTCGGAGCCGGACCATCGGCTTGCCTCTTCTCGCCCTCATGAGTCATCTCAACGCCGGCGTCTTCCTTGCCCACTCCCGCATCAAGGCGGAAACGCTCAACCTCCAGGCCAAGGAAAGCGACATCATCCTCTTGGCCAGCGGGAAAAAGGGCCTTGTCGCTCGTTCCTCCTTCAACCCCGGACAAGTTGTCATCGATTGCGGCTATCAAGACGGCACGGGCGATCTCGGCTTTGTCCCGGAAGAAGGAGAGCTTTTCGCCTATACCCCTGTCCCAGGAGGAGTCGGAGTCTTGACGTCTTACTGTCTTATTTTGAATTCTATATTGCTAGATATGGAAAAGAATAAAGAAACATTTTTGAATAAAATTTAAAATTCGAACTAAAATGAAGTTTCGTTTGCGGAGAGGCGGAATGCCTCTCCTTTTCTTTTTTCCCCTTTATTCCAAAGAAAGAGTGAGGAATATCAATGGCCACTCTGACTTTGAAAGACGTCGGGTTCTGCTATGGCGAAAGAAGGATCTTTTCCCATCTCAGCCTTTCGTTTCCGGACACCGGGCTTTTCGTCATCCTCGGCCGGTCCGGCTCCGGAAAAACGACCCTCCTTTCTCTTTGTGCCAAGACGCTGAATCCGACAGAGGGCCTCGTCTCGCTGAACAAAGGGGAAAGGCCGTCTCTCGTCTTTCAGTCACCGCTTCTTCTGGATTACTTGGATGTCATGGAAAACGTTCTTCTCCCCGCCATGCTTCGAGGAGAAAGCCGAGATAAGGCCGAACGCCGTGCCCAAGATTGTCTGGACAAAGTCGGCCTTCCCGGCTTCCAGCGGAAGGACATCAAGACACTTTCCGGCGGAGAAAAGATGCGAGTCAGTCTTGCACGTGCCTTGATGGCAAACGACGCCTTCCTCATCCTCGACGAACCGACAGGCCAACTCGACGAAAAGACTTCGGAAGGAATATATCTCCTTCTGAAATCCCTCGCCGATAACCGACTGGTCCTTCTCGTCACGCATGACGAAAAGGGAGCCGGCAAATACGCCGACGGCCTGTATCTCCTCAAGGAGGGTTCCCTTCTCTGCCTCCGTTCTTCTGAAACAAAGGCGAAGCCGGCAGAAAAGCCGCCGAAAAAAGAAAGGCCTTTAGGCCTCAAGGCGGCATTCGGACTGACGACCGCCTTTCTCAGAAAGCGAATGGCACGTTTCCTTCTCTCCGGTCTTTTTCTTTCCCTCTCGCTCTCCTTTCTCTATCTTGGCATCGATCTGGCAATGAATCTCTCTTCCTCCTTGGATCGCCTCTTTGAGGAATATTACGACAGCGAAGTGATAGCTCTCTCCCAAAGACAGACAATCGCTCAGTCTGGACACCTCGCCCTGGAGCGGTTCTCCGTCCCGGAAGAAGAAGTCGCCATGCAGCTTGGCATCACAGAAACCTACCCTTCGCTCTCGTATTTCCTCCCGGAAAGCAACACGATCGAAATCGGGGAGAAGGAGAATGTCGTTTCCTTTCTTCCTGTTTTGAGACAAAAGGAAGAGCAACTTTCCAAAGGAAGGCCGGCGCGGAAAATGGGGGAAGTCGTCGTCAACTCCTCTTTCTTGGACGCCTTTGATTTAAAAGAAGACATGGCTATCGGCGAGAGCTTTTCTTTTCGGCATTCTCTCGTCGTCAGAAGCGCCACAATGGAAGCGGAAGATCTCTTGAAACTGAACTACACCTTCGAGATCGTCGGCATCGGCAAGGAAAAATCGGCATTTAACTCGCCGACATGCTACTTTTCTTATTCTCTTCTCGCCGACCATCTCTCCGGCATCTACCTCGAAAACTTATCGGAAGAATACCAGAAAGCCTTGTCCGTGATGGACCTTTTCGAAAAGACAACGGACAGGCAAGACGACTTTCGGGGCGGCAAAGTCCTCTTTTCTTGCGACAATCCCCAGGAGATCGTAAAGCGCGGAGAAAGGCTTTACGGCGAAGACATCCGACTGTCCTCGAAGTCCCTTTCTGTGCGGGAATCGACGGAAGAGATCGTCTTTTCTCTCCTGCAAGTCCTTCTCGCCTTTCTGACGATGACTCTCCTCTCCGCATTCATGCACGCCTATCTTTCCGTCTATTCCCTCTATGACGAAAACATCCGGCTCTTCGCCTTGACGCGCATCTATCCCGGCGAAAAGAAAAACCGACGTCGCCTGTCTTGCAGCATGCTCCTCTCCCATTTTCTTCTCGTCACCATTCTTGTCGTCTCCCTCTCGCTTTCGATTGCGTTCTTGACAAACGCCGTCCTTGCCGCGAATGCCTTCCCGCCTTTCTTGAGCCTTCTCAATCCCAGCTCATTGATTCTTGTGCTTCTTGCCGCCTTTCTTTTTTCCTTTTTTGCCACCATCCCTCCTATGCGTCGAGTCGCGGAAAGAGACATCAAAAGGGAACTGGAGGGCGAAGACTGATGGTTTCGATAAGCGGACTTTGCAAGAAATATCCCGGAAATGAAGAGCCGACCCTTCAAGACGTCTCGCTGACTTTGCCGGATACCGGCCTCTTCTTTCTCGTCGGCAAGTCCGGCTCCGGGAAAAGCACGCTCCTGGCCATCTTGGGTGCGATGGATTTCGATTACGAAGGACGGGTCGAAGTCGACGGGATAGATCTCAAAGGGCTGTCGGAGACAGAACGTGCCGACTTCCGTTTCCGCAACATCGGTTTTGCCTTCCAGGACGGCAAAGCGAGAGAAGAGGAAAGCATCTATGAAAACCTTTCGAAGCCTTTGGCGATCGGAAACATGACGGCAATAGAAAGACGAGAGAAAATCCTCAGGCGTCTGGAGGAGATCGGACTGAGGGATCGCTCCGCCTCCCGCTTCCGCGATCTTTCCGGCGGAGAGAAGAAAAGAATTAGCCTCGTTCGTGCTCTCCTTTGCGAGACGCCGATAATGCTCTTGGACGAACCGATGGCTTCTTTGGATCCTCCGATGCGAAAAGCCATCCTGTCTCTCCTTGAAAAGGAAGCCCGGAGGAGACTCATTTTGGTCATCACGCACGAAAAAGACGAAATCCCCGGCAGCGCGGGCTTGTTTCGCATTCAAGACGGGAAAATAGCCACCTTGCGGACTCCTACCAGCCAAGGACGGGCAGACAAAAAAGGATTCGAAAGACGTCCCTTCGTGGGTCTCCCCTTCCTCTCCTCCTTGCTTTCCTCTTTCTGGGCAAAAAGACGTTTCCTTTTTGTCGCCATAGCAAGCCTCGTCGTCTCGCTTTTTTCCATCATCTTTTCCTTTCTTCTTTCCGGAGGAGTCAAAGATGCCCTTTCCGCCACCTTGACCTCCTTCATGAAGGAGAACGCCTTGGTGGTAGACCTAAAGGAAGACACAATCGGATCGACGAATTATGAACTTGTCGGATATAACGACCTTTTGAGGATAAAACGCGAGTTCCCGTCGTTCGTCCTAGATGTTTCACCATTTTATGTGACCTCCCTCAACGACATTTTCCTGAATGATCAGAGGATTTCTCTCTCTTATCGCGGAAGGCACGTCGTCCTTCCGGAAATTTCCTTGGATTCCTTTCTTCAGTTTCAAACGATAGAAGAGGCAAAAATGGAAAAGGATATAGCAGTAGATACAAGGGAAATAGGATACGAGGAAGTCATCTTGGCATTGGACGAAGAATCCCTAACAGCTCTTTATATGATGCTGTTTTTTGAAGAGCCACCTTATGGTATGACAGAAGAAACGCTTGATGATATTCGACGTCGTATATGGTATGAAGGGCTGACTCTTGAAATACAAGCCAGTCATGGTGCATGGTCCTATAATCTCCGGCATTCCTATCTTGTCGTGGACATCCTGCAGGATGAATCATGCTATCTGCTCTCTCCGCATTCGGACTTCGGGGAATACTTCGTCTCTTCGGTGATGCAGTTTCAAGAGGTATCCGAAGGTGAAAAGGACGATTCCATGCCCCCTTGGACCTTGGAGAAGTGCTATGGCCTGAGACTGATCCCGGGAAAAAGCGGCGACTTTCTTTCCGTCTTCCTGAAAGCCGACGATTTCGATGACTGCACTTTATGCGTTCTGAGAGAAAAGCCCTACTATGTGGACTCTGATGCCAAGACACACAACCGAATCAAGGTCTACAGAGACTATCTTCCACGCATCTCTGTGAGCGAAGTCAAGGCTTTTGCCGCCGCCAACGAAGGCCTCGTCAAAAGCCTCTGTTTTTCCTCGCCCGTCTACACCTATACCGCCTCGGGTTTCCTCTCCGGTTTCCAGAAGCCTTTCTTTTTCAGCAAGAACAAAGAAAAGCTCAATGCCGTCATGGACCAGGCTTCCCTGAGCGAAGAAAACCTCGGTGCCTTCCAAGGCGCTTCCATCGCCGTCGAGAAAGGCGTGATCAAAGCAGACCTGCTCTCCGCCATGGAGCAGGACGGACTCCGGTTCTTTTCGCTCGACAATGCCGGAAAGAGGCCACGACACGGAAAGGCACCGACCGGCATCGGGGAGATTGCCCTGTCCTCCCATCTTGCCGAAAGACTCTTCGGAAATCCCTCTGCGTGCCTTGGGGAATCGCTCCATTGCTTGATGTTGGATCGGATCGTCCCGCACGGGGATGGGTATCGAAACATTTTCTCGGAAGGCTCCCTCATCATTTCCGGAATTTACGAATCGGAAGAAAACGCCATCTTCCAGGATTCCCTTTTCCCCTTGTGCTATGCCTTCCAGCATGCTTCCCTCACGCCAGACGAGCTCCGCATCGACCAGGCCGTCATCGAAGTCGATCTTGAAAAGCAGGACAGTCTTTATTATGAGAAGGAAATCGCTCGCTTCGGAAACTACAAAGGCTCCTTTCCCATGCTCTCCATGACCGAGGAAATCGGCGAGACTCTGGAATTCCTTTCGCGGCTCTTCCTCGGCTTTGCTCTCTTTTCCCTTTTGACGGCCGCCTTCCTTCTTTCTCTTGCCCTTCACCTGATCCTTTCCAAAGACAGAAAAGGGATCGCCATCCTTCTGTCGCTAGGCTATCGGCGAAGCGAAATACTTTCTTTCTACGGAACGATGGGATTGAGCGTCGGTCTTGTCTCCCTCCTTGTGGCCTATGGTCTGGCATGGATAGCGGAAGGAACGATCCAGACGGCCCTCTCCGGAATGCTCGGCCACTACGGGCGGGATCCCTTCCCCTATCTCGTCGGTCTTTTCGTCGTCCTGTCCGTGACTCTGATTTTGTCATTCGCCCTTTCTTTTTCAATACGAAAAGTCTCGCCCAAAGATGCTTTTTTGAGATGATAACCGCTTACATCAATTTTACTATGATAGAAAATCGACTTTGTGCTATATTGTTGTCGCATCGGAAACCTTACCGTTGCAAAGAAAGGGTTTAGACAATGAAGGGTACTGTCAAGAAGTTCGACAAAGAGAAGGGCTACGGATTCATCACCGGCGAGGATGGCAAGGACTATTTCTTCCACTATTCTCAGCTTATGATGGATGGATTCAAGACCGCCGAAGTCGGCCAGCAGGTCGAGTATGACCCGACCACGACCGAAAAGGGTCTCAGAGCCAACAACATCCACTTCGTCGACTAACCGACCAAGTGAAGGCTCTTAGCTCACTACCCTTGAGGTATAGTTGAACTGAAGAGTAAAGAAAAAGCCGCTTGCCTCAGCAGGCGGCTTTTTTCGTGCCTCTTTTCTTATCTGGCGTCCTTGAAGGATGAACCGCCGATGAACTCCCGAAGCAAGGAATTGCACGGGACGTCGTCCGACGGGATGGGCAGGAAATACTTGACGATGCTCTTGAGCCTTTGGGCGACTGTGTATTCGGCATCCTCGGGAGCTATGGCATCCAGAAGGGGCAGGACGATGTTCCGCATGGCGCAGGTTTCGTATGGAAGGAAGGAATCGAAGATGAAGTCTGCGTTCTCCTCCGTCGGATAAATGTAGCGAAACTCCCCGTTCCGGACGTTCGGCCACATGGCGATCGTCTCCTTGGCATCGGAGCCGCGAGTCCGTGCATCCCGGCTGATGCGTCGGATGAGCCGCAGATCAGACATGCTCAAGGGGGTGTGATTGTCGATGTTCACCTGGGGCTGCGGGGCGATGTAGATCTTATATTTCTGATGTTCCGGAATGTTCGCCGTCAATCTGGCATTCAAGGCGTGTATGCCCTCGATGATGATCGGCTGATTCGACTGGATCGAGAACTCCTTGCCGATTCTGCGGATTCCTTCCTTGAAAGAATAGGTCGGCAAGCGGACTTTCTCTCCTTGAATCAGACCATTGATCACCTGCGAGAAATAGGGAATGTCGATGGCCTCGACAGACTCGATATCCACCTCGGAACCAAGTTCGTTTTTGGGAATATAGAAATCGTCTATGGAAATACGGATGGGACGAAGGCCGAGGGACATCAATTCGAAAGTGAGCCGGTTGGCGAACGACGTCTTTCCGGAGCTGGAGGGGCCGGCAACGCAGATGACTCGGATCGGATCGTCGCTGTTTGCGATATCCCGTCCAAGGTCTGTAAGCATGTTGGCGATGCGCGACTCTCCGACGTTGATAAGGGCAAGGGCACCATATTTCTTCAAGAAACGATTGATATTGCTGACCGTGTCGATGTCGTTCTTTTCCGCCCAGCGGGAGGCACCGGCCAATGTGATCGCAAATTGGAGCTCATCGCTGAAAGGCGGGATTTCCCCTTGGCATTCCGCACGAGGAACTTGTATCAAAAAGCCTGGTTGATAGAAGCGAAGATTATATTTTTTCAGATAGCCCGTCGAAGGAACCATGGGAGAATAGAGGTAGTCGTGATAGGATTTGCCATCGACGCTCACTTCATAAAGGTGAGCAAAATTTTCAGGCCGATATCTCAACACATCGATTTTGTCATGCAATCCTTCTTTGCGATAGATAGCCAAGGCTTCTTCTTTCGACATTCTCTTTTTACGAATCGGAAGGTCTTGCGAGACGAGGCGTTCCATCTCACGCCGCACCGCTTCGACAAAGCGCGAAGTGATCCGCATATTCTTTCGACCATTGACCCGACAGAAGATGGAACGGGAGACATTGTAGAAAAAGCGAACATCCAACTTTTCGTCTATCCGCTTGATTGCAATGTATACAAGCAATCGCAGTGACGATTCATAAATCTTTGTCGCTTCTGGATTCGTCAAATCCAAGAATTCAATTTCGGCATCCATATCTCTAGGCAAGATATAGTTCAGATCCTGAACATGTCCGTCCACTTTGCAGCAGACAAATCGTTTGTCGGATCTGTCGATAAGAGAGGAGACTTCCGTCCCCTTCACAAAATGATTCTTGATGACCATATCATTCTCCATTCCCCGCTGATGTTCCGGGCCTTGCTGTGAATTATTATATATTTTGTGATAGCCAAGTCAAAGCGAGACGTTTATGATATAATTCTTCTGTTTTAGTGAGGTAAAGAAAATGGCTGACAACGACAAGGAAGTCCTGACAAAAGAAGGAAAAGAAAATATCGAGAAGAAGCTGAACCATCTCATCAACGTCGAGAAGCCCCGTGCCTTGAGCGATCTCAATCTTGCACGCTCGCAAGGCGACCTGAGCGAAAACGCCGACTACGATGCCGCACGCGAGAGAGTCCAAGAGCTCGAGACCGAGATCAACAAGCTTCAATACACTCTCGATCACTGCATCGTCCTCGATGATGGCGACGTCAAGGCCGGCGATCTCCACACCTGCCGTCTCGGTGGTGGCAAGATCACCGTCAAGAACATCGAGAAGGGAACCGTCGAGACCTTTTCCATCGTGGGATCCGCCGAAGCCGATCCTCTCAACGGGAAGATCTCCAACACCTGCCCGGTTGCCATCGCCGTCC
This sequence comes from Candidatus Enterosoma merdigallinarum, assembly GCA_018714385.1. Lineage (GTDB taxonomy): Bacteria > Bacillota_I > Bacilli_A > RFN20 > CAG-288 > Enterosoma > Enterosoma merdigallinarum. The sequence continues at coordinate 227,115 of DVNL01000002.1, read as the reverse complement.
TCGGACACCGCGCCGGCGACATGGTCGAAGTCCAGGTGAAGACCCCCTATTCTCTCGTCATCGAGAACATCGAAGAGAACTGAGGCGATCTGTTTCTGTTCAATGGCCTCCTTTCATCCCAAAAAAGGGTGAAGGAGGCTTTTTCAAATGCTGAAGACCATACTAATCGGTCTTGTCGTGACTGTCGTGACCATCATCGCCTTCTCCGTCGTCCAAAGTGCCACCGCACAGACCGGAGATTCTGGGCTGAACGGGCAGCCGACAAGCGAAGTCGTTGGAGAGAACGAAGTAAAAGTCGACATTTTCGGCGAGATCAACCATCCCGGAGAATATTCCATCTCTCCAGAGGAAACCCTGGGAACGCTCATCTCCATGGCCGGAGGGGTCACCTCAAAGGCCGACTCGAAGGCCTACAATCCTTCGATCTATATCGGCACCTACGTCTCTTTCTATATTCCTCCTGTGACGGAACTTCCGGCGATCTGCGTCGAGGAGACGATTGAGAAAGTGAACATAAACATCGCCGGCGAGGCCGAACTCAAGGAAGTCGGGTTCAATTCTTCGCAGGCTCCGAACGTCGTCACCTATCGAGAGGAAAACGGCCTCTTCCAAGTCCTGGAAGACCTCCTCAACGTCAAGGGGATCGGCGAAGCGACTTTCAACAAGGTCAAAAACAAGATCTGTCTTAGCTGATGGGGCCCTTCTTTGCCTTCCTTTTCCTCGCAATCGGCCTCTTGGCCGGATATATGTCCCTCTTTCTCCTTTTTCTTATCCTCCTTCCGACAGCATTCCTTCTTTCGAGACGGCAGTGGAAAACCCTCTGCTGGGGATTCGTCCTCCTTCTGGCCGGCCTCCTTCTTTCCTTTTTCTTGCCAAGGGGCCAGACAGAGCCGATAAATGGCCTCTTCTTCGTCGTGGAGAGAAAAGACAGCTACTGCATCCTTCTTTCTTGGCAGGGAAGATACCTCCTCTACGATTCGGAATACGACCTGACCCTCTTTTCAATCGTTCGCATCATCGGAGAAGGACGGCCATTCGGCTTCTCGCATTTCGAGCAGCAATTCGACTTCGCGGCCTATCTCAACACGAAGGGAGTCTATCTTCTGCTTGACCCGGATTCGAAAGAGCTCCTCTTCCGTTCTCCATTCGACTTGCGCCCGCTCAAGGAGTATGCCTTTTCACACCTGGATAAAGACTGTCGCCTTCTGGCAGATTCCTTGCTTTTCGGCGCATCGCTCTACGACTTGGAACACTATCCCGTGCTGAACAGCCTCGGACTGACCTCGTCGATGGCTCTCGGCGGATTTCATCTCTCGTTCCTTTTGGCCATGGCCAACAAAATCCTCGGGAAGAAAAACAAAAAGATATATCCGATGGTGGATCTCTCTATCGTGACGCTTTTCCTCGTCTTCTCCTCCTTCCGCTATGCGATTCGGAGAATTTTCCTGACAAGACTTTTTCACCTGATCAACGGAAAAAGAAAGACGCCTTTTTCTTCTCTCGCTATTTTGAGCTTCGTGGCCATATTCATGCTTCTGCTTGAGCCCTTCAGCATCCTGTCCCCCGCGTTCTACTACGCCTTTCCTTTTTTATTCACGCTTCGCCTCTTTCCATCAAAAAGAGAGGGGAAATGGAATTATCTCCAGTTCTTTATCATCTTGACGCTTTTCTTCCTTCCGATGAGATTGGACAGCACCTATGTTTTTTCTCTTCTCAGTCCCTTTTTCCAACTCGCCATCATGCCTTTGAGCCATCTCATCTTCTTGCTGTCCTTCACTTGCTTTCTTCTGCCCCACATGGGCTTTGCCGTCTCTCTCCTTTCGCGTTTTCTCTTCTTTTCAGCCGAAAAAGTTCATACTGTCTCGCCGGTTTTTGTTTCCGGCAAGTTATCCTTTGCCCTCTTTTTCGCATTCTACCTTCTTCTTTTCCTTGCCTTGACGTTCCGGGCATATCATAGGCGCAAGCCTTTCATGGCTTTCCTTGCTGCATCCGTCACTCTGCTTTCATCGTCTTTCCTTCCGGACTTTCGTCCTCACCAAAGCCTTTATTTCATCGATGTCGATCAAGGAGATTGCACGCTTGTCCGCAACGGACGTGGTAATATTCTCATCGACACGGGAGGAAGCAAAAGAGACGACATCGCAAACGACTGCCTCATTCCTTTCCTGCACTCCCTGAAGATTACTCGCCTGGATGCCGTCATCATCACCCATTATGATTGGGATCACTATGGGGCCCTCCAAGACCTGAAAGATTCGTTTTGCATCGATGCCGTCTATGATGCCCAGGATTTTCTCGAGGCCGACAATCATACTCTGCCGATCATCGGTCTGGAGATCCAGAATTTCAACCGCTATGGAGATGGAATGGACTCCAACGGGCAATCCGGTGTCTATTCCTTCGCGCTTTCCGGAAAAAAGATACTCATCATGGGCGATGCACCAAAAGAGATCGAAGAGAGCATCTTGGAAGATCATCCCGACCTGCGTGCGGATATCCTCCGGATCGGCCATCATGGATCGGCCACCAGTTCTTCCGAAGCTTTCCTTTCCTCCCTATCCCCCGAGGTCGCCATCATCTCCGTCGGGGAACAAAACAGCTACGGGCATCCCGCCCAAGAGACTCTGGCGACGTTGGCAAAACTTGACATCCCTGTCCGCAGGACCGACATCGAAGGGACGATCCATTATGTCTTTTCCTGATTTTTAGCCTATGATAAAGATATGAAAAGACAATTGTTTCTCGACGTCGGGAACACGACGATAGATCTCCTTTTAGTCGAAGGAGGCAAGAAATGCCGTGGGAAATTCCTGCCCTCAGACGAAAAAGGACTTGATTCCTTCCTTCAGGAATGCGGAGAAGTCGACATGGCATTTCTTTCCTCGGTCTGTCAAAAAACAAGTTCTCTCGTCCTATCCCTTCTGACAGAAAGAAAAATCCCCTTTCTTTTACTGACCCAAGAGGTCATGGCAAAAGCCTGTGAAAGGCTGGGCTATGCCATCGCCAACATCGATATCCTCGGGCAAGACCTATTCTGCGACCTCCTCTACCAGGACGGTCCGACGATCTTGGCCGACTTCGGAACGGCGACAAAGATTCTCGCCCTCGATTCCGAAAACGTCTTTTTAGGCGGCGTGATCCTTCCCGGGGTCCCCGCATTTCCCAAGGCTTTGTCTGCACAGACAGAAGGAATTCCACCCCTTCCCCTTCTTGAAAATCCTCCCCTTCTTTCCCTCAAAACGGAAGAAGCAGTCTCATCGGGAGCCATCAACGGTTCCGCCTTCCTGGTAGAAGGCTATCTCAATGCCTTCAAAAAGATGCCCGGCCTTGAAAAGGCGGCGGTTCTCTTCACCGGGGGCAATTACCCTCTGCTAGGAGAAAGGCTTGCCCGATACGGAAGATATGATGCCAACATCCCGCTTCTCGGCCTAAAGAGGGCCTTCGGGGCCTAAGAAACCGATTTCCGGGCGCGCCTATGGCGAAAGCTCCGGCCTTTATATAGAATATACAAGCAAAAACTGCCTTTCAGGAGGAGACATCATGAAAGAAAACGCAACCCCCATGACAATGCGGGACACGGAATACAAAAAGCTCGTCGAGCCCTACAAGGACGAAGCCTTCAAGGCCTACAAGGAGCTCGTCGCCATCGACTCCGTCAACGACCCCTCGACTGTGACGAAGGAAAAGCCCTTCGGCGAAGGAGTCGACAAGGCATTGGCCTATGTCGCTTCTCTCGGCAAAACGCTGGGCTTCGAAGTGGACCGCTGTGACGGTTATGCCACCGAACTGACCTATGGGAAAGGCGAAAAGACTTTGGACATCTATGCCCACTGCGACGTCGTCCCTGTGAGCCGACAGGACTGGAAGCATGAACCCTTCGCCATCACCCAGGAAGGAAACGTTCTCTACGGACGCGGGACGTCCGATGACAAGGGGCCAGGATTGGCCTGCCTTTTCGCCATCAAGGCGCTTTTGGACAAGGGACGTTTGGACGGGATTCGCACCCGTGTCATATTCGGCGGCGATGAGGAGAGAGGATCTGCCTGCCTGGAACACTATTTCCATGATCTCAAGAAAGGCTATCCGACATATGGCTTCTCCCCCGACGCCGACTACCCCCTCATCTACGGCGAAAAGTCCATCTATGCCTACGAGGCAGTCTACAACATAGAGCTCGACGTCGAGCCTTTCGCTTGGGGCGATGCCTTGAACATCGTCATCGACAAGGCCAGCTGCGTCCTCAAGTCCCGCATCGAAGAGGCGAATATTCTTGCCAAGCGATTCGCCGAAAGAAACAAGGACATCCAGCTTTCCATCGAAGGAAACGTCGTCAAGGTCATCGGCATTCCTTATCACGGCTCGATGCCTTGGAACGGAAAGAACGCCGCCCTCTACCTGCTCAAGTTCCTGGGATATCTTTATGATGAAAAGGGCGCAAGAGACGTCTTTGATCAATATATTTCTGGAAAGGGCGAAGCTTTCCGTGGCGAGTACAAGGACAATGACTTCGATTGCACTTCCTATAATGTTGGAAAAGTCGTCTATGATGGCTCGCAATTGAAGCTCTATGTCAATCTTCGCTTCCCGGCCACCATTCTCAAGGATGACGTCATTGAAAACGTCGCTGTCAACACCGGCGCAGGAATCACCTGTCTCGGCGGTTCCGACGGCTTCGTGATGGATAAAAATTCCTCTTTTGTCAAGACCCTCCTGTCCGCCTATCAGGAAGAGACCGGGGACAAAGAAAGCCAGCCCATGGCTATCGGCGGCGGCACCTATGCCAGAGAAAGCCGCAATTCGGTCGCTTTCGGCGCCCAATTCCCGGGCAGAGACTACCGGATGCACGGAAACGACGAGTTCTTCCCCCTTTCGGACTTTTACGACAATATGCAGATCTATGCCCATGCCGTGGACAGCCTCGTCAAGATGATGAAGGAGGAAAAATGAGACTCCGCCATCGCTCCTGGTCGAATCGGGTCGTCGAGGAAAACAACGACATCGGCTTGCAGCTAGCGGATATCGAGGAGGACAGCCTGAAGTCTTTCGACAGGTTGGAGATCGGCTCCGGACTGGGAGGATTCCTTCTCGGCTGCTCCGCCCTGCATCCGGAAAGCCGCATCCTCGGTGTGGAAGTCGCCTACAACGCCTTTGCCACCGCCCTCAAGAAGCTCTCGCCTCACAAAGCGGCCCAAAAGAATTTCCTTCTTGTCAATGCGCCTATTGAAAGACTCCTCCCCTATCTTTGCTGCGAGCAATTCGAAGCGATCTACATCAACTTCCCCGATCCGTGGCCGAAGAAAAGACAGCAGCATCGGCGCCTGTCTTCCATCCCTCTCCTTCACGAGTACTACCGCCTGCTGAAGAAGGGAGGACAGGTCTTCTTCCGGACGGACAATGTTGGCCTCTACGAAGATTCAAAGGAATACTTCCGGCAGAGCGATCTCTTCAAGGTGGAGACGATCTCGCCCTTCTATTCCGAAAAGGTGGATTTCCTTCCGCCGACGGAATATGAGCGGAAATTCCGGGAAAAAGGGATCGACATCCATCTTATCATCGCCACGAAAGCCTGAATCAAGCCGGTCATCGATCGGCTTTTTCATCGCATAGAAACAATTAGGATTGCGCGTGCGTATCATAATTAATATTTTTTCATTTTTAGCACTCAAATCTTGAATTTGCTAATCGATTGTCTATAATAAGCATAGCACTTGAAAGAACGAGTGCTAAACTTGGAGGTTTGCCGATGGATCTGAAACGCAAGGACATGATCCTGAAGTGCATCGTCGAGGAGTTCGTCAAGACCGCCGAGCCTGTCGGCTCGATGACGATATTGAAGAACTACCATCTCGACTGCTCTTCGGCCACGATCCGCAACACGATGGTCCAGCTCGAGAAAGAGGGGCTCATCGAAAAGACCCATGTCTCAAGCGGCCGCGTCCCTTCCGCGAAAGGCTATCAATATTATCTCGATCACCTCAACGAAGAGAATCTGCTCAGCTCCGTCGACATGGAATTCCAGCGCGAGTTCAAGAGGGCAATCGAAAACAAGGCCCACTCCGTCGAAGACATCATGTCGAAGTCCTGCCAGATGCTCTCCGAACTGACGCAGATGGCGACGGTCGTCCTCGGCCCCCGCGCCGACGAAGAAAGGCTCGTCTCGGTCCAGCTTCTCAAGCTCAACGAAGACCAAGTGATGGGCATCTTCGTCACCGATTCCGGCTACGTCGAGAAGAAGACCTTCGTTCTGAAGAACATCGGTCTGAACTTCCAGGCGGCAAGCGCGGCAGTCGACATGCTCAATTCGAGGCTTGCCGGCACGCGGATCTCCGAGATCGGCGAGAAAGCCGAATCCCTCCTCCCGATCGTCGTCAAGCAGGTCGGGCTGAGCGGACAGGTCATCGTCAAAGCCTTCGTGGAGGCCCTGACAAGCTTCGCGAGGAAACGGTTCACCGTCTACGGAAAGAAGAACCTTCTCGCACTTCCGGAATTCGCGGACGATGCCGATGCCTTCCTCTCCGCCATCGATGCCCTGGAGGATCCAAGCAAGCTCCAGCACGACATGACAAGGCAGGATGACCTCGGAAACGTCTCCGTGGGATTCACATCCGAAAACAACGGTGACCTCGCCATCGTCACCAAGCCCGTCAACGGAAAGGACAAGATCGCCGTCGTCGGACCGAAGAGGATGGATTACCGCAAGGTCCTCTCCGCCCTGGAATACGTCGTCTTCATGATCGACAAGTACCTCAGCGGAAGAAGCACGAACGAAAACGCCCTCGTCCCGGTCAGTCCGCCGGAAAACGTGGTCATCCGAAAAACGACGAAGGCCAAGAAGAAAGGAGCCAAGAAATGAGCGAAGAAGAAAAGAAGGAAAATCCGCAGGAAGAGGCCCCGGACATCAAGGCCGAAGAGCCGGAAGAGAAGAAAGCGGAAGAAGAAAAAGAAAAGGTCGAAGAAGAAGAAAAGAAGCCGGAAGATCCCGAAAAAAAGAAACTGGAAGAGGAAATCCACAGTCTCAAGGTCCGGCTGGAAAACATCGAGGTCGACCTTCACAACGCCAAGAAGGAAGCCGAGGATTGGAAGAACAAATACTATCTCGCCTACGCCGACATGGCCAACACCAGAAAGGAAGTCCAGAGAGAAACGGCGGACTTCAAGAAATACGCCCGCCAATCCGTCATCGAAGAATTCATCCCCGTCCTGGACAGCTTCGACATGGCGCTGAAGAACGAGCCCACGGATCCGACTATCAAAAAATATCTTGAAGGCTTCCAGATGATTCACGGAAAGCTTCTCAGTTCCCTGACGCAGATGGACGTCCAGATCATCGATCCGAAAAAGGGTGATGTCTTCGACCCCAATCAAATGAACGCCTTCTCGAGCGTCGACGGAGAGGAGGACAACCTCGTCGCCGACACCTTCCTGAAGGGCTACAAGATGCATGACCATCTCCTTCGCCCGGCCGGTGTCATCATCACCCACAAGGTGGAAAAGAAAGAAGAGAAGGCAGAAGAGAGCGCATCCGAAAATACGGAAGAAAAAGAAGAAGAACAGAAAAACAACTGATTCCATAAAGGAGGAAACTTATCATGGCTAAAGAAGTTATCATCGGTATCGACCTGGGAACGACGAACTCCGTCGTCTCCTACATGCAGGAAGACAAGACCGTCAAGGTCATTCCTTCCCCCGAAGGCACAAACACCTGCCCCTCCGTCGTCTCCTTCAAGGCGGACGGCGAAGTCATCGTCGGAAATGCAGCCAAGAGAATGCTCTTGACCAATCCTGACACCGTCCACTCCATCAAGAGAAAGATGGGAACCCGCGAGACCGTCCATATCAATTGCATCAACAAGGACTTCACTCCCGAGGAAATCTCGGCGAAGATCCTCTCCTTCATGAAGGGCTATGCCGAGAGCTATCTCGGCCAGACGGTCACCAAGGCCGTCATCACCTGCCCCGCCTACTTCAATGACGACCAGAGACAGGCCACCAAGAACGCCGGCACGATCGCCGGACTGGATGTCGTCCGCGTCATCTCCGAGCCGACCGCTGCCGCCCTTGCCTACGGCATGGACAGCAAGAAGTCCGGAAAGATCCTCGTCTTCGACCTCGGCGGCGGCACCTTGGATGTCTCTATCCTCGACATCGGCGACGGCACCTTCGAGGTCCTCTCCACCTCCGGCGACACCAACCTCGGCGGCGATGACTGGGACCACCACGTCATGGATTGGCTCCGCCAAGAAATCAACAGTCAGTGCGGCATCTACATCGACGAAAACAACCCGAAGGATCGTCCGACCCTCCAGAGACTCCGTGACGAGGCCGAAAAAGCCAAAATCAACCTCTCCAGCCAGACCCAGACCATCATCTCCCTTCCCTACATCGGATTCAAGGATGGCGCCCCTGTCAACTTCGAGACCACTTTGACCCGCGCCAAGTTCCAGGACCTGACCGCGGATCTGATCGACCGCTGCATCAAGCCCTTCAACACCGCCCTCAGCGATGCCAAGCTCTCTGTCAGCGACCTCAACGAAATCATCCTCGTCGGCGGATCCACCAGAATGCCCGCCGTCATCGATCTCGTCACCCGTCTCAACAACGGCAAGAAGCCGGCCCAGTCGGTCAACCCCGATGAGGCGGTCTCCGTCGGCGCCGCTATCCAGGGCGGTGTCATCCGTGGCGACATCAACGATGTCGTCCTCCTCGACGTCACGCCTCTGACGCTCGGAATCGAGACTCTCGGCGGCGTCATGACGCCTCTCATCCCCAGGAACACCACCATCCCTGTCACCCGCGCCCAGACCTTCTCCACTGCCGAAGACAACCAGCCCGGCGTCGAAATCCAGGTCTTCCAAGGCGAACGTCCGATGGCCGCGGACAACAAGTTCCTCGGCCGCTTCAAGCTCGAGGGAATCCGTCCCGCTAGAAGAGGCGAGCCTAGGATCCAGGTCACTTTCTCCATCGATGTCAACGGCATCGTCTCCGTCTCCGCCAAGGATCTCGACACCAACAAGGAACAGCACATCACCATCTCCAACTCCTCCGGCCTTTCCAAGGAAGAGATCGACCGTATGGTCAAGGAAGCCGAGGCCAACAAGGAAGCCGACGACAAGAGAAAGCAGGATGCCGACACGAGAAACGAGGCCCAGCAACTCATCGACACGATCGATCGTCAGGTCAACGACAAGGAGCATCCTATCGATGACAAGACCAAGGAGCAGGCCCTGAAGATCCGCAACGAGATCAAGGAAGCCCTCGACAAGAACGACCTCAATGCCGTCCGCAGCAAGATCGCCGAGCTCCAGCAGGCCGCAAACGCCGTCTATCAGGCAAACGCCCAGGCTCAGGCCGATGCCTCCAGCCAGACCGCCGGAAGCAATGCCCAGCAGAGCGGAACCGACGAGAAGGATCCGCATGTCGTCGATGCGACCTTCACCGAAAAGAAGGATGACGGAAGCAACAACTAAGCCCCATCGAAGAAGCCCGGCCGAAAAGCCGGGCTTCCTCTTGTAGAACGGAGGTGTCCAAGTGGCAGAAAAAAGAGACTACTACGAAGTCCTCGGTGTCGACAAGAACGCCACCCAGGACCAGATTCAGCACGCCTATAGGGCCCTTGCGAAGAAATATCATCCTGACTTGAACCATTCTCCCGACGCTCCTGAAAAATTCAAGGAAGTCAGCGAAGCCTATGAAGTCCTCAAGGATCCGCAGAAGAGGGCGCAGTACGACCAGTTTGGCCATGCTGCCTTCGACAACAACGGAGCCAACGGATTCCAAAACGGCTTCAATGGGTTCCAAGGCGGATTCTCCGAGGCTGACTTCGGCGACATCAACGACATCTTCAGTCAGTTCTTCGGCGGCGGAAGAGGCGGGACAAGACGGAGCAACGTTCCCCGGAAAGGCGCCGACAGGCGCGTCACCGTCAAGCTCTCCTTCGACCAGGCCGTCAACGGCGCGAAGGTCGACATCCCTCTCGACTACGTCAAGACCTGCCCGGATTGTCATGGGACAGGCGCCAAGTCCCAGCAGGATATCGTCAATTGTCCGACTTGCCGCGGCACCGGCCGTGTCCGCACAAGACGCCAGACCATCTTCGGCATGATGGAGTCCGAAGGTGTCTGCCCCGACTGCGGCGGCACCGGAAAGAAGATCAAGAACAAATGCCCGAACTGCCATGGCCAAGGTCGTGTCCGGGTCAATGAGACCATCACCGTCAACATCCCCAAGGGTGTCGACGACAATGACATGATACGGGTTGCCGGAAAGGGCGATGCCGGAGTCAACGGCGGTCCCAACGGCGACCTGATCCTTGTCATCCAGGTCAGCAAGAGCCAGATTTTCGAAAGAAGGGGCGCCGACATCTACACGACGGTCGACGTCTCCCTCGCCGATGCCCTTCTCGGAGCGACGATCACCGTCAAGACCGTCAAGGGCGAGGTCAATCTCAACGTCCCCTCCTGCACCCAGCCCGCGACAGTCCTGAAGATGGCCTCCATGGGTGTCACCCTTCCAAGCGGCAAGACAGGGGACCAGTACGTGAAGGTCAATGTCGTCTTCCCCAAGTCCCTCACGCCCGAAGAGAAGGATCTGATCCGGCAGTTCGACGAAGCCGAGGAAAAGAGGCCTCAAGGCGTCTTCTCCTGGCTGAGGAACAAGTTCAAAGGGAACTGATCTTCAAGACAGCGAATCCAAAGAGGCTTCGGCCTCTTTTTTCCTGTTTTCCTAGATGTCCTTTTATCCTTCCGTCGTTTTTCTATCTCCAACGAATCGTGCCCTCTTTTTGGTGATACAATAGAGAAAATGTAAGGAGGAAAAGCATGAAACTGTCCGAAAAGCTTTCTAGGATGAAGACTCCGATGAGCCGTATCGCGAAACTGACCGGTCTTCCCATCGAAAGACTCCAGGCGATCCAGGAAGCCAAAGAAGAGCCTTCCCCGTTCGAGGAGAAGGAAATCGGCAAGGCCCTTCGCCATCTGACGATGAAGAAGGTCAATATCGTCCTTTTCTTCCTCCTTGCCGCATTGATTCTGATCGAAGGTTTCTTTTCCATCGCCTATGCCATCGATTCGATGAATTCGGCCTATCTCAACATGCTCTGGATCGACCCCATATGCATCGTCATCTTTCTTGGCGTCTACTTCGGTTTGAACTGAAAGCAAGAAAAGCCTCCTGCCATTCCAAGGAGTTTTTTCTGTTGTTTTCATCGATAAAGGAAGGCATTGCGTAAGTGATTTTAAGTCGAATCCGACATTCCAATATGAGACACACCTCCTTTCCTGTCCGACTTCTTCGACGACAGCAAAACAAAAAAGAGCGGCCTTTCGACCGCCCCACAACCAAGGAGGGATTGCTTTTTAGTCTTTGTAGTCGAAGACCATCTTGCAGGTCTCGAGGATGTCGTTGCCCCTGTCAGCGACTTCGACATCGTTCCATTCTTCCTCGGAACCGCGGAAGTAGATGGTGAAGTCCTCGTTGACCTTCTCGAAGGTGTCGACTTCGATCGTCTTCAGCCCCGTGCCAATGACAAGCTCCTTCAGCTCGAAGCAGATAAGGAAGGCAGCGACGCCCATGGACTCAACGCCATTGGGAAGAGTGACCTTGGTGCAGGTCCCGTTGTCGAGCCAGCACTCGCCATAGCTTGTGACGCCCTCGGCGACCGTGACGGAATTGAGGCCTTCCTGGAACTTGAAGGCCATGTCGCCGATGCCAGTGACGGGAAGATCGTCATGCCAGTTTCCGACGACGACATCCTTGACGGTGCACTTGGAGGCATCGGTCATGATGTAGGAGGATCCGTCCTCGCTGAGCTCGTAGATCAGCCCTTCACTTCCCTCGATCTTCTCAACGCCGCCGCAGGAGGTCAGTCCGGAAAGGGACAGTCCCGTGAGGCAGGCGAAGAACAACGACAGCGATCTGATCTTTTTCATTTGTCTTTTTCTCCTTTTCTTTTATTTAATCTTTGACAAAGAAACAACAGACGATACCGACGATGGTGCTGACCACCATGACGATGCCATAGCCGAGGATGGCGGAGAACTGGGAAGCATCGCCGAACAGCTTGATGCCGTAGATGTAGTCCACGACGGAGAGGACGCCTCCGCAGAGGAAGTAGCAGGCCGCCAAAGCCAGGAAGATGACGCAGAGGATGGCAAGATAGCCGGAAAACTTCTTTTCGGGGAAGACGAAGAGCACGGCCTCGGATGCGATGGCAAGGAAGACGAACGTCAAGGCGAGAGGATATTCCGGTGAGGAAGACATCCGCATGCAGATGTAGGCGATGGGAATGATGGAGAGGATGACGACGGCGACCTGTAGCCAAAAGCGGACCGGCATCTTGGCTAGGCGCACAAACCAATCTTTCATTCCGTCACCTCCTTTTCCCGGTCTTCCTTGGAAGTCCAGAAATGCTTGCTCAAGACGAAGAGGGTGAAGAAGGTAGCCGTGGCAACTGCGAAGAGAATGATTCCGGCGATGGCCAGATATTGCCAGGTCGGCATGATCTCGCGAACCGTGGAATGGACGCTCAATCCGTTGATGGCGCAGCTGTTGACCGCGGAAAAATGATTTGCCTTGACAGCGCGGCGAAGGGCAAGAAGCAAAGTGCCGTCATCGTTCTCGCTGATGGCCTCGACAAGCTGCTTTCCGCTTTCGCCCTTGCTGTCGATGCAGTAGATGTCCGTTCCGGCGGTGATGCTGGCCTGGAAGCGACCGGCATAGTCGATCGTGGAAGCGGCGTCGGTGATCTCTGCCCCCTCGAAGCCCCATTCCTCACGGACAAGAGAGGTGCAAAGAGCATAATTGGCCGAGGACCACGTGCAGCCGACACGGTTGTAGGACTGCATGAAGGCATGCGTCTTCCCCTTCCGGATGCCGCCTTCGAAGGGACGGAGCGTGGTCTCGCGCATGGCCTGCTCGTTGAAGAAAGTGGCGACGCCCATACGCTTGAATTCCTGGTCGTTGGCGACAAAGTGTTTGACAGCGGCATTGACTCCTTTGCTCTTCATTCCAGCGACTTCATAGTAAGCCGCATAGTAAGCAAAGTTGCCGTCCTCGGAGATATATTCGAAGTTTCTTCCTCCAAATGGTGTCCTGTGAAGATTGGCTCCCGTGCTATAGACCATCGTGCAGCCGCAATAGAGACTCTCTTCTCCCATCAGCTCGCCGCGACGGGTCATGAGGTCGGGACTCCACGTGTCGGAGATCACCTTTCCGGTGTAGCAGCAGGCATTCGGCCTTTCGCCGAAGGGAAGCCTTCCGCCGACGCCATCGATGCCATCGCCTGTCTTCGTCTCCGGCTTGACGATAAAGTCCATGGCATTCACGGAATAGCCTTTGGGGGCATAGCTGACCATGTTCGTGACGAAGATGATGCTGACCTTGTCGTCTCTTTCCCGTATCCGCCTTGCCTCCTCAAAGCCATCGATTCCGGGCCTTTCGATGTCCATGAAAAGGAGGTCGAAGGCCTCCCCGGCCTCCAAAAGGGCATTGGCTTCATGAAAAGTCACGACGGAGAAATCGACTTTTTCCTGTTGAGAAAAACGGTCTATGTTCTCCTTCAGCAAAGCAGCGGAGCGGATATCGTCCTCGAGAATGCCTATGCGAACCACAAATCGTTTTCAGTCCTTTGAACAAATTAAAGATTTTATACTAAATTGGCAATACGAGAAAGCGCTATCAAGAAAGAAGGGGCCTTTTGTCCTAAAAAGGCATTTCGTCGACAAAATCGGTATGGCAGGAAGTCTCTCGCACGCCGAAGAGATCCGCCGGCACATTTGAAGCCCCTTTCTTTCGGGACGGCCTTCGAAATCCTGCTTTCCTGTCTTATAATTCAACCATGGAAAACAGAACGATACCTCTTGAAGGAACCCTGAACACACGGGATCTCGGCGGCATTAGGACACGGGACGGAAGGACATTGCGGAAAGGCCTTCTCATTCGCACCGACTGCCTTTATCGGATCACTCAAAGGGACGTCGAGACGCTCTTTAAGGAATACCATGCCCTCTACGATGTCGATTTCCGGAACGAGGACGAAAGAAGGGCGAGGCCGGAAATCCCCATCCCAGGCTGCCAGATCGTGAATCTGCCCATCACAAACGACCACAACATGGGCATCCTTCCTCCGCCCCACAAGACATATGGCATCCAAGAGAAGAGGCTATTGACCCTCTTCGACTACATCTATTGCCTCTCAAAAGAAGGCGATGCCAGAAAGGGGATGGAAAAAAGCTATCGAAGCTACGTCTCGACTCCCTTGGGCCAGCAAGGCTATTCCTCCTTCCTCCATCTCGTCTTGGAGGCCGAAGGGAAGGGCGCCGTCCTCTTCCATTGCGCCGACGGCAAGGACAGGGCAGGAATCGCCTGCTATCTTCTTTTGAAGACGCTTGGCGTCGAGGACGAAACAATCCTCGAAGACTATCTTCTGACGAACCTGTCCTGCAAAGACAAGATGGCCGAAAGACGGCGTCATCTTCTCTCATACGGCGTGGAAGAGCCTCTTCTCTCCTCTTCTGTCATGCTCGCCGGCGTCCAAGAAAACTGGCTGAAAGCCGCCATGGACGAGATCGAGACACAATACGGCGGATTTGACGCTTACCGACGAGACAAGCTCCACTTCTCGGACGCGGAGCAAAGACGGCTGCAAGACATTTATCTTGAAAACGAAGACTAAAAAAGACCGCTGGCAATCCAGCGGCCTTTTTAAGATCGAAAGATCAATAGTATTCGACAACGTTGATGTTGCGAAGAAGCATTTCGCGGAGCTTCTCGTCGGTGGTGGTGACGAGCTTGGTGGCGGAGACGACGGAGATCCACTGCTGGACGTACTGGATGGCGATGTCGGACTTCTTGCAGAACTCCTTGAGATAGATCTCGGCGCCCTTCTCGTCCCCGTCGAGCATGAAGAGGAGGTAGGTCATGGCCGCATCGGCGGAAGAGTTTCCGCGAGTGCAGTGGGCCCAGTCGAGGATGTAGACCTTGTCGCCCTTGACGATGAGGTTGTGCGGGGCGAGGTCGCCATGGCAGACCTTGTAGTGGTTGGGCATCTTCTCCAGACGGACGTGGAGATCATAGCGGGTGGAGGCGTCCAGGCCGGAGTTGGAGATGTAGTTGTTCAGCTTGTCCTTGAGCTTGGGAAGCTTGAGGTTGGAGGAGAGGTGGGAGAGAAGCTCGAGCTGGACCTTGACGAGGAGCTGGATGTACTTCCTTTCGTTCTTCGGATCGTCGTGGATGAGCTGGGCGAGGGTCTTTCCCTCGATCTCCTCGGAGGAGATGGCCCAATCCTTTCCGGCGGGGAAGACGGAATAGACCTTGGGGGCGAGGAAGCCCTCCTCCCGGGCATACTCCTGGTTCATCGCTTCGCGGATGACGGTGCTGGCAGGATAGAAGGCATGGTCGAAGACCTTCGTGATGACGCCGTCCTTGCGGTAGATCTTCTTATTGTGGTGGGCGAAGATCAGCTCTCCCAATTCAGGTAATTCCTTCTTGGCCATAAATGCCTCCTTTAGTTCTTTTTACCGTACTTCTTATTATATTCCTTCTCGCCGTAATAGGCTCTCAAATAGAGATCCTTCATTTCGGCGATCAAGGGATATCTGGGGTTCGTCCCGGTGCACTGGTCGTTGAAGGCGGCTTCGCTCATCTCCTCGAGGGAGGCGAGGAACTTCTCCTCGTCGACGCCGGCCTCCTTGATGGTCAAAGGCAGTTCGATGGCCTTCTTCAGCTCGACGATCTTGTCGAGGAGCTTGCGGAACTTCTCCTCGTCGGTCTTGCCGTTGATACCGAGCATCTCGGCGATTTCGGCATAGCGACGGAGAGTATGAGGATACTTGTACTGCGGGAAGGTTCCCATCTTGGTGGGGACTTCGCCGGAGTTGAACTTCATGACCTCATTGAGCATGAGGGAGACGCAGACGCCGTGAGGCAGGTGATGATAGGCGCCAAGCTTGTGTCCGAGGGAGTGGTCGATTCCTAGGAAGGCATTGGCGAAGGCGATACCGGCGATCGTGGCGGCATGGGCCATATGCTCCCTGGCCTCGGGATCGGCGCCGAGATTCTTGTAGGCTCTGGGAAGATATTCGAAGATCTCCTTGATGCCTTCCTTGGCAAGGCCGTCTGTGAAGGAGGTGGCATACATGGACGCATACGCTTCCATGCAGTGGGTGAGGGCATCGATGCCGGAAGCTCTCGTCAGTCCCTTGGGGATGTTGAGCATGAGGTCGCTGTCGACGATGGCCATGTTGGGAAGGAGCTCATAGTCGGTGATGGGGTACTTGGTGCCATCCCTCTGGTCGGTGATGATGGCAAACGGCGTGACCTCGGAGCCGGTTCCGGCCGTGGTCGGGACGCAGACGAGCATGGCCTTCTGGCCGAGCTTCGGGAAGGTGACGATTCTCTTGCGGATGTCCATGAAGTCCATGGCCATGTCGGAGAAGTCCACCTCGGGGTGCTCATAGAGGACCCACATGATCTTGGCGGCATCCATCGGCGATCCGCCGCCGAGGGCGATGATGCAGTCGGGCTTGAAAGACCGGCAGAGGGCGGCGCCTTCCTCGGCGCAGGCCAATGTCGGATCGGGGGCGACATCGGAGAAGACTTCGGTCTGGATGCCGAAGCGATCGAGGACGGTCGTCAGCTTCTTGGCGAAGCCGCTCTCGGCGAGGAAGGAATCGGTGACGATGAGGACTCTCTTTCTAGCATAGACGGTATGAAGCTCTTCCAGGGCCTTGCTGAGGCAGCCAGGCTTGAAGAAGATCTTGCTGGGCGTTCTGAACCAAAGCATATTCTCTCTCCTTTTCGCGACGGTCTTCACATTCAGAAGCTGCTTGATTCCGACGTTCTCGGAAACGGAATTGCCGCCCCAGGAACCGCAGCCGAGGGTGAGGGAAGGAAGAAGCATGAAGTTGTAGAGGTCGCCGATTCCGCCGAGAGCGGAAGGCGTGTTGATGAGGATACGGCAGGCCTTCATGCGAAGCGCGAATTCATCGATATGATCCTTGGAAAGCCTCTCGTCGGCATAGAGATCGGCCGTGTGGCCATATCCGCCATCCTCGACAAGCTGCTCGGCCTTCTTGAGGGCATCCTCGAAATCTTCCGCCTTGTACATAGCAAGCACAGGAGAAAGCTTCTCGTGGGCGAATTCCTCGCTCTTGTCGGTCTTCTCGACTTCGCCGATGAGGATCTTCGTCTCTTCGGGAACCTCGACACCGGCCATGCGGGCAATCGTGCTGGCTTTCTGGCCGACGATCTTGGCGTTGACGGCACCGTTGATGATGATAGTCTTCCTGACCTTGTTGAGCTCGTCCTTTGTCAGGAAATAGCAGCCTCTGTAGGCAAACTCTGCCTTCACCTCGTCATAGACGTCCTTCAGGGCGATGACGGACTGCTCGGAAGCGCAGATCATGCCGTTGTCGAAGGTCTTCGAATGGATGATGGAGGAAACGGCCATCTTGATATCGGCAGTGGTGTCGATGATGGTCGGGGCATTTCCGGGGCCGACACCGATAGCCGGCTTTCCGGAGGAGTAGGCGGCGGTGACCATGCCCGGTCCACCCGTGGCAAGGATGCAATCGCAGGACTTCATCAGCTGGTTGGAAAGCTCGATGGACGGCGTCTCGATCCAGGCGATGATGTCTTCCGGGGCACCGGCCTTGACGGCGGCATCCAAGACGACCTTGGCGGCATGGATGGTGCAGCCCTTGGCTCTGGGATGAGGCGAGAAGATGATGCCGTTTCTCGTCTTGAGGGCGATGAGGGACTTGAAGATGGCCGTGGCGGTAGGATTGGTGGTCGGAACGATGCCGGCAAGGACGCCAAGAGGCTCGGCGATCCTTTCATAGCCCATGTCTTCGTTCTCTTCGATGACGCCGCAGGTCTTGGTGTCCCTGTAGGCGTTATAGATGTACTCGCTGGCGAAATGGTTCTTCGTCACCTTGTCCTCGATGACGCCCATCCCCGTCTCGGCGACGGCCTCCTTGGCCAGGGGGATACGCTCCTTGTTGGCGGCGATGGCGGCTGCCTTGAAAATGGCGTCGACCTTCTCCTGAGGGAAGGTGGCATAGATCCTCTGGGCCTTCTTGACTCTGGCAATCAGGTCGGAGAGGTCTTGGCTGGCTTTTAGCTTCTGGTTCTCATCCATTGACGAAACCTCCTATTTAACGCGCACATTATACGCAATGGATTCCGTTGTGTAAATCGCCATTCGAGACTTTCAAGCATCTTTTTGCTCGTTTTGCTCGTTTCGTGCATGATTTCCGCGCATTCCTGCTGAAATCCCTCCTTTTCCTCCTCTCATCTTCCATCCCGCTTTGGTCTTTCTCGCATCAACGTCAAAAAAGTAAGCGATTCTCTCTCGTTTTCCTTCTTTTTGTCGGAAAAAGAGCGCCAAACAGCGAAAAATGTGTAAACGCTTACAGCAAAATTTCTATTCCTTTATTAGCCTTTCCGCATTGACGATTGAAAAGACTCTTTACGTTCAATAAATTAAGTGTATTCAGGAGATAAAAGAAGTTACGTCATCCCGCTTTCTCTTACCGCCATTGCCCTCGCCTCCCTTCTTCCCGCCTGTTCCGCCGCTGAAAAGGAGTCCAGCCCATCCCAGAACGGAAAAGCCGTCATCCTTTCCAGTCTTTCGGACGGCGAGGGCATCGTCGAAAGCCTCAAAGACCTTGCCGGGAACAACGTCTCGCTTGAAAAAACGGCCAGCGTCCTAGCCATCACGGAGCACACTTTCCCGATCCAGAAGACGAAGACCACCTATCAAGACGGAAACGTCCACATCGAGGACTACACCATCAATTCCTATGTCTCCATCGGGCAGATCGAGGCAAGCAACGTATCCGAGACGCCTTTGGACGAAATCACTTACTACGACAGCGAATCCGGGCAGGCCGTCACGAAGTACCTTTCCGTGGACAATACCGTGAAGGAACATCCGGAAAACCGCTACGAATTCAATTGGGACACCTACGAAATGGACGTCATCCCCATCGCCTACGACGACGTGAGCCGCAATCCGCTTTCCTCCCTCTTCGGCAAGGACGACCTCGGATCGATTTTCGTTTCCATCAGCATCGCCGTCGATCAGAACGGCCTGCCCTACCAGGCGACGATCGAGGCTCCGATCGACTTCCTCTCCTATGGCACGAGACTGGAAGGGACATATGTCAACTACGTCACCATCGCCTATCCCGAAAGCGTCGTCAAGCCGGAGCTTGCCGGCCTCTACGACGACAAGTCGAGCGAGGGCAAGGAAAACCACGCCCTGTCCTTGGCCCTGGAGAAATTGGGAAAGGCCTATCTCGAAGGCAACTACACCCAGCAGGTCGCCTACGACGGGAAGACGCGCGAGATGACATACAAGAACTATGTCGATGCCGAAAACGACATCTACCTCTGCACCAACAAGGTGGCAGCCTACGACCGGACGGAAGCCACCGACGGCTCGGATGCCTACGTCGAGGCAAGCCAAGGCGCCTACACGGCGGTCGCAAACAGGATCCAGGACGAGACGACAGATGCCTACTCCCTGTATTCCTACTTCCTTGAACGGGATCCGAGATATTTCAGCGGCGATAAACTCGAAGTAACGTCCGGAAGCTTCGTCAACAAGATGGCAAAGTTCGATCTCAACCCGGGAGATCTCTCCGCCGACTTCTTCACCAAGGAAGGGAACACCTATGTCTTCGATCTGGATGCCGATGCCGCGCTGCAAAACCAGGACGGATTCTCCGACCTTCTGAAGATGAGTCTCTTCCCCGTCTGTGACAACATCTTCCAATATCTCTTCACCGTCAGCGTCACGCCGACAGAGGCCGGCCTGTACACCTATTCCAACACGAGGAACTACACCACCTCCGAAATCCACGAGATCGCCATCACGCTGGACGGACAAGGCGACATCGCCTCGATCGTCTTGGACATCGAAAGCGACAACGACGGCTATGGCTCTTCCGACAGGGCAACAGTCACCCTGCCCTACTCCGGGATCGGCGCGACCGATGTCACCGCCACCGGCGACGAGGACATCGACAGCTTCGCCAAGGCCCTGAAAGGCTATGCCCTGAAGAAGACGGCGTGAAAATATCCTTGAAACAGCCTCCCATCTATGGTATCTTCAATAAGCACGTTTTTTCACGGCGCAAGCATATAATCTGAAGGAGGGATAGAGAGATGTCTAGAAAGTGCCCGCTCACCGGCAAGGGTCCGATGTCTGGAAGCAATGTCTCCCACTCGATGAGACACACCCGCAGGAGATGGAACGTCAACCTGCAGAACACCACCATCGTCATCGACGGCAAGAAGACCCGCGTCCGCATCTCCACCGCGGCCATGAGGACGCTTCGCAAGAACGCCAAGAAGGCCGAGGCGAAGAAGGCCCAAGCCGCTCCGGCAGCGACCGAGACCGTCGCCGCCTAAGCCAACCCGAGAAAAGAAAGCCCCTTCAAAGGAGGGGCTTTTCTCATGGAAAAAGGGCCCTTGCGAGCCCTGTGTCCTCAATAGACGACCGTCCCGGTCACGATGATGTTGATGAAGAGGAGGAAGGCGACGAGGTTGATCAGGACGAGGAATATCCATTCGTAGAGGGCGAGGTAGTTCACCTTCGGCTTGACGTAGTAGGTGGCGCCGTTCTCCTCCGTCCTGTCCAGCCGGTACCAGTCCTTCAGCTTCGGATTGAGAAGGGCGAAGAAGCCCAGGAATCCCACGACGCCGACAAGGACGAGGATGGGAAGGGAGAGCCTGGAGGGGAGAAGAAGGGCTCCGGGGACGACGGAGAAGAAGCAGAAGAGGATCGCGCCTAGGGCGAAGAAGAAGAAGGCGAAGAGATTGGCGATGATGTGCGCCTTGTAGCGGCTCAGGGGAAGGACGTTCCCGCAGAGGAGGGCGACGGCAGAGACGATCCAGAGCAGCATGACGGCATAGGCATATCCGGTCTCCAGGGAGAGGAAGAAGAAGCAGAAGCCCAGGGCGAGAAGGAAGATGTCCAAGGCGAGGACGGCATAGGCCAGGACGCGATAGGGGATGGGGAAATCCTTGTAGAACTCATAGGGAAAGGAGTTCCGCAGGCGGTTCCTCTCCTCCTTGGCCAGAAGGGAGTTCCCGTAGAGGAGAAGGACGACATAGGCGATGAAGAGGGCGAAGGCGGCGATCAGAAGGCCGCTTGCCCAAGGGAGAAGAGATGGCATCTTTCCTTTACCTTCCTTCCTCTATTCTATCACCATCGGCGAAAAGGGAAAGGAAAGCCCCTTTGTCCTCCGCCTTGAAGAAGGAGGAACCGCAGACGAGATGGTCGGCCCCCTTCTCGATGCACATCTTTCCGGTCGAGGCATCGATGCCCCCGTCGACGGCGATGTCGAAGGTTAGGCCGTTGCTCTTGCGGAAGTAGTCCAGCATCGCGATCTTCTCAAGCGCCTCCGGCATGAAGCTCTGTCCGCCTTTCCCGGGAACGACGGACATGACCAGAAAGCCGTCAAAAAGGGAATGGAAAGGCATGACCAGGCTCGTCTTCGTCTCCGGCGAGAAGGCCAGGGAGAGAGAGAGTCCCGGAAGCTCGTCCTTGACTCTTTTTATTCCGTCCATGCCTTCGTCGAGCGTCTCGTAATGGATGGCGATGTTTCTTGCCCCGAGGGCGTAGAACTGCCTGACGTGGCGAAGCGTATCCTTCGTCATGAGATGGACGTCGAAATCGATCTTCTTCCCGTAGCGGGAAAAGAGGGGGACGAAAAGTTTCTCCCCGAAGGAGATGTCCGGCACAAAATTGCCGTCCATGACGTCATAGTGGAGAGAGCGGATGCCCAGACGGACGAGAATGTCCATCTCCCTTTTCAGGTGCAGGAAATCCGCGCCCAGAAGACTCGGCCTTATCCTTTCTTCTTTTTCCATCGGCTTTCCTCCTTCACTTCCTCGTTTATCTTGAGGTAATCCCGATATCCTTCCTCGGGAAGTCTTCCCTCCGACACCGCTTTGACGATCGCGCACCCTTTCGAGGAGGGCAAGTGGAGGCAATCCTTGAACAGGCAGTCCCTGGAAAGGTTCTCGAACCCCGGGAAGAACGTCGCAAGCTCGACCTCGTTCATGTCCATGAGCCGGAAGTCGGAGAATCCCGGCGTGTCGTAGAGAAGAGATGTCCCGAAGGGAATCAAGACGGTCTCCTTCGTGGTATGCCTGCCCCGGTTCACCTCGGGATAGAGGGCATCGACCTTCCTCTTCAGTGTGGGGTCGATGGTGTTGAGAAGGGTCGACTTGCCGACGCCGGTCTGTCCCATGAAGGCGACCTTCTTTCCCGCAAGATGATCAATAAGGGACGGGAAGTCCAGGCTCTCCCTCTCCAAGGCGGAAAGAAGGAAGACGGGATAGCCAAGGCCCTCATAATAGGCCAAGGCCTTCCGGCATGCCTCTCTCTCCGTCTCCGATGCCAGATCGGCCTTGGTGACGACGATGCCGGCGTGGATCCCGGAATGGTTGACGAGGGCGAGGAACTTGTCCAGAAGATAGAAGGAGAGATCCGGCTTCTTCAGAGAGCAGATGACCAGGATTTCCTCGGCATTGGCAAGCCTTGGCCGCGGCAGAAAGGAAAGCCTAGGAAGGACGGCCTCGATGAAACCCTGTCCGTCGAGTGTGACGACATCGCCGGTGACGATCGCCATCTCCCGATAGGAGACCTTCCCTCTCTTGCGGCTCAACCGGACGTCTTTGCCGTCCTCGGAGAGGAGGGAATAGCCCAAAGAGGAAGACGAGAGGACGAGATACCTATCCCTCATCCTTGTCCTTCCTGGCCTGTTTGGCGGCCTTCCTCAAGGCCTTCTTCTTGGCTTTGATGTCCTTCTTCTCCTCGTAGTCGACAAGGGAGCTATGATGGAAGAGACGATAGAGAAGTCCCGCCTTCTTTTCAAGAAGAAAGGGGTTCTTCAGAATCTTCTCGATCTCGCGTCTCAATTCGCCGACGGAGTTGTATCTGTCCATCGGTTCCTTTTCGCAACACTTATAAATGATTTGTTCAATGCAGGGAGGCGTCTTCGGATTGAATTTCTTGATGGAGGGGAACTTCTCCTTGATGTGCATCACGGCGACGGTGAGATTGCTGGCGCTGTCGAAGGGGACACGAGAGGTGATGAGCTCGAAGAAGGTGATGCCCATCGAATAGATGTCGCTTCTTTCCGTGGCAGGATTCCCCTGGCCGACCTCCGGGGCGAGATAGTGGACGGAACCGATGACGATCTGCTTCTGGGTGACATGGCTGGCGTTCTGGAAGATGGCGATGCCAAAGTCGCCGAGCTTGATCGTCCCGTCCTTGGTCAGATAGATGTTCTGCGGCTTGATGTCCCTGTGGATGACCCCGTGCTGATGGGCGTACATGACGGCGGAGCAGAGCTGGTACATGATGTCGCAGGCTTCCAGGAAGGAGAACTTTCCCCGGACGTCGAGGATCTCCTTGAGGGTCTGACCGTTGACGAACTCGTTGACGATATAGGGCAGTCCCCGATACGTCCCGACGTTGAGGACCTTGACGATGTTCTGGTGGTTGAGACTGGCCGCGGCTCTGGCCTCCCTTTCGAAACGGGCGAGATTGGCCTTGTCGGCAGCCGTCTCCTTGCGCATCATCTTGACGGCGACGTCCTTGTCGGTGATGAGATCGTGCGCCCTGTAGACGACGGCCATGCCCCCCGAGCCGAGTTGCGAGAGGATCTTGTACCGGTCGTCGACGATCTCGTTTGTCCTGTCGTACTCGTCCATCAGAAGTTCTCCCACAAAGAGACGGCGATGTTGTCCGTCCCCCTGTTGAGCAAGGCCTCGTCGATGAGCTTCTTTGCCAGGATAGGCGCCTCCTCCATCGAGGCGAGGATCTCGGCGATCCTGTCCTCGCTGACGGCATTGTAGAGGCCGTCGGAACAGAGCAGGAGGATGTCGTAGTCCTCCTTCTCGACGACCCTTTCCTGGATTTCGTTGAGATCGGGATTGATGCCGATGGCATTGATGAGAAGATTCCTCTGGGGATGGGTGCGCATCTCGCTCTTGGTGATCTTGCCCGTCTCGAAGAGAAGCTCCACGTAGGTCTGATCGGTCGTGATCCGCATCAATCCGTTCCTCTTGGAATAGGCATAGCAGCGGCTGTCGCCGATGTTGCAGACCAAGGCCTTCTCCGGCGTGATGAAGGCGCAGACGGCTGTCGTCCCCATCTCCTTGTAGTCGTTCCCCGAGAGGGAAAGCTTGTAGATCCTCTTGTTCGCCTTCTTCAGTCCCTTCTTGAGGAACTTCATCGCCCTGTCGGGAGAGAAGGCGTGCCGGGCGGAGGCGAAATCCTGGGAGAGCTCGTCGAGGACGATCTTGCTTGCCATCTCGCCCTTCCGATGGCCTCCCATGCCGTCGGCGACGATCAAAAGCGCGCCGAACTGGCTACTTGCGGCATAGGCCGCATCCTCGTTGTTCTTCCTGGCCGTCCCGATGTCGCTCAGGCAGGAGAACCGTCTTCTCTTCTCACTTGTTTGCATATTTTGCCCTCAGTTGTCCGCAGGCGGCATCGATGTCGCTGCCGAATTCCTTTCGTATCGTCGACTTGATCCCCTTGGAGAGAAGATAGCGATGGAAGGCGTCTATCCTCTCGTCGTCGCTTCGAAGAAGGCCCTTCTCCTTGACGGGATTGAGTGGGATCAGGTTGACGAACCCGTGCGTCGGATAGATGAGATTGTAGAGCTTCTTCGCATCGGCGATGGAATCGTTGAAGTCCTTGATCATGACATACTCGAAGGTGCAGCGCCTCCCGCCGGAATCCTTGTAGTACTGGATGATGGCCGGAATGAGCTTCTCCAGCGGATATGCCTTGTTGATCGGCATCAGTCTGTCCCTTCTCTCGTCGTCCGGGGCATGGAGGGATATCGCCAGGTTGATCTGGAGCCCCTCCTTTCCGAAGCGGAGGATTCCTGGGACGATGCCGCAGGTGGAGACGGTGATGTGCCTTGCGCCGATATCCAAGCCGAAAGGCGAATTGACGTTGCGGACGAAGGAGAGGACGTTGTCATAGTTGTCGAAGGGTTCTCCCGTCCCCATCACGACGACGTGGCTCACCCTCAGGTTCTCGTCCTTTTCCTTCAGATAGCGGTCATAGGAGAGGACCTGTCCGAGCATCTCCTCGGCGGTGAGGTTCCTCTTCCTCTTGAGGAGGCCGGAGGCACAGAAGGCGCAGCCCATGTTGCAGCCGACCTGGCTAGAGACACAGACAGCATAGCCATAGACGTAATGCATCAGGACGCTTTCCACCTCTTCCCCGTCTTTCATGCGGAAGAGGCTTTTGACCGTCCCGTCCTTGGATTCCTGACGGACGGTGCATTCGGGGACGTAAAAGTCATATCGGGACTTCAGTTCGTCCCGGAAGGCCTTGGAGATGTCCGTCATCTCGTCGAAAGAGGTGACGTCTTTCTTGTAGAGCCAGGCATAGATCTGCTTGGCACGGAACTTGCTCTGCCCCAAGGAGAGCATTTCCTCTTCGAGCTCCGGATAGGAGAAGCCATAGATGCTCTTCATTTTATCCTCCTGAACAGACAATAGTAGCCTCCCTCGGTCCGATAGCGCCCGGGAAGCAGATAAGAATCGGAAACGACCTCGTAATTCTTTCTCAGAGATAGGAAGGACTCCCGGACGTTCCGCGTCTCGTTCATCGTCAATCCCGAATTGATGAAGAGAAGATAGCCATCCTTCCTGACGAATCCGGAAGCGGCGACAAGCTCCTGCGTCTGGCGATAGCAGGAATCCCTCACGTCCTTCTCCGTGAGATCGGGAAGGATGTCCGGCCGCATCCCGATCTTTCCGATGCCGATGTCGCTTCCTTGCTGGATAACGACATCCATCGAATCGTAAGGGAAATATGTCTTGACAAGGTCGTTCTCGCAAAGAAGCGGATGGACCTTGCCGTTTGCCTTCAAAGCGCAGATGGTGTCGATGGCCGAACGGTAACGCTCCTCCTTTTCAAAGACAGGCGTCACGCGCAGGCCGGGAAGATCCTTGTAGCGTGAGGCAAGGGCACAGGAGAGATAGGGAAGCCTCTGATTGAGAAGGAGGCAATCCATCTCCACGAAGAAGTCCGGAAGTAAGGATAGAGCCATGGCCTTGACTAGTTCGAGCGGATGGAAGTAGCCCTTCTTGATGGCCTCCATCTCCTTTTCCTCTCGACCCGACTCCAGAAGATAGATATTGCCTTTGTCTGTATCGATCCGTCTTGCTCCTTCTATCCTCCCGCCATCGGACAGGAAACGGTTTTCCACCAAGGTGGCATGGGGCATCTCCCGCAAGGAGAGGGCGATCTCCCTCGCCTTCTCCGGGCCATAGGAGAAGACAAGATCCCGCAAGAGGAAATCCGGTATCTCCAAAGCCAGGGAATTGTAGGTGTAGGGCTTCTTCTTCAAGCCTTCCGGTATGGCGAAAGGCTTCATGGAAGCCTGTTCTATCTTGAAATACGAAACATCGCAATCCCCGGAAAGACGCATCGCAAAGTGTGTCGAATAATAACAGGATTTGATCTGCTCCCTTTCGACATCCTTCCGATAGCGGAGCTGATAGAGCGCCACCAAGGCGAGATACCTCTCGTCTTCGTCCTTTGGAAGGGAAGGGAAGAGAGAATCCACCTCGAAGGAAAGAGAGAAATAACGGCGAAGCACAGCAAAGACGTTCCTCTTCAGTTCCTTGACGGAAGAAGGGGCGATCTTCTCCATGGCGATGATGCGGAAGATCGTCTCGCGATAGGTCTTCCTCTGGCCCAGGATCCGTCTCAAGGCCAACACTTCAGCTGAAAAATCGGGCATAGATGTCTCCTGAGAAGATTATAGCCCAAAAAGCCCCATGGATTAAGCGAAACCAGCACAATCCATAGGGCATATAAATCAGCGGCACTTCAGGGAAGTTACAAGTCCGTCCCTTCTTCACATCCCGCGATGGCGATAGTCCCTGTCGAGGATCTTGTCAAACGCCTTGGCGAGGGATCCGTTGAGGGCGATCGCCCTATCGACGTACTCCTGAAGCTCGTCGATCTTGTTCTCGTAGACCTTGGGATCCTCTTTGGCAAGCTCCCTTGCGCAGTCGACGAAGAAATAGGAGACGAGATAGTTCCGCTTGAGAAGCAGGCTCTTGAGCTCCTTCTCGTCCTTGAAGGAGAGTCCGTGACCGAAGAGACCCTCAGCGATGGCGTCGAAGCCTTTCCCCTGGCTTTCGATCAGATGTGCCCTGGCCTGGCTTTCCTTGGCCTGGACGTTTTCCTCGGTGTCCGACTGGGGCGTAAGATCCTTCACGCCGTCAGAGAAGGTGGCGACGCGATAGGCGTTGTAGAGGGCGTACTGGAACACCTCTAGGAAACGTCCCTCGAGATAGGTTATCCTTTCGAGATAGGTCATTTTGTCCTTCCTTTCGATGAAAAAGGGCTCGACTGGCGAGCCCCTGTCTTCTGGGATATTCGGAGGTTAGTCCTGGTCGGACTTGACGTCCATGACCTTCCTGCCCTTGTAATAGCCGCAGCTGGGGCAGACGTGATGAGGCCTGACGGAAGCTCCGCAGTTGGGGCAAACGCCAGTGTTGACGGCCGTGAGACCGATATGTCCTCTTCTGATGCGCTTCTTGGTCACTCCCGTTCTTCTGAAAGGTACTGCCATGGTCTTATCCTCCGTTTCTACTTGTTGTCTAGACAAAACAGCAACAGACATTATACTTTCTTGCGGCGAGAAAGTAAACAGGATTTTTGAAGACTACTTCCAGGTGATGGAATCGTAGAGCTTCAGGTACTCCTCGGCGGATCTGGCCCAGGAATAGTCGCCCTTCATGCCCTCCTGGATGAGCCTGTCGAGTCCGGGCTCGTAGAAGTAGCGGGAAGAGGCGATGAAGCAGTTCATGTAGGCGGTCGGATCGTTGTTGTTGAAGACGAATCCCGTCGCCTCATAGCCGAGATTGATGTCTTTGACCGTGTCGTTGAGGCCGCCGACGTTGCTGACGATGGGAACCGTGCCATAGCGCATGGAGATCATCTGGCTGGTTCCGCAGGGCTCGAAATAGGAGGGCATGAGGAAGTAGTCGCTGGCGGCATAGAGAAGGTGGGCGAGATTCTCGTCGTAGCGCTTGACGTGGTAGACCTCGGGATACTTCAGGGCGTTGTAGAGAACCTCGTTCTCCATGTCGCCCGTCCCGATGATGATCAGCCGGGAATCGGACTTCCTCAGCTCCGGCATGCAAGAGATGAGCCTGTCGATGCCCTTCTGTCCGGAAAGACGCGTGATGCAGGAATAGAGGGCGCCGCGGAAATTGGTGGACATGCCAAGGTCGTTGAGGATCTTCTCCCTGTTCGCCCTCTTTCCGACCTTGTAGTCGTAAAGGGTGTAGTTCCTGGCGAGCTTGTCGTCGGTGGCCGGATCCCAGATATCGACGTCCAGGCCGTTGACGATGCCGACGAAATCGTTGTGGCGGCACCAATCGAGGATGGCGCCGATGCCGCCGAAGCCGATATGGTCGTTGAGAAGCTCCTGGCAGTGGGTGCGGCTGACGGTGGAGATCTTGTCGGCCGTCATGATGCCGGTCTTCAAAAAGTTGAAGGAATCGCCCATGCGGACGAGCCCGGAATCATAGCAATCCGTGCTGAGATTGAAGAAGTTGCCAAGGTCGTCTCTTCCCGCCCAGCCCTGGAAAGCCGGATTGTGGATGGTAAGAATTGTCTTGATGGATTTGCTGTTGTAGCGGAGCAGCAAAGGAAGGACGGCCGTCTGCCAATCGTTGCAGTGGACGACATCGTATTCGTTGTGC
Source organism: Candidatus Enterosoma merdigallinarum (assembly GCA_018714385.1). Taxonomy (GTDB): domain Bacteria; phylum Bacillota_I; class Bacilli_A; order RFN20; family CAG-288; genus Enterosoma; species Enterosoma merdigallinarum. Next base: position 198,348 of record DVNL01000002.1, on the reverse strand, counting down.
CGCGTGATGAAGGTGTTGACCGCCATCATGAAGCAGGCGAAGCGCTCATTGTCGTCGCCATAGCCGTACATGCCGTCTCTGTCGAAGCGGTCCATGGCCGTGAAGTAGTAGTCGATGTCCTCGATACGATGGTGGAAGACGCCGCAACCCTGGGTCCGCCATCCCATCTTGAAGTCGAAGGTATCATAGAGGTCGGAAAGGACCTCCTGATGCTTGTCGCGGATGGACTTGTAGAGAGGGACGATGACGGAAACATCGACGCCCTTGTCCTTGAGCGCCTTTCCGAAGGAGAAGATGAAGTCCGCCAGGCCTCCCGACTTGACGTAGGGAAGGGCCTCGCTTGTGACCAGAAGGATTTTCATCAGACGATGTCCCCCTGGGCGATGTAGAGCGGATTGTCGGCCGTTCCGACGACTTCCTTGACGTGGATGACCTGGGCTTCCTTGTCGACGATGGCATTCTCGATATGGATGTTCTCGGAAATAGAGGCATCGCTTCCGATGATGGCGTTCTTCAAGACGGCGCCCTTCTTGACGCGGACGCCTCTTCCGAGGATGGAGTTGATGACCGTCCCTTCGATGATGGAACCATTGGCGATATAGGAATTCGTCGCGCTTCCGCCCTTCTTGTAGAGGACGGGGGCGGTGTCATAGGACTTGGTGTAGATCGGCCAGTCCTCGCTGAAGAGGGTCGAATAGGTCTCCTCGTTGAGAAGTTCGAGGGAGGACTTGAGATAGTTGCTCAGAGAATCGAAGGAGCGGACATAGCCTTCGTGGCGGACGGCCTTGATGAGGACGGAGGGGGAGATGTGGTTCAGCGTGTCGGAGATGGAGAAGAAGGAAGAGGTCCCCTGGGCATATTCCAGAAGGCTTTCGAGCATCGGATAGTCCATGATAAAGGTTCCCATGGAGATATCGCCTTCGTCCATCTCGCCCCGGTTGATCTCAATACGGGTGACCTTTCCCCTGTCGGAGATGTAGATCTTCTTGGCGCCGATGAAATTCTTCTTTAGTCCCTTCTGATGGGTGTAGAGGAGCGAGATGCGCGATCCGGAATTGATGTGGTCATTGAGGAGGGCCTGGAAGTCGGCACGATAGACCATGTAGGGCGGGGCGATGACGACATAGTCGGGCTTGACGGCGTTGAGGAACCATTTGTTCTCGAAGAGGTCGGCGACATCGGTGTTGTATCCGGGATTGGAGACGTTGGGCTCATCGTAAAGGATCTGGAACTGTCCGATCTTCGTGTTGTTGATCCAGGAGTTTCCGCTTCCGACGTGGCGGGAGAGGGAACGGATGTGCTTCTGGCAGAGGATGCCGATATAGGGAATGTTGGAATTAAGGAAGTTGGAAAGCTGGAAATCGATGAAGGCGTATCTTCCAAGGAAAGAGGTGGAAGCGATAGCCCTATGCTTGGTCATCGGGCCGAATTCCGGGCTATTGAAGCAATCGACCAGACCTAATACCTTGACAGCCATTTTAGTCTTCCTCCGTGTAGAGGACGATATCGTCCTGCGTTCCGATCTTGTCCTTATCGACGACGACGGAAGAGCCGATGATCGCATTCTTGATGGTGACGCCGCTCTTGATGACGGCACCGGGCATGATCATCGAATCCTCGACAACCGCTCCCTTTTCGACGACGACCTCGTTGGAGATGACGGAGTGGACGCACTTTCCCTCGATGACGGCCCCTTGGTTGACGATGCAGTCATCGACGCTTCCGGTCTTGCTGACCAGTTGCGGCCTGGAGAAGGTGTCGGCGGAAAAGATCTTGAAGTCCTTGGCATAGAGGCGGAGGGAGCATTCCGGATCGAGGAGATCCATGTTGGCCTCCCAGAGCGAATGGACCGTTCCGACGTCCTTCCAATAGCCGGAGAAGGCATAGGCGAAGAGACGCTTCCCGGCCTTCAAGAGGGTAGGAAGGATGTCCTTTCCGAAATCGTGGCTCGATTTGGGCAGGGCATGGTCGGCGATGAGGCTTTCCCGGAGCAAGGAATAATTGAAGATGTAGATGCCCATGGAGGCGAGATCCGACTTGGGGTTCTTCGGCTTCTCCTGGAACTCCGTGATGCGGTGCTCCTCGTCGGTGAGAACGATGCCGAAGCGGCTCGCCTCGCTCATCGGGACGCGAATGGTGGCGATGGTGACATCCGCCGCATTCTTCTTGTGGAAGGCGAGCATCTCGGAATAGTCCATCTTATAAATATGGTCCCCCGAGAGAATGACGACATACTCGCAATGCGTCTTGTCCAGCCAGTCGATGTTCTGATAGATGGCGTCAGCCGTTCCCAGATACCAGCTGGCTCCGTCGGGGGTTTCCCTCGGAGGCAGGATGGACGTGAGAGCGCCCGTGCCGTTGAGACCCCAGTTCCTGCCGGTGCCGATGTAGGTGTTCAAAGCCGTGGACTCGTACTGGGTGGCAACGCCGACAGCGGAGATGCCGGAGTTGGCGCAGTTGGAGAGAGGGAAGTCGATGATTCTGTATTTCCCGCCGAAAAACACTGCAGGCTTCGCGATCTTGGCCGTCAGGGAGTGGAGACGGGTGCCCCTTCCTCCAGCCAGGATGACTGCTACCATCTCTGCTTTCATTGATAGCCTCCTTGTTGTAAACGCTTTCAACATTAGTAATTATAAAACACAAAAATTGTATAGGAAAGACGAAATCGTGAAAAACGCCCAATTTCCGCCTTTTCATTCTTGAATTGACAAAACAATTCAGCGATTTGTCAAATCGTAAAGAAAAAGTAAACGCCTTCAGCAAAACACCTGCATTGTCTTGAAAAGCGAATTTCCCCGATTTCTCGCCTCTTTTCCTTTTCCTGCGCCGGGCTTTATTGTATACTTGATGTAAGCGTTTCCAAAGGAGAAAAGACATGCACAATCCCGAAAACATCCGCAATGTCGCCGTCGTCGGCCACCAAGGCAGCGGAAAGACAAGTCTCGTCGAATCTCTCGCCTACAAGGCCGGTCTCATCCGAGAAAAGGGGACCATCGAAAAGAAGAACACCCTCTCCGACTGCCTCCCGATGGAAAAGGATCGCCAAGTCTCCATCTCCTCTTCTGTCATCCCCATCGAGCATGACGGGACGAAGATCAATCTCCTCGACCTGCCGGGCAATGACGACTTCATCTTCGAGACGATCGGAATCACGCGTCTCATCAAGGGGGCCATCCTCGTCATCGATGCCAGCAAGGGCGTCCAGACGGGTACGGTCAAGGCCTTCCGTCTCTTGAAGAAGAGGGGTGTCCCCATGTTCCTCTTCCTCAACAAGATGGACAAGGAAAACGTCGACTTCAATGCCCTCTACGAGGAAATCAAGCTGAAACTGGACGAAAAGAAGTGCGTCCCCTTCTCATACCCCATCGGAAGGAAGGAAAACTTCGACGGCTTCGTCAACGTCGTCGAGCTCAAGGCCAGGAAATACAATGGGGTCACCTGCGAGGACGACGTCATCTACGACGACAAGAAGGAGATCGTCTTCGCCCTCCACAACAGGCTTTGCGAAGCAGTCGCCACCGTCAACGACGCCATGCTGGAGCGTTTCTTCTCGGGTGAGCCTTTCACCAACGAGGAGATCAAGACCGGATTGAGGGAAGGCGTCCTCAAAGGCGAGCTCTATCCCATCATCGTCGGCTCCGCCACCAAGGACATCGGCATCAACACTCTGACCAACATGTTGGTGAGCTATCTTCCTTCCCCCAGCGATCTCAAGCCTTTGGAGGCGACCGACAAGGACGGAAAGGACGTCCAGATCAAGACGGCCGTCCAGGAGCCGACATCGCTGATGGTATTCAAAAACACCTACAATGCCTATCAGGGGCTCGTATCCGTGTTCAAGGTCCAATCCGGCGTCCTCCATTCCGGCGATAGCCTCGTCTGTCTCAATAATGGCAGGGAATACCAACTCAACAATCTCTTCTCGATTTGCGGAGACAAGCTTACGCCCGTCTCCGAAGTCGGAGCCGGCGATATCGCCGCCGTGACCAGGCTCGAGGATATCCGTCTCTCCTATACGCTCTCCGACAAAAACCGTCCCGTCCGCTTCAAGGAAGTCCACTATCCGACGCCGACCTACTTCAACGCTATCGTCCCCGACAGCAAGAAGGATTCCGACAAGCTCTTCCCCATCGTCTCGAGGATGTCGCTTGAGGATCCGACCATTTCCTTGCGGAAAGAAGAAACGACAGGACAGATTCTCCTGGGTGCCCTCTCCAAGACCCATATGACCTATGTCCTGGACCGCCTGAGAGACGAATACGACGTCCATTTCTCCCTGGAGAAGATACGCATCTCCTATCGCGAGACCATCACCAAGACGGGCGAGGCGGAAGGGCGCTTCGTCAAGCAGACCGGCGGAAGCGGCTACTATGGCGTCGTCCAGATGCGATTCGAGCCGAGCGAAAAGACGGGCTTCGAGTCCACCGTCTTCGGCGGCCACATCGACAAGGGATACTTCCCGGCAGTCGAGAAAGGATTCCTGGAGGCTCTCCAGAACGGCGGCCTCATCGGCGCCCCGGTCATCCATGTCAAGGCGACCCTCCTTGACGGCAAGCAGCATTCGGTCGATTCCAACGAGATGGCCTTCAAGAACGCCGCCATCCTCGCCTTCCGGAACGCCTACGAAAGCTGTGTCCCCATCCTTCTTGAGCCCTACGACAGGATCACGGTCGATTGCGAAAACGAATATCTCGGCGCCGTCCTTTCCGATCTGAGCAAGAGAAGGGCGCGAATCCTCTCCACCGACGAGAACGGATCGGGAAACCTCGATGTCGTCGCCATCGTCCCGGAGGCGGAGATCCAGGAATACGCAAACGAGCTCAAGGCCCTGAGCAAGGGCTCGGCCTATTTCAACCTCGTCTTCGAAGATTATGAAGAAGTCCCCTTCAAGCTTCAGGAACAGATCCTGAAGGAATACCGCAAAGAAGAAAAGTAGCGAGTCCTTTCGAGAGAAAGCCTTCCGATACAACCGGGAGGCTTTTCTTTTCCTGATATAATGGGAGCAAAGGAGGCCTACGGATGATTTCTCCTTGGAAACTTCAGGTCTATCGTCTGTTGAGTTCCGTCCCGTCCTACAGGCGGGAACGTCTGTGGACGAAGGCGCTCCTCGCCCTCTCCTTCCTTTTCCTCGCCTTTCTTCTCGCCTTCTTCCTTCCCTCTTTCTCCTCTCTGCCCGAAATCGGCATTGTCTTTTTCTCCGTCTTCTATCTCTTCGGCCTTCTTTTCGCGTCGGGCGTCTTCTTCCCTTTGAGAGGAGGCCCCCTTTCCCGCTATGCCCTCCTTCCTATCGTCGTCGCACCGGCCCTCCTTTTCGCCTTCTCCCTCCCGGAGACACTTTCCCTTTTTGCGGAAAGGACAAGTTGCTACGTCCTCCTCCCTTCCGCCCTTCTCTTCCTCACCGGCCTCTTCCTCCTGTGGCAATTTCTCCTCTCCCCTCTTTCCTTCTTTCTCCACCCCATGGAGCCGAGGCGTCCTTCAGACGTCGCCGTATTGACCCTTGCGGGATGCCATGACGAGAAGCCGGAAAGAAAAGACGGGACGGACACTTTCCTTTCTGCCGTCAGCTTCGTCCTGGACGGTTTCTTCGGAAGCCTCTTTTTCTGATTCCCGTCCCGTCGACGTGCTATACTGGGAAGGATCGGAGGACAGCAAAATGATCGAATTCCGCTATGACACGCAGCTTCTCATCGAAGGCAAGGGCCTCGACGAGAACGCCATAAACGACTACTTCCGCACCCACTTCAAGGGGGATTGTCTCCTCGCCGTCGGGGACGACAGCCTCATCAAGATCCACTTCCACACCAACGAGCCCTGGAAGGTCCTGGAATACTGCTCGAGCCTTGGCGAGATCTACGACATCGTCGTCGAGGACATGGACAGGCAAGCCCGGGGCCTCAAGGGATAAAGACAAAGAAGAAGCATGCAAAAAGCCGCCTTGGAGGGCGGCTTTTCTTGTCCTGGAAAATGGTCAGACGCTTTCGGAGGGCGGAACAGGCGTCTCTGGGACAGGGAGAGGTTCCGTCTTCTCCTTGTTCTTCTCCTGGTAGACGTCCAATCCGGAGCGCTTCCTTCTCTCGTCGTGGATGGCGACAAGGATGAGGTCGACATAGGAGACGAGATCCCTCAGCTTCTCGCTCGGCGTGGAGAGGATGGCCTGGAGGCCGAACTGGCGGAGAAGATCGGTGGAGCGGCGGATACGGGCGGAGTCCATCTTGGAGAAGGCCTCGTCGAAGATGACAAGGCGCAGGGTGTTGTTGTCCTTGGGGTTGTTGGCGCGGCAGAGGGAGGCGAAGGAGGCCAGGATGGCGATGTAGAAAGGCGTCTGGGTCTCGCCGCCGGACTGGCTCTTGAACGAACGGCCGAGAGAGATCGTCTGGCTGCTTTCGCCGTCGCCGCGGATGACCAGAAGGTCGAAGAGGATGTAGGTCGTGTAGGAGGTGAAGGTCTTCACGTTCTGGAAGACCTGCTCCCTTTCCTCGGCCTTGGCGGAGGTGGAGGAGGAGATGAGGGTGAAAAGGTCGTCCATGGTGCTCTTGTACTTCTCCATGAAGAGCTGCTCGGCATCGCCGGCCTTCAGAAGGAGCGGATCCATGATCATGTTGTAATACTCGATGTAGTCCTTGTTCGGCGTGATCTTGAACTGGTAGGTGTCCCTTCCGAAATGGCTGTCGGAGAGGGCCTGGTTGAGTTCGTCGATCTGGGCGTTGACCGTCTCGATGCTCGTCCTGAGCTTGTAGACGAAATCGTCCTTGAACTCGCGGATGGAAGCCTCGTGGGCCTGCTGGATCTTCTCCTCGTATTCGGGGAGCATGACCTTGGAGATGTTCTCGAGCTCCTTGTCGAACTCCTCGTTGGAGGCGAGGTTCCCGGTATCGTAGTTGAGGTGATAGACGGAGCAATAGTCCGAACGCAGACGGAGCAGGTTGCTCTTGTCGTAGTTCTGCTTGTTGGAGGCCTGGATGTATTCGCGGCTTGCCTCGGTGCGGATCTGGGGAAGGGACATGTGCTGCTCGTCGATGAGCTTGTTGAAGAAGGGATCGTATTCCTCGTTGACGATCTTCTCGTCGAAGCGGGAGATCTCCCTCTTGAAGTCTTCCATGTTCTTCCTGGCGACGGGGATCTCCTCGGCATTGAGGCGGCTGGTCTCGTTGATGAGGGATCCTCTCTCGGTGAGGAGATCTTCCCTCTCCTTCCCGATGGTGTCGATGTCCGCCTGGATGGCGTCGATCTTCTTCTGGACCTCGTTCATGTCGCCCAAGGAGGCATCGTGCATCTCGCTGTCGACATTGGTCAGACTCTCCTGCAGTCCGGCGATCTCCCCGGTCCTGTCGATGTCCGCCTGGTAGGTCTGCAGCTCCGCTTCCGACATGACAGAGAGGGTGAGGAGGTTCTGGATCTTGTTGAGCGCCTCGGAGAAGAGGGAATAGCGGCGGTTCATCTCCTGGTAGTCCTTGGCGGAGAGGGCCTTCGTATCGCTCGAGACCTTCGTGCCGAGGAAGAATACCCTGGCGTTTTCCTTGTTCAGATACCAGGTGGCAAAGCCGCGATAGCCGGTGCAGTCGCTAAGAAGGCCGGAGCCAGAGCGCCTTGCCTCCTCGAACGTCTTGCACTTGCGGATGCGGCCGAGAAGATAGTCCGTATAGACCCTGGCGCCCTCGTCCTCCGTGTCGATGAGATCGGCGACGGAATTGTCGTCGACCCGGATGTTGGCGGCAAGAAGCCTCTCCGTGTCGACAAGGGAGACGCGATAGTAGCGGTATGTCGCCGTCAGCTCCTTGAGGATGCGGTTTGCCTCCTCATAGTACTTGGGATTGACGAAGAAGTTGAACTTCTGGGAGAAAAGGACGGCTTCCAATGCCATGGTCCATTCCGGGTCGTTGACGTCGACAAGGTCGCAATAGATGTGGACGTAGCTATCGGAATGGCGGCTCTTGAGGGCCGTCTCCAAAGCGGTCTTGATGGCCATGTAGTTGGGGCCGAGCTGGGCAAAGGGCTTCTGGCCGGAGTTGACCTGGCTGAGATCCCTCTGGAGGGACTGGAGATCGGCGGAGATCTGGTAGAACTCGTTGTTGAGGAGGGACCGGGTCTGGATGGCAAGGTTCCTCAGATGCTCCATGTCGTTGCGGAAGGCCTTGACGGCGGAGAAGTCGACGCTGTCGGTGTCGATCGCCGAAAGCAGGGACTGGCATTCGCCCACGATGTCGCGCAGAAGCTCCGTCAGCTCGTCGAAGGAAGGAGCGACCTTCTCGCCCAGCCTCTTGGAATCGAACTGGGAATAGAAGGTGAGGAAGGACTGGCAGACATCCCGATAGTCGTGGACATAGTGGGTGAGCCTTGTCATGACCGAGGAGACCTGCATCTGGATGGAGGCGATCTGCTTGGTGATGTTGTCCTTCTTCATGGAGAGCTTCTCGGTCAAAGAATAGCTGCTGCTCTGGAGCTTCTTGGCCTGATAGGAGGAGAGATCCTGCCGGAGCTCCTCGATCTGGGAATCGTAAAGCGCCAGCTGGTCGGAGATGGCGATGAGGCGGCGGTTGTCCGCGGAAAGCTTGTCCTCAAGGGCGCCAAGCTTCTTCCGGCTCTCCTCGTAGAGGACCCGGGAGTTGACGTAGGTGAGCATGTCCAGCCTCTTCTCGTAGGAACGGTAGGATTCGTATGTCTCCTTGATCTTCTCGAGCCTCTCGACCTTGGACTTCAGGTTCTTCGCCTCAAGCTCGAGGATCTTGTACTGTTCGATGTTCTTCTTCATCGGTTCGATGTCGACGGTCTTGTCGACGTCGCAGATATATTCCGTGATGAAGGAGGAGATGTCGCTGATCGGGGCGAAGGAGACCGCCTTCTTGAAGAGGGAGAAATACTTGTCGGGCAGGTTTCCGAAGGCCTCCTTGGAGAAGTTCTGGTAATCCGTGTCGGTATCGAAGAAACGGAAGTGGTTGGCCTTGTAGTTCTGCCTCACCCAAGAAGAAAGCTCGCGATACATCAGAGGGCGGACCTTCTTGGAGTTCTTCTCCGCATCGGAATTGGAGAAGCCGTTCTCCGGAAAGGGAGAATCCAGATAGAAATAGTGCTTGTCGACGTTGTCGGCGCTGTCGACGTCGAAGACGACGCCCATGGTGAACGTCCTCTCCTCCTGGTCGTCGAAGATTTCCATGGCGATGTAGGAGGTGAAATTCCCCGGCCTCAGGTTGATGACCGCCCCGCTGTCGCTGACGCCGGTCTGTCCCCGGAGATAGGAGAGGAGGGAACGGCCGGAGCGGCCTTTCTCGTTTGCCGCCTTGTTGAAATTGTCCGGACGCGTCGATCCCAGGATGAGGATCTGCATCGCGTCGATGATGGTCGACTTTCCGGTGCCGTTGGGTCCGGTCAGGAAGGTGATGTTCTTGATGTCCGTCGTCGTGTTGGAGAAGTAGTGCCAGTTGATGAGTCTCAGCTTGACCAGGTTCTTCATTTACAGATCCTCCCTGACGGGGATGTCCACTCCCGTCCTCGGCATCTCTTCTTCCTCCTTCTCCTCTTCCTTGGGAGCGACGGAAGAATCGAAGGCATTGGCAAGGATGCCCTCCTCGTGCTCGGGCTTGGTCAAAAAACCATAGAGGGCGTTCATCTTCTCGGCGGAGATGACGAACTTGATCGTGGGAAGGATGAAGAAGCTGTAGGAAGGATCGCCATAGGTCCCGTTGGCGCGGCTGACCACGTTGTAGGAATCCAAAGTCCTCAAGGACGAGGCGATCGTGGAGGAGGAAAGCCTCTTTGTGAGATTGGAAAGGCCCGTCTCCTGGAGAAGGCTGTTGAGGGCGCCATAGGTCATCAGGACCTCGGTCTCCTCGGGAGCCTTGGAAATCGCATCCTCATAGTAGGAACGCAGGGCATAGACGATAAGGGTCGTCACCGTGTCGATCCTCAGATGGTTCTTCTCCGCGGCGGAAGTGACGAAGATGATGCCGTCCTCGTCGGACTTGGTGATGTCCATGTCCATATAGGAAAGATAATCCTCGAACATGGAGTAATGCCTCTCGATGAAAAGGTAGTCGGGATCCGCCTTGAACATGCGGCTCTTCCTGTCGTAGCTCTTGCGGACGATGAAGCATTGATAGAGCAGGTCATTGAGCGCCTCGGAGAAGAGCGTCCTCTCGCTCCGGGTCAGTTTTTCGTAATCTTCAGTGAACATTTTTCTACCTCGCTCTCTTCTTTCTCGTGAATTTGTATAGCGGCATGTAATAGCCGGCGTAGTCGATCCTGTCCTCGACCTTCTCGGCCTGGTAGGGGATGAGATTGAGCTTGCACTTGAGGATGGCAAGGATCATCAATACCAGCTGGTCGGCGTCCTGTATCGGGATGTCATAGGTGGTCATCTCGTCCTTCCCCGCCATCAACGAATCGATGAATTCCAGGATGGCCGTGTCGGAAAAGCGGTTGAGCTCGCTGTCCAGAGTCTGGCTGAACAGGGCGAACTGCTCGTCGGGATAGAAGTCCTCGTCCATGGGAAGGGGCTCGCCTTCTTCGATAGTCCCCCTCTTGAAGGGCATGGTGAGGGAACGGCTGTCGAGATAGCCTTGACGATAGAGGCCGAGAGTGTTCCTGGCCTTCTCGCAGACGGGAAGCTCCTCATAGCGAAGGGCAGGATTTCCCTTGATCTCGCTTGCCATCGCCAGGATGATGCGGTCGATCTTTCCCTTGACGGTCTTGTCCGTGGCGGAAAGATAGTTGACTTTCTTCTGGACAGCCTCGGTATAGTTGGCGTTCGCCCTGTCGATGTCGTTGAAGGAGGCCGTCAGGCGGGAGAAGATGTCCACGATCTCGTTGATGGTCTTGATGATGCTCTTTGCGATCTCTGCCTCGTCCTTGTCCCGATTGACCGGCTCGCTCTTCGCCTCCCGGACCATCAAGGTGATGATGCGCTCGCTCTTGAGCCAGCGGTTGAGAATGGCGATCGTCGGCTGGGAATAGAGGCCGAGGGAGTCGAACGTCTTCATCGGGTGGTAGTACTTATCGGAAATGGAGACGCGATATTCGTCGAAGTGCTGCTTCAAGGCGATGTTGGGATCGAGGACGGAGGTGAGCCGATTGCCGAAGACGCAGATCTGCTGTTTGAGCAGGGTGACGGACATTTCGATGGAATCGGCATTGGAACGGGCATTGAGGAGGGAACGATACATATAATCGTCCTCCTTCTCGTCCTCCATCTTGAGCTCGGCATAGGTCTGGTGGACGAGAGGCAGGTACGTCCCGACGTCCGTCGTCAAATCGTTGATCAGCTTCAAAAGCTGGATCGAATAGGCCGGGATGTAGATGTATTCCACGCCCGTCTTGGCATTCTTGGACAGGATGAACCACCCGCAGCTCGAGAGCTTGCGGACGACATAGCTGATCTTGGCGGAGAGATCGTCGTCCCCCTTGTCCGGGGCGACCTTCTCCTCGTCGCTCTTGTCGTCGAGCTGATCCATCTCCACGGAAAAGAGGTCGAGAAGCTCCTGTCCCTGTCCTTTCAAAAGAGAGACATAGTCGCTTCTCTTGATGTCCGTCTTGTACAATCTCAGGCAACGATAGAGGCAGACCAATGCGAACGCATAGATCGCCTTGTATTTTCTCGACAGCGGGGAGAAGAGATCTCCCGGAATCCTATCAAACAGTCTGGCCAAGTCTGTTACCGCCTTTCGCAAATATTCTTACTAGAATTATATTTCCTTATATGTGGCAATACAACATAAAATCGCAATTCTGAAGCCTTTGTTTTCTTTGGACCTCCTTGTCCTTTTTTGAGAAACAACTTATTTCTGTCATCCGCTATGTGATAAGTTGTCACGCCCCTTCCCCTGTTTGTGTCAACGATGCCGTCTTTAAAGACAAGTCTTCGTTTTGATGACTTTTCAAGACCAATGTAAGAAATAGAACCGTCAAATAAAGAAGACCCTTCCTTTTTTCCTTTTCCCTACAACCGCTGTTCCCTCCGCGGGTGCTATAATCAACACCATGACAGACACGCCAGCCTGGAACGAGAACGTGTTCCTTCCGGAAACGACGGGAGGAAAGAAAAAGCGCATCTACGAAGTCGACCTGCTCCGCGCCCTCCCCCTTTTCCTGGTCGTCCTTTTCCATCTCTGCTACGACATGAGCATCCTGCCGCAGCTCATCGCCAATTATCGCGAGGTCGTCGTCGACTATCCCTCTCTCCATCATCTCGTCCTCTTCTGCAGTGACATCATGACAAACGAGATCATCCACGACTACCTGGTCCCCTTCTTCGCCGGCATGTTCCTTTTCGCCTGCGGCGTGTCGACCGTCCTCTCAAGAAACAATTTGAAAAGGGCGTTGGTCCTCTGCCTTTGGTCCCTTCTTCTCTCCCTCGGCTCCTTCCTTCTCTCCGATCTTTTGGGCACGAACGTCTTCATCGGATGGGGCATCCTCCATATCATGGGCTTCTCCATCCTTTGCTATTCCTTGATCGAGATCCTCTGCCGGAAAGCCTTCCAGCGCGAGGTCCCGGCGCTTTTATGCCTCGGCATCGGAATCCTCGTCTATCTTTTCGGCCTTCTCCTGCGATCGGGATTCGTCGGACCGGCCTGGCCCGTCCGTTATGTCCGCGGCACGCTCCTTGAGTGGCTCGAGGTCAATCCTCTCGCCTTCCTCTATTCGGCCCTGGGCTATTACGGGAACAGCGTCGACTGGTGGCCGATCTTCCCCTATCTCGGCGTCATCTTCATCGGGATCGCCTTCGGAAAGGGACTCTATGCGGAAAAGAAAGAAAGCCGCCTGCCCTTCCTGGGGAAGAAAGCCTTCAAGCCCCTGCTTTTCCTCGGCGGCCATACCATCTGGGTCTATCTCCTGCACCAGCCCGTCATCATCGTAGTCCTCTATCTCGTCCTTTCGAGCATGGGGTTCCACCTATGAACAGCGACACCCTCTATAACTCGATAGCGAAATATCGGGACTCCGATGTCGTCGCCCTCTATTTCCGGGAAGGGAAGATAACCTTCCGGAAGCTCCTTTCCCGCATCGACGAGATGGCAGACAGGCTCTATGGCCTGGGCGTGAGAAAGGAAAACGTCGTCTCTCTCCTCTCCCCCAACGTCCCGGAGGCCATCGTCGTCCTCTATGCCCTGAGCAAGATCGGAGCGAAAATGTCCCTGCTCCATCCTCTTCTCCCCAAGGAAGTCCTGCGGGAATCCCTGGAAGAGACGAAGACGGACTTCTTCATCGTCCTGGACGTCCTCTATCCGACCTACCGGGACATCGAGGGCCTTTCCTCCAAGACCTATTTCATCAGCGCCTGCCCGGATCTCAATCCGGTCGTCAAGCTCGGGTTCAAGTTCCTCTACCGCAAGGATCTCCGGCACGTGGATCCCGCCCGCTATCTTTTTGCCATCCCCGCCCTGGAGAGGCTTCCCGAGACAAACCGGGATGCCGACAAAGGGACGATCCTTTTGCGTTCCGGAGGCACGACAGGAAAAAGCAAGACCGTTCTCTGCAGCGAGCACGGCGTCAATTTCGTCACCGACCAGAGCGAAAAGATCCTCTGCCACCCCTGCCGCGGCCATGCCATGATCGGCGTCCTCCCCATGTTCCACGGCTTCGGCCTGGCCATGGGAATCCATGCCCCCCTTGCCAACGAGGCCGCCTCCGCCTTGATGATCGGCTACTCGGGAAAGGAAATCGTCCGCAAGATCCGGCAGAACCGCCTCAACGTCCTCCTTGCCATCCCCTACATGACGGACAAGCTGCTCAACACGCCCGGTTTCTCGGGAAGAAAGCTGAAGAACCTGCTCTCCACCTTCATCGGCGCCGACAAGCCCGAAAAGCGTCTCTTCGCCCAGTTCGATGCCCGGATGGAACGATACGGAAGCGTCAACAGGCTGCTTGAGGGCTACGGCCTCACCGAGACCATCACGGTCAACTTCGTCAACACCCTGAAGGACAGGCGCATCGGCTCGGTCGGAAAGCCGCTCGATGGCGTCTTGCTCCGCATCGCCGACGAAAAGGACCTCGACAAGGATCTCGGCTGCGACAAGACGGGCATCATCATGATCTCGTCCCCGTCCGTCTGCCTTGGCTATCTCAACACGCCGAAAGAGAAACAGCCTTTCCACTACGATGCCGACGGGACCAAGTGGCTCGTCACCGGCGATGTCGGCTATCGCGACAAGGACGGCTTCCTCTTCTTCCAGAACCGCGCCAGCGACGTCCACAAGATCGCCGGCCACAACGTGTTCCCCAGCGAGATCGAGGCCGTCGCCGAAAGCCATCCCGACATTCTCTCCTGCGCCAGCGTCTTCATCGAGGACGGAAAGCATCCCTACATGGTCCTCTATTGCATCCCCAAGGCGAAGAAGGACGGCCTTGAGAAGAGTCTCCGCTCCTACCTGAAAGACCGCCTCATCCGCTATGCCGTCCCCGAAAGGATCGTCTTCGCGGATGCCCTTCCCCGGACCGACATCGGAAAGATCGACCGCAGGAAGCTCAAGGCCCTGTGGCTTGAGGGAAAGGCCGGGTCAAGACATTAAAAGCCCGGGGCTGTCCCGGGCTTGTTTCTCAATCGATGCTTTGGATGACGAAGGTCGTCGTCATCGCCTTTCCGTTGTCCATCCCCCGCATGTTGAACTGGGAGAGGTAGCGGTCCAGGGAGAAGGCATCCCCTTCCTGGAAGAGATAATCCCCGTCCGGGACGTTGGTCGAGCTGGCGTAGTCGGAAGGATCGGCGGACAGCCATCGTATCTCGTCGAAGAGGTTGTAGGAAGGATCGCCGACGAAATAGGACTGCTCGGAATTGTCTCCCTTCTCCGTGTTATAGAAAGCGCGATAGATCGCACCGGAATGGCTTTCCTTCAAAGGCTCCAGGGGATCCTCCGGGAGAGTCAATGTCTCCGGGTTTCCCCTCTCGTCGAAAGCCAGTATCCCAAGACGGTTGTCGACATGGTAGAGCCTCCCGCCTTTTTCTTCCGGCATGGCGATGTCATAGTCGAGGTAAGGAACGGCGTTCATGCCAACAGGCGAATAGAGATCCAGGACGAGATATTCGTCGAAGGGGTTGAAGGAAAGCTTTCCGTCGACGACAGGATAGTCCTTCCCATCCTCGGCAAAGACGATCAAAGGGAATCCGGTGGACTGGGAAGAGGCAAGATCGATGGTGCAGTCGCCTGTGACGACATAGGGCTTCGTCCAGCCCAAAAGCATCTTGGAATAGGGATTCTGGTCGCCGACGTTGTGGTCCATCATGTCCGCCCCGCCAAGAGGCGCATAGCCGCTTGCGGTATTGAAGGAATAATAGTCGTTCAATCCGAGCATGTGCCCCGTCTCGTGGATGAGGACGTGGGCGTCGCATTCCTTGTCGCCCTTCTCCCCCTGCAAGAAGGCCGTCCCGGCAAAGCCGAAGGTGTTGACGGCCGGTTCCTCGAGAGTCCCTCTCTTCCCCGTGGAGGTGGTAAGAGCCCAGGAGTAGAGGTGGCTGCTGTCTTTCCCGGGATAGGCATAGATGAGCCAGAGCGCATCGACAACGCCGTCTTTGTCGCTGTCGTAGTCCTTGATGTCGAACCCCTGCCCGGAATAGGTCTTCTCCACCCAGGAAAGGGCGTTTTCGGCAAGACTTCCGAGAGCCTCGGCGCTATTGAGCTCCGCGGCGGAGTTTATGTCCCCTTCCTTTTTGGGATCATAGTAGTCGGTGACAAGACCGGTGATGTCGAGCTTCCCGCCGCTTGCCTTGTAGTAATAGGAATGGAGGGACTCGAATTCCATGTCGGCGCTGTCGCCGAAGAAGGCCTTGCGGATGCGATAGAGCTTTTCGCCATCGGCCTCCGTCTCAAAGCCGGGATAGACGACAGGGACGACGAGGACAGGCGTGTTTCCGACAGAAGGCATCTTCACTTCATCGAAATAGTTCGCCTTTCCATAGTCTTCCATGTCGAACGCGATTTCGACTTCATCGGGAGAATAATAGCCTTTGTCCGAGGAATCACCGTCGTCTTTGACGTCGAACTGGACTTTCATCTTCGTCTTGTCATCCGGCAAGACGATCGTCTCGTCGACAACTGCCTGCGGCGAATCGGCATCGACTTCCATGACATAGACGGAAAAGGAGGCCGAAAGCGTCTTCACATACCCGTCGTAGGAGATGAGGACGGGGTAGCTTCTCTCTTCGTCAAGGACAAAGGAATCGGCTTCTTCCCCGTCGATGGAGAGGGTGTAGTCCCTTATCGCCTGAGAGGAGGAGACGCGTTTTCCGTTTTCGTCGTAATAGATCGTCTCGAGCATGACGACAAGCCCGGAAGGATCGAAGCTTTCTCCCTTCCTGTAGGACAGGCGAGGGAGAGAGGTGACTTCCAGAGACTGCCGGACATCGGAGCGCGACGAGACAGACAGGGTGAAGGAGGTCGAAAGATAGTCCGGCGCCGACACTTCGAGGACGACATCGCCGGATTCCCTTATCCTTTCGCCGTCCTGGACAATCTTGCCGTCCAGAGTCACTTCGTAGCTATCGACAGCTTTAACGTCCATGAGCACGCCGTCGTGATACGTCTCGCCCTGGATCTGGAGTCCGGAAAGATCGAGCCTGTCATACTGGGCATAGTCGAGCTTGGGAAAGGCTTTGACGGAAAGCTTTTTTTCGACGAAGACTATCGGCTTTGAGGACGACGGGGCCTCAGAGCCGGAAGTCGTCCCTTGGCACGAGGAGACGGGGAAAAGCAGGGTCAGGACGACGGGAAGGAGATACCGGCCTTTCATCGTCAGAGGACTTCCGTGAAGAGGATGCCAAAGGACGTCTCCTCCTCGCCGGGATTGCAATAGGGCTGGATGATGACCTCCTCTCCGACATATTGGACAGTGCCGTCGTCCAGGGTCTCCTTGACGTATTCATCGGCATATTCGCTCTCGAGAAGGGCCGTGTACTTGGCGATGAAGTCCTCGCCCGATCCATCCGAGCTGAAGCCAGCCGCATCGACGGTGGAAGGATATTCCTCGTTGCCGGCGACGCCAAGGCCAACCAGTTCCTCCGACACGCCGTAATAGTAGAGATAGGGAAGGGAATCGGCCGTCTCCTTGCCAAAAAGGGTGACTAAGAGGCTATAGACGCTCGTGCAGCTAGACCAGTCGGTCGGCTCGGTCCAGGAGGACATCGAATCGAGGGCGGAGAGGACTCCGGAAGGAATCTCGCCTTCCTCGCCATAGGCGAAATCGATCTGCTCGGTCCCGGTGAGAAGGCCGAACATGTTGTAGTCGTAGGAATAGGAGGCGATGTTTCCGGCAGCGTCGAGCGTCATGGAGAAGGTGGAAGGATCCATGTATTCCGTCTTGTTCGTCGAGACGATGTAATCGCTGACCTCGAGGACGTTGGGGCGGAGGATGGCGGTCTTCCGGTTGGATCCGACAAGCTGGAGGACAAGAGGATCGAGGGTGATGGCATAGTCCGTCATAAGCTCGCCTTCATACACCGGGGAGGTCGCCTCGGCAGCATAGGTGCCGTCGCTGTTTTTCGTGAGGGAGAAGTCGACGAGCTTTCCCTCTTCGACCTTCCGGCTTCCCAGATAGAAGACGGCCCCCTGATGGTAATCGACCTGCAGGACGACATCCTCGGAGACATAGACTTCCATCCTGTCGTAGCCCGAGGGGTCGGCCTCTTTGTCGGCGAGGTCATAATAGGTGTAGCAGAAGGAATCCTCCTCGTTGAATCTCTCGAAGGCCTGAGAGAGGATGGCTTTGTCACCGGTAGTGGCCTCGGCGACATAGGGGGAAGGATCGACGAAGTCCTCCGCCTCGCCGAAGGTGATGACGATATCGAAATAATAGGCGATTCCCTCGAGGGTGGACTGGCCATAGCGTGCCGTGATGCTCTCGATCTCCCCGTCGGAGACATGGAAAGTCAAGTAGGAGGCATCCGCGATGGCAAGGCCGGTGAGATAGACAAGATAGTCGTCCGCGCCGAGTCCGTGATAGGTATAGCTGCCGTCTTCGTTGAGACGCGTCTGGCCTTGGATCGCAGAAACCTGGCTCGCCCCTCTGTCTCCGGCGATGCTGTCGAGTCCTTCCCCGGCATCGACGAGGACGAGTTCGTTTGCGCCCGTGATCTTTCGGGAGTAGGCGTTCTTCTCGATGCCGCCTTCCTCTTCGCCGCGATAGTAGTTGTCCAAAGACGAGATTCCGTTCTGCGTCATCGAAGTGAAGAGATGGTCCTCATCGTAATCGACCCGGAAGGTTCCAAGAGGCTCGGAAATCTTCTCGCCGCTGAAGGGATCGACCATGGTCACCTTCACGTCGGTGGTGACGGAGCCGGAGGCCCTCTTCAGGTTTCCGGTCGCCGCATCGGGAAGGGTCTCGCCGCCGAGAGGATCGGAGGCGATGAAGTTCTCCAAAGGAAGATAGGTCGACGTCCCGACATCGCTGATGACGCCATACATCTCGGAAGAATCGATCTGGCTCTCGTAGATGGGCAGGACATTGAACTGGATTTCCAGGGAGCCGTTTTCAAGCCCGGTCAGGGTTGCTCCCTTGACGTAGCCAAGAAGGGATGTGTCGTAGCCGATGGAATAGCCGAGGATCGCAAGGAAGGTGACTTTCGCCTGGTCGGAGGAATCGTTCTCCAGGTCGAAGGAACCGTCGGCGTTTTCCGAAAGCAGGTCGCTGGAATAGTCCGTCTCGTTCAAGAGGGAGAGTGTGTTGTAGACGCTGTTGATATCGGTGGCATATTCCACTCCCTGTTCCCCCCGGATGGTCTGAGGATTGCCAAGAAGGATCTCCTCGCCGTCCATCTCATAGGCATAGAGGACGTTCTCATCATCCGAATCGGCGTCGATGTTCTCCAAGAGGACAGATCCCGAATAGGGATAGTAAATCGAAGAATAATAGTAATTTTCCGTGAAAATGTTCACGTATTCCCTTTCGAGGTAGGTCGACGTGAAGGTATAGTTTCCTTTCGAGGCAGCGATCAGATAGTCGAAGATCTTGTCCGCCGTATCCAGCACTTCCGGAACCGGCGCCGGTGTCGAAGAAGAGGAAGAGGAGGAAGAAGAGGTAGTGGAGGAAGGCGTCTGGGATGACGGCGCTTGAGACGAGGGAAGGGAAGACGAGGAAGAGGCACCCGTCTGGCAGGAGGCAAGACAAGCGATGAGAGGAAGAATAAACAGGGCTTTCTTTTTCATGACGATAAACTCTCCTTGTTTACATACTGAAATATAATATTTAAACCATAAGAAACTTTTCCACCTGACATCGGAACTTTTCGGAAAACCGTTTGACAAAGCGCTTTCATCGTCTTTTCGCCCACCTTGGAAAAGGCGTGCAGAAGCCGTGGAAGCCTCTGCACGCCGCAGACTCATTCGGAAAGCAAAGAATCGATGTCGGAGAGGAGGCCAAGAAGCCTCTCGTCCGTCAGGCTATCGCCGGAGGAAAGCGCCTCGTAGAGCGGTTGGGGAGCCTGCCACAGCGATTCGGGGACAAGCGTCTGGGGAATGGCTGCCTCGGCCTGTTCCACGATCGCCTCGATCCAAGGGACGTCGATGTCTTTTCCTTCCAGGACTCCTTGCTCGACAGGAGGCATGCTAAATCGTTCAAGGCGTTCTTCCTGGGCCTCCGTGGAAAGAAGAGCGGCAGCGAGGCCATGAAGAAGAGAAAGCCGTGTCTTGTCCTCTCCGGAAGGATGCGGATTGACGCCGAAGAGCTTGTATCCCAGATAGGACCTTATCCGCTTTGTCCCGCCTTCCCTTGTGACCCACGGAAGCGGGGCGACGCCGAGATTTTCCTCGCCGACGGCATCGGCATAACGCTGATAGCTCCAAGTCCCGTCCACAACCGCCCCGATGTTGTTGTTCTCGCTGGGAGCGGCGACAGAAGTTGTCGCCAAGACGGCAGGGTCTTGGAGCAAGTCCGCCATCATCCTTGCCGCAAGAAGGCCCTCCTTCGAGGCAAAGGACGAGTCGACTTCTTCGATAGCGGCCAGTCCTTCGTCGAGATGGACTTCATATCCGGCGCCGAACGTCTGGAGAAAAGCCATGGAATAGAAGGGATCTCCCAAGGGATAGCAGAATTCCCGTCCGGCCGCCTTGCAGACATCGAGAATGCCCTCCAGCGTCGAAAGACTCTCTTCCTTTCCGGAGAAGAGGGAGGCGTCATAGTAGAGAAAGTAGCCGTTGTCTCCAGTGTAGGGATAGGCGACAGGGACACTATCGGCAAACGCGGCCTGGAGCGCCGCATCCGAGACACTCTCCTTCAAAGAAGCGACGGAAGATTGCGGAAGAGGATCCAAAGCCTCCGATTGCAAAAGAGCAAGCATCGAATCGGAGCAGAAGGCATAGATATCCGGCCCTCTTGACCAGTCCATAACGGCAGAAACGACATCCCCCGTTTCGATTGCTTCCAAGGCAACGGTCACCTTTGTCCAGCCTTCCCTCTCGAGATAGGATTCGGCGACAATTCGGACATGCTCGGCCATATCCGCAGGACAGGCGAGAGTCAGTTCATAGTCTTCTTCATGTTCCGGATCGTTTGTGGAGTCGGGAGAAGAGGAATCCCAAGGAAGATTGGGGATGAGAAGAAGAACTCTTTTCGGCACATCCGGCAAGAAAGCTCGCGGAAAGAAGGAGAATTCCGAACATCGAAATCAACTTTTTCATGAATCTTTTATTCCTTTCGTAAGATTTTCTGACTTAGAAACCTCCACCTTTGGCTCAAAATTCGGGCATTATCAAAAGTGCTCTACAGTGGAGGTTTTATCTAGAGAACTCGATGAATGCCTCGGATTCCAGCTACTTGACTAGATTATACACGAGGCAGTTTCGAAAACAGGGGTTTAGGACAATAATTTTTTGAATGAAAAAGTCATTTTTCAATGATTTGTACTTTTTCAGTGTCAATATTGACACGGGTTTTTGCATTTGGCAAAAAAATGAAAAATATATATTTTTCAAAGTTTTCGCCTTTCTCCTTTTCGGTCTTTTTCCGCATCAAAATTTTGTTTTGACAAATTGTCGTTCTTGTTATTTTTTGCTTTCTTTCATCCCTTTATTGCTATTGTTTCCTGAAAGGAATAACATATCCCATTTGGAATGCGACACTTCCACCGGAGACACGAAAATGATCGCGACATATATCATCAGTTCTATGACCATCGTCGGGATGACACTGTCCTTCTTTCTTTTTCCCCAGCTAAAGCTTTATGGCAAGAAAGTCGATACCTATTGGATCGTCACGCTCTTGGGCGCCCTTCTCATTCTCGTCACCCATATCGATACCGACGAGGTCATCCTGCGCCTCTTCGTTGAGAACAACAGCACCAACCCGCTGAAGATCATCGTCCTTTTCCTTTCCCTTACGTTCATCTCCAAGTTCCTTGATTCCGTCGGGCTTTTCGGCTTCTTGGCGACACGGGTCGGAAGGATCGGGAAAGGGAACCAGTTCGTCCTCTTTACTGTCTTCTTCTTCCTCATTTCGACACTGACCATCTTGACGAACAACGACATTATCATCATCGTCACGCCGATCATCATCTATTTTGCAAAAGCATGCAAGGCGAATCCCGTCCCCTATCTTGTCATGGTATGTTTCGTTCTCAACACCCTTTCTACTACTTTCCTTACGACAAATGTCTCAAATCTTTATCTCGGGTCCTTCTTCGACATCAGCTATTTCGACTATTTCAAGAAGCTCACTCCGGTCTCCCTCCTGATGATGGTCCTTCTCTACGGCCTTCTGCTCCTGGTCTTCCGCAAGCAGCTAAAGGGCCGGATCGATCCTGCCGTCGAAAAAGAGCCGATTAAGGACAGGTTCCTTCTTGCCGTCGGTCTCATCGCCCTGGGCGGGACGACAATCCTTCTCATCTTGAGCAACGTCATCGCCGTCGAGATGTATCTCATCACATTCGGTTTCGCCCTCTTCGACCTTTTGGTCGCGATCGCCTATTGTCTCCTGAAAAAGAAAGATCGACTCTATGTCACCAAGCCGCTGAAATCTCTCCCCTACGAGTTCATCCCGTTTTTGACTTCCATGTTCGTCATCATCTCCGCCCTCAACCAGACGCCTCTCCTGTCCCAGATCGGAGAGCTGTTCAATCGAATCGAATCACCAGCCCTGGAAACGTTCGCCTATGGCGTGACAAGCGCCCTCAGCGCCAATCTCGTCAACAACGTTCCGATGTCCCTGCTCTTCGGAGACATCCTCAATGCCGCACAGACGACGAACCTCGACAACGTCTATGCCTGCATCCTCGCCAGCAACGTCTGCGCCCTCATCACCCCGTGCGGTGCTCTTTCCTCTCTCATGTTCATCCGCATCTGCAAGGAGAACGGCGTCCCCTTCGGATACGGATACTATCTCCGTTTCGCACCGCTCGGCTTGCTCCTTCTCCTTTCCGGAATCGGTCTCATCCTTCTTTTCTAGCTAGATTCGAAACACTGTCCTTGACACGCCCCCCTTTTTCTTTCTTTTCCCCTTCGTTTTGCTATAATGGCGAAAAAGGGAGGAATGCCATGCACAAATTCAGTGACGAAGCCATCGAGACGATGAAGGCCCTCAAAGTCGAAAAGCTTGACCGGGACAAGCTTCAGGAGCTCGGCATGGCCCTGATGTTTATGTCCATGGCCGGAAAGGTGGCCTCCAAGGAAAACGAGCAAATCAATAATCTCTGCAACGAGATCGGGGCCCACTTCGACAAGGACGGAATCGACTACGAAGACGCCAATAGGCGCCTTGCTTCGTAAAAGGGTCGGGCAAATCGCCCGGCCCTTTCTCTTTCTCGGACACCTCTCATGAGGCATCCCCACGCCTTTTGAAAGAAAAACATTTAGGTCTTTTAATGTGTCACAACGATGAAATCAAAAGCCATCCTCTTCGTCTCAAAAAAGAGCGTCTTTTTATTTCATAATTCTTGTTCTTCCCAAAAATCATCTATTTCATTTGACGTATTGAATTCTTCTTCGTATTCCTTACGAAAATCCTTGATGTAGTCTTCCATCGAAATGAGATGGGCATAAGAAAGGTAGTATTTTTCGCTGTCGCTCAGTTCCTCCCGATGTTCGAACGCCATTTTGAGATAGCGGTCGCTTTCCTCTCTCTCCTGTCGGTTCTTTGCCTCCGAATGGGCGAGAATCCCATACAGAAGCATGGCTGAGGCATCCCCCTCGTCAGCCAGGGATTTCAGCTTAGAAAGCCCCCCCCCCGCCATTCATCCTTGTCTCCAAATTCAAATGTCTTTTCGTTCGGCATGTTGTTGCCTCCTTCGGCAAGGTTATATCGGGAGAAGAAAGCCCTGACAAGGCAAAAGTGCAAAAAATCGAAATCCTGTCTTCCACCGACCTATTTTCAGATGGAAAAAGGCGACGGCTTTCCGCCATCGCCTTGTGTCTTTCCTTTCTGTCTCTTCTATTTCACGAGAGCGATATTCGGAATATAGGCGACGATATAGGTATTCTCTTTTTCGGAAAGGGCGATGGAATAGGTGACATCGATGCGGTAGACGTCCTCTCCGATTGTGACCTCCTTGTAGTAGGCGAAAGTATCGTAATCCATGGTGTAGCCGTCATCTGCCAACATGGTGTCGACAAAAGAAATGAATTCGCCGTTCACCCACATGAGAGCCTCGTCTTGCGTTTCGGCAACGAACTCATATCCTATTGCCGGGAAGGAAGCTCCGGTGTTGTCCGAGAAAGTATAGATGCCCGGGTTGCCGTGGAAGAGATCGATCGGAACCTGATCGAGGATGGCCGAAGCGTTCTCGTCACTCAGGGCAGAAAGTCCGAAGATACCCTTGATATCGGCGATCGACCAGGCATCGCTGATGCGCAGATAGTCAAGATCCTCTGGGATTTCAAGATCGAGAGGCGTCACTTCTCCGATCTTGGAATAGGTGATGGCATAGGTATAGATGAATCCGGTCGCCTTGAAGACGACCTCGTCTTCGCCGATTTCGACGGACACAACCTGAAGGCTTTCGGCATTCATCGGATCGAAAGAGGAGAGCTCCGGCCAGACATCGGGATAGCTTTCGGCATCGAAGACATAAACGCCGTCCTCTCCCTTGTCGAAGAAGATAGAGGAAATGTCGAAGCTCGGGATTCCGCCGCCGGGGATGGAATAGCCGTCCTTGTAGAAAAGAGGATTCCCTTGGTCATCCGGAACGGCGGTGACTTCATGAAGACTTCCGTCCCTGTCGACATAGACACTGGTGTCCTCGCCCTGCTGATAGGTCAGGATGCCGCCGGCGACATCGACGTCGACTTCCGAAATGTCGCTGAATGTCCCGTCGCCGTTGTCCATCGTGATCTTTTCGTTGACATGGTAGTTTCCTTTCGCAAGTTCGTCCATGGCCTCCTCGAAAGCGGAATCTTCCGTGCCTTCATAGGGTTCAAGCGGGACAAACGCCCCTTCCCCAAGCCTCGTCACGGTGCACTCCGCCGTCTGGATCATGCCGCCTTCGTAGGATTCGTAGAAGGCGGAGACGGCGTTGAAGCCGACGATGTGGAAGCCGTCGGTGACAAGTTCGAAGCTTTCCAGGAGATATCCCCACCCGCCGCAGCATTGGCTCATGATGGCGCTGTTGACGGCATCGGAAACGGTCTCGAGGTCGAGATCGAAATGATAGTCCTCGTCGCCACGGACGAAATTGTCGGGGGTGAGATAGGCAAAGAAGTTGCTGAATGACTCTTCCCAGAGGAGCGGTATCTGCGATGCCTCGACATGATTGCTGGCTCCGATGGCGGCATAGGCACCATAGGTGACGCCTCCAACTTCGGTATGCGTATAATATTGATCCTGTTCTACCGCATCCTTGGTGACTTCTTCGTTTTCGGCATCATAGCTCCCCACATAGGATTTGACATGATAGAAATCCTCGTCGGCCTCGGCATCCATGTATTGTTCATAAACCATATCGTCCATCTCGCCCGGCATATCGTAAGTATTGACCAGGTAGGCCTCTATGGCATAGCCTTCGACAGCCTCCTCAATCATGTCAGGGGTGAGATTCTTGGTCGGCTCAGGCGCCGGTGTCGAAGGCTGGACAGACGATGGGGATTCGCTGCTCGGGGACGTGCTGCTAGGAGTCGTACTGCTCGGCGGAGGGCTGCTCGGTGCAGGAGAGCTGGAATTGTTCTGGCATCCAGCCAATCCCAGGCCGAGAACAGTCGACAGAACGGCCATCTGGAAAACTTTTTTTCTTTTCATAATCTTCCTCCTTTTTCAATGAGACTATTCTAGTCCCATACGAAAAAGCAGGAGAAAAATTATAAACGCTTACATTAAACCGCACCTATCAAAACAAATCAAAAAAGGCATTGAAATTCAATTTTATATATTGTTTTTTGCTAATTTGTGGCGATTTTATATTTTCGTAATGTTTTCGTAACGGATTATATGAAAGGCCTTACACAGAGAAACTCTTCCGACCGTCCCTGCAGAGGAAGAAACCGAGAAGTCCTTCCATAACCCCGGAAACGAGGACAAAAACATAGGAAAGAATGAGAACGGGACCACGAGCATCCGGAACCCCCATATTCATGACCTCGAGCATAAAAAGCATGATGACTGCGCAAAGAAGGACCTTGACGATGTCTTTATGCCATCGAATCGATACAAAATGACACCCCTACTAACGAAATGATCCCCTTATTGGATGAGCCCTATTCTCAATAGTGCTATTGGCTTCCATTGTCTTTCCGCAGATAAAACGACACTTGGAAATCTTTGCGAATGTTGCTTCTTTCCTGCATCTTCAAGAACCGTTAGATATCCGTAACGCTTGCCGATTTCATTATCCCTCTAGTCAAAACCAATACTCTTCGGCAAAGCTATCTCGCAAATAATCCGCCTGCGTTTCGGTCATATCTTTGGTTTCAATTATAAAGTCCGATAGTGCATACTTCTTATCAACCTCAAAAATAAGTCATTTATAAGCCATATCGTCGGTCCCAAGTTCTGCAACATAAGAATAGATAGCAATATTGTTTTCTTCTACAGACACGGCATGAATGATCGAACCCGTTCCTTCTTCTTGCATATATCCAAGTAGATTGGGCCGTTCAAAATCCACGTGTTTTAAGATATCGTTCTCTGCCTTGTCTCTTTGCTCCAATACACCATACGGATATGTAAATTCATCAAAATAAGAACACAAATTCTCATAACTGGTAAACAGCTGAATCTCCAGTTCTTCTTGCGAAACATTATTGTCGACATTGTATTTTAACCATGCGGAAAATTTATAGAGTCTTGTCGGCTCAAAGCCCAAATCAAAAGCGCACCCCACCAAAGAGCCAAATGCTGCCAGGAACGACAAAAAACTCTTCATGAAACTCACCATCCATCAAAATTATAGCCTTTATCAAAATATAAAAGAATCAAACTCTTTTGAATCGAAAAAGGCCGGGGACTTCGCTCCCCTGCCTTGACCTTGTAGCCTGAGTTGAACACGAACTTGCCGCTCCTGCCTCGGTTAACGACTTCTTGTCTACTATTATGGCCGTCTTCCTTTTCAATAGGTTCAGATAATGATTGCATTGGATCCCCACATGGCGAGGCTCCTATTTCGTGAAAATTCAGTTTACTATAGTTTCATGAAATAGAATTGCCGTGTTTCGAATAAATCCAATATGAAAAAGTCTGGCTTTTTATTATTAAAACTTAAGAGATGATTCAAAATCAGACTATTATGTATAAATTTAAAACAAAATAAGGTTAGTAGATAAATGTGCGAAAACTATTTTCTCCGTAATAGTAGCTCAACAACTTTATATACATTTGTTCCAGGACATGGAGGCACTGACATGTCTTTATTTTCTAGCTGACGTTTCGAATTTTCTATCGCTTTGTCCATTCTCGTTTTTAATTCATCGAAATAATTAACATTCTTTTGATACTTTTTAAGATGCTTATTCAAGTCATTTAGCAATTGGAGAGAAGTGTATTCTTTTTTAGTAAAAACAAAATGGTTCAAGAACCATATTTCAAAGCATGGATTTGAAAAAACAAATGTTATCTTACTTTTCTTTGCTTTATCGATAAGACCATTCGATATAATCCTTTGCCTTTTTTCTTCGTTATCGATATCACATATGATAAAGACTCTATCTCCAATGCTTTCTGACAATTCAGCATTTCTTTTTAGATACTTTTTGGCAAACAGAAGCAACCCTTCAGGATCCGTTTCATTACTATTGACCAGTCTAATTGAATAGCTCAATGAATTGTTGAAATTGCGAAAATATATTCTCTCCGTTTGATTCTTTTTTCCTTCAGAGAAAAAATAGTAAATTGGCTTTCTTTGACATCGCCTCATATTTTAAGATCTCCACTATCAATATCGGGTGGATTGATATATCGTCCATTTAAGAAGCCGTTTTCGATGTTTTCTGTCTTTCGGACTGAAAAGTCTGACAATGGATAAACCTTTGTCTCTTTTGATTGCTTGTCTTTTTCGACAACATAAATTTCATCTCTTCTCAAAATCATCTCATTTAAAAGATGCGTGTCATGAGTCGCAAAGAGAATTTGGGCACGATTTTGGTTAATATTCGAATCAAAGAAAAGCGAGAGCATAAACTTTGTCAAATCCGGATGCAGAGAAGAACCAAATTCATCAAAAACCACGATCATTCCGTTCTTTAAGGCGTGAAACAGACTACTAGAAAAGGCCATCAATTTAAGCGTTCCCAAAGACTCGGATTCCAGCCCAAAAGGATAAGACTTCCCTTTCACTGTATGGGTGGTATATACCTTATATATCGTATTTTGAAGGTTTTCTGAAACTGGAAAAACAGAAATAGGATTTTTAGTTTTGACGATGTTGACATCATCAATACTCAAATCAGCGGCTTTCATAAGACTAACCAAAAAATTTTGGTATTCCGAGCTTTTGTCAATCAAGTTTCCGATGCCTTGTTCGTAGGCATTATAGAGTCCGTTCGTGAATGTAAATTTATCGTGCACATAAGAATAAACATCTCTTAGATAACGGATATTGAATTGAGCTGCAAAAGTGACAATCGGCTTGTTAGGAATGTTTCTCTCTTTGATCAGTTTATTGATATCCTGATCAAAATATCTTTCGTTTAGGATCAGATCGCTCCCATTCTTCTTTAATAGAGAGACGATTCTTCCCTTGGGAGAAAAAGACAGGCTTTCTTCAATGATTTTTCGACGTGTTAAAGAAATACTATATTCGTATTTGATACCATTTAAAATGAATTTCAGACCAAAGGTTGTTGGCTTCTCTTCTTTCGATTCATTAAACGCAAAAGGGATGATAGCCGTATTCTCCTGATGCTCGGAAAAATTAGTCGTTTGAACTATTGTCCGAGCAAAGGCATTCATTGCTTCTAAGACATTCGATTTACCAGAAGCGTTCGCGCCGAATAGCCCTATCCCTTTTAGTATGTTCTGCTTGCCAAAAGAAAAATAGGGTTCATATTGAGTGCTGTCATTGTAGTTATTAGCCACAAAGCTGATTGTAATTTGGTCGTTAATGGATTTAAAATTGCGGACTTCAAAAGAAATAATCATTCTTTCTACCTCCTAGCCATTGCTAGCTATTGAATATACATTATTATCAATTTTATGTCAATGATTTGCATAACACACGCAAAATAAGCTAATAAATTCTAAAAAATGACTTTTATATTAAAATTCATGAAGAAAAAATCAAGACTTCAAAAATATCATTTTTACAGCACCATTTTTCACTATAAAAGTCCCAGAAGTTCATTGAAGTCCCGTAAGCCCCCTCATTCCCCTATGCTCTTCTTCGGCAATGGCAAGCTGTGGCTCCATCCAAAAAACATAGAGCACTCAATGTGGAAAGAATCCTTTCGTAGCTTTCTTCAGGAAAATTCAGTTGCACTTTGCGGTCCTCCTGCTCATTCGATTTTCATGCCGGCTTCCCTGAACATCCTCTTCTTCATGGGCATGTTGGACTCGAAACGCCCGGTTTCCTTCCAACCGCGAAATAGTGACGAACTTCACTCCCAATACATCGGCCAGCTGGACCTGGGTAAGGAACTTTCGCTCTCGATACTCCTTGATCGCCTTTGCGTAATCAATCATGCTAGCCACCTCGTAACCAATCATATTTTTATCATAAAGATAAAACCAAATGATAGGACTTAAGAGAGAGCCACCTCTGAAATGTCAGCCCATTGGCAAGAAAGGGCGTGGAGGAGCTTCACGGGGTGTCGTGTTTTTTGCGATCTGTCCCCATAAACACTCCACCTTTTGATCCACATATGTTGGCTCCGTTTCGAAAAGTGGTCGATCGACACCCGGAAAGACGATCACGAGCGCAATCTTTGGGCTTATGTGGCCTTCTTAACCCGTTCTAGGCAAATTTTTATAATGTATTTTGGAGGCAACTTCTAATTTAGCGTCTCTGATTTTTCCTAACTAATCTTTATCTCAATTTTGTAAATGTAGAATCCAATATTTTTTCTTGCGCATTTTAATATTTTTTACCTCCAAAATATCTTGATCTCAGTCGATCGCCTTGCTCTTTTGAGATAAGATGCTCTACTTCGGCAACATTAATAGAACTATTTAATTGGTCACTATAACAATCGATTAAAGTGCTGTCTTTGCGAATGGATTTTCTATATTCTGAAATGGCATCATATAAAAATGTTGGCAGTAAAGTTTTAGACTCCTCTTTTTCTAAAGAAAGTAATTCTTCAATCGATATCTCTAAACTTTTTGATATTGTCAGTAATGTCCTGCCAGAACATTCTAAAATATCTGTTTTTCCAGAGGCAATATCAGTTAAAGTGGTTTTGGGAATTCCGCTTTTACGAGATAGCGAATAAATTGTAGTTTTTTTATTAGCCAACAGATCTAAAAATGTCATACTTATATTATATCGGTGTACCGACCTAATATCAAGAATCAAATAATCTCACCATCAATCGCTGCATTTAAAAATCATAAAAGTTTCAAAACAGACATTTTTGATTGGATTGTCATTTCTCTAATGGAAAAGTACTTGATATATTTTATGGCAAGTTGCTGATTTGCTCTTTAAGATTATGAGAACAATGAAATCATCTTCTGCATCTGTAATAAGGCTGGGGTAAAATCTTTCCTTGTCCTTCTGCGGAAAACGGCGAGAAGATTCATAAAAAGAAAACTCAAAAGAGAGATTCTAACCAATCTCCCGAAATAAAGATGGAGAACCTGTTCTCGAGGATGAAGAAGGAGATGTTCTATGGACACGAAAGGGAATCTCCCGGGCCGAGGAATTCTGTAGGACGGTGGAGGAGTACCTCGAATGGTACAACAACGAGTGAATCGTGACGAGGCCCGGCACCGGCGCAGCGCCTGCTTCCAACAGGCACTATGCCCCCATCTCTTGTTGTGCTATGGTCGATTAAGGTCCAACGAGAGAGGTTCACTACAAAAAAAGGGGCTCGTTTCTCTAGTAGGCTTCTAGAACTCAGAACCTGAAAATCACGAAAAATTGAGAGTCTAAGGCCACTAGCAAAACGCAAGGAAACGAAAAAATCCCGATTGCTCGGGACTCTTATGGTCAATTCCGATATCTTGCTTCGCATCGGAACGATGATCGTCAATGGCGGGGGAGGAAAGAATCGAACTCTCGATAACGGTTTTGGAGACCGCTGTTATACCACTTAACTACTCCCCCAAAAACGACAAGGAATAGTTTAATTTTTCTACCATTCCTTGTCAATGGCAGGCTTATTTTACCTGGTATTCCCGGGCGATCCGATTCACCAAGGCCATGTCCGCCTTGCCGTTGTAATCCGTCTTGAAGGCGACCATGATGGACTTGATGGACTTGTCGGGAAGAGAGTCGATGACTTTCCGGATCTCCTCTTCTCCCATGAGGGTGGGAAGATAGGCCTTGACGATGGCGATCTGGGCATCGCAAGAGGCGACTTCCTCATCCTTGCCGCCCTTTTGATACATTTCCCTTTCGTCGGACAGTTCCTTGAGCGTGTGATTGAGGATCCTCAGGACATCGGCTTCCTCCATTTCTTTGCCGGAAGCCTTCTTTTCGATTTCGGCCAATTGATAGGCGGAGACGAGAACGCCGAGGACGTTTCCCTTGTCCTCGTCATGCTCTTTGAGAGCCTTCATCTTTTCAATCTTGAGTTCTTTCAGTGTCAGCATATGCTATTTCTTCCTTTCTTCCAAACGATCGATATAGTGCAAGAATCCGCCCGCGATGGCCTCCATCGGCCTGTCCGCCCTTCTCACGGGCATGGAGAGCGTTTTTTCGAGATAGTCCTGAAGTCCGAGAAGGGCCGCTCCGCCACCGACTAAGAGGAGGCCGTTCCGGACCAGATCGGTGATCAGTTCCGGCTGGACGACGCTGAGCAAGTCCGTGATTTTCAAGGCGATCCTCTCTGCCAAAGGCAGGAAGAGCTCCTTGAGCTCCGAGGAGGACAGGACGATCGATGCAGGAAGGTTCGTCATCGTGTCTCTTCCGCGGATTTCGACAAGCCTGTTGTCCATCCTCTCCAGGACGTTTCCGACGCGGAGCTTGGCATATTCGGCAGATTTGCTCCCGACGATGAGATGCTGACGGCTTCTTAGGTATCGACGAATCTCGCCGTCAAAGTCATCTCCTCCGACAAAGATGGAATCGGCGACCACGACTTCGCCCATGGAAACCATGGCGATGTCGGTGTACCCAGCCCCGATGTCGCAGACCAAAGTGGCCGACGGGGCATAAGCCATGTCTCCGACGCCCAAGGCGGCGATCTTGGCTTCGCTCTCGATGTAGATGTCCTTTGCGAAAAGCCGGGACCCTATCGCTTGCAAAGCTTCACGATTGACTTTGCTCGTCCGGCTCGGTGCGATGAAGACGATCGAGAAGTTCCTTCGGCCGAGATCCAGGCTTTCCAGTGCCCTGGAAAGGAATTCGAAGCAGAGGTCGACATCCTGAATCAGGCCGTTCCGGACCGGATAGACGATTTGATAGCTGTAAGGTGCCTTCCCTTGAATCTCGTCGGCAAGGAACCCGATTTCGCGGATCTGCTTCGTCGCTCTGTCCAAAGCCAGGCTCGTCGGCTCATTGAAAACGATCTCCCGACGGGTCGCCGAATAGATGACGGTGTTGCGCGTGCCCAGATCGACGCCGATGACTTCTCTTTTCATTTCCCTACTATTCTAACAGAGAAAGAGGCGACAGGCATCACTTGCCGTATTCTTCGGGGTGATGTGCCTCGTATTTCTTTCTTTCCTCGGTGTTGAGGATTTTCTTACGCATACGGATGGACTTGGGCGTCACTTCGACAAGCTCGTCGGAATTGACGTAGTCGAGACAATCCTCCAAGGACATCCGCCGAGGCGACTTCAGGACGACGGTGACGTCCTTATTCGAGCTTCTCTGGTTTCCCAGAGACTTGCTCTTGACGACGTTGACGGCAAGGTCGCGGTCGTATTTGTTCTCCCCGACGATCATGCCCTCATAGATATCGACACCGGGGCCGATGAACATCGTGCCTCTTTCTTCGGCATACTTCAGGGCATAGGCGGTCGAATTTCCGCCATCCGTCGCCACAAGGACGCCAAGGCTTCTCTGTCCGATCGCCTTGCTGATCTTGGGGCGGAATTCGCGGAAGGAGTGGTTGATGATGCCGTACCCCTTGGTGGCGGTCATAAAGGAATTCATGAACGAAATGAGGCCTCTCGAAGGAATCACGTAGACAAGACGGGTCTGTCCATTCTCGCTGGTCATGCTGATCGTCTCGGCGCAACGGCCGCCGACAAGCTGCATAACGGCGCCGGCATATTCGTCCGGGACATCGATCTGCAAATCCTCGAAAGGCTCGCATTCGACGCCGTCTATCTCCTTGGTGATAACCGTCGGCTTGGAGACCTGAAGCTCGAAGCCTTCCCGGCGCATCGTTTCGATCAAGACGGAAAGATGGAGTTCTCCCCTTCCAGTGACGACGAAGGACTCGCTCCTGGGATCGACGGAGAAGCGGAGCGAAACATCCTTCTGGGATTCCTCGTAGAGACGATCTTCGATCTTCTGCGCGGTAAGGATCTTGCCCTCTCTTCCCGAGAAGGGGGACGTGTTGGCACCGAAAGTCATCCGCATCGTCGGCTCGTCGATTCGAAGAGGCGGCAGAGCTTCAAGTTTGTCGTTTGGGCAGACTGTCTCGCCGACCATGATGTCGGGAAGGCCGGCGATGCCGCAGATGTCTCCCCCCTCGACTTCTTGGGCTTCGATGCGGTCCAATCCGTGGAATGTGAAAAGCTTGGCGATCTTAAATTTCGTCGTCTTGCCGTCGAGCCGGATGCACGTGACTTCCTGCCCAAGGCGAAGAGTGCCGCGGTCGACACGTCCGATTCCGATCCTGCCAACGTACTTGTTGTAGTCCAGAAGGGAAGGCTGGAACTGAAGCGGGGCAGCAACGTCGGCCTTCGGGGCAGGGATGGTCTCGATGATCGTCTCGAAGAGAGGATCCATGCCTTCCTTCTGCGTGTTGATGTCCTTGTCCAGAGAGGAGGTCATGTTCAGCGCGGAAGCATAGACCACAGGGAATTCGAGCTGGTCGTCATCGGCACCGAGGTCCATGAAGAGTTCGAGGACCTCGTTCAGCGCCCTCTCGGGATCCGCACCGGGCCTGTCGACCTTGTTGATGACGACGACCGTCTTCAGGTGATAGGAGATCGCTTGCTTGAGGACGAAACGCGTCTGAGGCATCGGGCCATCGAAGGCATCGACAAGAAGACAGACGCCGTCGACCATATTCATGATCCTTTCGACCTCGCCAGAAAAATCCGCATGCCCGGGAGTGTCGACGATGTTGATCTTATACCCCTTGTAGTTGACGCCAGTCGTCTTGGCAAGGATGGTGATTCCTCTTTCGTGCTCGAGAGGATTGGAATCCATGCAGCAGGTGGCGATCTTTTCGTTTTCGCGGAAAGTCCCGCTCATCTTGAGCATGGCATCGACAAGAGTGGTCTTGCCGTGATCGACGTGGGCGATGATGGCGACGTTTCTGATTTTGTCGTTCATAATGAGTATCTCCTTCACAAAAAGACGCGAAAAATACGCAGAGTATTATATAAATATGTGTCTTATATTTAAAACCCTGTTTTTAATGAAAACGTTTCCCTCGAACAGAAAAACTTTAAAACCCAGAAATAAGCGTACAAGTGGCTTTAAAATTAAGTTTAAATTACTACTATTGATATCTTTACTTAGTTTATGAAATTATTTCTCCTTGCGATAAGCATTAAATTGCATTTTCCAATTCATCATAGAGCTTTGAAATTTTGTCATTTAATTCTTCAATCTCTGCCGTAATAGCCGCCATCTTGCCCGGATCAGTGTAGTTTTCCTCGAGATAGCACGATTCATCGAGAGCCTTCTTCCTCTGCTCGAGACGATCGATTTTTTCCATTATCTTCTCGGGACTTTCCCGCGTCTTCCGGGTGCGGACATTGGTCGGCGCTTTTTCTGCCTTTTCTTCTCTTTTCGACCTGTTTTCCTGGGCGATCCTTGCTTTTTCCTCATCCATCAGGCCTTTGAGCTTCTCATCGCGGAATTCGGTATAGCTGCCACTATAAAAATAGGATTTTCCGCCATAGAGATAGAGTATCTTGTCGCAAGTCTTGTCGACGAAGTCTCTGTCATGGGATATGACGACAAGCGTGCCTTCATAGCTGTCCAACGCCTCTTCAAGCTCGGAGATGGAAAGCATGTCGAGGTGGTTGGTCGGCTCATCGAGGAGGAGAAGGTCGTAATTCTCGTTGGAAAGCTGATACAGCTCGACACGCATCAGTTCTCCGCCGGAAAGGTCGCAAAGCCTCTTCTCGTTGGCTTCCTCATAGGAAAAGGCATATCGTCCCAGCCCATCATAGATTTCCTGGTTTCCCTTCCTGGGATAAAGGTTGCGGAAATGCTGAAAAAGCGTCTCGTCCGACTTGTAGGAGCGGATGTCTTGGCGCAGGACGCCCATCGAAATCGGGAAATAGCGCTTGATGTTTCCGCCAAGAGGCTTCAATTCGTTCAGGAGGACCTTGCCGAAAGTCGACTTTCCGATGCCGTTAGCCCCCATGACCGCCAAGTGGTCGCGGCCGAAGAGAGTAAAGGAAACATTGCGGACCAAAGGCGTCTGATAACCGATGGCGACATCGTCGAAGTCGAGGAGCCTCTTTCCTTCGCGGACATCGCCGGACAAGGCGATGTTGAGCTTCCTTTCGTGGCGATGGGGATCCGTGATCCCGTTTTTCTCCAGCCGGGCGAGCTTCTTGACACGATCCTGGGCCCTGGACGAAAAACGGGGCTTCGGCATATAGAAAGCGATGAAACGCTTCAGTCGTTCCTTCTCCGCCTCCTGGCTGCGATATTGCTCCAAGGCGTTTTCATAGCGTTCCTTCTTCTCTCGGGCAAAATTGTCGTAGTCGCAGTTATACATCGTGAAGACATGGTTGTCGACGTCAAGGATGCGGTTGGCTATCTTTTTGACAAAGGCGATATCATGGCTGACAAACAACACGGCCCCAGAATATTCGCTGAGATAGTCTTCGAGCCATTCTATAGAAATGATATCGAGATGATTCGTCGGTTCATCCAATATCAACAAATCCGGATTGAGAAGAAGAAGCTTTGCAAAAGCGACCCGGGTCTTCTCACCGCCCGAGAAGGTGGAAATCTTCCGGTCATAGTCCTCCCGGGTGAAAGAGAACATGTTGAGGATCATGGCGATCTTGTAGCGGAAATCGTATCCCCCCTTTGAAGAAAAGCGCGTCTCTTTGGTCGAATATTCCTCCAAAAGAGAGGCGTCATCGGGATTCTTGGAAACGGCATCCAAAAGATCGTGAATCTTTCTTTCCTCTTCGATCAAGTCGGAATAGACGGACAAGGCTTCTTCGTAAAGTGTGTTCTCCGGATTTTCGATGACGTCCTGGGACAGATAGCCGATGCGGACCCCTTTGGAGAGGACGACATCCCCGGACGTCTTCTCAATCTCGCCGAGGATCATCTTGATCAAAGTTGATTTTCCTTGCCCGTTCGGCCCGAGGATGGCGATGCGATCGTGGTTCTTCACGGTAAAGGAGACCGGACTGAAAAGCCGTTCTCCCGAAAACTCCTTGCTGAGATTGCTGACGGAAAGAAGGACAGACATTTTCTATTCTTTCTCGATCTCGAACTCTCCGTCGACAAGACGAATCGTCTCTTCGACGACCGGCCCGGGCGTCACGGCTTCATCGGAGAATTCATAGTCGCCAAGGGCACGGGAGAGAAGATCCCTCTTGTTCGCCCTTTCGGTATACAGCGTGAGGAGAAGGTCTCCCTTGTTGACATAGTCGCCGACCTTCTTTGCCAGGACGATGCCCGCAGTCGGGTCGATCATGTCGTCCTTCTTCTCCCTTCCCGCGCCGAGCTCCATGGAAATCAATCCGAGATCAAGCGCATCGATGGATTTGATATAGCCTCCCTTCAGAGACTTCACGGGATAGGAATAGATCGCCGTCGGGAATTTCTCCGGATTGTCCAGGAAAGAGACGTCGCCGCCTTGCGCCTTGATGAAGCTCCGGAAGACCTCGAAAGCCTTTCCGTTGTCCAGATTCTTTTCCAAAGCGGAGCGGGCCTTCTTGGCATCCGAATAGATGCCTGCCTGCAAAAGCATCGTCGTTCCCGAATGGAGAACGAGATCGACGAGATCGGAGGGGCCTTTCCCTTGGAGCGTTTGGATGGCTTCGACGACTTCCAGGATATTGCCGATGGCAAGACCGAGCGGCTGTTCCATCGAAGTGATCTCCGCACGGGTGTCCTTCTTGAAGCGCATACCGATGCGGACCATTTCCTTGGCAAGTTTCTCGGCTTGGTCCTTGTCCGCCATGAAGGCGCCCTTGCCATACTTGACATCCAAGAGGATGCAATCCGAACCGGAGGCGAGCTTCTTGGACATGATGGAAGCGGCGATGAGCGGAATCGAATTGACCGTGCCCGTCACGTCACGAAGCGCATAGAGCTTCTTGTCCGCGGGTACCAGCTCCGTGCTCTGCCCGACGATAGCCATGCCGACCTTCCGGACGGCCTCGAAGAATTCGCTTGGGGAGAGGGAGACGCGAACGCCGGGAATGGACTCCAGCTTGTCCAAAGTCCCGCCCGTGAAGCCCAGACCGCGGCCGGACATCTTGGCCACCTTGACACCGAGCGAAGCGACCAGGGGACAGAGAATCAGGGAAGTCTTGTCGCCGACGCCGCCGGTGGAGTGCTTGTCGCATTTGACGCCGGGGATGGAAGAGAGATCCAACGTCTTCCCGGAAGCGAGCATGCTCTCCGTCAAATGGAAGGTCTCTTCCTCGTCCATGCCTTGGAAGCAGATGGCCATCAAAAGGGCCGAGACTTGATAGTCCGGAATGCCGTTTTTGCAATACCCGTCGATGAAGTAGTCGATTTCCTCTCTGGAAAGGCTTTGGCCTTCCTTCTTCTTTTCGATAATCTCGGTCATTGTCATAGGCAGATACCTCTTTCGTCAGGCTTCCATTATAGCACATCGAAAAAGCCACCTCTTTCGAGGTGGCCTTGCTTGCCTATCGGAATCAGTCGAGATAGACGACGGCCCAGCGATCGTTGTTCGTGCCGGAGAGGTTGTCGTAGACACGGACATAGAGAGTATGGTCGCCTGTTTCGCCGACATAGGTGAGGGTGGAATGCTCGTTGATGTAGACATATTCCTGATCATCGCTCGGCTCGCCGGGAGTCGTCAGGGCCTTGTTGGCCTTGATGTAGCTCTTGGCCTTGCCGATGAGAGTATAGCCGCAGTTTCTGTCTTGGTGGGTGGGGACTTCCTTTCCGTCGGCATGGACGAACTTGATATCGAGCCCGTTCGTGAAACTTCCCGTCCAGTAATATTCCTTCACGGCATAGAACGGATTGACCTTGGAAGAGAACTGATGCTTCTCCCTGCCGATGACGATATAGAGATCCTCGCCGGTATCGGCCTCGACGACCTTCACGACTTTCTTCACCTTCGGAGCACTGGCTTTCTTAGGGGCGCTCTTCTTGACTGCGGCTTTTGGCATAAAAACGTCCTCCTTGTGGTTGATTCCAAAAATATTATATCCTAGTGAAAAGAAGATGGATAAAATTAGGAGTTGTCGCAATGGAACAAGACAAGATTAAACAGTTCAGCGACCTATTGTCGATTTATTGTGACAAAAAGACGATATTATCTTTCATTGAGAAAATCGACGGCTGTCCTTTCAGCGGCTTTGTAACTAACGCTAATGATAAAATCGAAAAAGCTTTTAGCCAAGATAGTCATATCTATCAAAGCAAATTAGACAAAAATTTTTATTATTTCGACAAAGAAGATGTCGAAGAAGAAAAGCTGGGCAACAGTCTTTATCACCATCTGGGATTTTTCTACATCATGGATCCGGCAAGCGCCTATATGACAGAGCGTCTTTCCGAGCTGATAAGACCGAATGGTCTCGTCCTTGACATGTGTGCCGCCCCGGGCGGCAAGACGATCTCCTTGAAACTGAGGCGCGATGACCTGGACATGATCGCCTGCGACATCGCCATCGATCGTGCCAAGGAGTTGAACAGGAACATCGAGAGAATGGGCATGGACATAAAGACGATTTGTATCGATCCCGTTCGATTGGCTCTCCATGATATTTTCGACGCTATTATTTTAGATGCTCCATGTTCCGGAAGTGGAATGATTCGAAAAGAAAGAAAAATGGCCGAAGACTGGTCCTCTCAAAAAGTTCTTCGCCTCCTGCCGATACAAAAAGCCCTTCTCGAAAAGGCTTATGCCCTTCTTGCCCCTGGGGGCATACTGGCCTATTCGACCTGTTCACTCTCCTATGAAGAGGACGATGCCCAAGTCCACGCCTTCCTCTCCGCCCATCCCGACATGGAAGAAATACTCGTCGATGTGGCAGACTCCGTCGTCAAAAAAGACCATGGCTATCATCTCATCCCCGGCGTTTTCCCAGGTGAAGGCATCTACTTCGCCTTCCTGCGGAAGAAGGGAACTTCTCGGGAACCCCTGAAGTCAGCCCGTCTCAAAGAAAAGTCTCCTGTGGACGGCTATATCCTGTTTCCGTACAAAGGAAATGCCTATCTGACAAGGCGGATGCCTTCTTTGTTGGCCTCGCTGGACTACCTGAGGCCAGGAATCCGTCTTTACGACGCCTCGGAACATCCCAAATTCCGCTATGACAACGGCTATAGCAAAGTCGCCACCGGATTCCCCTTCCTCGATCTCAGTAGACAGGAGGCAATCCGCTATTTCGCAGGCGAAGAAATCCGCATCGACTCTCCGGAAAAAGACGGCATCTATATTCTTCGGTTCGATGAACGTCCGATCGGCTTCTCCAAGAAAGTCGGCAACCGTCTCAAGAATTATCTTCCAAAAGGATTGCGGGCTTCTCTCTGGTGATTCCATGATCAAAAGCAAAACGAAAACTAAAAAAGCCCGAGACGACATCGGGCGTTTTCTCTAACGATGGTGCCGACTATAGGGATCGGACCTACGACCTACTGATTACAAATCAGTTGCTCTACCAGCTGAGCTAAGTCGGCAAACGCATGACGTATTTTAGCAGGTCTCCTGTCGATTTTCAATTTTTGGAAATGTCCTTCTCACGCATCCTAGTCCAAACCGGGAAAGGTATCGTCTTCCAAAGCAAAACCGTTTCATTCTGGAACATGGCGACTTGCCGGCTTTTCATCTCAGTCGCAATACCGTCTCCCCCTCCACTTCACTCCGAAAATCCTTTTCAATTTCGCTTCGGTGAGACCAAAAGCCGACAAAGGGGTGACACTTTTGGATGCCATATAGTGTATAAAACCGGAAAGTTGTAATTAATCCTAAATTGTCTAGTGTTAAATCCTAGAGATGGGGACCATGCCAAAAAGTAATTGACCAAAAATATAAAAACTTGCAAAAGTGGTCAATAGAGTAACTATGGAAACTAAAAGAAATTTATATTTTAAGATAATGTTAAACTCAAGAGGGATGATAATGGAATTGTTACCATGAGCTTAAAAGAATTTCTTCTTAATGAAGATGGATGCATTGAATGTTTAGTATAGAAAAATTGAATACTATAGATTGGCAAAAATGATTTTAGGCTAGCCTTAAAAAGCGCATTATTAAGCTTTATATTTTGTAAAACTGCATTTTTTAAAATAAAAAAATCCCCGCAAAAACGGGGTATTTATAGATTATGGTGGGTTTAAGCGGGATCGAACCACTGACCTCTTCCGTGTGAAGGAAGCGCTCTCCCGACTGAGCTATAAACCCGAAAGCTTGTCTATTCTAGCATCTGTCCTCTTTCCATTCAAGAACTCAAAAGTCACTTTCTCTTGACATACCGGAAGAAGAAGCGTATATTGCTTAGTGCGAAAAAACGAGATAGGAAAGAGGACGCCCGTCCCACCTGACTGGATTCCGTTCTGGTAGGTCAAATGCCTGATCCCTAAGCGTGAGCCTCTTTGGCCAAGCTTATTGATTGTGCATAGTGCGGGCCCTCGATCCGAGGACCCGTTTTTTCTAGGCATACGGAGGTACAGCCCTATATATAACGGTTATCAGCAGGGATTTCGTCCCAGAAGCAACTACGATCGTGACTTGGTGAACGATAGGATCCACTTCAAGGAAGTGCTTCTCATCGGTCCCGATGGCGAAAGCTTTGGTGTCGTTCCTCTTCGCGTCGCTCTCCAGAAGTCCATGGACATGCAGCTCGACCTCTATTGCGTCAGCCCGCAAGCCCATCCGCCCGTCTGCAAGATCATCAACTACGGCAAGTTCAAATTCGAGAAGGGTAAGAAGGAAAGAGAAGCCAAGAAGAACCAAAAGAAGACCGTCATCAAGGAAATCCGTTTCACCGCCACGACGGACAAGCACGATCTGGAGACGAAAGCCAAGGCCGCTATCAAGTTCCTCGGCGAAGGCATGAAAGTCAAGGTTGCCGTCTTCATCAAGGGAAGAATGATGCAGAGAATGGACATCGTCAAGCAGACTCTGCAGGACTTCCTCGAGATGGTGAAGGACCATGCGACTCCCGACAAGCAGCCCGAACTGATGGGAAGGGACTATTCCGTGATGCTCAGTCCGATCAAGAAAACAGGAGGAAACCAGCATGCCTAAAATGAAGAGCAAGCGCAGCGCCGTCAAGAGATTCCGTTTTACCGCCAGCGGAGAAGTCAAGAAGTGGAACCAGAACACCTCCCACCTCTCCCACAACAAGACCCACAAGCTGATCCGTCACAACCGCAAGGCGAGATATCTGAAGCCCACTCAGGTCAAGATCGTCAGGCAGCTTATCAGCAAGTAAGGAGGAAAGAGAACCATGAGAGTCAAGGGTGGAACAGTCAGACACGCCAACAGGAAGCGCATCCTGAAGAGAGCTTCCGGATATTTCGGAGCCAGACATAGACTCTACAAGACCGCCAAAGAGTCGGTCATGAGAGCCGATGCCTATAGTTTCAACGGCCGCAAGGAAAGAAAGCAGGACTTCCGCAAGCTGTGGATCCGCAGAATCTCCGC
This sequence comes from Candidatus Enterosoma merdigallinarum, assembly GCA_018714385.1. Taxonomy (GTDB): domain Bacteria; phylum Bacillota_I; class Bacilli_A; order RFN20; family CAG-288; genus Enterosoma; species Enterosoma merdigallinarum. The sequence goes on along the minus strand of DVNL01000002.1, from coordinate 156,898 downwards.
CGCCTGCAAGCTGGAAGGCATCTCCTATTCCAAGTTCATGTACGGCATGAAGCTCGCCAACGTCGCCCTCAACAGAAAGATGCTCAGCGAGATCGCCGGCACCAATCCCGATCAGTTCCACAACCTGGTCGAGATGGCCAACAAGGCTATCGCTTCCGAGACGAAGTAAGTCGATTCCAAAAAGAAAACAAGGCGTCCAAAAGGCGCCTTTTTTCGTGACAAAAAACCTCCCCGAAGGGAGGGATGGGACTAGAAGGCTTCCTCTTCTTCCCGGAGGATGTGCTCCACCTTGACGTTGCGGACACAATCGCGGACCATGGCCATGTAGTCGAAGCTTTCCTCGATCGCCTTCACCTTCTCCATGTCCGGATGGGTGACGGGATCCTTGAGGGCGAAGATGGTGCAGCAATCCTCGTAAGGACGGATGGAGATGTCATAGGTGCCGATCTTCTTGGCCAGTTCGATGATTTCATTCTTGTCATAGGTGCAGACAGGGCGCATCATAGGAAGGGTGCACGCCTCTTCGATCACCTTGATCGAATAGAGGGTCTGGCTGGCGACCTGGCCGATGGACTCGCCGGAAGCCAAGACGAGGTCGTTGTGCTTATAGGCGATGGAGCAGGCGATGCGCATCATCATGCGACGCATGATGGTGACGCAATAGCTGGGCCCTGCCACGTCGTAGATTTTCTTTTCCAATTCGGTGAACGGGACGACGTAAAGCTTAATGTCCTCCTGGAAATCATTGAGGACATGGAGAAGATCGTGAATCTTGTCGATGACTTTCTCCGAAGTGTAAGGCGGCGCAGCGAAATGGATCATCTCCAGCTTCACGCCCCTTTTCATCATCAGGAAGGCAGCGACGGGCGAATCGATCCCGCCAGAGATGAGCATCAATCCCTTCCCGGCGATGCCGAGAGGATAGCCGCCCAGGCCCTTCTCCTTGATGCCGTAGACATAGGCCCCTTCTTTCCGGATCATGACGTGGATCATGAGGTCCGGATGGTGGACGTCCACTTTGCTCCCCGGGCAAGCGAAAAGTATCTTGCCGCCAATGGCCCGGTTGACCTCGTCGGAACGGGTCGGGAAGGCCTTGTCGATGCGTCGGCAGTCGGCCTTGAACGTCTTGGCTCCGCTTTGGCGATAGAGCCGGAGACTTTCCTCCTTGATGGCCTCGAGCTCGCTGTCGATGGCCTTGGCGAGGGAGAAGGAAAGAAGGCCGGGAACCTTGACGAGCTTCTTCGCGACCTCGTCATAGGGATTGCCGTTGAGAAGGATGTAGATATGGTCCTTCTTGATCTCATAGCCCAGGCCGGGGAACGCCTTCAGGGTCGAACGGATGTTCTTCCCGAGAAGGCGGATGAAATCCATGATGTTCTTTCCTTTTGTCGAGAGCTCGCCGAAGAAGACGATGATCATATCGGTCGCCATGTTTCAATCCTCCTTGCGAATCCGGTCGAGGACTTGGCCAAGCCCTTCAAGGAACAGCCTTCCTTCTTCCAGGTCCTCTTTCCCGCTGAAGGAAAGACGGATGGCGTTCCTGGCGATCCTTTCGGGATAACCGGCATTTTGAATGACATAAGAGACCCCTTCCTCCCTGGAGGAACAGGCACTCTTTGTGGAGACATAGATTCCCCTGTTCGAAAGAGCTTCGGCGACGATGGATCCTTTGTGCTCCCTGAGGGCGAAGGAAAGGATGAAAGGCGTGGCGTTCTCGTCGGAGAGAAGAAGGACCTCGTCGATTTTGGAAAGCCCATCACGCAGATAGGAATTGAGTGCCTTGGCTTTCGCCCGTCTTTCAGGAAGGCTCCGCAAAGCAAGACGCAGCGCCGCGGCAAGCGAGCAATCCAAGGGGACTGGAGCCGTGCCGGAGCGATAGCCGAATTCCTGGCCGCCGCCGAGTATCTGGGCATCAAGCTGAACATCCTTCCGGCGGAGAAGGGCGCCCGAGCCTTTCAATCCGCCGATCTTGTGGCCGGAAAAGGTCAGAAGATCGTAGGCGATGTCGGAAAGGCTTTCCTTTCCAATGGCTTGCGTGGCGTCAACGAGAAGCTTCGCCCGGCTTTTGGCATGGACGATGTCGTAGACCTTCTTGGTGTCGAAGACATATCCCGTCTCGTTGTTGACGGCCATGACGGCGACGAGGGAGACGTGCTCGTCCAGGGAGGACTCAAGCGCTTCCATATTTAGTCTTCCGTCCTTCCCATAATCGAGATAGACGACTTGGAAGCCTTCCTTCTCCAGTTCCCGGAAAACATTGAGAACGGAAGGATGCTCCGCCTTTGTCGTGATCAGCTTTCTTCCCCAGGAGCGGCAATGATAGGCGACGCCTTTGATGGCCAGGTTGTTTCCCTCCGTGGCTCCGGAAGTGAAGATGACTTCCTGCGGCGAAAGCGAAAAGTAGGACGCGACCTGGGACCTGGCTTTTTCAAGAAGCCTGTCCGCCCGATTTCCCATGGCATGGGTGGAAGCGGCGTTGGCGTAGTCTTCCAGGCTCACGCGTTGAAAAACGTCGAGCACCTCCCTTTCGGGACGCGTCGTCGACGCACAGTCGAAATAGATTTCAGTCATTCTTCGAGCCGTTCTTGGACGAGAAGAGCCGGACGACCCTGAGGGCCTCGTCGCTTGCCCTATCGAAGTCGCCTTCGTTGAACGCCTTTTCCGCCGTCACCAGAAGAGGACGGCTGTCCGTGAATTCCATGCGGAAGGCATTGGCGTAGACGAAGGACTGCTCCGCCTTCTTGCAATCCGAATACTTCTTTTCGACGTCGCGGACGAAAGCGTCGCATGCATCCTTGAAAGGAAGGAAAAGCTGTTTCGCCTTCGAAACATCGACGGGAGCGCAAAGGATGATGCCGTCGATCTCGGCATCCTGCGCATAAAGGGAAAGGAAACGGTCCTTGTAGGCCTCTGTGACGGAGGGGACGTTGATCTCGCGTATCTGCCTCTCGGCCTTCTTCAAAAGAAGGAAGGCATCGCGCAGTCCCTGATAGATCGCCTGGCTGTCCTTCTTGAGGGAGTCGAGATAGAAAAGATAATCGTCCAGGATCCTCTGGACCTTCTGCATCTCCGACTGCATGTCCTCGATTCTTTTCGTGATGAGCGTATAAGGTCGTCTCTCGCTGGTGTCCACATAGGAATCGATGTCCCTCTTGAGGAAGCCGATCCTCTCGATGTCGTCCTTGATGGCATACATCTGATCGACGTACTTCCTGTCGAGGACGTAGGTCTTTCGATATTCGCCGAGCTGATTCATGCAGCGGCTGTATTTCTTCTCGAGTTCATAGGAGGCATCGGAGAAGGCCGTCTGATTGCCGAGGAAGCTTTGCTTCGCTCTCTTCTCCTCGGCGAATTTCGCCTGGATCTCCGCAATCGTGTTCTGCATCTTCTCCAGCCGATTCTTGACTCCGGCGGTATCGAGAAGGCAAAGCCTGTTTCGAATGTCATCGAGGCCCCGACGGATATCGGATGCCGTCTCGGTGACATTGAGATAGTCCAAGACATAGCCTTCCTTCAGCATCGCGGAATAGTCCTGTTCCATCGTCTCCAGGGCTTGGGGAATCACGACATCGACCTGCATCACCAAGGAGGGCAGGTCGTCCATGATGGCGATGACGGCGGAAAGGACGGACGTGATCTGGGGAAGAAGGGCCCGGGCTTCCTTGAATCGGGCCTGATTGACATCGTCCTCGAAGCGTTCGAATATGCCTTCCGCATTTTCGAAAAGGGCCAAGAAGCTTTCCTTCAAAGGTCTAAGTTCGTCTTCGTGGGAAGCATAGAAGTCGCGGATGCGGCGGAGCATGGTCTTGGAAGCGAGGGAACTTTCCCGGGTATCGATATCGTCCCTGAGAAGGCTGCTGAGATCCTCGTTGAAAGTCGACACGGCTTTCTCGTAGTCGTCCAAGGCGATCTGGGTCTCGGAGGCGAGATCCTTGAAGGCCTTGAAGTTCTTCTCCTCGCGCATCTTGCGAAGCTTCTCCAAAGACCGGGAAAGAGACCTGTCCCTTCCTTGGAGGATATCGTCATACTGCTTGCTCCGTTCCTGATAAAGGCTCAGGAAAGAAGGCGAATATTCGCCGAGCGCCTTGAGGCGGTTGACCATGTTCTTGGAAGACGAAGTCAGAAGGTCGTGGTAGGTCCGATATTCCCCGGCCATTCTTTCATAGCCGGAAAGGAACTTCTTGCGGAAAAAGAAGAAGAGGCCGAGACCGAGACCGATGACGAAAAGGGGGATGAGGGTGCTCAGAAGGACCGTCGAGACCGTATCGAGAAGGAAAACAGGGAAAAAAGACATCGAAGACACCTCCTTCGTTTCGGAAGACTACTTCGTCGTCTCCCTCTTGTTGTACTTGGCGCGGATGCGGAAAGTCTTTTCCTTGAGGGAGGAAGCATCGTTGAGAAGCTTCGTCAGCATGCGGACGGCGATCGATCCAACCTTGAACATGTCGATGGAGAAAGAGGAGATTTGCGGACGGATGATGTAAGAATACTTCGAGCCGATCTCGGCGAGGACTTGGACATCCTCGGGAACCCGCAGGCCGCTCTCCAGGGCCGCATTGACGATAGCCGCGGCAAGGGAATCTCTCGGAGCGACGAAATAGCCGCTTCTGTGCGTCTGGAAGAATTCCTTCATCCCGGCATAGACGATGCCATAGGAATCGTTGAACTTGAGCAGATTGATATGCTTGTCGTTGGCTTGGGCAAAATCGGAGAGGCCGTTGCGGATATCGTCGACCATCTTGCCTTCGTTGACGATGTCCAGGACATAGACGTCGTCGTTTCCGGCCAGCAGATGCTCCTTGACGACATCCATGACGGGATCCTTGTACTCGACGATGATGGATCCGAGGGAATCGCCGGACATGTCGTGCCCGATGACGATGAGAGGGATATGGTAGTTCTGGATGGAACGGATTTCGTCCGTGCCGAGTTCATCGTCATAGATGACAGCGCCGTCGACATGGCTCTTGATGAGCGACTCGATGACCTGGGCCGCATCCTCCTTGGTCCTCTTCGTGATGAAGATCGACGTGACATAGCCATAGATCTTCGCGATGTCGATCATGCCGTCGAGCATGTTGGAAACATAGGCATAGCCCGTGGAAGGAATCATGATGCCGATGTTGGTGCTGCGAGAATTGGCAAGGCCCTGGGCCAAAGCGGAAGGCTTGTAGCCGAGACGGGCTATCGCCTCTTTGACTGCCTTCTTGGTCTTCTCTGTCACATTGGGATGATTGTTGATGACGCGAGAAACCGTAGCCAAAGAAACGCCGGCTACCTTGGCGACCTCATAGATGGTGACACGGTCCTTGAACATTCTCTTGTTTTCTTCCATTGGCACGCCTCCTTAAACAAGCAAATACTTATGTCAATTATAGATTAGAAAGACCTTTTTTATCAATAAGGATGAAAATATTTTCATGACATCTCGAAACGAAAAGCCGCCGGCCTTCAGACCGGCGGCAAAACTTCAATGGAAACGGGCTTAGGCCTTCCAATCGTAATAGAGGGTTTCGGGAAGGAAAGTGTTCTTGTGGCCGCAGACAGGGCAGACCTTGGGAGCGGTGCTGCCGACGTGGACATGGCCGCAGACCTGGCACTTGAAGACGACGACGACGCCATCTTTGATGGTGAGCTTGTCCGTCTTCAGGGCTTCGAGGAGGGCCTTGTATCTGGCTTCGTGGCGGGATTCGATCTTGCCGACCATCTCGAACTTCGCGGCGATCTCGGGGAATCCTTCCTCCCTGGCGACCCTGGCAAACTCGGGATACATCTCGGTCTGCTCGTAGTTCTCGCCGGAAGCGGCATCCTCAAGGTTGACTTCGGTGGTGGGGATGCTTCCGCCATGGAGATATTTGAACCAGAGCTCGGCATGCTCGCTCTCGTTCTTTGCCGTCTCGAGGAAAAGCTCGGCGAATTCGGCGTGGCCTTCCTTGGCGGCGACTTCGGAATAATAGCGATACTTCGTGTGGGCTTGGCTCTCTCCGGCAAAGGCGGCCTGGAGATTCTTCTCGGTCTGGGTACCCTTCAAATCTTTCATCGTTCTGATTTACCTCCGTGAACAAAGTCATTATACCATCGAAACAAGTTTTCTTTCCACACGTATGCCTGAGCACGTTGAATTCCTTTTACGCTTTCTTTACAATGCAACTATGAACAACAAGGGCCGTTTTCGATTGTGGGACTATCTTCGCCCCAACAAGGGGAGTCTGTTTTTGGCCTGCTTTGCCATCATGGCGGAATGCGGCCTTGAAATATCCATTCCTTTCCTGATGAACCTGCTTCTCAGCAACGGCATGGACCGATACGAAAAAGACGGAGAAGTGCTTTACACCCTTCATCTGGATTTCGTCCTTCTCATCGGCGGAATCATGGTCGCCTTCGCCCTCCTTGCCCTCGTCCTCGGCATCATCACGGCGCGTTTCACCGCCAGGACGGGAAGGGCTCTCGGCTATGAGCTGAGAAAGGCGGAGTATCGGAAGATTCAGGCTTTCTCCTTCCGGAACATCGACGGATTCCGGACGAATTCTCTGGTCACGAGACTGACAAACGACATTCAGATTCTCTCCGACACGTTCTGTCAGGTCCTCCGTCCGCTATTGCGCGCCCCGATACAGCTCATCTTCGCCCTGGCCTTTGCCATCACCATGTCCGCAAGGCTCTCCGTCGTCTTCGCCGTCATCCTTCCCGTCATGGCCGGCCTTCTCATCTTCATGGCCATCCGGGCAAGGCCCCGCTTCATCATGGTCCAGAAGGCCTTGGACGACATCAACCGCGACACGCAGGAAAGTCTCATCGCCATGCGTTTGATCCGGGCCAACGACAAGGCCGGATACGAAAATGAGAAATTCGCCAAGGTCAACAGAAACCTCGCCTCCGCAAGCAAGAGATCCCTCGGCTTCATCGCCTACAATCAGGCCATCATGCAGTTCATGACCTATTCCTGCACGATCGGCATCCTGCTGGTCGGAGGAAACCTCGCTTTGACGGCAAAGGATGCCGATTTCATCAACGACATGGCCTCCTTCCTCAGCTATGTCGCACAGCTTTTGGCTTCTTTGAACATGGTCTCAAACGTTTTCATGTCTTTCACAAGATCGGAAGCCTCCTTGTCGAGAGTCAAGGAAGTTATGGAGACAGAAAGCGAAATCAAAGATACTGGCGATCCAGAAAATATCGTTGAAAATGGTTCTATTTCTTTTCAAAATGTCTCCTTCCGTTACGGAAAGAGCGAAAAAAGCGCTGTCCTCAAGGACGTGTCCTTCGATATCCCTTCCGGTGCCTTCGCCGGCATCATCGGACAGACCGGAAGCAGCAAATCGACCCTCATCTATCTCCTTGAACGATTCTATGACGTCGATGAAGGCGGGATTCTCGCCTCCGGGAAGGACATCCGTCAATACCGCCTCGCCCATCTGTGGGAAAGCATCGCAATCGCCTTCCAAAGCCCCCGCCTCTTCTCGGGAACCGTCCGGGACAATCTCCTCTGGGGAAACCCGAAGGCGACAGATGCGGATCTCTGGGATGCCTTGGACATCTGCTGTTCGAAGGACTTCGTCGCCGACAAGCTTCCTTTCGGCCTGGACACCCCGATCGGCCAATCCGGGACGAACGTCTCCGGCGGGCAGAGACAGCGCCTTTGCATCGCACGGGCCCTGCTAAGAAAGCCGAAGATCCTGATTCTCGACGACTCCTTCTCCGCCCTGGACCGGATCACCGAAGGACGGCTCAAGGAAAACCTCCGGACACGCCTCCCGGACATGACCAAGATCGTCATCGCCCAGAAGGTGTCCACCATCAAGGATGCCGATACGATCATCGTCCTGAACGAGGGACGTGTCGACGGCATCGGAAAGAATGACGACCTTTTGAAAGAGAACCGCATCTATCAGGATATCTATCGCCTTCAGGAGGAGGGAAAAGAATGCCTGCCAGCCTGAACCGCGCCCGTCCGAAGAACTTCCTCTCGACCATGCTTCGCCTCTTTTCCTATTTCGAGGGAAAGATGCTTTTCCTTTTGGTCCTGGTCGTCCTTCTTGCCATCTACTCGAGCGTCGCCAACATCCTGGGCACCTATCTTTCCGGTACCGTCGTCATCCACACGCTCGAAGAGAACCTCGGAAGCGGCATGCCACTAGAGGAAAGCCTCTCCATCCTCTATGGACAGGCCCTGAAACTTGTCGCCATCTATGTCGCCGGCGTCATCAGCAACATCCTCTATGCCCAGATCATGGTCCGCCTGACCCAGAAGGTCCTCTATCGCCTGCGCAAAGAGCTGATGGCGAAGATGCATCGCCTCCCCATCTCCTATTTCGACAGGCATACCCATGGCGAGGTGATGACCTATTTCACAAACGACATCGATTCCCTGGTGGCGGCAATGAACGATTCCTTCGCCAACATCGTCCTCTCTCTTAGCAACATCGTCGGGACCGTCGTCTCCCTCTTCCTCATCAATGTCTATCTCTCCCTCATCGTCCTCTTTTTCGTCGCCGCGATGATCTTCTTCATGTTCCTCAACTCGCACAAAGCCCAAAAATACTACAAAGCCCAGCAAAAGGCCCTCTCCGAAGTCAACTCCGCCGTGGAGGAGGACGTCCTCGGCGTCAAGGTGATCAAGGCCTTCTCCCACGAAGAGGCGAGTTTCGCCCGCTTCATGAAGGCAAACGGAAACTGGAAGGAGGCTAGCGAAAGGGCCTTCTTCTTCACGCAGCTGAATATTCCCATCTTCGTCTCCCTGAGCTATCTCAACTTCTCCATCTCCGCTGTCGTCGGCGTCCTTTTCCTCACCAACGGCATGATCGCGACGGGTATCGGCGGCCTCTCCTCCTACCTCGTCTTCGTCAGGACCTCCTGCCAGCCCTTCAATTTCTTCGCCCAGCACCTCAACGCCATCCTCTCCGCCTCCGCCGGGGCCGAAAGAATCTTTGCCTTCCTGGACGAGGAGGAGGAACAGGACGACGGACAGGTCGTCCTTGAGAAGATCAGCGACGAGAAGGATTTCTGCCGCCGCTATGCCTGGAGGATCCCGGGGGACGATACTCTGCGCCCCCTCGTCGGAAGAATCGCATTCGAACACGTCGATTTCTCCTACATCCCCGGAAAGCCTGTCCTGAAGGACATCTCCTTTGAGGCCTGGCCCGGAAAGAAAGTGGCCTTCGTCGGCTCGACCGGTGCCGGGAAGACGACGATCATCTCGCTCCTGGCGCGTTTCTATCCCGTCGACTCGGGAAGGATCACCTACGATGGCATCGACATCCAGGACATCGCCCTGGAATCGCTGAGGAGGGCCCTCTCCATGGTCACCCAGGACACGCATCTCTTCACCGGAAGCGTCAAAGACAACATCCGTTACGTCCGTCTCCATTCCACCGACGAGGAAATCCGCAAAGCCAGCCGGAGAAGCCATGCCGAAAGCTTCATCGAACGGCTCCCGCAAGGCTATGACACGCTGCTCCACGACGACGGCGGCAATCTCTCGGAGGGTGAAAGGCAGCTGCTCGGCCTCACCCGCGCCTCTCTCAACCAGCCTCCCGTCCTCATCCTGGACGAGGCGACCAGCAACATCGACACCCGCAGCGAGAAACTCATCCACGAGGGGTTGAAATCCCTCATGGGAGAGAGGACGGTCCTTGTCATCGCCCATCGCCTTTCCACCATCAAGGATGCCCAGGAGATCCTGGTCCTTGAGGAAGGACGCATCATCGAGAGAGGATCCCAGGAAGAGCTTCTGAAAAAGAAAGGGGCGTATTACGACCTCTATACCGGAAGGAGGGAATTGGCATGAGAAAGGAAAAAGTCCGAGTCGGGAAAAGGAAGATCGACAAAGATCTCCACGACCTTCTGATGCGGCACTACGATCTCGACGACGAGAAGGGCATCTGCCGTCTGCGTTTCGAATACGAGCACTTCGACGATTTCTTCGAGACGCGCTACGGAAAAGGGGCGATCCTCAAGGGCGCCTTGAAAGACACTTTGGAGAATCTCCTTGTCACGATACCCAACTGCTACGACTTCGAGTTCACCATCGCCATCAAGGACTATCAGGGACATAGCAAGGAAGAGGGCATGAGAGCGCTCAAGGACGGCCTTCTCCTCAACGGATACACTTATCGGCGGTCCATGACCGTCAAGAAATGGATCGCCCTTGCCCTTCTTCTCTCCGGCATCGCCATCCTCGTGGTGATGGCACTCCTTCAGGCCTTCGCCTTCGACGGCGAACAAAACGCAATCGAAAACATCGTCACGGAAATCCTCGACATCGCGGCATGGGTCTTTGTCTGGGAATCCGTGACGATCTATTTCCTTGAGAGGAGCGCCGGAAAGATACAATGGGAAAAATCACAGGATAGAATAAAGGCAATCCGTTTTGAGACAATAGAAGATGGCAAAACGGAAAAAGGCGAAGAAGCCTCGTCCTGATCAGACTTCCTCCACCCTGGCATCCAGGATGGAAAGAAGATAGGTGTGGATTTCCTTTTCCGCCCCGAAAAGCCTTGCGACATTTCGGCGATAGGTCTCCAACTGTTCCCGATAGGCCCTGTCATCGATATTCTTGAGCTTGTAGTCGACGATGTCGATCCGCCTTTCCCTCACGACGAGAAGGTCGATGATGCCGTTGCTTTCCAGCGTCTCGTCGAAATAGGGGTATTCCTTGTAGATCCGTGCCCCTTCCAAAGAGGCGAAAAGAGGGAGGGAAAGAACCTTTTCGATCGTCTTTTCGTCTTTCTCGCTCTGGAAGATTCCTGCAGGGATTGCCTTCGTCTTGAAGTCGACGACCTCCAGATAGCGATGGAGAAGGATTCCCCGCTCCAAGAGGGCGCTTCCCGGCGCCTCCTCGTCCGACAAAAACTTGCTCGCCCGTCTTTTCTCCGTCGCGTCATAGGAAATCGGCGTGTCGTCTTCAGAAAGGACCGGAGCCTTGAACGTCTGCATCTTGCCTCCTTCGTCGGAGGCAAGGGAAACAGTCCTCTTGAAGAAGAGGGGGTAGAACGTCTCCTCGCGTTCTCCCGTGAAGCCGTCCACGGAAGAAAGCAATGCGGGAAGGAAAAGATCAACGGCCTTCTTTTTGTGCCGGAGATATTTTTCCTCTTCGTCGAGATCCTTTTCCCCCTTCGTGAGGAGACTGACCTTGCGGGCTTTCATATGCTTCTTGGTGAAGTCATTGGGGAGGCACGATTCCAGGCAATCCAGAAATGCCGACGATTGCTCAAGAAGCGTCTTCTCGTCCGTCCCGAGGCCAGCCCTCTTCAAGGCACGGGCATTCTTTTCCAGGAAGTCGGGAAGGTCCTCGCCGACGCTGAGACCGGTATAGAACAGAACGAGGAGGGCGATGCCCTTCTTTCCATCCCCCCTGGCCTCTTTTGTTAGAAAGTCATAGCAGACAAAGTCGTATTTTTCCTTGCTGTCCTGGATTTCCTCCTCCGCCCTCTTTCCCAGGATGCCGTCGAAAAGATAAGAGGCTATCTCCTTGCCGTCCTTTCCCGGGATGGCCTCGAGGAAAGCCTCTCTCTTCTTTGCGAGGACACGGATGCGCTCGATGGCGTTGCGATAGCTTCTCTTGTCCTCCTGGGGGAAGAGGGATTCGTGGCGGGAATAGTAGGCGGAATCGATCCCCTTGTAGTGGAAGGTGGAATCGAGCATGGAAAGGAGATTCTCCTCTGTTCCCCTGGAGAGATCCTTCTTCCCGACGATGAAGAGCGTCTCCTTCGGACGGGTCAAGGCGACATAGAAGAGACGGACATGCTCGCTGATCTCGCCGGCCTTGCTGCCTTCCGTCTCCAGATAGACGCTCTTCAGGAAGGTGTCGCAAGGCTTTCCGTAGCCATAGTCGGGAAGAAGAAGGCCTAGGGTTCTGGTGAAAAGATAGTCCGGCTTCGCCATGTTGTTCCCGCCGGCCATCGCATTGTCGCAAAGGGGCATGTAGACGACCTTGAACTCCAGGCCCTTGGACTGGTGGATCGTCATCAGGTCGACGGCATCCTCCAAGGAGGAGACGGAAGAGGCGGAGACCTCCACGCGATACTTGTCGATGTCCTTGAAAAGGGAGACGAAGTCCTTCAGGCCCTCTCCGACGTTCTCCTGGGCGACAAGGAGCTGATAGTAGGATTCGATCTTGGCGAGATTGTTCTCCACATCGCCAAGCTCCGGAAGCTTCCGGATGACGTCGAAGTCGTCCAGAAGGTCGAGGAAGATGCGGGAGAAGGGTTTTCCGGATTCCTTCTTGACGAAGGCCTTCGCCTTCGAAAGGATGGCATCCTCCGCCCAGAGCCTCTCGTCCAAGAGGGTTTGATGGATCCTCTCGTCGGTATAGCCTTCTTTCTTTCCGAAGAGATAGCTTCTGGCGAGAGAGCAATAGAGATGGGGGAGATTCTCCGCCGTCTGGCCCGTCAAGAAGGAAAGGAGCCGGACAAGGGACTGGATGGCGAGGATGGCATCGATGTCGTGGAAGCCCGTCTCGATCTCGTTGTTGAGCGGGACGCCGTTGTCCAGGAAGAGCTTCTGGTAGACGTCGAAGTGGCTTCTCTTGCGGATGAGGACGGCGAAGTCCTTGTATCGGCACGGACGCAGGGACAGCTTCCCGCCGATGAAGTCGAGGACAGGATATCCCGTCCTTATCTTGTCCTGGATGTCGCGGATGATGGTCAGGCATTCCAGGGAAACAGGATCGTCCCTCAAGGCCTCTGGGGCATCGGAATAGTCAAGGAGACGGACGCCGTATTCCCCTCTGGCGTTGCTCCGGGCCAAGGCATAGACATCGGCCCCCCTGTCATAGTCGAGCCTCTCCATGCCGTCGTAGACGATGCCGCCGTGCTCCTGTCTCATGTATCCCGCGAAGATGGCATTGACGTCGTCCAGTATCTTCTCGACCGAACGATAGTTCTTGTTCATGTCGATGACGGTATGCCTTTGGTCCTGCCTCTCCCGATAGGCCTGTCGTCTGTCCAGGAAGAGCTGGCAGTTAGAATTGCGGAAGCCGTAGATGGCCTGCTTGGCATCGCCGACCGTGAACAACGTGGCTTTTTCGGAGATGGCATTCAGGAAACATTCCTGGAAATCGTTCGTGTCCTGATACTCGTCCACCAGAACGTATTTGAAGCGGCTCTTGATGGCATCGCCGGCCTCCTTGTATCTCGGATCGATCAAAAGGGACAGGGCCATGTTGGAAATGTCCTGGAAGGTGTAGGCGTTGGAAAGGAGCTTGTATTCCTCAAGTCGGGAGTCCAGTTCGTCGACAAGCTCGAAGAGGAGATGGATGTCCTCCCGGAAGGATCGGATCGTGGCGAACTGTTCCTTGAAGTTTCCCGCTTTTCCCAAGACATGGAGGAACCCTTCCCGGAAAGCAAGGCGGATATTGTTGAACGCCGACTTCAATCTCGAGGAGAGTTTGGGATCGTCGATGCCTTTCGGATAGCCGTGGGCATCCCAGAAACCTTCTTTTCCGTTCTCCTCCTTTTTGGAATAGCTCCTTGCCATCTCCGTCAGGCTTTCCTCGTCGCAATCCAGGGCATGAAGGGCGAGACGGAACATCGTGTCGAGCCGCTCCTCGCCGAAAAGGAAGTCGCGATAGTCCTCGCCGTCATAGTCGATGTGCCTAAGATCCTCCATGATCGCGTCACCGTCCATCTCGGAATCGTCGTAGCGGAAGAGATAGACCGCCTTCTTCAGGCCGATTTCAAGCTTCTTCCGCAACCCGGAGAGGAAGTTTTCCTTCTGCCGGAGAAGGAAGGCATCGGAAAGGAACTTCTCGTCGTATTTTTCAACGAAATCCTTCCTCTCCTGTGGCAAGAGATTCTTCAGCTTCTTCTCGAGATCCAGGACGACCTTCTTCGTCGCAGCGTCGTTTGCCATGTTGAACTTGGAAAGCATCGCGAGGAATCGCCCGTCCTTCTTCCGATACCGTTCCATGAAAATCTCGTCGAGATAGGCGTTGGCCTTGGCGGCGAGGATCTTTTCGTCCATGATCGATATCGTCGAGGGGATTTTCAGCATCCGGCTATATTGCTGGACGAGATAGAGGGAGAAGGAATCGAAGGTCTGGATATGGCCGGAAAGGATCTCGTCCTTCATGGTCCCGCCTTCCTTCTCGTTTGTCCGGAACTGATCGACGATCCTCTCCTTCATCTCGAAGGCGGCCTTGTTGGTGAAGGTCAGGACGAGAAGCTCGCTCGGCTTGATGCCGTCCTCGGCGCAGACCTTGTAGACCTTGCTGGACAGGGTCTTCGTCTTGCCGCTTCCCGCACCGGCGGAAATGAGGACGTTTTCGTCCACGCGGCTGTCGATGGCGCGTTGCTGCTCTTTGTTGAACGGCATGGCTAGTCCTCCTCTCCTGGCTTGTCATCCCCCGCCGCTCCGATATGCTTCCGGATCGCGTCGGCGAGATTGACGATGTCGCTTCTCTTGCGGTAGCAGACGTCCCGATAGGAGCAATGGCCGCACCGAGGCTCTGCGCTCGCCTTTTCGATGACCGGCGCTATCGCAAATTCCGCATCCTGGGTCTTGTCCATCGTTTCGACGGCAGCCTTCAAGGCATCGTCGATGAGATCGTCGAAAGTATAGGAAATGGATTTCTTGAGTCCCGCGGAGGATTCTTCGGAGAAGGAAAGCGTCTTGGAGACATAGGTCCCGCCATTGGCACCGAGAAGGCCTTTCGATGTGAAGGCTTTCTCATCGTCTATCGAGCGGAAGAAATCTGGATCGGAAAGGGCGATGCCTCTCACCTTCATATAGTCCTCGACTGCCTCCCTGTCGTAGCTTTGCGTCGCATACGTCTTCAAGGGCCCCTTCTTGAATATTTTCTCGATTCCAAAAAGGGCGAAAGTCTCCTCTCTTTCCCTCTCCCGGATCCCGACGTAGTAGAGAGGAAGCTGGAGGGAATTGCCAAGAAAGACAGTCTGATAGTCGAAAGTCTCATTCCCGGTCTTGTAGTCGATGATGGCATAGAAGGATTTTTCGCCGTGCCGGGTATGGAGGATCTTGTCGATCCTGCCGTTGATCCGATAATCCTTTCCCGTCTTGGCGGAATGAAGTGGGAACTCGACCTTGACTTCGTGCTCCTCCCGGACGAATCCCATGATGTCCTTCTGCCGGCGCACGTTCTCGACGAAACGGGAAAGATAGGGTTTGCTCATCTGAATAAGCGCCCTCTCCCTCTCGTCGGCCTTCTTCTCTTCAGAAGCGGCGCTCTCTTCCTCGAATCGTTTTTCCGCCCTTTCGAATTCCTCTTCGAAATCAAAGTCGTCCTCATAGATGTTTTCGAAAATGCTATGGACAAAATCACCGAATTTCCTTGCGAAATAGTCCTGCTCTGGATTCTTGTCATCGAGATGCAAAACCTTGTCAAGATAATATTGGAACGGACAGGCATAGTATTTCGAGAATTCCGTGATGCCGAACGACGTCTTCAAAGAGATGCCATCGATTTTCGTATATCGGTTGTCGTAGCAGCGATATTCCTCGTCGGGTGAGGCGAAAACCGCGTCCTTGACCAAAGAGCGGACGAAGAGGGCGGCCTCCTTGGTATAAAGGCCGGAATCGAAGCTTTCCTTCTTCATCTCCCGGAAAGGCTTCTTTCCCTCTTCAGATGGGACTTCCTCCAACAATTGGGAAGGAAAAATCTTGTCGGAAAGATGGCGTTCGACCCGCGAGAAAAAGACGACGTCCATGTATTTGAAGAAGTTTGCCTTCTTTCTCTTGTCCATCTTCGTCTGGACATAGCTGGGATTGATTCCCATCCTCACGAGCTCCTCGTCCGGGAAAAGCCCCCTGTCGCTATGGACGGCATAGAAGTCGCCGTGCTGGAAATTCGTCACATAATAGGTCTTCCTCTCGGAAAAGGAAAGTCGGGAAATCGCCAGGACGCCCGTTTGGCCTTCTTCCGAATAGGCCTCGCTCTTGACGATTTCCAGAAGGTTGGGGAAGGCGTAGTCGAAAGGCAGATCAACAAGTCCGTAATAGTCGATGAGTTGGAAAAGGCGTTTCGTCCCCGGATCCTCTTCGATGCCTTCCCTAGATATTTTTCCTGTCTTCCCGAATCCGTCCATGGCCTTCTTGACCGAGGAAAGAGAAAGCAAAGGGTAACGATAGTCGAAAAAGGCCGGCACCGCAAAGAGGGAGGAGAGGAGATTCACATAGTAGCGGTCCTGGTCGTCATGGACCACTATCTCGAAAGACGATGCCTTTCTCCCCTCGCGAAGAATCTTCTCCCGCATGTCGGCAAAAAGGAAGGAGAACTGATGGGCCTTGTCCGGGAAGAGATAGATGGGACGCTGCTTGAAGTCCCTTCTTTCCTGACCGATGTCGGAAAAGTGGAGAAGGCCATAGGAAAGGCCCTCGCCAAGGAGAAGACTTTTCAGCTCCTCGTCCTCGTCGTCTTCGAAAAGAAGGATTTCCTTTTCCTGAAGCTGGTGCCTTCCAAGGACGTCACGGACAAGATAGCCCCGAGAACAGAGTTCCTCCCTGAGATTTGAAAGACTTCCCCCTTTGTCTAACTTCCCCCTCTGGAGAATCCGGGAAAGCTGCTTGAGATTGGCATAGCTGTATCTCTGCTTCGTAAAAAGGTAGGGCAAAGGATCTTTCGCATAGGAAAAGGAGAGCATCGAGACAGCCTCTTCCCTGTCGACGATCTTGACGTCGAGCTGGGGATCCTTGCTCTTCCAGCCGATGAGGAGATCCCGATAGCACGGATCGGCGATGACGAGATAGCTCTTCTCCCGATAAAGACTCATCCGACTTTCCTGTAGGGCAGAGGGAAGGCACGATTGAGGGAGACGACCTTTTCGCGGATGGCGTCCAATGCCCTTGCATCATCCTGGTTCCGGATGGCCTCGTCGATATAGTGGGCGATCTGGACGAATTCCTTTTCCTGGAATCCCCTCGTGGTCATCGCCGGCGTCCCGATGCGGATTCCGGAGGTGATGTAGGGCTTCTGGGTATCGAAGGGGATGGAATTCCTGTTGGCTGTGATGTTCACCGCTTCCAATACCTTCTGCGCCTTCATGCCGGTGATGTTCTTCGACTTGAGGACGTCCAGCATGAAGAGATGGTTGTCCGTCCCGCCGGTGATGACGTCGTATCCCATGGCAGAGAACTCTTCGCTCATCCGCTTGGCGTTCTTCACGACCTGGCCGATATAGTCTTTGTATTCCGGCGTGAGGTCTTCCTTGAAGGCGACGGCCTTTGCCGCGATGACATGCTCCAAAGGCCCACCCTGGATGCCCGGGAACACGTTCTTGTCGATCTTCTTGGAAAGCTCTTCGTCATTCGTCATGATGATGCCGCCTCTGGGTCCCCGAAGAGTCTTGTGCGTCGTCGAGGTGACGACATCGCAGACATCGATCGGCGAATTATGATATCCCGTCGCGACTAGGCCTGCGATATGGGCGATATCGGCCATGAGATAGGCCCCGACGGAATCGGCAATTTCTTTGAATTTTTTAAAGTCGATTTCTCTGGAATAGGCGCTTGCCCCACAGATGATCAGTTTCGGCTTGAACTGCTGGGCTTGACGAAGGATGGCGTCATAATCCAGACGATATGTCTCCCTGTCGACGTCATAGGAAAGCGACTCATAGTCCTTTCCCGAGAAAGAGAGGGAATAGCCGTGCGTGAGATGGCCGCCGCCATTGACGCTCATCCCCATGATCCTGTCGCCCGGGGAAAGAAGGGAACGGATGGCCGCCATGTTCGCCGCCGATCCGGAATAGGGCTGGACATTGACGAAACGGACATGGAAAAGGGCCTTGAGCCTCTCTCTTGCCAGTTCCTCGACCCTGTCGACGTTGACGCATCCGCCATAATAACGCTTGCCGGGATAGCCTTCGGCATACTTGTTCGTCATGACGCTTCCTTGGGCTTTCAAGACGGCGAGCGAGACGAAATTCTCGCTGGCGATGAGTTCCGTGCTCTCCTGCTGTCGGAGCACTTCCGCATCGATGGCGTCGAAGACTTCATCGTCCAGATTCCTGTCGAATATCTCGGTCATACTTTCCCCTCCAGAATAGGAATATTATAACCCCGGAAGAGGCCATACTCACCCCGTCATCCAAAAAACAGGACGGACTTTTTCTGTCGGGCCACCATGATGAAATCTGCTACAATCAAAATATATGAAAAAGAAAAATATCTTCGTGTTCGACTTCGACGGAACGATCGCCGACTCAAACGAGCTGGAGAAGGCGACGATGGTCGAAGCGATACATCGCTACCACGACGAGAAATTCCGGCCCGACGACATCTTCCTTTTCTTCGGCCCGACGGAAGAAGGGATCCTCCGCAAGATCGTCAAAGCGGATCGAAGGGAAGAGGCCGTCTCCTTCTTCTACGACTATTACGAGAAGAGGCAGGACGACCTGCTCAGGCCGTTTGAGGGCATGGAAGACATCCTCCGCCTGCTCAAGGAGAAAGAAAAAAGGATCTTCCTCCTGACGGGAAGGAGCGCCAAGACGCTGAATATGTCCCTGGAAAGACTCGGCTTCGCACCCTACTTCGAAGCCTGCTACACGGGCAGCGACGAAGGCATCAACAAGCCTCTGAACATGGAAAGGCTCATCCGGGAGAATGGGCTGAGAAACGAGGACGTCGTCTATGTCGGCGACTCCCTTGACGACACCCGGTCGATGAAGACGGCGAAAGTCGACCTTCTCTCCGCCGGCTACTCCCATTCCCTCGACTATCAAGAAGAGCTGAGAAAGAACAATCCGGGCAACGTCGTCTCCTCCGTCTTTGAGCTCCGGACAAGGATCGAGGAAATCCTCTAGGAGAAAAAATATGTGCCGAAGGTACCGGATCGAAAAGGAGACGCTCTACCGCTTCCAGGACATTCCGGGCTTTCACAAGGCCTTCCAGGAGGACGTGACGGAGGGACAGATCGCACCGGCCCTGGTGCTGGAGAACGGACGCTTTGCCATCCATGCCCTCTCCTTCGGCTTCGACATCGTCGAAAAGAGGGTCCTCAACGCCAGGATCGAGACCGTCGATCAGAAGGATTTCTTCCTCTCCTCCTTCCGCGAGAGGCGCTGCGTCCTCTTCTGCTCCTCCTTTTTCGAGACGGACGACGCCGGAATAGAAAGGGAGTTCCTCGGCGCAGGAACCCTCTATCTTGCCGGCATATACAAAAACGGCGAGTTCGTCATCATCACGACCAAACCGGAAGAGGACATCGCCTTCTACCACAAAAGGATTCCTCTCGTCCTGGAAAGGGACAGGGTACGTGACTATCTTTCTCTTTTTCCAGACAAGGAAACGATCCTCTCCTACCGAAAACCGCCCCTCAAAGTCCGGGGCGGAAGCGACCAGCTTACCCTCTTCTGATCAATAGCCCCTGTCCATTCTCAGACGATAGAGGGCGATGGCGATGGAAGTCGTCAGATTGAGGGAATCGACCTCGTCGGATTGTTCGATCCGGACGTTGTTTTCGTTGTCGATCGTCTCGGGAAGCCCGGCAGCCTCGTTTCCGAAGACGAGGGCGAGAGGCGAAAGGAAAGACACCTCGTGCATCGGCTTGGCCTTTCTCAGGACGAAGGGATAATAGTTGCGCGAATATTTCGCAAGATAGGCCTCGAAGGACGGAAACCTCTCCACGCGGATGTGGAAGAGGGCACCCATGGATGCCCGGACCGTCTTGGGATCGAAGATGTCCGCGCAGGGCTCGATGACGGCCAGGTCATGGAATCCGAAGGCAAGAAGGGAGCGCATCGCATTGCCAAGGTTTCCCTTGTCCATGGGATTGACCATCACGAGATGATCTTCCTTCGGGGAGAGATCCTCCTGCCATTTCCTAAATTCCGCCATGACGTGGCCGTTTTCTTTTTTGCTTATTCGTTCGATGGCTTTCGAAGACACAATTATTCTATTTTTCGGGACCATAGAAAGAATCTTCCGATAGCCTTCGCTTTCGATGCCATCCTCGGCGACATAGATGGAAACGACTTTTTCGGGATGCCTTTCCAAAAGCTGGATGACGCTGAAGAAGCCGATGGCGAAACTGGTTTCCTGTTCCTTCGAATAGTTTTTCATATGGTGGATTTTACCCTGTCTCAGGCAAGAATGAAAGGCATAGCCTTCCAAGAAGGCCGAAAGAGGACTATCCTATCGGGATTTAAATATCTTTTGCAATGTTTAATTCTATTTATTGCAATTGTTTTGATGAAAGCGCTTATTATAATGAGTCTAGGCGTTTTGTACGCAGTTCATCGGAAAGGGCATTTTCCTTTAAAGGCAATCTACATTTTTCAGCATTGATGCCGATAAAATTGGCACAAAACGCAAAGTCAAAACCCAACAAGACGCACAATGCTTTTATTTGAATCGCTTTGTTTACGTGCCTTGAAAATAGGAGTGGACGCTTTGTCCTTCTTAAGAAGCCTAACAGGATGAATTCGGGCGGCTTTCCTTCGGACTTTCGGGCAAGATATATGAATTTCCAAGAATCCCACGAGAGGGACCTGAGGCAATCAAAAAACCCGGCCGATGCAAGCCGGGTTTTCTTTTTCTCTTTGCGATCAGTCGACGACGTAGGGAAGGAGAGCCATGTAGCGGGCACGCTTGATCGCGGTGGCGATCATTCTCTGGTGCTTGCTGCAGGTTCCCGTGATACGGCGGGCCGTGATCTTTCCGGAAGGAGAGATGTACTTCTTGAGGAGCTCGACGTCCTTGTAGTCGACGTGGTCGACGTGGTTCTTGCAGAAGTAGCAGATCTTCTTTCTGGGTTTCGGTCTACGATACATTCTCGTTCAATCCTTTCCGTCAGCCGGACGGGGCTGACTAGAAGGGCAGGTCGTCGTCCGAGGAATCGATGCCCTCATGGGCGACCGTGCTCTTGGCGGCAGTTTCTTCAGGCTGGCCATCGACTTCGTCGTTGGCTCCCTTGCGCTCGAGGAACTGGACCGACTCGGCGATGACTTCCACCACCGAGCGCTTCTGTCCGCTCTTGTCCTCGTAGCTTCTCTGGTTGAGCCTGCCATCGACGCCGACCAAGGTGCCTTTGGCGCAGTACTTGGCGACGTTCTCGGCCGTCTTGTTCCAGCTGGTGCACGGGATGAAGCTTGCGCTCCTCTCGCTACCGGCCTTGGTGAGATTGTCGACGGCGATCGTGAAAGAGGTGACCGAGGTCCCGGAGTTCGTTCTCTTCAGCTCCGGATCCCTCACCATCCTTCCGACCAGCACGACGCGATTGAGTCCAGCCATGTTCATTTTCTCCTTTGGTTCTGTCAGCAGACAGTGACAAGGAATCTCAAGACTCTGGTGTCCAGCTTGACGATGCGGTCGAATTCGTTGATGGCCGCGGGCTCGCCGGAGAAGTTGACGACGACATAGTAGCCCTTCGTCTGCTTCTTGATGGGATAGGCCAGGTCTCTCATGCCCCATTCCTTGACTCCGGTGATCTTGGCACCGTTGTCGGTGAGGATCTTGTGAAGGCTCTCGACGGCACTCTTCGTGCCAGCTTCGTCGAGAGTCGGCGCAAGAATGTACATGATTTCGTAATTCTTCATGCGTCTATACCTCCCTATGGTCTTCTCGGCCGGTCCTACATCAGGGATCGGCAAGAAAGTATACGGCTTTCACAAGGAAAGCCAACGAGTAGTATAGAGTATGTAAGATATAGAAGTCAAAGAATTACTTTATTTTTATTACATAATAGGTGCGATACTCCTTGTCATGCCCCCCTTACCCTCTTTTGTCCTGCATCGGGGAAAAAGAAAAGCGATTCACGCCTTTTCAAGCCCGAGGAGATTCCCCAGGGTCAGGGAAAAGCCCAGGAAATAGATCCGTCTCTCCTGCGGATTCACGAAGAGGAAGACGTCTTCCCTGTCGAATATCTCGCCGTCGTAGAAGAACGTCACGCGGGTCCTATCGCCCTTCCGGAGCCGGGAAAGCGTCCTGTCGATGGCCTCTTCGCCGTCTTCGGAAAGCTCCGGCCTTTCCCTCTTCCTTTTCATCCGCTTGACCCTCTCGATCATGTCGTCCTGTCCCTTGAGGGATTTGAACGGCAGCCATTTCATCATGCCTCTCATCGATGGTGTCCTCCTATCTGCCCGTCCCGCTGGATGAAGGTAGAAGCCAACGACAGAGCGGAACAGGGCATCGCCTTCGTCGTCCCGTAGCCTTTCCGTATCCGCATCAGAAGCCTTTCCAGGTCGCCTTCCCTTCTTCTTCTTTCGCCGTCCTCGAAGAGCGTCCCCTGATAGCAGCAGAAGTCGAAGAGAGGAGAGGCGACGAGATGGATCTGGCGACAGGGCGTCTTTTCCTCTCCCCTGGCTTGATAGGCCCCTATGAGTCTCCTTGCGATCTCCAAAGGGGAATCCGTCGGCTCCAAGAAGGCCAGCTTCAATCCATAGCCGGTCCCGTCCTTCCTTCCAAGGTGGAGAGTGATGCCGCCGGCCTTCTTCCCTTCCGAGAGAAGCCTGTCGGCCAGCTCGAAGGAAAGGTCGTTGAGAAGGGTGGGAATCTCCTTGGCCTCATAATCCCTCAGGAGCACCTCCCCGACAGAAAGGGAGGTGTCCTTGGGACGGTATTTCTCCTGTATCCTGGCATCGTCGTAGCCTTGGGCATGCCAGTAGATCTCTTCCCCGATCTCGCCGAAGGCCCTTCTAAGATAGGCGGGATCGGAAACGGCGATGTCTCCGACCCTGTAGAAACCCCTGGCGTTGAGCTTTCTCTCCAGGCGGCCTCCGATCCCCCACATCCGGCTCAACGGCTCGACGGGCCAGAGCTTCATCGGGACATCGGGATAATCCCACCGGGCCAGGAAATCCTTCGCCTTCTTGGCATCGATGTCCAGGCACGCCTTGGCCATGAAAAGATTCCTCCCGATGCCACAGGCTGCCGTCAGTCCCGTCTTCTTGCGGATGTCGGAGAGGATCTTCGTGGCGTAGCTCTCCGGTGTGTCTTTCCCTCTCGACAGGTAATGGGTGACATCCAGGAAGGATTCGTCGATCGAATAGACGTGGAGGTCCTTCTCGTCGACATAGTCGAGGAAGATCGAGACCACCTCCGCACTCTTGGAAAGATAGTCGGCCATGTGCGGCCTCGCGATGACAAGTCCGGAAATCGTCTTGTCGACCTCCCGGAGGCGGCAGCGGGACTTGACCCTGTGCCTTTCCCGGATGAAGGGCGAGGCGGCAAGGACGATGGTGTTGTCTCCGCGGGAAAGATCGGCCACGACAAGCGGCGTCGAGAAAGGGTCCATGCCCCTTCTTAGGCATTCCACGGAAGCGTAGAAAGACTTCAAATCGATGGCGAGTATCGTCCTGTCCTCTCTTTTCATGTCCATCACCTGCAGGCCCATTATAGGGGATGGACAAGGATGGCATTTTCGAGTCGAAGACAACTTCCACGGCCAGCCTGTCTTGGCTAGTCGAAGAGAGCCCTTGTCCTCGGCCTTTTGCCTGGACGCCTTTGGAAAGGCGTCTTCGGAAAAACCCGTCCCGTCTTTTTCTTGACAAAGAAGACAAAGGAGAAAATGCCGATATTCTCGTCACTTTTCAACTTTCTAACCTCCCGATAGACAAGTTGCTTTCCAAGATAACACGCCCAGAAAGAAAAATTGCTTCTCGTCTTATCCTAAGAGGAATCCTATAATCGGGGCATGGACAGAAAGACGCTCAGGAGACTCGCCATCGAAAGAAGGCTCTCCCTATCGGAAGAAGAAAGAAGGAAACGAAGCGAGATCCTGAAAGGAAGGATCCTCGCCTTGGATTCCTATCTTTCTTCCGCCACAATCGCAGCCTACTTCCCCATCCGCGGCGAGATCGATATCCTCCCCGTCCTTGAAAAGGCCAAAGAGGCGGGAAAGAAGGTCCTTCTCCCCCGGATCGTCTCTCCCGGGCGGATGGTCTTTCTCCCTTTCGAGGAAAACGAAAAGCTCGTTTCGAACGGCTACGGAATTCCGGAGCCGCCCTTTGAAGAAGGGAAAGCCGTCGACGATATCGACCTGATGCTCGTCCCTTTGGTGGCATGCCACAATCTCTTCCGCCTCGGCTATGGCGGAAACTACTACAACAACTATCTTTCGCGTCACAAAGTCAAGACGACGATCGGAATCGGCTATCAGGAAAGCGTCGTGGAAGAAGACTTCCGCACCGAAAGGGACATCCCGCTCTCCCTCATCCTGACGGCATGAAAAATGCCCTCCGAAGAGGGCACAAGCAGTCATTCCGGCTTTTTCAGCTCCTCGCTGTACTCGATTCCTCTTTCCTTCAGGATCGCGAGGTATTTTTCGTAGATGATCGAGCTCACCTCCTCAAGAGTGTGCGACTCGGTGTCCACATAGCAGTCGATCTGCCTCTCCGTCTCTTCGTCCATCTTGAAGGCTTCCCTGTCGTTGGCGATCCTCGACGCGATCTTCTCCGGGGAATCCCCTCTTTCCTGCATCCTTCTCTGCCTCTGGCCCTCGTCGGCCCGGAGGTAGAAGAGGACGACCCTCGGATCGTTCAGGGACTTGTAGACCTTGGCGCCGTTGAGCTCGACGGCCAGGCACTTGTCGATCCTCACTTCCTTCTTCGACGTGCCGTAATAGTTGTCGTTGTAGAAGACCGTCTCGACGAACTCGCCGTTAGCCTTCATCCGCAGGAATTCTTCCTTGTCGACGAAGTGGTAGTCGACGCCGTTCTTCTCCCCGACGCGCATCGTCCTGGTGGTATGGGTGACGACTTTGCGTATGCCGAAGTGGGACTGGAGATAAAGACAGGTGGCAGTCTTTCCGGATGCCGACGGTCCAGTGATAACGATCATATATGACCCCTCGAATTAAATAATGAAGATATTGTACTTTTGTAGAGGAAT
The DNA here is from genome assembly GCA_018714385.1 of Candidatus Enterosoma merdigallinarum. Classification (GTDB taxonomy): domain Bacteria; phylum Bacillota_I; class Bacilli_A; order RFN20; family CAG-288; genus Enterosoma; species Enterosoma merdigallinarum. The sequence goes on along the minus strand of DVNL01000002.1, from coordinate 132,115 downwards.
CGTTGCAACCTGAAAAAACGTTTTTGCTATCGCCCTTTTCTCTTCTGCTTCTTCCAGCATCGAAGATAAAAACACCTTTCGCCCACCTTTGGATCGCCGTGGAAAGCAAGAAAGTTTCCTATCGATAAGAAGGCTGCTTTCAAAAGGATATAGGAAAAATAGAAATTGAAGAAAATAAACCAAAACTTTCAATTTAAAAATATTTTTTATAATACTTTCCATTTTCAATATGAAAAAAAATATTGTTTCATTTTCCCATAGACCGCAATGCCATCCGGCCTTTTTGAATCTCGGCATGGGAACGGGGAAGAAAAGAAAGGCATACGATCGCCTCCGATTTTGTCAACCCCAGTCACTGCCCTTGATTTTTTCTCTTTCCTTTGCTCCGCGATTGTGTTTTCATCAAAATTGAGGGAAAAAGAGCATGGACCACACAACCTATCGCCTGATCATCGTCGGGATATTCTCGATCCTGTCTTTTTTGTCCTTGGTCCTGCTTCGCAAGAAAGCCGCCCTTCTCATCGTCTTTTTCGTCGCCGTAGCCCTCGGCATCTATCGCGGCGTCCAATTTGCCGGCTATGCCATGGCGGGCGATTCGGTCTATCCTATCGAGCTAAGCCATATCGCCTACTTCACCCAGGCGGCCATCCTGCTTTCCGGCATCCCGCAGCTCCAGTTCTTCGCCGGCTTCTTCTCCTTCTGTTGCGCCGTCGGCTATTTCGTCGGGGCGATGGCAAGCCCGGCGTCGATGATGTCCGGACTGGACGACTTCACCATCGTCCAGGGCATGGTCATCCACGGCCTTCTCCTCTTCTGCGGCATCGTGATGCTCTTCGGAATAAGGCGCTACAAGAAAAGGGCGCTTTTCTATACCGTCCTTAGCTTCGTCCTGCTCTATCTTTTCGCCTATCTGGTAAAGAACGACATCCTCTACCCTGGCGTACCCAAGGACAGCTATGTCGTTTTGAAGATGTTCGACGGATCGCTTTTGAACTATCTCTTCCCGGAGATGACGCTCACCCCGATGGTGGAGACCATGACGACCGTCGGACTTCTTCTCATCGCCTTCCTTCTCTCCCTCGGACTCTATTTCGCCAACCAGAAATTCTTCAAGGGGAAGGAAGAGAACATCCTTGAGTGCGGTATCTATCCCTGGCTGAAAAAATACTCTGCCGACGAGGACGAAATCCGTCGCTAAAAGAAAACCCTTTCAAGAATTTTTTCCGATTTTCGATTTTTATATAAGCGGCCATTTTTATTATTATGCTTCGGCGATTCTATTAATAATTTCATCGTGTTTTTGTCATTTACCCACCCCCGTAATTTTATCATTGACGAAAACAATACTTTGCAACCTTTCTATGCTATAATCGCCCAAAACGGAGGTAGTTGTGATGAAAGAGCTTAACAAGTCGAAAAAGTCTAAGAAGAAACTGTTTGTCACCCTCGGACTCCTTTTCGGCCTTGCCGGCATCGGAACGGCCGCATTTGCCGGATATGTGATTGCCGATCAGAACATTACGCAGCCTGGCGATCCAATTGTCGGAGACATCGATGTCACAAACAACAGCGTCTCCCTCGTGGCCACGATTACGGATGGTTCCACCCTCTATTTCTATCCGGAGACGGAAACCACTAATGGCGCACGTTTGAACTACACAGCGGAAGAAGGAAAAGCGGCGAAAAGAAGCATTACCTTGGAAGTCGCAATAACCGGCGAGAATAGCGCAATCCAAGACAAGAAGATTACTGTTGCCGTAACCGTGGAAGACAAATCGGCAGGGGACGAAGTCACTAACGCCGTTGCAGCAAATTATATTTCTTTGGCCGAGGGTGAAAAGAATCAAGAAAAGGCGGTCACCGAGGCTGCCAGCGGAAAGCTTACCTTTACAATCGATTTTGGTTGGGGAAGCAAATTCGGCAACACGGATCCTGTCTCCTATTACAACGGCAAAACCACTGAAGAGGTTCCGACAGAAACCATGGAAGACGAATTGTTGGCTTTCCAAGCGGCCCTGGCCGATACGTCCATTAAAATTGAAGTCGATATTGCAGACGCTGCCTAACCCCCTCCCATGAACCCCTTCTGGATCGTCCTTGCTGTCACGTTGCTGTTTCTGGCTGCTCTGACCTGCTTTCTTGTTTACTACGCATCCAAGAGCTTCGAGGAGATCAAGAAGGGATACGAAGATTCCGTCCTGCTCTATGAGGAGCGGATGGAACAATTTCCCACAGAGAAAAGTCGGACATCCAGGAAGATCCGGAAAATCGCCGGTATCGTCCTGGATGTCCTTCTTGTCATCCTGGCACTCTTCTTCCTCCTCTCCCTTGTCGATCGGATGGTGAATTCCTTCTCTCTCCCTTACGAGACGATGGTCGTCGCCACCGGTTCGATGTCGGAGAAGAACGAGAAGAACACCTATCTGTTCGAGAACGATCTGGATGACCAGATCCAAGTCAACGATCTGATCGGAATCCGGACTGTCGACAGTCTTTCCGAAATCGAACTGTACGACATCGTCTGCTATGTGGACGAAGAAGGAAGGCAGATCGTCCATCGCGTGGTGGCCGTCGAAGAAGGCTATCTTCTGACTCGCGGCGATGCCAACGATGTGAACGATCCCCTCCACGTCACGATGGGAAACCTCGTCGGCGTCTATACACATTTCCGCATCCCCTATGTCGGAATCCTCGTGTTCTTTGTGCAATCCGATTACGGCATCCTGGCTTTCTGCGGGATTCTCTACGTCCTTGTCTTCTATGACCAATACACGAAGCTTCTCTCCCGTTGTTCGGAAAGAAGGAAGGACGAGGTCCGAAAGGCAATCGGGGAGACGAAGGACTATGTCCTGGTCTCCAAAAGCGGAACCCTTACCGTCAAGAAAGAAGACTTTGCCTTCGCGGAAGAGACGGACGCAGACGATAGAAGCTATCTGATCCTGGACGAGAGGAAGGAATCCCTTCCGGAAAGTGAGTTCAGCGTATGGAAAACAAATTGACGCGCGCCAACAAGCTCAGCATCTGCCTGACGGTCTTCTACGCCGTCATCGCCTTGGTCACGGCATTCGGACTGGATGCGACCTACTCCGTCTTCGCACGGACGAACCCGATCGCGGCCTTGGGCGCCCTGTTCGGTTTTCCTGCCGTTGCGGCAACGCCGATCATGTGGCTGATGCTAATCTTCATCCTCGTCTATATCGTCCTCTTCGACATGGCCGTCTGCTACATCATGTATTGGCTGAGAAGGCATGGCGAGAAGCTTTATTCAAAGAAGGCATGGCTCTACTACAGCATCGCCTTCGCTGCCGCCGTCGTTCTCTCTCTCGGCCTCGGGACTCTCTTCCACCTCTCCGTCGGAATGGATAGCTATCCGACGACGATGATCTTCGTCAGCCAGGTCCTCGTCCTGGCCGCCTTGTTCTTCGTCATTCTTGCCCTTGCCGTCTATGCCATCATCGGAATCGCCGTCTATTGCATCGGCTTTGCCAAGGTCAATCTCACAAGCTATAACGAAGAGCAAGTTCAGAAGGAAAAGAAAGAAGCCGAAGAATTTGAAAAAGAAATAAATGGAGAAGACAATGCCGCTGCCATCCATGATGCGGAAGATGTCTCTTCTTCCTTCGGAGAAATCAAAAAGGCGGAAACGATTTCGTCTTCCGAATCCGCCAATGCCTCTCCCGTCGTTTCCGGCACAAATGCCCTTCCCTCCGAGGTGACCTTGAAGCCTTCCGAGGAGGAGGTCGTCCTCCCGGAGAAAGAGAAGCTCTTCCCGGCCCTGAATGCCATCGACGAGGAATATGCCGCCTCCAATTTCGTCGCTATGGACAATCCGGGAATCACCCTTCCTTCCCTCATCGACGATCTTCAGGCCTATCTGGCTTCCAAGGAGCATCTCTTCTACGAAAAGAAGGAGCTCGCCCTTTTCGTCACGGCGATGAACGCCACGCATCTCATCATCCTGGAAGGCATCTCCGGAACGGGTAAATCCTCCCTGCCCCGCTACTTTTCCAAGTTCATCGGCGAGGAGGCTTTCTTCGAGCCGATCCAGGTGACCTACAAGGAGAAGTCCGATCTCCTCGGCTATTACAACGAATTCACCAGGAAGTACATGGAGACCCCCTTCCTCAGGCGCCTGTACCAGGCGACCTATACCGCCGACCGTCTCAATCTGATGGTCCTGGACGAAATGAACATCTCCCGCGTCGAATACTACTTCGCCGACTTCCTCTCCGTCCTGGAGTTCCCGGAGGACGAAAGAAGAGTCTCTCTCTTGACCCTCCCGGAAGACTACGACAGCCCCAGACATCTCAGGGACGGCCAGATGGACCTTCTTCCCAACACCTATTTCATCGGCACATGCAACAAGGACGATTCCACCTACACGGTCACGGACAAGGTCATCGACCGTGCCGTCATCATCGACTTCGAGACCTATCAGAGAGAAATCGCTGTCGACAGGGATGTCTCCCCGATCCTTCTCTCCTATGCCGGATTGAATGATCTCTTCCGCAAAGCGGAAGAAGACTCGGATCTTCGCTTCAGCGAAGAAGACAGATCCCGATTCCTCGATCTTCTCGCCTTCATGGAGGAGGAGTTTGCGATCGCTCTTGGAAACCGTCTCCTGCGCCAGGTCGAGAAGATGACGCCTGTCTACCAGGCCATCGGAAGGAAGAAGGACGAACTGCTCGACTATCTCTTCGCCACCAAGGTTTTAAGAAAGCTCCAGGGCAGGATGGATTCCTCCCTCACCCTCTCCTTGAGGAGGCTCTCGGACAAGATCGACAGCCTCTATGGAAAGGAGGCTTTCCTCCTTTCCCGCAAGCAGATCGAAAGGACGATCCAGAGGCTCGGACTATGAGTGAGAAGAAGCGGGAAGAGTCCTCCCTCTTCATCGAAGAGAGACTGACGCGATACCGGACCGTCCTGGAGGCGATAGAGAACATCTTCCGTCTCCAGAAATCTCGGCTCCTTTCCGCCGAGCAGCTTTCCCGCGTCGAGCAGATAAGGCATTATGACCGCTCCCTTCTCAAGAAGACATATAAGGATCCAAGGCTTTTCAAAAGAAACACCGCCGGCGAGATGGCGATGGAAAGGGTCTACGACGAGATCCCGGAGGAGACTTTCGACACCTACGAGAACCGCTTCGCCCTCTTCGTCCTCGACATTGTCCTGAGGGATACGGAAAAAGCCCTTGAAAGTCTTAGAAAGGGCGAATCCTCCCTCTCCTTCCTCAAGGAAGGCATCTCCTATGGAGCCTACGGTACGATAAGGCTCCTCCAGGACTATCTCAGAGAGGAGGAGAAAGGCGAGACGGAAGAACTCACGGAGAGCCTCCTTTCCCTCCACCGAAAGGCCGGCTTCCTAAGAAGGAGCCCCTTCGCCCAAAACGTCCGCCGTCAGGTCTTCGAGAGCGTGGAGCCGACCAATCTCCTTCTGGAGCAGAAGGACTACCGGACGTGCCTGGACTTCTTCCAGACGCGGCAGACGGAAAGAAGGAACCTGAGGAAGGAATTCCTCCTCTCCTTGTCCCATCTCTTCAAGACGAGACTCTCCGCCAAGGAAGAGGACGGCATCCTCATCGGAACGGACGGACAGAGGGAATATCGCCTCCAGAAGGGCGAGAGCCTCGAGATCGTCATCGCCTATCGCAAGAAAGAGACACGCTATGCCCTGGAAATAGGCCTCGCCTTCTTCTTCCCGACCTTGACCATTCGAAACGGAAGGGACGAGAGGACGTTCTCCTTTCTGGAGATCGGGGATCTCTTCTCCTTCCTCACCTCCTGGACCCTCCTTTCCGAAAAGAGCAAGGACGGCACCTGTCCCATCTGCCAGACGGCCCTGGTCCATGGGCATTGCCCGCTCTGCCACGCCGACGTCCAGGAAGACAAGGACGGCATCGACTTCGTCGGCAACGTTCCGTTCCTCAAGATAGGAGGCAAACATGAAGCGACTCTTTAGACGTCTTGGCCTCTTCTTCCTCTCCTTCCTCTTTCTCTTCCCACTGACCTCCTGCGGGTCCTTCTTTGAAGACGGCGGCATGCAGATAGCCGACATCGTCACCAAGACGGACGAGGAAGGAAACACCACCATCACCATTTCCTTCACGGACGACTACTACGACCCTGTCGAATTCACGATCCCAGCCCCGGAGGACGGACAGGAAGGCCCCCAAGGCCCGGTCGGAAACGGCATCGAGAAGATAGAGAAGGTCAAAGACCCGGAGACGGAGAAGACCTACCTCGTGATCACCTTCACCGACGAGACGATGGAGCCGGCCAGAATCGAGCTTGCCGATGCCGTGGGCATCGAGGAGATCCTGACGAGCTTCGATAACGAGACCGGGACGACCACCATCACCATCACCCTGACCGACGGGACGACAAAGGAGTTCGTCCTCCAGAACGGCAAGGACGGTGTCGGCATCGCCGACATCGAAAGCACCACAGACGAGGAAGGAAACACCACCATCACCATCACCTATACCGACGAGAGCAAGGATCCCACCGTCATCACCATCCCCTACATCAAGGGGAATGACGGCGAGGACGGAAGAGGCATCGCCAGCATCACGACGCAATGTGCGAATGGCATATATTATCTCTTCATCACCTACACCGACTCCAAAGGTCCTGAAGATGTTCAGACCATTGAGCTACCGATGCCCGAGTCGACCCAGTGGTTCCGCGGCAATGGCGCTCCCGGCCCTTCCGTTTCTCTTCAGGCATCGTCCGGCGACTTCTATTTTGATCTGACCAATCTCACGATCTATCTTTTCAATGGCGTCGTCTGGCAAAGCATCGCCAATCTAAGAAGCGAGACGATTCCCTGCACCATAGAGTTCGACGCCACGACAAACGGCGGACTTTTGGATGACGATTATCTTTCGACAGTGACTTGCTATAAAGGAGAAAGCCTGGATATCAGCCAGATCCCGACGGCCTCCAAGGAAGGCGCCGCTTTCATCGGCTGGTATACTTCCGCCCAAGGCCCCAGGGATCCGAGAGCCGGAAAGTTCACCGACTTGACGCCGGTCACGAAAGTCTACACGCATCTCTTTGCTTGTTTTGAGGAGGAATAGGAAGAATGAAAAAGGCATTGTTGCTTCTGTCCGCCATCGGCATCTTGGCAACAGTGTCCATTTCCTATGGCGCTTTCATCATTACCGCAGGAAATAACGTCCCTCCCCTTTCAGCACAGCCGCAAGAAGTCGCCATTCAAACGACAACACTTGCCAAAACTCTTATTGGAAGCACTGCCAAAGCGACCGGCTTCCGCTATCATGGGGACACTCTTCTGACAAAAGCCAACTCCGTCAATGGAGATGGCCAAGGCGACACGACAAATGACAACGTTCAAATCGATTTTCAAGTCACCCGCACCAACCTCGGAGCGGTCTTGACTGAACTGAACAACAATGTCACAGGAACGGCAACGCTCAACTTTTCCCTTTGCTTCAGTTCAACCTCAAACGTTCCTTCCCATTTCGCCTCCATGATTGAAAATGGTGATTTTTACCTATCCTATCTCACTTTGAGCAGTGGCGAGCAAGCCATAGTGCCTATGCAGCCTTGGCACATCGATGACAATGCCACTGTTTCTCAGAACGGGACATTGCAAGAACCGGTAAAAAGCGACACTTCGAAAAGAAAACTGACAGTCTCTTATCTTCTCTGCGATTGGGTAAACAACATGTCCGTTGACGTTGACTGGATGTACCAAAGTCTATATGACCTCTATGTTCCGGAGGTCTTGCCAAGGCAGAATCAGCTTTCTTTTGTCTTTGACTTCGACTTGTCCGTCGACTCCGGTTTGACCCCTTCAGACTTCGAAAATCTTTCCATTGAAATCGAGGTACTGCCATGAAAAAGAAAATTCTTCGAACAGTTTTCTCTATCTTGTTCATCTGGACTGGCATCAGTGCTGTCGAGGCAGGCTATATCATTCCAGATAAAATCGAGATCCCTTCCGATGATATCCTTGCCGAGGATGCAAACAAAGAGGGAAGCAATGCCTCCACGCACAAAGTCACCTTCCAGAATTCCGCCACAGGAAAAACAACGACCCGCTATTATGAGGACGGCTATATTTTGAGCATGGCCGATCTGGCCGATGCCACAACTGACAATCCCAACACAATGTATGTCTCCGGAAGCCAATACCTCTCTTGGAAAGCCGAAGGCGGGACCTATGCAGGGCGGGCATTGAGTACACATATCGAAGTCACGGAAGACTTGCTGTTAAAAGGCACTGCTACTGCCTATACAAACACTGTCAGCGCCAGCTGTTTGGGAGCAAACAACACCAGCTTTTCTTCGAGAACAGAGGAGACATATCAGACGACGACATTGCAGCCGACCTACGAAGAAACACTGACATATGGTTCCCAATTTGTGGGGGCACCGGACAACATCATCCGTCTGACATCCGAGGGATACAACCAAAGTGTTGAATTGAAGTTTATGGCCGTAACCGCTGAAGTGGGCAAAAAAGGGACATTTGGCCTTCGAGATAATGATTTATCTTTTTCAAAGGGTCGATATTATTCAACAACATGCATAAATCAATTCGGCGATGGGCGTTCCGATGAAAAAGAACGCGGCGGAACTATTAACATTAAACTATCTGCAGAATCCGTAGATAAAAACCTTCCGAATGGATATCCGCAAGAAAGCGGAGATGATAATAAATATTATTCATATAACGCAGATGAAACTATAGGGCTATCAAATACTGAAGCGAATACAATTGAAGGGGGGGACCAACAATACAAGACACCATATAAGCAACAAGTTGCCTCAAATACGAGTGCAACATATACTTATTCCCAAACATACGCTTCCTATTCCAGGAATTATTGCGCCAATCGTATTGTGCTTTTTAACGATGTTGTTTTTTCTTCCTCTATCACCATTGGCGGAATGACAGGCTTCTTTGGCAAATGCCTTGATTTTTCTCAATCTGGTTATCAGGGATATATTAATGGGACATATTGTGAAATCGATTTAAATGGTTATGATTTAATTCTATCTTCAGGAAGCCAATTGATTTCGTATGGCTCAATTACTGACAGCTCAAGATTTGGGTTTGACAATAATAACAATCCGATTGTTTTAGAAAATGTTGATTTTGGTAGTCTAGTACTTTTGGCCGACACCAAGCTTCAATCTCCCCTTGTTTTTGAAGATGATTTCATTCCTATGTCTGCCCCTGTATCTTATTTAAATAATAATGCTCCTTTTAATTTCTTTCGCTGTCCATATTTGGATTGTAAAACCATATTTTATCCGAACTGTCAATTTATCGGCGAATACAAAATTGATATGGCAGGAATCAAAAGTGGTAGTATCGGAGCAGGCATTCAAGGAACATTGAATTTGATAGGTTCAAACATTCCAAATACATTATTAGATCTCGTTTCCGGGAAAATTAGTAGAAATGTTTCCTATGATCTTAATTTATTGTCTTTCGCAGATAATCTCTATAATCAAATCATCTCATATGATGCCCAAAATGCCTATGTGAAGTTTGATCATTGGGTTTTCTCATTTGCCACTTCAAAACCAGTCAATATTAATGAGTCGCTAGATTCAAGAAAGTATCAATTTTTTATTCCCTTCTATTTTAGAGTCTCTTTGAGTAATTCAACTCTCGAGTTGAATCAAGAGCTTGTTTTCATGGCAGGAAGTCATATGATAGTTGATAAAACCAGCAAAATAATCATGTCCTATTCTGATATCGTTGTTCAAAGCAAAACGCAATACTTTGATGAACAGAAATTTCAAACCTCTGCTGGTCTTACCTTCTTGGATACCTTTTATTATTCACAAAATCATATAGGAAAAAACAAAGATTGGCCACTCTATGATTCAGCAAATACTAATCTGTTTACTAATTCCAAATATACTGGAACAGCATCAAGCAATAATTTGTGGTATAGATTATCACAGACGCCTGCTTATTGTATTTTGGATGGGACCATCGAATTAAAAGCAAACCAAACAGAATTAAAAGCAAACCAAACAATCAAGCAATATCATCCTTTTGTCTTCGGCGGACAAATGAAAATAAGCAATATGTCCGCTTTTAAAGCTCAAGTTGTTGCTTGGAATGCGAAAGCAGACTCCAACTACCAAAAAGTTCAGTTATATGGCAACTATTGTATGATGGGACCTAATTCCACTTCCAGCTTAGGAAGCATAGTCTTGGGTGTTGGCCAACGATACAACTATGTTCGAGGCTTCTATTCCCCACCATTAATGAATCTAAACAATACTGTGTTAGTTGATATCACTACACAGGATTCGACTTATGAAAGCAGTGCTTGCTCATCAGGGACGAATTTGTTCACCACGCTTTCAAATTTCCAGTATGACTCCTTGACCGGTGTCATTTCCAACGGACAGAAAAGTTACGCTTTTCTTCCGAATTATAGTTGGTCTCAAACAAACAACGACCATGAGGCAAACAATTTTTACAAAGCCTATTCATTAGATTTGGAAGATGATTTGGCTGGCCATTTTTATCAAGTAAGCGTCACAGATCATTATGTGACGTCAAATGGTAAAAACAATGGAAGTCCCAACATTTTCTACAGGGGATTATTTGTCTGGGCCGATTCAGTATCTGGGACCTCTGCACAAGTGAAGTTGTACAAATTCATAGGTGGGCAAAATAACTGCTACAGTTCCACTTATAATTTGGCTTTTAATTCCTCCACCAAACAGTGGACTTACTCTTCGAAGGCGTAATCTCATGAATCAAAATCAACAAATCGCCATCTCCATCCACTCCCTCCACAAGAGCTACGGATCGCATGAAGTCCTGAAAGGCATCGACCTGGATGTCTTTGAAGGTGAGCTTTTCGGATTCATCGGAAAGAACGGCGTCGGAAAATCGACCACGATAGAATGCTCGATCGGAATCAAGGATTTCCAGAGCGGATGGATCGAGATAGGCGGATACGACATAAAGAAGGAAGCCATCAGGGCGAAGCAGACTTTCGGATACGTGACGAGCGAACCGACGAGCTATGAAGAGATGAGCGGACTAGGCTATGTGGAATTCATCGCTTCCGTCTACAAGGTGAACAAGGAAAAGTTCAAGACGAACTTCGAATATCTCGCCGGCCGTCTGGATCTCTCCTTGGACGATCTCTACAGACCGATCAAGGAATACTCCCACGGCATGAAGCAGAAGCTCTGTCTGATCGCCTCCTTGATCCACAATCCGAAGATCTGGATCCTGGACGAGCCGACCGTGGGATTGGATGCCTTCACCTCAAACGAACTCTGCCGGATGATGCGGGAGTTTGCAGACCATGGGAAGACCGTCTTCGTCGCCAGCCACAACATCGACCTCATCGCAAGGCTCTGCGACAGGGTCGCCATCATCAACAAAGGGACGATACAGAAGATCTTCTCCCTGAAGGAGAATCCGAGGGAACGCTACCATCTGAACCAGTACTTCCTGGACAACGCCAAGGAAAAGGAAGAGGAAAATGGCTCTGACGTTATTTAAGAGGGAGATCCTCTCTTCCTCCTTTCTTTCCAAAAGCGGCATAAAAAGCGCGATGTCGATCCTGTCGACCATTCTTTTCACAGGCCTTTTCGTCGCCCTCCTCTGCTTCGTCTACGAAAGGCTCTATGGACAGCTTGCCCTCTATTCCGGGTTCAACCGCTCCTTCTATGACTTCGTCCTTTTTGCCGTCTTCCTTCTCGGCATCGTCTTCGCCGTCCCGACGATGCACAAAACCTTCTTCCGGAACGAGAAGGAAAGGATCATCCTCGGATCGAGACCCGTGTCGAGAAAAGACATATTGATAGCAAAAACGCTCTATTCCCTTTTAAGAAACGCCTTGTTCCTTCTCGTGACGTATTTCCCGCTGTCTATCGTCTATGGCGTGAAGTCCCAGGCGGATGGCATCTTCTACTTTCTGCTCCTTCTTCTCCTTCCTCTTCTCGCCTTGCTTCTGACAGGCGTCTCCCTTCTTTTCCTTCTCCCCTATCGCGTCGTCTTTCTTTTCCTGAAGCGTTATCCCGTCCTGGCCTTTGTCATGACGATAGCTTTGTCCTTCCTTCTCGCCTATTTCTATTCCTTGTTCCTGGGCCTTTTCGTCGACCTGATCCAGAACTCGTCCCTGGATATGCTTTTCACGACGGAACGGATGGAGAAGATGGCCTCAATCGCCGGCTATCTTTATCCGACCTCTTTCCTCTCGAACACGATCCTTCTGGAAAAGGGCATCTCCTTCCTCTGGTTCCTTCTGATGACGATAGGCTTTGTTTCTCTCTCCCTCCCTTTGTTCTATCTCTACCTGGAAAGGTACTATCGCCAAGGCACCAAGGGCGATGCGAAGAAGGACTATCTGATGATCCCGGTGCGCATCGAGTCTCCCTTCAAAGCCTTGGTGAGGAAGGAGCTCTCTTTGGTTTTGAGCCGAAGCGACGGCTTCTTCTCCTTCATCTCCCTTGTCGCCGTGGAGCCTTTCCTGATCTATCTTGTGGTCTCGGCCATCAATGTCATCTTCCATACCGGAAACCTCAGTTTCATCCAAACCCTGTTCCCGAACTTCCTCATCCTGATCGACTCCCTTCTGATCCTCCTTTTCCTCGCCGTCATCAATGCCACCTCGTCCCTGTCCTTGAAGAAGGAAGGAAACAACGTCATCACCATGAAGACCTTGCCCATATCGCCCATGAAGCAGCTTCTGGTTAAGCTCTTCGTGCCCTATGCCTTCTCTGCCCTCTCCTATCTCATCGCCATCGTCGTCCTTGTCTGTACAAGAGAGATCACGCCTGTCTCCTTCGCTTTCTTGATTCCTATCGGTCTCGTCTTCCTTCTTGCCCTCTCCCTTTCCTCCCTCCATCTGGACCTCCGCATGAAGAAAGGCGACTTCCTCTCCCTTGTCGTCGACTTCCTCTTGCCCGTCGTCTTCCTTTCCCTCTCCTTCCTCCTCACCCTTTTGAAGCCCTATTCGAACCAGCCCGTGCTGACTTTCTACCTGTGTGTCCTGGCTCTTCTTCTCCTTCTGTCCGGCGGCCTTGCCCTGCTCTTCTTCCTCGAGGCGGACAAAGCCTTCCTTCGCTATGAGAGGGGGGAAACGCCATGAGAAAGAAAGCGATACTGCTCCTTTTGTGCCTGCCCTTCATCATCGCCATCTTCGCCTTCGTCACCTCGAAGGTCATCATCCGCTCTGTGGAGACGGACATCACCGGGATATCCTGGTCCTACAAGAGCGGCACGGAGAACCCATTCTCCCTGTCCCAAAAACGGACGCTTTTGAAGGCGACGCCTGTCTATGACGAACGCTATCCCTTAAGCGATGGAAACGAGCTCGTTTGGTCCTGTCTGGATCCCCAGACAAAAGAGGCAAGCGCCATCGCCTCGATAGAGAAGGAGGGAGAGGAGAGCTATCTCGTCTTCCACGACGAGGGCATCTGCCGGGTCGAATGCGCAAACGAAAAAGGAAACGTCTCCGATTACTTCCTTGCCCGGATCGTCGGCGATTCCGGCGCCATCATCATCACGCCGTCGATCCCCTTCTCGAGCCAGTCCCTCTCGGGCGTCAACCACGTCGGTCTCTACGACACGCCTTCGGCCTATCAGCAGAAGAGACCGAATTCCGCCATGGCCTTCGACATCGAGATCTTCGGGACAACGAGCTTTGCGGAAAACGAAATCCGCATCGAAAGCAGTCCGAACGTCGCAGTCGACCTCCAGAGCCACGAGATTGAAATCCTCGAGGAAGGCGAAGCGACGATCACCTTCGTCAACCCCGTCTCCAGCAAAGGGAACGGCTCCTTGACCTTCCAAATCGAAGAGGCGATGAACGTCTACGACTATGACGACCTGATGCAGGCGACAAACGACTCGGAAGAAGGAATCCCGATCGTCCTGAGAAAGAACCTGTTGGACTTCGACAGAGCCTATCAAAAGAACACGGACGGGACGCCAGTGCAGGATGAGGAGGGCAACCTCGTCTCGACCGGTGAAAACGTCTCCCTGTTCGGAAGGAGAAGCGGATCTTCCTCCCGGCCCTTCCAGAGCTCGGACCTCTATGCCTTCGAGACCACATACGACCATACCTATCTCGATTTGTGGAACGCAAAGAAGACGGAGACGCCAGTCTCCCTCCTCCGCTATGCCGCCGTCCACATCCAGAAGGACTTCTACGGGAACGGCTTCGAGATCAATCTCCACGACCTCTGCTATCCCTCCCAGGAACAGACTATCGTCGACAGCCTCGGAAACCAGACGACAAACGCCATTCTCGGCGAGGAAGATCTCTATCGCGGCCCTCTCCTCTATGTGAGCCTTGGCGATCCTAACACGCCTGGGACGTCAATCACGAAAAACGGCCTTCCCATCTTCGCCCTCTATGGGCAGGACAATGTCGGTTTCTACGTGGAAGGAGACGACATCCTTCTTGACGACGTGCATTTCGCGAACGCCAGCAACATCGCCGGAAACCTCACCAACCTCGCCTATGCGGGAACCGTCGTGGAGATCGACGGAGACGGCATCCAGATCAAGGATTCCGTCCTCGAGAAGGGAAGGAACGTCCTCCGGAGCTATTCCAGCCAGGATCTGACCTTGGACAACTGCCTCCTCCAGAACGGGATGGAGTTCCTCGTCAAGACCGGAAGCAACGAGTTCAACGAGGTCGACGAGGACAAGGAAGTGATCTACGAGGACGGAAACGGCGTCCGGCACAAGACGACGGCGAAGGACTATCTCGCCCCGCAAAGCCTCTCCTCCCTGGAAAACTTCGACTACAAGGCCGACTCCCTCCTCTCCTTCGGCGCCATCTTCAACACTCAGGCAAACGAATTCGTCGGCGTCGAGGAAGGCGCCTACGACAAGGAGGACTATGCCTCCTCTATCGACACGATCGCCGAGAGCCTGACCAACACGGAAGGCTTCCTCGACGCTTCCGGCAAGAAGGTCTACAAGGGCTCGACGACGATCAAAGACTGCTTCTTCTACAATTCCGGCATCTCCGCCCTCTTTTTGGACACCATCCCCCAGGGAAGCTTCCTCTACTCCAACGTCACGTCCCTGCTCTCCCTGATCACGGGCATGTACTTCGGCGACGTGCAGCCTTCCGGCATGGCGAGGACTTCCTATCCCGTCTTGATGACCGTCGAAGGCGACACCCGCTTCTACGACTGGAAGAAATATGACGACCTCTCCTTCGAGTCCCTGCTTCTGGAGAACATCGCGGCCTTGATCCTCGCCCACGGCGGACTGGGGGATGGCTTCTCCGTCTCCGTCACCGAGGACGACTATCTGCCTCTGAAAAAGATGATCAAGGAGCAGCAGTCCCAGGTCCTTGCCAAGAACGAGGACACGGACTATCTCAACCTGCCGATCTTCTTCAACGGCGGCGGCTACAACGGAAGCGACGTCATCCTCTCCGAAAGCCTCTCCTCCCTCTTCGACGACACCTTCTCCCTGGATCCCTATCTCTATTCCCTGGATCTGAAGCAAGATCCCGTCGACGACTTCAACACCAGCCCCATCGGCAAATACCAGGCGATGAAGATCGCCATGCTCCGGGCGGCAAGCAACATCACCGGCTTCCATCCCTATCGTTTCACGCCTTTGGATGCCTCGCAAAGAAAATGGCTCGGCCAAGCGCCGAGCCTCTCCGAACTCCAGGGCAGGGCCTAGATCGTCCCTTTGACGACGTCCTGGATCTCCTCAGGCCTTTCCAGTAGACGATAAGGCCTTCCTTTCAGGAGCTTCTCCTTTTCGACATAGCCCCAAGAGACGGCATACATCCTTTCGATCCCGAGATTGTGCGCCGTTTGGATGTCCGTCAGGGAATCCCCGAAGTAGGCGCATCGCCTGGGATCGAGGCCGTAAGGCACCATGACCGCCTTCTGGAAGGCCTCCGGGTCGGGCTTGACCTTCCCGCCCAAGGGAATGCCAACCAAGGCATCGAAGAAGCCTTTCCCGAAACAGTGCTCAGAGACTTCCTTGGCGATGCTCTCCGGCTTGTTGGTATAGACAAAAAGCAAAATCCCTTCCCTCTTGGCCAAAGACAGGCTTTCCACTATGCCGTCATAGGGATGCGTCTTGACGCAATAGTGCTCCAGATAATAAGAATAATAGGTATCGAAGACCTTCCGGAAGAAGGCTTGGTTTTTATCTCCAAGAGCCCTCTCGATCAGCTTGACAGATCCGTTTCCGAGAAAGGCTGGAAACTCTTCCATCCGCCTTGTGGGAAGGCCGTGAAAGGCCAGGGAATAATTGACGGCATCGCCGATATCCTCTATCGAGGAGACGATGGTCCCGTCCATGTCGAAGACGAATGCCTGATACTTTTTGGAGTCCATTTGAGCACCTCCGAAAACCTTTTAAAAATCATATCAAAAAAGCGATGCAATTTCCTGATAAAAACACAAGCGTATTTTTCGACAAAAATTGTGAGAATTTTTTGTTGTTTTTCTATTCGATTTTCACAACCATGTCTTTTGTTTTCAAAATAAGGTTGGATGGACTCCTCTTTCAGCTATATTGACAATTTTTGGCAATAGGGTTTCGTTTCAAATCCAAACACGTTAACGGCAGATTTTTCCGAAGCGATTTTCAGCGGAAAATTTTTTGCGATTTTTTATTGTATTTTCGGGGGCGATACTCTATATTTTCATCGTTTCGAAAACATTCGAAAAAAGTGGGAGGAAATGCCATGGAAAAACTTCAAGGCAAAATGGAGTCGCCCTTCATCATCGAGATGAAGAACGTCACGAAGATCTTCGATGGGACGACCGTCATCGACAAGATGGACCTCAACATCCGCAAAGGCGAGTTCGTCACCATCCTCGGCCCTTCCGGCTGCGGCAAGTCGACGACATTGAGAATGATCGCCGGATTCGAGACGCCCACGTCCGGAGACATCCTTCTCAACGGAAGGAACATCACCACTATCCCTCCTTATCGCAGACCGGTCAACACCGTCTTCCAGCACTATGCCCTCTTCCCCAACCTCGACGTCTATGACAATGTCGCCTTCGGCCTCAGGAACAAGAAGATCCCGATGCCTCTGACGGACAAGGAAGGAAAGCCCGTCATGAAGATCGACAGGGCCAAGGTGAAGGACGTCAAAAGCCAGATACGGCGCATCAAGCATGACAAGCTCATCTCCAAGGAGGAGAGAGAGACCCGTCTCGAGGCTCTCGAAAAGAGACTCCACGAAATCCTCTCCACGCCTGTGCAAGCCTATAAATATCGTCATCTCACCGAACAGGAGATCGACGAAAAGGTCGTCCATGCCCTTTCCGTCGTCGACCTCGACGAACTGGAGGACAGGGACATCACGACCCTCTCCGGCGGCCAGCAGCAGAGAGTCGCCATCGCCAGAGCCATTACCTGTGAGCCTCTCATCCTTCTTCTCGACGAGCCTCTCGGTGCCCTCGACCTGAAGATGCGCAAAGACATGCAACTGGAGCTCAAGGAGATGCACAAGCGCCTTGGCATCACCTTCATCTACGTCACCCACGACCAAGAAGAGGCCCTGACAATGTCCGACACCATCATCGTCATGAACGACGGCGTCATCCAGCAGATCGGAACGCCGGAAGCCATCTACAACGAGCCTCAGAACGCCTTCGTCGCCGACTTCATCGGCTCCTCCAACATCTACAATGCCACCGTCATCGCCCCCAGGAAGGTCCGCTTCCTCAATCACGTCTACGATTGCCTGGACGACTTCCCTGTCAACGAGAGGGTGGACGTCATCGTCCGTCCGGAGGATGTCCGACTCTCCGACTCCCCCAAGGACAGCTACGTTGAGGGTCGTATCGCCTCGAAGGTCTTCAAGGGCATCCATTATCAATACGTCATCATGATCGGCCACGACGAGGTCCTCGTCCAGTCCATCAAGGACTTCGACCAGACGAAACCCATCTATCTGGATATCCGTCCCGACGGCATCCACCTGATGAAGAGGGCAAACGACCTCAACATCTACACCGACAGCTACATCGGAAAGGACCACAAGGTCTATATCGACGACGCCCCGTTCGACTGCGATCTCTCCTGCCTCTTCCCCAACGCCAGCGTGGACGAGGATGGCATCGTCACCTACGACAAGAAGAAGTACGACTTCGCAAACGCCGACGTCACCGCCACCATCGATCCGAGAGCCCTTGCCATCTCCGACGACACCTCCGAGGCGAACGTCACGGGCGAGGTCATCAACGCCGTCTACAAGGGCGACCACTACGTCATCCTCGTCCGCACCGAGAACGAGGAGGACTTCTTCGTCGCCACGCCCTATACCTTCAACCCCGGCGACATCGTCGGCCTGACGGCGAAGAAGGAAGACATCAAGCTGAAGCTGAGAGGAGATCTCGAGGACTATGAAATATAAGACCTTCCGGCAGGGATTGGCCCTGCCCTTTGCCCTCTTCCTCCTTCTCTTCGTCGTCATCCCCATCCTCTTCATCGTCTACTACGCCTTCACCGATGCCGACGGCTTCTTCACCCTCGATGCCTTCAAGTCCTTCTTTACCTCCACCGTCAAGCTCAACGTTCTTCTCATCTCCCTTCTCATCGGCGTCTTCAACACCGTCCTCTGCCTTCTCATCGGCTTTCCTCTGGCCTATCTTCTCGCCAATCCGAAGATCAACCGCAACTATATGCTGGTCATGCTCTTCATCATGCCGATGTGGATCAACTTCGTCCTCCGTACCGGCGCCCTGAGAGACCTCCTCTCCGTGGTCTTGGGCTGGATGGGGACGACGACAGGCGAGCATCCGCTTCTTTGCACCATGATCGGCATGGTTCTCAACTATCTCCCCTTCACCATCCTTCCCCTCTATTCGACGATGCTCAAGCTCGACAAGAGCCAAATCGAAGCCGCCCAGGATCTCGGCTGCAATCCCTTCCACACCTTCACCCGCGCCATCATCCCCCAAGCGATGCCCGGGATCGTCTCCGCGGCCATGATGGTCTTCATGCCCACCATCTCCTCTTATGTCATCTCCGACACCCTCTCGGAAGGCAAGATCATGCTCTTCGGAAACTCTATCTACCTCTCCTTCTCCAACTCCGACTGGAACGGCGGATCCTTCATGTCCCTTCTGATGCTGATCATCATCTTCATCGTCATGCTGGCCACCCGCAAATTCCAAGGCAACGGTGGAGAAAGGAAACTCTCGGCATGGTGAAGAAAATATTGTCCTATTCCTACATCTACATCATCCTGCTGCTGCTCTACCTTCCCGTCTTCTATCTGATCGTCTATTCCTTCACCGCGGCGGAACTCGCCGGCCAATGGGAAGGCTTCTCCATGGAACTCTATCGCCGCCTGTTCCTGGACGAGGAGATCATGACCGCCCTTGGCAACACCCTGATCCTGGCGGCGATCTCCGCCCTCGTCTCGACCCTCATCGGGTCTCTTGGCGCCATCGGCATCTACTATGCCAAGAAAGGCGTGCGGACTCTGGTGGAGAACGTCAACCAGATCCCCGTCGTCAATGCGGAAATCGTCATCGCCATGTCCCTGACGGTCATGTTCGTCTTCTTCGGCCAGCATTTCTTCGGCGGCGAGTCCACCTTCTCCTTCTGGACCCTCTTGGCAGGCCATTGCGTCCTTGCGACGCCCTTTGTCTACCTCAACGTCAAGCCGAAGCTGTTGCAGATGGATCCCTCCCTCTACGAAGCGGCGATGGATCTCGGCTGCTCGCCCTCCAAGGCCAT
This sequence comes from Candidatus Enterosoma merdigallinarum, assembly GCA_018714385.1. Classification (GTDB taxonomy): domain Bacteria; phylum Bacillota_I; class Bacilli_A; order RFN20; family CAG-288; genus Enterosoma; species Enterosoma merdigallinarum. Next base: position 112,408 of record DVNL01000002.1, on the reverse strand, counting down.
CAACAAGGTCGTCATCCCCCAGATCATCCCCGGCATCCTTTCCGGCCTTCTTCTCTCCTTCACCCTCTCCCTGGACGACTTCATCGTCACCGCCTTCACCAGGGGTCCTGGCCTTCTTAGCGGCCAAGCGCAGATCGAGACGCTTTCCACCCTCGTCCAGTCCAAGATCAAAAAGGGGGCCGTCCCTCCCGAGATGCGCGCCCTGACGACGATCATCTTCCTCATCGTCCTGGTCATCGTCGCCGTCTATTCCATCCGGATCAACCGGAAGAACAAGGCCCTGTCCGGAAAGCATGCCAGAAGGAGGAGTGCCAAGTGAAAAGGAAAATGCGTCTCATTCCCCTCTTCTATGCCCTCTTCTTGATCGGCGGAGATTGCCTTGGCATCGGCGAGACGGCCGACAATCACGCCCGGATACTGAAAGCCGCTTCCTCCGACCCCGTTCCGCTTAACGTCTACAACTGGGAAGACTACATCCAGGACGACGAGGACCTCAACGGGGACAACGTCATCCAGGACGACGAAAAGGGCCTCATCACCCTCTTCGAAGAAAAGATGCTGGAAGAAGGCATCAACGTCCAGGTAAACTACTCCGCCTTCGATACCAACGAGACGATGCTGGCGGAGATGAAGACGGGAAAGGCCCACTACGATCTCGTCTGCCCGTCCGACTACGTCATCCAGAAGATGATCGCCGACGACCTCATCCAGCCCTTCGACGAGGGCAGCACCCCCAACTACGACCGCTATGTCTCTCCCTTCGTCAAGGAAAAGATCGGCGAGATCGAAGTCGAAGGCCACGAGAAGGGCGTCGTCAACGACTACGCCCGAGGCTATATGTGGGGCACTCTCGGCCTCCTTTACAACCCCGGCTTCTCCGGCGTCCTCGAAAGAGGCATCAGCGAGGACGCGATGCGTCAGGACCTCTCCGACTGGACGAATCTCTGGGACAAGAAATACAAGAACCTCCTCGCCATCAAGGACTCCATGCGCGACACCTATGCCGTCGGCATCATGAAGACCTACGACCAGGACTTCGAGCTGGACGGAGAGAGTCACGAAGGCTTCTCCACATTGAAGAGGAAATACGAGGAAGGCCTCTATGACGACGAGGAATACAACGCCAAGGTCTCCGAGATCTTCAACCTCCACGATGACGACACCCTCGCCAGGGTCGGAAGAGACCTCCAGGCCCTGAAGGAAAACGCCTTCGGCTTCGAAGTCGATTCCGGAAAGGTCGACATGGCAAGAGGCATGTACTTCGCCATCAACGTCGCCTGGTCGGGCGATGCCGCCTACGCCATGGACATGGCAGACGAGAACAACGAGGCCCACGAGGGAGAGAACAGCTTCACCCCGACCATCCTCAAATACCTCCTTCCCGACACGGGCGCCAACATCTGGTTCGACGGCTGGGTCATCCCGAAGGACGCCCAGCACAAGGACCTCGCCCAGAAGTTCGTCGACTTCCTCTCCATGCCGGAGAACGCCGCCGTCAACATGAACTACATCGGCTACACGCCCGTCATCGCCGGCGACGACATCCTCGATCTCGTCCTCTCCTGGTACGACATCCGCTACAACGAGGACACAGGCCTTGTCGACCCCTCCTATCTCGAAGGCCTGACGGAAGTCGCCCCGGAGGCAGTATACGGCCTCAGCGACGAGGAGATCGAGAACAGCTACTACCGGAAGGACATCGCCTACTTCTTCGACGGCACATTGGAATCCTTCTCTCTCGAGGACGCCGTCTTCTGCCTGAGCGCAAGCGAGAAGGACAGGCAGTTCGATACCCAATACCCCGATTCCTCCGTCCTGCCCGGCCTTGCCGTCATGGCGGACTTCGGCCCCCAACAGAACGCCGCCCTGCTGATGATGTGGGAGAACGTCAAGAACACGAACCTCCCTCTCTGGGCATATATCCTCATCCTCCTTGCCGCCCTCGCCCTCATCGCCCTTGCGGTGGCGCTGAAGATCAGAAGGAAGCAGGTCCTCCGCCGCCGAAAGGAACGGAAGGAGGGAAGACTCCACAAAGACGAGAGGTCGAAAGCCCTTCTTGCCCTATTGACGGAAGGACTCTGATTCGAAAAAGGGGCTGTCAGTCGCAGCCTCTTTTTTGTCGCAAATCAAATCGCTGTCGTCGTCCAGTCCATCCCTCATCCAAGCTTTCTCAGGACATGATCGACAAGAAGAGAGGCGATGTCGATGCCGGTGACTTTCTCTATCTCCGAAAAGAAGGCGTTTCCGTTGGCCTCAAGGAAGAGGGGTTCTCCATCCTTTCCGATGGCAATATCGATACCGGCATAGTCCAGAAGAAGAGCCTTGGCCGCCTTGAGGGCGACTTCCTTGTAGGTGTCCGGAAGGCTATCCGTGACATCGAACCCCTTTCCTCCCAAGGCGATGTTGGAACGGAAGTCCCTCTCGTTGACCCTCTCCATGCAGGCGACGACTCTCTCCCCGATGGTGATGAGACGGTAGTCCCGTCCCGGATGAAAGGGAAGATAGGCCTCGTAGAGATGGGGGAGATGGCAGTTTTCATAATAGCAGGATTCGAGAGCCTTCCTGTCCTCGATCCTTCTCACCTGTCTGCCCAGGGACCCATGGCAGGCCTTGAAGACAAGAGGATAGGAAAGACGCCTTTCGACGCCGTCCAAAAAAGTCTCCGCAGCCTTCCCGTCCGGTCTGTCAACATAGCAAAGAGGGGCCGCTATCGTCTCCGGCGCCTTTATCCCCGTCCCTTGCAGGGCCTGGAGGGTGAGCATCTTGTCGTCGGAAAGGAGAAGGGATTCGTAGGAGTTGAAGACGGGCATGAGAAGAGAGAGGGCACGGCAGAGGTAGGAATCCTTGTCCAGGTAGAAGCAGAAGTCGTATCGGGCGGGAAGGGAGACCCTGTTTTCGTCCCCGGTCGAAATGGCCAAAAGTGAGGTCGACAAAAGGATGTCGGAAGAGACGCCTTTGGAAAAGAGGGCTTCCTTGAGCCTTGAGGCCTTCTTCAAAAGGCTGGCGTTATGGGTATAGCCGTTGATGACGATCAGCGCATGCATAGCAACCTATTTTACTCTTTCGGGACGGAAAAATCAGACATTCTTGAAATAGACGTAGACATCGATGCCATCCGCTTCGTAGTCGATGCTGTAGAACGAGGATCCTTTGCGATCGATATCCAAGGAATCCGTCCCCATCGGGCAAAGCCAGTTCTTCTGGCTGTCCCGGTAGGCAGCCGGCGTCCCCTTGCTGTTATAGGCATCCTCCAAACCGATGAAATCGTATCGGATCGTCGATCCGTCCAGAAGGATCTCTCGGAAATCCAAAGAATAATGCATCCCTTCTCGGACGGTGTCGGAAACGACGTTCAATCCCTCGGCCGCCAAAAGATCGCCCTCGTCGATAGGAAGGATGTCCAAGGAAAACCGACGCGTCTCATCTTCCGCGTCCGTGCCCTCGAAATGGCCGGGAACGATATAGTTCGTGCAGTGGTTGACTACGCACGAAGGAAAAAGCGAAGAAAACGCCAAGGTGCTGGAAAGAAGCCGAAATTTCCTTTTCATCTTGTTTTGATTATATCAGAGACACGGTTCCGTATCCGTAGAAATTCCTCTTGCATTGAAAAAGGAAAAGGACTATACTTGTCGTTGCCTCAAAAGGCAAAGACATCGCGGGGTGGAGCAGTGGTAGCTCGTCAGGCTCATAACCTGAAGGTCGTAAGTTCAAATCTTGCCCCCGCCACCATATTGAAACAATAGGATTGATACCAAAAATATCAGTCCTTTTTTCATTTTATAGGGCTATTTCGCTTATTTCAGGCATAAATTGCTTAATTTTTGGAGAAGTAGCACTTTTTTCTTTGCCTGTTTAAAAGCAGGTAATTTATCAAAAGCACGAACTAGCAATAAAAAGCACGAAATGACTATCAAAAACACGAACATGCTTTACCCTGTTAATAGGCCTCTAGGGAAAGATGTTAAGGCCTTTTTTGTGGTTATATGGAAGTTGGTCACCAAATTTTTGGATGTTTTCTAAACTTTCCCTGAACAATTAAGGGCAAAATGGTAGGCAAAACTAGTACTATGTAGTACAATTTATCTGGGTGATTGAATGGTTATTAGCATTAAGGATAAGATTAAGAACATCAACGCGGTCATCGGCTGTAACATCGACTGCAGGTACTGCTACGCCAAAGCGGTGGCAAATAGATTCCACCTGACGGACGATTTCTCTAAGCCAATTGCGGATTTGCATAAATTGGAAAGACTAAAAAAGGGTGGAGTATATTTTCTGACGGGAATGTCTGATTTGTATCTATGGAAAAAGGAGTGGCTTGATAAGTCGTTCGAATTATTGAGGGAATCTCCGAAAACTGTGGGGATATATTTGACTAAAGCCCCAAATAAAATAAAGCTTGACGACATTCCCGATAATGCTTGGATGGGGGTCACCATCACATCGAAATCGGATTTATGGAGATTGAAAGCATTAAGGGAAAACATCAAATGCAAGAACTATCACGTCACGTTTGAGCCGTTGTTCGAGGATCTAGGCGACATTGATTTATCGGGAATCCAATGGATAGTCATCGGAACAGAGACCGGGAAATGCAAGGGCAAGATAGATACCAAAAAGGAATGGGTCGATCATTTGGTGGATGTCGCTAGAAAATACGGCTGCAGGATTTTTTTCAAAGAAGAGCTCGTTCATAAAATCATGGGCGAAGAAAACGCAATCCAAGAGCTCGCTTTAGAAATGGAGGAAGCATTGAAATGAAGAAGCATTACGGCGGGACCCTTATCTCTCAAATCAAGCAGCTTCAAGATAGGGTTTTCAACAAGATTCTAAAAGAAGAGGGAATATACGAATTCAACGGCCAGCAAGGGAGGATTCTATTTTCTTTATGGAAAGACGAGAAACTCTCCTTGATCGAATTATCGAAAAGGACTTCTCTGGCTAAAACAACATTGTCCTCGATGGTCGAGAGGATGAAGAACGATGGTCTTTTGATTGTCGAGGAATCCAAGGAGGACAAAAGGAGTCTAATTATCTACTTAAGCAACAAGACTCTTTCACTTGAAAGCAAGATAAACAGGGCCACGAAAAGAATGGGTGATATTTTCTACAAAGGCCTTAGTGAAGAAGAGGCAAGCGAGTTAGATAGATTGTTAAATAAAGTAAAAGAAAATCTAAAAGATGAATAAGAACGTAATCATCAAGCAAATCCAAGTCAAAGACGTAATGACCAAATCCAACGCCCCTATAGGCGGATATTGCGTCAACCCTTATGTCGGATGCACCCATGGCTGCAAATACTGCTATGCCTCATTCATGAAAAGATTCACAGGCCACACTGAAGAATGGGGAACGTTTTTGGATGTCAAAAACTGGGAGCCAATCAAGAATCTAGATAAATTCAAAGGCGAGCATATCATCATTGGGACCGTGACCGATGGGTATCTGCCAGAAGAAGCCAAATACAAGAACACTAGAAAACTATTGGAACAATTGGTGGGCGTTGACGCAGAATTGTTGATATGCACGAAATCTGATTTGGTAGTTAGGGATTTGGATTTATTAAAGAAATTCGACAAAGTCACGGTTTCTTGGTCAATTAACACCTTAGACGAAGGCTTCAGAAGCGACATGGACGATTCCGTTTCAATAGAAAGAAAAATTAAAGCAATGAAAGAAGTGTATGATGCTGGGATTAGGACGGTATGCTTCATTTCGCCAGTATTCCCAGGCATCACGGACTTCAAGAAGATATTCGAATTGGTTAAAGATCAATGCGATTTGATATGGCTTGAAAACCTTAACCTTAGAGGTGGATTCAAAGGGAAAATAATGGATTATATCAAGGAAAACCACCTTGATTTGTATCCTTTATACGAAAAGATATATAAGAAAAAAGACAGGAGCTACTTTGAAGAATTAGAAAAAGAGGCTGAGCAATTAGCCAAAGACAACGATTGTCCATTTGTGGATAACGAAACACCATATGGAAGAGCCAAAAAAGGCCATCCAGTAATTGTTGATTATTTCTATCACGAAGAGGTTAGAGGCTCAAACAACACAGGAAAAAGAAATAGGAAGTAGGCTGAGATTCATGTAAGGACCACCGCCATATAAGAGATAATAGGCATTAAAGACGTTCGCTTTCCAATTTCGAGGGCGTTTAAGGCGTTTCCAATCACAATATATAACCAACATTTTGATATAACGCAATGATGCTGAAATGAACGATATCTGCGCAAATATCGTGCTTTTTTTGTTTAATGCGTTTCACTAGTAAATAAAAATTGGATAGAACTCAATTTTCTATTAATTCCTATTTGTAATTGCATCAATGCGGTGCGACCCGCCGATGATACTGAGCCGTGAAGACCATATCGCATTGAATGTTTTCCAGAGGCTTGTCCCAGCCGACGAAAAGAAAAGAAAAACCATCCTCGTCCGGACGTGTCGGCATCTTTCCGTGGTAGCAGGCATCCTCCCCGAGAGGAACGACTTGGTGGTAGAGGAGAGTCCCGTCATAATTGACAAAGGTGACGTCGAAATGGTTGTGGAATTCCTTTTCCTTCTTCTTTTCTTCTTCCTCTCGACGACGGGACCGGACTGCTTTTTCGTCCTCCTCCTTCTGCTCCTTTTCCTTGGCCTTCTTCTTTTCCTCCTGCTCTTGCTTTTCCACCTCGCGGGCTTCAAAAACAGGCTCCTGGGATTCCAGGCAGGGCGTCAGGATCATCAAGGAGGAAAGCAAGGTCAAGTAAAAATGCCGTTTCATAAAGGACTGCCTTCAAGACTCTTTGGAGAGAATAGCATAGTGTCTGAAAAAGGACAAGGAAGAGGTTTCTATGAAAAAAACATGTTTGTTTATTTTTGGAATCGTCTTATTTTGAAAATTCAAGATATCCGTTAAAAATCTAGTCGATGCTATAAATGCCTTCATGCGTCAGCGCGCCGAAAACCTCTTTCCCTTTGTCGTATATCACAGGATTCTCATATCCGAAGCAGTTTGAATAGGAATCGGTTCGGACGATCCGAATGAACTTTTCCTTGACGATGTCGTCCAGCCTGAGGTCGAGACGCATCAGGACTTGGCCGTTGCAAAGCGAGAAAAGCCCCTTCAATCGTGCCTTGAGATAGTGATCGAAAAGATCCAACCCTTTTAGGAGAGACTGAATCAAGGTCGTCTTGTCATAGAGATAGGCCGACAGAGTCTCTTCGATGCCGGCATATTTCTTTTCGAAAAGTTCCGTGAGGCGAGGCATGATGGCATCGATTTCTTTTTGGAAGAAAGGAAAACTCTCTCTGGGATTCCTGTCGGTATAGAGATCGTATATGAAGGCACGGAATCCGGTGCGACCAGTGTTCCTCTTTTCGAATGACTCTCTATATTGTCGTTCTAACGAATGACGAAGGGCGACCTTGTCCTCGACAAAGGCCCTGTAGGTCGGATGGGAGAGCAGTTCTTTCTCGACTCCGGAAACATATTCCAGGGAAAGAATGTCTCCCACAGGCACTTTATCAAAAATATACCGATAGGGGACTTCATAAATGTCATAGTCCATACATCCATTATAAGTCCTTCCTCTGATGGTGGTCCCATCTTTCTTTTCTTCTTTGGCGACAGGAAAAAGTGGCTTATAATGGAAGCATTGGAAACATGAAAGAGAAAACCTCCGACTCGAAGAGCATCCTGACGAAAGGCCTCCACGGCAACGGCGTCCTGAAAAGAGAGGAAGGCGGTTTTTTCGGTTGGTTCCACAAGCACGATCTCCTTATCTACTTTGTCATCGTCACGGCATTGGGCATCGCAATGCGCATTCTCCTCTTCCCATGCGTTAGAGGAGACTATACGGCTTTCTTGCAGCCTTGGTATAAGAACATATACGAGAACGGTGCTTCCGCCTTGGGAAGCCAATTCGGAGACTATACGCCCGCCTACAACTATTTCCTGTATCTCATCAGCCTTTTCGGCTTCGTTCCCGGTGAAGTCTTTGAGGTCGGCCCCATCCAGATCGACCCCGTGCTTTGGGGTATCAAGACAGTATCGTGCCTGTTCGACTTCGGCATCGCCATCTATGTCTATCTGCTCGTGAAACGCTTGACCGGATCCCGGCTGAAAGGTGTCATGGGCTATACCCTTATCGTTTTCGGCCTGACGATTTTCCTCAACTCCGCTCTCTGGGGTCAGTGCGATGCCATCTATGCTTTCTTTATCGTAGGGTTCATTTATTATCTGCTTTCCGAGAGGAAACATCTTGCCTTCATTTTTTACGGATTGAGCTTCTGCTTTAAATTGCAAGCCATCTTTGTCCTTCCCGTCGTCCTGGTTCTGTGGCTGAAAAGACAGGTGAAGCTCCGCTATCTTCTCTATATCCCTCTGGTCTATGTCATCGTCGCTCTTCCCGCCTCTCTTGCTGCCGGAGGCGATTTCCTCGTCCGATTCAAGGAGATCCTGCTGGTCTATTTCAACCAGACCGTGCACGGCTATTCTCAAGTGACGCTCAACGCCGGGACGTTCTATGCCTTGATCTTCACGAACTTCAAGGACGAGACTTTCATCTCCATCTTCGCCCTCTTCCTTGCCGCCATCGCAAACGGCACGCTCATCTTCTTTTTCCAGAGAAAGAAAACGGATTACGACGAGAAAGGCATCGTGAAGCTTTTCCTCGTCTTCATGATGACGATGCCCTATTTCCTTCCCCATATGCACGAGAGGTACTTCTATCTCGCCGATGTCCTCGTCATCGTCTACGTCTTCCTCAACCCTCGGCGATTCTATGTCGCCATCCTGGCGATCCTCAACTCGATGATCGGCTACATGGTCTATCTCTGGAACGTCCCGTTCTTCAACGTCGTCCCCCAGGACGGCACGATCGAAGACGGCACGAAGGCGCTTTCATTCCGCTTCGGCGCCATCCTTTATCTTGTTGCGATCATCCTCGTCCTCAAGGACTTCTTCGTCGAGATACGCGACGGAGACAGGACGTTTGACGCCACAAGCCAAGAAAATCCCGAATCCGGAATGTGACAGGCCGTCCCTTCTGCGTCCCTCTTCCTCCTCAAGAAGATTCTTGCCTTTTCCTATCGATGTCTTGACCATGTTGACAATCCGTTTTCGTGCACGTATATTTTAGCTGTAGAAAAACTGTTCGAGATAGAGGCGCGGCGATGAAGAGTAGCCGGGACTGGGGGCACCCGATAGGTCCGGCGAAAGGATAAGCCGCCGAAACCCTGAGGAGGCATCCGAAGGGATTGGGCCATGGAAACAAGATTCCAATGGACTCTTTGCCGGAAGAGACCGGCATTGGCGCTATCGATGTCTGTCCTTTCCATGAAACAGGGGCTGCATCGAGGGCGATGCAGCTTTTTTACAGAAAGGACCCTCTTATGATAAGAAGAAAGCATTTCCTCATCGCTTTTGTCTCCCTCTTTTTGCCGATGCTTCTTTCCTTCTTCGGTCTCTCCCGTCTCGAGAAACCGCTGATCGAAAGATCTCTTTCCGCCCCGAAGGAAGGATTCGTCCTGAAGATCGGGATGGAAGCCAACTACCCTTCCTTCAACTGGACGGAGACGACAAACGACCCGGAATATAACTACCCCATTTCCGGCCAGGTCGGCCAATATGCCGGCGGCTATGACGTGCAGATCGCCAGATTCCTGGCGGAAGACAACGGATGGCAGTTGGAAATCTACAAGCTGGACTGGGACAGTCTCGTCCCGTCTTTGCAGTCGGGGACGATCAACGCCGTCATCGCTGGTATGTCCGACACGGCCGAGAGAAGGCAGTCCATCGATTTCACCGATCCCTATTACACCTCGGAGCTGGTCCTGATCGCCCGCAAGGACGATGAGCGCTTCTCAGACGACTTCGACCCCACCGAAAGCGAAGGCATCCGTTTCGTCACCCAGCTTGGCACGGTCGAAGACGAAATCGCCAAGGACTGGGCGGAGAACTACGGGGCGACCTACGTCAATCCGACGGAGGACTACCCGATGTCCTTCATGAACGTCTCGCAGAACCTGGCCGATGCGGTCATCTGCGAATATCCCGTCGCCATGGCCATGATGGACGCCTATCCCAGCCTTGCGATGTACACGGTCGACGAGACGAAGGTCGATTCCTCCTTCCTCCAGCAGCTTTCCGTCTCCATCGGCATCGCCAAGGACGACCGGGACGGAATCCTCGCACAGTTGAACGCCTCTTTGGCCAAGCTGGACGACGAAGACAGGAAAAACTTCATGGATGCCGCCCTGGAACGGTCGAAGGTCCTTCAGAACATGGAAGGAGAGGACGAGAGCGGAAACCATATCCTCTATCTTCTCGAAAACTACTGGGTCGAATTCGGTTACGGAACGCTCAACACGCTCATCCTTGCCGTCGTGGGAACGATCGTCGGCCTTGTCATCGGCATCTTCGTCAGCCAAGTCCGCAACCTCCGGATCGAGAAGGAGGACAATGTCTTCGCCAAATCCGGAAAGGCTGTCGCCAAGTCCCTTGCCTGGGCCTACGAAACCTTCTTCCGTGCCACGCCGATGATGATCCAGGCGATGATCTTCTTCCTCTTGGGACCGGCGATCGGCATCATCTGGACCAATCTCTCCCCATCCGGAGACATCGGACGCATCTTCAACGGCTATATGCTCTGCGGCCTGATCGTCATCTGCATCAACACGGGCGCCTACATGACGGAGAACATCAAGTCCGGCCTCAACGGCGTGGACAAGGGGCAATCCGAGGCGGCGAGGTCCCTGGGGCTTTCCAAGACGCGCACGCTCTATGGCGTCGTCCTTCCCCAGGCGATCCGGAACGTCCTTCCCACCATCGGCAACGAACTGGTCGTCAACATCAAGGATTCCTCCGTCTTGAACGTGATCGGCCTGACCGAGCTTTACATGACGGCCTCCATCGCCACCAACACGAATTACTTCCGCATCGAGGGCTATGTCATCATCTGCGTCATCTATCTCGTCCTGGTCCTTTTCTTCTCCGCCATCCTGAAGATTCTTTCCAACCGTCTGTCCTTCCCGGACCAGGTCAATTGGCTCGGCTTCCGTAAGGGAAGGCTTTCCAAGGCGATCGCAAGACATCGGGACGCACAGAGAAAGACGATCTTGATCGATGGTCTGAAAGGAGAGAAAGATGAGTGAGAGAGAAATTCTGTTGCAGGTTCGTTCCCTCAAGAAAAGCTACGAGGGCGTACCGGTATTGAAGGGAATCTCCCTGGATGTCCAAAAGGGCGACGTCGTCTCCGTCATCGGCTCTTCCGGCGGAGGCAAGTCCACCTTCCTCCGCTGTCTCAACCTCCTCGAGCGTCCGGACGAGGGCGAGATCCTTTTCGAGGGTGAAAATATCCTGGCGAGAGGATGCGACATCAACAAGGTCCGCGCCCGGATGGGGATGGTCTTCCAGCAATTCAACCTCTTCGAGAACATGGATGTCCTCAAGAATTGTCTCTATGCCCAGAGAAAGGTCCTCAAAAGGAGCAAGGAAGAGGCCAAGAGACGAGCGATGGATGCCCTTGAAAAGGTGGGTATGGCTTCTTTTGCGACCCACATGCCCCGGACTTTGTCGGGAGGGCAGAAACAACGCGTCGCCATCGCCAGGGCCTTGGTCATGGATCCCGACATCATGCTCTTCGACGAACCCACTTCCGCCCTGGACCCGGAGATGATCGGCGAGGTCCTCAAGGTCATACAGGCCTTGGCCAAAAACGGCATGACGATGGTCGTCGTCACGCATGAGCTTTCCTTCGCACGGAACGTCTCCACGCGCGTCGTCTTCTTCGACCGCGGCCAGATCGCCGAAGAAGGAACGCCGGAAGACTTCTTCAACCATCCCAAGACGGATCGGGCAAAAGCGTTCCTGTCTCACGTCCACTGATATTTTCCGTATGTTCTAGCCGTTCGGCAGCCATTCTTTGTGGGCTGCCGTTCGGCTGTGGCATCCGGCGATTTTTTCTGTCTTTTCTTCCTCACCGGTGATAGAATGCTTTTTCGAGGGAGTAGGACGCTTTTATCGAAAAAGCGACTGGCCAACATGCTGGAGAAATCCTGGCCAGTCTTAATGATCCGAGACTCATATAGGAGAGAATGCTATATGGATTGGATCAATGTGTCTTTGACTTCCCTTTCGATGGCCGTCGATGCCATGACGGTCGGCGCCGTGGACGGCATCCACGAAAAGAAGATGAAGATATGGAAGGTCTTCTTCATCGCCCTGGTGTTCGGAACGATGCAGATGGCCATGCCGATCGTCGGCTATTTCATCGGCTATTCCTTCCGGGATGTCCTGGAAGGCTATATTCCGTGGATCGCCTTTTCCCTTCTGACCATCCTTTCCTTGAAGTCCCTCTATGACTTCGTCTCCGAAAAGCTGGACAAAAAGGCCAAGGACGAAGAGAAAAAGGAAAAAGAAATCCGGATACCGGAAATCCTTCTCCAAGGCGTGGCGACCTCCATCGATGCCTTGTGCATCGGATTCGTCTATTTGGGTCTGGAAATTCCCCAGGCGATGCTGGTCTTCGGCATCATCGGCATCGTCACGTTCCTTTTGAGTTTCTTGACGACTTTCTTCGGCAGCAAGGTCGCCGACAAGCTGGAGCGCTGGGCAAGCCTTATCTCATGCCTTGTCTTCTTCGCCGTCGGATTGAAAATCCTTCTTCAAGGAATCTTGTAGTATTTAAGTTTGTTTTCATTAAAAACAAAAGCATCTCTTTAGTATTAAAAGCAATTTTCATATTCGTCCAAAAAATCATGTGTTTTCAGTCGATCACTTTTATCGTGACGGAGACATCGCCATGCCTTAGGGAACGGGCGACAAAGGACAGGTCTCCTTTCCCAATAGGTCTCAAGATAGCCAGAGCCTCGCCGAGATAGGTCTCTGTCTTTTCTCCCTTGTAGCCCAAGGGATTGTAGGGACAGGCGGACGCCAAGGCCTCCAATGTCCCGTTTTGCAGATCCGTGATCGTGACGAAATCCCTGGCCAAGGGATTATAGATGCCGGAGGAATCGGCAAGTTTGAAGCGGACATAGGCCAATCCGTCGCCTTTTATCTCTTCCGCCTCGGGATAGGCACGCAGTGCGATGTCCTTTCCGGCTGTCGTCAGGCTTTTCCTTCCGACCACTTTGCCCTCCTCGTTCAGCCCTTCCGCCGTCAACGTGCCCGGACGATACTTCAAGCAGAAACGGACGATGGCATCCTTCCGATTCCTCTTCTTGGTCCCGATGCACTTGCCGTCCAGATAGAGCCGGACCGTGTCGGCCAGAGTATAGACTTCGACGAATGTCTTTCTGCCTTCAAAGCCGGGGTAAGTCCATGAGTCGATGGTCTCGTTCATCTTCCAAGAGGAAGGGGAATGCTTGTCCCGATAGTAGGGGACAGGCTCGACGGCCATCTCCAGGGGGCTTTTCTCGAAGACCACTTTCGTATAGAGGGCTTCCCCCAATTCCTTTCCCGTTATGTCGATCCTTCCCGAGCCGGCCGTCAGCCATCCGACGCCATGCCCGAAGTCGTCGGCATAGTCATGGTGGACATAGCTTCCTATCCCGACCTCGCCGAGGTAATCCATGCCAGTCCAGACGAAGTCCCCGATCAGGCGAGGGTTCTTCTTTGCGACTTGCAGCCATTTATATTCGTCGTTGCAGAAAGTCTCCGTTCCGAGAATGACTCGGTGAGGATACTTCTTCAGATCGTGGCGATAGCGCTTGATGCCATAGTTGTAGCCGGCGATGTCCATGCTGGCGAAGGCCTCCCTCGTCTTGCCGTCGCACATAGGAAGGGTCGCTCCGGTCTTCATGGCCTCATCCCCTAAGAGACCGGCCAGGTTGTTGAAGAACTCCGAGCCGACTTTCTTCCGCTTCTTCTCCGGGACCTTCCCGTACTTTTCCGCCTTCTTGTCCGAATAGACGCCGAGACCAATCGAGAAGAGGAAATTGAAGAAAATGTTGATGCCGCAGGTCACCGGCCTCGTGTCGTCGAGGGAGTGAAGATATCCGGTCATCTTCTCAGTCAGGGCGATCCCCTTTTTCTGACCGGTCTCCGCCACTTCGTTTCCGATGGAATACATGATCACGGAAGGATGATTGACGTCCTTGAGCACCATATCCTTCAGATCCTGTTCGTGCCACTTGTCGAAATCGTCGGCATAGTCGTGTGCCGTCTTGTGGATATACCAGCAGTCCGTGAATTCGTCGAGGACATACATGCCAAGCCTGTCGCAGGCATCCAGAAGGGACTTCGAAATCGGATTGTGGGCGGAACGGATGGCATTGTACCCGACGGACTTCAAAAGACGGACCCGCCTCAAGTCGGCAGATTCGTCGGTAATCGCCCCCAAGGGGCCATTGTCATGATGGATGCAGGCCCCCTTGAGCAGGACTCTTTCCCCGTTGACCTTGAATCCGTCGTCTCCCCATTCGATCGTCCGGATTCCGAAGGGGATCGAGACGCAATCGTCGCCGAAGGACACCGTCAGACAATAAAGCTTCGGATCATCGGCGCTCCAGTAAGTCGCGTCGTCGATCTCGAAAGTCAGGGCATCCTCTCCCGTTGCCTCTTTCGCTTGGCTGGCAAGACATGCATTTCCATCGGCGATGCTCACAACGAGAGTCCCTTTGCCGACCGTCTGGACCTGGACTTCGATGATGGCGGGGCGAATCCGTCTGGTCTTGATCCGTATGCTTCCTGGAACAATGTGTCTATCTTTGTCGAAAACATAAAGATAGACAGGGCGATAGATTCCGGCCCCGGAATACCAACGAGAATTCGGCTGGTCAGCATTCCTCGCCAATACCTTCAGCTCATTATCTCCCGCCTTCAGTTTCTCGGTCACATCGACGAAGAAATCGCTATAGCCATACGGACGTGAATAGATCAGTTCATCATTGATATATATTTCGGCATCATGATAGACACCTTCGAATTCAAGGAGAAAGTTTTTCCCGATATCAGCTTTGTCTATTGAAATCGTCCTTCGATATTGATAATCATGCCCTTCAAACCATCCCGTATTGACGCCGCCTGGAGATGAGGGCGTCCGCTTTTCGCCAAGCATGGCATCATGCGGAATGTCGACACGGCATTCGAAATCTTCCCCTATCCGTCGAAAGAGCCATCCCTTGTTCAAGTCGATCTTTTCCATGCGTCATGCCTTCTCTTTCATCGTGAATTATATCACGGGAATGAATCCGAGGCTGCCACGAAGATTTTTCATCATGTCCTCCCTTTTCATTTCATTTCCCGAGTCTTTGGGCTTTCGTCTATAATGAAATAGTGAAAAACATGCCCAAGAAGCCCAACAAAAAGAAGGATTGGATGGACCTCACGAGATGGATCGCCTTTGGCGTTCTCTTTTTGATATGCCTCATCCTCTCCCTTGTCTCGAACAATAACGACTTTCTCTTTTCAGTGGGAGGAATGTGCCTGACCCGCTCCTTCCTTTTCGCCTCCGTCATCGTCCTTGTCTTCCTAAGAAAGCGTCAACTTTTCTGGCCGCTGATGATTTATGCCACGGCCTTCGCCTTTTTGATTTCATACCTTCCCTTGATGCTTTCAGCCAAGATATATGCGATCGTCATGTTCTCCGTCGCCATTCTTGGCGGACTTCTTCTCATCGCCCTGCGGTTTCGAAAAAAAGACAAGCTCGATAGCGGCCTGTGGGTAGGATGCCCTGCCTTTCTTTCCCTTGTGCCTGCCGTATCCCTCAGTATGAAGGCAGACTTCACTTCTGAGATGCCCTTCTGGATACCGCCGCTCGTCGTCGGCTTTGTCGCCTTGATAGCGACCGGGATCATCTCTTGGCGCCGCATGAAAAAGAAGCCGGAAAACACGAAAAAGAAGAAGCCGAAGTGGTTGCGATGCCTCGGATGGTCCCTTTGCGGTTTCATCATTTCTTGGTGCATCGTCTGGGGATCTTTGACCAGTCTCAATATCTGCTTCGATTTTTCAAAGCCGACACTTGAAACGGTGAAAGTGCTCGAAAAGGACATCGATCGGGGATGGAAAAGGCCGACGCTCTATGAACTGAGTTTTGAAAGTGACGGTCACTCCCATGAAATAGCCGTTCCGAAACATTTCTATGATGAAATCGAAGTCGGCGATTCTTTCACTGTCGCCTTTCTTGAGGGGCTGCTTGGCGAAAGCTACTATATCTATCCGGGCTATGTCTGATGGCGCTTTTCACATCCTTGTGCTCTGACTTGACGTCTTAAAATCAAAATTTATAGACATTTTAGTAAATAATTTATGATTTGAATATCTTAAAAAGAATACCCATTTTAATGCGGTTTGCAGCCCTAGTTATTATTTGTAACTTTGTTATATATGACGTGGATAAGGTGTCTATTTTTACTTGCGTAACATATGAAGATTACTATAATTTTAAATCTTAAATTTTAATAATAGAAAAATTAAAACGTCTCTCACAAATAATAAATTTACCCGAAAATGGTGAAGTGAAAGTTGATATAAACTAATAAAATTAAATATGTGTAAACAAATAGGCGGGATTATAAATGGCCATGAAAGGATCTAATTTCAAATATTAATGTTTTTATTAAAATCGATACTAATCTTTGATAAAGTCATTATTGCTAAGCTAAACTGAAATGCAAAATAAAGGGAGATGCTTTTTTTCAAACCAGTCTATCGGTTTAGTTTGGCGATTATTCTGCATGGACTGGTTCGGGAAGAGTGTCTTTTTTAATAAGGAAAACGAAAAATTATTTAAATTTGAAAAAAGTTTATTTTCTAATGAAATTTATAAATTAAGAGATATTCTTTCTAAAGTCCGTAGTGTTAATAAATCAAATGGATAAATAATCAAAAGAGATAAAGCTACATTAAAATGTCTTTTCGGCGAATCTAATGATATAAAAAAAGGCTTGATAACCATTTTTATCAAACCTAAACCTATAAAATTTGGTGCCCAGGACCGGAATCGAACCGGTATGGGTGATTGGCCCGCAGGATTTTAAGTCCTGTGCGTCTACCGATTTCGCCACCTGGGCGGAAGTGGTGTCTCGTATGGGACTCGAACCCATGGCCCCGTGATTAAAAGTCACGTGCTCTACCGGCTGAGCTAACGAGACAGGACGGGGTCTTCCGCTCCTACCAAGAGGTGGCTGGGGTAGGTGGATTCGAACCACCGCTGACAGAGTCAAAGTCTGTTGCCTTACCCCTTGGCTATACCCCAAGTAAGGCTTTATAGAACGCAAGGCGTTGCTATCGAAGGATGGTGGGCGGGGGTGGATTCGAACCACCGAACCCGAAGGAACAGATTTACAGTCTGCCGCGTTTGGCCGCTTCGCTACTCGCCCGTGAACCGTCTTGCTGCGCCAATCCTTTGATGGTGGATGCTAAGAGTCTCGAACTCCTGACCTCCGCCGTGTAAAGGCGATGCTCTTCCAGCTGAGCTAAGCATCCGAAATTTAGCGCTTGATTATTCTAGCAAGCCCCGTCCCGTTATTCAAGAAATTTCGCAATTCTTTTGAAAAAGGCGATGGCCAGATGCCACCGCCCTCTTTTCATCACTTGACGCCCGGTTTCCCGAGGAGCTTGAACATGTTCTTCTTATAGACTTCGACACCCGGCTGATTGAAGGGGTTGACGCCGAGGAGATAGGCCGAGAAGGCCGTCGCCCGGAAGAAGAAATAGAAGAGATTCCCGAGATTGTAGGCATCCATCTTCTCGATCTCGAGGACGTTCGCCGGGGAATGGCCTTCGGTGTGGGCCTTCAATGTCGCATGGTAGGCCTGGTCGTTGATGTGGGAAACGGTCTTGCCGGCGAGATAGTTGAGATTGTCGAGATTCTCCTCGTCATAGGGGACGACCAAATCGGCAATGGGCTGCTTCTCCTTGATGATGGTCTCGAAAAGGATCCGGGACCCTTGCTGGATGAACTGGCCCATGGAGTGCAAATCCGTCGTAAAGACGCCGGAGGAGCAGAGGAGGGCCTTTCCCTCCTTGCCTTCGGACTCGTCGAACAGCTGTTTGAGCCATTCCTCGATCATCTTGTTCTGAAGTTCGTAAGAAACGAACATCTCGGAGGCGAATTTCTGCTGCGCATAGAGCAGATACCGTGTCGCCCCATAGAAATAGGCAGGATTCCGACGATAGTCGAGAGAAGAATACTCCTTCTCACCGTCGCGGACGCCGCGGATGAACTCGCGGATATTGATGTTCGCACAAGCGATGGGGAGAAGTCCCACGGGCGTGATGACGGAGAAGCGTCCGCCGATATCATCGGGGATGACGAAAGACGTATAACCCTCCCTTTCCGCCTCCGTCTTGAGAGCGCCCTTGTTCTTGTCGGTCGTGGCATAGATGGCATCGGAAAGATACGCCTTTCCGTACTTCTCTTCCAGTCTTTCCTTCAGAAGCCGGAAAGCGACGGCAGGCTCCGTCGTCGTGCCGCTCTTGGAAATGACGTTGATGGCGATTCTCTTGTCCTTGACGTGATTGAGGACCTGGGCCGTATAGGTGCTCGAAAGCGTGTTTCCGAGGTAGATGACCTCGAATTTGTCCTCCGGAAAAAAGCCGTTGATGGCTTCTATGACCGCTCTGGCCCCGAGATAGGAGCCGCCGATGCCGATGACGACCAAGGCATCGTAGTTGGCACGAATATGCTCCGCCGTCGCGATGATTCTTTCAACCTCCTCGTCCGGCATCTTGCTGGCAAAGTCGAGCCATCCGAGGAAATCCCTTCCTTCCCCGGTCTTGTTCTGGATTTTCAGGGCAACCTCCTCGCCCCTTCTGTCGATCTCCGAGTAATCCAAACTCTCGAAGACATTTCCATGTCTGGAATATTGAACCATTGTGTCTCCTCCTGACAAATGATTTTTATCGGTAATTTATTAAACGAAAATAATATAGAGAATTTATGTTTTTTATTCAACGAAAACCGAGAGTTTTCGCAGCAATTGCAAATCCTCTTTCCCAGTCAACTTGAAGAGGGAAAGATCGCCCAAAAGCGTGAGGGTTCTCAATCCGGCGCTGACGGCCTTGGAAAATTCGTCCGTGCATTCTGGGTCATAGCCTTCCTCGAAGACGGCGAGAATCTTCCGGAAATCGAAAACCTGAGGTGTCTGGACCTGATAGAGGTTCTTCCTGTCCAGGTAGACGATGCCTTTTCCGTCTTCCTTGAACAACGAATCCGCCAGAGGCAGACAATACGTCAGGGCATCCGCCCGATACGTCTTGGCCATGATGTTTTGAATCAAGGGGACGGTCAGAAACGGTCTGGCGGCATCGTGGATCAAAACATTGAAATTGCCTCTTTTCTTCTTTAGTGAAAAAAGAGCGTTCTCAACGGACTTGTTTCTTGTTTCTCCGCCATGGACAATATGAATTTTTCGCTTGTTGACAATCTTGTCGTCGGAAATAGACTGCCAGACATGTTCCTCATCCTCTTTCGAGATGACCAGAAGAATCTCCTGGAAGCACTTTGAAAGGCACAAAGACTCCAAAGAATGGAGGAAAAGTTCTTTTCCGTCCAAAAGGAAAAACTGTTTCTTGACCTTGATAGAGGAAAAAAGTCTCTCTCCTCTTCCAGCCATCATCAAGACGGCAATGTCTTTCGCTTTCTCTTTTTTGTGGCCTGGCATCATTAGCCAAATTGTAGCATAATGAATGCTTGTTTTATCAGTACATTTATCTTATTCTTTATTCAGCTATCTGAAAGAAAAAACAAACTATGCCCGAATGGATAATTGTCATCATCGTCATCGTCTGCATCATTGTTCTTTACCTGCTCTCCGCCCTGATTCTCTATCTTCTGATGAAGAGAGCAATGAACAAGGCCTATGATGCCCTCATGGCCCTTGTCCCCTATGAGCAGGAAAGAATGGATCTCATCGTCCAGACAAAGGAAAGGCTTCTCGACGATCATTATCATCTTTCCGACGAGATGTGCGAGCTTGTCGAGAGCAACAACGCCCTCCTCAAAACGCCTCCTGTGGATGTCGGAAAGGTCAAGAGCCAGACCGACTTTCTCATCATGTACTTCACGAAGTTCCTGCGTGAGAAGAAAGTGGCGAAGAAGGATTCGTCCTATGCCGATACAAGCGAAAAGCTTCTGAAGATGCTTCATCTCAACGACGACCTGAAGAGTTCGCCCTACGGCAAGTACGACAAACTCGCCTTCCGCTACAATTCCTATCTCAACATGATCATCCTCGCCCCCTTCGTCCGACGAAAGTTCCAGAATGCGCCGATCCTCTAGGCCTGACCAAGGAGAAAACATATGAACATTTGGCATGACATCGACCCGAAGCGGGTGACATGCGACCGATTCACCGCCGTCGTCGAGATTCCAAAAGGAAGCCACTGCAAATACGAGCTGGACAAATCCACCGGTCTCATCAAACTCGATCGCGTCCTCTACACGGCGACCTACTATCCCGCCAACTACGGTTTCATCCCGTTGACCTATGCCGAAGACAACGATCCTCTGGATGTCCTGGTCCTGTGCCAGGAGAGTCTCGTCCCCCTGACACTGGTCGAATGCCGTCCGATCGGCATCATCCGAATGGTGGACCAGGGATATATCGACGAGAAGATCATCGCCGTCTGCACTTCCGACCCCTTCTATTCCTCCTTCAAGGAAATGAAGGAGCTTCCCGACTATGTCGGAAACGAAATCCGTCACTTCTTCCGCGTCTACAAGTCACTGGAAGGCAAGGAGACGTCCGTCACCTCCATCGAGGGGAAAGATGCCGCGATCGAGGTCATCAAGAAGGACCTGCGGACCTACGAGGACTACATGGCAGGGAAATTCCAGGCCTACGAACCCCTTGTCGATCCCGACGACAGAAACCCCAAACGCATCTAAAGAGGCTCTGCCTCTTTTTTCTTTCTCTATCCAGAGAACTTTGCCTTATAATGGTGGCGGGAAGAAAAAGAAAGGAAAAGAAAAAAGAAGAAATGAAGCTGTTCATCGACACCGCAAATCTCCAAGAGATCGAAGAAGCATCCAAATGGCCCTTCGTCAGCGGCGTGACCACCAACCCCTCCCTGATCGCCAAGGAGGGACTCACTCAGAAGGAAGTCATCGAAAGGATCGCCCAGATGATCGACGGTCCGATCTCCGCCGAAGTCACGGAAGAGACGGCGGAAGGCATGCTCGCCCAGGCTCACGAGCTGTACCAGATCAAGCCTGAGAACATCGTCATCAAGCTCCCGATGACCATCGAGGGATTGAAGGCATGCAAGAAGCTCTACGAGGCAAACATCCCGACCAACGTCACCCTGTGCTTCTCCCCCGCCCAGGCGCTCCTGGCGATGGAGAGCCACGCAACCTACATCTCCCCGTTCCTCGGAAGACTCGACGATAATGGGTGGAATGGCATCACCCTTTTGGAGGATATCGTCGACATCAAGAGAAACTTCGGCTACGAGTCGAAGATCATCGCCGCTTCCGTCCGAAGCGTCGACCACGTCCAGCAGGCCGCCATCGCCGGCGTCGACGTCGCGACCATCCCCTACAAGGTACTCGCCAAGTTAATCGAGCATCCTCTGACCGCCGCCGGTCTTGAGACATTCCGCAAGGATGCCGCCAAGACGGCAAGTCTCAAGAAGTAAAAGAAATTCGACAAAGAAAAAGGCCGGGTCCTCGCCCGGTCTTTTCTTTTCAAATCTTTTAATCCAACAGGATGGCGTTTTCGATCCTGTTGAACATGCAATAGCCTTTGCGATTGTAGACGTCTTCCCGATTGTAGACAAAGGGCTTGAGCTCCGTGTCCTTGAAGACCCCGCCGGCTTCCCGGACGATCAGGTCCATCGCGCAGGTGTCCCACTCCTTTGTCATGCCGGTGTAGCGGATGGAGGCATCTCCCTTTCCGCAGGCGAGATAGACGCCTTTCATCGACGCCCCGAGCCTTTCCACCTTTCCGATGAGGTCGGCGTGCCTTTCGTATACCGCCTTTTCCTTTTCGTTCTCGTGGGTCCGGCTGGCAAGATAGACGAGATCCTTCCTTCTATCGGAGACGTGGATTCTCTCTTCCACCCCATCCTTGACGAAGAAGGCACCCCTGCCGCGGACGGCATAGCAATAGGCATCCTCGACGGGCAGGAAGATCGCGCCGACGATAGGGGTGTGATCCTCGACATAGGCGATGTTGACGGAGAAGGAACCGTCCTTCTCGACGAAGTCCTGCGTCCCGTCGAGCGGGTCGACGATGAAGAGAGCCTTCTTGCCAAGACGGCTCTTGTCGTCGGCCTCCTCCTCGGAAAGATAGGCGATGTCCTCTCCGAGAGGAAGAGTCCTCCGGATGATGCCGTCGGAGGCAAGATCGGCGTCCGTCACCGGCGAAAAGTCCTCCTTCAGCGTGACATCGAATCCTTTCCGGTAGATGTCCATGATCGCCAGGGAGGCTTTCCTCCCGGCATCGACCATGGCGGAAAGGATCTTTTCGATATCAGGCATTCTCGACCTTCCCGGCCTCATTGAGCGCCTTGACGACCTCGGGGACCTTGTCGAAGGAGTCGATGCGACACCCCGCCGCCGGGATGTGGCCGCCGCCGCCGAAGCGCTTGGCCACCTCCTGGACGTTGTAATAGCCGTCGCTTCTCAGCTCGCAGCGGATGATGCCGTCGTCCTGCTCCGTGAAGAAAGCCCAGATGGGATGGTTGTCCAAAAGGGAGAGCAGATTGACCTTCCCTCCCGCGTCGTTCTGGGTGAGGCCAAGCTTCGTGTACTCGGCCTTGCTGACGCAGCAATAGGAGACCAGCCCGTCGAAGCGGAAATGATCATAGACGAAGGCACGATAGCGCAGATCGAGACTATTCTGGCGGTAAAGATCCTTGTAGATGCTCTTGCAGTCGACGCCGCATTCAACCAGCGTCGCCGCCATCTTCAAGGTCGCCGGGGCGCAATCGTATTGGAAGCGGCCCGTGTCCGTGACGAGGCCGACAAAAAGATAGGGGGCGGCCTTCTTGGGGATGAATCCGAAACGCTCGAGCAAGACCTTCGCCAGGATGTACGTCGCCGAAGGGGCCGTCTCGTCGCGATAGACAGGGAAGGCGTATTCGTCCTTGTCGGCGACATGATGGTCGAAGCAGACGATTTCCTTGGCTTTGAGGATGCGCTGGTCCTCGACCCTTCCCAAGTCGGAGAGGTCGACGAGGACGGCCAAGGCCTTCTCGACGGTGGCATCGTCGATTTCGTCGCTTTCCTCGATGAAGGTGGGAAGATAGGACGGATGGGTGCCGACACCGTAGATCTTCTTCTCCGGATAGAGCTCCCGGAGAGCGTGGCGGAGTCCCATGACGGAGCCGACGCAATCGCCGTCGGGATTGGCATGCCCGAAGATCACGATCGTGTCGTACCGTTCGATGATCCGAAAGATTTCATCGCGAATCGATTCCAGGTTTTCCATATATTTTTGACCTCGAAGGAAAAAGCCCTGTCAGGGCTTTAGTCGTTGTCGGAATCCTCGTCGGCGAGCAAATCGCCGCCTTCGTCTTCTTCCTCCTCTTCCTCGTCGTCCCTTTCGCCTTCCTCGTCCTCGTCGCCTTCCTCTCTCTCTTCCTCGTCGACATCCTTGTCTTCGTCGTCGACGTAGACGGCGTTCATGTCGATGTGGATGTTGGAGAAGAGTTCATGATCGCGAAGGACCCAGGTGTTGTTCTCCTTGATGACGAAACGGCCGTCGACGGTCAAGGAGGTGTAGAACTTGCTGGCGATGTCGATGAGTTCGCTCTCCTCGGTGATGCCTAGCTCCTTTCCGACGGCGAGAAGCAGTTCGTTGAAGGCCATCGGAACGCTTTCATTCTTCTCGTCGTAACGGCGGGTGAGGACATCGTAGGCGGCATCAACTAATGACTTTCTTGCAGGCATTTTATCTCTCCTTTGTCTATTGTCTTTTTATGATTGCGAAAGCAGAAACTTATTCAGTATACAATACTTTAGCTAAGAGCTAAAGGCCGGACTCCTCCTTGTCCCTGGAAACCATCCTCTCCGGGGCGGAGACGCCGATGAGGGAAAGGCTGTCCGCCAAAACGATGCGGCAGGCATCGACCAGGGCAAGCCTCTGCTTGGAAAGCGAAGGATCCTTGTCGTCGAGGACGCGGCACTTCGTATAGAATTCGTTGATCGCCATGGCGAGGGAATGGATATAGTTGGTGACTTTGTAAGGCTCCAGTTCCTTGGCTGCGGAAGCGATGATCTCCGGATAGTTCTTCAGAAGAAGGAGAAGGCTTCTCTCGCTCTCGGAAGTCAACAGATCCCCTTTGGGCTCGAAAGGCAGGAAGGCCTTGCCGTTGAGAAGGATGCCGCAAAGCCTGGCGTGTGTGTATTGGGCGTAATAGACAGGATTCTCGCTTCCGAGGCTCTTGGCGAGGTCGATATCGAAATCGAGATGGGAATTGCCGCTGCGGGAGACGAAGAAATAGCGCACCGCGTCGACGCCGCATTCCTCGATGAGCTCCTTCATGGAGATGGCATTGCCTGTTCTCTTGCTCATCTTGAACTCCTCGCCGTCCTTGAAGAGACGGACCATCTGGACGAGACAGACATCAAGTTTCTCCGGATCATGGCCAAGATCCTTGACGGCGCTCTTGAGACGGGTGATATAGCCATGATGATCGGCACCGAAGAGATCCACGAGCCTGTCGAAGCCCCTGGAGAACTTGTCGTCATGGTAGGCGATGTCCGGAAGAAGATAGGTGTAGCTGCCATCGGATTTGACCAATACGCGGTCTTTGTCATCGCCATCTTTCTTTGTGTCGAGGAAGAGAGCTCCTTCGCTTTCATAGCAATACGGCTTCAATTTTTCCAGGACATCTTCGACTGCTCCACGTTCACGAATCGCCTTTTCGGAAGTGTAGACGTCTTGATCGACCCGGAAGGCATGAAGATCCTGCTTGATGAATTCCAAAAGAAGGCGACTGCCGTATTTCTTGAAGAAATCGATATGTTCCCTAGCGTTTTCCACGTAAGCATCGCCGACCTCATCCTTGAGGCTCTTTGCGATGCGAATGATTTCCTCGCCGTGGTAACCATCCTCCGGAACCGGGGCGTCGATGCCGAAAAGCTGGAGATAGCGGGCGATGAGGGACTCGCCGAGATGATCGATCTGGTTGCCGGCATCGTTGATGTAGTATTCCCTGGTGACGTTATAGCCCGCCTTCTTCAGGATGCGGCTGATGCTGTCTCCCAAGGCAGCCCCTCTGGCATGACCGAGATGGAGCGTGCCCGTCGGATTGGCGGAGACATATTCTACGTTGATCGTCGTTCCCTTTCCAAGCGTGACATCGCCGAAGTGCTCCTTCTTGTCGAGAATCTCCTTGATGACCTGCCCGAGTTCATCGGACTTGAGGAAGAAGTTGATAAAACCGGGCTTGACCGCCTCGCATTTCTCAAGGCCGTCGAACCGGATCCTGTCCGCGATCTTCTCGGCCAAGGCAAGCGGGGCCAGAGAAAGAGCCTTCGCCTTCTTAAAGGCGATGTTCGTCGTGTAGTCGCCATGCTCCCGTGTATCGCTTGCAGAGAGAAGGATCTCCTTCTCTTCGATTTCCACGCCCAATTCCTTCAGAACCCGGGCGACTTCCTTCTTGATGGTGTCTTGAATATCCATTTGTTTTCTCCTAATCCTTGACGATCGTCACGACGCAATAGCAGACGACGGCCTTTCCTTCGCCGACAGGTCCAAGGCGTTCCGAGGTGTTGGCATGGACGGCGATTCTCTCCTCCGGAAGGCCAAGCAGGTGCGAAAGGTTCGTCTTGATGAGAGGCTTGTACTCTTTCAGCTTCGGTTTCTGGAGGACGATCGCGACGGTGACGTTGGAAAGGCGAAATTGCCTTTCCTCCATTTCCTTCATCGCCGTGTTGACGAGGACGGAAGAATCGATTCCTGCCGTCTCGCCGCTGTTATCCGGGAAATACGTCCCGATGTCCTCAAGACCGAGAGACGAAAAGATAGCCTGGGCGAGGGAATGGAGGACAATGTCCCCGTCGGAGTGGGCGTCGATCATCTTGTCCGCCGGGATGCGGACGCGTCCCAGAAGAAGATACTCGCCTTCGACAAGCCGATGGATATCGTAGCCGAAGCCCGTTCGAATGTCCGTCATATCTCTCCTCACTTCTTCGCGGCAGCGGAACGGATATAGAGAATGTCCCCGTCCTTGACGCGATAGTCTTTGCCGACGGTCATCATCTTCCCGTTGGCCTTCACCTCCGCTTCCGTTCCGAAGCGGATCAGATCCTCATAGGCATAAACCTCTGCCTTGAGGAAGAACTTCTGGAAGTCGGAATGGATGACGCCGGCGCATTCCGGGGCGGTCATACCGTCTCGGAAAGTCCAGGCACGAACCTCGTCCTCTCCGCCGGTGAAGAATGTCCGAAGGCCGAGGATGTGATAGGCCGCCATGGTGATCTTGTCCAGGCCGGTCAAGGACGTACCGAGCGATTCCAGGTATTCCTTCCTGTCCTCCGGGGAGACTTTCGAGAGCTCTTCCTCAATGAGGGCGGAGACAGGGATGCATTCCGCCCCCTGGCTCTTGGCATATTCCACAAGGCGGACAAAGTGCTCGTTCTTCATCGGATCGGCATAGCTCTCCTCGTCGACATTTCCGACATAAATCACCGGTTTCATCGTGATGAGGGCGAAATCGGAGACCTTTTCCTTTTCCTCGAGGGAAAGCTCGGCTTCCTTTGCCATCTTCTCGTGCTGGAGACAATCGAGAATCTTGTTGATGGCGGAAATCTCGATGAGTCCTTCCTTGTCCTTGGTCATCTGGGCGCGCCTGCCAATCTTGTCGAGGCGTTTCTTGAGGACATCGATATCGGAAAGAATGAGTTCGAGATTGACTTCGATCGCATCGGTGAGCGGATCGACCGGCCGGCCGTTATAGGAAATGACGTCCTGGTTGTCGAAGCAGCGGACCACGTGGACGATGCAGTCCGTGTTGCGGATATTTCCGAGGAACTGATTGCCGAGGCCCTCACCCCTGCTCGCCCCCTTGACCAGGCCGGCGATGTCGGTGAACTCGAAAGTCGCCCGGACCTGCTTCTTGGGATTAAAAATCTCGACGAGCTTGTCGAATCTCGGATCCTTGACCTCGACGACTCCCGTGTTGGGCTGGATCGTGGCGAAGGGATAGTTCTCGGCAAGGACATTGCTGTTGGTTATAGCGTTGAAGAGAGTGGACTTGCCGACATTGGGCAAGCCGACGATACCGGCGGTTAAGCTCATTTCAGACCTCGTTTCTGTGCGATAAAGCGAACACGTCAAATAGCGCACATAATTATATATCTAGAATATATCGCTTCAATACAATCTTTCGGAATAGCGATTTCACCGTTCGACGCGAAGGATGCAATCCGTGAAGGGCAGACGATTTTTGACCAGCATGCCATCGTCGGGGCTGCCGTCATCCTGGAGGTAGAGGCTATAAGAAACCTGTTCGTCCAAGCCCAGCGCATCGCGAATCAAAGCATCGCAATCCGAGACATGGGCATTGGGAAGGACATAGATCGGCTCGCACGCCTCCCCCTCGTAGACAAGGGTGATGGCTATCGCCTTGGTGAAACGCTGATAGAGAGAGACGACTTTTTGCTCCTGAAGGGAAACATCGCTTGCCGCCTCATGGAAGAGCGTTCCCTCGGCCATCGATGCCTCCGAGAAGATTCCGTCGAAGAGATACGGCCGTCCATCATCTCCCTTGAGCGTGCCGTCATAGCGAAGTGCTTCCGAAGAAAACACCTCCGGAATATAACTATCGGTCTTGGCATCATAGACCGTTCCGAAATAAGAAACCGCTTGATAGCCTTCCGGCATTTCCAAGACGTCTTCATATTTCTCGGCCGTCTCGGTACGCGTTCCCCATTTCGTGGTGATCTCGACCTTGGTCTTGTATCCGGCCATGACGTAGACCGTCGTGTCCTCGGAGGGCATGACACGTATGCCGAAGGTCTCCCTTTGGGCATCGGCATCCTCGCTCGGCTTGGACTCCAGTCCGGCATACCCGAATTCCGCCTCGTCCTCCAGGGAATCGATAGCCGTCCGCAAAGGAGCGGAGACATCCTCGCCGACATCGAAGTATCCTGTGAAGACCGTCTCGTCCGCAAGGGTTCCGGGATAATCGATGACGATAGTCAATTCCGGGTAATCCTCATAGCTGGCGACAAAGACAAGAGTATCGCCATCTTTGGGCTTGGGAAGCGGAGTGTTGACGATATCGAACCCTTCGCCATCAAGCAAATAACCAGAGAAAGTGCTGTTTTCTTTCGAAGGCGAATGATCTTGCAAAAATGTTTCGCCAAGGATATCGCCGACATAATAGGCATCGGTTTCCGCCGAGCTTTCCTGCCCCACCTTGCCCTCGCCATAATCGAACTCGAGATGAAGCCTGTCGCTCCATTTGACATAGAGTTCCAAGCCGTCATCGGTCACGGGGGTGGTGGTATCAATCGGGAAAGGCATCGTCAAATCGGCATCGAGGAAGAGACCGCCGAACCGCTTTGCCCCATCCTGGATATATTTGTAGCCGTCCGAGACCAGGTCGATTCCGAGCCTTTCCTTGAAGGTGTCGGAAAGGGCAGTTTGCAAAGAATCTTCCACGCCTATCAAAAACGAAGAATCTTCCACGCCTTCAAGATTGTAGTGGACCGTCACGCGCGGATCCTCGTCCCACTTGGCGTAAAGCGTAAACGTCTCGCCTGCTCCGATTTCCGGAAAGACCATTCCATTGCCAAAAAGGGATCCCTCGTCAGTCGCAAAGGCCTGATCGAAGCGATATTCCCCTTCTTCCGCCTCGTCGTTGAGGACATAGTGGACCGTTCCCGCCTCTTCGTCTGCGACTCGGACAAGAGGATACTTCGTATACCAATACTCAAAAGTGAGATGTTCCCCTGTGGCCGTGGGAAGATAGTCCACGGAAGGGATCGCCTTGGATGTATATCCGGAAAGCGTTCCGGTCTCAAGAGAAAAGCCCGTTCCAAGCTTCGGGGCGACGAAGGCCCCTCCGTTATCCTTGGCATCAGTCAGGTCGAAGGCGATCTGGACTTCCGGCTCGAAGTAGGCATAGAAAGTCACTTCGCCATAGGGATAGAGGTAATATTCCTCTCCTGTCTTGTCATCAAGGTTGATTTTGATGGCGTTGTATTTCCCTTCGACGCTCTTTTCACGCCAACCGACGAACTCATATCCTTCCCGAACCGGATCCGGGATCTCTTGGACGCGCGTTCCTGCCTGCCCCTGAAGAAAGTCGACGTTGAAATCATCGGGAAAGCTGCCGCCGTTCAGCTCGAATTTGATCGTTCCCTTCACAAACTGGTTGCACGAAAAAAGGGAGAGGGAGAGAAGGGTTGTCAGGACGACTGTGCTGGCTTTTCTGTTCATGCTAAATTTTCTCTCGATATCTTGTCTATCATTTTACAACAAATATCTTCTCTATAGAGAAGGAATTCTCCTCTATTTCCGCCTCTGATGCTTTCGGGACAACGTTTCTTGTTCTATAATCAAATCATGCATATTCCTTTTCTTGTAGATTCATCGAACACCGCAGGAGATGTCGCATCCTCAAGCACAGGTTCTTCCCCCTCTCCGACCGATCCTGGGTTTTGGCAGGATCTTGGCAATCAAATCGTCAAGTTTTTCACCGTTGACGGACCCGCCCTGCTTTTCCGCATCATCTTCGCCATCATCATCCTGATCGTCGGCATCTACTTGATCAAGCTCATCTCCCACCTGCTGAAAAAATCCTTGAGCAAAACGAGAAGGATAGGGACGAAAAACAACAAAAAAGAGCGAAAGATCGACACATCCGTCGTCAGTTTCCTGGTGACTTCCGTTCGTTTCTTCCTGGCCATCCTCCTCGCCTTCCTTGTCATCTATATCCTCGGCCTTCCTCTGACCGGATTCGCTTCGATCGTCTCTTCGGCCTTCCTGGCTATCGGCCTCGGTCTCCAGGATGTCATCACCAACTTCGCAAACGGCATCATCATTCTCTCGGAGAACAACATCAACACCGGCGATTACATCGTCGTCGATGGGGTCGAAGGAACCGTCACCCGTATCTCCATGATGCGGACGACGCTCGAAACGGTCGACGGCAGGAAAGTTTTGATTCCAAACACGAAACTCAGTGCGGATATCGTAACAAATAATACTTCCGTAAAATTCCGACGTCAGCAGCTTTTCTTTACTTTCCGATCCGGTATCGATATCGACAAGATGTGTGCTCTCCTTGAAGAGACGGCGAACTCCGTGAAAGGCGTCGTTCCGGAAGTTGGAGACGGCAGGAAAACGTTCACGGCGATCGAGGATTTCAGCCAGACAAGGCAGAACTGCATCAAGATCAAAGTCGTCTTCTACATGAAAAACGCCGATTATTGGGATGTCTTTTCCGAATCCCAGAAAGTCTTCTACAAACGGTTTGCCGAATTGGGAATCCAGCTTGCCGGATATGATTCGGAATACTACGTTCCCGGGAGATAGGCCATGGATGTCCGCGTTTCTTTCATCGTGCCGATCTATCAATCGGAACCCTTCCTTGTAGAATGCCTGGACTCGCTTCTCGCCTTGGATTTCCGGGAGAGATACGAGGTCCTTCTTCTCGACTTCGGGAGCCAGGATGCCTCGGAAAGAATCTGCACGCGATACGAGAGAGAGCATCCGGATATGTTCCGCTTCATCCGCTGCGAAACGAACTATGGCGTCTCCGCGACGAGGAATCTCGGCCTTCTTTGGGCCAGAGGAAAATATGTCTCCTTCGTCGATTCCGATGACAGACTCTCGAAAGACTTCCTTTCCCGCCTTTACCCTCTGATGGTCAAGGAAGATCTGGACATCGTCTCGGCCGGGTACTATCTCCTCGGAAAGCGGACAAGAAGAGGCTATTCCCGCATCAACCGCTCCGGGGACGGAAAGGACTTCTTGAGACGGCTCTACAAAGACCCCCTGCTCAAGACACGGACATTCGTCTGGGGAAAGCTCTTCAAGGCCTCTCTTTTGAAGGAGAACCGGATTCAGTTCCCGACCGACCTCCTCAGTTTCGAGGACCTTCCCTTCTATTATCAATGTCTTTTAGCCGCAAAAAGGGTGCGATACGTTAAAACCCCGCTATACTATTATCGTCAGTCCTCTGCTTCCCTGACGAAAAGGACGAGAGGCGTCCTGGAAAGCCATCTCCTCGCCTTTGAGAAAGGCAGAGACATCATCCAGAAAACGGATCCCGCCTTGTTCCAGGAACTCTTCGGGAAAAAACGTCTCGCCATCACGTTGCAGCTACGATACGACAGCCATCTGGACATCCGGAAAGGAAAAGAAAGGGCAGAAGCGAAGAGAGAGTGCCGCAAAGCCGTCGAAAGTCTCTTCGGAAAGGAAAAATAGATTATGGAAAAAGACATTTTCGGTAAGATCGTCGACGCCGTCTACATCGACAGGCCTCAAGAAGGCATCAAGACGGACTTCGGAAAGGCGCTCCTCATCGGCGGATCGAAGGCCTATCCCGGTGCGATGGCCCTGGCCGCTTCCTTCGCTTCCCTCTCCGGATGCGGCTATGTCGGCCTCGCCATCCCGGACACCATCTACGATGCGACGTTCTCCCGCATTCCCTCGACCGTCATCAACGAGTGCATCGCCAACGACGAGGAGTCGTTCCAGACGTCCTGGCAGCTGGTCGAAAGGCTGTCCGGCTACTCCGCCATCCTTTTCGGAAACGGCATCAAGAATTCCGCCGGCAACCGGAAGTTCCTCCAGGATCTTCTTTGCGCCTATCAGGGCATCCTCGTCATCGATGCGACCGGCCTGAGGATGCTTGCCGATGACAATAGCCGCATGCTGCGCGAGAGAAACAACAAGATCCAGATCGTTCTGACGCCCCATCTCGGCGAAGCCCAGGCACTCTTTGGCATCGGCGATCTCGGCACCGATCCCGCGAACTATGAAAACGATGCCGTCGAATATGCCAGACAGTACGATGTCCGCATCCTCTTGAAATCCCATCGCTCCATCCTGGTGAGCAAGGAGAGCATCCATCTTGCCGACCAGGTTCCGACGGCAGCCTTGGGCAAGGCCGGTTCCGGCGATGCCCTCGCCGGCTACATGACCGGACTTCTCTCCTACGCCGCCCCCGCTCTTGGCATCGACAGGACGATCCTCTTTGCCGACAGCATGATCCACCAGGCCGCCAGAAAGGCTTCCGAGAGCCTCTCCTCCGGGCTTGCCTCCATCCTCTCCGTCCCGCAGGCCATCACGGCGATCATCCACGAGCGCATGAAGAAGAGAGGCCTTTGAGATTCAAGTCCCTTCAAGTCGCATTCCAAAAGGCAACGGAAAACCGTTGCCTTTTCTGTTTTCCTTCGAAGACCGACTTCTCTCTTGCGATCACAGAAGACGGTCGAATTCCATCGAGATGCCGTTTCGCCGGATGTAGTCCTCGATTTCCCGGGAGGCAAGATCGTCCGGAAGAAGCCTCTCCTTTTGCGTGATCGGCAACGATGCCAGGTTGTGGATGTGGTTCCTTGCCTGCGTGCGATATTGCCGCGGCTTGCAGTTGAAATTTTTCTTGAAAAGCTGGTTCATGTATTTCGGGTCGGAGAATCCGCTCTCAAAGGCGACATTGATCAAGGGTTTGCGTTCGTCCTGCATGAGGAGGACCGCCTTCTCCAACCGTTTGAGGTTGACGTATTCCTGGAAAGAGATACCGAAATATTCCGAAAAAATGTGGGAGAGATGGGGAATGGTGATTCCCTCTTTCTGTGCTATCTCCTCCAGGCGGATCTTGCCGGAATAGTTCTCGTCGATATAGGAGACCACCCGCTGGATGCGTTCGAACCGTCTTTTCACCTTCTCTTTTTCCTCGTCCTTGAGAACCTTGTTCGGGACATTGAGAAGGAGTATTCGCAAGAGATAGGAGAGTTTCGTCACCAATCGCAGCTGATAATAGCCCTCATGGTTGAAATAATCCCTTCCGGACGCAAGAAGGAGTCGCCGGATGAGATGAAGCTCGCGCTCATCGAAGAACTCTTTCAGGTCGCACGTCTTGAAGAAGGTGTTCCGGATCGGAGGAAAATAGTCCATCAGGAAATGGTAGGAAATCTGAACGATCAGGAAAATCGGGTCACTCTTGCCATCGTCTTTTCCGTCTTCGTCTTCCTTCACGCTGTAATAGCTGTGGTTCTCATAGCTGTTGATGAAGATGATGTCGCCGGGATTCATAATATGTCTTGCGGCACGTGTTTCCAGCACGCCACCATCTGTCAATGCCATCGTCAGTTCAAAGTCGCTATGAACATGGGGCGGACGATGCGAAATTTGATTGACAATAACTTTGACGTGTTTAATTTGAAGGTGATTGACCAATTCGAATTGACTTTTCATACCATAAAAATCCTATCAATATAAAAAAGAAAAATCCATAATTTCGATATGTATCCCCTTCCACATTTCTTTCAAGCGCTTCCACGGAAAAATGACCGAAAGGCTTCGAAAAGTGTCAAAATTGCTGTTTTTTGAAACATTATCTATAAGCCAATCGCAAGATTGTCATGTTTTATGCCCCATAAAGCCCTATACTAGCCATAGTGAAATCGACGCAAGGGGACTGCAGCAAACTTGCGAAAATTTCAAACAAGGAAAGGACCAAGTATGAAAAAAGGAAAGCTTTGTCTTGGCTTATTTTCAACCGGCATTGTTTTGACCTGCACCTTGCTCTCTTTGACGAACGTGGCCATCGACAATGAAATGTTGATCAACGACGTTCTCGGCCTGACCGGAACGAGGATCAACAAGTCCGTTCGTTCGAGCTATGCCGATGAAGATGGCAATCTGACTGACGAAGGCTACAGCCGGATGATCAAGGATTCCTATGATTTCTGCATCCAGGAAGAAGAAGAAGGTGCCGTCCTTCTCAAAAACAACGGTGTCCTGCCTTTGAAGGAAGAAGAAAGAAACGTCACCCTGTTCGGACGCAACAGCGCTCACCTCTGCCTGCGCTCCGGTGCCGGCGGCGCTGCCCCGAACCAGAACCTCGTCGTCCATCTCGATGATGCCTTCAAGCAGAAAGGTTTCAACCTCAACCAGGATGTCTGGAACCTTTACACCAGCGGAAGCGACCCGACCGTCAACGACGTGAAGGAAGAACCCGTGACGATCTACACCGATTCCATCAAGTCGACCTTCAGTTCCTATGGTGATGTGGCCATCGTCACCTTCACCCGTGTGGGAACAGAGAACTCCGATCCTGCTCCCGGCATCCTCGACATCACCCAGAACGAATATGACCTGTTGAAGATGATCCACGACAGCGGCAGCTTCAAGAAGACCATCGTTCTTCTCAATGGCGCCATGCCGATGGGCCTCAGCTGGGCTGACGATCCCGCCCTCGGTGTCGATGCCATCCTTTGGTTCGGCGTCCCTGGATACTATTCCTTGACCGGCGTCGTCAACCTCCTTACCGGAGAGAAGAACCCCAGCGGCCATACCCCGGACACATTCGCAGCCTATTCGACGAATTCCGCCGCCTATCAGAACTTCGGCAACCTCCCCTTCGCAAATGGATCGAGCACCGGGCTTGAAAGAGTCAACGGCTATGTCGTCTACAAGGAAGGCATCTACGTCGGCTACAAGTACTATGAGACGAGATACGAGGACGTCATCAAGGGTCGGGGCAATGCCTCCGGCAATGCCGGAGCCTCCAACGGCGCCCAGACGTGGAACTATGCCGATGAAGTCGCCTATCCTTATGGCTACGGCCTCTCCTACACCACTTTCGACCAGAAGATCACCAACGTCACCTATGACGAAGAGGCCGACACCTATACTGTCGACGTCGAAGTCAAGAACACGGGATCGGTGGACGGAAAGTCGGTCGTGGAAGTCTTCGTCCAGCAGCCCTACACGGACTACGACAAGGAACACGGCATCGAAAAATCCGCCGTTGCCTTGATGGGCTACAACAAAGTCGATGTGAAAGCCGGCGAGACGGCAACGACGCAAGTCACCTTCGACAGATACTTCATGACGTCTTATGATGAAAACAATCTGAAGCAATATATCTTGGAAGGTGGCGATTACTATCTCGCTTTGGGAAATGGTGCGCACGAAGCCCTCAACAACATCCTCGGCAAGACCGTTCCCGACGCCACTTTGTATGACCATCTCGGAGAGGAATACACTCCCGATGAGGATGCGGTCTACAAACTGACCGTCGAAGAGGATTTCGAAACGTTCAAGACCTCCCATTACAATGACACGGAAGTCACCAACCAGTTCGATGACGCCGATGTCAACTACTGGGCCAACGAGGACGAAAAGGTCACTTATCTGACCCGTCAGGATTGGCAGGGAACCTTCCCGACGACCATGGAAACCTTCACGATCAACGACAGGATGAAGCAGGCCATGAACATGAACACCTACACCAAGCCGGCTAACGCCCCCAGCTATGCCGCCGGTGAAGGCACCCTCTACTCCGTCCCCTACAAGAACGAAGAGGGCGAGGAAGATGTCATCACCTTCTCCGACATGGCCGGCCTGGACTATGACGATCCGAAGTGGGATGCCTTCATCAAGCAGATGTCCCTGGACGATCTTGCCAAGTCCATGTCCGACAACCGCGGCATCTTGGGCGTCGACAGCATCAAGAAGCCTTCCAACTCCATCGCGGAAGGACCGGAAGGATTGCTTGCAACGTTCCAGTACGGCGACAAGAGATCGGCTACCGGTTTTGCCACCGGCCCCATCTACACCGCCTCCTGGGATCCGGCCATCCAGACCAAGTTCGGTGCCCAGCTCGGTGAGGAAGCCCTCTTCGCCGGCGTCGCCTGCATGAACGCCCCTGGCGCCAACATCAACAGGACGCCTTACGGCTCTCGTGCTTCCGAATACATGTCCGAAGACGGCATCATGAACTACATCGTCGCCAGCAACATCACCAAGGCCGCCAGAGAGAAGGGCCTCATCCTGAACATCAAGCACTGCTTCCTCAACAACCAGGAAACCAACAGACAGGGTGTCGCCACCTTCGCCAACGAGCAATCCATCCGTGAAATCTACCTGAAGCCTTTCGAAGGCGCCCTGACAAAGGGTGAAAGCCTTGGCATCATGACCTCCTACAACCGTATCGGTCTGACCTACGCCGCCACCCACGAAGTGTTGATGAAGACCGTCATCCGCGGCGAATGGGGCTATGAAGGCCAGATCATCGACGACGCTCTGCAAGGTTCCAACACGTCGACCTACTCCAACGGCCCCTCCATGGTCGCTGCGGGAACCGACATCTTCTGTCTCGACGGCAACAGAGGCGCTCAGCTCATCAGTTACGTCGAGGAAAACGACGACGGCAACATGGTACTGCTCATGCAGGAAGCCAACCACCACATCCTCTACTCTCTCCTTCAGTCCTGGATGGGTGATGCCGGCTCCATCGACGAAAATGCATCGGATGCCCTGGCAAATCCGTGGTGGAAGCAGACCATCTATGCGATCGATGGCGTCATCATCGGTCTCACCGTCATCGCCTTAGGCTTGTACATCTTCTTCGATTTCTTCTACAAGGGAAAGAAAGAGCCGGAAACAGGTGAGGGAATGTAACCATGCAAAAGATAACCGAGTTCTTTAAGACGAAAGTCCCCGAATTCTTCAAGGGCAAGGCGGTCGGATTCTACATCGTCATCGCCGATATCGTCCTCGCCATCGTCCTTGGCATCGTCTTCTTCTGCACCTATCAGGGCGCCATGGCCAACAACGCCACGGGAAATCTGCCGGAGCTTATCGGCATCGGCCTCTTCCTCGGCGCGGTCCTGGACATCCTGACCCTCGTCTTCGTCGAATACAAGTTCGTCCACATTCTCGCCATCGCCGCCTATTCTGTCGCCTTGATGAAGGAAATCTACCTCATCCCCAACCTCATCGTCGACCAGATCAACGGCATCGCCTATCAGGGCGGAAACTTCCCGCTCAACCTCTTCTACCTCATCACTCTGTTCGTCATCCTCATCTCCGCCATCGTCGCCACGTTCCTTGGCCTTCTGACAAAGAAGGGCGAGGAAGAGACTGAGGAGAAGATCAAAGCCGAAGGCCGCTTCTCCAAGAAGAACATCATCAAGATCACTTCCGGAAGCTTGGTCGCCGTCGTCGCCATCGTCGCCGCGGTCTCCACCGGTGTCGGAATCAACAACAGTACCAAAGGCCAGAACCCCGGCCAGACGGTCGTCCTCGACGACATCCAGAAGGAATGGCAGGACAAGACCATCGACTACGACTTCGATCCCGCCAGCGTCATCTGGCAGGAAGACACCCACCCCTACAAGGAAGCCACGGCCGAGCAGATCATCAACAACGTCTCCGCCTCGCCAAACCGCTTCCTGCACCACAAGGTCTACGAATTCGAAGGCAAATACACGGAAGCCTATCAAGGCAACTTCACCTATACCTACTCCTACATCTACCTCTGGGAAGACGGCCTTTACAACGGCACGGCCGCCGGAACGCCCATCTACGGCTACTGGTACAACCGTACCGCCAGCGGAACGCCCTGCCTGGTCCTCAAGGACACCGCAGGCAACGACATGGTCTGCGAATCGGCCGGCAACACTTCCTACTACGATTACATGGGCGACTTGAGAACTTCCGTCAACGGCGGAAGAACCACGAAGATGAACGGCTTCCTCTACACCCCTGCCATCGGCATCTATCTGGACTACGGCGATGCGGATCTGAACTATGAATTCCGCGAAGAATTCGACACGAGCACTTGGACGGTCAACGTCATCCGCAACGACTTAAGACATTCCTCCATCCTCAATCCCGATGAAGTCACCTGGACCATGCCCGACATGACCAAGGCCGGCGAGCAGGAAGTCAAGGCCAGCTGGCTCAATGAGTCCGAGGGCGAAGAGCCCTTCGAGACGGCCGTCACCATCACCGTCGGCGAGGATACCGCCGAATACGTCTTCGACACCTCCGCCAGCGAAGTCAAGAAGGAATACCGCTACGTCGACCTGTTCGATCCGACCGGTATCCGCGTCACGAGAAAGACGGAGACGAAGACCGAATCCATCGATCCTGCCACCATCGAGCACGAGTTCGACTACGACAACAACTGCATCACCTTCCATCTGACCAACGGCAAAGACTACAAGATGCCCGTCACCTACAAGCTCGGCGCCGCCGACAACACCTTGACGGGTTCCTTCGACGGCCAGGATGTCTCCGTCGTCATCACCTCCCCCACTTCCGCCACCATCACCGCCGGAACCGAGACGGCCACCTTCAACATCACCATGGAAGGTGACAAGGGCCTTGCCACCATCATTGTCGGCGACAAGACCTCCGGAAGCGATACGGCCTATGGCCTGCTCCCTGAAACCCTCAACATCATCGAAAGAGACGGCAGTCTCGAGATCACTGCCGAGATCTTCATGCGCAGCTCGACTCTGGCCAACAGCACCAACCAGGATACGGACACCTTCTTCATCTTCGGCGAAGATCCCAACATGGTCACCGTCCTCTGGCACTTCGTCTACCAAGGCAACAGCAACAACCAGTACATGCAGTGCTCCTACCGTTGGGACAACGACACCACCCTCACGCTGACGGGATTGGTCGGCACTGACAGCGTCAACCAGTGGCAGTGGTCCACCAAGACCTTCTACAACGTCACCGACTGCTCGCAGTCCGACTTGCCCTTCTATCCCTACTGATTCGTTTTCTTCCCACGCTGCGCCAGGTTTTTCCTCCACTCCTGGCGCAGTGTATTAAAATTAGATGAAAGGATTCATTCCAATGAAAAAATACTCAGAAATCAAAAAGATCGACTATTTGGGTCCTCAGTCCAAGGAGCCTTTCGCCTTCAAATATTACAATCCGGACGAAGTCATCTTGGGCAAGACAATGCGGGAACACCTCAAATTCGCCCTTTCCTATTGGCACACCATCGACTACTGCGGAGCGGACATGTTCGGCGGCTCCACCGAAGACAAGAACTTCGGGGAAACCGATCCCATGGCCATCTATCGGAAGAAGGCGGATTTCGCCTTTGAGCTGATGGACAAGCTTTCCATCGACTACTACTGCTTCCATGACGTGGACATCGCTCCCGAGGGCAAGACGCTGAAGGAAAGCCTGGAAAATTTCCGCGAGATGGTCGACTATCTCAAGGAGCTGCAGGAAAAGCACAACAAGAAGCTTCTTTGGGACACGGCCAACAATTTCGGCGACAAGAAGTTCATGGCGGGAGCCGCCACCTCCCCCAACGCCGACATCTTCGCCGCTGCCGCGGCCAAGGTCAAGGCCTGCATTGATGCCGACATCAAGCTGGGCGGCACTTCTTTCGTCTTCTGGGGCGGAAGAGAAGGCTACGATACGCTCCTCAACACCGACATGGCTCTCGAAAACGACAATCTCGCCCGGTTCTTGACCATGGCGAGAGACTACGGACGCAAGAAAGGCTTCACCGGCGACTTCCTTTTGGAACCCAAGCCGAAGGAGCCGACCAAGCATCAGTACGACTTCGATGCCGCCACGTGCTGCAACTTCCTGAGGAAGTACAACCTGATGGATGATTTTCGTCTCAACATTGAAGCCAACCACGCCACCTTGGCCATGCATGAATTCAACCATGAGCTGAGGACGGCAAGGATCAACGGCGTCTTCGGATCCATCGATGCCAACCAGGGCGATATGCTTCTGGGATGGGATACCGACGAATTCCCCTTCAACGTCCACGATGCCGCCTTGGCGATGTACGAGATCCTCCTCGAAGGCGGATTCAAGAACGGCGGTCTGAACTTCGACGCCAAGACCAGGAGACAGTCCAACACTTTGGAGGACATCCTTTTGGCCTACATCACCGGCATGGACACCTTCGCCCTCGGCCTCCGAATCGCCGTCAAGATGATCGACGACGGAAGGCTTGCCGAGTTTGTCAACAATCGTTATCGCTCCTACAGGGAAGGCATCGGAAAGAAGATCGTCGAGGGGACGACCGACCTCGAGGAGCTGGCAAGCTATGCCGAAGCCAAGAGCGATTTCCCCGTCGAGTCCGGACGCCAGGAATACCTGGAAGAAGTCGTCAACAACATCATGTTCTCCGTCTATGCCAAGTAAACTTTATCTGGGCGTCGATCTGGGAACCTCCTCCATCAAGCTCTCCCTGGCCGATGAGGGCGGCAAGATCCTGGACACGGAAAGCCGCGACTATCCGCTCTCGCTCCCGAAGGTCAACTGGGCAGAGCAGAATCCGGACGATTGGTATCTCTCTTGCATCGACGCCCTCAAAGCTTTACATCGGCGAAACGATCTCAGCCGCGTCGCTTCCCTGTCCTT
The DNA here is from genome assembly GCA_018714385.1 of Candidatus Enterosoma merdigallinarum. GTDB lineage: Bacteria > Bacillota_I > Bacilli_A > RFN20 > CAG-288 > Enterosoma > Enterosoma merdigallinarum. The sequence continues at coordinate 72,145 of DVNL01000002.1, read as the reverse complement.
TTCCGGCCAGATGCACGGCCTTGTCATCCTCGACAAGTACGACCGAGTCATCCGTCCGGCGATATTATGGAACGACTCGCGCACGGAAGAAGAAGTCGACTATCTCAACAACGTCATCACGAAGGAAGTCCTGCTTAGGGAGACCGGCAATATCGCTTTGTGCGGTTTTACCGCCCCTAAGCTTTTGTGGTTGAAGAAGCACGAGGAAGACAACTTCGATCGCATCGCCAAGATCATGCTTCCGAAGGACTATCTCGCCTATCGGCTGACACGTGTCTTCGCAAGCGACGTCTCCGATCTTTCCGGGACGCTTTTCTTTGACGTCCAAAGACGGTGCTACTCCGATTACCTCCTGGATATCCTCGGCATACAGAAGAGGCAGCTCCCGGAAATCAAAAACAGCTACGACGTCATCGGAACGGTCCTGCCGGCCATCGCCGACCAAGTCGGCCTCTCCCACGGCACGAAAGTCGTCATCGGCGGAGGAGACCAGGCCGTCGGCGCGATCGGGACAGCCGCCATCCATGAAAACGAGATTTCCATCTCGCTTGGCACCTCGGGAACGGTCTTCGCCCCGATCGACAATTACTCCTTCGATTCCCTGGGAAGAGTCCATTCCTTCCGGCACGCCACGTCGAAGTTCCATCTGATGGGGTGCACCCTCTCGGCCATGGGCTCCTTGAAGTGGTTCCTGGAGGAAGTTCTCCATACGACCGACTTCGTGACCGAGCTGGAGAGCATGCCCGAAAGAGTGTCGGACATCCTCTTCCTGCCCTATCTGACCGGGGAAAGAAGTCCGATCAACGACACGAAGGCCAAAGGATACCTTGCCAATCTGTCTCTCTTCTACAAGAGGGAAGACATCATCAAGGCCGTCGTCGAAGGCATCTGCTTCTCCTTGTACGATGTCTACAACGCCATGTGCGACCTCGGGCTCCACGTGAGTTCCTCCCGCGTCATCGGAGGCGGCAGCAAATCGAAGCGCCTTCTTCAGATTCTTGCCGATATCTTCGACATCGACATCAAGACGATCACGACGAATGACGGCGGTGCCTTGGGTGCCATCATCCTTGCCATGGTCGGAGATGGTCGCTATCATTCCATCGAAGAAGCCTGCGATGCGCTCATACGAGACAAGGACGTCTATCATCCCGACAAGAACAAGCACGCCATCTACAAAAAGAAATTCCAAGCCTACAAAGATCTCTATCTCCGCAACAAGATTCAGTGAGGTAGAAAATGAAACAGATTACGAATCCGATCCTGCCCACCAACGAATACATCCCCGATCCCGAACCCCATGTCTTCGGCGATCGCGTCTACGTCTACGGAAGCCACGACAAGTTCGGCGGCATCTCCTTTTGCCTGAACGACTACATCGTCTATTCCTGCCCTGTGGACGACCTTTCCGACTGGTCCACCAAGGGCATCTCCTATCGAAAGGCGGAAGACAAGGAATACAAGGGCGGCTTCGTCAACGTCATGTATGCCCCCGACTGCGCCAAAGGCAAGGACGGCAACTATTATCTCTACTACACCCTCGGCTTCTATGGCCACATCGCCGTCGCCAAGAGCGACAAGCCCGACGGACCGTTCCACTTCTACGGATACGTGAGATACAACGACGGCGTCACGCTGGGAGACAAGAAGGAATACATCCAGTTCGACCCGGCCATCTTCATCGATGACGACGGAAAGATCTATCTCTATTCCGGCTATGGCTCCGTGCAGCGCTTCGGCCTCAAGGGCAAGAAGAACACCGACAAGGGTGCGATGGTATTCGAGCTCGAAGACGACATGCTGACCATCAAGAACGGACCGAGCTACATCTGCAAGACGATCCACAACGCCAAGGGGACGGAATTCGAAGGCCATGAGTTCTTCGAGGCCTCCTCGATGCGCAAGATCAACGGCCGCTACTACTTCATCTATTCCTCTTTCGCCAACCATGAGCTCTGCTATGCCATCAGCGACCATCCCGACAGGGACTTCTCCTACGGCGGCGTCCTGATCTCCAACTGCGACGGCGGTCTGGGCGAGAAGAAGACGAACTACTACGGCAACAACCACGGAAGCCTCCTTTGCCTGAACGGCAAGTATTACATCTTCTATCATCGCCAGACCAACAAGAACTCCTTCGCCAGGCAGATGTGCGCCGAGGAGATCGCCTTCGACGGGCTCCACTTCAAGCAGGCGGAAATGACCTCCCAGGGACTCAACGGCAAACCCCTGGAAGGCAAGGGGACATACAAGGCGGCAATCTGCTGCAATCTCTATTCCGATCTTGGCGCCTTCTTCTACAAGGTCCTTCGCCGCCCCGCCCCGAGCCATGCCTATCTGACCCAGGAGGACAAGGACAACGACGACCGGGAATCCCAATACATCCGCAACGTCACAAAGCACGCCATCATCGGATACAAGTACTTCCGCTTCCCGGAGGACGTCCATTCTCTCTCCGTCACCATCAAAGGAAGAGCCAAGGGGACAGTCTACGTCAAGGACGGCGAAAAGGGGACAGTCCTTGCGGCCATCCCCATCTCCCCCACCTCGAAGAAAACGGCTTTCAAGGCCGACTTCAAGCCTTCCAAGGACGTTTCCGCCCTCTTCTTCACCTTCGAAGGAAAGGGACACTTCTCCTTCTACGACTTCACCTTGGAATAGCCTCTCCAGAAACGATCGCTATGACTTTCAGCCCTTCCGTCGAGAAGGGCTTTTCTATAGACGATAAAGCCGGCTGAATTTCTTCGTCAGGTAGGCGATGTAGGGCTTTGCAGAAAAGCGTCTTCCCGTGATCTCCTGGATCCAATGCTTCGTGTCGAGAAGCGGCGCCCTCTTGAACACGTTCTCGCTCATCCAATGCCGTATCGCTTCCATGTTTCCTTCCCGCACGAGGGAGTCGACGTCGATTTCTTTTCGCATCCTCTCCAGATACATGGCGCCGAGCGCGTTTCCGATGGCATAGGTCGGGAAGTAACCGAAGCCGGAGGTCCAGTGGACGTCCTGGAGAATCCCCGTCAAGGCATCCTTGGGACGGATTCCGAGCATCTTCTCGTAGAGATCAGCCCAAGCGACGTCGAGAGTGGCGAAGTCGACCTCGCCGTTCATGATGGCTTTCTCAAGCCGGTAGCGCACGATGATGTGGAGGGAATAGGTCAGTTCGTCGGCCTCCGTCCGGATCGCGTTGTCGAGAAAGACGCAGTTTGCCCCTTCATAGAGATCCTCCTCGCTGACATCCCCCATCTCTTCCTTGAAAAGGTCATGGAAGAAAGGATAGATGGCATGGATGTAGTTTTGGCTGCGCCCGATGAGGTTTTCGTAGAAACGGGAGACGGATTCATGCTTCCCCATCGAAAGGGATCCTTCCCCGAGGTGGGAGGTGAAGCATCTTTCGGGGAGATTCTGCCCGAAGATGGCATGTCCGCCCTCATGGATGATGGTGAACATGTTGGAGAGGAACTGATCTTCATGATAATGGGTCGTCACGCGCACGTCGTCCTTCCCGATCTGACTCGTGAAGGGATGGATGGTCGTGGAGAGAGACCCGCGCTTGAAATCGAACCCGTTCCGCTCAAGAAGGAAGCGGCTGAAGGCTTCCTGTTTATGGATCGGAACCGGTCTGGAGAGGAAATCATGGCGAGGAACATAGTCCGCTTTTCTTATCTGGTCAAGAAGCGGCAATATGCCTTTTTCCAATTCATCAAAGAATAGATCCAGGTCTTCTGTCGTAAATCCTTCTTCGTAATCATCGATCAAAGATTGGTAGGGGTCTTCCGGATCATAATCCTGACGCAACGAGACGACTTTCTTGGAGATGGCTGCGATCTTTTCCAGCATCGGAGCAAAAATGGCATAATCGTTCTTATCCCTAGCCTTCGCCCAGATGCGATAGGCATCCTGAAAGAGCTCGTCCATTTCTCGACGAAGCTCCGGCGAGACCTTTTCGTTTTTCCGGATTTCCAGGTCGAGGTTGTGAAGGAGGCGGTTTTCGAAAGCGTCAAAATCCGATCGGCGATGGAGACTTTTTACCAGGGAGATGAATTCCTCGCTCTTCTCGATGCGATAAATCTGTTCGGAAAGGGCGACGATATCCTCTCCGTCTTCTTCCATTCCGCCTTCCGGGCATGCCGTTTCGTTGTCATAGGCGATGACGGAAAGCATGTGTCGAATCCTGTCCCTTTTAGCAAGCAGGGCATTGAGTCTTTCCAATTCTTTGTCCATAGAGGACTCCTTTCTCACTTATCGCTACTGCAATGTTTTAGTTTACTCTATAATTTAAGGAAAATGGGAGGTCAGGCATGCTCTTTTCCTTGCTTGTGATCATCTACGTGACGTTCATGGCTCTCGGCTTCCCCGATTCGGCTCTCGGCTCCTCGTTTCCTGCCATCGCCGAAAATCTCGGCGTGTCGTCGGACATGGCCGGCTATCTTGCCCCGATCGTCTCTTTCGGGACAATCATCTCTTCCTTGCTGTCGGATGCCCTGATCCGACGTTTCACGACAAAGTGGGTCACGACCGTTTCCATCTTCCTGACAGGCCTTGGCCTCCTTCTCTTTTCTTTCGTCGATTCCGGGCACGTCTGGGCCTTCTTCCCCATCGCCCTTGTGATGGGACTTGGCGCCGGCGGCGTGGACGCTGCGCTCAACAACTTCGTCGCCCTCCACTACAAAGCCATCCATATGAACTGGCTCCATTGCTGTTGGGGAGTCGGAACGACGATATCGCCCCTCATCATCGGTTCCATGATCGATTCGGGAAACAACTCCGCCGGATGGAACAAAGGCATCCTCATCGTCTCCCTCCTTCTCTTCGGGATAACGTTCCTCCTTCTTTGCTCGTTGCCTCTATGGAATCGTGTCGAAAGGAAGCTGGCGCTGACGAAAGGCCTTCTCGACGAAGTGGAGACGGCCCCCTTCTCTCTCAAGACGCTTTTCTCAAATCCCGTCTTCTATCTCTCCATGGCAGGCTTCTTCTGCTACTGTGCCATGGAAGGCACGACAGGCCTGTGGCTTTCGACTTTTTTGAACAAGGAGAAAGGCCTGGATACCTCCCTCTCGGCAAGCCTTGGCTCGACTTTTTATATCGGCATCACCATAGGAAGGTTCCTCAGTGGCCCCCTTTCCCTGAAGTGCCACGAGAAAACCATGATCCGGATCGGGGAGGCCCTCGCCCTTTCGGGAATCCTCCTCTGCCTCATCCCGATAGATGGCTATGCCGCCGTCATCGGCTTCGTCCTGACCGGAATCGGCTGCGCCCCGATCTATCCTGCCATCATCCGTTCGACGCCATATCGCTTCTCCCGGACGGCCTCGCAGCGGGCGATGGGGCTTGAGATGGCGATCGCCTATCTGGGAAACCTCTCCATCCCTCCCCTCTTCGCCCTGACCGCCCGTTCTCTCGGAGACAATTACGGCATCCTTCCTTTCTTCACCTTCGCCTTCGTCGTCATCATGATCGTCTGTCACGAAATCATCAACGTCCGTCTGAAAAAGCGGGATGCCACCCTCACGGAAGCGGAAAAGGAGGAATATCGTGCCGCATAAAAGAAAAATCGTCATCGACATGCTCTCCCACGCCACCTCCGCCCCTGCCCAAGGCGTCGGTTCGGCCTATCTGGAGCAGAAGGCCCTCATCGAGGACTTCGGCATGGACGACTTCGAGGTGATGGTCAACCAAAGCACGAAGAAGGCGGACATCGTCCACGTCCATTCCGTCAATCCCGGTTTCTATTTCAAGATGAACAAAAAGACGCTCTCCGTCTGCTACGTCCACTTCCTTCCGGAGACGTTGAAAGGGTCCATCCGCCTTCCCCGCCCGATATTCTCGCTCTTCTGCCGTTATGTCGTCTCCTTCTACAAAAGGGCGAAAAAGCTCGTCGTCGTCAACCCTTGCTTCATCGCCCCCTTGAAAAAGCTTGGCATCCAAGAGGAAAACATCACCTATATCCCGAACTTCGTCGACGAACGGCTCTTCCATCAGGTCACTTACGAAAGAAAATTCGCTCTCCGGAAACTCTACGATATTCCGGAAGACCGTTTCGTCGTCATCGGCGTCGGCCAGGTCCAGACCCGGAAAGGCGTCCTCGATTTCCTCCATGTCGCGGAAGAAAACCCCGACATCTTCTTCCTATGGCTAGGCGGTTTCTCTTTCAAGGCCATCACGGACGGATATGCCGAGTTGAAGAAGGAGATGGAAAAAAAGAGGGAAAACGTCCGCTTCGTCGGCATCGTCAAAAGGGAGAAAATGCCCGACTATTATGCTCTTTCGGATCTCTTTTTCCTTCCGAGCTTCAATGAGCTTTTCCCGATGTCCCTTTTGGAGGCCTGCTCGGTCGGCATCCCCTATCTCGTCCGGGATCTCGATCTCTATCGTCCCATTCTCCTTGGAGACTATTTCAAGGCCGCAGACGTCTCCTCCTTCTCAAAAACAATCCGTGAGCTTTCCAAAGACAAAGAGAAGTATTCGGAAGGCCTCGATCTTTCCAAAAGAATCCGGGAAAAGTATTGCCGGAAGAACGTCTACCGGCTGTGGAAACAGTATTATCTGGGCTTGGTAGCAAAATAAATCACTTTCAAAAGCCCAGTTTGTCTGCCGTTTTTCCAATGGGGTGATTCCTTTACAAAATATACAAAGACAAAGAGGGTATAAAAGTAAAGTTGTGATATGGTACTGGCCTTTCGAAATAGACAATATTGAAACAGAAATTTCATTGATTTCCGCTTGCCTAAGATTATCCAACTCCTATTGTTAAATAAAAATCACTTTTCTTCATCCACCCAATCTTCTATATGCCAATTCCAACCGCATATTTCTTTGTGCCAATCGAATATAAAATCATCTGATAAAAACATCTAATAACTTTTGTATTAGCTAAAAATCACTTAGATAATGCTTCAATAAGGGCCATAACGGCTTTCCGTTCTTTCGGCGGCAAACTGCGAACATCATCAATAAGTCTTTTTTCCTCGCCCGATATCGAAATATTGTTGTCACCCTCAGAAAAGAAATCTGACAACGAAATACCAAAAGCATCACATAAAGCTTCCAACGTTTTGATCGAAGGATCCGTTTTTCTTTTGAACATATTGTTCAGTGTCGATTGAGTCAAGCCAGCCTCCAACGAAAGCCTATACAGAGACCAATGCCGCTCTTCCTGCAAACAACGAATTCTTTTCAAGATATCCATATAAAAAGCCTAGCCAACAAATGGGATGGATATAAAACCCATTTGAATTGTTTCTGCTACCCTTTTGGGTTATTATATCGGTTGTATTTAACCCAAATGTATGGCAGAGACAAAGACAAACACAACCCAAAAGGATAGTATCGCCCGTCCTTTTCTGAAGTGGGCGGGCGGCAAAAGGCAGCTTTTGGACGTTTTGGTTAGTCATATTCCTCCTTTTCATCGCTACTATGAACCCTTTTTGGGTGGCGGCGCTCTCTTTTTCGCACTTCAGCCAAAAAACGCCACACTCAACGACCTCAACAGAGAGTTGATAAACACTTACAAAACTGTAAAGACAAATGTTGAAGAGCTGATCGAAGAACTTGCAAAATACCAAAACTCCAATGATTTTTACTATAAGGTGAGGAATTTGGATCGAAACACAAATTTTAAAAGCCTCACCCCCATCCAGCATGCGGCTCGCTTTATCTATCTCAACCATACTTGTTACAACGGATTATATCGAGTCAATTCCAAGGGACAATTCAACACGCCTTTTGGCCGTTATCGCAATCCAACGATCTTCGACAAAAATAACTTGAGACTGGCCAGCGGCATCCTGCAAAAGGGAAATATCCAACTGCTCTCAGAGGATTTCGCAAATGTTCTAAAGAAAGTAAGAGAAGGGGATTTCGTCTATCTAGATCCCCCTTATGACACAGTAAAGGGGGACTCTTTTACTTCATATCAGAAAAACGGGTTCACCAAAGAAGATCAAATTAGGCTGAAAAAAACGTTGGATGTCTTAAGCGAAAAGCATGTCCGCTTTCTTCTCTCCAATGCAGCAACCAACTTTATCTTGGAACTTTACAAAGATTACCACATCGAAATCGTTAAAGCGAAAAGAGCAATCAATTCCAAGGCAGAAGGGAGAGGAGCCGTCGATGAAGTTCTGGTAATGAACGATGGATAAAAATGAACAGGCTTGGGATAGGGTCTTTTCAGACCTTCATTTGAAAGTAGAGGCGGCACTGAAAAACGGGACCTGCGTCATTGATTCAAAAGCCCTCAAAAAAATCGGCGCCAGGGAGCCTCGGCTGATGACAAAATTCGATCATTACAGCTGTCTTCCGGAACGCTTCAAGAAGAATCACTATTCCATCATGCCGATTTCTCGAAGTGAATATTTGCTCGGACATGGGGAAATGTATCACGCCCTAGAAGACATCGATCTCTCACGTCCGCAGTTCAAATCTTATCCTGATAATATCGAAAGCCTTGACGCCTCCGATATTACAAGCGAACAAAATGCTCTAGCCGTTGCACACATCACTCACATGATCGATGATTTTCTGGGAGAAGAAACCCAACTGACACTTCAAGGACGCATGGCCTCCAGTATCTTTGCTTTTCGAATGCAACATGCTTTAGGAGAGGGGTATGACCATCTAAACGTTTCGAATTCTCAGATTGAGATCGATGCGAGCTACGAGGGAAAAGATAGCATCACCGTTTTCGAAGCCAAACTTGGTCTTTGCACAGACTTTCTCATCCGCCAGCTTTACTACCCATTTCGAATGTTGAAAAACCGTATTTGGGACAAAAAAATAAGACTCGTGTTTTTCACCTATTCCGACAAGGTTTTCTATTTCCGAGAATACGGATATCCACAAGACGAGTTTGACAATTATAATTCCTTGATTCTCTTGAAGGGAAAGGCCTACACTCTCGAAGAAAGAAGACCTTTGACTTTAGACTCTCTTCATCGACTTCTACAAACAACGAGATCACTTCCTGAGCCGAACGTCCCCTTCCCTCAAGCAAACGACTTTAATCGCGTAATCGATATCCTGCATCTTGCAAAGCGAGGGATCGCAAAAGAGGAAATTACTGCCAATTACGACTTCGAACCCAGACAGGCTGACTACTATGCCAATGCCGGCGTTTATTTGGGTTTGCTTCAGAAGGACAAAAAAAGCGGATTATTTCGGCTTACTGACGATGCGAAAAAAATATTGGAACTCCCCTACCGACAAAGAAGAATAGAATTTATCCGAAAAATACTCCTCCATGAAGTGTTCAAAAAGATTTTATCCCTTTATTTGAAGAACAATCTCAAAGAGCCCTCACTAAACAAAATGCTTGAGATAATGCGTGCAGCAAACTTATTTAGAATCGGCAAGGAAAAAACTTACGAGAGACGCCTTTCAAGCGTCCGAAAATGGATATATTGGATATTAGATTCTATAAAAGAAAATTAGCAGCCAAGAGTGGTATGTATATCCATTCTATTTATTACGTATTAATTTGTTTTAAGAAAAAAATATAATCCTACTATTTTTACAGCACATACTATAAACGCATTTATGAAATAGATATGTGGTAACACTTATCCGTTTCTCTGACTACATGACCTTTTATGAGGAGCCCGATATACAATCGCCTCAAATGAAGAATTGCCTTTTTATGCCTAGCCCCTCTTTGTCAAGTTTGTTAAATGGATTGTGGCCTGTTTCCCATGAAATATGACTATGTCGCTACCAAAAAGTAAAAAAAGTTTTCGGCAACCTCTTTTCAGGCGCTTTTACAAGTTTTCCTGCTCTCGCCTCTTCTTTTTGAAAGGAACTTTCCCTCTGTTCTCTCCGTCTATGTTAAAATCTTTTTCGTATAGAAAAAAGAAAGAGGTCCAAGAATGAAAAAAGTCTTCACGCGCGACTTCTTCGGCAAGACGCTTACCGTCGAAACCGGAGAGATCGCCAAGCAGGCCGATGGCTCCTGCTTCGTGCGGTTCAACGACACCGCCGTCCTCTGCACCGTCTGCGGAGCAAAGGAAGCCAAACTGGGCCAGGATTTCTTCCCCCTGACTGTCAACTATTTCGAAAGACAGTATGCCGCGGGAAAGATTCCGGGTTCGTTTTTGAGAAGAGAAGGCAGACAAAGCTACAGAGAAACCCTTTTCTCCCGTCTGATCGATCGTCCTATCCGTCCGATGTTCCCCGAGGGCTACGTCAATGAGACCCAGGTGACCGCCACGGTCATGTCTGCCGATCTCGATGCCTGCCCCGAAATGACCGCCATGTTCGGCTCCTCTCTCGCCCTCTGCATCTCCGACATCCCGTTTGAGGGTCCTATCGCCGGCGTCCGTGTCGGCCGTGTCGACGGAAAGTTCATCATCGATCCGACCGTCGAAGAGGAAAAGAAATCCGATATCAACCTTGCCGTCGCCGGAACCGAGGAAGCCATCAACATGGTCGAGGCCGGTGCCGCCGAAGTCTCCGAAGAAGACATGCTCGATGCCCTCATGTTCGGCCATGAGGCCATCAAGGAACTCTGCCGCTTCCAAAAGGAAATCGCCAAGGAAGTCGGAAAGGAGAAGAGACCCCTCAACATCTACAAGATCGATGAGGAATTCGCCTCCTTCTGCCGCGACTATGTCAGCCCTGGCCAGAGCGAGACCCAGGAGCAGAGGTTGATCAAGGCCGTCTCCATCTTCGATAAGCTCGAAAGACAGAACACCATCGATGCCCTCGAAAAGGAAGTCATCGATATCATCGACGCCCGCGAATACAAGAGTGAAAAGCTCCACGACATCGCCGTCAACGAGGCCAAGGAAGTCCTCGAGGATGTCGTCCGCAAAGAAGTCCGCCGTCTCATCACCGTCGACAAGGTCCGTCCCGACGGAAGAAAGGTCGACGAAATCCGTCCGCTCGATGCCCAGGTCCATCTCCTTCCCAGAGCCCACGGCTCCGCCCTCTTCACCAGAGGACAGACCCAGGTTCTCTCCACCTGTACTCTTGGCCCCCTCGAGGATGCCCAGATCATCGATGACATCACCGGCGACTCCACCAAGAGATGGATGCACCACTACAACTTCCCGCCCTACTCCGTCGGAGAATTGGGCAGAATGGGAACGCCCGGAAGAAGAGAGATCGGACACGGAACCCTCGGCGAAAGGGCCCTCTCCTACGTCCTTCCTTCCGAAGATGAGTTCCCCTATACCATCCGTTGCGTCGCCGATGTCTGCGAATCCAACGGCTCCTCCTCGCAGGCTTCCATCTGCGCCTCCTGCATGGCCTTGATGGATGCCGGCGTTCCGATCAAGGCCCCCGTCTCCGGCATCGCCATGGGCCTCATCACTTCCGGACCTCTCGACGGCAATCACCCCTACACCATCCTCACCGACATCCAGGGTATGGAAGATCACCTCGGCGACATGGACTTCAAGGTCGCCGGAACCCCCAACGGCATCACCGCACTCCAAATGGACATCAAGATCCGCGGCATCACCAAGGACGTCCTGCGGGAAGCCTTGGCCCAGTCCAAACCCGCCAGAAAGCAGATTCTCGATGTCCTCCTTGCCGCCATCCCGCAGCCGAGAACTGAATTGTCCGAATATGCCCTCAAGATGAAGCGTTTCAACATCATTCCCGACAAGATCCGCGAAGTCATCGGCAGCCAGGGCAAGGTCATCAACGGCATCATCAAAGATTGCAACGACGACGTCAAGATCGATATCAACGACGACGGCCGCGTCATCATCTACTCCGTCCACTCCGACATGATCGAGAAAGCCTACGGCATGATCATGGCCATCGCCAAGGTCCCGCAGGTCGGCGAAATCTACGATGCCAAGGTCGTCCGCATCGAATCCTATGGTGCCTTCGTCAACCTCTTCGGCAACACCGATGCGCTCTGCCACGTCTCCAAGCTTGGATGGAAGCGCATCGAAAAGGTCGAGGACGTCTGCCATCTCGGCGACACAATCAAGGTCATCATCACCGGCATCGACGCCCAAGGCAGAGTGGATGTCTCCCATCGCGAATTCCTTCCCAAACCTGAAGGCTATGTCGAAAGGCCTGAGCGTCCTCACGCTCGTGGAAGCTTCCACAAACACTAAATTCCATTCTTGACAAACTTCGAGAGAGCCAACGAAAGTTGGCTCTTTTTCATATCTGAAGCCGTCGATGTCTGTTCTTCAGTTCCCCCAACATGATGTCGATCTTGTCGGCCACGGCAGTCGGCGAGAGATGAATGGTCTTTGCGATATCGCGAAAGGTATGCTTCTCCTGGAAGAGCCTCAAGATCAGACGCTCGTCGGAAGTGAGAAGAGCCATATAGAAATCCAGGTCCATCCGAAACCGGATATTTTGATCCGTGCCGTCTTCACGGGCGTCCCGGCTATGCTCAAAGACCATTTCGTCGAAAGCGTTCACGACCCGTTTCCGGCGCATGAGCAAGGATTTGTTGAAGGAGCGAATCGTCAGCGTGAGGAAGCGACTCAAATAATGCGTGAAACATCCCCGGGACGGATCGAATTTATCGATCGCCTTGACGACGGCCTCCTCCAGGCAGGGAAGAATCTCGATTTCGGAGCAAGCCACTTTCTTCATGTAGGATCGCATGGCGCGCAGAAGAAGAGGACGAACCCTTCTCAGGCATTCCTTGAGAGCCAATGGAGATGTCCGGGACAGAAGGGCGACCTCCTCCAAGGAAAAACCGACGTAGTCGTAGCTTTCTCCTCGGTCCTTTTCTCCATCTGCCAAGGCATGATAGACGGCACGAACGGATTCATTGATTTTGACAACATAAAACTCGGTCTGCTGAGGCATGTGTTTCTCCTTTCCGAAAAAGACGCGTCTTTTAAATAAAACTACTGGTTCTTTTTTCGGCGGAAAGAAGAAATCTGAGCCAGGAAGATGGCGCAAGCGACTCCGGCGTTAAGAGCTTTTATGTCGCCATCGAGAGGGATGCTCGCCAGAAAATCAGCATTGTTCTCGACGATTCTTGAAGCTCCGAAACCTTCCGAACCGACGACAAGGACGATTTTTCCGCTGTAGTCGATCTCGTCATAAGGATCGGAACCTTCGCCGGCGGAGCAGACGATCCAAAAGCCGTTCTTCTTGAAAGTCTCGATGGCTTGGGAAAGATTGCTCACACGGGCGATCGGGAGAGTGTCTTCGGCCCCGGTGGCGACCTTGCAGACCGTCGGCGTCACCTGGACCTGCCTCTTGTCGCGGATGACGATGCCGTCGGCGGCAAAGGCGGCCGAGGAACGGATGATGGATCCGAAGTTGACAGGATCCTCAAGACCGTCGAGAAGCACGATCGTGGCATTTGCTTTGTCCTTTGTCTCTTCGAGAAGATCGTCGAGGGAGGCATATTCGAAGCCCTGCAGCAAAAGAACGGCCCCCTGATGATTGCCTTCCCCTGACAATCTTCTCAGTTCCTTCTCGTCCACCAGCTTATAGCTGACGCCTTTGCGGCTGGCAAGGCTCTGGATCTCTTTGTCGGGATGGTCCCTGTTGAGGAAAAGCCGAATGGGTTTTCTTCTTCCCTCCAAAGCATTCTTGACGGGGATTTTGCCATAGACCATGCCGTTGCTTTCCATATGCTGTCCACCTCTTTCGTGCCCTTGAATATAGCCGAAAATGAAAACCATGTAAAGGAAGGGGACAAAGACCAGCTGACAAAAAAGATGCCGATCAAACAAAAGAGAGGAAAAATCACCTTCTTTGAGTCAAAAAGAAAGAGAAAAGAGAGACATTTCCGAGACACTTTCCCCTTTGCCGAAATAGCAGGTGGCACAGGCCTCTTTGTAGTAAAATGAGTATATGGATTTTTACCAGTTCAACACCATCAGCGCCTACTCCTTCTATGAATCGACCATCATGCCTTTTCCCTATGCGGAAAGGGCAAAACACCTGGGATACAAAGGCATTGCCATAGCCGACGAAAATCTCTATTCCTTTCCCGCTCTCGCCGATGCCTGCAACAGTCAGGGGTTGAAACCCATCTTCGGATATCGAGTCCACCTGAGAAGTCCTCTGGCCACGCCATTTGAGGGCGTCCTTCTCGTCCAGAACGAAAAAGGATACGCCAATCTCCTCAGCCTCGTGGCAAAGCACGAACCCATCATCGGAAACGACCTTTTATTGTCCATCCATGAAGGCCTAACGCTGATCCTCGATACTTCCGATGCCGCCTTCAAAGACAAAGAAGCCTTGACAAAAATGTCTCCTCAACTTCTTCAGTTCAGCAAGATCTTCGGCGAGGACTTTCACTTCGGAATCAGCATTGCGTCCATCGTCGACAGAAACGAAATGCCCGTCCTTTATGAATTCTGCTACAGACAGGGTTATGACACCGTCGCCTTCCCAAAAACCCTTTATCTCAGAAAAGAAAACTATAGTTCGCTTTATCTCCTGCAAAAGGCTGTCTCGAAGGAAAAAGCGGGCGACATCCCCCAGGGCGGTCCCGATTTTCTTCTTTCTGTCAATTCCATCGAAGAAATCTATCGAGAAAAAGATATTTTTTCAACGCAATTGATAGCTGACAAAATCGATTTCCAATTTTTCAGACAAAGAGGAAAGCCGATATCTTTCGATGATGCAGACGATCGCCTGTATCACCTTTCATATGAAAGGCTGGCCGAAAGACTCAAGACAAACCTCATCCCACCGGAATATCATGTGCGACTGGACTATGAGCTCAGTGTGATTCGGAAGATGAAGTTTTCGTCTTATTTCCTTCTTGTCAGCGACTACGTCGACTTCGCAAAGAGCCGGAAGATAGAAGTCGGCCCAGGAAGAGGCTCCTCCGCCGGCAGCCTTGTCGCCTACAGCCTCGGCATCACGGAGCTCGACCCGATACGTTGTTCGCTTTCCTTTGAGCGCTTCCTCAATCCGAAGAGGAAGGATATGCCGGATATCGACATCGACTTCCAAGATGACCGACGAGAGGAAGTCGTCACCTATCTGAAGGCACGCTATGGCGAAAGCCGAGTCAGCGATATCGTGACCTTTGTCAAGCTCAAGCCGAAAGGCGCCATCAACTTGATCGGTCCGGCACTCTCCTACTCGGAAAACCGGATCAAACGTCTGACTTCCAGCATTCCCGATTCGGCCCAAGACTTCGAACAGGCCCTTCTCGATCCGGTGCTGGGCGACAGGCTTCGGCGTCTTCTTGAAGACAATTATTTCCAGGAGCTCGTCGAAAAGGTCAAACCGCTTCTGGGCATTGTCGTCAACACGTCCATCCATGCCGCCGGCGTCATCATCAGCCAGGAAGATATCTATCGATCCTGCCCGATGAGAAACGGGACTTTCGGCACGTCCCTATTTGAATATCCTTACATGGAACGCCTCGGCTTCCTGAAATGCGACATCCTTTCGCTCTCGAACCTCACTTTCATCCGAAAGATCGAGGAAAAGATCGGAAAGGAAATCGATGTCTTGAACGATCTCGAGGACAAAAAGGCCTATGATTGCCTCAATGCCTTGAACCTGTCCTATATCTTCCAGCTGGAAAGTTCGGGGATGAAACGGACGATCGAAGCTGTCAAGCCGGCGTCTTTCAAAGACATCGCCTCCATCCTTGCCCTCTACCGTCCAGGCCCGAAGGCCTATATCCAGGAATTCGCCAGGCGGAAGAACGAAGGCAAGCCCATCATCTATGCCGATGAAAGGATGAGGCCGATCCTGCAAGACACTTATGGAATCATCCTGTTCCAGGAGCAAGTCATCGAACTCGTGAAAGTCCTTGCCGGCTTCGATGCCTCCGATGCCGATCTCTTTAGAAGGGCGATATCGAAGAAGAAACTCAAAGAAATGGAACAATATCGCGAAAAGTTCCTTCTGGGGGCAAAGCGTAACGGCATCCCGGACGACAAGGCCCAAGCCATTTACGAAGACGTCGAAAAATTCGCCGGCTATGGTTTCAACAAGTCCCATGCCTATTCCTATTCTCTCATCTCCTACAAGCTTCTCTATTTGAAGGCCCACTATCCGGAAAGTTTCTACAAGACGGCCTTGAAAGAAGCCTCCCTATCGAGTGACGCCACCTATGAGTCCATCAAGGAAATCTATCGACAAGGCTACATCCTTTCCACGCCAAACATCAATGTATCCGCAAAAGATGACATCATTGTTAAAGATAATATCTTCTATTTATCATTGAATCAGATTTCGATGATGGACAAGGAAACGATGG
This sequence comes from Candidatus Enterosoma merdigallinarum, assembly GCA_018714385.1. Lineage (GTDB taxonomy): Bacteria > Bacillota_I > Bacilli_A > RFN20 > CAG-288 > Enterosoma > Enterosoma merdigallinarum. The sequence goes on along the minus strand of DVNL01000002.1, from coordinate 55,995 downwards.
AAGCCATCCTTATAGAACGGGAAAAAGGCGCTTTCAAGTCCTTCTATGATTTTTGTCTCCGAATGGTCGGAAAGATCACTCTCGATCAGGAAAAGACGATAAAGAGGATGATCGATGGCGGTGCCTTCGACTGTCTCTCCAAGTCCCGCAGCGGAATGAAGGCGATGCTGTCCGACTATCTTTCCTTCGCAAGGATGGGTTTCCCGGAACGACAGGTGCCATCCGTGAAGAGGGAAGAGGATGTCGGAAAGAGGCTCTACCTCGAGAAACAGACTCTAGGCGTCATTCTCTCACAAAGTCTGAAGACCATCGCCAGAAAGGCCGGATATCGGACTCTGCTTGTCCTTGACGATGCCAAGATGGTAAGCGACCATGCCTTCCTCGGCACAGACGGCAGGAAGGAATACATGGTCCATACCGAGGAAGAGGGCATCCAGAACAATGACTTCGTCCTCGTCAAGGCCGATTTCGCCAAGAAGAACATCTATCATTGCCACCTCATCAACTTGAAAGGAAGGAAAGAAACCTATGAGTAAAACATTCGTCGTGGACGGAAATTCCCTGTTCTTCCGCGCCTATCATTCCACGGTCCATTCGGGAAACCTCATGATCACGAAGGACAACATCCCCACCAACGCCATTTTCGCGTTCCACAACTTCATGAAGACCATCAAAGCGATGGCGCAGGAAGGAGACAGGATCTTCGTCGCGTTCGACACGGACAAGCCGACCTTCCGAAAGATGGCCTTCCAGGAATACAAGGCACAGCGGAAGCCTTTGGACGAAGCGATCATCGCGCAGATTCCGATTTCCCGGGAACTGCTCGACTGCATGTCCATCTACCACCAGGAAAGAGAAGGATATGAAGCGGACGATCTCTGCGGATCGATGGCCCGCTATGCCCACGAAAAAGGAGACGATGTCATCCTCATCTCCTCCGACAGAGACCTTTTCCAGCTTCTGGACATCGGCGACAACGTCCGGATCATCTGCCCTCTGACCGGTCTATCCAAGACGGCCGAGTACACACGGAAGACTCTCAAGGATTCCGAGTTCGGCCTGAACCCCGATCAGGTGACGGACTTCAAGGGAATCGCCGGCGATCCCTCCGACAACTACAAGGGCATCCCGGGAATCGGCGAAAAAACGGCGAAGAAACTTCTGGAAGAATGCGGCCATCTCGAGGAAGTCCTCAAGAAAGCCGAAGGTCTCGCCGCCACGAGCAAGACCTATGCCAAGATCGTTGCCGGGGCCGAGCAGGCTCGCTTCTTCAAGAAACTGGCGACGATCGATACCTCCCTGGACATGAAGGAAGACTATGAAAAGAGCCTCTATCGTCCCTACTTGAAAGAAAGACTCTCCGCCTTCTATCTCCATTACGAATTCAAATCCTTCCTCTCGAAGATAGACAAGCTGAAAGGCATCAGCAGCGCCACGGAAGGCGAACAGATGACGCTCGAGGATGCCTTCCAGGAATCGCAGGAAGTGCAATCCCTTGTCAAAGAGAAGAGCCATCTGCAGACAAGGCCGATCGTCGAGATACAGAGCATGAAAGACATCCCCGAGCCGGTGCTTGGCATCACCTACGACAGCGACGGGACAAACGAGAACACGGCAAATCTCCTCGGCTTTGCCCTCATCGGGAAGGACGCCATTTATCATCTCCGGCTGGAACAGGCAAGAGAGGACAAGGACTTCTTTTCTTATCTGCGTTCGCCCGAGAAAAAGACCGTCTATGACCTCAAGGGACTCTACGTCTATCTTGGCCGCTATGACTTTCCCTTCCTCGAAGGATGCGACTTCGATCTCCTTTTGGCCACCTATCTCATCAACACGGACTGCGGGCAGAAAGTCGAAGAGCTTTTCTTCTCCTATGGCCTGGAATTTTCTCACAACCTCCCTGTCTATAGCCAATCCCTCGGTCTTGCCATCGATCTCAAAGAACAGGTGATTGCCGATATCAAGAAAAATGGTGAGGAAGAGCTTTTCTACGAAATAGAATTGCCGCTTGCACGTGTCTTGGCAAAGATGGAGCTTGAAGGCGTGCCGATGGATCTAAAGACGCTGGAAGAAATCGGAAACGAATACGGAAAGCGTCTGGACCAGATCCGCGAGGAGATATATCGACTCAGCGGCAAGGAGTTCAACGTCAATTCCCCCAAAAAGGTGGAGGAAGTTCTCTTCACAGACCTGAAGATCCCGAGAAACAGAGGCGAGCACGGAAGCGGGATCGAAGTCCTCAACGCCCATATCGGGGATAGCCCGGTGGTCCCTCTCATCATTCAATACCGTCTCTATAGCAAACTCCTCTCCGGCTACACGTCCGCCCTTCCGAAGCACTTGGGAAAGGACGGAAAGATACACGCCATCTATAACCAGGCCCTCACGGCGACAGGCCGTCTTTCGATGAGCGAGCCGAATCTCCAGAACATCTCCATCCGAAACGAAGAGGGCAAAGCGATCCGGAAGGCTTTCTTCTATCCGGAAAAAGCCTTCTATCTCCTCTCTCTCGACTACTCCCAGATCGAACTTCGTGTCCTTGCCCATGTCGGCGGCATCCAAAGCCTCGTCGATATCTTCAAGGAAGGGGAAGACATCCACAAGGCGACCGCAAGCCGTGTCTTCAAGGTTCCTATCGAGGAGGTCACGCCCGAGATGCGTCGACGCGCAAAAGCGGTCAATTTCGGCATCGTCTATGGCATTTCCGCCTATGGTCTTTCTGAGCAGCTCGGCATACCGACAGGCGAAGCCAAGGAATTGATCCGCTCCTTCAAGGCGGTCTTTCCGGAAATCGACACCTTCGAGACCCAAACGATCGAATCGGCACGAAAGCATGGCTTCGTGGAGACCATATTCCATCGGAGACGCTATATCAAGGACATCAACGTCGGCAACCATTCTCTCCGCCAATTCTCCGAACGCGCCGCCGTCAATACCGTCATTCAGGGTTCCGCAGCCGACCTGATGAAAATCAGCATGATCAAGGCCGATGAAGCCTTGAGGAATTTCCAAACGAAGATCATACTCCAGATCCATGACGAACTCATCTTCAAAGTTCCCAAAGACGAACTTGAAGCAGTCGTCCCGCTTCTCAAGAAAACCATGGAGGAGGCCGTCAAGCTGAACGTTCCGCTGAAGGTCGACGGCGACTATTCCCTCACCTGGTACGAGGCCCACTGACATGCCGGAGCTCCCAGAGGTCGAGACCGTCCGACGCATCCTCCAAGAGGCGATCGCAGGAAAGACTTTCGATGAACCGGATATCGTCTTCCCGGGCATGATAAAGACAGACTTCCAGGACTTTTCAAGAAATCTCCCGGGAAAGAAGGTCCTTTCCGTCGACAGAAGAGGGAAGAATCTGCTCCTTCATCTCTCCGGAGAAAGGAAGCTCCTCTTCCATCTCCGGATGGAAGGGAAACTCTTCGTCGTCGGCAAAGAAAGACATGAAAGAAGGCATCTCTCCCTTTTCCTCCCCTTCCGTGGGGAAGATAGCGGCCTTGCCTTCTATGACGTCCGGAAGTTCGGCACTTGCCACTTCCTGGAAGAAGGCGAGGAAGGTCCCCTGTCCTCCTTGGGGAAGGAGCCTTTCGAAATGGAGCCGACCGAACTTTTCGCCTTGACAAGGCACGTCCGGCGGCCCGTCAAGGAAGTGATCATGGATCAGACCGTCATCGCGGGGATAGGAAACATCTATGCCGACGAGACTCTCTTTGCCGCCAGAATCTCTCCTTTCCTTCCGGCCGGAAGACTCGCCCTCGAAGACTGCAGGCGGATTTTGGAAGAGGCAAGACGCATACTTCTTCTCGCCATCGAAAACAACGGCGCCACCATCCGGACCTATCAGGCGAGTCCTTCCGCACATGGCGATATGCAGGATTTTCTTATGGTCTACGGAAGACAAGGAAAGCTATGCCCTTCCTGCAAAAGATTCCGGATCGAGAAAAGGCAGCTTGCCGGACGCGGGACTTGCTACTGCCCGCATTGCCAGAAGACGGGCATCACCCTCGGCGTGACAGGCAAGATCGGATCGGGGAAAAGCCTTGTCTGCTCCTATTTCGCAAGGCTAGGCTATGCCGTCTTCTCCGCCGACGATGCCGTCGGAGACCTTTATCGGGATCCTGTCTTTTTGGATCGGCTCTTCCAACGCTTCCCGGAGATCTTCACGCCCGAAAGGCGGATCGACAAGCAAGTTGTCTCGAGCAGGCTCTTGAAGGAGAAAGACTTCCGGAGACGCTATCAGAACATCGTCTTCTCCGCCGTCAAGGACAAGGCCAACGCCTTCCTCATCCAAAACGACGGGAAGGACAAAGTCCTGGAGATTCCCCTTCTTTTCGATGCCCATATGGAAAAGGATTGCACCTTCCTCCTGGGCACGGAAACGACGAAGCAGAAGGCGCACCTTCTTGAAAGAGGCGATCATGACATCGAGACGAGATTGGCTTTCAATGCCCTCAATTCCTATGACAAAAACCGCCATCTTCTCGATTTCATCATAAAGACGGATTTCAGCAAAAAGAGGCTTTGGTCGGAAGTCAAGAAAGTGAACGAGGAAATCCAAAGCAGAAAAGAAGAAAAATAGCCTCTGAGGAGGCTATTTTCGACAGACGGAATTGGTATATATCGTCGGATTCTCAAGACCGATCTTTTTGGCCGTCTTTCTGAGCAGACGCCTTTCCTTCGGCGTGGAGAGGTAGGCTCTCTCAAGCTTGCGGTCTTCTTGATCGTCCTGGATGGCCTGGCGGAACATCTCCTCAAGCCTTCCCATGCATCCTTCCAGGGAGAAGGTCTTTCCATATTCCACATATTTCGAGGACAGGTCTTCCTTCACATCGGGATGCTCGATGAAGAACTCGATGCGATCCTTGAGGGAGTCGATATCGCCGGCCTTGAACAGGCAGCGCTTGTCCAGGGCGAAATGGTTCGTGGCAGAGACGGGGGAGTCGGATATGACGGGGACAAGGCCGCAGGCAAAGGCCTCGATGCAGGAAATGGCCTCGCTTTCGGCATCGGAAGCATGGACATAGAGATCCGCCATGTTGATGAAATGGCGAAGCTTCTTCTGGTCGCAGAAAGCGAACAGGCAGGGATTCTTGAGATATTTTCTGGAAAGCTTCTCGTATTTCTTCCTCAATGGCCCCTGTCCGCACAGGACGAGCTGAATCCTGTCGTTATAGCGGCTGCGGCCGATGGCCTTGATAAGAAGGTCCTGCCTCTTTTCGCCCGAATAGCGGCCGATCATCATGATGAGATACTTGTCCTTGAACTCCGGGTCCTTTTCGACTCTCTCCGGCACAAACGCAGGCGCGATGCCGTTTGAGATGGGATGGATGACGTTCTTGTAGTGATGAAGAACCATTTGGTCGGCCATCATCTCCGAAGGGGTATGGACATGGCGCGTATAGCGATAGACCCAGCGTTTGAAAAGGGCATAGATAAGGGAATTGACCCAGCGGACATGACCCATATGAATATTGAAAGAGACGTTCTCAGGCTGGCAATGGAAGGCGGAGGTAACGGGAATCCCCATGACCTTGGCGACCTTGCGGACTTGGCTTTCCAAATGGAAAGGCAGGAGAAGGTGAACGATGTCCGAGCCTTCGATAAAGTCGGCGATCTGTTTTTCGTCTCCCTTTGCGATGACCATGCCGTTGTCGAGGATGAGCTTGTCGAAAATCGGGATATGGTATCTGGGGCAGTTGAGGATTTTATAGGTGGAAACATCATCATGTTCGGGCGGGACGTGGGCGATGACGCGCACTTCATGCCCTCGGCTTTGGAGATAGGAGGCCGTGCGCATGCAGGTGACGGTGGTTCCGTTGTTTGTGGCGCCGAAATTGTCTATGACTAAAGTAATGATCATGAGCTTTTCTTGTCCTTTGATTATAGAGGAGCAGAGGGCCTAAAGCAAACAAAGCAGAGGCTCTCTTCCGTCATATGGCCCCATTTGTCGAACTCCGGTTTCCCCGACAGGGGAAAAGGGATACAATAAGAGCATAAATGACCGTAAAAAGCATTCAGTCTTCCGGAAAGGAGCTTCGCCCATGGAAATCACGGACACGCCAAACGTCATACTCTTGGATCACCCTCTCCTCAAGCACAAGATCACTCTCTTGAGAAAGAAGGAGACGGGCACAAACGAATTCCGTCGCCTGGTGAAAGAAATCGCGGTCCTGGAAGGCTATGAAGCCCTGCGTGGGCTCAAAACGGAACTGATAGAAGTGGAAACGCCGATTGAAACGGCCAAAGAGCCCGTCATTTCCGGCAAAAAGCTCTGCTTCGTTCCGATCCTTAGAGCGGGGTTGGGCATGGTCGACGGCATGCTGGAACTTGTCCCTTCGGCAAAAGTCGGACACATCGGTCTCTATCGGGACGAAACGACCCACGAGCCTCACGAATACTTCTGCAAGCTTCCGGGCAACATCGAGGATCGAGAAGTCTTCGTACTCGACCCGATGCTCGCCACGGGAGGGTCGGCAAAGGACGCCATCAAGCTCCTCAAGGAGAGAGGGGCGAGAAAAATCACGTTCATCTGCATCATCGCCGCTCCGGAAGGTGTCCGTGTCTTCCACGAGGCCTATCCCGACATTCCTCTTTATATCGGTGCCTTGGACCGTTGCCTCAACGAAAACGCCTACATCTGTCCCGGTTTGGGAGATGCCGGCGACAGAATATTCGGCACATTGAAATAAGACAAAAACAATTGCCTCTGCCTCAGGGACATCTTTTTTCATTGTGCTTTGATGACAACCCCTGTTTTGCAAAAAGGAATGTTATATCAGACACAACTTAAATTAGTGGATATAATCAGTTTGTTTTAAAAATGAATATTTAAACTATTTCGAAAAAATCGGATTTTAAAAAGAAGTCCAATTTAAAAATAAAGTAAGAACATGGACATAAAGCCTTTGAATCGGCAAACTAAAATCTATCGGTTTTTCACTTCAATTTGCAAAGCGGAACAAACGTCGTAGCATTCCAGCTCGAGCCTTTCATCGTTAGACGCGCAGCCTTTGGCATCGATGACGATATGAGCGTTGGGCAGGGCGGCCTTCACCATGATGGCATTGGAGATGACGCAGATATTGGTGACGACTCCGACAAGAGTCACTTCTGAGTAAGTTTTACCCTCCAAGAACTTCGCAAGAGCAAGAGATGGAAAAGTCTCCTTTTTGAAGATCGGATGTCCCATGGACAATTCTTCTATTTTCCCATACAGGCGATGTCCGTTACTTCCGTCCAAGCAATGCGGGATCGGAAGATGCCGTCCTTCCTCGGTATCAAGATAGTCTTTTTGATGCGTGTCCATCGTGAAAATGACATCGTCTCCTTCTTTCTCATACTCCCTAATCATGTCGCCGATGACGTCTTCCAGCGCTTTCGCATGCGGGTTTGCCAAGCTGCCGTCGACAAAGTCTTTCTGGTAATCCACGACAATCAGTAATTTCCTCATCAGCTTCAACCTCCACTTCTGAACGGAATCAGTCCCAAAAGTCATCGATGTCTTGCCTTTTCGATTTTTCGTTTTCCACCAGCGGCTCCACCCGATCTGCCTTCAAATCCTTAAACTTGATCCTGCCATAGATTTCAATAAAAAGAGTCACAGGAATCAAATATACCATTCCCGAAGCCATCGTGATAACTACCCATGCAAAAGACCAATCATGGACAAGGGAAAGGACGAAGACGACGACATGTGCGATCAGAAAAAGAGGACTCAAGGAAAAGACGGATAGGAAGAGCACCTTATTGCACCACTTCCACGTCTTGGGCGTGGAAAGAGAAAAATAAGACCGATATCCGAAACTATAATTGAGATCGACTTTCCTGGCCATGAAAATGATGCCCAGAACAATTAGGAGAACCGAAAAAACAATCCCAACGCAACCGAAAGTATATATGTACGCCGTGTTTGCCACATCCATTTGTTCTGCCAAAAACATAAGATCCTCCCGTCTTGCCAGTTCGGATTGCATCAGGTGCAACAAGGTCCTTGCAGCAATTCCTTCCCCTTTAAGCATATCAAATCGCCCCTAGAATGGATACGCCAACGATATTCCGAGAGGTTTTCAGCTTTCTTTTCCGGAAATTGTAGAATGGCATTCCATGAGGTCTTTATCGGGAAAACCGGAGCAATCGTGGATTCCGCCGTTTTGCGAAGTCCATGCTCTTACATGATGCCGCAAAAAGAGCGCATTCTATCGCTTTTTCACTTTCTAACATATTTATCATCCGATGCCGGGACATCAATATCATCGACAAATCTTTCGACTCGCATTTTCAAATCATACTTGTCTCTCAGCTCCCGGATTTTTCGCATCATTTTTGATTTATGATGAAAGTCCAAGGTATTCTAACTCGCCCATCTATCAATCAAAAGAACCGTCTCGGGATCGTCATATGAAGCAAAGTACTCATATTTTAGGTTCCCGGTTTCTGCCCTGATCTCGTTGACGATTCCCGAGTCAACCATTTCTTTGGCGAACGCTTTCGCGCTGCCTTTTTCGCCTGTGTAGTAAATATTGATTGTTATCGCCATAATTTCGCCTCACCAGGATTTCCTTATTGAAGTCTGTCATATTCCTCATCGTCAACTTTCTCCAGCCACTCGTTGGAAGTCTCTTCACCAGGGACCTCGATGGCAAGATGAGAGAACCAGCTATCCCTTGTCGCACCATGCCAATGTTTGATTCCGGGAGCGATATAGACGACATCTCCCGGCATAAGCTTTCTGGCTTTCGTTCCTTCTTCTTGATACCAGCCTTCGCCATCCGTGCAAAGCAGGATCTGTCCTCCCCCTTTAGAAGCCCGATGGACATGCCAGTTGTTCCGGCATCCCGGTTCAAAAGTCACATTGGCGATGAACACCCCTTCCTTGTTGACTGGGTTCAAATAGGATTGCCCGACGAAATACTGTGCGTAAGCATCATTGGTCTTGCCTAAGCCGAACATCGGTTCCTTGCCTGTCTTGTCGTCTTCATAGACTTCCCTCACCATGGGGAACACCGCCCAGGCATTGGGCCAGCCGACATAAAAGGCGATATGGGTGATGATTTCGACCATCTCGACTTTGGTCACGTCATGATTCTTGGCGTTCGTCAGATGATACTTCAAAGAATTGTCGGTTATGCCTTTGCTGACCAAAGCCACGACCGTGATGATGCACCTGTCTCTTAAAGATAATTTGTCGGTTCTGGACCAGACTTCGCCGAACAAGACATCATCGTTCAATTCAGCAAATTTCGGCGCCAAATCGCCCAATCCTTTTCTTCCCGCGGTTTGTTTCATCTTATTTTCCTCCATCGATCTTTTTTCTTATGACGATCTCATCGAGTCCGTGATTCAAAAGCAAACCTTCTTCAATTTCGGCTTTTGGATGGAGATTTCTCAGACGGCTCACACTTCCGCTGATAGAACTTCCGCCGCTCGTGGCAAAAGGTATTATTCTCTTGCCTGCCAAATCGAATCGTTCCAAATAAGTGTCTACTACCCTGGGCTCGACATACCACCATATCGGATAGCCGACCAGGACAACATCATAGGAAGACAAATCGTGGACAGGCCTTTCGATTTCCGGCCTACAATTCTCGTCGTTCATCTCGGCAGATGATCGGGAATGATTATTTCTCCAATCCAAATCTTCATCGGTATATTTGTGAACAGGTCTAATCTCTTCCAAATCGGCATCCAATATATCCGCCAATCGAGTAGCGACTCTTTTTGTCACTCCACCGGCAGAAAAATAACTGACCAATATCTTCATTTGTCAATCCTCCTAAAAGTTAATATCTAAGCCATCTATCCAACCATGAACGTTCTCTTCATTGATCTCGCTCTGTCTGAATCTTCTTCCTTCCATCCAGGTTGCTTCATCGGATAAATATCTTAAATCATCGACGCTAAAATTAGATGAAGATGCCGTGGCGAAAGGAATGATTGTCTCGCCTGTAAAATCGTTTGAGAGAACGAAGTCATTGATCACCCAGCTGAGCTCTCCCCACCAGACGGGAGCGCCAAGGAATATGTATTCCGATTCATCAAACTCATCAAAGTCCACTGCAACAAGTTCGGTCAGATGATCCGGGTCATTTCTTTCCAGGGACACTCTGCTATCGCTGTCGCCATAGTTCAAATCCTCTGATGTATAGGGATCCACGGGTTCCAGCTCGTGAATCGGCCCGTCGATATAATCCGCGATGATTCGCGCGACTTCCTCGGTGTTTCCGGTAGCCGAAAAATAGACGACCATCGCGTTAGCGCTCTCTCCCGAACCGCTTGTGCTACTATCAGCATTGCCGCATCCGGCAAGCACAGTCATGAATGCCGCCAACGGCAAGACAAGCAAACTTTTAAGCTTCATTTTTCACGTTCCTTTCTATAAGCTTTTGCCCAGATCGTAGACTTCTCTTAAATAGCGGGGATCTATCATGCCCGGATAACCGGCGCCTTTGGCCATCACCCTCCCCACTTCTTCCATCTCCAAGTAGGAAGTCAGGATATCAAAGTGAGCGTTCAAAGCTCTCATGACTACCTCATCGTCGTTCCATGCCGCAGCGATATAGATGATTTTCAAATGCCTCCTCGTGTATATGCATCACTCTTCGGGGCGGTTATATCAAGTCATTCTGCACCGCTTTAACACATGTTTTTATCATTTGATCATTTTGATAACCCTAGCAGGAACTCCGACCGCTACAGCATTATTAGGGACGTCCTTATTGACGACCGCTCCGGCTCCTATTATTGCGCCATCACCGATATTGAGACCCGGAAGTATCGTCGCATGAGCCCCTATCCACACGTTCTTCCCTATATGTATCGGTTTGAATTCCATTGAGCCTCTTTTCTCGGGATCCATATCATGATTTATGGTCGCGAATACGACTTGGTGACCTATCAGCGTATTATCTCCGATGTAGATTCCGCCTTGGTCCTGAAAGCAACATCCAGAGTTAATGAAGACATTCTTGCCAAGATGAAGATTCATTCCGAAATCAGTATATATTGGTGGGAATATCTTCAAAGTCTCGCTAACCTTTTCCTGAGTCAACTCGCTCATCAGTTCCTGTATTTCGCTTTGCGGATGGTACTTATTGTTTATCTCGCTAACGATTTGCTGGGCTCGATAGGAAGACTCGTCCATGAAGCGCTGCGCTTCCCCTTTGCTATCGACATATCCCGTTTCTTTTACCAATCTCAAATATTCTTCTCTATTCATGGTCCTCTTCACTCCAACAAAGTAAAGGTTGCTGCGACGTCGCCATCACCCAACGCCTCTTCCCAATAAGCCAGATCGTCGACATGCCCAAGCATCGTGTAGCTCCAGGTGTTGGAGCCATAGAACATCACGATTTGGTTTCCTTGATAAAGAACGATATCACCAGCCTTTGTCGTGATACGAGTATTATCAGTCGTCAGGCTTCTTCCTAAAGGTCCGACTTTCTCAAAGCCACCATAATCCTCGAAATTGATTGTTATCGGTTCGTTTCTTGCCATTTCGACAAGTTCGTACGTGGCATCGTTTTCTTCTAGCGTCACATCGAATTCATAATCTTTAATTCTAAGTTTTAGTTTCATCTCGATTTCATCTCCGCCTGTTTCGTTTTCGCTGTCTTGATTGTCGTTTGTTGAACTTCCGGTTTCATTAGTAGCTGGTCGAGCGCTATTGCAAGAACTCAAACATGCCGTAAGCAAAAACATTGGCAATATCAAAAGTTTAATTTTCATGTTGCATCATTCCTCATAAAACATATCTAAGCCACACTGCGCCATCTTCGTATTTTTTGACGTCCTTCAATTCCAAGTGGATGACTTCTCGGCTTGTCGACATATTATCAAATACGGTCGGCATCCCTTTTCTTCCGTCGACACCTGGACCGATCAAGATACTGATTTCATCCAGGAGACCCAAATCCAGAAAGCTCGTGTTTATGGCAGAGCCCCCTACAACAGCCATGCGTTCAACTTCAAATTCATTCCTTAAGATGTCCGTAGCCTTTGGCAAATCGATTTTGTTTTTTCCTACCGCAATCCACGAGATATTTTGTTCATCCAAATAATGGAGGTATTCTTGTGATACCTGTTCACTCGTGATGACAAGCAACGGCTTCTCGCCTTCCTGTTTGTCCCATAAAAGTGTGCCATGCGTATCGACGACGACCTCATACCCGGTAGCGTCCTGCTTTTTGGAAAAGCCTTCCTTGCCAAAAGTCGTATGGTCCTTTGAACTAAACTTGCCAGGAAGCGCCATCTCCAGTTCTGCGGTCACCCTGCCGCTTAGGGTCGTCGGAACGTTTAACTCGCTTAACGTCTCATAATATTCCTTTGTTCCGCGCAGTTTTGATGTCATCTGGCAATCGATACGTCCGTCAAGTGACATCATCATATGACAAACGATATATGGTTTGTTCATTTCCTGTTCCTCTCCTCCCTACTTCAAATGTGTTCCAAGGAAGCTCTCGATCTTGTCGAAAGGTATGACGTCCAGGTTGTCGTAAAGGTCCGTATGAACCGCTCCCGGAATGATCAGCAACTCTTTATTTTCTGGATTCGGATTCCCCTTCATCATGTTCTCATAGGCCTCTTTTCCCATATAGCAGGAATGGGCTTTTTCGCCATGAATAATTAAGACAGCCGAGCGTATTTCATTCGTGTATTGAAGAATAGGGGCATTCAAGAAAGACATCGTTCCGATAAGATTCCAACCGTCCGTAGAATTAAGCGAACGAGGATGATAAGCACGTCCTTTGTAATATTCACTATAGTCTTTGACATAAAAAGGAACATCGTCAGACACCGGCAAAGGAAGGCAGCCGCCAACCCTACCATAATCACCGCTTCCATAGATTTTTGTTCTTAGATTACTATAAGTGTCTCTTATTTTATGACGCTCTACCTCGCTGTCGTTTTGATCAAAATACCCTTTTGCGGCAATCCTGCTCATGTCATACATCGTAGAGACGATCGTCGCTTTTACTCTTGTGTCGATGCTTGCAGTATTCAGAGCCAATCCTCCCCAACCGCATATGCCGAGGATTCCGATACGATCAGGATCTGCTTTCTTATATGTCGAAAGAAAATCGACTGCCGCTTGAAAGTCTTCCGTATTTATGTCAGGAGAAGCGTTATAACGAGGATTACCACCGCTTTCCCCAGTAAATGAAGGATCGAATGCAAAGGTGATGAATCCTCTTTTTGCCATCTCCATCGCATATAGTCCGCTGGCCTGCTCTTTTACCGCACCGAAAGGGCCGCACACCGCAATCGCAGGCAACTTGTCGTCTTTAATGTTCTTTGGTAAATATAAATCACCGACCAAATCGATACCGAATCTGTTGTGGAATACGACCTTCTCATGGTTTACATTCTCATCCAATTTGAAGGTCTTGTCCCAATTTTGTTCCAAAACAATATTCTTGTTCATAATTTTTCCTCACTTTCCAGCCACTTGGTGTGCTAATGTATTTATAAACCCTAAACCTAACTTTAGGTCAATACATAAAAAGGAGAAAATTTGAAATGACATATACGATCGGTGAGATTTCTAAAAGATTTGACATCTCAATATCCACTATCCGTTATTATGACAAGGAAGGTTTGCTTCCCGACATCAAACGAGAGAACGGAATAAGAAAATTCAGTGAGCAGGACGTGGAAACCATATTCATAATCGAATGCCTCAAGAAGACAAACGTCGAGCTGAAGGACATAAAACGTTTTATCATGATGGTCAAGCAAGGCGATTCTACTATCGATGAAAGGTTTAATTTCTTTAAAGAACAAAAAGAAAAGACATTGAATCAAATCAAAGTGCTCAAGAAAGCCCTCCAGATGCTCGAATACAAGGAATGGTACTATACGAAAGCCAAGGAACTGGGATCGACTGCAGAACTTGAGAACAATATCGATTCATATAGGCCGAAAGAGATTAAAAAGCTTTATGAATTGGCGCATAAATAACAATTTCAAGTCCATCTATTTTTAACGTTTTCTTATAACTATGCCCCTCCCAGACACCGTGATCACTTTCTTCAAAAAATGGCACAACAACAATAAAAAAGATAGTGGCAATTTAGTAATGACATAGCGATTTGGCTATTCGCTTCTTACATTTTTTCTCTGCTGAAGCTAAATTACAACACTCTAGCTAAAACTATCTTTTATTGTTACAAATTTTGAGAAAATATAAGTCTAAACTAGGATATTGTTTCAAGTCTTTAATAGTGATTTATTTTTATCTTCCCTATTTGTAAAAATGATAAAATCATCAACCTTTAATAATTGTCGTTTTATTTTCGTTTTTCATCATTTAAACGCATTTCGACTGATTTATGGCCTTCTCCCATAACTTTGTATGGTTCTGGTTTTAATGTATAAAAGTGAAAGCTTTTTAGTGAAAAATTAGACATTTTATTCTATTTCAGGTTTTAAGCAGAATATTGCATAAAGTGGAATAGATCTAATTCCGTTTTCATTGCCAAAATTTTTAGCTGATATGCGAATAGAGTATTTAGGAGAATATTTTTTTATGTATGTTTGTAAACTTTTTGCTTTTACGTTATCAGAAGATTTAACTTCTATTAGAATAGAGTAGCTGTCTTGCTGAATTACAAAGCCAATTTCTGCAGAATTTCCAGAAGTCCAATAATATAGAGAAAATCCATTTGCCACAAGTTGCTCCGCCACAAAGTTTTCTGCCATCATACCACGCATTATAAATACATAAATGCCAAGATATATCACTAATTTCATATGAAAAATGTATATTAAATCACATTTTTAGTACGAATAAATTTTAGAAGTAAAATGATTCATCTATATAAACAATCCATTCCATCGACTACTCCACTACCTTCTCCATTATCTTATATAATTACCAGTATTATATTTTGGATCGTGGCGCTTTTAACTGAATCCCCAGGAACAATGATGGCTACCTTGCTTGCATCACCGATCACATCTTTGACTTTTGTTTCTGGTGTACTTTCTTGTAGGTAACTACCCTGCTCTTTGGAGATACGTTAGAAACGCCGATTCTTAATTTGTGTTTCATAACTTTTTCCTCCTTATAGTTTCTAGAGAAGAGCAAACACTACCCTTCTCACCATATGGAGATTTGGAAGGCGTTTTGCGAAGGTGGATTTTGAAAAAGTTTAAAAATATTTTTGAGGCAAATAAAAAAAGCCCATCCCTACTAAAGAATCAATCTTCAATAAGAATGGGCTGAAATGCTAAAATGATGTTAAATTTCTAGGGGTGTGCAAAGTACCGTGTAAGAGTGCACACCCATCGTGTAAGAGTATCTCAAAAATTTAACTATCACACGGCAAATTTGCTATACACTTGCACGGCGTAAAAACCGAAAGACTGCGATATATCGTATAAAAGAAAAAATGTCTGCACACCCCTTTCGGAGTATCAGACATGAATTGCCATCATGAGAAAATTGTACGCCACTACGATAACAAAAAGTCTATAAGATTGACAATTTTTATACCGTTTACGTTGGTAATATACGTCTTGTCCGTGGTGATGATCGTCTTTTCATAGAAATCGTGCGTAGAGCGGAACGGGGCTATTTCTCGTTCCTGCGTAGCTTTATCAGCAAGCGATTCGGTAACTTGAAAATAACGTGTTTCCTCTTTATTTATTGCAACAAAATCTATCTCTTTGGCGGCGTTTTTACCGACATAAACCCGATAGCCACGGCGAAGAAGTTCCAGATACACAACGTTTTCTATCGAATGACCGTAATTTTCAAGATTATATCCAACAATAATGTTTTTCAAACCCGTATCGGCAAGATAATACTTTTCAAGTGACTTTAAGACCTCTTTGCCCTTGACGTCATAGCGATCGGCACGGTAAATGATGAACGCATTTTCAAGCATTTCAAGGATATTACCAATTGTAGCAGGACGCACGTTCGTGTCGAGCTTTGCCTCATTTGCAATATATTTCGCCATGCTATTTGTCGAAGTGATACTGCCTACATTTCCGCATACAAAGGCGTACACACGTTTCAATAGATCAATATCTCTAAGCTTATTTCGACCGAGCACGTCTTTCAGAATCACCGTATCGTAAATGCTGGACAAGAACGTCCCTATCGTCTGTTCGTCCTGTGGCAAAGATAAAAGTTGCGGCAAGCCACCATATTTTAGATAGTTATTGAAAAGCTCTTCTCGGCTCTTTCCTGAGTCACGGTAATAGCCGTAGTACTCTTTAAAAGACAATGGTAACATTTTGATCTCCACATATCTGCCGGATATTAAGGTCGCCAACTCTGATGAGAGCAGATACGCATTAGAGCCCGTAACATATATATCCGCATCGTATTCGAGCGAAAGAGAATTAACAGTTTTTTCCCAACCGCTCACCTGCTGTATCTCGTCGAAAAACAGATAATTCTTTTTGTCCGGCAAAGCCTTTTCCGTAACCACATTATAGAGCTGCTTATAGTTGCGCACAGCATCGTACTTCATAAGTTCAAAATTGATGTACTGTATCTGCTCTGGTTGAACGCCGCTTTGCAGGAGTTCGTCGCGAAACATTTCAAGCAGCGTCGATTTTCCCGAACGACGCAACCCCGTAACGACTTTGATGATTTTGTTGTCTTTAAACGCCTTCAAGCGTTGCATATACTCTGTTCTATATATCATGTTGCTTTCCCCTTTGGTTAAATTATATGCCCAAAGCCAGTAAAAATAAATAGTTTTTACGATATGGCGTAAGAACTTCCAAAAATTGATAAGTTTTTACAGTTTTCGTGCCGTAAGTGTCGTGCATAAAATATTCATAAGCAATCAGTAGAAAAAACAATTCTCTTAGTGGTTGATTTTGCCCCGATCATAGTGCTCGTTTTGGAATAACTGAACGCACTTTTACATCCCCACATATTAAGTGGTACATTAGATGAGAATATAATATATTAATAATAGTTAAAATAAATAAGGAGACTTCCTAAATGTTAGTGCTAATATAAGAATGTGCATTCTTATATTAGCCAATTTGTACTTTTTTATATTAACATTAACAACATTACCATAGTTTCTAGAGAAGAGCGAACGCACTGCCCTTCTCACCATATGGAGATTTGGAGGCCAATTTGCGAAGGCGGTTTTTGAAAAAAAGTTAAAAAATATTTTCGGGCATAAAAAAGCCCATCCCTACTAAAGAATCAATCTTCAATAAGAATGGGCTAAAAAGCTAAAATGATGTTAATTTTACAGAGGTGTGCAAAGTACCGTGTAAGAGTTTCAAAGCGTGTAAGAGTATCTCAAAAATTTAACTATTATACGGCAAATTGGCTATACACTTACACAGTGAAAAATCAGAAAAACTGCGATATATCGTATAAAAGAAAAAATGTCTGCACACCCCTTTCGGAGTATCAGACATGAATTACCATTATGGCGGAGCAGCAGGGATTTGAACCCTGGCTGGGTATTGAGCCCACTGCCGGTTTTCAAGACCGGTCCCTTCAACCACTTGGGTACTGCTCCAAGAAAAGAAAAAAGCCTTCTGAACCAGGAGGCTTGCTTTCTCTAGATGGTGGGCGCTACAGGGCTCGGACCTGTGACCTTCCGCACGTCAAGCGGATGCTCTCCCAGCTGAGCTAAACGCCCATTGCACTCATGAAGCCATGAACGCAAAGGGAATTATACAATAGACGCTTACTTTCGTCAAATCTTTTTTGTCTGGTTGAACTGATTTCTTTCCGGTGTTATGATGACGCAGGATGAAGAAGATCAAAAAACGAGAATGGATAGCCTATTTAGGCTATTTCCTTGTCTGGCTTGCGGCAGCTCTAGTATTATTAGGATTGAGGAGCTGGCGCGAAAGTCTCTTCTTCCTTCTGCCTCTTCCGTTCACTCCCCTCGTCTACTTTTCTTTCTTGCTCGCCCTGCGGATGAGAAAAGACGCCCCTCTCGTCATCTCGACCTTCCTTCGCCTCCTACTGCTCTTCGCCTTGATTCTCTCCCCGGCAGCAATCTGGTACTTCCTTCCCTCCTTGCACGAATCCGTCAACGTTTTCTACCTTCTCGTCTCCCCCGCCGAAGTCCTGTCGGTCTATCTTCTGGCGATACTATTCTTGATTCTCGACAGGCGCTTCCGGGAATGATTCTGATCTCGTATGAATTCTGAAGAAGAAGGGTTGCAGATAGGCAACCTGCTCAGGACGGACATTGGGAATGTCCTTCCTCCGGAATTCATCTCCTCCCTTCTGGCGATGTTTATTGTCATCGTCCTTGTTTTTGTCATTTATTTCAAAGGAAAGAAATACGGCCCATTCGACAAGCCAAAGGGCATCGTCAATGCCGCGGAGACTCTCGTCGAATTCGCCGAAAACAAGGTTTCTGAGCTGATGGGGAAATCTTTCCTGCCCTTCACGGGCTATGTCATCGGTTTGGGGCTTTATATTTTTATCTCGTTCCTTGTCGGCATGGCCGGCATTCCGAACCCCATCGTCATCGGCGATGATGCCATCTTGAATTCGAGTTGGCTTTTCAAGCCGCTTCCGAATCCTTTCACGAATCTCGCCTTCCCGCTTTCCATCGCGCTTTTGACGATCCTTCTCATCCAGTATTACGGCATCAAGTACAAGCATGCCAAGTATTTGATGAAGTTCGTTTCGCCGATTCCTTTCATCGAACTTATCTCGATGTGGATACCGATGCTGTCTTTGACGCTCCGTCTTTTCGGAAATGCCTTTGCCGGCTTCTGCCTCATCACGCTGGCCTACTATGCCTTGGATGGCATAGCCGGCGGTTTCGGTCTTGTCCTAGGTCCCGCCCTGATGCCCATCGCCCACGCTTACTTCGATGTCTTTGACGGTCTTATACAAACAGTCGTCTTCCTCATGGTCACGATGCTGAACATCGCCCAGGAGGGCCCCGAAGAGGAGGCGATCGAGACGACCCAGAAGATCACAAAGCTGTCTGTGGAAGGAAACTAGGAAAGTTTCATTTATCTAAAGGAGGAAACTTATGTCTCTTGCTGTTCTCAACGTTTTGGAAGAAGTCACCGAAGTCGTCGGCTTCGACCCTGCCGGCACGGCCAAGTTCTGGGCCATCGCCATCATCGCCATCGCCATGGCCATTGTCGGCGTCATGGAAGCTCTCGCCGTCATCTTCACCATCAACGGCACGGCCAGGAATCCCGAAGCGGCTTCCAAGCTCAGAACCTCGATGCTGATCGGTGTCGCCCTCGTCGAGACCGTCGCCATCTATCTGCTCATCGTCGCCATGCTTCTTCTCTTCGCCGCCTGATAAGCCATGCCTTTTGGACGATGAAGAAGAAGCTTCTCAAACTCGCTTGGCTTTCGCCTTGCCTTTTGTTCCTCGCCTCCTGCGATGTGGAAAAAGCCAGCGGCAATATCACCGAGACCATCAACGACGCCATCCCGAACCTCTACATCACCCTCGCACAGCTGGGTGCCTTTATCGTGATGGTCGTTTTGGTGATCGTCTTCGGCTACAAACCGATCAAGAAGAAGCTTGACGCCAGAAGAGAATATGTCCAGAAGAACCTCGAGGACTCCGACGAGCACCTGAAGAAAGCCAAGAAGGCGCAGGAAGAGGCCGAAAACAACATCACGGACAGCCGCGTGAAGGCAAATGCCATCGTCGAGGCGGCCCGCAGGCAGGCCATGGAAGAGACCAAGCAGATGATGGACAAAGCCCAGGAGAGCATCGACCTGCGCAAGAAGCAGGGCGAAGCCGAACTCGAGGAAAGGAAGAAAAATCTCGAACGGGACACCCATGACCAGATCGTCAAGACGGCCCTGGATGCCTCCAAGGAGATCCTCGGACGCGAACTGACCCAGGAAGACAACGACGAGATGATCGCCAAGTTCCTCGAGGACATCGACAAGGACGAGGACAGGTGAAATGAATCCGCTCTATCTCCATTATGCCTCGGCCATCTATGAGGTCGCCATCGAGGACGATCAGGGCGTGCGCTACAACAACGACCTCGCCTTGGTCAATCTCTCCTTCAGGAAGAACCCGGACTATCTCAAGTTCCTCGATTCCGAACTCATTGCCTCGGACATCCGCATCGCTTCCATCGATCGCGTCTACGGGGGACGGATTTCTCCTGCGGTGAACGGATTCCTCAAAATTCTGGTTCGCAACAAAGGCATCAAGCATTTTGGAGATATCTACAAAGGATTCGAAAGCCTTTACGACAAGCAGTGCCACATCCTCCGCGGGAAGGTATTTTCGCCTTTCCCCATCTCGGATGCCACCCTTGTCCGACTCGAGAAGGCTTTCAGCAAGAAGTATCGTCAGAACGTCGTTCTGGAGTACGTTCGGGACAGACATGTCATCGGCGGCATGAAGGTCCAGATCGAAGATCGTCTCTTCGACTATTCGCTCGACACCAAGATCGAGACGATCAAGGAACGGCTCCTATACGGAAGGAAAGACTAAAGGAGGGTTAGCATGCCGGATCAATCCAATATCAATCTCATCAGCAACCTGATCAAAAAAGAGATCGAGAGCTATGAGAACAAAATCGAGACGAGCGATGTCGGAAGCGTCGTTTCGATAGGCGACGGTATCGCCACCATCTATGGTCTGGACAAGGCCATGTACGGCGAGCTCCTCCTTTTCAAGCACGGCGTCTACGGCATGGTCATGAACCTTGAAGAGGATTCCATCGGCGCCGTCATCCTCGGAAAGGACACCGAGATCTACGAGGGCGATGAGGTGAAGAGGACCGGAAAGGTCGTCTCCGTCCCCGTCGGCGATGCCCTTCTCGGCCGTGTCGTCAACGCCCTCGGCCAGCCTATCGACGGCCTTGGCGAGATTCAGAACGACGGCTTCATGCCGATCGAGGCGCCGGCGCCGGCTATCATGGACAGGCAACCGGTCAATGAGCCTTTGGAGACCGGCATCAAGGCCATCGACTCCATGATTCCTATCGGCAAGGGACAGAGAGAGCTCATCATCGGCGACAGGCAGACGGGAAAGACGGCCATCGCCATCGACACGATCATCAACCAGAAAGGAAAGGACGTCCTGTGCATCTACTGCGCCATCGGCCAGAAGAATTCCACCATCGCCCAGATCGTGGACCGTCTCAAGTCCTTCGATGCCCTGAAGTATACCGTCATCGTCAATGCCTCCGCCAGCGAATCCGCCCCGATGCTCTACGTCGCCCCCTATGCCGCGACGACCATCGCCGAATATTGGGAAAAGAAGGGCAAGAACGTCCTCATCGTCTACGACGATCTTTCCAAGCACGCCGTCAGCTATCGCGCCCTCTCCCTGCTTTTGAAGAGAAGCCCGGGAAGAGAGGCCTATCCCGGCGATATCTTCTACCTCCATTCGAGACTTCTCGAGCGCGCCTGCCATCTGAGCAAGGAACTCGGCGGCGGCTCCATCACCGCCTTGCCGATCGTCGAGACGCAGGCGGGCGACATTTCCGCCTACATTCCGACGAATGTCATCTCCATCACCGACGGACAGATCTTTCTCAAGACCGACCTTTTCAATGTCGGACAGAGACCGGCCATCGACTCCGGTCTTTCCGTCTCCCGCGTCGGCTCCGCCGCCCAGATCAAGGCCATGAAATCCGTCGCTTCCTCCATCAAGATCGAGTTGGCGAGCTATGCCGAGCTTCTCGACTTCTCCCGCTTCGGCTCCGATCTGGACCAGGTCACCAAGAACGTCTTGCGCCACGGCGCCGTCTTGATGGAAGTCCTGAAACAGAAGCAATACAGCCCCATCCCGATGGAGGACGAGATCGTCGACATCTATATCGCCCAGGACAAACTCATCGACGACATTCCGCTGGACAAGATCCACGAGACTCTGGTCAACATCAGCCTCTATATCCACAACCATCTGCCGGAAGTCTATGATTCGATCCGCGACAGCAAGATCCTCAGCGACGAGACGAAGGAAAAGATCAAGACTGCCGTCGAAAACGTGCGGACAGGAATGCAACAGTAAACATGGCCGAATCCTTGGTAGAAACCAAAAGAAGGATCCAGACGATCCAATCTACCGCCAAGATAACCAAGGCGATGAAACTCGTCGCCTCGGTCAAGTTCCAGAAATGGAAGAAGATTTTCGATGACGACGAAGACTATCGTCTTGCCATGCATGACGTCATGGTCCGCGTCCTCCAGTCCATCCCGCCCCGGGACTACATGAAGCAATCCTGTCTGAGAAGCTTCAGCGACACGAGGAATCTTTATATCGTCGTCACGTCCTCTCTCGGATTGTGCGGCTCCTACAACTACAACATCTTCAAGATGCTCGATCCCGTCCTGAAGCCGGACGACGAGCTTCTCCTCGTCGGACAGAAGGGCTACCTCCACTACAAGGACGGGCCTTACAAGCTGATCTTGGACTATCTCAACCTCCTCGACGACCTCACCTACCAGAACGTCAAGAAGATGCGCCACTTCATCGTCAGGAAATACCGCGAAGGCGGCTATCAATCCGTCACCTTGGTCTATACCGTCTTCAAGAATACCCTGACCATGGTGCCGACCATCAAGAGGATGCTCCCCTTCGAGCTCTCCCACTATCATCTCGACGAAAACGTTCCCGACTACAAGCCGATCTTCGACCCCAATGCCGGGGAAGTCCTGCGTCTGATCCTGCCTCATTATCTCGACGCCTCCTTCTACAACAAGTTCCTGATGAGCGAGGTCAGCGAGCAAAGCTCGAGAAGAAACGCCATGGAGACGGCGACCGATTCCGCCGATGAATTGACGGACAAGCTGAAGATCATCTACAACAAGTCGAGACAGGAAAACATCACGCAAGAAATAACCGAAGTCGTCGCCGGCAGCATGGCCAGCAAGAAGCAATATGACTAGGAGGAAAGAAAATGGCTAATTATGGAACCTTGGTCCAAGCAATCGGACCCGTCATCGACGTCCGTTTCAAGGAAGATACCATCCCTCCGCTTCTGGTCGCCCTGAAGGTCAAGCTGGACAACGGCAAAGAACTGACCCTGGAAGTGGTCGAGCACGTCGGAGACGATACCGTCCGCTGCATCGCCATGGGTGCCACGGAAGGCGTAAGGAGAAACCTCCCTGTCCTCGACACTGGAAAGCCCATCGAGGTCCCCGTCGGCGATCCCGTCCTGGGAAGGATGTTCAACGTCCTCGGCCAGCCCATCGACAATGCCGGACCTTTCGAGTGCGCTGAACGCCATTCCATCTACAACGATCCCCCGAAATTCCAAGATCAGACCACGAAGGCGGAAATTTATGAAACCGGCATCAAGGTCATCGACCTTCTCTGCCCCTACATCCGCGGCGGCAAGGTCGGTCTCTTTGGCGGCGCCGGTGTCGGCAAGACCGTCCTGATCCAAGAGCTGATGAACAACATCGCCACCCAGAAGCACGGCATCTCCGTCTTTGCCGGCGTCGGCGAGAGAACCCGCGAAGGAAACGATCTCTACAACGAGATGAAGGAATCGGGCGTCCTCAAGAACACCGCCCTCGTCTTCGGCCAGATGAATGAGACCCCCGGCGTGCGTATGCGCGTCGCCCTCTCCGGGCTGACGATGGCAGAATACTTCCGCGACGTCGCCCATGACGACGTCCTGCTTTTCATCGACAACATCTATCGTTTCACCCAGGCGGGAAGCGAAGTCTCCGCCCTTCTTGGAAGAATGCCTTCCGCCGTCGGCTATCAGCCGACCCTCGCCACCGAGATGGGACAGCTCCAGGAGCGCATCGCCTCCACCAAGAACGGTTCCATCACCTCCATCCAGGCTGTCTATGTCCCGGCGGACGATCTGACCGACCCCGCCCCGGCAACCACCTTCAGCCATCTCGACGCCAAGACCGTCCTCGACCGTTCCATCGCCTCCCTTGGCCTCTATCCCGCCGTCGATCCCTTGGCCTCCTCCAGCAACTTCCTCGATCCCAACGTCGTCGGCAAGGAGCACTACGACGTCGCAAGAGGCGTCCAGGCGATCCTCCAGAAGTACAAGGATCTCCAGGACATCATCGCAATTCTTGGCATCGACGAGCTCTCCGAGGAGGACAAGCTCGCCGTCAACCGGGCAAGAAGGATCCGAAACTTCCTCTCCCAGCCCTTCTTTGTCGCCAGCAAGTTCACCGGACGGGAAGGCAAGTTCGTCCATCTCCAGGACACCATTTCCTCCTTCAAGGCCATCCTGGAAGGCAAGGGCGACAACCTCCCCGAGGAAGCCTTCACCTACGTCGGCACCTTCGACGAGGCCGTCAAGAAGGCCGAGACCCTCAAGCAGGAACAGCCTGCCGAAGAGAAGAAATAAGACATGGAAACGTTCCAGCTGGAAATCATCACACCGCTAAGGAAATACGCCTCCCTTCAGGTGGAGTCCCTTTCCGTCGACACCCATTTCGGGCAGATCTCCGTCTATGCCCATCACGGGGACATGATCGCGAACGTTGAAATATCGCCCCTTGTGATGCACTACAACGGCAGCATCCGCCACTTCGCCGTCTCCGGTGGCGTCCTCTATTGCCTGTGCAAAGAGAACAAGGTCCAGCTCATCGTCAATGCCATCGAGTCTTATGACGAGATCGACATCCAGCGCGCCATCGCCGAAAAAGTGGCTGCCGAGAAGCTTCTCATCAACGCCAAGTCCGTCAAGGAATACAACCAGGCCGAAATCGCCCTCAAGAGGGCAATCAACAGGATCAACGTCAAGGAAAGGTTCAAGTATTAGTTCTTCTTCTTTTTCGGCTTTTTCAGACCGATTCGTTTTAAGTATTATTTTTCCTTCTCTTTTTTCCTTCTCTCATCCTGTTTTTCATAGACTTCGGCATCGATAGAATGATATTTTGCAGAACGTTCTGCTATCGAAATACGTACATTTCAATCAAAAATACCATTATCGGCGATTTATTTGTATTTATTTTTATGTTTGCGGAAAAATATTCAATATATGAATTACGTTTTTTCAAGACTTGTTAAGATAAATATGAAATTTTAAGCTTTTTCATTAAAAAAGTACATTTCAATGGTGCTGTCTCTCACCACGCTTTTTCTCTTTGCCCTGACGAGGAACAAACAAAAGAAACGCAGGAAAGGATCCCGCCTACGGCCTTTGATTGACTTTATCTATGCTTTCGCCTTGAGAAGTCTCTCTGTACAAGAAGACCTTTGGTCTTTTTCTTTCCTTTTTCATGAAGCTTTCCTATGTCTTTTCAAGAATACAATTAAGTCAATATCTTGGTAGAACAGAGCTTGATAGTAAACTATAATCTTAGAGTGTCTGTGCCTTCAAGGAGGTTCCTATGACATTCGATAACATTTCCTGGGACGAATATTTCATGTCCATCGCCCTGCTCTCCTCATTGCGAAGCAAGGATCCCAACACAAAAGTCGGAGCCTGCATCGTCTCCGATGAGCACAAGGTCCTTTCTTTAGGATACAACGGTATGCCCACCGGAATCGACGACCACAAGATTCCTTGGGGCAGGGAGGGAGAAAGGCTCGAGACCAAATACCCTTATGTCTGCCACGCCGAGCTCAATGCCATCCTCAATTCCAACCATGACCTGAAAGGATCCACGCTTTACGTGACGCTTTTCCCCTGCAACGAATGCACGAAGGCACTCATCCAGGCCGGCATAAAGAAAGTCGTCTATCTCTCCGACAAATACCACGATTCCGACGATGAGGTCGCCGCAAGAAGGATGCTGGACATGGCAGGCATCGCCTACGTCCATTATGAGGGACGCATTCCGGAGATCCGTTTCCAGTGACGTTCAAAGACAAATCCTCCTTCCCGCTGAAGAAATGCCTCGTCGCCACGATCGTCATCATCCTCTGTTACCTGATGGTCCTTCTTCTGCTCTACGGCGTCGTCAATTCGACGGGATTCGAGCACGGCTATATCATTTTCGCCGTCTGGGGCGCTCTCCTCGGCGCCTCGCTGTTGGCCTATTGGGTCTATCAGGTCTATCGGCACCTCAAGAACAGAAAAGATGAGAAGCAAGGAAAAAGAGACTGAACTCCTCAAGAGGGATCCGACCATTCCGGAAGATTCGGCAATCCTCCTCAAGGGCTTGACGTTCAGCTACGAAAAGGGACATCCCTGCCTTCGGGACGTCTCCTTCGACATCAAGAAAGGCGAATATGTCTCCGTCATCGGCCACAACGGCTCAGGAAAGTCGACGCTGGCGAAACTCATCGACGGCATCCTAGCCCAGGAGAAGGGAGACATCTATCTTTTCGGCGTGCGCATGACCGATGACAATGCCGTTCTCCTTAGAAAGGAAGTCGGCCTCGTCTTCCAAAATCCGGACAGCCAGTTCATCGGCGCGACGGTCAAGGACGACATCGCCTTCGGTCTCGAGAACGAATGCGTCCCGACGGAAAAGATGGCAGACATCATAAAGGATTGCGCCGGCAAGGTGGGCATGCTCGACTATCTCGACAGCGAGCCCTCGAACCTTTCCGGCGGACAGAAACAGCGCGTCGCCATCGCCGGGGCGATCGCCAGGCATCCAAAAGTCCTCATCCTCGATGAGGCAGGTGCCATGCTCGATCCGAAAGGAAAGAAAGCCATCCGGCAAATCATCAAGGAAAGAAAGAAGGAAGAGCCGGACTTGACGGTGATCAACATCACCCACGAGATCGACGAGGCCTACGATGCCGACAGAGTTCTCGTGCTTGCCAAGGGGCAGCTCGTCATGGATGCCACGCCGTCTATCGTCTTCTCCAAGGACGAAGCCCTACGGGAAATGGGGCTTGATCTTCCCTTTGCCCACAAGCTCATCGGAGAATTGAAGACTCTTGGCATGGATGTCGGATCCGTCGATGACGAAGAGGAGCTCATCAAAAGAATATGCCGATAACTCTGAAAAACATCTCTTATACCTATGATCGAGGTTCTTTGAATCAAAAGGATGCCTTGATCGATGTTTCTCTCCTTTTTGAAGATCATTGTTATACAGCTCTCATCGGAAGGACAGGCTCAGGAAAGTCGACGCTCATCCAGCATCTCAATGGCTTGCTTCTTCCCGATTCCGGAATCATCGACATCAACGGCCAGGTCATCGACATGTCCCTCGTCTACAAGACGAAGAAAGGGAAGACTGTTGTCGATGAAAAGGCAATGCGGAAGAAGCACAAGAGAAAAATCAAGGAAGTCAAGGAGCTGAGAAGACGGGTCGGCCTGGTCTTCCAGTTCCCGGAATACCAATTGTTTGAGACGACCGTCCTGGAAGACGTTTCCTACGGTCCCAGAAACTTCGGAAGCAGCAAGGAAGATGCCGAGAAGAAGGCAAAGGAGGCTCTGTCCTTGGTCGGAATACCCGAGGCCTACTTTTCGCGTTCCCCCTTCGAACTGTCCGGGGGTGAGAAGAGAAGGGTCGCCATCGCCGGCATCCTTGCCATGAAGCCGGACGTCCTCGTCCTGGACGAACCGACGGTCGGCCTGGATTGCCATGGGCAGGAAAGCCTTCTTGCCTTGCTCAAAAAAATCTATGATTCGGGAACGTCCATCATCCTTTCGACCCACGACATGGATGTCGTCCTCGGCCACTGCAACAAGGCCGTGGTCCTGGAAGAGGGACGCATCGTCTCCGTTTCGACGCCTCTTGAGCTTTTCTCCAGCGGGAAATATCTCGAAGATTCCGCCATCGAGCCGCCGAAGGTGTTCTCTTTCGCAAGAAGCCTGATTGCTTCCGGCTTGGCCATCGACATCAACAGGGTGAAAGACTGCCGTTCCCTCGCTGAGGAGATCGTCCGGGCGAAAGGAGGGCAAAGAAGATGAAAATGACCCTCGGAAAGTTCAACAACCTCGACACAATCGTCCATCGCATCGATTCCCGGATCAAGCTCATCGCCCTCATCGTCCTTTTGGTCTCGGTCTTCCTCTCCTATGGATCCGCCTACATGAATCTTGTCGTCTACGGCGGGATTTTCATCCTTCTCTTCCTTCTGACCCTCCTTGGCAAGACGAGCTTCCTTCTTCTTTTCCGTTCCCTAAAGGGCCTCTGGGTGATGATCCTTTTCCTCCTGATCCTGAACATCTTCCTGCCCAGCGCCTCCGCCTCGGAGAGCATGGTTCTTTTCACGCTCTTCGGCGTGGAAGTCCATCTTTCCACGATCCTCAATGTCTCTTATATCCTTCTCCGACTCATTCTCGTCTTGATGATGACAAACATCTTCACTTCCACGACCAAGCCCATGGAAATGACCTATGCCCTGGAGTGGCTTTTCTACCCACTTTCCCTCGTCCGTTTCCCCGTCCACAAGCTGGCCATGACAATCTCCCTCGCCCTGCGATTCATCCCCTATCTTTTCGACAAGACGAATCAGATCATGAAGGCGCAGGCCAGCCGCGGCGTGGACTACCGGCAAGGAAAGTTCAAGGACAAGATACGGGCCATCGTCTCCACCATCATCCCCCTCTTCCTCTCCTCCTTCCAGGTCTCCGGGGAGCTTGCCGATGCCATGGAGGCAAGGGGATACGATCCCGATGCCAAAAGGACGCGCTATCGCGCCTATCGCTGGTCTCTCAAAGACACTCTTTCCGCCCTCGTCGTCCTGCTCTTCTTGGGCGGCATGATCACTCTTGCCGTCTTGAAGCCGGACATCTTCGTCGCCATGGGGATGACTTTGCCGCAATGACGATCCTGATCCGTTGCGCCTTCTCCGGCGCCGCTTTCTTCGGCACGCAGAAGCAGCCCCAGAAAAGGACGGTCCAGGGCGATTTCGAAGAGGCCCTTTCCATTATCCACGGCAAAAAGATCAAGACGGTCATCTCCTCCCGCCTGGACGGAAAAGTCAATGCCCTGGATTTCGCCCTTTCCTATGAAGTCCCCAAGCCTCCCTTTTCCCTGTCGCATCTCCACTACTTCCTCAGAAGGACCCTGAAAAAAGACATCTTCGTCCGTTCCGTCGAGGAGAGGGAGGAGTCTTTCTCCGCCCGCTTCAGCTGTCTCAAGAAAACCTATCTCTACCAGATACAGAACGGGAAAGAGAAGAACCCTCTCTTGAACAGCTTCACCTTCAGTCCGATCCATCCGCTGAAGGAAGAAAAACTCCTGGAAGCCGGAAGGCTTTTTGTCGGCCAACACGATTTCCGCCAATTCGCGACGCCCGAAAAGGAAGACGAGAATACGATCCTGACGGTCGACTCCTTTGAGATGGAAAAAGTTGGCGATATACTCCAAATTCGGTTCCAAGGAAAAAACTTTCTCCGCTATCAAGTCCGTTTCCTGGTCGGATCCATGCTCGCTCATGAGAAAGGCATCCTTTCTATCGAAGATATCGAGACCCTTCTCTCGGGCAAGGCAATCCCCTTCAGGAAGATCAAGGCGGAGCCGCAAGGCCTGACGCTGGAAAAGCTTTTCTTTGACGATCGGCCTAATCCCCAAAAAGAAAACCTGCTATAATTGCTTGTGACTATGCCAAACAACGACAGCAAGAAGGCCCGATTCCTGGCCGTCCTCAAGAAATATTTCCGCAAGGACGAAATCTGGCTCATCCCCAACGTCCTCTGCTACGTGAGGGTCTTCCTCATCATTCTTTTCCTGTGCTTCTATCTCATTCCGATGGACATCGCCGGAAACCCCTATGCCAACGTCTACCTCGGCTGCGCAATGATGGTCATCGCCAGCTATACCGACTTCCTCGACGGTTTCATCGCCAGGAAGTTCAACCAGACATCGGAGCTGGGAAAGATCATCGACCCGATATCGGACAAGATGCTCCAATGCGCCGTCGCCGCGGCATTGTGCGCCAAGCTTTGGCAATACCCCATGGTCTGGACCATGTTCGGCGTCTTCGTCTTCAAGGAGTTCATCATGTTCTGCGAGCTCTTCTTGATGGCCGCGAACGGAACCTCCTTCCAACAGGCGCACTGGTATGGGAAACTGTCGACCTTCGTCTTCTATCTCGTTCTTGGAACGCTCCTCGTCGGCTCTCCCTTCATGCTCGACTTCGCCGCGGGAGAAACAGCGGACATCGTCATCAATTCGCTCTGCATGACGGCCATCGCCGTCCTGTCCTTCGCCTTGGTGATGTATCTCATCCTCGCCTATCGCCTGGTGAGGCAAGGCCCGGAAAAACTTGAGGAAGACGACAAGAAGGAGGACGCGGAAAAATGATCAAAATCTATCTCTCTCCCAGCTGTTCCAGCTGCCGGAAGGTCAAGGCCTGGTTCGAAGACCAGCAGATTCCCTTCGAGGAGATCAACATCCTCAAGCACGACATCACGGAGGCCGAACTTAAGGAAATGCTGATGAAATCCCTCGACGGGACCGATGACATCATCTCAAAGAGAAGCAAGGTCATCAAGGAGCAGAACGTGGACGTCGACTCGATGTCGGTGAAGGAGCTTCTGGATTTCGTCCGGAAGAACCCGACCGTCCTCAAGCGCCCGATCATCGTCGACGACTCCAAGATCCAGGTCGGCTACAATCAGGACGAGATCGAGATTTTCGAGAAGGCCAAGAAAGTGGCCAAAGAGGCCTGCGCCAACTGTCCGGTCGACTGCGACCACCGGTTCTGATTTTTCTTCCATCGCAAGAACTTGTCCCCATGCTGTTCATCGGTCTGGGGACTTTTTTATTTGAATCATGCAAAAGGAAGCCCCTCTAAACTCATTTTAAAGAGCAAAAGAGGGGCAGCCATGTATACTCAATAAAAATGATTTATTCACTTTTATTGATTTCATGCCCTTTGGATACTACAATAAACAAGAAATAGGGCTCATCAGAGTTTCATGAAATTAATTATTGTTCAATTTACGACAAGCGGCGTTCGAAATCTGGAAAAGGACATCACGTTAGACTTTTCCGACTACGGTCTTTCCAAAAACATTGATCTTTCCCATTCCAACATTAAAGGCATCTATGGAACGAACGGCTCGGGAAAGACCTCTCTTCTCTTGTCTTTCTATTTGCTAGGCCAACTGGGAAAGGACAGAAATTTCCTTGCCACGAAAAAAAGTTACCTCGATCGGATTCTCAACAAAAAGACTCGTGCCTTCCATGGGCGAGTCGTTTTCTCGACTTATGACGAAAAAACGAAAAAGCGTTTAGGGACGTTCGCATATGAAATAAGAGTGCATAAGAAAGCCGGCGAATATCTCATCGAGTCCGAAAAGTTCGCGAAAATCATCGGAAGAACAATAAACGAGGCAGAAAAGCCAGTTTTCGAAACTCACAAAGGAAAGTTGCTGTTCTATGCCGGCAATGACGAGCACGAAAGAAGAGAGGCCGACGAGAAAACGGTCAATCTTTTGCTTACCAATCCTTTTTTCACTTTGTTTTCTCCCACAAAATTCTCAAAAATGAAGGAAGAGACCCAAAAAAGTGAACATGATCAAGCCACGCTTTCCGAGGAGGGCTTCCTTTCCTTGTACTTATATCTGAATTCTTTGTCCTTTTTCATCGACGAGGAGGACCTACACATCAATCCGACTCCGGCAGAAATGGGAATCAACGAGATTCTGTCTTCGAATATCAGTGCCCAAGAAAAGGGAGATGCTCTCCTTTCTTCGGCAAATGGTCTTTTGGGAAACCTCTTTTCGAAAAAGATTATGGAAGGATCTATTGTGGTTCCCAAAAATCGTTTTTCGGAGTTCCAAGACAAAATCAAAAGGCTGGAAGATTTCATTCGCCTTTTCAAAAGCCATTTAAGAGGAATCAAAATCGAAAGAAAAGTGATTTCGCAATCTTATCTCTGCAATCTGATCTTCGAATATCCTGATTACTCAATCGATGCGACACTTGAAAGTTCCGGAATCCGAAGATTGATTCGTTTGTTTCGGAGCCTTCTTCTTTGCGCTCGCGGAGCCAATGTTTTCATCGATGAAATCGACACCTGCATCCATGACGTCTATCTTGAAAAGCTCATCGAATTTTTCGAAAGATATGGAAAGGGGCAGCTAACATTCACTTCCCACAATATCAACTTGATGAATCAACTGAAAAGCCTAAAGCATAGTATCGACTTCCTGAATGACGAAAACGAACTCGTCTCCTGGACACGAAGTGGCCGCCTGAATCCGGCCAACCGATATCGGGAGGGATGGATCCCTAAGAACGCTCTCAACATCGATGCCATCAATTTCTTGCCGATTTTTGGAGAATGATGAATGGTCGAAACAGTAGATTACATTCTCTTCTGTGTCGAAACAACCGCCAAATGTCAATCCGACAAAATTTATCTTGTAGAATATCTGCGACGTTTTTTCGATACCCGCTCCCCACGTTACGATTTTCTTTTTCTCGGTGGAAAAAGCAACTACGATGACTCCGGTGTCCTGAAAAGAATCGAAAGAAATATCCAAAAGCTGAACAAGGGATTGAAAAAAGGAGAATCACGTCCTTATAAAATCATCTATTGTATCGATCTTGATGGTACAGATAATGAAAGAATAATGTTAAACAATACCATAAAAACTTTTTGTATAAAGAAGAAATTTGATTTAATTTGGTTTTACAAGGACATTGAATCTGTCTTTTGGGGGAAATCCGTTATCAAAAACAAAGGGATAGAAGCCGAACGTTGGGTTACGACAAAAAAGAGGCTTTCTGAGGAGTCTATCCTGGATGACGATCAATTTTCCTATCATGACGGTCACAGCAATCTGAAAACCGTTTTGTCATTATATTTCGCACCAAAGGTATAGAAAAGCCGCCCGAAGGCGGCAGAATCCATATCGAAGGAAATGCTTGTCTTTACTTGGAACCGGTCGCTGCGTTGATGGCACGGGTCTCCTTGGAGAGATTGTTGAGAACGAAGGGGACGCCGACTTCCTCGCAGAGGGTGCGAAGCGTGTCCTGGCTCTTGTGCGCGGAATCGGAATCGCACTCGAGCTCGTAGTCCGTCTTGCCGGAATACGTGTTCTTGGAGACGTCGATGATGGTGTCCTTGTAGCTGCATTCCTCTCTCTCGGTGGTGAGCTGGGCGAGGATCTTGAGCTCCTTGATAGGAAGATGGAGAATGCCGAGGAAGTCCTGGATGTCGCCTTCCGGGAAGACGTTTTCATGGATGAGCCTCTGGGCCTCGGCATCGCCGAGAACCTGGTTCTTTTCCAGGAGGCCCTCCGCCATCGGGGCTTTGAGGGTAAGCGTGAACTGGTTCTTGACCTCGCGGATGCGGAGTATCATGCCATAATGCTTGAGAATCCTGTCGGCGGAATCGAGATAATAGTTGGTCTGGCTCACAACTTTTCCACTGAGATGGAGAGCATTCACGATCTTGACATAGTCGTTCTGGCTCAGAAGGACTTTCGCTTCAATTTCAATATTGTTGCTGGCCATTATTGAAATCTCCTTTAACGTAACTATGATACAATAGGGAAAGGAAAATAGAAAGAGAGAGCCCGATGGAACCTTGTCCCTTCTCGATCGTCTCCTATCACCGCCTTCCGGAGAGAAATCTTCTGGACAAGCTCTGCCAGACCCTTTTGGATCGGGGTTTCGTGCTGGAGGAGGACAACCCGGAACTGATCATCGTCTTCGGAGGTGACGGATCCTTCCTGAAAGCCGTCCATGACCATGACGGAAAGGGAAAATACGTCCTCATCAACACAGGCCATCTCGGCTTTTTCTCGGACTATTCCCTCGAAGAGATCCCGGAATTCCTCCAAGATGTCCTGGAAAAAGATCCTTCGATCGAATCTCTTCCCTTCCTCTCCTATCTTTCACAGAGAGAAGAAAGTCTTGCCCTGAGCGACGTCGTCGTCCAGGCCGACAAGACGGTCGATATCTCCGTTTACCTCAACGATCGACTGCTCTGCGAAACCAAGGCCAGCGGCATCGTCATCGGAACTCCCGTCGCATCCACGGCCTACCTCGGAAGCCTGGGATCTCCGGCCATCATCAATGCGACAGACGTCTATCAATACGCCTTGATCGCCCCCGTGCGGAATAGTCTCTATCTGAATCCCGTGGACAAGGCTATCCTGTCCCGCGATGACGTCCTCGAAATCGAGGTCTCCGGCGGCAAAGCCGCCCTGTATCTCGACGGTATCCGCAAGACCGAGGCGATTTCCGAGACGTTCCGGGTCGGTTTCCTGTCCAGTCGCCGCCTCAAGCTGGCCCATTTCCGGGAAAACGACAACTTCCGCCGGATTCTCCGGTCCGTGTCGGGAATAAAGGAGGAATGAGTTATGGAAGCCTGGCAGATTGCCCTCATCGTCGTCTTCTCTATCCTCGGTGCCCTTCTTCTTGGCACGGCCATATTCTTTGTCGTCGACAAAATGCGCAAGAGGCACGAAGACCAGAAGATCGAAGAAAAGGTGAAGACCTCCGCAAAGGAGCTTTCCGACAAGTTCGGCGGCCGCGAGAACATCGTCGAGATCGTCCAGAAGGGATCGCGGGTCATTGTCACGGTCAAGGATCCCGTCGCAGTGGACAAGGACGAAATCTCCCGTTCCCTAGATTCCGTCATGTTCATGTCCAACAAGATCGTCTTTGTCATCGGCACCAAGAGCGAACAATTCAAGGCGCTATTGGAAGAGAATGTCGGCAAATCGAAATAGTTTGTATTTCCTCCCCGTCATGAAATAGAATGTAGGAAAGAGGCACAAAATCATGTTAAAGAGAACAAAATTCGCAATCGGATCGACCATCGTCTGCGCCCTCATCGCCGCCGTTGTCATCGTCATCGGTCTGCTCGTCCTTTAAGGCCAATGGAAAAGAAAGCTGTCTCTCCTCGGAGGGCAGTTTTTTGATTCACAAGACAGAACGTGACGGCTAAACGAGACGATATGCTTAAGACTGTTTCAAGAAGACGTATGTCATGAATCGAAAAGAGGAAAAAGCATATGGCGACATCGTCACAAGTCTCAGAAGAAAGTCAAAAATGTTCGGTATGCGGCGAAGAAAATCCCGGGGATGCCATTTATTGCAAAAACTGCGGCACCCGATTGGATCACGATGTTGAGAACCTGACGCCGGCAAACGGGAACCCCGTCATCGTCGGCAGAAGCAAAGACACGTCAAATGTCACGATGGCGACATCCGAATCGCCTCAAAAAGAGACTGGCGAAACCACCCGTCTCACGCCCTCGGTCAGGATATCGGGCAATAGAAAATACCGGACGATAAAAAGCCAGCGTCAACTGACAGACACTCTTTCCTTTGTCTCCAGTTGCCTTGCCATATTGACAAGCCTGATCTTTTCCTTTCTCATCGGAACGACCGTCCGCTCCCCGGACGTTGAGCTTGCATCTCAAACAAACTTCATCTATTTCTTCTTCGGCGGGGCCTACCAGGGAACGGAGTCAAACGGCGTCTATGGAACGATAAGCGTCGTCTTGGGCCTCGTCGCAATACTGGTCAGCACCATCCTATCGGCCAGGGCCGTCTTTCAGTATTTCCGCTGCACCACATTGAGCATCACGAAAAATGCCGTCCTCTCCTATTTCACTTACTTGTCCTTCGTCGCACTCTTCATGTTCAACATCTCCGATAGCGGCAATTTTACTGGCACGCATCTCTCGACAGAAATCAATGGAATGACTCTTGCCGGCATCATTGTTGGCGCCGTTTTGATTTCTTCTTCTGTCATCTTGGATTTCATCGAGAATTTCAAGAGCTATTTCAAAAAGCGATTTTCCTTTGTTCAGACAGGTTTTGCCATTCTTTTCGTCATTCTCTCCCTCTGTATCCTCTCTTTCGTCAGTTTCGGAATCATGACTTTCGATATGCCGCTTGAAGCCGGTGAAACGATGGCCGAGGAGATTTCGTTATCCGTGGGTCTTTATTATTTCACTCCGAATTCCCTGTCCACCCATCTTTTCGCCATATCGACTTTTGTCTTTTCTGTTGCCGCCCTTGTCCTCATCGTCCTCGTGGCGAAAGACCTTCTTTCGGGATTTGGCTTTGCCATCGAAAAAAGAACCCTGAGATTGATCCTTGCACTGGGCGTCGTCACAGTTTATCTGGGAGTTTCCAAGATGTCCTTCCCTATCGCTCTCTTTTCTGAAGTCGTCAACATCCACCTTGCCGCCCCCATTCTGCTTCTCCTTTTCGGTTGCCTTATTGTCGGCGGCGCTGGGGCATTCCGATATCTGTCCGAAAGAGAACCCTCCTTCCTGTCCAGATGACAGACGGGCCAGGCATCACCTCCAAAAGCGGCATGCTCAATTTCATAGAGAAAGGAACAATGCAAGATGAGTTCAAACGAAACGTCATCCGATAAAAGACGGATCTGCCCTCACTGCGGATCGGAAAACCTGGCAGAAGCCGAATTTTGCCAAAAGTGCGGATCGTCCTTGGAGAAAAGGAGAATATGCCCTCATTGCGGAAGACTTACGCCTGCCGATGGCAAATTCTGTATCTATTGCGGCACTCGCCTACAAGCTTCTGTCGACGAAAAGAGCAAGGACGGGTCTGCGGCGACACCGCTGCGGACTCCTCTCATCAAACAGGCCGGGAAGCCGATTGCCTCGCATTCGTCCTTCAAAGTTCAAAAAGCGGATCCTCTCCTCGGCATTGCCTCTTTCGCCTCCAGCTGCCTGACTCTCCTCGTCTCTCTCGTCTTCATCTTCCTGATCGGCGTCACGCCAAGGGTTTCTCGGCTTGAGACTTCCGACAAAGGCCTCTCCATCTATGATTTCTTCTTCGGAACGACATACGATGCCATAAAAAACGGAGGGGATACCGCCCTTTATGGTGCCGTCGGTCCCATCCTTGGTACGATCGGCGTCATTGTCGGCTTGGTCGCCATCTCTCTTGTCATCGTCTTCGCCATCAGGGCCATCATCCTCTTTTGGACGAAAAAGAAAGGCGGCCTGACGCAATATTCCGTCATGGCCTACTTGGTCTACCTTTCCACCGCGATTCTATTCATGCTCAGCACAGCCAGCGGTCTTTCTGCCGGAAGAACAAGCCTCTCTTATGTCCTCAACGGCGCCACCATCGCCGGAATCGTCCTCGGTGCCGTTTTCATGGTCGCCGCGATCGTCTTCGACGGCATCAACAATCGCGGGGTCGAACTTCCTCGTTCCTATCTTGTCCATGGCATCTCCGCCGGCGTCCTATGTCTCCTCGGTGTCCTCGTCCTCTCTTTCGATGGCTTCGGGCTCGCGGCCGTCTCCATGGATGCCGAAGGCGTGACGACCGGCATCAGTTACGGAATCCTTACTTATTCGAATCTCATGTATGAGCTGGCGAATACGCTCTTCTCCGCCGATACCGCAATCTGGCGGGAGTTTCTTTCCAATTTCGTTCCTTCTCTCGTCTTTATGATCCTGACTTTCGTCCTCTCTATCGCCTTCATCGTCTCTTTCATCCTGTCGATGAAAGGCATGCTTTCCCGCTTCGGATGCGATTTTTCCAGACATGCTTTCACATTCGGAATCGTCGCCGGAATCTCCGCCTTCCTTCTAGGCATCGTCAAGATCGTCTTTCCTCTCTGCCTCGCTTCGTATTTCTTCCCCACATTTGAAGTCCGCCTCGCCTCTCCGGTCATGATCTCCGTCTTCGGCTGCCTTATCTTGGCCGTCACCCTCGCAGCGAAGAAAATGACAAAGGGAATAGTCCGTCTCCCAACAAAGACAAGAGAAAAAGAAAGCGAAGAGAGAGCGATATCCAAGTAACCCTGATGTCACTTCTCTTTTGACTCCAAAAAACAGATATGGCCGAATGGCAACCGAGTGTCCTTGACAGGATATTGGGACGTTTTACTATTAAAAAGCATAAGGAAAAGGAAGTCTCTTCCCTATGGAATTGAAAGGAGAGAAAGTATGAGTTCTTTTGAGGAATCGTCCAGAACCGGGCCCATTTGCCCTCGGTGCGGAACGGAAAACCTTTCCGAAGCCGTATTTTGCAAAAAGTGCGGAAAACGTCTCGACGGGATGAGCGTTTGTCCGAATTGTGGAAAACTGACACCTGCCGATGGCGAGTTCTGCATCTTTTGCGGTGCGAATCGAAATTCGCTCGTGGAAGAAAACAGAAAAGTCATCGTCAATGCTCAAAGCAAAGTTGCCTCGGCATCTACCGCTGTCGTTTCTTCCCCCGAATCTCAGAAGCAAAATGTTGAGCCGGTGATTTCGCCTTCGCATCCTCGAACCGGGAAAGCGAAGAAAGTCTTGAACCTGGTCTCCTTCATCACCGGCTGTTTGACCCTTCTTGTCAGTGTCGTGTTCTCTTTCCTGATTGGTGCCTCTGTGAGCGCCACCGGAACTTCCGTCTCTCTTGGAGAGGCCTACATTTACGACTACTTCTCCAATGACGTCTACAATGCCGTCTTCAATGGAGGCGATGCAGGAGTTTATGGGGCCATTGGTCCTGTCCTTGGAACAGTCGGTGTCGTCGCCGGTCTGATCGGCATCGTCGTCGTCGTCATCCTCGCCATCAAGGCGATCGTCCAGTGCGTTTCCAAGAAAGAGTGGAGCGGCCTGACTTCCTATGCCGTCTTGGCCTATTTCGTCTTCCTTTCTTCCGCCGCCCTGTTCATGCTCAACGCCTCGAGCGGCTCTTCCGCCGCCGGAGTCGACATGATCTACGTCCTCAACGGCGCCACCATCGCCGGCATCGTCTTGGGGGCAATCTTCCTTGTCACCACGATCGTCCTGGACGCCGTCAACGCCCGCGTCGTTGGAACGCTTCGCTCCTACATCGTCCATGGATGTTCCACGGTCGTCATTGGATTAGTCGGAGTCCTCGTCCTCGCCTTCGTCGGCTTCGGACTCCTGACCACCTCCGTCTCCTACCAGGGCGTGACGTCCAGCACCACCTACGGTCTTCTCAGCTTCTCGAACTTGATGTATGCCATGGCAAGCCAGCTCTTCTATGCCGAATCCGCGATCTGGAACGAATTCGTCGGCAACTTCGTCGCTTCCCTCTTCCTCATGATCCTGACTTTCGCCCTCTCCGCCGCCTTCCTCGTCTTCTTTATCCTCACGATGAAGGACATGCTTTCCCGCTTTGGCTATCGCTTCTCGAAAAACACCGTCAAGTTCGGACTCCTTTCCGGTGCTGCGGCAGTGCTTCTTGGCCTAGTGAAGCTCATCCTTCCTCTCTGTATCGCCCCCTACTTCTTCGGTTCCGCCGACGTCAATCTCG
Source organism: Candidatus Enterosoma merdigallinarum (assembly GCA_018714385.1). Taxonomy (GTDB): domain Bacteria; phylum Bacillota_I; class Bacilli_A; order RFN20; family CAG-288; genus Enterosoma; species Enterosoma merdigallinarum. The sequence continues at coordinate 16,991 of DVNL01000002.1, read as the reverse complement.
CCGCCCCGATCATGCTCATCGTCTTCGGCCTTCTCATCGTGGCCAGCGTCCTTGTGACGCAGATGCTCATGAAGAAGACCGACTCCGCGACGGCGGAATAAACTATCATCAGAAAAGCCAACGTCCTTCCCGATCGGGAAGGATTTTTTGAAACGAAAAAGAGGCCCTTACGGACCTCAGATGGCCTTCAACTCCTTCAGGTCCCGCTCGATCTCGATGATCGGGAATCCCATGATGTTTTCCATATAGCCTTTGCGGATCTCGGAGTGGATGTATTCCTTGTCCTGGATGCCATAGCTTCCGGCCTTGTCCAGAGGGCTTCCCGTTTTGACATAGTCTCGGATCGCTTCCTCGTCCATCGGAAGGATGTAGAGAACAGATTCGACGACGCCTTCCTTGAGGACCTTTCCGTCCTTGAGGATGGCATAGCCGGTCAAGACCTCGTGCTCCTCTCCTTGAAGCCTTCTCAAGGTCGAGACGGCATCCCTCTCGTCCTTGGGCTTTCCAAGCTGCTCGCCCTTGAAGACGACCATCGTGTCGGAGGCGATGACGACATCCCCTTCCCTGCGGGAAGAGACGTCCTCTCCCTTTGCGATGGCCTCGCGAAGGACGAGCTTCCGGCAGTCGCCTTCCTGAATCTCCCTTTCGTCGATCTGGCTGGGGAGAGAAAGGAAAGGGGTGTCCTTGAGGATGCGGGCAAGAAGCTCCTTGCGACGCGGGGATTGGCTTGCCAGAACGATCACTTCACAAGCTCCCTTCCCTCCGATCCGCCTTTGTTGCCGCCGTAGTTGAGGATGACAGGGATGACCATCGGGGTCCTGTGGGCCTCCCGGTAAAGGAAGTGGGAGGTGATGGTCCTCACGGTCTGCTTGATGTCGGAATAGGTGACCTTCTTTCCGGAGGACATGAGACGGGAGACTTCCAGTCCGATGACCTCGGATGCCTTCTTCTGGAGTCCTCTCTTGTTGGAAGAGATGAATCCCTTGCTTTCGACGACGGGGGCGGAGACAAGGCGATTGCTCTTGGGATCGATGATCAGATAGACGCCGACCATGCCCTCGGCGATGAGCATCGAACGATCGCGGAGGACAGACGTCGAGACGGAGACGGTGGACTTGCCGTCGATGTAGATGGCATCGGCAGGGACCTGGCCGCCGGCGAAGACCTGATGGTTGAGAAGGGTCAGGACGTCGCCGTTCTCGCAGACGAAGGTGTGGTTCTTGTTCATGCCGCATTCCACGGCGATGTCGGCGTGGAGCTTCAGCATTCGGTATTCTCCGTGGACCGGCATGAAATAGCGCGGCCTTGCAAGCTTCTGGAGCAGACGCATCTCCTGTCTGGAGGCGTGTCCGGAAGCATGGAGGTTTGTCAGGACGGAATTGGTGACGACGATGGCGCCAAGACGGGTCAGCTGATTGATGACGCGGTTGATGGAAGCCGTGTTTCCGGGGATGACGGAAGAGGAGAAGACGATCGTGTCGCCGGGAAGGACATGGATGTCCCTGTGGTCTCCTCTTGCGATGCGGGCGAGGACCGCCATCGGCTCGCCCTGCGTTCCGGTGCAGAGGATGCAGACCTGGTCGGGGGAAAGGTGCTTGAGATCCTCGGCATCCGCCAAGGACTCATCGGGGACTTTGATATAGCCATATTCCCTTGCCGCCTCGACATTGGACTGCATGGAACGTCCGAAGATGACGATCTTCCTCTTGAAGCGGATCGCCGTCTCGATGATCTGCTGGATACGGGAGATATTGGAAGAGAAGGTGGAGATGATAAGACGGCCGGGGGCCTCGGAGAAGACATCGGCGATGCCCTTGATGACCGTCCGCTCGGAAGAGGTGTATCCCTCCTTTTCCGCATTGGTGGAATCGGCCATGAGAAGATCGATCCCCTGATCGCCGAAGCGGGTGAGCTTGGCGAGATTGAAGTCGGCATCGACAGGGGTCAGGTCGATCTTGAAATCGCCCGTCTCGACGATCGTCCCCTGCGGGGTCGTGATGAATAGGCCGAAGGAATCCGGGATCGAATGGGTGACGTGATAGAATTCGACCTTGAAGTCGCCGGCCTTGACGACGGTGTCCTCGTCGTACTGGAGAAGCTTCGTATTGGTGCGGATGCGGGATTCCTCCAGCTTGTGCCGGATGAGAGAACAGGCGATCTTCGGCGCATAGATGACAGGCACGTCGACAGCCTGGAGAAGGAAGGGGATGCCGCCGATGTGGTCTTCGTGACCATGGGTGATGACAAGAGCCTTGATCTTGGAGGCATTCTCTTTGAGATGGGTGAAGTCCGGGATGATGTAGTCGATTCCCGGCATGCTGTCCTCCGGGAACATGACACCGCAATCGATAATGAGGATCGAATTGTCGTTCTCGATGCAGTAGAGGTTCTTTCCGACCTCGCCCAATCCGCCCAAAGCATAAATCTGCACGGGCGAGCTCAACAAACTTTTGGATTCAGCCATAAACGTTATCTCCTGATAAGCAAAGATTCAATAAAGTTCTTTTTCATCAAAAAACTCAAGTTGTAGTCATTCTAGGAAAATTTGTTTCTTCTTACAAGAAAAAACAGACGGAAAACGCTAACAGATTCAAAAAAGCAGGTCTATCGAGGAAAACGGAAAAAAACTATATGGCAACAGCCTCCGGATCCTCGTAGAAAGGATTCTTGCGGTCGATGCGATCATAGTAGAGAATGCCGTCGAGATGATCGTATTCGTGCTGGAAGACGATCGCCGGATATCCCGAAAGCTTCAGCGTCACGTCTTTCTGGCTGACGGCATCATAGGCCTTGATAGTCACGCGATAGTAGCGATAGACGTTTCCCGGGACATCCTCGGGAACGGAGAGGCATCCCTCACCCCCCTGGATATAGGCTTTCTTGACGGAAGAGGACAGGATCTTCGGATTGACAAGCCCATACTCGTAGGTCTTCTCGCCATCGACGAGATAGACGGCATAAAACCTTTCGCAAAGGCCTATCTGCGGCGCGGCCAAGCCGACTCCCGAACGAATGCCATGTTCCTTGGCAAAGTTCTCGTCCTGGGAAAGCTTGAGATACTCGACCATGTCGAGAATCGTCTGTCTCTTCTCCTGGGAAAGAGGGAGTTCGACCTCGACGCACTTTTCGTGGAGAAGCTTTTCTTTGTCCGAATGTATCTTGAAGAGTTTCATAACGCCCCTATTTTAACATCTTTGCCGCCGCACAGAAGGCAAATGCTATAATCAAAACATGGACAACAAAGAATTCATCGAGGAAGAGGAGAAGCTCGTCGACGCCATCCTTTCCTCGGATCTCTATCGGCGAATCCAGGAACTCTCGACCCTGATCGATGACAACGCCCTCATCCGCAGCCTTGCCAAGGAGAGGGACGACCTCTATGAACAGGCGGCCAAGGAGGTCGAGGAAGAAAAGAAAAGAATTCTTCTTTCCCGAGCCAAGAAAAAAGACGATGCCATCCAAGAGTTCGAAGAGGTCAAAGAGTACAATGCCCTCTATCGGCGGCTGAAGGAAATCCTCCGAAAACTCACGGACTCCATCTCGGAGGTCATCCGATGATACGGATCGGGGCCGGAAAGCACAAGGGCCTCTTCTTGAAGGTGCCGCAAAGCAAGAACACCCGGCCGACGATGGACAAGGTCCGCCAGGCCATCTTTTCTGCCATCAAGGACAAAAGCGTCAATGCCGTTGTCCTGGATCTTTTTGCCGGAAGCGGTTCGATGGGAATCGAGGCTCTTTCACGAGGGGCAAAGAAGTGTTATTTCATCGATCGTGACAGAAACACTTTCAAGACATTGAAGGAAAACGTCCTTTCGCTCAAGGAACCGGAAGACAAATTCGCCCTTTTCTTGACCGACTATCGTCTCTTCTTGAAAAAAAGCAGAGGCGTCCGTTTCGATCTGGTCTTTCTCGATCCCCCCTATCGCTTCACCATCGATGCGGACATCATCCGATATCTCATGGAAAACGAAATGCTGGAAGAGGGAGCCGTCATCGTCTCCGAGCAGGATTATCCAAACGAAAGCATCGACGGCCTATCGATGAAGGAATATCGCTACGGCCAGAAGCACGTGGCAATCTACAAAAAGGAAGACTGACGATGAGAATCGCCTGCTATCCGGGATCCTTCGATCCCTTGACCGTCGGCCATGTCGACGTCGCCTTAAGGGCAAGGAGGATCTTCGACAAAGTCATCATCCTGATCGCCGACAACCCCAAGAAAGCCTCGTCCTATCTCTTCACGGCCGAAGAGAGGAAAACTCTTGCCGAAGAGACTTTCCGCGATCATGACGGCTTCGAGGTACAGATCTCAAGAGGCCTCGTCGTCAAAAAGGCGAAGGAGCTCGGTGCCATCGCCCTCATCCGCGGCCTGAGGGCCGTCACGGATTACGAGGCCGAATATCAGCTCCACGAGGTCAACGAATACATCGAACCCTCCATCGACATGGTCTATCTCATGTCCCACAGGGTCCAGGCCTTCGTCTCTTCCAGCAACATAAAAGAGATGTTCCTGGAAGGCGCCGACATCACAGGTCTCGTTCCCGACCCGGTCTACAAGGCCATGCAAAAGAAACTGAAGCGATGAAAGGACGGTAGACGTCCTTTTTTCGACACGAAAAAACCGACGCCGAAGCGCCGGTTCTTTTTTGTCTTGGAATATCCTAGCCTTGATAGACGGTGATGTTGTAGAGGTCGGAGAGCATCGTGTTGACGTCGGCCCTGTTGCTGGGCGTAAGGTCATCCATCTGGCCGAGGAAGACCTTGTCGGGCTTGGACATGTCGTATTTTGTCTCGGTTTTGGATTTGGAATAGAAGAGAACGGTAGGAGTCGGCATGGTCGTCTTGGTGGCCTTGACGTCCTGGGTGACATCGTTCCTGGTGAAGCTGGTGCTGTTGTTCTGATATTTCTCGGGCTGATCGAAGTAGGCATCGGCAATGGCCTGCATGATATCGTTCTGATCGTCGAGAGAGATGTTCTCGTTTTCGTATTCGGAAATGTCGTGGCCTTCGGCATCGCTGGAAGCATCGCTGTCGCCGGGGACCCAGCCGACGTTGATGGTGTAGAGCTTGAAGTTGGCACTGTAGTCCTCGTTGAAGGTGTTGAACCAGTTCTCAACGAAGGGCTCCATGGAATCGCAGTTGCTGCAGTTGTCCTTGTAGAAGATGACGGCGAAGCCGAAGCGATCCTCAGAGAAATCGGCGTTGCCGTTTCCCGTTCCGACGCTTCCGTTGCAGCTTGTGTCCTCGCCGTTGAGGAACTGCTGGAACTTGGAATAGGTGATCTGGCGTCCCTCGAAGAATTCGGAATCGGATTCCGTCGGGATGGCGCGGATGATGTAAGGAATGGAGACGACGATGCCGACAACGATGCCGACGATCAAGAGGACCTGCAGCCAGGCAGCGCTCTTGAACCATTCCCAAAAGGCGATGAGATTCGCCTTGGCCTTGCTATTCTTCTTGACTTCAGTCGAGCTCATAAGGGTTACCTCCGAGTATGAATGCACACGTGCGACATATAATTATAATATCTACTAACAGAAAAATCACTTCCGAAAGGGATACGTCACCGCAAAATTCTAAAACAGCCCGGGAAGGCAAGTCAAGGACGAAGTGACTCGCCGCCCCGGGCCTTTTCAAAAAAGGCTATTCGACAATATAGGGGAAGGTGCAGGAACCGATGTCCGAGAAGCGGAAATTGACTGTGACGGTCGTGGCGGCTCCACCGTTGGAGTAGTGGGATTCCAGATCGAATTCGATGGCGTCGAGGATCTCGTCCCCATCCGTGTCGAGCGTCTTAACGATGCAACCGGTGCACTGGAATCTAAAGTCATCGTAGGAAACGATGCCAAGGGCATCATAGATGTAAGGAATGATGTTTTCACCGATTGTCTTGAGGGCCGTGTCCACAGGGACGTATGTGCCGTCCAACTGCTTCCTGAAGACGGCCGGCGAGAGATGCGCGATATCCGAAGCAAGCTGGGCGTAGGTCACTTTCGTGTAGTACATATCGGTTTCCTCAGGATCGTTTTCCACCCACTCCCCCGCACCGGTCTCTTCATCGGTGATGTTGTACCACTTCAAATCCATGGTCCCTTCGGCATTCGGATAGAGGTACATATCCATCACAAACGGCATCGGCGCATCGGGAACGAGGTATTGGAAAAGGATCTCCTCGCCATTGAAGTAGGTCGATGCCGTTACCATCCCGGAGTCATCGACAATGTCAAAACGGAATCCGTTCTCTATTCCTTTGAGAAGATTGGCTATTTCTGTGTTTTCGTTTGTGGATGGTTCAAGAAGCTCGATTTCTTTTGGTTTAGTATCGATAGTATAGTCGAAAGACAAGGTGACATCCAAAGTGGTATAGACACCCGTGCTGACGAAATATTCCGTACCGGTCAATCCCTCGGAGGAAATGCGTTTGAGTTCTCTATTTTCGAGGGTGAACTGAATGTCTCCCTCCAGATCCTCGCCCAAGAGCTTGTGGGCGAAAACTTGAGCCTTCTTGCCGGAAAGAGTATAGACGCCATCCTCTCCCTTCGTCAGATCGGAACGGCTGATGTCGGCAAAGGGGTTTCCGTATTCCGTCTCGTAGAGCTGTCCATTTCCGAGGTCATCGACGACAGGGCGGAGACTTCTCTCGTTCTTGTAATCGAGATATTCCTCGCTGACAAGGCCGTCCTCGCCGCGGAACGCCTTGCGGGAAGACGTCTCTCCGTCCTCCCTTTCCGACGTGAAGGAATAGGCATCCTCGCTGACGATGATGACATCCTCACTGTCGAATTCCGTATTGTTGAGGGAATAGTAGGGATTGTTGTATTCGCGAATCCGGGTCGAAGTGCCGGAAAGCGAGAAGCCTTGCTCAGCCAAAGTCTCGAGGATACCAACCAAAAGCTCATCATTTGTCGGGACATGCGTCGTCAAGGGCGCAGTCGAAGAGGATGAGGAAGAAGGCGTGGAGGAAGAGGGCAAAGAGGACGACTCGCCGGAAGACGAAGGGGGCACGGGAGAGGCCGACGGGTCGTTGCTGCATCCCGTGAGCAAAAGCAGGGAAAGAAGAGACAATCGCATTATTTTCTTATTCATATTTTTCCTCCTAAACTAGGTAAAGGATAAAGGAAAAACGCTCTTTTTTCTATCTTAAAGACAAATTTCTGTCACAGGATGGGTTGAAAGCCCTTTCTTGGCTTCTTTTGAATCAGTGAAGAAGACCATCCGTCAACATCTCGCGATAGGTCGCGGAAAGGTCCTGCGTGCGTCGGCAGGGGAAGAGGATCTTGGCCCGGAAATAGCCATTCTCCAAGGAAAAAAGCGTCTCGCCGTCATAGTAGGCGGCGATATTGCGGATGGACTTGATGCCGTAGCCATGGTTTCCTTCCGTCTTGGTCGTCTTTATCGTCCCGCTCCTGTCCGTCTTGAGTTCGTGGAGCGTCCTGTTCTCGACGAGGACGAGGACGCTTTCCTTGACTTTCCGGACCTCCACTCGGATCTTCCTTTCTTCCTTGACGTCCTGAAGGCCTTCGATGGCGTTGTCGATGAGATTCCCGAAAAGCGAATAGACGTGATTCGGCTTCATAGCCAGGACAAGGCTTCCGTCGCCGAGGAAGAGCAGTTCGATCTTCTTCTTCTGGCAGATGAGGTTCTTCTCGAAAAGAAGGACATCCAAAGGCCTGCTTCCGGTATAGAAGAGGCTTTCCTGTCTCTTCCCCTGCTCTTGGATTTCCTGTATCTCGCCTTGGTCGATCCCCTGCTTCCGTATCTGCTGCTTCAAGTCATGATAGTGGATGTTGATGTTCTCGGCCGTGATCTTGGCAAACTCGTATTTTTGCCTGTCTTTCTCCAAGAGCATTTCCAATGCCCTGTTGTCCTGTTCCAGAGCCAGGGTCCGGCTGTTGATGAAGAGGATGACGAGAGAAGAGAGACAAAGGAAGATGCTCAAGAGGGAGACGAGTCCGAAAACGGCCTTGGACGCAGTCAGAAGCGGTTCCTGAGTATAGTAGCTGATGACGATCGTGCTTCCCATGACAACCAGAGAAAGGGCGAGGGCAAGGATGCTGTTGACCTTGAAGGACAACCCCTTCCTCTTTTTGTGGAGGACATAGCCAAAGACGATGGCGTTGACGACGAGGAAAAGCGGGATATAGAGAGCAAAATACAGTCCCGTGTCCACGATCTGTGGCCAGAAGACCTCCGCAAGGGAAATGGCAAGCTTGTAGTCGAGGTGCTGCAAAGCGAAAGCCATCGTGACGAAGGCCAAAGATTCAAAGAAACCGTTTTTCAACGTCAGCAGGGCAAGAACGAGAAGAAAAGCAAAGAAGAGAAGATAACTGAATATGTCCTCAAGCGGTCGGAAATGCCAATAGGTCTCCGATAAAGCCCAGCCAAGAAAATAAAGCGGATAGGCAATCTTTCTCTTTTCAAGCGGAATGACAAATATCAGAAAAGCCAAGAATAAGGTGAAAGGATACTCATAATTGAAGAGAATCGCAATGAATAGATCCATATCACTGGATGCCTTCCAAGAAACGGGTGACGAATTCCTTCTTCTTGTTCCGGGATATGGGAAGCCTGCCGTTAGGCAAGACGACCTCATCCTTTTCGATGGCCTGGACGAAGTCGAGATTCACAAGGAAGCAGTTGTTGCATCTCGCAAAGCGCGAGGCGGAGAGTTCCTCCTCCACTTCCCTCAGTCCTCCCTTGGAGGAAAACTCGCCGGAAGTCGCATGGAAGGTCAAGTCATGTCCGCGGATTTCCACATAGATGATCTCGGAGACGAGAAGAGCCTGATATCCGCCGTGTATCTTCAAAAGGATCTTTCTTTGATCCGGTTCCCTTTTCCGCTCGATGGCACGTTCTATCGTCCTCTGGACGTCCTCTTTGGCGATGGGCTTGACCAAGAAGTCGAACGCGTTGACGGCATAGCCCTGCAGGGCATAGCTTCCGAGGTTGGTGACGAAGACGATGAGGATATCCTTGTCGATCGCCCGAAGCCTGTTTGCCAAGGTGATGCCATCCATCTCAGGCATGTCGATATCGAAAAAGACGAGGTCGAATCCCAGCTTCACCTTGTCCAGAAAGCTGTTCCCGGAATGGAATTCCTCCACGGCGATATGGATGCCGTTCCCGTAGGTTTCCAAAAGGCTTCGCAGGTGAGCGCGATCCGTCTCGCTGTCGTCGACGATGGCAGCCTTCAGATAGACTTCTTTCACCATGTATGTCTTTCCGTCCACTTTCAATATTATGTTTCAAAGAAAGGCCTGCCTTCAAGAGCGAAGACAGGCCTTTCTTGACAGAACGAGACGAATGGACGGATTACTTGGCGATGAAGTCGGAGAGGACGACGGTGCCGGAATAGGTCGCCGAATCGCCACGGGCGGAGTCGACGAAGGCGTTGAGCTTGGTCGCCTCGGCGCTGAAGCCGATAGTGACGGTGGACGTCTTGCCGGCGGCAACGGCAAGGCTGGGGCCAGAAGGATACTGCTCGGTGGAAGGAACGATGGTGGCGCTGATATCCGTGCCGTCCTGGCTGGCGGAGGTGCAGATCATGGTCTTTTCATCCGTTCCGAGGATATCGAAGCGGAACTTGACTTCGTTGGCGCCCTTGTTCTCGATCGTGAAGGTCACGCTTCTGGCACTTTCGGTACCGGCAGGGAAGTCGGCCGTCAACGTCTTGTAGCTGCTTCCGCCGAGATCGGTATAGGTGATGGTGCAGCCGCTCTCATCGTTTGTGGCCGTATAGGAGGTGTCGGAAGGATAGAAAGCGTAGGCCTCGCCTTCTTCGGAAGGCGTGTCGGGTTCGGGATCAGCAGGCGTCTCACCTGCGATAGCAAAGCCGGAGACATAGATGGATCCGCTTCTTGCCGTCTCATCGCCGACAGCGGAGTCGACGAAGAGGTTGAGCTTATCGGCCTTGGTCTCGTAGTTGAGAACCAAGGTGACCGTCTTTCCGGCAGCGACCTTGAAGCTGGGGCCGGCAGGCCATTCGCCGGTGACGACGGGAGCATCGACGCCATCGACCGTCGCGGAAGTGGCGATGTTGGTGGTGCCGCCCTCGGCCAGGACGTCGGCGCGGAGAGAAGCTTCGGCCGTGCCGTTGTTCTTGATGGAAAGGGTGACGGAAGTGCCGCACTCCTCGGGGAAGTCGGCGGTCACGACGCTATAGGAATTGCCGGGAACATCGGTATAGGTGATGTTGGCTCCTTTTTCATCATAGGAGACTTTGTACTTGGAACCGTCGGAAGGACTGAAGATCCAGGATTCGGTATCTTCCGGATCGACGGGATCCACCGGGTCGACAGGATCCACCGGGTCGACAGGATCCACAGGATCGCTGCTTTCGCCCTTTCCGATCTTGTATTCGGAGACGGTGACATCGCCGCTATAGGGGCCGCCGGCGGTACGGGCGGAATCGAAGAAGAGGCAGGCCTGGAGGGCTTCGCCGCTATAGGCGACATCGACGACGGTCTCCTTGCCGGCGGCGATGGAGAAGAAGCTTCCTCCCCATTCGAGGTCGGTGCGGATGCTGTTGCCGTCCTGGGTGGCGGAGGTGTTGAGGCACTTGTCCTCCGCGCCGAGGATGTCCATACGGCCTTCGACGGTTTCCGTGCCGTTGTTCTTCAGCTTGAGCTGGACGTGGTTGTAGCCCGTCTTCTTGTCCTCGGGGAGATTGGCCTTGACGGTGGCGTAGCTGGCGGAAGCGATGTTCGTGTAGGTGATATCGGCGCTCTTGTTGTCATCGGCGTTCTCGACGGTGTAGTTGCCGTCGACATCGGCGAAGGCCAGGGTGATGTCCTCATACTTGACGTTTTCGACAGGGACGTCAGGAACGTCCGGCTCGGGGGGGACATAGGCATTGCCTTCCGTGTCGGCCCAGGTGACGTTCTTGTAGTAGCCCTTGGTGTTCTCGTTCGGTCCGTCGAAGCCGCCCATCCAGAGGACGGCGGAGGCATCGCCGGCCCAGAAGTTCATCATGATCTTGCCGGGCGTGGAAGGCAGTTCACCGTTCTCTTCCTCGGTGACCATGTAGACGGGTTCGCCATCGACGTACCAGACGATGCTGTCCTCGCCCCAATAGAAGCCATAGTCGTGGAAGTCTTCGGAGGCATCGAAGCCGAGGTCGTACATGTACTCATGGCCGCCCTTGCCGTCGACATAGTAGTTGAACTGGACCTTGGTGGTGTCCTTGCCGAGGAACTCGATGTCGATCTCGTCCCACGGATTGTTGTTGTCGCTGGGGCCGGTATAGGTGAAGAAGGTCGTGGCGACGCCGACTTGCTTGCAGGGCTTCATGCTGACGCCATAGAAGCCATAGTGGAAATAGTCCTTGCTCCGCAGCTCGGAGCCGATCCACTCGGGCTTGGAAGGCTGGGCTTCCATCGACGTCTTCTCTTCGTCGGTCGGCTCGACGATGCTCACGACCGCCTGTCCATCCTCGTAGGAGACGGCATGGCTTCTCCAATAGGTGTTGAAGGGGGAGCCGTTTGTCCAGCCATCGGAGTGCTCGAAGAGATCGCTGGCTCCGGTAGTGAAGTCAGCCAAGGTCTTCTTGACGAATTCGGGTGCGCCTTCGACGTCGGTCGTGCCCTTGTTGCAGCCCGTCAGAACGAACGGGAGGACGAGAAGGGAGAGTTTGCCGAGATTTCTTCTTTTCATCTGTATTTAGTTTCCTTTCGCTTCCGTATCCAGATCTTCCGTCACGAGTTCCTTGGGGTCCTTCACCTTCTCGAAGAAGCGGAAGTAGGAGGCGGTGAGAAGACCGCCGACAGCCAGGACGAGGACGGCGTTGAGAACGATGAGAAGGGTGTAGTAATTGAACCAGTAAGGAATTTCCTCCGTGCCGTGGATATAGCCGTTGACGCCGTTGGAATTGGCGACGGCATAGAGGACGCCCTTGACCGATTCGCGGAGATAATACTGGAGCTCCTTGTCATCGGTGCCGACATTGAACTTGATCTTCTCCGGATCGAGGGAGAAGCTTCCGCCGGCCATGACAGCCTGCTCAGTGGACATGAACCAGGGGTGATAGTAGTCGGTCAGGATGCAGCCGTCATAGCCCCACTCGTTCTGGAGGACCTGCGTGATGAGAGGATAGCAGCCACCGGCCCAGACAGGGCCGATACGGTTGAAGGAGGACATGATGCCAAGGACGGGAGAGATCATCGCCGTCTTCTTGGTGAACTTAGGGTTGCCTTCCGCATCGCGGACGATCTTTCCGTCCGAATCGATTTCGACTTCATAATAGGTCTCTTCGACCTTCTCTTCCTTGACGACACGTTCGAAGACGGGGAGGTAGAGGTCTCTTATGGTCTGCTCGTCGGCGAAGGTGAGGAGGCCGCATTCCTTTTCTCTGTGGTTCTCCTGGTTGTTGAGGGCGAAGTGCTTGAGATAGACGACGACGCCTTTTCTGGCGGCGCCGGTGATCTCATGGCCGGCGATCTTGGAGGAGATGAGATCGTCCTCGGAATAGTATTCGAAGTTTCTTCCGCCGAAGGGGGTCCTGTGGATGTTGGCGGCAGGGCCATACCATCCGGTGACGTTGTTCTTGAGGCAGTCCTCGCCGATGAAGTCGCCCTTCTGCTCGGCAAGGTCGACGTTCCAGGTCTGGGCCTGGATCAGGCCGCAGGGATAGGTGAAGCCGAGGGAGAAGTGTCCGCTGACGGAGTTGAGTCCGGCAGGGCCGTCCCTGTCGGCGGTGTAGGGCTTGTTGATGGATTTGACACTCTGGGTGGAATAGCCGCCGTTCTCGACGAGATCCCTGGCTTCCTTGAGGGACATCTGGGAGATGAGCTTGTCCCAGAGGGGATCGTCCTTGTCCCGTCCCCTCAGGTCGACGAGATCGAGCTCGCCTTCCTGGCCCCATTTCACGTCCTCGGGAACCGTCTTGTTGGGGTTGAGGGAATCGGTGGAAGTCATCAGCTTGTAAGTGTCGCTGTTCTTGTCCAAGGAGAGGTTGTACATGTAGCCTTCGGGATTGCCGTTGGCATCCGTGCCGTTGACCCGTTCGGAGTGCTTGGAGGGCGTCGAGGAGACTTCGCCGACGGTTTCAGGATAGGTGTTCTTCCAGTCGGAGCGGGAAAGGACCTTATAGTCGGGATCGATGTTCTTCAAAGAGGCGAAGTCGAACTGGTTTGTGATCTCGGTGCCGGTCGTGGTGTCCTTGCTGTAGGTCTCCGTGTCGGCTTCCGCGATGTTGAGGGAATCGTCGACCAGGGCATAGTCCTCGCCGGCGACCTCTTCGCTGGGAGAGGCGATCAAGTCGGAAGCGGCCTTGCCCTTGGCGCGGAGGATGTTGTTGACGGCGGCATGGCTGTCCTTTCCGACGGTGAAGTAATACTGACCGGGGCTGACGACATAGGTCTTGTTGACGTTCTGGTCGTAGCTCTTGAGGTCTTCCATGGAGAAGGTGAGGGTGACGGTCTCGGACTCGTTCTTTGCGAGGTCTCCCGTCTTCCCGAAGGCGAGAAGCTCGATGGCGCTCTTCTCGATGCCGTTTTCCTTCTCGTAGTCGCCATAGGGGGCCTGGACGTAAAGCTGGACGACTTCCCTTCCTTCCACGTCGGAGGTATTGGTGACCTTGACCGTGGCGGTGAAGGTGTCATCGGCATTGCGAGTGACGTTGAATTCGGAATATTCGAATTCGCTCAGGCTCGCTCCATAGCCGAAGGGATACTGGACCTCGGAGGCGTAATCCCAGGATCCTTTTCCGTTCTCCTTGCTGGCGTTGACTTCCTGCTCGGCCATGGACGTGGCATCGCCCTGGCCCATGACGGCATCATAATAGCGGGTCTCGTAATAGCGATAGCCGACATAGATGCCTTCGGAATAGGACGTATAGAAATAGCCGTCGAAGTTCTTCTGCCCGAAGAGGTTGGGGACTCTCTTGCCGTCGACGATGATCTCGCCATCGAGCATGTTCATCATCGCAGGAGAGGAGAAGGCGCTGTAGGCGAAGGTGTCGGTCAGCCTTCCGGAGGCGCTGACTTCGCCTCTGAGGATCTCGGGAAGGGCCTGAAGACCATAGGCGCCCGTACCCGGAACCTGGATGACCGTGGAGATGTTGGGGTAGTCTTCGATCCATCCCAGTTCCATGGCGTTGTTGCAGTTGACGATGAGGATGACATCGTCGAAGTTCTTGTCGAGATAGTCGATGATCTCAAGCTCGATCGAATCGGGTTCGAGATAACTTCTCTTCTTGTCGCCCTCGGCATCGGGATGCTTGCCGGCGTTGAGATCCTTCTCAGTGTCGACATAGTCGTCCATGCCTCTGGCGAGATCGTTTCCTTCTCCGCCGGTGCGGGAGAGGACAAAGGCGGCGGTGGAGTACTGATCAAAGGAAGAGACGACACCCGAGTCGGCCGTGATGACACTGAGCGGGACTTCGTTGATGCTGTAGTCGTCGCTGTCGCCATAGTTGATGGAGCCGATGCCGCGGTGATAGTCCTCTCCCGCCCCCTTCTCATAGAGATTCCAGAGAGATTCGTTGACGTCGAATCCCCCGTCCTCCATGACGGACTTGAGGGTCAGATCGGAGCTTGCCGTTCCAGAGCCCGTTCCGCCGAAGATGAAGTCGACGGAAGACTTGCTGAAGAGGGAAATCTTGGTGTTCTCGGCATAAGGAAGGTTTCCTTCCTCCAGAAGGACCATGCCTTCCCTTCCAGTGTTGAGGGCGAATTCCTGCTGGGCTTCAAGAAGCTCCTCGTCGGAATACTCCCTTTCATAATAGATGGGATCGACGCCGTCATAGTGGACTTCCGTATACTTCCTCCCCGTGTTTCCGAAAGCGGATTCCAGGACGGAAGCATACTTGCCCAAAGCGATGACATCGCCAACGATAAGTCCGGCGACCAGGGCGACGGATAGGCCTGCAAAGACGGAACCAAAGATGATTCTGTTTTTCTTTTTGGTGAATTTTCGCATGTGCCTAAAATACCTCCATTTCTTGTGTCATCATTCTTGTTTTGAAAGGGCTTTCGGTCAATGAAACGGACATAAGATGTCGGAAAATGACCATAAGTAGTAACTTACTCTTTTCCTGAAACGACATTTTTACAACGCAAAATGCATAATTTCACTCTTTTATACCTTATTGTTTTCCTTTTCCTCATTTCTATCAATTCGCCACAATCTCCCATCAAAAAAGCGATGCAAAGCCTTTCAGGAAAAGAAAACTGATGAAAACGTGTTGTGTATCTAATACAATTTACGCATACGATTAGAGTAAGAAATCATTGGGGAAACTAAAATCATGTGGATAATGATTGGCATCATAGCCTTATTATTGACTGTTTTCTTAACCATTATTATTGCCTCCGCTTTGGTAACCGAAAAAGAAAACCAGATTGCCAATTGTGAAAGGGGGATGAATTGGTCAGAAAGAAAGGTGGCCGTTAGCCTTGCCAAGGCTTTATCTGACTATCCGAATAAACTGATTATCAATAATCTGATTCTTCCGGGTTTATATGATTCTAAGCACACCACCCAAATCGATACCCTTGTCATTTGTTCAAAGGGAATATTTGTCATAGAGACAAAGTCTTGGAACGGGGTGATTTACGGCGATGCAGATCAAAAAGAATGGGTCATCCATTATGACAGCGGGCAAAGTCGCCAAGTCTATAATCCCACATGGCAAAACGATGGCCATGTCAATCGTGTTGAAGGACTCATTCAAAAAGAAACCGATTTGGATATTGCCAATATCAATATTATTTCGATGGTTATTTTTGCCAATGGCGATTTGTCATATGTCAATGCCCCAGATTGCTATTCAATTTATGACGCTGTTTCTCACATTCCCAACTATCCGGATTGCCTAGATGATCAAACCGTCAACCAGTTAAAAGAGTTATTCCTCTTTTACAAAACACATGCTTCTAGCACCAATGAGGAACATACCAAGTATGTCCAGCAAATTCAGGAGGGAAACAATAATGATTTTTATCTATAAAGCAAAAGGTATAACTATAAGTTGATATTGTAACATCATTTTTTTGCACAAGGGTGGATAGGTTTTCCGCGATAGCGTTTCTGATGGCAGAATCTTCCCCGGTCCCGAACGGGCTAGTGGACTTCGGGAGACGCCCTTGCTCTAGAACGTGGTGGTTCGGCAAGGATGCCTCCTGAGGACCGGAACCACCACCACCATGGAAGAGCATATCGACAGGGGGCAGAAGCCCCGCTTTTCGTCGACCCCGAAAGCCATCGACGGCATACAGAATGGCATCGTCTTGGGAGGACATGTCTACGTCGACGAGCTCTACAAGTCCAGCGGGAAGACCGACGAGAAGAGGAAAAGGGGCATTTCGAGGCAACAGATACCGATTCTCGTCCTCGTCGACGACCGCGGAGGCCTCGTCCTCAAGAGGTGCCACGGCCTTGGCAAGCCCAACGTCTCCAAGGTCGCAAAGATCATCCCGCATCTTGGGCTGGACATCCAGACGGTCACAACGGACTGCAACGACTGCCATTCCTTCCTCGACGGACGGCGTTACCGCCACGAAAACGTCCGCGCCGACACGGGCAGCGAGGAATACCGCCGGAAGATGGAACCCATAAACAACCTCTGCAAGGAGCTGGGCAGGCACAACGGGATCGTGGCGGATTACCTGCAGCACTACCTAGACTTCTTCTACGTCGAGCATCGATACATGCGCGCGGCATGGATGCGGAAGAGGATCGCTCGTTACCTGACGAAGCTTGCGGTCTCCGGGAAGGAATTGCGCCGAAAGGATTATTGAACGGGGAAGAAGGCGGAAAAGAAGAAGGAGCAGAGATCCCGAAGCCGAAGATCATTCCTTGAGGTGGCTCCGCCGATCACGGGCGTGTTGATATCAACACTTCGGTAAGACTATGCTTTTCTATTTTTAGTTGCTTGAAGTATTTCTAAAATATTATCTTTAACTTTCCCAAATATCTCATTAATTGTTGATCCGAATCCTCGTCTTGCCCTCAAATTTTCGCCCCAAAAGAATACTTATTTTGCCTTTTATCCC
>DVNL01000014.1 GCA_018714385.1 Candidatus Enterosoma merdigallinarum | reverse complement strand
GCGGTTATCAAGGCAGGCAAGCCCCAGGGGTGCTTGCCTGCCTCCTTTGATTTTGAGTGGAGGTCAGTGGCCGAAATTGGCCTCAAATTGAGGCCAATTTCGACAGGTACTTGCAAAGCCCGGAACTCTTGCAAACTCTGGTTTTCTGTGATACTATTTTGATACTAAGAAAACGAGGTGTCCCAAATAACAGGTGAAATATTAACATAATTGCGAAAGTTTTTCCTGTGAAATCACCCCAAATACACTCCCATATACTTGAATTTGCCGAGTGTGAATGATTACAAGAGGGATTCCGTAATTAGAGGGCCAGGACTTGCACACGTGGTAGCAGTTCTCGCTATCTGACAAGAAGTCTCCCGATCTGCAAAAGGTTTGCTCATCTCCTTCCATCCATGCGCTAAAATTAAATGCGATGGAAAAAACAAAAGAAGCGGAATACTATCTCGGGCTTTACAAAGAAGACCTTCTCTACATCGGCCTTTCGATCGAGGAGACGACTTTTCATATGCAAATCGCCCGAAACTATGCCATCGATTTTCTGATCCGGCAGCAATTTGCCGCCGTCAAAGATGCTGCCAAGCCATCGAACATCGACACGTACATCGTGGACTTCATGATCCGCAACCGCCTCGTCCGATCGAAAAAGAGCCTCCACGAAAGGCTTGAGAGTCTGAAGCGATTCTTGGATTCCCTTTCCCGGCATCGGCGGATATCTTCGCAATCCCTGTCCAAAGCCTTCCTGCATCTCGAAGAAAAGGAAGAGGTCTGGGCAAGCTACCTCAAATCCGGTCCAAAATCCGGAAGATAGATTTCTCTTTCCTCTGGAGAAAGAAGTTTTTCGTTGAATACCCCGTTGTCCAAGAGCATGTCGTAGTAGCGATAATTGGGCCAGTATCGTTCGCACAAAGCATAGAAGGCCTTGGAGTGGTTGTGGTGATAGCAATGGCAGACTTCGTGGACGATAAGGGCATCGAGAATGTCTTTCCGATAGGCGACGTTCCGATAATCGAAGCGGAAGAATTTCCGTGAATAGGCGTTGCAGGCAAAGAAGGAACGATAGTCTCCAACCTTTACTTCCCATCTTCGGAGATCCAATCCCATTTTGAAGCCGATTTCCACGATTCTTTTCTTGAGATAGAGAAAAAACAATTCCTTGTACTTCTTGATGGGATGCTCCCCTTTTTCCACATAGAAGCAATTCGGATCCCCTAAAGAATCCCTATCCGTCGTGATCTTTTTCCTCTTGCCGAAAAAGAAGAGGCTTTCGCCATCGTAGAAGGGAAGAAAATAGACGCTTGTCTTCGTCCTGGAGAGAAGCTGCGATATCAAAGAGAGGACTGTCGAGTCGTCGTCCTCGGCGTTGGCATAGATCTCCATCGTGCCATACATGATGCGTCCGCGTCTTTTCCGATTCCTGCCTCCGCGAAAGACCTCGACAGGAAATTCATGCCCCCTTTCGTCATGGATGCGGTAGACAAAAAGAGGGATTCTCTTGTCGATCCGGTCATCCTCTTGCGCCTGACGGACGTTTCGAATCCCAAGACTGCCATCTTTTTCCTTTTCTGGGACCAGAAAAAAGGTCGGGATCCTGTCGACCGTCCCGAGGATTCGTTCGCCGTTTTCCGTCAGGATTCCCTCTTCGCCCTCGTTCGAAACCGGGAAAGCCGTCCTGTTGTCGACATAAACCTCGTCCTCCTCGACTCGAAGAGCAGCATGGTCTGGAATCTCATATCGCCTGCCGTCGAGAAGAAGGACGTTCTTCCCGTCCTCGCGAAAAAGATCGTAGTCGAGGCTGGAAGCGATATAGACCGATCCCAGCACGACCTTCCTTCCCTCTTCCCGTTTCATGGCGTCGAACATCTCGATCAACGTATCCATCGTCTTTGGCTTGCCGAAATCCTTTCAAGGAAAACGTTAGCTCTTGAGAAGCAGGGCGCCGTTTTCGCCCGTGGTGAGGAAATCCGTCCTGTTGTCGATGGCCCAGTCGATGGCTTCGTCGATGATGTCCTTGTACTTTCCGGTGTCGCGGGACATAGAGAAATAGGAAAGAAGCTGTCTTGCCAAGCCTTCCTTGTCGAGGCCGAACTGATCCATCAGGACGTCATAGATGGCGACGGCGATCTCTTCCTTGGCGATATCGTTTATCGCCCTTTCAGAATTGCCGCTCCGTTTCCGATAGAAGGAAAGCCTCTTGGGATCGGCATCGATGTTCCAGAAGAAAAGAGTCAGATCCTTGTTCCGAGTCGTCGGATAGGTCTTCAATGCCTCCTCAATAGCGAGGTCATATTCCTCCTTGTTCTTGTTGGCAAGGCGCGTCAATCCGAAGATCTTGGTGATGCGCTTTTGGAGGAGCCTCTCGCTGATGGGGGCTTCACTCAAAAGGACGATGCCGATCTGTTCCAGGATGGTCTTCCTGTCCATCTTGGAAAAAGGAATCGTCGAGTAGGCGGGGACAAGATAGTCCTTTCCCTTGCTGGTCCTTTTCTTTCCTTCCTGGAGGATCGGAGCGCGGAAAGGCGGCGTCTCCATCGTCCCTTTCTCATACACGCCTTTGTAGGATCGGGATCTCTTGGCATCCAAGGATTTCTTGTAGGCGATCTCGATCTCGGTGACGACGCTCGTCGGGGAATTGATCCAGTCGAGCGCATAGACGCGGATGGTCTTCCATCCCAAGGACTTGAGGACCTGCGGCTGGATCTGGAGCTTGTCGACGAGATGGTAGTTGGTTCCTCTTTCCCCCTCGATCATGACGCCAAGCAGATAGTCTTCGGGGCGATCTTTGTCGACGATGGCGAGATTGAGATGGAAAGAGGAATCGCCGACGCCGGTGTGGACGGTATATCCCTTCGCCCTCAGTTCCTTGGCAATGGACTCCGCGATGACTTCGTTTTCCTTTGCCTTGGTGCGGGTCGAATTGGTCAAGGCACTTCTGCCATGCTTGGCGTAGCGAAGGAAGCGGAAGAGATATTGGGCTCCGGGATTGTCGATGTCCTCGTCGTGATACTTGTCTGGGTCGATATTGGTATAGATGAGCATTTCCTTTCTCGCCCTGGAGATAGCGACATTGAGTCGGCGGAATCCGTTGATTCCGTTGATGGGTCCGAAGTTCATCGTCAACCGTCCGTTCCTATCGGCGCCATAGCCGATGGAAAAGATAATGATATCCCTTTCGTCCCCCTGGACATTCTCCAGGTTCTTGACGAATATCGGCTCGAGCGCTTCGTCATCCTCCTCCTTCAATTTGCCGACGAGGACATCGTCGAGTTTGTCCTCGATGAGATCCTTCTGCGCCTGGGAGAAGGCGACGATACCGATGGATTCCTTCTTGAGCTTGGGATCGCTCTTCCTTCTAAGCACCTCCTTGACGATGGCCTTGGCCTCCTCGTCGTTGGTTCGGGAACGCGAACGATCATAGGAAGAGTCGACATGGCAATAGCGGACCATCGAGATTTGGTCATCGATAGAGGGGAAGGTATAAAGAGAGTCATAATAGAACTCGTGGTTGGAGAAAGCGATCAACGACTCCGAACGGCTTCGATAGTGCCAGCGCAATTCCTGCTCGGGAAGCATGATGGCCTTGCATTCCTCGAGGATGGAGGGAAGAGACGAAGTGAGGAAATCGCTGTTCTCCGAAGAGTTGTCGCGCTTGAAGAAAGAGGTCGGGGGAAGCTGATTACTGTCGCCGCAGACGACAAGGCTCCTGCCACGGCTGATCGGCCCTACCGCTTCCGCCGTCGGAATCTGGGACGCTTCATCAAAGATGACGACATCGAAGGGAGCCATCTCCGGACTGAGATAGGTCGCCGCGGACATCGGGGACATTAGGAAGCAGGGACATAGCGTCCTAATGAGATTGATGGCGCCGTCGAGGATCTTGCGGATGCTCTTGCCATGACCGTTAGAGGCGACAGCCTTCTTCAAGAACCCGAGTTCGGAAGTCGGCGAGGCGTTGGAATTATCGTTCGGAATATTCTCGCTGAGCTGGCACAGAAGCTGGGCGATGGAAAGATCACGGAACTTCCGGCATTCATCGTTGTATTTGCTGATCGTGGCCTCTTCGCTCAACCCGGAGAAAGATTCCAGGTTGTTCTCGCGGATGGAGAGGAGAGCCGTCCCCAGATAGATGTTGCAGTCGATGGCCTTCCCCAAATCCTGGCAGGTGACCGTGCCTTCCATCAGGCAGTCTGCGGCAGGTTTCAAGTCCAAGGCCTTCAGCTCGTCTATGGCGGAGTTCATGTTGGCCCATTCGGCGGCGAAAAGGAGTTTCTCCTTGATCTTGGAAAGATGCGTGGGAAGGCCGGAATAGAATTCGTATTTGTCCGGAAGATAGGAAAGGTCGATATCCAATTTCTGTCGATAGTCCTCCGCCATCCTCTTGAAGTCGGCATGGACGGTCCTGAAGACATTGAGCATGTTGACATTGA
The DNA here is from genome assembly GCA_018714385.1 of Candidatus Enterosoma merdigallinarum. GTDB lineage: Bacteria > Bacillota_I > Bacilli_A > RFN20 > CAG-288 > Enterosoma > Enterosoma merdigallinarum. The sequence goes on along the minus strand of DVNL01000014.1, from coordinate 186,633 downwards.
TATTGGAGATCGAACGTGAGAAGGAAAGAAGAGAAGAAAGCATCACTTTCTGCTGCGTAGGATCCTCGATCGACACGACGCTTTCAGAAAGACTCAATGAATATTGGAACTGTCTGTTCAATTCATCAGAATCCGTTTCATCGATATCCTTGAATTCATCTCGGAAGACATTCCGAATAAGAGGAAGGAAGGTGTCAAGATCGTTTCTCTTGTCCTGGAGTTCGATACAAGTCGAAAGAAGTTCGCTTGCCTCTTTTGTCTTGACCGTGCCGGTCAAATACTTCTTGAGCCCTTTCTTTGCCCTTTTTGCACTCTTGGATTTGTGGAAGAGCTTGCCGGCGAGATCGATGGACTTCACCTCGGCATAGCAATCCTTCAAAGTGATGTCGTCCAAGACCTGGGGATTGAGGACGGGAAGGATCTTCTCGCGTCTCTTGTTCTGATAGTCCTTGAGCTTGTCGAGAAATTCCTGGATCCTCTCCTTGTTGTCCCGCAAAGTGAAATCGATGATGGCCGGCGAAAGCGGATGGGGAGCCTCCGGGACAAGGTAGGCGTCGAGGTAGGAGACAAGAACGTCGGTGTTCTGCCGCGTCAGGGAGAAAGACGGACGGAACGTGTTCTTGATCTTGTTGATGGAGGCCGACAGGGCATTCGCTTTCTTGAGAAGTTCATCGACAGCCTTGCCGATCTGCTCCCGCTTTTCGAGTCCGTAGGCATGGCCGCGGAGAGGCATCAAGTCATTGTTGTAATATTCCCCGAAATGGCCGTAGGCTTCAAGATAGGCGATCCTTTCGGCGACGTCATTGATTTTCTTGAACTTTTCCTCGTTCATCTTCCGGATGAAATCGTCCCCGAAAGAAGGGATCTTCCGGCAGTCCTTCACCGATTCATAGCCGATGAGGGCATCGTTGATGGAAAGGAAGCACGGAGACTTCTTGTTGAAGACTTCGATGTCGTATTCGAGCTTGGCGCGGAGATTGACGATGTCCTCCTTCGTGCTCTCGTATTCCGCGGGCGATCCCAATTGGGCGTGCTTGAAAGCGTTGGAAAACTGCGAGAGGACGCTTCCCTTGCTCGCTTTTGCGGAATGGAGCTGGAGACAGAAGGGATCCAGCCCGATCCGCTTGAGACGGTTGTAGACGACGTCGAGTGCCGCCTGCTTCTCCGAGACGAAAAGAACCTTCTTCCCGTGGAAAAGCGTATTGGCGATCATGTTGACGATCGTCTGGCTCTTTCCCGTCCCGGGAGGCCCGAAGAGGATGAAGGATTTTCCGTCGGCGCATTTCTTGACGGCCTCGATCTGGCTGGAATCCGCGACAAGAGGGATGCAACAATCGCTCTCCTTGATGGGATTTGTCGAAGTGCTCTCGGACCACTCCTTCCTTCCCGTGGCCAGAGATTTGACGATGGGGTTCTTTTCCATCTGGTCACGACGATTGCGAAGATCGTTCCACATGCAATAGTGGGTGAAATCGAAGGATCCGAGACCGAGGTAGTTGCGATAGCAGAACCATCCGGGTATTCCGGCGATGGCCTTTTCGACCTCGTTGAGGATTTTCTCGACGTCGAGATGTCCTTCCCCGTCAGGCTGGATTCGCTCGACAAGGGAGAGATTCAAGCCCCTTTCCTTCTTCAAAAATTCGATGAGCGTCGTATTGAAGAGCCAGTCCTCATCCCTGAGACGCAAGTAATAGCCTTTTCCCTTGGCATCCCGGACAAGATCGACCGGGATGAGGACGACGGGGGCAAGGCGATAGGCGCCGAGATTGTTCTGGTTCTGAATCTCAAAATACTTGAGAAGGCCGACTGTCAGATAGAGCGTATTGGATCCCGTCTCGTTGAGGTTGTCACGATATTTTCGATAGATTCTCTTCAGTCTGTCCTGAAGGTCGCTGTCGCTCTGGACAGAGATGAGCTTCTTGGCCTTGATGGCGTTTTCGCTGAGTGCCTGGTATTGGCCTTCGGAAGAAACCTGAAGAGGGTCGACCTCACCAGTCATAGTAACAGGCTTCTGGGCGATAGTGAACTTGTCATCGTCTTTGAAGGACTTCGTGAAGAAGGCCGTGTCGTTGCAGAGGAAAGAAATCGATCTCTTGATCTTGTCATTCAGAAGCGGATTGTTCATCGACAAATCGAGGAGTTCCCGCTCCCAGATATCAAAACCGGAAGAAGGTCCCTCTCGTGGGGCCAGAATCGTCTCGTCGAAGCTGTCCTGGGCATGCGTCCTCTGATATTGGTTGGCGATTTCAAGGCGCAATCCCTCTTCTTCGTCATAGACCAACGGAAGAGGGAAAATGCCGGAATCCCGACAGATGGAAACGTCGACGGCGCAGAAGGCCTCCTTCGCCTTTACGGCCGTCGTCTTCGTCTTTTCGACGGCTTCCTGGAACGTCACGATCGGATTGGCAAGATGCCTAACGTCGATCAGAACGAGCTTGTCCTGTTGTTCCAGACTTTGGACATGGCCATAGCCGTCTTCGATGGAATTGGCCAAAAAGACATCTTCCTCCAAGAAGCACCCGACCCAGGCCGAATCTTCCTTGAGACAGAGAACGGGGTGCAGGCCGATGTCTTCAAGAACGGAGGCAAAAAGCACCGCAAGATCGACGGGAGTCCCTTTCTTGTCCTTGAGGACGAATTCCGGCAGCCGGACTCTTTCGCCCCCCTCGATGTTTCGATCCGTATCGAGATACTCGATCTGACGTCCTTGGATTGCCCGAAAAACAGCTTCCATCTGGTCGAGGACGCCTTGGGGATCTTCCTGATATCCGCAGGCGACCCCCTTTTTCTCGTTCCGCAAAATGTCTCCCGCCTTCACGGAAAGCAACTTGACGGCAGGCATTCCTGGCATGACGAAACTCACAAGATGGGAATACTTGACTTCACCGATCCCTCCCCATGTGTCATAGGAGAGAAGCGGAACGTCGATCTCCTCTGAACAAATGGGGTCGGGCTTGTCGCCGACGAAAGCCCGGATATGGATCGTGCCGTCTTCCCTTTCGGCGATGGAGGAAAAATAATTTTTGTCGAAGACGACCTTTTTCAGTTCGTTCGGGCTGACCAAAGAAGTGGATTTCGGCCCCACATAGTTGAAATAAAGGGTGTGTTCCTTGCCGAAAGCCGGCTCGAAAGAAATCTCGACACGAAGATCTTGAACCCCTTTCTCAGAAAGATTCTCGACAGCAAGTGAAACGATGCCTGCCAGCGGCTCGTTCACGACGGAAAGAAGAGAAATTCCCGGAACCGTCTTGGCTTTGATGCGTATGGTCTGTTCATTTGTCGATGTTTCCATAAGATTTCCTCCTAAATTCCAATCTTCTTAATTATATCTGTTTTTTCTCAAATATCCGCAAGCGAAAAAGAAAATGTCATTTTCCGCTTATTCATCGTTTTGCTTTACAATCAAATGAATAAATTTTTTAAAATATTTTTGTGTTTTATTTTAGCTAATTTTAATAATTGCCAATTTATCAATTTTATAAAGCTTTTTTCATTTTCTCCTTCCTTTCTTCTTTCTTTTCCAACAGGTCTCTTTTATACTATTTGAAAATGTTCAGCTGCAATTATCATACCCACACGAAAAGGTGTGGCCACGCCACCGGCGAGGACGAGGACTATGTCCTGGAAGCCATCGGCCAAGGCTTCCGGACCCTCGGCTTTTCGGATCACGCCATGCTTCCGGATTTTTCGGAGCCTTACAAGCGTGGTGACTATTCCCTGTTTCAAGGTTACTGCGATTCTATCGATGCCTTGAAAAAGAAATACAAGGATCAAATCGAAATTCTCCTTGGTTTCGAGGCCGAAAGCTTCCCGATGTATTTCTCTTATTACCGCGAATTGCTCGATGGCGGCGTTCTGGACTATCTGATCCTCGGAAACCATTCCGCCCTGGGGGAAGACAAGAAAATCTACGCCCACTTTTCCAACATCACGAACCCCAGTCAGCTGTTCCTTTACCGCGATCTCGCCTTGAAGGCTCTTTCTACAGGCATGTTTTCCATTTTCGCCCATCCGGACTATTTCCTTTCCTCCATCGACAACTTCGATGCCGATTGCCGGAAGGTGTCCAGGGAGATGATTGAATGCTGCATCGCCTACGATGTCCCCTTGGAAATCAATCTCGCCGGCATCCGCAACGGAAAAAGGCTTATCGGGAAAGACAAGAGATGGATTTATCCGACCGAGGATTTCTTTTCCCTGGTCGCCAAATACGGGGCAAAATGCATCCTTGGGGCCGATGCCCATGCCCCTGACCAGCTCAGCTACAATGCCGCAAAATTCGAGGCGGTCCAATTCGCCAAGCGCCTTGGCCTGAATCTCGTCGACAAGATCGGAAAAATCAAGTCGAGATAGTTTTTCTTTTCTTTCCCTTCTTCGTTTTTTGGTACGTCCGTTCTGTTTCTTGCGATAAGCGGATTTGCCACTGAAAATTGTTAGTTTTGGTTAACCATTTTCTCTTCTGGAATCGCTTACATATATTTTATAATTACTACGTTATTTTATTCGGAGGTTTCACATGAAACTTAGACAGGAAGCCATCGATATCGTCGTCAAGATTTGCGACCGATACAAGAAGGAACCGTCTCCGTTGATGTTGATCCTCAGCGATGTCCAAAAGGAATACGGCTACATCCCTTTGGAAGTCCAGGAAATCATCTCGGCCAAGACGGGAATTCCGGTCAGCGACATCTATGGTGTCGTGACCTTCTACAACTTCTTCTCTCTCCAGCCGAAAGGAAAATACGTCATCGGCGTCTGCATCGGAACGGCCTGCTACGTCAAAGGAGGCCAGAACATCCTCGACAAGTTCGGGGAGACCCTCAAGATCCGCCCTGGCCAAACGACCGAGGACGGCCTGTTCTCATTGGATGACCTTCGTTGCCTTGGCGCCTGCGGCATCGCCCCGGCAGTCAGCATCAACGGACACGTCTATCCGAAAGTGACCTTGGCGCAAGTCCCCAAGATCATCGAAGAGTACAGAGCCAAGAGCAAGGAGGATTGCTAATGCCTAGGACAGCGACAGCAAAAAGCGAGAAGATCAAGGATTTCAAGGAGCTGGACAAGACGCTCAGCGCCTCTCGAAAGAAACTCGACGAAAAGTTCACCGGAAAGGACGGCAAGCGCCACATCGTCATCTGCGGCGGAACCGGATGCCTTTCCTCCAATTCCCAAGCGATCCACGACGAGCTCGTCAAGGAAATCAAGAAGAGAAAGCTCGAAGACAAGGTGACGGTCAACCTCGTCGGCTGCTTCGGCTTCTGCTCCCAGGGCCCCTTCGTCAAGATCTATCCGGAAGACACGCTCTATCACGGCGTCAAGCCTGAGGATGCCAAGAGAATCATCGAAGAAGACATCATCGGCGGAAAGATCGTCGAGGATCTTCTCTATGTCGATCCCGCCACAAAAAAGAAGGTCACGAGACAGGACGACATCAACTTCTACAAGAAGCAGGTCCGCATCGCCCTCCACGGCTGCGGAACCATCAATCCCGAGGATCTCTCCGAGCCCCTGGGCTACGACGGACTTCAGGCCTTGAGACGGGCCCTTACCATGAAGCCCCAGGAAGTCATCGATGAAATCAGCAAGTCCGGCCTGAGAGGCCGTGGCGGCGCCGGCTTCCCGACGGGAAGAAAATGGCAGTTCGCCCATGACCAGGAAAGCGACGAAAAGTACGTCGTCTGCAACGGCGACGAAGGCGATCCCGGAGCCTTCATGGATCGATCCATCCTGGAAGGCAATCCTGTCTCCGTCATCGAAGGCATGATGATCGCCGGCTATGCCATCGGTGCCAAACAAGGCTATTTCTACATCCGTGCCGAATATCCCATCGCCTGCAAACGCGTGGAAATCGCGCTCAAAGAAATGCGCGCCTGCGGCCTTTTGGGAAAGAATATCCTGAACACGGGATTCGATTTCGACATCGGCATCCGTTATGGTGCCGGCGCCTTCGTCTGCGGAGAAGAGACCGCCCTTCTCAATTCCATCGAAGGAAAGAGAGGCATGCCGCGTCCAAAGCCCCCCTTCCCTGCCGTCAAGGGTCTTTGGGGGAGGCCGACCATCATCAACAACGTCGAGACGCTGGCAAGCGTTCCTTACATCCTTCGCGAAGGTTGGGAGAAATTCGCCGCCATCGGAACCGAGAAGAGCAAAGGCACGAAGGTCTTCGCTCTCGGCGGAAAGGTCAAGAATGTCGGTCTCGTCGAAGTCCCGATGGGAACGACGCTGAGAACCTTGATCTATGACATCGGCGGCGGAATCCAGAACGACAAGATGTTCCAGGCCATCCAAACCGGCGGTCCTTCCGGAGGATGCCTCACGATCGACGAACTGGATGTCCCTATCGACTACGACTCCCTTGTCGCCCATGGTTCGATGATGGGCTCCGGCGGTGCCATCGTCATGGACGAGGACAACTGCATGGTCGATGTCGCCAAGTTCTATATGCAGTTCATCTGCGACGAATCGTGCGGAAAATGCTCTCAATGCCGAATCGGAACGAAGAGGCTTCTGGAAATCATGGAGAGGATCACAAGCGGAAGAGCCTCCATGCAGGACATCGACAAGCTCGAGGAGCTTGCGGAATCCATCCAGGTCGGCGCCCTTTGCGGACTTGGCCAATCGGCTGCGAATCCGATCATTTCCACTCTCCACAAATTCCATGATGTCTATGTCCGACACATCGTCGACAAGAAGTGCGATGCCGGCGTCTGCAAGGATTTGATCAGCTATCACATCGATCCCGACAAGTGTCGGAAGTGTTCCCTCTGCGCCAGGAATTGCCCCGTCAACGCGATTTCCGGCGTCGTCGGAAAGGAAGTCTTCAAGATCGACCAGAAGAAGTGCATCAAGTGCGGCACCTGTGTCGCCGGCTGCCATTTCGGCGCCATCTACAAGGAGTAGAGACATGGCAAACAAAGTAACGATCTATATCGAGAATCGGCCTTACATCGTCGATGAGGGCCTCTCCATCCTCGAAGCTGCGAAGACTTGCGGATTCAATATCCCGAACCTTTGCAACTGGCGCGACCACAAATGCTCCCTTGCCTCCTGCCGCGTCTGTCTCGTCCACGTCGACGGGGAAAGAAGGCTCGTCCCCAGCTGCGCCTATCCTGTCCGCGACGGACTGAGGATCTCCATCACCGATCCCGCCGCCGTCGCCGCAAGAAGGACATCCGTCGAACTCCTTCTCTCCAACCACTATTACAATTGCCAGGCCTGCCGCAAGAACGGCCATTGCGAACTTCTTGAAGTGGCCAGAGAAGTCGGCGCCCGCGCCGAACTCTATGTCGGCAAGAAGACGCAGACGACGATCGACGAAATCGCCCCCGGCATCGTCCGCGACACCAGCAAGTGCATCCTCTGCGGAAAGTGCATCGAAGCCTGCAAGGATGCCCAGGGAATCGGCATTCTCGGTTTCCAGAACAGAGGTTTCAACACCATCGTCGGCCCTGTCGAGAACCGTTCCTTCTCCAACGTCCCCTGCATCCAATGCGGCCAATGCACGCTCGTCTGCCCGACCGGCGCTCTCATGGAGCACAACGACATCCCCAAGCTCGATCAGGCCTTCCAGGAAAAGAAGGTCGTCATTGCCTTCGTCGCCCCTGCCGTCCGTGCCGCCATCGGAGAGGAATTCGGAGAGAAAATCGGAACCAACTGCACAAAGAAGCTGGCTGCCGCGATGCATCGCCTCGGCTTCTATCGCTGCTTCGACTTGAACTTCGGTGCCGACCTCACCATCATGGAAGAGGCGACGGAGTTCATCAAGCGCTTCTCCCAGCATGCCCCATCCCCGATGCTCACCTCCTGCTCCCCGGGATGGATCAACTACATCGAATACTTCTATCCGGATCTCCTCCCTCACCTCTCCACCTGCAAGTCCCCGCAACAGATGATGGGAGCCATCATCAAGTCCTACTACGCCGAGAAGACGGGAATCGACAAGAGCAACATCTGCGTCGTCTCCGTCGTCCCCTGCACGGCGAAGAAATACGAAAGAAAGCGTCCCGAACAGAAGGTCGGCCGTCTCTATGACGTCGATGTCGTCCTCACGACGAGAGAGCTCGGACAGCTCATCCGCCGTTCCGGCATCATCTGGAACAGACTTCCGGACGAGGACTTCGACCACGATCTCATCGGCGAGAACTCCGGTGCCGGCGTCATCTTCGGCGTCACCGGCGGCGTCATGGAAGCCGCCATCCGCACGGCTTATCACATCATGACGAACCAAGAGATGGAGCCGATCGTCTTCGCTCCCGCAAGAGGCTTGGAAGGAATCAAGGAGGCGAGCCTTGCCATCAACGGCATCAAGATCAATATCGCCATCTGTTCCGGCATGAAGAATGCTAAGGTCATCCTCGACCAGATCCGCAAGAACGAATGCAAGTACGATTTCGTCGAAGTCATGGGATGCCCTGGCGGCTGCATCAACGGCGGAGGACAACCCTATGTCTTCCCCGTCTTCCTCCCCAACGAAGATCCCGACATCTGGTATACCTATCGCGAAAAGAGAGCCAAGATCCTCTACGACGAGGACAAGGGAAAGCCCATCCGCAGAAGCCATCTCAATCCCGATGTCCAAAAGCTGTACCAGGACTATCTCGGGACGACAGGTTCCCCCTTGGCGGAAAAGCTTCTCCATACGTCCTATAACGCCCACAGGGAACAATACCCTGATCCGACTCCCGAGACCACTCCCGTCACGAAGTAGATCTGAAAAACCCGGCCGGCGAAATGCCGGCCTTTTTCGTCGACGAAAAAGGCTCCCCTTTCGAGGAGCCTGGGACGTCATTTCAAGATCACTCCCTGGGGAGAGGATCTCCCTTGGTCAGGTTGTGGACTTCCGTGACCGTCGCTTCTGTCATATAGGTGCCATAATCGTGCGCCGTGCCTTCCGCCTTGACGAGGAAGTCATCGACGAAAGTCAGCTTGATCTCCTTGTCGGAGTTCAAGATGTTGGGCATCTCCATGTTGGAGGTGAAGTGGATGACCATGGTGTTTCCTGTCTTCGTCGCCTCGATGAGTTCGCGATTTATGATCGAAAAGCCCGTGTCGACCTCGCCGAATCCCTGCGATGCGGCCTCATACATGATGACGGCGGCAAGAGAATTGGATCCCGTCGCGGTGACAGGGCCCGGCGTGAAGTAGTCTGCCCAGACGAGGATGCTCGTCGGTTCGAGAATGCCCGTCTGTCCGTTGGATTCGACATGGACGCCGTCATCCTCGGCCTTGCGGACGATGCTCTGCGTCTGAGGGGCCATGGACTCGTCCTCGAACGTATAGGTGATCGTCTGCTCGTAGGTCTCGTCCTCGTAATAGGCAGCCGTTCCGACACCGGTGGCAGGGCCGAGAGGCTCCCAGGTCGTCGCATCCGTCAAGGCATCGGTCTCGATGGTGTATTCATCCTTGTTCGTGCCGACGGAATAGGCTTGGATGTTGGCGAGGATGTCCCGAACCTTGTCTTCCGGAATCTCGCCTTCCGCGACTTCCTGGATTTCTGGGATGTTCGTCGTGATCTGGCTCTCGTCGAGAAGATCGAGGTCCAGCTCCGGGACGTTTCCTTCCTGTCTTTCTCCGGTGACGAGATCGGTGAGAGAGGCGATCTGGTAATTGTTCGCCCCTTCTTCCTTGTCATCGCCCGTATAGCCCATGTCGTAGAGGAAGGTCGTGATCGTGATGGAGCGGACTTCGGCGGTGTATTTGTCGATCTCGACGGCGATCTCGTCCTCTTCCCTGGCATAGTACCGTATGGGATCCTCTTCGGCTGATCCTGAGATCGTCACGACGAAGGAAGTGTCCGTCTCCTCGATCACGGTCTCTCCCAACGTGAATCCCATATCCGCGGGATAATAGGCTTCCGGATCGCTGAAGGCAGACAGGGCGCTCCTTTGGACAGGCTGGAAGATCCTGGCTTCCATCGAATTGACATCGCTATAGCGATTGATTTCCAGGATTTCCGCAAAGTCGCCGTCATGGTTGGATCCGTCGCTGATGAATCCGCGGATGTAGGACTCTTCGTCAAGCCGATAGGAAGCGACCCTTGCCGTCTGGGTGGAGGTGGTTGTCGGTTCCAGGACGCCTTCGATTTCTTCCGTCGTGACGATGCCGTCATAGGCGTTGACGTAGCTGTCGATGATGGTCGTCTCCCGCATGTTCTGAATGACATCGCCGGTGATATAGTTGTCCTGATAGACACGGATGCTGTAGGTATAGGAGAGAAGGGTCGAATCGATAAGCGTCTGAATCGATTCCGCGACCAGATCCACGGTAGGTGTGACCGGTTCGGGCGGAGGGGTCGGCGTCGAAGGTTCGGGTGTCGAAGGCTCTGTGCTGCTCGGCAGGACGCTCGACGGATCATTGGCGCTCGGCTCGCTGACGCTTGAAGAACCTGTGGACGGCTCGGCGCTGCTGATTCCCGTCTCGCATGAAGCCAGAAGGAGGATCGACAGCAAGGGCAGAAGTCTTGTCTTTTTCATTGTGCGTTTCTCCTTTTTCGTATGGTGGCATTGTATAGGAAAATGTTTACAAGAAAAAGTTTGACATTTTTGCAAAAATACTGAAATTTATCGATGATATTCGATATTTTTCACAATGACGCAATCAAAATGAAATATATGAAAGCGGTTCCGAAGCCTTGGGACGAGACCAAAAAAGGCCGCCGGGTTTCCGGCAGCCTTTTCATCGATCGGGTTTGACTTATTCGGCGGGATTGTAGGTTCCGGCGATCATCTCGCGGATCATCGGATCGAAGGTGTTTTCCTGAGCCGAGCCGATGTTGGTGAGGGTCATCTCGAAGAGGTTGAAGCTGTTGTTGTCGCTGGAGAAGCAGATGTAGATGCTGGCGCTGGTGACTTTGCCGTCGGTCTTGTTGAAGTCGAGGATGGTCTTGAAGTACTGGGTGTCGGGATAGTTTCCCAGGATCTGGTCGAGAAGTCCGAAAGCTTCGGCCATTTCGACGCCGATCGCCAAGGAGTCGGTGGCAAATCCGGCGATGCCGGTGAAGACCTGCTCCTCAGAATCGGAGAAGGCATAGAGGTTTTCTCCCTCGAAGGCAGAGACGGATCCGACATAGCCGAGGGCAATGTAGAAGTTCTCCTTCGTGATGGGAACCTGCTGTCCATCGGCGGTCGTGCCGACCAAGGCCTGTTCGTCGCCGACGACATAGTCGAGGGTCGCCTCAGGCGTTCCGTCGTTGAGGATGCCCTTGTAGCCGACGGGACGGAAGTAGGCCTTGCCATCTTCCTTGAGATAGTAGATGGCCGAACCGAGAGCCTGCTGATAGACGGTGACAGGATCGGCGAGAATCTCGGCATAGCCTTCAAGAGTGATCATGTTGCGATAGCCGGCAAGGTCGAGGATCTGGGTGGCAAGATAATCTTCGGTGTAGTAATCGGTGAGGTTGAAGGTGATCTCCTGATTGGAGGTGAGGTAATAGGATCCGGAACGGACATAGTTGTTCGCCTTGAGGGCATCGACGCCGGCGACAAGGTCAGGGTTGAGCTCGGGGGTCGTGCTCTTCAAGGAAGCGATGTCCGTGGCATAAGTGGAAGGGACATGCGTGATGGAGGTCTCGCCAACCTTGGTCAAGGTGACGGTGGATGTCAGGATATCGCCATAGGCGAAGTTGATCTTGAAGTCGGTGTCGCCGAGGACCTCGACGGTGGTTTCGACGCCGGTCGCGACATCGATGGGATAATACCTTCCATCACTATCTGCCTCAAGGCCGATGACGGACTGATAGAAAGTCGGGGAAGTGAACTGAAGCAGGCTCATCTCGGCCATGAAAGCATCATAGTCGTCCTGCGTTCCGGCGACCTCATAGACGTTGTCGTTCTCCTTCTCGTCGCTGAAGTAGCTGGGATTGATGGCGGCAAGAGAACCGAACAAATCGTTGGTTCCGCCATAGCTGGAGCCGGCACCGGTGAAGTTTTCGGGGGTCAGGAAGCCGGAGGAGTCCTTGGCTCTCTCGGCAGGATTGATGACCTTGCCGGTAGAATCATAGTCGAGATAGACGACGGTATTGTCAGAAAGGACCTGGAGACCATAGCGGCTGTTATAGACTTTTTCCACATCGGTAGGCGTGCGATAGGTCGAATCGAAGGTCTCTCCCTCGTCGTCGGACGTGGCATAGACGATGGCCTTGTCGGTGACCTGGATTTCATCGATGAAGGAAAGCTGCTTGCCGTTAGCTTCGTCTTCGGTCTCGGCATGGACCGTGTAGTTGTCAAGCTTGCTGAGGTTGGTGAGAAGCTCGGGAAGGGTCGGCTTGGCGGCGATGACGGTGACGGTGACGGTGGCGACGGAATTGGGATTGGCGACGGCAGCGGCAGTGATGGTGGTGGTGCCGATGGCCTTGCCGGTGACGGTGATGGTGGAAAGGCCGGACGTGTTGGCGGGAAGCGTGACGATGGAGCTATCCTCGACGGAGAAGTCGCAGGTGCGGTTGGAATCCGTCGTGGTGACGGTGGCACGGATGGTAGCTCTCTGCCCGACCTCGATGGTGATGGCCGTCTGGTTGAGCTTGACGGTCGCTTCCGGATAGGACGGCGTGGACGGAGCAGGGGTGGAAGGCTCGACGCTGCTGGGCGGATTGGTGGAAGGCTGGACACTGCTGGGCGGCAGGCTGCTGCTGGGATCGTTCTGGCATCCCGTAACGCCGACTGCGACGAGTGCTAGCGCGGCGATACTGAGCAAAAGTTTCTTTTTCATTGGTTTTTACCTCCAAAATGAATCGCTGAAAGCCTATTTATTATCTTTAAGGCCAAAATCAAAAGCCATAGCGACAAAATTGAGGAATAGAGGTCTTTATAAACGTATTTTCGAAACAAATTTTCTGAAATTGTCGGATTTTATCGGATTTTAGACATTTCTTAACTGCAAGAGGGAATGAAGAGAATTCACGATTTCTCGCGATGAAAGCTCTTTCATTCCCTCTTGCCGATGATTGCTACAGTCCGATTCTTCTCGCTTCTTCTTCCTTCTTGGCGTTGGCGATATCCTCTTCCTTCATGAGATCGCGGTACTTGGCCATCTCCTCGGTGTTGGCAAGGACGAAATGGCCCGGCACAATCTCCTGGAAGGTCGGCTTCTCTTTGGAGTAGTCATGCTCGAGAGCCGGATTGTAAAGGATTCTCTTCCTCTTCTTCTCGCTGATCGGGTCAGGCTTGGGGATGGCGGAGAGAAGGGCCCTCGTATAGGGATGGAGAGGGTGGGCGAAGAGCTCGTCGGAAGAAGCCATTTCGACCATCTCGCCGAAGTACATGACGGCGATGCGGTCGCAGAAGTATTTGACGACGGAAAGGTCATGGGCGATGAACATGATGGTGAGGCCTCTTTCTTTCTTCAAGTTGTTGAGCAGATTGATGATCTGGGCACGGATAGAGACATCGAGGGCGGAGATGGGTTCGTCGCAGATGAGGAACTCCGGATCCATGATGAGGGCTCTGGCGATGCCGATTCTCTGTCTCTGGCCGCCGGAGAACTCATTGGGATAGCGGGAGCAATAGTCGGGAATCAATCCGACCTCCTCCAAGACTTCGCAGGCTTTCCTGTGGTTCTCCCGCTTGTTGCGGAAGCCACGGATCTTCAGACCTTCCTGGATGATGTCCTCGACCGTCATACGGGGGTCGAGGGAATCGATCGGATCCTGGAAGATCATCTGCATCTTGGTCAGAAGCTTGGGATCGACATGGGCGTTGTCATACTTGATGCGACGGATCTTCTCCTTCTGCTCGACCTTCGTCCTGGCGATCTTCTCCTCGATGGCCTGGATCTTCTCGGCATAGGAAGCCTTCACCTTCTCGATTTCCTGCTTGGCTTCGAGGGTATCGGTCGTATCCATCTCGGAGATCTCGTTCTTCATCTCCTGCTCGAGTTCTTTGATCCGGGCCTTGCCCTTGATCTTGGACCACTTGATCTCCTTCTCGTTCCAACGGCTTCCGGCATTGATGCGGAAACCCTTGAAGTAGATGGAGCCGGAGGTGATGTCATAGAGACGGATGATGCTTCTTCCTGTCGTGGTCTTTCCGCAACCGGATTCGCCGACGAGGCCGAAGCATTCGCCTTTCTTCACATCGAAGGAGATGTCGTGGACGGCCTTGAGCTTCTTGCCTTCTCCCATCGGGAAGAACATCTTCAGATGACGAACGGAGAGGATGACATCCTTGGCGACGAGATCCCTCTTGTAGGAGACCCCGTGGGTGTCCATATGCTTTTCAAGGCCGGCGGTCAGGATGCGCTTCAGGGGATTAATCTTCTGGCTCATTCTGGATACCTGCCCTTTCTAGAGAAGCCCGGATTCTCTTGGTGACGATCTTCGGGGGTTCGGCCTTCGGCGCTCTCTTGTCCAAAAGCCACGTCGCGGCATAATGGGTGTCGGTGACCTTGAAGAAGGGCGGCTCCTCCTTGAAGTCGATCGCCAAGGCATACTTGTTTCTGGCGGCGAAGGCATCGCCCTTGGGAGGATTGAGAAGATAGGGGGGCGTTCCGGGGATGGCTTCGAGGCTTTCCTTGGAATCGAGATCGGGGATGGAGGAGAGAAGAGCCCACGTATAGGGATGCTTGGGGTCGTAGAAGATCTCGTCGACGGCGCCGACCTCCACGATCTTTCCGGCATACATGACGGCGACCCTGTCGGCCATGTTGGCGACGACGCCCAAGTCATGGGTGATGAAGATGATGGACATGTTGCGCTCTTTCTTGAGCCTGTTGATCAGCTCGAGGATCTGCGCCTGGATGGTGACGTCCAAGGCCGTGGTCGGCTCGTCGCAGATGAGGATTTCCGGATTGGCGGTCAAGGCGATGGCGATGACGATTCTCTGACGCATGCCGCCGGAGAATTCGAAAGGATATTGATTGAAGCGGACCTCCGGTTGGGGAATGCCGACCTCGCGCATGACCTCGATGGCCCGCGCCTTGGCGGCCTTTCTGGTCAGGCGGATGTTGGCGGTGTATTTCCTCTCCAGATCCTTTTCCTTTTCCTCATAGAGGGCAACGCAGGCGTTGAGCTCCTCTTTCTTGAGGGCGATCTCTTCTTCGGCGATGACCTTGCTCGCCGCCGTCTTGCTGGCGCGGACGGCCTCGGCAAGAGCCTTTTCCTTCTCGCCGACAGCCTTGGTCTTCTCCGATGCGAGTTCCGCCTTCTTGTTGCGGTAAAGCTCGATCTGCTCGGCCTTGTATTTTCTGGCCTCGACAGCGGCTTCCTTCTTTCTGGCCTTGAGGGCATTCTTCAAAGCCGGGGCGTCCTTATGATAGTCGGCCTTGGCCTTCTTGACGATGTCCTTGCTTTCAAGGACCTTTTCTTTGTGCTTGACCTTCTTCTCGGCACGAAGAGCGGCGATCTCCGTCTTCGTCTTCTTGGAAAGCGAATCGACGATCTCCTTCTGCTTGGAAAGCAGAGGATCGTCCTTCTTCATGAGAAGGAGCTTCTCCTCAGCGCTATGAAGCTCGTTCTGAAGCGCCGTGATCCTGTCTTCGTAGAAAGAATCGGAAGAATCGATGAGATTCTGGGCCCTCTTGATCTCGCTCTGGAGACGGACCTTCCTGTTGTTGTAGGCAGCCTGCTCCTTGGAGATGAGCTTCTCGCGATAGACCTTGATGCGATCCTTCTCGACGAGCATGGCTTCGGTGATCTGCTTTCCGACCTTCTTGATGGGGTTGAGGGAAGAAAGGGGATCCTGGAAGATCATGCCGATCTTGTGGCCGCGGATACGATGGAATTCGCTTTCGGCGACCTTCGTGAGATCCTCCCCTTCATAGAGGACGTGGCCGTCCTCGATGATGGCGGAGGCAGGAAGGATGCCCATGATGGTCTTGGACGTGACGGACTTTCCGGAGCCCGACTCGCCGACGATGCAAAGCGTCTCGCCGCGATGGAGATCGAAGGAGACGCCGCGAACGGCATGGACGAGTCCGTCGTCCGTCTTGAAGGAGACCTTGAGATTCTGAACGGAAAGGACCGTTTCCTGTTTTTCGTTGGCCATATCAGTCGGTTCCTTTCAGAGACGGGTTGAAAGCGTCTCTCAGACCATTTCCGAACAGGTTGAAGCAGATCATCAGCAAGGCGATGATGATGGCCGGGACGGCAAGCTGATAGGGGAATTGCCGCAACGTGTCCTGATATCTCGAGAGGATGACGCCCAAGGACGACATGCCCTGGAAGCCCAAGCCGAGATAGGAAATTGTCGCTTCGTTGAAGATGACGGACGGAATGATGAGGACGGAAGAGGTGACGATGGTGCCGATGGCGTTGGGGAGGATGTGACGGAAGATGAGCCGCGGTGCCTTGGCGCCCAACGTCTTCGATGCTAGGACGTATTCTCGTCCTCGGTATCGATAGAATTGCGAACGCGTGATGGATTCGGTCCCGATCCAGCCGGTGAGAGTGAGAGCGAGGATGAAGACGAAGAACGTCTGTCCCAGCTTGATGCAAAGAACGGTCATGAGGACGATCCAAGGAATGCCGGCGAGGATGTCGACGATTCTTTCCATCGTCAAATCGACCTTGCCGCCGAAGTAGCCGGAGATGGATCCCCAGACGACACCGATGAAGATGTTGATGATGGCGACGGCGATACCGATGAGGAGGGAGTTTCTCAGACCCTCGAAGGAATACTTGAGGATGTCCCTTCCGTCGGGATCGGTTCCGAAGACATGGATCGGCATCTCGTCATAGCCGAGCCACTTCCATGTCAGCATCTCGCATTGGAGGTTTCTTGTTGCGCCATCGGGCGTATCGCTGATGACCTTGCGGACATAGACTTCACCGGAAGCCTCGCCTTCCTGTGTGATAGAGAAGGACTCGGGATCGCCGGCGGTATAGGTGACATAGCCCTTGTCGATCCACCCTTGCATGACGGAATAATTGAGGGCAGGCAGATCGGTCCGATAGCCATAGACGGCTTCATACATGTCATAGGTGATGTCGCAACGGGTGGAAAGGGAATCGGCGGGGAAAAGACCCGTGCTGCCGTTTCCGGCCCAATAACCGGTGTTGTATTGGTTTCCGGACGTCCTCTGAGGCCTGTTGAGAAGCTCCGTGGCATCGCTGAAGGAGCGATTGCGCATCTGGGCCTGCTCACGGGAGGACTCGCTGGTGGACGTGATGGTGAAATCGTGAAGATAGAGCGCCGTCGCATTGTCGGCATCCTCTTGGAAGCAGAATCCGACGTTGCCGTTCAATGTCGTCGCGTCGGGATAGTCTTCCATGAGCGCCTCGCAATTGAGGAGCAGATCGGTGAGGTTGAGTTCCTCCGTCGCATAGGGGGCGACGGTCATTTCGGCATTGTCCTTCGCACCGAGTTCGCCATAGGAGAGGCTGTAGTCAGTCAAAGGATAGAACGTGTTGCCGATACGGAAGAGAATGTCATATTTCGGTTGGATGGTATCCGCTTCGTCACGCCAGCCGAGCGTATAGGAGATGGTATAGGTGTTCTGGAGATCATAGGTATAAGCATAGGAATAGAGATAGCCTCCGACGACGGATGTCGTTTCGCCTTCCTCGAGCTTGGGGTTGGCATCGCGGACGAGAGCGACATAGCCGCCCGTTCCGTCCTCCGTCAAGACGTCGGCATAGCTTTGACGGACATTGTCGACGCTGATCAGGGCCGCTTCGGGATAGTTTCCGACCCATTCGTTCGTCGTGGAATCATAAGGAAGAGCCTGGTTGGTGTAGGTACGAGTACCGTCCCAGAATCCCGTCCCGACATTGAAGACCTTCGGGGGAAGGCTGCCTTCGTAATTGTGGACGCTCTGGACGTCATAAGGCAAGACACCTTCGATAGGAAGGATGAAGGCAAGGATGAAAAGGATGCCCAGGATGATGCCGCCGGCGACGGAGGAACGGTTCTTGGCAAAACGGCGCATGGCATCGCGGAAGAAGGTCGTAGGCTTGGTCGTGAACTTGACGTCGTGGATGCTCTTGTCCTGCTGGACGAATCCGAAATCGGCTTCCGAAACACCATCGGCAAGAGGGGCTTCCTCGCCGGCCCGATATTCGACGACGGTGTTCTTTTCTTCGTCGGTGAATTCGAAGAGGTCCTTGTTTTCGTTTGATTCGTTCATGCGGCTTTGGCTCCCATACGGATGCGAGGATCGACGATACCATAGCTCAGGTCGACGAGAAGGTTGGCCAGAAGTCCGATGATCGTGAAGACGGTCATGTCGACCATCAGGACGTTATAGTCGCGCTTGTTGATGGCGGTGACGAAGAGGCTTCCGATTCCGGGGATGGTGTAGATGTTTTCCAGGACCATCGAGCCGGAGAGGATGCCGATGAACTGTCCGATGATCATCGGGACGAGAGGAACCATGGAGTTTCGAAGGGCGTGCTTGGTGACGCACTGCCTCTTGTTGAGTCCCTTCGTCCTGGCGAGAAGAAGGAATTCGGAGGACATGACTTCGCACAGCTCGGCGCGCGTATAGCGGGTGAACGTCGCAATCGTGCCGAACATCAGCGACAGGACCGGTATGATCATCGCCGAGGCATATTGGGCGATGGTGGGGTTCTCGGAAGAAGGCCACATCATCGGCAGGGCGTGGAGGTTGTATCCGAAGATGAGGATGAGAAGGGAGATGATGACGAAGGAAGGAACGGAGATGAAGACCATGACGAGGGTGGAGATGACGTGGTCGACGGGCTTGTTCTTGTTGAGGGCGGCGATGATGCCGAAGAGGAATCCCAGCGGGACGGAAAGCAGAAGGGCGAAGACGTTGATGAGAACGGTCGGCTTCAACCTCTCGGCGATGATGACGATGGCATCCGTCTCGGGCTGGATGATGGAAGAGACGCCCCAGCTCCACTGCGTGAAGATTCCTTTGAGCCAGACGCCGTATTGTTTCACCAAAGGTTCACGATAGAAGTAGAACATGTTTCCTTGCGGATCCATGTAAGGCGGGATGATCGTCTCGCCATAGCCCGTCAAAGGAACAGAACTCTGGAAATAATAGCCAAGGGAGACCTGGTCGCGGCAGAACGCGACCTGGGCCTCCGTGTTTCCGGAGATGGCGGGATCGGGGAGCATCTTGACCAAGAAGAATGTGATCGTCAGGATGATGAATGCCGTGATGAGAGCCAAAGCGATACGCTTCAGCGAATACTTGAGTAGATAAGGCATCTTACGCTTTTCCGATGCCTATCAGTCGTTGGCGCTATGGATACCGTACCAAGAGGACAGGGAGATGCTGCTGGAGGAATCATAGGTCATGTCGCCGACCGTGATCTGGAAGGTGACGATGACGGAGACGACAGGACTCTCCACGGTGGTGACGACACCGCTATTCTCGTCATCGACCTCGGTCGTGTTGAATTCGGAGCCGATGGTGAGAGTGAAGGCGTTGTTGCTGTCGAGATTCAGATCGTCGATGCCGTATTCGACGGAGTGGGAACCGTTGTTGACGGCGATGATGATGCTGTTGCGGAGGGCACCGCCCTGAATGAGGGTATCAAGAGAGAGACGATAGGTCGCCTCGCCGTTGGCGGAGCTGTTTCCGGAGATGGATTGGTATCTCTCGCTGGTTCCGGCGATGAGGGCTCCCGTGGAGATGTTGTCGAGCTGGGCGAGTTCTCCGTCGTTGGAAACGGCAGCGACCGTGTCGGCAGCCTGCCAGAGGGCGTCATAGGACCAAGTCTTTCCGTCATAGACGATATCGTCGGACTTCTTGGAGGTGTCCGGTCCCCAGTTCAAGGTGAAGTCGGAAGAGTTGTCGGACTTGAGAACTTCCATGAAATTGACGGGGTTGAGGTCGTTTCCGGTGACGGCGCCGAAGCCGAGATCGAACATGCCTTCCTTCATACGGTCATAGACGGCATTGTAGTCGCCTTCGCCAGGATGCTGCTGGATGTCGAGCTTGAACATACCGGCGAATTCTTCATCGACGAGGGTCTTGAAGGCCGTCTCGATGCTGTTGAAGACATCGCCGTAATTGAGGACGTCATCGGTGTTCATCCAGTACATGTCGATGGTGATCAGCCAAGGATTCTCTCTAGTGCCGGGGTTGGCTCCCGAACCGGCGTGGAGCAAGCCCTTGCTGGCCATTTCGTTGAATCCGCCTTCTCCCGTGATCGCTTCGCGAAGAGCATCATAGGCGGCATCGAGATTGTAGCCGTAGGTACTGTTGTAGCGATCGGCGAGGACGGCCTTGTGGGCATCGGTGGAATTGTAGGAGACGCCGTTGACCGGATCGATGAGGTAGTTGTTGGAGAAGTAGTCCTGGGTCGGCTGCGTTCCTCTGTTGGCGCAGATGGTCTGTCTGTCGAGCGAGAAGCTGAGGAAGTCGAGGAAATGGTAGTTGCTCATGTAGGGCTTGCATTCCCATCTCTCGCCGGTGTGGGCAAGGACGGATCCGTTGGGTCCGAACCTTTCATCCCACTGTTCCTGGGTCATGGCGTTGACGTTGAGCTTGAAGGTGCCGTCGCCCTCGGTTTGGAAACGATTCCAGTCGACAAGGTTGGTATGGCCGCTGCCGGAACTGTATTCGTCGAGAGTGTTCTTGTCCGGAGCATAGGAATCGATGACGCCGGTCTCGAAACGGCTCTGCAAGGCAGAAGCGTCTTCGCAGGCGACGAAGTCGAAGCCGGGGATCTGGTAGGGCTGTCTGCGGGTCGTTCCGTCGTTGAGGGTGAAGCCTTCCTTGTACTCATAGAAGTCATCGTTTCTGGCGAGGGAAATCTGCTTTCCGCTCGACCATTGCTGGATATAGTAGGGCCCGACGGAAAGCCAGCTGTCGACAGGCGTTCTGCCGTTCGGAGACTTTCCAAGTCCGTTGGCGCCCCATTCCTTGATGAAGTCCATCGGAAGAGGCGAATAGAGGGAACTGGAAAGGTAGTACATGGCATAGAACTGGGTGCAAGGGGCAAGGAGGTTGAACTCAATGTAGTCGCCCGTCGAATCCGTTCCGGTGATGAGGCTTCCTCTCTCGCCGTCGGCGTTGAGCTTGTCGGCGCTATCAGAATTGCCCATGACGGCATTCCAGGTCGCGGAATCGTAGAGAGCCCCGTTGCTGGGAGCATGGGAGGTCTGGTTGAAGTAGGAAGAGGCATCCGTGATACCGGAGATACCATCGGTGAGTTCCGTTCCTCTGTACTGGCCGTTGTAGTTGGTCAGCATGAAACGGAAAGGAGTAAGGTAGTCTTCAAGGACGACTTTTCTCTTGTTGAAGGAGAGGATGTTGCTCATCGTCGATGCCGTCCGATAGACGGGGGCATTGTCGCCGGTGCGGACATAGATACGCCATCTTCTGTTGAGCGTGCCATCGTTTGTGTCGATGATATTGCCTTTTTCATCGACAGCGACAGGGGCTTCCTGCGTGGCGAGGCTAGGATACCATTCATAACCGTCGTTGGTTGCGTTGAGGCGCGTGGAATAGTAGGAAGCCGTCAGATAGCTGGAAAGATCGGAGACATCGGAACCGGAGGCATCCATGGCGTTGGCATGAGAGAAAAGGGAAACCGTTCCGGAATGATAATAGTTGGGATGGCCGGTCGTGGTGTCATCGCTGTCCTTGGTGAGTTTTCCTTCCTTCATCGTTCCCCAGCCGTAGCCGGAAACGTAAGTGCTCGGCGTCGGGACATAGCGGCTGTTATAGACGACATAGCCGCCGTTAGAGAACAGGGTGATGCCGGTGAGATAGTTCTCGACGGCATAATCCTCCAGGACACCGAGGATGTTGGCCTTCTCCTCGAAAGAGGCAGAGGCGTAGGACTGGGCGCCGCTGGCGGTTACCGTGTCGACGGCATTGAAGATGACCGTCTGCGTCTCGTCGTCGCTGTTGGTGACAGTGATCGTCGCCGTTCCGGCCTTGAGGACATCCATCATGCCGCTGTTGGCATCGATCTTGATGACTTTGTCGTCGCTGGAAGAATACGTGACGGAAGCTTCGTTTCCGTCGTCGAGGTAAGCGAAAAGCTTTGCCGTCTGATCGTGGACATCGACATCCACGGTGCTTCCGGAAACGACTTCCTGTCCTTTGAACTGGAGATAGTAGCTGTTGCTGACAGGTCCGGGGGTCGAAGTGTTGCTTCCTCCGGTTCCGCTTCCGTTTCCGCTAGGAAGGGTGGGGGAGCTGGGGTCATTGTGGCAGGAAGCGAGCAGACCGATGGAGCCGATCGCAACGAGCATGACAAGTCTTGCTTTCTTTTTCATGTTTTAGATCCTCCTAATATTTTTGATATGGCAACATTTCTTCTCTGATCTAGATTTTAACAAATGCAAAGATGATAGCCAAAATAACCAACAGGGCCCCGATGATGGCAAATGGAAGATAGGGGGCGGGATTGAGCCTTCTTTTTTCCTCCTTGATCTCCTTGTATTGAGGCAGATTGTCGTATTTCTTCGGGGAATGGCGAAGCCAGGAATAAAGGAAGTTGGAGAATTGGAAGGCAAACGTATCGAAGACACCGCAACGCGTCACCCAGACGAGGACGACGCCGGCGACATAGACCACGCCGGGGATGAGGAAGGAATTGCTCAGTCCGAAGGTCGTGCAGCATGCGACAGGGGGGATGACGATGGCCGGGAGCACGACGGCGATGGCCCAGCTGAGGATTGTTTTCTTGGATTTGGGCAGAAGCAACATGATATTTTGACCATCATCTAAGCAGCAAAAGCCCCGGGGAAAAGCCGAGGCTCTTGCTAACTGTTAGACGCCTTACTTTTTCTTCTTAATGAGGAAGAAGACAACACCGCCGATGACGGCGACGCCAAGGATGGCGCCGACGGCGATCAAAGCGATCTGCCAACCCTGCAATCCTTCGCTAGGCTGAGTCGGCTCCGGGTCGGGATTCGGTTCCGGATCCGGGTTCGGGTCGGGATCAGGATCAGGAGTCGGGTCCGGATCGGGATCGGGATCCGGGTCGGGGGTCGGCTCCGGATCCGGCTCTTCACCAGGAAGAGGAGTCGGGTTCTGAGGTTCGAAAGGAATGGTGATGTCGGCGACGCCATCGGTCGGAATGAAACTGAAGGTGACGTTTCCGGTAGCGACATCATAGGTGGCCTCGACATTCTCGCCGTTGATGCTGATCGTGATCTGTTCGTCGAGATCGAGGTCCTTGCCGACATAGATGCTCATTGTGATTTCGGAGTCGAAGTCGGAAACAGGGTTTCCATCCTTGTCAACGAGAGTGAAGGAGTAGGTGTAGCTGCCCTCTCCGGAGTTGACCAAGTCGAACCAGAAGTAATTATCGGCAGTGAGACCCTCGCCATAGACCTGGACTCCGAGGGATTGAGGATGGAGGATGTAAGTGGAGGAGTTGTTGGCATAGTCACGGAAGGTGACGACGATCTTGTCGGCCGACAACATGGCATCGGTCATAGTGATGGTGAGCTGATAGAGATCCTCTTCTCCTTCAACAGCCGTGGGAACTTCTCGGATCTGGTTGTTGACGCTGACACCATAGGAAGCTGCCGCCGCACCGCCGCGATTGGTCACGACGAGCTGCGTCCTGCCTGTGGAGCTCTCCTTGTATTCCGTGGAGACAAGCTCCGGAGCGGTCTTGTCGATGACAAGATCATAGCTCTTCTTCTGCGTGGTGTTCGGATCGGCGCGGAGAGTGAAGCTGAACTCGAGCGTATAGTCATCACCTTCGGGAAGAGAGGAGAGGTCGATGGCAGCATAGGCTCTATGAAGCGTGTAGCTGTTTCCGGAACGAGCCATCTGAAGAACGGAGCGATAGAGAGTGCTGCTGGCGTAGTTGCCATCGGAAGTATAGTCATCCAAGACTCCCGTCTTCTTGACGGCGCCGTTCTGGCGGATGGTCCAAGAGCTGGCGGTGACGGAACGATTGACGAAGAAGGAAGCGGCGAGGACATCGGAGACGTCGGGGGCACCGGCATAGATGGTTCCGGCCTCGGGGCCTTCGACGGAGAGATAGTTGGCGCCATCGGCTCTGCCGGAAGATCTCATATCACCGATCTTCGTGATGTCACTGCTCTCAAAGCTGTCGGTGGCAGAGAGGGTAGAACCGGTGTAGGCATTCTCTCTCTGAATCTCTCTAGAGGAGTGATGCTGCATATAGGTGTCGATCATCTCGGAAGTATAGAGATGACCATCCTGCTTTTCGAATTCGAAGGGTTCGACAGCCTCGCCCTTGGTGTAGTCGCCGTAGAAGCCGAGATAGGGCATGCTGAGGTTCTGCTCGCCTCTTTCGGTATCGTCGCTGGTTTCCTGCAGAGTCAGGAAGCCTTCGATGAAGCTTCCGCCGGCACCGCCCTCATAGTTGAAATACTTGTTGAAGTACTCGCGAAGGGTGCCGTGGAAGGAAGGAACTTCATGATTTCCTTCCGCATCGGCCTCGACGAAGTCCCGATCGACCTTGACGTCGTCGATACGCATCTTGATCGTTCCGGTGGCAGTGGATCCGGCACCGACAGTGACGGTTCCGGTAGGCTGCCTGTCGGAGACATCGATAACCGTATCGTTGACGGACATCGTCACCGTGTTGGGAAGGTTGAGAGGGATGTCCTCGACCTGGGTAGGATCGTTGGCGAGGTTGTCATCGTACTCGGATTGCGTGATCTGGACGCGAAGCTCAGGAACCATGAGGCTGATGTTGGGCTTGTAGGTCTTGGACTGGTCGCTATTGTTGTGGACGGTGTACTCGAACTCGATATAGGCTTCGTTCGACTTGGAAAGATCCGTCTTGAGCGAGCCGGCATTCTTCAGCTCGACCTTGGCGACTTCCGTGCCGACGGAATTCCAGGCATCCGCGTTGTAGTCCGTGACCTTGGTGGTCAGGTAGGACTCGTTGAGAAGGGTGTCGTGAACGTTGATGTTTCCGGCGCCCTGAATTCTCGGAGAGGCATAAACTTTGCCGGTGGTGTCATAGACGGGATCGGCAGAGGCCATGGCCATCGAGGAGACAAGCTTCTTGTACTGAGCGAAAGCCGCATCGTCGGTGGCAGCAAGGGAACCGCCGTTGGCCGGCTTCTTTTCGGAAAGGATGGAGGCGAGGGCACCGCTGAAGTTCGGTGTGGCCATGGAGGTACCGCTCAGATTGTCATAGCCGACAATGCCGGAAGTTGTGCCCGTGATATCCGCGCTGATGGCGCCGATGACGGCAGAACCCGGAGCAGAAACGGTCGGGGCAAGATCGAGGTCATAGCTCGGTCCGTCGGAGGAGAAGGAGGAGAAGATATTGCCGTCCGGAGCGTTCTCGACGGAATTCTGGGCGATGGAAAGCTCTCCGGTGGAATTGACCGCACCGAAGACGGGACCCAAGCTCTGATAAACGAGGACGATAGGAATCGTCGGATTGTAATCGTTGAAGTCGAAGCTGAAGTTGAAGGTGACGGAAGGATTGTCGTTGATGACGATAAGAGCGATGGCACCGGCATTTTCCGCAGCCTGAGCCTTGGACTGGAACGTCGTGTTTCCACGATCGATGACGGCAACATAACCATCCGTCTTGTTGCTCAACTTACCTTCGAAGAGTCCGCCGTTAGCCTGGATGGCCGCCTCATAATCGGAGTTGGTACCATAGCCGCCGACGCGCAGGAACTTGAAGGATCCGTCATTGGTGTTGTAATCACTCTCGAGAAGCTCCGTCAACGGATGCTGGAAATCATAGCTCAAAGAGCTTCCTTCTTTGTTGACGACCTGGTCATCGTAAGAGATGACGCTGTCGCCGACAGTGACGATGGAGTTGAAGAAGGCCTTTTCGGGGTTGGAAGAAGCGACGATGTTGGCTCTCTCGTCAAAGAGAGAAGAGCTGCCGAGGATGCTCGGTTCGGTGGTGTCGGTGGTGAAGTCGCTATAGCCCTGAGAAGAGGAGAAGGAAGACTTTCCGGCATTACCGGCGGCATAGTTGACGATGACACCGGCATCAACGGCACCCTGAATAGCCTGATAGGTCGTGGACGATGCATTGTCCCCGCTATCGATGAGGTCCGTTCCGAGAGACAGGTTGACGATGTCAAGCTTCAGCTTGGCGGCATCGTTGAGAGCGGCGATGATGGCCTTGTCTCCAGCGCCGGAAGCGTTGTCCGGGAAGACCTTCATGACGGCAAGCTGGGCATTGGGGGCAATACCTTTGAAAGCTTCGCCATTGGAAGCGGCAAGAGAAGCGACATGGGTTCCGTGATTTCCAGCTTCCGGATCAGGATTGACATTGTCGTCTCCGTTTCCGTCATAGTCGTAGGCAAAAGCGATCTTGTTGCCATAGCGCTGATAAGCATGGCCAAGACCGGCCGCATCGATGGCATCCGTGGTCAAGACATCATAGCCCTCTTCATCGGGGAGATCCTGGAAGGCTGCCGGGTTGAGGGTTTTTCCGGCATTGGCGGCATTGGAAACGGTCGTGTTTCTTTCCTGCGACCCTTCGACCTGGTTGAGGATCAAACCGGTATCGATGATACCGATGGTGATTCCCTTACCGAGCTGGGCTTCGGAATCTCCGCCTCTGGCAGCGATGGCGCTATTGATGTCGCTAGTCGTGGCATCGATGGTCTCGGCGGAATAGTTGCCAAGCTTGGCCTCGGCAAAATCACCGACAAGACTTGTCGTGCTGGCCGTGGCATCGGCTGTTTGCGGCGCAGCATAACGATGCTCAATCGTGACGGAATCCACGCCAGTGACGTTTTCGATCACTTCGACGCATTCCGGATACGTTTCGACAGCAAATCCGTTGAGGACCGTATCATACTCAGCGGTGATGTCATAGCTTTCCTCGGGCAACTTGTAGGCAAGTTCGTTAAGAACCTTGCTACGGGCCTTGTCACCATTGACGCCGGGATTGGCTCCGAGCGTAACGATGTAGGTTTGCTTTTCGGCATCCTCTGTGCCTGGCAACTGGACCGGCGAAGCGGCCGTCGTCAAGGCTCCAAAGGCCAAAAGCGTTGCGAAGGAAGCAAGTCTAGCTAATTTTTTCATATTGCTTTGACCTCCAAAAAAATCGCAAGATTAATTTTAAGGAAGCCTTATTCCAATGCAACAAAAGAGGAAAACGGAGTTAAATTCAATTTTTTGTCTCTTTTTTAAGAAATTATAGTTATTTTTTGCTTTTTTTGACATTTTTTGATTGATTTCAGAAGAAAAGAAGAAAGAAACTCTTCTCCCCCAAAGCAAAAGGAAGCGCTTTCAAATCCTATATATATAATAAAAAAACATATATACAAAATTTTTCCTTCTATATTGGGCAGTTTCTTCTGCCTTCGTCACTCTTCCTTCAAGCGACAAGCTCCGCCATCTTTGCTTTCTCAACCAGAAAGCCTTTCATCTCTTCAAAAAAGAATACTTGCTATTTTTCGATATTCTCTTCGTCCTTCTCCTCTTCGGCTTTGACGATGGGGTCGAGGCCGACAGCCTCGGTGATCGGAAGAGAGAAAAGGATTCCCTGTCCCGTCGTGTCAATACCGGCCTCGTCATAGACGGCTTTCATGACGGCATCCTTGACTTCCTTCTTAACGACGATAAAGACCATTTCCTTCTCGGGCTGTATGGCCAAGCCATAGAATTTGGCGAGATCCGGATTTCCCGTTCCCCTGGCGACGGCAATCGTCCCCCCTGTCGCACCGGCCTTCCTGGCCGCATTCATGACCAAGTCCGTCGTGCCTTTGTTGACGATGCAGATAAGCAGGTCGAATTTGTCATTTCTGTTTTCCATTTTCGTTTATCCTCACGTTTTTGTTCTGATCGGAGAGGAACTTGTAGACAGCGATTCCGGAGACGGCATCGATAGGACAGGCAAAGGCGATGCCCTTGCTCGCCTTGGATATCCGGAACCTGGCTTTCGCCCTGGTCAGCATCGGTTTGACATATTCTTCCCTTGCCACCGTCAGGATGATGTCCTTTTTCGTCGATTCGGCCCCAAGCAGCTGGACGATCTCTTCGGGAGGCATGGAATGGGCGTACAGGACCATCGAAAGGGAGACGCCGATTTCACGATAGGCATTCAAGAAGAAATCGGCCTGGTGCCTGTCGACGATCGTCACGACCAAGGAAAGCGGATGAACCTTTTCCCTCTCTTCGAACGGTGGCAAAGGCTTTGCCGCCTTTCTTTCCACGACTCTTTCGCTTCTCTTTCGACAAAGATTTTTCAGTTTTTCGAACATATCAGATACCTGCCTTCATGCATTCGTCGTCTTGACTGGGGACAGGAAGATGGATGACCTGGCTGTCGTCGGGCTCCTTGACCTTCTTGAGAGCCTTGTTGTAGTTCACCTTGTTCTTTATCATGCCATAGAGGCCGAGGGATTCGATGGCGATGACAGGCATCGTCGATATCATGCCGATGATGCCGAAGCCTTCCCTCAACACGGACTCGACATCGCCGCCGGAAGAAAGGTTGACGAATCCGATGAACAGGGGCAAAAGGAAGCAGGAAGACAAAGTGCCTGTCGCGACACCGGTGGAATCGAAAGCGATGGCGACATAGATATCCGGAACGACGAAAGCCAAGACGAATCCGACGATATAGATCGTCGCAACGAAATAAATCAAGTTGATGTTATAAACAACTCGAATGACATTGAGAAGAACGGAAACACCGGTTCCTATAGCCAAGAACAAAAAGACTTGGCCTTTTCGAATCGTACCGCTTGTGACTTCCGCAACTTGGTCTGCAAGAACATGGACGGCCGGTTCGGCGATGATGATCAAGCATCCGATGACAAAAGCAAAGAGAATGAAAATCCATTCGTCGACATGGACGAAATTGCTCCCCAAGGCGGTGGCGACAGGGATGAAACCGGAATTGGCTCCGAGAAGGAATATGACAAGACCGATATAGGTATAGATGAGGCCGATGACGATAGAGAGCAGTTCCTTTCCGCGAAGTTTCAGAAAGAAGTTGTATACAAAGAAGAACACGACGATCGGAAGGATGGAGAGTGTGACGTCCAGAATGGCGGAGACCGTCTGTTCGGCATAGAAAGGTCCGATCGCCGCAAAACTGTCGAGGGAGCTTGTCATCGAAGACATTTCCTTGCCGAGGTTCTCTAGAATGAAGTTCTTGTCCAGGAAAATGCCCAAAAGCATGACGGAGATAAGGGGGCCGAGAGAGCACAATCCGGCATAGCCAAAAGAATCGTCCTCGGCGTTCTTTCCACCGCGAACGGAGGCGACACCGACGCCGAAGGCGATGATGAAGGGCGAAGAAATGGCACTTGTCGTGGCTCCGCCTGAATCAAAGACGATAGGGAAGAAGTCCGGATCGGCCATGCACCCCAAGGCAAAGACGAGACCGAAGGCGATGACAAGCCAGATCTTGATGGACTTCTGAAGGATGACGCGAACGACGGCGACGGCAAGCATGACACCGACGCCGATGGCGGCAATGGCGACAAGAAGCCAGTTCGGCCCGGAAGGCAAAAGCCTTTGCGAAAGGACCGTCAGATCCGGTTCCGCAATCGTCATGAGAGTGCCGAGAAGAACGGCGATGACGGCAAGAAGCACGAGGGATTTCTTCTTCGTCAAGGTCGTCCCGACGACCTCTCCTATCTTCCCCATAGCCTTTTCCGCCCCCATGTTGAAAAGAGTCATGCCCAAAAGCAAAGGGATGGCCGAGATGACAAAGGAGACGAACGTCGGCCCGGCCAAGGTTCCTTCGTCCAGACGGAAACTTACGGAAGCGAAATTCAAAACGATGATCAAAACGAAGATCGGCAGGATCGAGAATGCCGATTCACGGAATTTGGAGAGAAACTCTTTGCCCATCTTTTCCATATCATTCTGTCCTCAAGCACGTAACGGGGTCCTTCTTCGCCGCGATGCGGGAAGGAACCAAGGAAGCGACATAGGTGAGGATGACGGAGACAAGAAGAAGTATCAAGGCATGAAGGGGATTGAGGAAGGCGATCTGTCCCAATTCCACTTCAGGGAAATTCATGTTGAGTATAGCCGATATCGGAAGGGAGACAATATAGGTGAAGACGATGCCGATGAGGCCAGAGAGGAAGCCGATGATGACGGCCTCCGCCTTGAAAAGGCGGCTGACATCTTTTTTCCTGGCACCGATCGAGCGGAGGATTCCGATTTCTTTCGTTCTTTCTATGACGGAAGAATAGATGATGATGGCGATCATGACGGAAGAGACGACAAGAGAGATGGATGCAAAAGCGATCAAGACGGCAGAGATGACCTGGACGATTTGGCCGACCATATCCGTCGCAATCTGCCCTACGTCGGTATAGACGATCTTGTCGACTTCATCCTTGCCTTCGTTATAGGCGTTGAGATAGTCGACGATATATTGCTTGGAATCATAGTTGGAAGGATAGATGGTGATGGAGCTGACGAAAGAGGCATAGGTCAAAGGATCGAGGAAATCCGTTCCTTCCGCAAAAGAGACATCGCTCCCTAGCTCAAGTCTGGCATTCATGTAATCGCTGATATCTCCGGTCGTCGACATCGGAGAGATATCGCCAACGATGTTGAGAGTCGTCAGAGAAAAATTGCCGAGTACCAGAGAAAGAAGCTCTGGCCAGTCCGTCGTCTGCTGTCCGAGGAAAGAGACCATGACGTCTCCGAAGTCCGAACGGAAATCCACGTTCTGGTTCGGGGCAAAGACGATATGGTTCTTGAATTCCTCGGCGATCGGGGATCCGCTGTTGTCCGCAAAGGTCTGATACGTCAATGTCGAGGGATAGTAGATGCCTTCGTTGAGCAGACCGATCGATGTTGTTTTCTTGGGCCTGAGGATGCAGGATATCTTCAACGTTCTGGCTTTGTCGCTTTCATAGAGCTTCTTGAGGCTGGCCTGATCGTCAGCCGGATCGAAATAATAGAGTTGCCTGTTGAAATAGTCTTTGAGCGGATCGCTGTCGCGAATGGCGATGACAAGATCGTAGAGCGCCTCGCCGGCTTCTCTCATCTTATTCTCGTCAGAGAGAACATCTTCCTTGAAAAAAGAACGAATGTCATCAGCTGTTATATTTCCAGACTCAATTATTTTCTGTATATCTTCTAAAGTTATATCAAGATAGGATTGCAAGGTGACAAGCCGCAGCAAGACCGTCGGATCCGAAAGGATTTGGGTAATGTTTTCGCTGATATATTCCACGGAAGGCATATCCAAAAGATCCATGAAGGACGAAAGAGAAGATTCATCCCCTTGACCCATGGCCGTCATCACAGAAACGATCTCGTCCATCGTCACATCTTTTCGGAAAAAGAATCCGGGAGTCGTGACAGAAACCAGTTCACCCGTCGTTTCGTCCAATTCCTGATAGGGGATCGGATCCCCATAATAATCCTCGGACGGGACATACTTGAATTCCTGCCCTATGATATCGTCGAAATCATAAGTCTTCGCCGTCGGATCCAGGCCAAGCTGCCGCATCAGATTCGTCGACAGAGAATTTCGGCTGTCGACGACGAGAACGAGGCCGAACTCGTCCTGATCGGGCTTGCCTTCCGTATCGTCGAAAGTCTCGCCGGGATAGACACCCTCGAGAATGTCGTACTGCTCCAAGATGAGCTGTTGCGATGCGGGAAGTTCCTGCCACGGGGCGGAGGTGCCCATGATCGAGGAGGCCATCGACTCCACGAAGGAAGACTGGCTCGTATTGATGGCGCTATAGATTCTCCCTTGATTGGATTGATAAGAACCGATGACGTGCATTCCGATGGAATAGTTGTAGCGGAAGGAGGCATATATCTTCTCCTCGTCGTTGACGTTGATGTTCTCCAGATACTGGATATATTCCTTGGAAATGTTGTTGGTGTGGAGCATGCTCGTCGACGGCTCGACGACATGGATCTGGTCTTCTTCCGGATAGGAAGGAAGCTGCTCACCGCCGGTGGAAACAAAATTGTATCCATATTTTTCGACGGACATCGGGAACTTGGACAGCGTTTCCTGCTCCATCCTGCCGACATAATTGGAGAAGCCGTTTGACAAGGCGAGGACAAGGCCGACGCCGATGATGCCGATCGAGGCCGCAACCGCCGTGATGATGGTCTTCGCCTTCTTCGTCAACAGATTCCTTCCAGAAATGCCCAATGCCGTCGGCATGCTCATCGAGGTATGGGCGGCATCCCGCTTGAAATGGGCTTCGACGAAGCGATGGAAAAAGCTCTTTTCCGACACTTTCCCTGCGTTTTCGGCAGCAAGGCGACGGCTTTCCTGTTCGACAGCCTGAACCTCTTTTTCAATGTCTATGCCGGAATCAGAAACGATTCGGCCATCGGAAAGGCGAATGATTCTGTCGGCATATTTGTCCGCCAGTTCTTCATTGTGGGTGACAGTGATGACAAGTTTCGTCTTGCTGATTTCTTTGAGGATATCCATGACCTGGACAGACGTCTTGGAATCGAGGGCTCCCGTCGGCTCGTCGGCAAGGATGATATCGGGCTTGTTGACAAGAGCCCTTGCCAAAGCGACACGTTGCATCTGGCCGCCGGAAAGCTGATTCGGTTTCTTGTTCACCTGCTCGGAAAGACCGACCTTTTCCAAGGCCTCCTTCGCCCTTTCGCTTCGCTCCTTTGCGGAAACGCCGGAGAGCGTCATGGCAAGCTCGACATTGCCGAGGATCGTCAGATGGGGGATGAGATTGTAATTCTGGAAAACGATGCCGATCTCGCGATTGCGATAGGCATCCCAATCCCTGTCGGAATAGCCCGTCGTCGATTGTCCGTTGATGATGACATCGCCGGAGGTGTACTTGTCCAAGCCGCCTATGATGTTCAGAAGCGTCGTCTTTCCGCACCCGGAGGGACCGAGGATAGCCACAAATCCGGTGTCGCGAAAAGCCAAGGTGACTCCCTTGAGTGCCTGAACGGGCTTATTGTCCTTGATTTGATATTCCTTGACGATATCTTTGAGAAGCAACATGTTTCTTTCCTCCTAGAGACAAGAAAGGGCTCCTTTCGGAGCCCCTCTTCTTACTGACGCGCCTGATAGAGAGGCTTGTTGTCCGTCGGCGTAGGCGGACAGATCTTGCTGTTCATCCAAATGACACGCATCAAGATACAGAGAACGAGGGCGCCGATGACCATTTCGGATCCGCCAAAGAAGCCGACGATCATCGCAAGCAAAGCGGGGGTGAAAGCCAACGTGACGCTCTCCTTGATCGCTTCCCAGTAGTTGGTGTCGCGATAAGCGGAAGTCTTCCTCTTGGCAAGGAAGATCAGAATGCCGGAAGACAAAAGGACGAGGCCGGCATAGACAGCGGAGAGAATGCCGCAAGTGACCCAGGCAGAAACGATCGTGGACTGCTTGCGTCCGTCATGGAAGAACGCCCTGAGGCTTGCGATCACATCATCATTCTCATCCCCGTTTCTCGTCATGAAGGCTTTGAGGCTTGTTCCGGAAGCCGGACTCTCGAGAGAAACGGCATCATTGAAGTCTCCATTCATATAGGAATGGCCGTAGGAATTCGTCTTGGCGGAGCGGACGGGATAAGTGACAAGGCTGAAGGCATTCTCGGCGAAAACGATATAGGAATGCGGGAAATTCTCGATTTTGCTTCCTTCTTTGTCGACATCGAGGATCACGGAGTAAACGAAATTGATGAAATATTGGCTTCCTTTTTCGCTGGCGACGTCAAGGCCGGGGATGTAATAGGCGAGAAGGAAATATGTGTTTCCATTGTCTTCGTACGTGGTTTCGGTGTCGGATGTCTGCATTTCATCTCCCGTGGAAGGGTCGATGGAAGGATACTCGGACCCGTTGATCATCATGGCATCGAAGTAGAAGGTGAAGCCGAGGCCGCTCTCCGTGCCGGTGGACGTGATATAGGGACTGACAGGGAAGGTCTCGCCCTTTCCTTCGTCAGGATTGCGGACGCCTTCTCCATAGAAGCCCATGCCGAGACTCTTCTCGTTTGTCCCGTCATATTCCTGCTGGCAGCTTTCAAGACCGGTATTGACGTTGCTTTCCTGGAAGGTCGCCTCGGAAAGCCCCTCCATATCGAGATAATATTCGCCATCGCCGTTCTTCTCGATCGTGACGGCATCGAATCCGACCGATTCGGTGAGCATCGTCAACCCTTTGTCGATCTCATAGTTGACCTGTTGAGAGATGAAAGAGGACGGATCGCTGGTATAACCGGTGGATAGAGTCGGAATCCAAGGCAGGAAAATACCGAGGATGAAAAAGATGAGCGCAAAGAACCACGGCTTCTTTCTTCCTTCGATGATGACCTTGTTGCTATAAAGCGACTTGAACAAATAAGAGATGTTTCCCATGTGTATCACCTTTGTATGATTTCTATTCGGATTGAAAACAAATAAAGCTTATATATTATCTAATTAACTCCCCCTATTTACAATATAAACAGGAGGCGTAATCGCTTTCTTGAACTCTTTCCATCGCCTTGTACAAGAACCGAGACAAAAAGACATATTTTTATGTTTCTCCTTTTCCTCGAGCGACTATAATAAATCGGTCAAAATTATGGAAAAAGAACAACTTCAGAAAAACGAAACGGAAGAGATGGTGTCTTCCTACAAACAACAGATTCGTGACAAAGAGAAAGAATTCAAGGCGCTGAAGAACTCCTTGAACCAGGAAAGAAAGGCTTTTCTTAAGGAGATCAAAGCCGAGATTCGGCAGGTGAGGAAAGAAGAAAGGGCAAAAAGCCTCTCTCCCGAAGAAAAGGAAGCCTTGAAAAAGAAGAAGGCGGAACTGATTTCCAAAAAGAGAAAGGAACTCCTTCTTCCGGTCTATACACAGGGAGAGGAACTGATGAACGCCATCTCGCA
Source organism: Candidatus Enterosoma merdigallinarum (assembly GCA_018714385.1). Classification (GTDB taxonomy): domain Bacteria; phylum Bacillota_I; class Bacilli_A; order RFN20; family CAG-288; genus Enterosoma; species Enterosoma merdigallinarum. The sequence goes on along the minus strand of DVNL01000014.1, from coordinate 152,001 downwards.
TATCGTCGGAGGGGCCTTCGCCCTGATAGCAACGATCGTCGGCATCTATTTTGCCGCCGTCAGCGGAAAGGACACCATTCCAGCCGTCATCTGTATGGCCGTCTATGGTTTTTCGATGCTCTTTCTCTACACCATGTCCTCCATCTACCATTTCTTGGGAGTGAACAAGGCGAAAAAAGTTTTTCAGGTTCTCGACCACTGCACGATCTATATCCTGATTGCCGGAACCTATGTCCCTGTCTGCGTCTTGATGCTTCCTGCCACGATGCCACTCGGCTCCTACATCATTCTCGGCATCGTTGTCTTGTTATCCGTTCTCGGCGTTGTCTTAAACGCAACAATGATGCAGAAAAAGGCTGTTAAGATAATTTCCAATCTTCTCTATCTTGTAATAGGTTGGCTTATTATCTTCTTTTTCCCTTGGCTTTTGGACGCCGTCGGATTGGCCCCCTGCCTCCTTTTCCTTTTCGGGGGCATTTCTTATTCCATCGGCGCCATTCTCTATGGCATCGGCCGTTTCAAAAGGTATTTTCATTTCATCTTCCATCTCTTCTGTCTCGCCGGAACGATACTTCAATTCATCGGCATTCTCCTCTTTTTCCTTTGATTCCTTTCTTTGATTGGCCTCTTTTGTTCAAAATTCACCGTTTTTAGGATAATATTCCGACTTTTGATGTTAAAATAGATATGAGTAACACCGACACGTTTTAACGAGAAAGGCGGTAACAATGAAACAGGGTTTGCTGATCATCCTCTCCGGCCCCTCCGGAGTGGGCAAGGGCGTCTTAAGACGAAAATTGATGCGGGACAAGGACCTCGATCTCGTCTTTTCCGTATCCATGACTACCCGTGCAAAAAGACCAAAGGAACAAAACGGAAAGGACTATCTCTTCGTAAGCAGGCAGACTTTCCAGAACATTCTGGCTCGCGACGGCTTCATCGAACACGTCGAATACTGCGATAACGAATACGGGACTCCTCGCGATTTCGTCGAAGAAAACCTGAAGGCGGGAAAGAACGTCCTGCTTGAAATCGAAGTTTCCGGAGCCGAAAAAGTCATGTCCCAATATCGCGGGATGTATACGCTGGCCATCTTCTTGATGCCTCCCTCCATCGAAGAATTGGAAAGGCGCATCAAGCTGCGCGGATCGGAAAGCGAAGAAGAGATCAACGAGCGTATCAAGAAAAGTCAGGACGAGATGGCAAAGCGCAAGGATTACGATGTCGTCTTGACCAACTACACCGTCAACAAGACAGCATTGCGCTTCAAGCAATCCGTCATGAACAGAATCAAATATTGCGAAGCCGTCGAAGCCGGAGAGCCTGTCGATCCCGACTATGTCATCAAGAGGCCCTAAAGAAGAAAGATGTTCTATCTGGTCAAGGTCCTGATAGGGAGGGCGGTCGTCTCTTTAGACCGCCCTTTTGACTATTATTCGGAAGAGGATGACATCCAAGAAGGCATGCGTGTCCTCGTTCCTTTCGGACATTCCGAAAGCACTGTCGGGTTCGTCCTTGAACCGCCCATCCCCATCGAGATGGATGTCGACTCCTATAACAAGGAGCATGGGATAAGACTGGCGAAAATCCTACGCCGAATCGATGAGGAACCTTTGCTAAACCCTTCGTTGATCGCCTTGGCAAAAAGGATGTCGGCGTATTACGCATGCGACCTCATCAAAATCCTCAACGCCTTTTTGCCTCCGGCTTTGAAGCCGAAAGACTCGGCCTTGAAGAAAAGCCACGGCCGTTTCATCGACTATGTCCTTCCTGTCGAAAAGACCGAATACCCTTCTCTCGGAAAAAACGAAAAGGCCCTTCTCGAACGTATCCAGACAAAAAAAGACGGGGTTCGTCTCTCCTCGATCAGCGCCAAGGCAAGCCTGAAAAAACTTCTCGAAAAGGGATGCCTCCGAATCGAAAAGGTCCCTGTCAGTCGCATACCGGAAATGGTCGCGACCTCGTTGCGCGATTTCTCCTTGACCACAAGCCAGAGAGAAGCCTATGACGCCATTCTCGGTGAGAAGGAGAAAGTCTCCCTTCTCAAAGGCGTGACGGGTTCCGGCAAAACGGAGATTTATTTGAGCTTGGCCAAAGAGTTTCTCAAGCAAGGAAAAGGCGTCCTTGTCCTCATTCCGGAGATCGCATTGACGGATCAGATGTCCAACCGTTTCTATTCTTTCTTCCAGGACACCATCTCTCTCCTCAACTCTTCCTTGTCGGACAGCCGCCGCTATGAAGAATATCGTCGAATCGTCTCGGGGGAAAGCAAGATCGTCCTGGGAACGCGTTCGGCCATCTTTGCCCCTGTCCAGAACCTCGGTTTGATCATCATCGACGAGGAGCACTCCGACACGTACAAGCAAGACAGCGTCCCCTATTACGATGCCATCACGGTCGCAAGGATGCGCAAGGAAATCGAAGGGGCAAAGGTGCTGCTCGGCTCGGCGACACCTCGCATCATCGACAATGCCAGGGCGGAAAAAGGCGTCTTTCAATCCGTTCCTCTCTCCATCCGTTACGCCGCCTCGCAAGAAAAGGACCTTCTTTTGGTCGACATGAGTCTTCCAAATGCTTTTGATCCTCAAAAGTCATCTTTGATATCAAAGACACTCTTTGAAGAACTCGAAAAGACGCTCGCAAGAAAAGAACAGGCGATGGTACTGATAAACCGCCGTGGCTATGCCCCGATGTTTCTCTGTCGCGATTGCCACGCCGTCGCCGTCTGCCCCAATTGCGGAATCCCGTTGAACTACCACAAAAAATACAACGAACTGCGTTGTCACCATTGCGGATATCGAGTTATGGCAAGCGAACATGTCTGTCCATGCGGCGGAAAAGATTTCCTTTCTTTGGGATATGGGACGGAAAGGGCCTATGAGGATCTCGTCACCTTTTTCCCAAAGGCAAAGATCCTGCGATTGGATTCCGATGTCTCGGGAAACGAAAGGCGGCACGAAATACTGGAATCCTTCGCCTTGGGCGAAAGCGACATCCTCGTCGGAACCCAGGTCATCGCCAAGGGCCATGATTTTCCTAACGTCACGTTGGCGGCGATGTTGGATGCCGACAGTTCTCTTCGCCTTCCCTCCTACACCGCCAACGAAGAAACGTTCGACCTGATCTGCCAGTTTGTCGGACGTTCCGGCCGCGGAAACAAGAAAGGACGCATCCTGATTCAAACCTATTGCCCGGACAATCCTGTCATTCAGCTTGCCGCGCGTCAGGACTATGAAAGTTTCTATGCCTTGGAGATGAAAGAAAGACGAACTTATCAATACCCGCCTTTCGTCTACCTCTGCCTGGTCACCGTCAAAGCAATGGACTACCAGCGCTGTTTCGATGCCAGCCTCGATATCAAAAACCTCTTCCTCGGAAGGGTGGGAAACAGACGGATCAACATCTATGGTCCTTCCACGCCCTATATCCCCTACATCAATGGGAGATATTATCGAAATATCCTGCTAAAATATAAGGTGCAGGAAGAGGCACGAGAGCTTCTCTCCGCCTTGAAGGTCTTCCGAATGGCCAACAAGGACGTGGAGGTGCTCATCGATGTCGACCCTGGAACGGAAGGTATCTAAATGATCATTATCTCCCTATTGGGAACCGACCCCTATTCTGCGATTGGACATACGCAGAGAATTCACAAAGGCCTTTGCCAAATCTACGGAATCGATGAAGACGAACTGGAGTTTTTCGCTCCGGAGTCCTTCATCATCCACAATGGCATGGAGCAGACAAGCTACCACCTCAACATCCGCGTCGAAGCGCCGTATGACTGTCAAGACAGGGAAGAGACTGTCGTCGACTACCTCAAAAACGCCTTCAAGGATCTCGCCATCCATATCCGGATCCTCTTCAGCTACTTCGATCCCGATCACGAATATGTCTTCTTCGATCCGGACTACCCGCGCTTCATGACGCAAAGCAACGTCGTCAAAGCCGATATCCACGATTCCGAAGAGACCGAGGATATGGCGTTCGACGAAAAGGAGGAGCCCTACATGGGCGACATCATCGGCGAATTCGATGCCTACGTCAAGGCTCATCCCGATGCCACAGACAGAGAGGTCTACGAGGCTCTTACCGGCATCCGAAAGGATGTCAACGACAGACACAAGAACAAAAAGGAGAACTGATTATGGCGGAAAAAGATATCAAACTGAATGACGAAATCTTCGACAAGTTTATCATCTCCAAGAAAGACGATCCCTTCAAGGACATGACCCCTCTCTTCTCCGATCAAAAAGCTTTCAAGGTCGCCATCGACAGCATGGTCGAGAAGCTCACTCCCCTGGACAAATCCATCACCAAGATCGTCTGTCCTGCCGGGGATACGACATTTGCCTCCGCCCTCGCCTACAATCTCGGTCTCGGCGTAGTCGTCATGAATCCCTATGACGGCCTTCTTTCCGCGGGCGAATATTTCCACCCCGGCGAAGGCGTCCTCATCGTCGGTTCCGCTCTCTGCGGCGGCTCCATCTACTTCTCCATGTATTCCATCATCGAGGACATGGGGGCGAAGGTCATGGGTTTTGCCTTCCTCATCGAGAAGCTGGAACATCGCGGCCGCTACAAACTGATGGACACGGTCTCCACCAACATCCCGGTCGGCGTCGTCACCGTCGTCAAATTCGGCGTCACCATCGGCAACTTCGTCCGCTTCGATTGCTCCGCGCATGGCCTTGGCATCCGTGAATTCCGCGTCCTTCGCGTCATGAAGGATGAAATCGGCATCAATTGGCTCGATGGTCCCGTCCCTTGCGAAAAGGTGTTCCCGAAGACCCGCATCATCGAAGTCAGCCAGGACAAGATCCATTGGTATAAGTATCGTCCTTGAGCCTTCAGCAAAAGAAAAGGGGGGTGCCTGATGAGCAGCCCCCATTTTTATTTTCGGTTTTTCAGGCGTCCGGACCTTGGATTTTACCAAGATCCTCGACTTGGAATCGTTCGAAGGAGAATGCGAGGGTCACCTCCGACTTCGTCCCATCGAAAGAGGATCCTTCCAATTGAAGGGATAAATGCCCGTCGGCTATCTCCAATTTTTCTTGACGATAGAAATCTGCTTCTTCCCCTTTAACAGAAAAGTCTGCTGTTTTGAGAAAAATGATTTTGAAGAGATGGCCATTGAGCCCTTCACAGCAATCGTCATCGTCCCTCTCGTCTTTTTCGTTGTCGGCAACGACATAGAAAGAGATCTCGTCGTCCCACTTGACGTAACGCACGAAGTCGCATTCCCTCAGTGTGCCCGTCAAATCATTCTGGAGTCTTTCCGCCGTCATTCTTTTCTTCTTCATCTCCCCCCGATGTCGTCTTTTCGTCCTTGATGACATAAGTCTTGCCGTCGATGATCTCTTTGTGAGATGTTTTTTCCTTTGCGATAGGGCGGAAGAAGAAACGGTAGACAAAGAGGACAAACATGGCCACGGCAAGGATCCAGAAGAGCGTCAAGACAGCGATGTCGCTCGATGTCGGGCCCACAAGCTCAGCATCATCTCCTGTGTAGGACGTATCGCCAAAAAGGGTGTAGCCTTTCGCAATCGAAACGGACATGCCGATGGAAAACCAGAGAAGGAGGACGAGGGTAAGGAAAACACCGGCAACGATAAGCCATTCGTCGCGATCGAAGCTTTTGAATCGTTCCGTGAAATAGTCGACGATCTTTTTCATCGATCAAATGTCAGCATTGTGGAAGACATCTTGGACGTCTTCGATCTCGTCGAGCGTGTCGAGAAGATTCTCGATGGTCGCCTTGTCTTCGTCGGAGACCTTGACAAGACCGCTGTTGGGGACGAGGGTGACGCTCGCCTCGGAGAACTCTTGAACCCCGAAATCGCTGGCAATCTGCTCCTTGGCCTTTTCGAAGCTTTCGGGCGTGACCTGGACTTCTATGGTGTTTTCATCCTTTTCGACGTTCTGGACATCAATGTCGTTGAGAATGAGATCGTCCTCGATTTCCTCAACGGATTTGTCGCTGTCGAAATCGATGACGCCCATACGGACGAAATTGAAGGAGGCGCAACCGCTGTTGCCAAGGTTTCCGCCGTGGTGGTTGAAGGCGGCACGGACGGCGGAGAAGGCTCTCTTCTCGTTGTCGGTCAGGGTGTCGACAATAATGGCGACACCGCCGGGGCCGAAGCCCTCGTATCTGCCGGCGACATAGGAGGCGGAATCCTTGCTCTGGGCCTTCTTGACGGCTCTGTCGATGACATCCCTTGTGACGTGCTGAGCCTTCCACTTTTCGATGGCCGATCTCAGTGCGAGGTTTTCATTGGGATCCGGCACACCGGACTTGGCAGCCATATAGATCTCTTTGCTGGCTCTGTTGTAAAGGGCCGACTTGGCGGCATTGGTCTTGGCGATCTTGCTTGCTCTGACTTCGTGTGCTCTTCCCATAGTTTTACCTCTTTTCTTGTGTGTTTTGCGCAATAAAAAGCAATGCTTACTGCAGAGACTATTATAGTTTTATTATTAAATTAGATACAAGTGGAAAAGTCAGTCGCTTCTCAAGCACTTGACCGGATCCTGTCTGGCTGCATTGAGAGAGGGAATAAGCGCCGAGAGAAAACCGACGACCAGTCCGATGGCGACAAGGACGAAAACATGAGGGGAGACAAACTGGGCAAGGTGTTCGACCCCATAGCTTGGATAATAGAAGCTGATCAACGCGTTGACAGGGTATGTGAGCAGATAGGTCGCCAAAGAACCGACAAGCCCCGTCAAGAAGCCGATGAAGACCGCTTCGATTTCGAAGAGACCGAGAATATCGGTCTTTCGTGCCCCGAGAGACCGGAGAAGGCCGATCTCTTTTCTTCTCTCCAAGACATTGTTCGTCGTCAGGATGGCGGTCATGGCACAAGACACCGTCAGAGAAATGGCGGCGAACACGAGCAACACCAAAGAAGCCATATCGATGACCTGGGAAACCTGGGAAACGGCATAGCTGTCGTTTGCGGAAGAATAGAAAACCTGCTCCGATGCCGAAGATGCATGGTCATTCGACCCGGCCTCGATCACATTGAAGGAATCGAGGCGATCGAGAATCTCGTTTCTCAAGGACAGACTGGCGGGCAGAATCGTCACGTAATCGATGAGCGAATAGGCGTTGACATAGGCAGACAGACCGATGACGAGGTCGTATATCGCCTGCGTGTCCCCTTGGGCAAGATACGCCTTGGCCTGATCGACAAGAGCCGTTGCAGCATCGGGATCCGAAAGAGAAAGCCCGGCCATCGACTCGGGCAGGACCTGAATGCCAAGCGTCCCCGCCTGGCTGACGAGACTGGAAAGGGATGTCTGGTTTCCGGAACGATAGTCGTAATAGTAGAAATAACGATTGAGAATGCTATTGACGTTCGAGGACGGGAGGACCGTCGTCTCCCCATTGAGGTAGTCAGCCAAGGCCGTCTCCAATTCGTCGACAAGAGCATTGAAGGTGGAAATATCTCCGCCGGGAGAAAAAACGACGTTTCCGCGCATATCTTTTCCCATCTGACAAGAGTAGTTGGCATCGACGATGTTCTCCTGGAGATCCGGAAGAAAGCACAATGCGGGGGAAAGAAGACCATAATCGGAGTCCATTTTCGGACGATAGATACCGACGATCTCAAGTTCCTCCCCGGCTTTTTCATCTTCGAAAAGCTCCGAGACGTTCTTCGTGGCATAACGACTCACTGTCCTTTGAAGTCCAAAGGCATCCTCAAGTTCTTGCTCTCCTGTCTTGTAGAAATAATCTTCGTTCGAAAAAACCTTGTATTTTTTGCCAAGGATGTCAGTAAATGAAATCGGCTTTACTTTCGTGTCGCTCTCTGGGTCTTTTACGTCATTTTCACCATCAGACGAATTATAGAAGCCGATGTTCTTCAAAATACTGAAACTGACGGAATTGTATTTGTCGACAACCAAGATGATTTCATTGTCCTTCTCCGGCTTTCTTCCGGCGATGCAATCATAATCGGACAGCCCTCCATAGAGAACATGGAATACGCTTGTCGGAAGTCCTGTGGAAGAGCCGATGGAGTTATAGGACGTCATAGTCGTATTGACGCCTCCGACATAGCTGTCTTTCTGTCCATCGAGCGAGGCGGGATAGGTCGTCGTCAAATTGAGGCTGTAGGAATTGCCGTAATTGACGACATATTCGCTTACCAACCCTTCCTCGATGAGAGAATCGAGGAAAGAAAAATATTTGTTGGTGAAATTGTTGTAGACATATGCCGTCGTCGAGCTGGTGCTGACCGTGGGGTAGATCTCTTCGTCCTTCGGATAAAGAACGCTGCTGTTGACATCCGCAAAGCTCTCGGAATCCGTCACCGTCGAATAGCTGGTCAATATGATGGGGAGGGAGGAAGCCGTCACTCGGCTCACTTGGCTGGCATAAGTCGAAAAACCGGTATTGAGGGACAGAAAGAATCCGATTCCGATCATGCCGAAAGAGTTTGCGATGCAAGTCAAAAAAGTCTTCCACTTCTTCTCCGCCAGATTCTTGAACGCAATCTTGATGGCAGTCAGGAAAGGCAGACGGCTTTTCTTGACGAGGGTCCTTTCTCCTTCTTCCCTTTCTTGGTCATGGATGTTTTCGTCCGAGACAACTCTGCCATCCTTGATCCGGACGATTCTGCCGCTATATCTTCTCGCCAATTCTTCGTTGTGCGTCACCAGGATGACAAGCCTCTTCTTGCTCTGTTCCTTGAGCAACGCCATGACCGCCTCGGAATTGTCGCTGTCCAATGCGCCGGTCGGCTCATCGGCCAGAATGATTTCGGGATCCGTTATCAGAGCTCGGGCTATGGCCGCCCTCTGGGTCTGCCCACCGGAAAGCTCGTTCGGTTTTTTGTCGGCCAGATTCTCGATCCCGACATCGCGAAGCATCGCCAGGGCTTTTTCGCGGCTTTCGGCATCCGGCACGCCCCTCACCTGCAGGGCTATCCGGACGTTGTCGAGAACCTTGAGCTGCGGTATCAGGAAATAATCCTGAAAGATGAACCCTATCTTTTCGTTTCGATACCGATTCCTTTCCCCGTCGTCCATTTCCCGAAGAGACCTGCCATCGATTCGAATGTCGCCGGAAGTGATGCTGTCCAATCCGCCGAGAAGATTGAGGAGCGTTGTCTTTCCGCACCCGGAAGGTCCCAAAATCGACACAAACTGAATCGAAGGAAAAGAAAGGGAAATTCCCTTCAAGGCACGATACGTCTTTTTCTTCCCATAGTCTTTGACGATGCTATCAAGCGTCACCATTGGCCAAAGTCCTCAACCCCGCATAGAGGGCCTTTCCAGTATGTCCCGTCCTTCTCTTCAAACGCATCAATTCGCGATAAATCGTCTTGTTATCATCGGGAAGATTGAGTCGATCCATCAAGTATCTCTTGATGTCGCCGTCCAAAGCCGGTATGTCGATGATCTGGCTTTGCATGACGACCTGGCTCGCCTTGAGAAAATACATTCCGAAGATGCCGGAGTCTTTGCGGAAGTTCTCAAGAAAGGCGATGAGCGTCGTGTCATCTACTGCCTGGGAACGGTAAAGCGTCTCCAAATCGCCGAAACGTGGGAACTTCGCAAAGTATTTGGACACCAGCAAAGCGGCGGTGACGATCTTCTTGATGTCCGATTTGTTCTTGTCGGGATAGGCCTTGAGAAGCCTTGCGACCAATTTTTTGTGTCCTTCTTTAATTATTTTGAAGTGGTTGTATCCAGAAAGCTGATACTTGAGATCGGGAAAGTCGGAGTCGACGATCGAATCCGAAAGGGTTCGACGGAAGAAGACGGGAAAGAGATCGGAAAAAGTTCGGCATGGAAGAAGGGGGGTGTCCTCGACATCTCCGGATAACATCCGGACCAGCTCATCTCTGTCCATGCCTGTCGTCCTCCCTTTTCATAAATTCCATGACTGCCTTGATATATTCCTCTTTCCTGTCGAAATACGTCATATGCCTTGCCCCAGAAAGAAGAGACCAGCTTTTGGGGCAGGATAAAGCATCGTAGATCGTCTTGTTGATCAAGGGCGTCGACTCGTCGTCCGTCCCGCTTATGACCAGGGCAGGACACGCTATCTCACCAAGCCTTTGGGTATAGTCAAACGCCTTCAGTTCTCCCGTCGGGACAAATTCGCATGGTCCCCAATTCCGTTCGTAGGCTTTTCTTCCCTGCTTCGGCTTTTGTCTTCTCAGGCACTCGGGAAGATCCTCCCCTTTTTCTGGGGCTATGAAAAGACGGGAATAGTGGGCAACGGCGTTTTCAAATTCCAAGGAGGAGAAGTCTTTCGATTCCAAAGCCTCCTTCACGGCTTTCCGATCCGCCTCACCAAGATAACCGACAAGCCTCTTTGCCTCTTCCTCCCAAAGCTTGGCGGAAGGAAGAGTGCTCGAAAGGATGGCTCCCCGGATTCCGGAAGGCCGTCTTTCGATCAGATAGGACATCACAAGCATTCCGCCCCAGGAATGGCCGAGAAGATAGACTTCCGGAAAACCGAGATTTTTCAATAGGTTCTCGAGTTCCATCGTCCAAGTCTTTTCGCAGAGAAGTTCATCCGGGATGGATTCGTCGGAAGAACGGCCGCAACCGAGTTGATCGTACATGATCACGGTTCTCTCGTCTTGATAGGCGAGATCATCGAGCAATTCAAAAGAATCGTGCCCGCTTCCCGGTCCGCCATGAACCAAGAGCAGAGGAACTTTTCCGCCATCGGAAAGTACGATGCGACAATAGGTCTTGTAAGAAAGAAAATCGACGAACCGTTCCTGTATTTCCATATTTACCATTCTAGCAGGATTTCCGCCCGACCTGACGTTTCGAGAAAAAGAAAAAGCCGGACTTTCCTTTTGTCAGCCGATCCTCTGCCGGCTTGTCCTTTGACAGGCGAGAAGAACAAAAAAGCAAGGCAGGAATCCGACGGCCACCGAAAGTGCAATCGTCAAATAAAGAGAGAATTCCAAATAGAAGTCGAAAACGAAATAAGAAGCCACGCCTAAAGCCGTCATCACAAAAGGCAGAATCAATGTTTGAATCTTGGGATGCCGATATCGGACGAGGCCGCGCTTTGAGGGAGACAAAAAGAAAAGAGAAAGATAGAGGACACCCAAAACAGCCATCGCAGCGACAAAAATGGAGAAGGAATAGGCCTCAAAATACCAGATGGCTGCCGGAACACCCAAAAGAAAGACAAAAAGAAGAAACGCATAGAAGCCGTAAAGCCCAAAATGCTTTCGAATGAGCAGATGTCCTTCCTGTGGGAGGAAGCACTGGACGATTTCCTTGAGATCGGCCAAACAATCGAAAGCTTCCTCGATGGAAATCTCCTTTTCGGCATCGTGGACGGATATGTTTCCGATGGAACGGATGCGATCAATTTTGTAAAGTTGGCCTTGGTTGATGGCCCTTCTTTGTTTGAGACAGCCGATTTTGGCATAGAGGTGACTGTCTTTTCCCCCGGGATTCTCTTTTTCGTAAAGATCGTTGATGAGTATCTCCAGGGCGACGCGCATGCTGGAGCAGGCGGAAGAAATGAGAACGTTTCTCTTGTTCTCCTTCCTTTCCTTTTTGGCTCGCAAAAGAAAGCTTTCGGCACCACCGATACGATCCGCGATTTTGCCTTGAAGCTCTTTTGCCGTTTTCGTCATAAATGTATTGTAATCTAGCAAGAAAAAGGAAAGCAATCGAGAAAGAGCCAAGTTTCTGCAAAGAATTGTAACGAACGGATGAAGAGCGACAGCATTTGGTGTGAAAGGGCTTTTAAGTCCTTTTTATCTCATAGTGTGTCATATTTTGAGGCACACAACTTTATTTCCTGTGTTTTTCGATTATACTAATCTTGTCGTTCCTTGAAAGGAGGAATACAAATGGAAACCTATACCCCAGATCATGTCGAAACCAAAGAGGTTAAGGCCAGCCCCATAAAAGCGACGTTCTCGATGACGAAAGTCCTGCTGTGGATGGGACTCGGTCTCCTCGTGACCGCCATCGTCTCTCTTTCTCTGCCCGATCTTCTCCTTGCCATCACGGGAGGGGACGCAGGAAGCCTGTCCGTCGCCTACATCGTTCTCTACGTCATCGGTGCCATCGCCATTCTCCCCTGTGCCATCATCATCGGCATGAAAGCGATGACGAACAAAAAGGTCGGCATCACGATCGCCTATTTCGTCTACGCCATCGCCATCGGCATCATCCTCTCCACGATTTTCATGCAGGTGTTGGCAATCAATAGCGCACAAGCATTCAACATCATTTCCATCTCCTTCTTCATCACAGCAGGTTGCTTCCTTCTTATGGGCGGCATCGGTGCGCTGACAAAAAAGAGTTTGTCCGGCCTCATTCCCTTCATTTCGACATTCTTGATCGGCGCGTTGATCCTCTCTCTCGTGAATATCTTCTTGCAGTCGGAACCTTTGTATTGGATCATCGACTTCGTCATCCTTGCCTTCATCCTCATCTGCACGGCCGTCGACATGAATCAGGTCCGAAAACTGGTGGAATCCAAACAATTCGAGGATTCCTACAGCATGACCATCTATTCGGCCTTCACTCTCTATGTCGACTTCATCAACATTTTCATCCGCATCATCTATTACGTCCTTCTGCTCTTCGGAAGACGCGACAGCTGATCAAATACGGCCCGACCGAAAGGTTGGGCTTTTTTGATGCTCTTTCTGCCTTGACATCATCGAAAAAGGAAGGACGGATCCTTCCTCACGACTTTCCCGACATTCAAATCTGCTCGAACGAATTCGAAGGTAAACGGATCTATTCTTTCGTCCCCTTTGACGCAACGGCATGAACAAGGGCGGGCAAAGCCTTTTCGAACTCGACACCGTAATAGAGATCCGGTTCTTTGTCCTCAAGCGTCTTCCCGATAGAAAGATGGACAAAGTCGTGGGCGATGCACACAGCTTCTTCCAAAGAGAATCCCGCGACCTTGGCAGCAACGAGGGAGGAGGCAAAAAGATCGCCCGTCCCATGATAGGCCCCGCGATAGCTCTCCGTCATATAGCTAGAAAAACGTCCTGTCTTCTTGCTGTACATCAGGCACCCGACCTCGTCGTTATCAAAGGAAAGCCCGGAGAGGACAGCCTCTTCCGGCCCCAAATCCGTCAATCCGATGAGGAAACCTTCGAAATCCTTTCTTCCGTAATGCCCCTCCGGGTCCTTGCCGAGAAGAAAGCATGCCTCTGTGAGATTCGGAACGACGATGTCGCTTTCCCCGACAAGCCGTTTCATCATTTCGACATGACGGTGGTCAAACCCGGGATAGAGCTTGCCAGAATCGGCAAAAGCCGGGTCGACGAGAACCGTTGTCCCCTCTTTGGCAAGGCGGTGGATGATTTCAAGGACGATGGAAATCTGATCGGTTCCGAGATACCCCGTATATATGGCATCGAACTCATGGTTATAATCCTGCCAGTGGTCGACGGTCGGGAGAAGATATTCTGTCAGATCGGCATAAGTCCAGCTGGCAAAGCCGGCGGTATGGTTGGAAAGAACAGCCGTCGGAATGCCGACGCACTCGATACCGCACGCCGAAATGACCGGCAGGGCGACCGTCAAGGAACATCTTCCCAGACAACTATAGTCTTGAATCGTCAATATCCTCTTCTGTTTCATGTTTTACCTCGGAAGACTTTTCTCAAGAACATCGATCGGGATGGCAAACATCGCCGAGAAGTCCTCCAATGTCTTCCTCTCCGGAACAGCCGTCCCCTCAATCCACCCTTGAACCGTTTCTTCGGGAAGGGCAAAACGATGATGAAGGTCGTGAGGCGTGAGTTGATATTCCCTCATGACAGCTTGAACTATCTTGGAAAAAGTCATCAGTCTCCGTCGAGTCCATCTCCGGAAACGGCAGACTGCTCCTCTTTTTCGCCTTCTTCCTCTGCCTTCGGCTTGGGGAGGGCCTTTCTTCTTCGGGTTCTTTTGCTCTTGAGCTCGGAGATATCGATGATCCTGACATCGGTGTTGCGCACCTCATCGGAATCGTTGTAGGTCGGAGTCTGCTCTTTCATCTTTTCTTCCATCAGGAAATCCTTCGTGCTCCGGATTTTTCGAAGGACGGAAACCATAGAGGCGATGCCGAGGATAAAAGTCGCGATACCGACAGCAATTACGAGATATTTCTCGACCTGGGCCTTCTGAGTCAGATAGAAGTAAAGGTAGACGACGCTCATGGCAATGACCAACGCAGCCACGACGAAGGCGATGACAGCGCTCTTCACATCTTGATGGACGCTGTTCCCGAGCCTCTTTATCAATTCGAAATCCTTCCCGTCCTCCTTTGCCTTCTCCAATGCGATTTTCTTTTTGGTCTTGTTGGAAGAGAGAATCTTGTCGACGCCATTGACGATGAGAAGAATGCTCACGCCGATCAGAAGGGTAATCAGGAAGGGCGAAAGAATCTGCGCCAGAAGCTCCGATTTATAAAAGAAAATGACCGAAAAGGCAATGGCCAAAAGGCCGATGAAGACCGGCGAATTCAAAGCAGTTCGATGAAGAAGATAGCCTGCGACGATATTGACTGTCCCGTAGGCGGCAAAGACGACGCCGAGACAATAGCTGAGGGCATTGTTCACGCCATCCTCGGACAACCAGGCGGTCAAGACAAAAATGAGGCCGAGGACGATCAAAATCAACGCTTGGGCAATCTTTAGCCATTTGTATTGATTGATAGTTCCATCGTCGATATCTTTCATTTCGAATAACCTCGATTATTTATTATAGTATTTTTTCGTTCTTTTTCGTAATAAACGCTAAAGTTTTCTTCGTTCTGTTTTTCTTGGCGACTTGTAGCCGTTCAAGAAAGCCCTATCATTCCGTTTTTGTGTCTGTTTTTGTCTCATATGATTGTTTTTTCATTATTTCTTCCGCTTTTCCAACCTTTCTTTCTTTCTTGGGGTTTTAAGTTGATCAAAACCGCTCCACTCGCCTCTGTCTCCTTGAGTGACGTTTCCCTTCTTTTTGGCTTCGAAAAAACACCTAAAATATGCATAATATTTATATAAATATTCACATGTATTCTTAGGTTGATTTGCACGGGGGCGGTCACTATAATATCCCTACATGCGTTTTTTGTGCGCATTGGTAAACAACGGAGGATTTCATCTTTATGAAGCGTACTTATCAGCCCAGCAAAATCAAGAGAGCCCACACCTGCGGCTTCAGAGCCAGAATGGCCACCAAAGGAGGAAGAAAGGTCCTCAACAGAAGAAGAGCCAAGGGAAGAGCCCGCCTTACCCAGGCCTAAAATCAGAACCGATGGTAAGGCTCTACCGGTTGAGGAAATCGGAGGACTTCAAAAAGGTATTGGACGGAAGAAAGGTTGCTCTTCGAAACGATGTGGCTTCCATCTTCTTCGCCAAAAACGACGAAGGCCATGCCAGAATCGGGATTTCGACTTCTACGAAGTTGGGGAACGCTGTCGTCCGGGCAAGAGTGAGAAGACAGGTCCGAGCTCAAATCAACGAGACGGGCATCCTCGCCGATCCCTATGACATCGTCATCATCATCCGAAAGGGATACCTGGAGCACAGCTTTCACGAAAATCTCCAGACGTTCGAGAAAGCCTTTCGAAGTCTGAGGGAATCCTCAAAAGGGGAAAAGAAATGAGAACTCACACGCACAGATGGTTGAAACGGTTGGCGGCAGTCTTTTCTACTTTCGTCGCTGTTTTCTTCATGTCCAGCTGTACCGCTTCCTTCTGTTCGAATCAGGATCAGGCCAATCAGATGTATGCCAACCTCGGCAACATCTATTCCAGCGGCGTTGATGTCTCCGACCCGACAGCCACGGACAACACGGAAAAGCAGAACACCAACCGAGAGACCCTTTACAACACGCTTCTTGCCAACGGCTTCAGTCTTCCCACAAAGGCCTTCAATGCATTCATGGACGCCAAGGCCGATGCTTTCGTCGAGGAGAACGCCACCCTTTGGGTCGACGGCACGCTCGGCGAATGGGAAACAAACCAGGCGGAAGAGATCGCCTTGCATGTCGCCGTCTATGCCGGTCTTGAAACGACAGAAGACGGCAGACTGGCCGTCGCCCCTCTTTGGACGAATTATAACAATTGGTACCAAGAGGCTCTCGATGACCCTGCCATTGGGGTTGCTCTTGCCCCCAGTCAGTCTTTCGTTTCTGTTTTCCAGTCTCAAGCCCAATCCCTGATCGCCGGAACCACCGCTTGTATTTCACCTAGCGATGGCGTTTTCGAACAGAACGGCGCAACAATCTACGTCTCCGGTAAAAGCTGGGGAGAAGCGTTCCGGGACTATGGTTTCCTGGAAGGTCTCCTCGTCTATCCTTTTGCCTATCTCATTCACATCATTTCCAACGGCCTTGGCAAAACGGGAGCCGCCCAATTCTTGGCGATTCTCGTCGTCACGCTGATTGCCCGTATCATCACCGTCCTCTCCACCTTCTTGCAAAGCAAGACTCAGGCAAAGCAGCAAAAAATTCAGCCGATGTTGAATGCTCTCCAGGCCAAATACCCCAACGCCGCGACAGACAAGGAACAAAAACAAGCCCTTGCGATGGAGCAAGCGACGCTGATGCGCAAGGCGAAGGTGCACCCCTTCCTGCCTTTGCTTCTTCTCATCGTCCAATTCCCGATCTTTATCTGCGTTTGGTCCGCCCTGCAAGGAAGTGCCGCCTTGGCCAGCGGTTCCTTCATGGGCTTGGCACTGACAACGACGGTTTCCCAGTGCTTCACCAACTTCGCCGGAACCCCTGGAGCCATCACCGGCATCATGATCTTCCTCTTCATGGCCATCGCCAACATCCTGTCCTCCTCCACTTCCCTTCTTTTCACTTCCTGGAGGACAAAAAACTTCGGAAACCAAACCCTTCCGACTGCCGGAAGCCAAGGCATGAATCCCAACAAGACGATGAAGACTTTCTCCATCGTCATGATGGTCTTCATTCTCATCATGGGCTTCTCCCTGCCTGCCGCCATGGGTATTTACTGGATTCTCGGCTCTCTGATTTCTATCCTTCAGGCCTTGTTGACGGAAGCCCTCCAGACGCGTGCAAGACACAAGCTTGCTCGCGAAACAGGCGATGGAACTACTCTTGCCGCCATCCGCAGAAGCGCCCATCACCAGCCCGGAGGAAAGAAGGCGGACAAGAAGGACAAAAAGAGCAAGTCAGACAAACCACTTTGGAGGTGAGATATGAACAAGTTCGAAGGAAAGACTGAAGAAGAGGCCGTCAAGAGAGCTTGCAAGGAACTCGGAATCGAGGATCCGAAGCGTCTCAACTATCAGGTCATCTCGGTCAAGAAGTCCCTCTTCAACTCGACCGTCACCATCGGCATCTATACCGTCACCGATGTCATCGTCTTTGCCGATGACTACATCCGGCGTTGTCTGAAGGCCCTTGGTTTGGAAGGCATGACCGAAGCCAAGTATGATGACGGCGTCATCAAGCTCAACATCGTTTGCAACCGCAACAAAAACGTCATCGGAAGAAACGGCGACACCCTCCGCAGCATCAATGAGCTGACGCGATCCGCCTGCTTCAATCGCTTTGGTGGCCATTACCGCATCCTTCTCAATTGCGACGGCTACAAGGAAAGCAAGTATGACAAATTCGTCGCAATCGCCAGACGCTATGCCGATGAAGTCTGTCGGACGCATATCACAGCCATCATGGACCCGATGACATCCGACGAAAGGCGAATCATCCACCAGGCGCTCAGCGACTATCCCAACATCAAGACACAGTCTCTCGGCACCGGTCACAAGAGACATATCACCATTCAATATACCGGACCAGAAAATTAGTTCCCTCGGCCTCTTCGGAGGCCTTTTTATGACCATGGACAATTTCACCGCGACAGAAATCGATATCATTCTGAAGAAACATCGCATCCTTTTCCTCTTTCGGGTGATTGCCATCGTCTGCGCTGCTCTTGCTTTGCTTGTCGCCATCGCGTTCTTCCTTCTTTTCCGATTCGGAAAGAGCGATATTTCACAGTTGAAAATCTGCCTTTTCATCGCCGTCCCCTTCGCCGTTCTTCTGTTCATCATGGCCTATCTCAGCGGCTGGGAAAAGAACTATTGGGTTTTCAAGGCGGAGAAAAAACGTCTGTGGTTTGCCTTGGATTGCTTTTCCAGCCATCCTGAAAAGACAAAAAAGGAATTTGAAAAGCTCCTTGCTTCGGGTAGAATCGAAACTTTTCTCCAAAAGGCAAAACCCTACGAAGAAAAGCTTCAAGAAAAAGAAAGGAAGCTGATTCGCGCCAGAAAAGCGACAGTTTCCAATGGCGAAAGCCAATATGACGGTTCTGCCTTCATAGAGGCTCTTCTTGCCATCGGTCTTCGCCTTTTCTCACTCGTCAGCCTTGGCCTTCTTTTTCCTCCCCTTTTCTTTTTCCGCTGCCGCTATCTTTCCCAACATATAAAAATCGATGGCAAACGCCTGATCTTCGAAGCCGAGCTTTCATCTTTCTATCGCCTTTGGCTTGCTTATCTCTGCCTCTCTCTTATCACGATCGGTGTCTTCCTTTTCTTCCTCCCGTCCCGAATCCGGAACTGGACCTTGCTCCATTTCCATCTGGAAGGGGAATCTGCCGCCCTTCGCGGAGGGACGGACAGCCAATTCGTCGAGCGTTTCGCGTTCACGATCCTTTCGAAAATCGTCAATCTTCTCACCCTTTATATCCTCAAGCCTTACATCATGGTGACGGAAACAAAATTCTTGGCTTCACGGACCGTTCTCGATGGTAGGAGACTGGTCTTTGACGGAAGTGGGACGATTCTCTTCGCCGACTATATCAAATGGTATTTCCTCACCATCGTGACGCTCGGCGTCTATGCGTTTTTCGTAAGAAACCGATTGCTGCAATATAAGGTGAAGCACATACACCTTCAAGGGTCCGCCTCCTTTTTCTGCTGACGTGTACAATATGACAATCCATCGAATCGGAAGGTTATTTATACATTCTTTCTTTTTTGTATTCCATTTTCTCCCTTTTGACACGTTTGTCCTCTTTTTGAACAGATATTGTTTTAAAATGGAAGAAATAAAATGACGTTCATTGAATGAGGAAAGAACATGGCTACTCAAAACCTGACTTTGTTTGCCGATACGGACTGCGACATTCGCCCTGAAGTCGCGGAGGAATACGGATATCGGCTGATTTCGATGCCCTACACTATCGACGGCAAAGAAGTCTTCCCCTACGAAACCGAAAAGACGTTCAACCCCCACGCTTTCTATGACAGGCTTCGCAATGGCGACATTCCCAAGACAGCCGGTCTTTCTCCCGAGAAATATATTTCCTACTTCGAGCCCGAACTCCAAAAAGGCAACGACATCCTCTATGTCCATTTTTCCAGCAAGCTCTCCGGCACCTTCAACGCCATGAACATCGCCATCGAGATTCTCAAAGAAAAATATCCCGAAAGAACGATCCACACCTTCGACACAAAGGCTATCACCGGATTGGCCCTTGTCATACTCAAAGAGATCGGTAAGCTTTACCAGGAAGGAAAGAGCTTGGAAGAGATCCTCGATGTTGCCGAAAACGATCTCGTAAAACACTATGCCCTTTTCGCTTTCGTCGACAACCTCAAATTCTTCAAGGCTTCCGGCCGTCTGACCGGCCTTTCGGCGACCATGGGAACAATCCTTTCCGTCAAGCCGATCATCTCCATCGATGACGAGGGACGAATGGATGCCATCGGAAAAGTGCTCGGCCGTCTTCCGGCCCTTAAAAAGATCATGGATTATATGGACAAGCTCGGAGATGACGTCAAGAATCATCAGATCCTCATCGTCCATTCCGATGCTCCGGAACTCGTCGTCAAGATCGTCGAGTTGATCCACAAGAAATACGGAAACGATCTCGATCTGACCATCGAGCCCGTGAATCCCACCGCCGGAATTCATGCCGGTCCCTCCTGCCTCGGTGTCATCTTCCACAGCAAGAGACGCGTTCTATGATTGCGATACGCAAAGTACAGACGCGAAAGGACCAGAAAGCCTTTCTAGACTTTCCTTTGAAGCTTTACAAAGGAAATCCGTATTTTGTCCCTCCTCTTTATATTGACGAGAAAAAGATTTTCCGTCCCGATTATTATTACAACAAAACGTCGGAATCCATTTTCTTCTTGGCAGAAAAGGACGGCAAAGTTGTCGGCAGGATTTCCGGTATCCTTCAAAAAGCCGCAAACGCCAAATGGAACCAGAAGCGTGTCCGTTTCACGCGATTCGATGCCATCGATGATGTCGATGTTGCCGCGGCACTCTTCAAGGCCGTCGAGGATTGGGCGAAAGAAAAAGGCATGGAAGAAGTCGTCGGTCCTCTCGGCTATTCCGACATGGAGAGAGAAGGCCTGCTCATCGAAGGATTCGACGAACTTTCGACTTTCGAAGAACAATACAGCTATCCCTATTACCAGAAGCTGATCGAATCCCAAGGCTATCAGAAAGAGGTCGACTGGGTAGAAAGAAAGATCTTCGCCCCGGAGGAAATCGATCCCAGAATCGAACGCATCGTCCCGGTCATCATGAAGAGGGAGAAGTTGAGACTCCTCCATTTCGAAAACATCAATCAGGTCATCGACAACTATGCCGACCAGTTCTTTGACTTGGTCGATTCTACTTACGACGACCTTTACGGAACCGTTCCCTTCATCCCGGAGCAAAGAAAAGATCTCATCCAAGGTTTCCGTCTTCTTCTCTCGCCCTATTACATCCGCCTTATCGTCGATCAGAACGACAAGCTTGCCGCATTCGGTCTTTGTTTCCCGTCCATCTCCAAGGCAGTCCAGAAATCCGGTGGACATCTCACTCTTCCAACCCTCTTCAAGATTCTGAAAGCCAAGAAAGATCCTGAGATCATCGATCTCGGCTTGATCGGCGTGACAGAAAAATATCGCAACTCCGGCGTTTCGTGGGCGATCTTCTTAGAAATCATGAAAATGCTCAAATCCGGGAAAGTGCAATACTGTGAAACGAATCTGAACCTCGAGGACAACAAAGCCATCCAGAACAACTGGGAAAGATTCCACAACAAACTCCACAAGAGACGACGATCCTTCGTCAAGAAGATATAGCCCCGCCCCCCTTTTTCTACCCATCGAACAAGATAAGGGGTGCCTTCAAAGCCGAAACAGGAGTGTTCCTATCCAGCAACCCCTCATTCCTGGTGATATCCAAAAGAATCGCCAAACGATATTATGTTTGATGCGTTTTTAAAAAATTAACATAGAAAAAATAGGCTATTTTGAAATATGCCAATTTATTTGTATAAATCATTTAGTGTGAGCAATAGTAAAGAAGAATCATTTAAAAGCTCATCGCTAAAACCATTTTTAGAGGCAAAGCCAAAACGATGTATTTTGAAAGGCAACTTATCCCATTGGCGGATTTCTTGATCGACCACATTTTTAGTTATAAGAGACTTACTATATTTACATTCAATAGGAATGAGCCCTTCTTTTGTCGCCAAGACGACGTCAAATTCACGATTGACGTTTGAGTCGTGATAATACAATCTTCCTATGCTTGTGAAGAAGGGGACAGATAACCCATTTTCTTTAATCAAATATTCTTTGACTACTTCTTCAAATTTGCGTGGGAGATAATGTTCATAAAAATCTTTTTTAACGTAGTGCTCATAAAACACTTCTGGCTGCATAATGTTGCGTACGCGAATATTCTTAAACAAGTAGGCATAATAGAAATCAAGTAAGTTATCTTTAAGATAATAAAGTGGCTTTCGATCACTTTTGCTATTGACCACGAAGGATTTATCGATAAGATCCATTTCTTCTAATTGTTTGAGATAACGTGTGACATTATCTTTGCTTGGATCACCTAATAAGTTATTCAAATCGGTGTGTTTTCTTTTACCGCTGGAAATTAATTCTAAAATCGTATTAACGTTACTTTCTTTAATTACTTCTCTTCTAATCGTTTCGATTGCTTCTTTTTCGAAGAAAGACTCGCTTTTAATAAACTCGCTGATGAGATTTTTTTCAAAAGGCAAAGAGTAATCGATATTTTTCAAATTGAAAGCCGTGCCACCAAAAGTCGCATAATATAAAAATTTTTCTTCGTTAGGGATATTCCCCATCATTTCGCTTGCGGTATGGTAATCAAAAGCATGTAATAATATTTCCTCATTAAAGCGATGGTAAAGCGGCGCATCTTTTTCAACGATACCATGCATGATACGGATATAAGATCCACATAAGATGATAGTAAGTTTGGCCCCGCGGCTATGAAGTTCAATAGCCTTTTGTAAATACGAATCGATATCCGCATCGTAGCTTCTTAAAAAAGAATATTCATCGATAAATAAAACAAAAGGATACTCTTTGCTATATTCCATCATACCAGCGAAGAATTCATAAAAATTCTCTGGATTAAAACCAATGAGATGCATAAATTCCCCAGCTTCTTTTGCAAAATCACTAAGATTCGTGTTAGAGGAAACATCTCTCGCTAATAGGGATAAGCATTTGGCACCCGATTGCCTAATGGCTTCGTTGATCAAAGCCGTTTTGCCAATACGCCTACGGCCATAGACCAAAACAGCGTTAAACTGATCTAATTTTAGTCTTCTTTTAATTCTTTCTAATTCATGATTTCTTCCAACAAACATGTTCTATCACCATTTAAATATTAGCATATTTTAAAATAGCTTACAATAAAATAGGCTAATTTCTTCTTAAAATCAAGGAAGGAAACGAACAATTTAGAGTGATATTTTTCTAAAATTTGAACTGTCGGATGACTTTTTCTAGAAGGAATGTCAACAACGCTCGTTGTAATATTTGATAATGACTTGATAAATCTTTCTTTTATTTCTTCGGGCATTAAACTTTTACAAGAGGAACCTATTCTTATATAGCACCCCATTTCTGATAAACCGTATTTCTTTATATAAAATAACTGGTCGCCTTTTTTGACTTCAATTTTAGTAATATTTTTACCATCTATTATTTCGTAAAATTGTTTAACAAAAGAAACACATACCATCGGTTACCAGAGTGTATCTTTTAACTTTGCCTGTAGTTGGATTATACATTCCTACATGATAATGATTCCATCCATAAACGGCGTGCTTCATACTTGTAAATTTGTCATAAGCTAAATTTTTATATCCATATCCGCCATAGTTAGAATATGATCGTGCACTTTCATATAGCATTCGCTTAGCAGTACTGTTGTACCAAGTGTAAGTGCTGAAAAAATGCGGGGCATCGCAAAGATGTTCGCCAATCACGAAATCGACATTAACGTATTCAGTAGATATCCACCAACTCATTTCATACTTTCTTGGAAACGATATCTTCTTCATTAATAGCACATCTTTATTATTTGATAAAAAAATAACCTATAATGCTTACACATTATAGGCGTTTTTCAATGATGGTGGATCATTAGGGACTCGAACCCTAGGCCCACTGATTAAGAGTCAGTTGCTCTACCATCTGAGCTAATGATCCAGAAAAGCTTAATAATTCTACTACTCATCGATCTGGTTGGCAAGAACTTTTTCTTCTTTTTATCGGGTGAACATGACCTTCTCGTCATCGAATATTTTGGCGACCAGGAAAATGAAAACGCCGGAGAGAATAAGGTTCATCACGATAGTCACCGCGATATAGGGAATCAAAAGCGACGCTTCCGCCCCGACAATGATCAGATTCATGGAGACGATAATATCGAGGAGCGGAACAAAGGCGAAGCCGATATTGGACAAGTCGACGATAGACGGAACGATAGCCATGACCATGAGCACGATCATCACCGGTGTCAAATAGGCGTTTGCTTCCTTGACGCTCTTGGCGAATGCCGAAACGAAAAGCCCCATCGTGACGAAAAGGAACAAAGCGGTTATGATCAGGAAGAACAGGACGACAATGGCTCCCGGCGTAAAAACAGAAAAGAAATCAACCGTCCCTCCAAAAAGCTCTGGGAGGGAGAGAATGATGCCGAGGAAGGAAACGAAGCCGGAAGCGATGGCCGTCACGGACAGAGCCAAGATCTTTCCAATTGCCAAATGGGTCCGTTTTGCCGGTGTCAGAAGCAGACTGGCAATTGTTCCTCTTTCCTTTTCTCCTGCGATGGATTCCGGACAGATGGTCAGAATGGTCGAGAAAAGAAGAGCAATCGTCAACATCGGGAATAAGAAAGACATCACCTGGCCCATGGCATAATCGCCTTCTCCGAGGTTCGGATCCTGATAGCTTCCGTCGACGACGTTGACTTGATATTTGTCGTAGCAAGAAGGAACGAGCTGCGTCGTCAGAGAATAGATATAAGAAGAAACGGAAGATGCCGCATTATAGAAAAAAGAAATGCTGTTGTCCGTCGATGAAGAAGAACCGATGACATTCTTTTCGAATTCCTCCGAAAAGACGATCAACAGATGAAGTTCTTCGTTCTTTACCTTTTCCTTGTATGCCTCGACATCCTGTGTCGAAATTGCTTCGCCTAAAACAGAGTTTCCTTCTTTTCCCTCCGACACGACAAGTTCCATCCCTTGAATAAGCACCGGCTTTCCTTCCATGCCATAGTTGTCCGTATAGGCAATCCGAAATTCAGTATTCTCGGGCGAAGAAGAGATGGAATCAATCTGGCTTGAGACAAGGTTTCCCATAATTGTGTAGACGACGAAAATAAGGACTCCGGGAATAAAAAGGGCGGCAAGCGTCCTTCTGTCCGTGAAGAAGCGGCGCATCTCCTTGAAAAAGACGGTCAACACATCCTTCATGCCGCTTTTCCTCCATGATAAAGATCAAAGAACAATGTTTCGAGATCTCTTTCTTTCGTCAACGATGATAATTTTCCTTCAATCGCCATCTTCCCGTTGAGAAGGATGCCGACCCTGTCGCAAAGTTTTTCGACAAGGGAGAAGATATGCGTCGAAACAAGTATGATCTTTCCTTCCTTTTTCAGGTTCACGAGATAATCTTCGACTTCCTTGGCCGCGATGATATCCAAGCCGTTTGTGGGCTCATCGAAAATGATGACTTCCGGATCGTGGGCGAGGGAAACGGCAAGGCTGGCTTTCTGCTTCATTCCTGTGGAAAGGTCATGAATTTTCGTGTCCTTGAAATCCAAGATGCCGAATTGTCGGAAAAGCTTTTCCTTCCGTTCTTGAATCTTGTTTTCATCCGTTCCATAGAGTCTAGACATATAAGTGAACGTATAGTCCGGCGAAAAGAAATCATCCAATTTAAGTTCCGAAGTGAGAAATCCGATTTTCTTTTTATATCCGATGATGTCATCACGAATATCTTTTCCATCAAAAAGTATTTTTCCAGAATCGGGCTTGATCAAAGTCGCAATCATTCTCAACGTCGTCGTCTTTCCGGCTCCGTTGGGTCCGAGAAGTCCATAGATTTCTCCGGACTCCAAGTTTAAATCGACGTCGTTGACAGCGACGACGGCCTTGCTACCGTCCTTCCTTTCGCGTCTTTGCTTGGCATTCAGCGGAAAGGTTTTCGTCAATCCTTTGGCAACCAATGTTTTCATGACAGGAAAATTCTATCATATCAACATATTAATGCATCTATGTTAAGATATTTTCATATGTTGAGAGGGCCAAAACATGGACTATAGAAAGACAAAAGTCGAGAGCGTGGCCTCTTTCCTCTCCCTCTATTTCGATGAAGACCACGTCCTGGAATCGATAGCCTATCCTTCTGGAATCCTGGAAGATCTCGTCGTCGAGGCAAGACGGCTTGTCGAAAAGGAGCCCTCCTCCAAGAACCGAATCCTTTTGGCCTTTCTTCTGCTCGAAAAGAAAGACAGGGAAGGCATATTAATACTGGACGACTTGGCGAAGCATGGCGATCCGAAGGCCCTCTACCTTCTCGGCGAATGCTATCTTAACGGAAACGTTGTACACAAAGACATCGATCAGGCCTTGCATCTTTACGAGCTTTCCGCCGAAAAAGACGATCCGATGGCATTGACGCGCCTAGGAATCAGCTACACCTACGGCTTCGGAAAAGAACAGGACATCGAAAAGGCCGCTTCTTTCTTCCAAAGAGCCGCGCAAGCGAACCATCCCGTCGCCCTTTATTCCCTCGGCGTCCTCTACTCCAGCGCCCGATATAGTCAACATGACAGCAAAAAGGCCGTGGATTGTTTTCTGCGAGCGGCCGAACAAGGCTCCGTCGAAGCTCTCTCGCGATTGGGCAGGGCTTATAAATACGGAGAAGGCGTCAAACAAGACTACCAAAAATCTTTCGAGTATTTCGAAAAGGCGGCACAATCCGAGGACGTCTTCAGCATCAACAACGTCGGCCTTTACTATGAACGGGGTCTCGGCGTTGAAAAGAACATCCAAAAAGCTGTTTCCTACTATGAAAAGGGCGCTTCCCTCAACTATGCTCCTTCTCTCTATCACCTCGCCATCCTCCATCTGGAGGGACTCGGGGTCGATCGAGACTTCAAAAAAGCCTTTGAATTGCTAAGGCGATCCGCAGATAAAAACTATCCGCTGTCTTACTACTATCTCGGCCAGCTCTACAAAGAAGGGAAAGGGGTCGAGAAGGATGACGAAAAAGCCTTCTTCTGCTTCAAGCTTGCAAGCGACAACCAGATCGCACACGCCAAATACGAGCTCGCCCTTCTCTACAGGGACGGAATCGGGACGGAAAGAGATATCAAGATCGCAAGAAAACTTCTCTTGGAATCCCAGAGACTCGGGGTCGTCGAAGCCGAAGATGCATTGAAGACTCTCTAGAAAGAAAAAGGTCCGTCGATCGACGGATCTTTTTATGACAGAATCAATTGTTTTTTCGATCGGCTGTCTTTTCTTCCTCCCCGTAGAGGACTTCATTTTCGACAGGACGATAGATGATCTTGTCCTGGAGCTGAGGATAGAAGTGGAACACGACAGCACAGCTAAGACATCCGAAGAGGCCTCCCCCGACATCGGCGAGGATATCGTACATCGTATCGTCGAGAGCGTAATGATAACCTTCGAAGGTGCGATAGAAGTTTGCGATTTCCTCCATCGAAAGAGTAAGATTGCCATCTTCATCAAGCAACTCATAATACTCCGGCGGAATGTATTTCTGCATATTCGTCCCGGCAAGAGTGTCGTAGGCAAATTCATAGACTTCCCAAGCGGCTTCAAATGCGACAGCGAAGAAGAAGCCGAAAACAAGGGCCAGGGCAACCTGATGTGTCCCTTTGTTCGTCTTTGCCAAGATGTATTTGGCGACGACATAGCCCCCAAGAGCGAGTTCGGCTGTCGCAAAGAAGTGGAAGAACTTGTCCATGCCTTGGAATCGATAATAGAACGTGCAAGCCTCTCCCAAGACGACTGCCGCGAAGAGATCCACGGCAATGATGATATCGATGAGGTGGGAGAACTTCAGCTTGAACAGCTTCTCGACAAGAGGCGGGCACCAGATTCCGACCATTCCCGTTGCAGCGGCGATGATGATCGTCGTCGCTTGAGTCGCATCCCAATAGTGAGTCGATCCGGCAACGGTGGTGATGGCGAGGACAAGAAGGATAAAATAGACGGTCGACTCGATGGGATAGAAGATTTTCCTGAAAAGATCCATACACTACTCTCCTGACTTTTCTATCTATTCTTTATACATATCGTAGGCGTGAGAGACGGAAGAATCGGTATTGATGGCAGTTATCGCATTGGCGATGATGGGGGCAAGAGAACAGACGTGGATGTTGAGATCGGGGTTGTTGGCGAATTTTTCCGGAAGAGGGATCGAGTCTGTGACGTAAATCTTCGAAAAGACTTTTGCCTGGGTGAGTCTCTCATAAGCCGGGTCGGAAAGAACGGGGTGTGTGCAAGCCATCATGACTTCCTTGGCTCCGTTGTCCTTCAAAGCCTTCGCCGCGGCAACGATTGACCCCGCCGTGTCGACCATGTCGTCGACGATCAAACAGTTTTTTCCACGGACATCGCCGATGATATTCATCACCTCGGGCTGATAGGCCGCATTGCGTCTTTTATCGATGATGGCAATGGGGGTATTGAGCTTCTCCGCAATTCGTCTCGCCCTGTTCACGCCGCCATGGTCCGGACTGACAGTGACAAGGTTGCTCTTGTCGATGCTCTCGTCGTGAAGAATCACGTGACCCAAGAACGGAACGGCACTAAGATCATCCTCAATGCATGAGAAGAAGCCTTGAATCTGGGCGGCATGGAGGTCGAACGTGACGATTCGGTTTGCGCCGGCGGCGGAGAAGAGGTCTGCGACGAGCTTGGCAGAGATGGGTTCCCTCGGCTTGGATTTTCGATCTTGTCTGGCATATCCGAAATAGGGAACGATCACATTGATTTCCTTGGCGGAGGAACGCCTCAAGGCATCGACGAAGATGAGAAGTTCCATCAGATTGTCGTTGACCGGCGGACAAGTCGATTGAATGATGAAGACCTGCTTTCCTCGAACCGTGTCTTCCGGACAGGCCAGGACCTCTCCGGACGGGAAATGAGAGAGACGAACCTTCCCAAGATCGACGCCGAGACCTTTGGCCACTTCTTTAGCCAAATCGACATTGGCAGAAAGCGCATAAATCACTGCGTTTTTCTTGAGCATGGTCTTATCCCCCTGTTTTTCTCATGCGAAATACAAATTTATTCTACAATAAAAATTTTTGTTTTGTGCACTTGCGAAGCGCTTTTACAAAACCGCTTTCCTGTCGGTAACTTCTCTTGTCAGTCTATCGTGCTTCTCAAGAAAGCCAGAACCTGCTCATTAGCCTTTTGACAATGGTCCTCGTCGATCTGCATGACGCTTGCGACATGACCGAATTTTCTGTCCGGAATGCAAAGATAGGCATACGAAAGATGGTGTTCATCCAAATCCTTGACAAGCCTGTCCGTCTGATATTTCAGGAATTGATCGCCGAGAGACGTCATCACCAACATCGGGCATAGACGAGAGACTTTGTCGGCATAATCCGAAAAATCCGCCACCGAAAGAAGTCGCTCGTACTCTTCCTTTCCGCAATACATCCTCAAAAAAGCCCTTCTTGCGCCGCGATCAAACAATTTCGGCCGCTTCACAAAGATCAGCTTCTTGGGATAACAGCACGGATGATAAAGGGCACATCCCGAAAATTCGATAGGGAGTTTTCCGACTCCGTATATTTTCTGAAGTTCCTCGCTTTGGGAAATGGAAAGAAGAAGCAGGGCAAGACCAGCCCCCGCACTATCCCCAACAATGACCGCTTTGCTCAAGTCCAACGCCAATCCCTCGGCGTTTTCTTTCAAAAAAGCAAGGGCTTCGTAGAGTTCATGGACTATAGTTTTGATATTGTTATCATATACCAAACTGTAGGACGGCAAAGCAACTTTAAAGCCTCTTTGTGCATACCATTTTCCAAAATCAAGGTTGAGATTTTCATCGCCGTAAAGCCATCCGCCACCGTGGATATCAAAAAGAAGAGGTTCTTTCTTGTCGAGATTTCGATGATCGGAGAGAACATTCATCTTCTGCTTGTTCGATAGGGAAATTCTCCGGACATGAACGTCCTTCCTTTCACGATTCGTTTTATGTTTTCTGTCGTCGGAAAGCTTCGTGAAGAAAAAGACGAAACGAAATGCCAACCGATAGAAAAGGCTCATAAGGCAAATTGAGTGATATAGGCTTTGTGGCCTTCTTTCTCAAAGACATGTGCCGCCCGTTCCAGAAGCTTCTTGTCCTTGGAAAGAGCAAAGCATGCCGATCCCGTCCCGGACATACCGTTCAGAACGAGATTCATCATATCCATCTCCTCGAGAAGGTCTCCGATAAGCGGCAGGGCCTTGATTGCGGGAACCGATAGCACGTTTCCCATGTTTCGGCGTATGCCTTCCTCGTCGTCCTTGGCCAACGCATCGATAAGGGCTGGGATATCGGGATGGCGAATGTCGTCCTTTATCGTGTCGTACGCCTCATAGACACTCTTGGTGGAAAGTCCGAGTTCAGGTTTGACGATGAGGACATGATAGGGATAGGCGATCTTTACGGGCGTCAGCTTCTCTCCCTTTCCTTGTACTCTGGAAGGTTTGTCGTAGAGACAGAAAGGGACGTCCGATCCGATTTGGATGGCGAGTTCCTCCTGGGCCTTCTTGGTCGCCTCGTCCTGGGGGAGATAGTGAGAGATCGCTTTGATGATTGCGGCCGCATCGGCGGATCCGCCTCCCAAACCCGCCTCGACGGGAATCTTTTTGTAGATGAAGATCTTGTATTCTTTTCGGATGTCGAAGTTCTGACGCATCATGTCGAGCGCTTTGTAGGCGAGGTTCGATTCGTCGCAGACGATGGTGGGATCGTCACAGAAAAGATAGGTTTCATAGGCATCAGAAAGCGGAGTTATCTCTATCGAGTCGTGAAGTGTCAAAGGAATCGTCAGCATGTCGATGTCATGATAGCCGTCCTGTCTCTTCCCGAGAACGTCGATGGCCAGATTGACTTTCGCCAAGGCCCTTATCACTGTCGTGTTCATTTCTGTTTTGGTTTTCTATATTCTAATGAGAGGTTTCTCACCTTTCAAGAAGCGAAAACAAGGTCCGAAAAACGTTTTCCGGAAATCGGATTTTTCTCGAGCGTGATAAACTAAAGCCATGGAAAAAAGACTGACGAGGGAAGAGCTTCTCGAGAGCTTGATAAAGCAGGCAAAAGATCCCTTCTGCACACCGGAAAAATACGACGACATCCGTAAAATCATCTTTTTCTCCGACACTTTCAGCGGAATGAACCACCTTTTCGTCGCAAAGCTTTTCATCGAGGGAGATTCTTCTCTTTTTTCCGTGGACGAAGAAGAGGCCCTAAGGCAGATCGCCATCGCCTTGAAGGAAGGAAACAAGAACGCCTATCACGCCTATTATCAGATATACAAAAAGCTCGACGAGCACACCAAGGCCCGAAATTATTTGCGTGTCGCTTACGATCTGAACCATCCCCTTGCCCTTTTGGACATGGGCAAGGAACATATGGATGGCGGCCTCTTTCAAAAGGACCTCTCTTTTGCCTACGCCTGTTTCGGCAAGGCCATCAAAGCCGGAAGGAAGGAAGGCTATTATTATCAGGTCCTCATCGATACTTTGCGTGGAAATATCGAGAAGGCGAAGGAAGACACAAGAAAAGCGGCCGTCGACAATTACCCGCTTCCGGGGGTCGTCGAATGAAGAAGGCGGTCATCGTCGGCGCCTCGTCCCCTTTGAAAACCGCCTTCCTGGAAAAGGAAAGCGGCTACTTCGTCGCCTGCGACAAGGGGTACGAGGCCTTCTTGTCTTTAGGAAAAGAGCCGGACCTTCTCGTCGGCGACTTCGACACTCTCGATAGAAGAAAAGTGAAAAATCCCGGAAAGACGATCGTCCTCAACCCGATAAAGGACGATACGGATGTCTTCTTCGCCGTCAAGCATCTGCTCGCCCTGGGTTACGACACCTTCTCTTTCTATGGCTGCCTTGGCGGGGGAAGGATCGAGCACGAAATCGCCAACATCGCCATTCTCAACTTCCTCAAAAAGAAAGGGTGCGAAGCCTCTCTGTTCACAAACGATCTCTCCCAAATGCTTTTTGTCCTGCGAAACGAAAAGAAGATTTTTCCGGCAGATGAAAAAGGGTTCCTTTCCGTCTTCGCCCAAGAGGAAAACGTCATCGTAAGCGAAAAAAACCTCAAGTACGAATTGTCGGACTATAATTTAAGTCCCTTTGTCCCTCTTGGCGTCTCCAACGAATTCCTGGAAGGGAAGGAAGGGACGATCGAAGTCCGGGGAGGAAACCTCCTCGTCATCAAGGAGTGCCATGAATACCGATAACCTTGAAGAAAAAGAAAAAGAGCCGGTAAGAACGGCGACCATCGTCGGCATTGTCTCGATCCTTCTCAATCTGGTTTTGGGAATCTCGAAAATCGCCATCGGGAGGATCATGGGCTTTCAGTCGGTTTTCTCCGACGGGGTCCACGGGACAGGGGATGTCTTGACGACCATCATCGCCGTCGTCTCGATATGGATCGCCGCCTACAAGAAAAACGACAAATACAACTATGGCCACGAACGCTGGTCCTCCATCGCCGGCATCGTCCTGTCCATCCTTCTCTTCGCGACGGCCTTCACCATCGTGTCGGAAGCGATCGTCAGCCTTCTTCCCGGTCAAGAGAATGCCAGACACGGCATCGATAACGATGGCATCGTCGTCAACACGCCTCTCTTCTGGGTGTCGATGGGTTTGTCCATCGCCTCGGTCGTCATCAAGGAGATCATGTTCTACGTCACCTATTACGGCGCAAAGAAAGCCCATTCGACGGCCATGAAGGCAGATGCCTGGCATCAAAGAGTGGATGCCCTCTCTTCCATCGCCGCGATCATCGCCCTGTGCGGCTATTACTGGCTTCCCGAAGACAACATCCTCGACCCCATCCTCTCCCTTCCCATCGCCATCATGGTCGTCATAATCGGCGTCAAGACGTTCTCCAAGTCCGCAAGGGAGTTGACCGATCACGCCATCCCGGCCGAAAAAATGTCCGCCGTCCTTTCCGTCATCGAGACAATCGTCCCAAAAGAGAGTATCAAGCTTGTCCGTTCCCGCATCTATTCTGAGAAGTTCTATCTCGATCTCATCGTGTTCATGGACCCCAACACATCGTTGAAGGAGGCCGACGATCTCTCAGACAGAATCAAGCAGGCACTCTTCGAAAAGTTCGACGATCTCAAGGATGTCTATGTCGGCATCGAACCGGACGACGAAAAACATCGAGAACAGGAAGAGACCCGAAAATGAAAGAGGCCCTGCGTTGAGCGGGGCCCCTTTTCTTTACTTGTGCTTGTCGCCGTATTTCACCAGAAGATTGGACGAGAAGTAGCCGCCGACCATAAGCGGGACGACAAGGGCGATATCGACGATCATCAATGTCGACAGTCCATCCGACGTCGCCCAGCTGACATAGATCCCGAGGGCGTCCGGATTGAGGAACATGGCCAGGATCGAACCGATCGACATGCCGATGATGACGCGGTAGACGAGATTCCGGTTCCATTTGAAGAGGACGGTCATCAGTTTGGACGTCAGGATGAAGCCGGCGATGAGGCTGATGCCCATGATGACATAGAAGGCGAAGATCTGGGGATAGGTGGACCAATAGGTGACGGAGACGGATTCCACGAGAGGCCGGAAGAAGCCGATGAGCATCAGGAAGGCCGTCGCGGAAAGTCCGGGAATGACTTGGCTGAAGCCGAGAAACAGACCGATGGGAACGGCGACGACATAGATCCACCACGGGAAGTCGCCGAAGCGTTCGATGTAGGTTGTTCCCTCATCGACCTCGCCACCGGCATTTTCAAGGCCGTAGACAAGATCATAGCTGCCATCGGCCCAGGCCATCGAGACGGAGATCGCACCGATGATCAGCGGAATGATGACGCCGATTCCCATCAATGCCCCTTTCGCCGGGGTGATCCTGTCCCCTTTCAATTCCGCCAGGACCGTGGGGAGAGCCCCGACCATCAGACCGGCGAAATAGCCGACGAGACCGAATGGAATGTAGTCGAGAAGGACCTTGACAAGGACGAAGCCGACGGCGAACCCGATCACGGCTCCGATGGCGATGGGAAGCAGGAAGAGGAAGCACGTCTTGAATTTCTTCAGTATGTTCGCAAAGGCGTAGATGAGTTTGTCATAGAGATGGAAAATGATGGCGACCGCCGATCCGGAGATGCCCGGGACGACGATGGCCAAGCCCAAGAAGGCTCCAAGGACAAAGCTTTTCATCCAGCCTTTCGTATCGTACTTTTCCAGTTCGAACACCTTCTCTTCTTTTTCTTCGACAAGCGGTGCGCTTTCTTCTGTCTGCGTTTCTTCTTGATCCATATGTCCCTCCTTGTGAAAAGACACGTAGGACAATTATACAAAAAGATCCTCTTCTTTCCTAATGTAAAGGGTAAAGAAAAACTTTATCCACAAAACCGTATTCTCGGTGCATTTTTGTTTGTCATCTTTATTTCCTCTGCCTTTCTTTTTGACTATGTCGGGATGTCGTTAAGTTTGCTTGAAAAACAACCGATTGTCGATAACTTTTATCAGTTATCCACCATCTATCCACAAAAATTCGAGTTATCGACAGGCTGTTTATAAGTCGTTTCAAAGCCTGTTGATATCTTTTATTATTGCGAATATATACGCAATTTTTAATTGTTGATATCTTTATAGATTGTCAATAGTTATCCACTTATCCACAAAGCAGTTATCCACAAGGGAATTATCTACAAATTATCCACAAAAACAGAATTGTGGATAAGTCCTTATATACTTATATAATGGGCGGACTGTCTCATCGAAAATCATTGTGGATAACTTTTCTTTCTTCCTTTTTCCTCTTCTCTTCGGACGCTTTTTGCCATATAATCATCACGCAAAGAAAACACTGATCCCATATGCGCGAAACCTTAAAAGACAAACAGACTTCTGATATCTTCCAGGAGCTCCTGACGAAGATCGGAGAAAACACAAACATCCGCCTTTTCGACACGATGTTTTCCCCGGAAAGCTTCGAGCTGAAGTCCCTTGAAAACAACAAGGCCCTCTTCGTCGCCGACTCTGCCTCCAACGCCGCGATGATCAAATCCGCCTACCTTCCTTTGATCCAAAAGAGTCTGGAAGAAATAACCGAGAATCATTACGAAATCGAAATTACGGATCGTTCCTCCTTCCTCAAAAGAAAGGCCGCCGTCGATGGGGCGACAACTTCCTTTTTCCACAATTCCCGTCTTCTTCCGCAATTCACCTTCGACAACTTCGTCACGGGCGCCTCGAACAAGGATGCCTATCTCGCCTGCATGTTCGCCGTCGAAAAACCGGCGATGAACAATCCGGTCTTCCTCTATTCCAAATCCGGACTCGGCAAGACGCATCTTCTCCAGGCCACAGGCAACTTCTACAAAATCCGACATCCCGAGAGCAAAGTCCTCTACATCACAAGCGAGGACTTTCTTTCTGAGTTCGTCCGTTTCATCAAAGGAAAGAAGGACAGTGAAAGCCTCAAGGATTTCTTCAACACCGTCGACATCCTCTTGGTGGACGACATCCAATTTTTGGCCGGCAAAGAAGACACGCAGATCATGTTCTTCAACGTCTTCAACCTTCTTGTCTCGCAAGGCAAGCAGATCGTCTTGACCTCCGACCGAAGTCCTTCCGAGCTCAAGGGGCTGCAAGACAGGCTCGTGAGCCGATTCTCGGGCGGCCTTTCCATCAACATCGTCAATCCGAACAAGGACACCCTCATCGCCATTCTGCACCAGAAGATGAAAGCCAATTCCCTGCCGGAAGACTATATCGACGACAAGGTGCTGGAGTATCTCTCGGCGAACTATTCCAAGAACGTTCGCGAACTGGAAGGGGCCTTCACAAGACTCCTGTTCGCCATCACGGTCGACAAGCCGAAAGGCAACATCGGCCTGCCGTTCTGTAAGAAGGTGTTCGACGACGACGAAAAAAGACGCTCCAAGAAGGGCAAAGTCGATATCAACAAGATCATCTCCGCCGTCGCCGACTACTACTCCCTGACCGAAAGCCAGATCAAATCCAACGTCCGGACGAGTCAAATCGCTCTGGCAAGACAAATCGCCATGTATCTCTCCAGACAGCTTCTCTCCCTCCCTTACCAAGTCATCGGCAGAAGCTTCTCCAAGGATCACACGACCGTCCTCTCCAACATCAACAAGATCGAGAAGAATCTCAAGACGGACGGCGGTCTGAGAAAGGCTGTCGCCACCCTGACGGAAACGATAAAGAAAGACGATTGAGGAGGCTGGAAACGCCTCCTTTTTCCTTGTCTTCCGAAAACGTCAGAAGGCCCATTGTCGATAACTCTTCTCCTATCGACAGCCGCTGTGGACAGAACAGAAGAAACACCTTTTTGAAAATCATGGGTTGGTATCCTGAAACAGACGACGGTTTCGCTTTTTTTCTCCCGTTGCGCAAGTCGAAAGAAATGAAAAGTTTCGCTTTATCAACATATCCACCGCCCCTTATTACTATCATCATTTCTTCTGTTGATATGATGTAAAAAGCATCGTTCTTTTCGCTCTCGAAAAAGTCGACAAATTTCGCTGTTTTCGACTATCCTAATAGGCCAAAATAAACTATAATATTTAAGAATTATTTATTATTAGGAGCCAAAGCGAAAATGAAGCTTACCATCAAAAGACAGAACTTCCTGAAGATGCTCAACTATGCCATCCAGGCCATTCCGGCAAAGTCCGCCGAAAGCCAGTTCCTCAATTTCCTCATCATCGTCGGAAGCGAGGATGTTTCCGTCATCGCAAGCGACGGGACGCTCTCTTGCAAAGTCGTGCAGCCTTCCAAGGACGAAAAAGGCGACGACGTCATCCTCAACAAGGAAGAAGGTATGATTCAGGCCCCGGCAAAATATCTTCTCGACATCGTCTCCAAGCTCGGCGGCAAGGTCGTGACTCTCAATATGGTCGATACCAATTATCTCAACATCTCCGACGATGCCACGAACTTCAACCTCGTCACCAAGGACGGAAAGGAATATCCCGACATCGACCTCAACATCCCCGAGGAGAACAAGGGGTTCGAGGTCTCTCTCAAGGACATCCGGAAACTCTTTGACACGACCGCCTATGCCGTCGCCACGAAAGGCCCCAAGGAAATCTATTACGGAATCAACGTCTCCGTCCGTAACGGAAAGCTCTATTTCCTGACGACCGATTCCTATCGCATGGCGCGCTATGCCGTCTTGGCGCAGGGCGAAGAAGACAACAAAGCCTTCACCTGCCCGGTCAAGGCGCTTTCGATGGTCGCCAATATCGAGACCGACGAGGGATGCGCCATCTATCTCGATGAGCAGAGAGCCCTTTTCTCTGCCGGCGGGATCCTCATCTCCACCCGTCTTCTCCGCGGCGATTTCCCGGATGCCGAGAGACTCATCCCGCCCCATTTCCCCTATTCCGTGACGGTCGAGACCGATGAGTTTTTGGCCGCTGCCGACAGAGTCAAGATCATTTCTTCCGCCGAGGACAAGAATTCCCAGGTCCGTCTGACGATTTCCAGGGATGGCGGCGTCGTCCTCTATGCCAAGAGCACCAACTACGGAAATTCCGAGGAAGTCCTCCGCAAGGCGACCTATGTCCTTCCCGATGAGGAGAACGTCTTCGAAATCGGATTCAATGTCGATTTCGCCATCGAGGCGGTCAAGGCGCTCAAGAGCGAGAGCTTCACTTTCATCTTTTCCGCTCCGACGCGCATGTTCATGGTCAAGAACGACGATCCCGAGAACATTCAGATCATCACCCCCATCCGCATTTCCTCCTTCTAGGGGACAAAAAAGAAACCGAGGCCGGGAGCGCAAGAACTCCCGGCTTTTTCTTTTGTCTGCGGAAGAGCCTGAAAACGTGCGGAAATCCGGGTTTTATAGCATCATAAATGCTATAATTTACTCATCAAGAATGAGATAGGTGGCGAATATGGACAAAGAAAGAGCAATGAAGGTGTGGGAAGAACTCTTCCCCGGACAAGAAGAAGCCTACGATTACGCATCGCACAAAATGCGACGCGACGATTTCGGAAACGAAGAATCCGACATGGCATGGGACATCGATCTGATCAAGCCGCTCTCGGCAGGCGGCTCCTTTGCCTTGAACAATCTTCTTCCTGCCAGCCTTTCGACGATCGCCCTTCGAGGCGGGAAGAGCTCCTTCCGCATCGGCCAGCTTCTCTATGAAGTGAGGCGAGGGAAAAGATACGGTCAATTCGCCATCTATGACATCACCGACAGAAACGCCCCGATCGACCTCACACCCGACGAAGGGACGCAGGATGAGGCCTTCAATGAGGCGAGGATGAGAAGAAGCCTCGGTTCCGACGGCTTCGTTTCTCAAGGGAAGAACGTGGATCTCTCCGCCCCGCTCAGAAATTCCCTTTTCGGTGCGGACGTGGAAAAGGAAAACGAAGAAGAACAAAATCCCGAGGTGAGCGAAGAGGACATCTCGGCGGAAGAGCCTCTCGACGAAGAAAAGGAAGAATTCCACGAAGAAGAAACCGATGTCGAGGAAGATGAGACGAAAGAAGAGGAAGAAACGAAGACGGAAATCCCCGAAATAGAAGAATCGACTTTTTCGGAACAAAAGGAAGAAGTCCTCGAACCGGAAGTGACGACTCAGCAAACGAAGGAAGAGGATCCCTTGCTTGTGGAAGTCGAAAAGCTTCGTGCCGAAAAGACGGCGTTGGAAGAAAAAGTGGCCTCTCTTGAGGACGCTCTTGTCGTCGAGAAGGAAAAAACGGAAGAAGCCGAAGAAAGACAAAAATCCTTGAGAGCGGAAAGCGAAGGGGAGAAAGAAAGGCTTCGAAAGGAAATCCTCGACAGGGAAAGCAAGATTTCCGCCCTTGAACAAGAAAAGGCCAGCTGTCGGGAAGAGATCGAGAGGAAGATGGCTTCTATCTTGACGGAAGAGGAGAAGGAAAAAGAACTTGTCGAACAGATTCAAACCCTTCAAGAGAAGGTGACCCGGCTCGAGGAAGAGAAGGAAAAACTCGAGAAGGAGAAAGAAGAGAGGGAGTTTGAAAGAACGGCGATCCTGCATGAAAAGGAAGAAAAGGAAAGAGAAATCGCATCGCTTTCCGCTGAAAGGGAAAGGCTGATCTCGGAAACGGACAAAGCCAGATCCGAGACGGATTCCCTCAGAAAAGAGCTTGAAGAGGAAAGGGCACGTCTAAACGGAGAGAAAGAAGAGGAAAAAGCCGAGGTCGAAAGACTTCAAGGCATCGAAAAGACCCTTTCCGAAAAAGAGAGGCAAATCGTCGAACTGAACGAAGCCATTTCGAATTTTGAAAAGGAAAGGAAGGCTGTCGAAGAAGAGAAGGAAGGCCTTGCTTCGGAAGTCGAACGGCTGCGTGGAGAAATCGCCTCGACAAACGAGAGAGGCATTCAAAACGAAGCCCTCATGGTCGACAAGGAAAAAGAACTCGATCAATCCCTGGAAGAGAAAAGGGGATTGGAAGAAAACATCGCCATCCTCGAAGAGGAAATTCGCAAAGAGAAGGAAAGAGGAGAGGCGATCGAGAAGGATAAGAAGGAAATTGAAGAGCGTCTGGTCTTCGCCGTGTCCTTGGGCAAGACGGACAAGTTCGAGGGGGTCAAAAACGGCATCGAAGAAGCAGGTTTACCCTTCGATGAAGAAAACGTCAAAAAGTATCTCCAGGATCATCCCGATTGTGCAAGCTCTCTTGACGAAAGCATCCACAAGGCGCCAAACGCGACGGTAGTCGAAGAAAAAGAAGTCGACAGGAATATTGTCGTCGATATGCCTTTCAACGAAGACGAAAGGGCCCGTCGCGCCTATGGTTATTACGAGGAACTCATCGGCGAAGGGAAGTTGGATGCCTCGGATTTCGCTTCAAGGGAAATCAAGGAAAGGCATTATCGTAGAGAAGATACGCCGTTCGGTTGGGATTATGCCCTCTTTGACAAAAACGGGCCGGACGATGTTTCCAATGTCTTCGTGGCGAATCTCAAGACGATTTCCGAATATACGCCGGACGGAATCTTCCGCGCCAACGGCCATGAGTTCCGGGTCGAGGAAAAGAACGGGAGAAAAGCCATCGTTTCGACGGACACGATCGCCGATCCCTATGACTTCGTCGATGCCTTGAAGGTCTCGGAAGAGAACATGAAAAAGAAGACGAATCTTATCTATCTCTATATCAAGGCCTGCGGCGTTTCCTCCACGTTCCCGGAAAGAAAAGAAGTAAACGCTTTCTTCGACATCGTCGATCGCACCGCGAAGCGTTGCTCCCCATCCTCTTTCATCGAAATAAAAGCCAACACCGGAAGCAATAGCGATAGCCTCTTCTTGACCTTCGACGCCACAAAAGAGAACGCCTACAAGGAAGCCTTCGACTATGCCGTCCTCCTCAATTCCTATCGCCTTCAATTCCAAAAGAGGGGAGGCCTCAACGCCATCATCGTCCTCGACCAGATCGAGGTTCCCTCTTCCATGCGCCATCTCTCCTTTGACAAGCTCTACTCCGAAACGAAGGACGTCGATCTCAACGCCATCCGCTATGATCTGAATCTGACAAGCGTCATCAACACGACGATTAAGAGAACGGTCCATATCGGGCCGGAGATCATCGACTACGTTCCGATAGCCAAAGACAAATTGACGCCTTCGAGGCTGGGCATGGGGACGTTCTCCGATCTCTTCGGGTTCGGCAAGTGCTATATGGAATGCAACTTCGTCTTTGATGTGTCCAGGAAAGCGGACGAAGCCAAAGACGACTGATTCTTCTTCAAGAAAGGAAAAAACAATGACAGTATTGGATCGCTTTTTGAACTACGTCTCCTTTGAGACGACGGCAGGAGAAGAAAAGCCGGACAGATGCTCCGACGAGAAGATGCTCCTTCTTGCCGATTCTTTGATGCAGGAACTGTTCCGTCTTCATCCGGACTCCATTTCCATCAATCGGTTCGGCGTGATCGATTGCCACTTTAAGGGCGACGAAAACAAAAAGGCAGTCGCTTTTCTCGCCCATATGGACACCTCTCCCCAGGCCTCCGGAAAAAATGTGCGGGCAAGAGTGGTCAAATACGAAGGCCAGGACATTGTTCTTTCGGAAGGAAGGGTTCTTTCCGAGAAGGAATTTCCGCATCTCAGAAACGCCGTCGGCCATCCGATCGTCGTCACGGACGGAACGACGCTCCTAGGTGGAGACGATAAGGCTGGAATTGCGATAATTATGACGGCATTGACGGATATTCTGAAGAAAGAAGGTCATCGTCCGATAGAAGTCATTTTTACGACAGATGAAGAAATCGGAGCAGATGCCGAACATGTTTCGATGGAGTTGTGTTCCAGTGAATATGGCTATACGGTCGATGGTGGAGACTATCGTTTGATCGCCATCGAATCCTTCACGGCCTATGCGATGGATGTCCATGTCATCGGAAAATCCATTCATCCCGGCTCTGCCAAGAACAAGCTTGTCAATGCTTCCGAGGTACTGATGCGATTCCATGAAGCCCTTCCCCACGCCCTCAGGCCGGAACATACCGAAGGCAAGGAACCGTTCTATCACCTCTGTTCCATCCATGGCAGCGAGGATTCCGCCACCGGCGAATATATCATCCGTTCTTTCTCGGAGGATCAGATGAAATCCCTGATCGAGCTGGCACGATTCACGGCCAGGCGTATCAACGAGGAACTCGGCTATCCTGCCATCTCTTTGAAGATCCGCGAGCAATACCACAACATGAAGAACGTCCTCGACAAGTATCCTGCGATTCAGAAGGAAATGGAAAGCGTCTATGAAAAGCTTGGGATCGACTATGAATACGAGGCCATCCGTGGCGGGACGACCGGAAGCCAGCTTTCTTTCAAGGGACTTCCTTGCCCAAACATCGGAACGGGCGATTACAATTGCCATGGCCAGTATGAATATGTCGACGTCTTCGAAATGGAGAGGATGGTCGATGTCGTCCGTGAACTGATGATCGGATGAAAAGCAAAAGTTTCATTGTCCTTCTTTCTGTTTTGGGCACCCTTTCTCTCGTTTCGTTCATTCTTTATGGCACTTTGCCATCCGCGGCGGATGAGAACGGCTATTGGCATTCCTTCCTTCTTGGCGTTGCCATAGTCCTTCTTTTTGTCGTCGGCATCCTTCTGGCCATGTTTTTCCTCGGAAAAGAGAAACCGATTCCGATCGAAAAAAGGATTGAGTGCCCGCGTTGCCACACATCCTATCCGGCCGATGAAGACTATTGTCCCGGTTGCGGGGAGAAGAACCCCGAGTATCGGGAAAAGAAGACGGACTGTGCTACAATCCCTGAAGAGGAAGAAAAAGACAGGAGGGAAGAGCAAAGATGAAAACAGTCAGCATCATCATCCCTTGTTACAATGAGGAGACGGTCCTGCCGATCTATTTCGAGGCCGTCGACAAGGTCATCGCGGGAATCGAAGGATTTCAGGTCGACTTCATCCTCGTCAACGATGGTTCCAAAGACAAGACGCTTGATGTCATGAAGGAACTTTACCGAAAGCGAAACGATGTCAACATCGTCAATCTTTCCCGGAACTTCGGACAGAATCCTGCCTTGACGGCAGGACTGGCTTCTTCAACGTCGGATTACGTCATCATGATGGATGCCGATTTGCAGGATCCCGTGACCATGATTCCCAAGATATGCGCGAAGTTTGCCGAAGGGTTCGAAGTCGTCAATCCCCATCGGGCTTCCCGCCAGACGGACACCAGCTTCAAGAGGAACACGGCCGCCTTTTTCTATCGTTTCACCAATTCCTTGGAAGGAAGAGAGATCCTCCCGGCAAATGTCAATTGCTTCCGTGGTCTTTCCAGAAGGGCGGTCGATGTCATCATGGCTCTTCCCGAGAAGGACAGGCTGCTGGTCAACGAGATTCCTCTGGTCGGATTCAAGACGTGCCAGATCGATTTCGAAAGAGAAAAGAGAAAGGCCGGGAAAAGCAAATACAACATCAAGAAGATGATCAATTATGCTTTCGACATCATTTCTTCCGGGACGACGAAGCCGCTTTATCTCCCTATCAAGGTCGGCGCCGTTTCCAGCGGTGTTTTCTTCCTTTCAAGCCTCCTTCTCCTGATCTTCTATTTCCTTGGCCATTACGGCGTTCTTTCTTTCGATGTCGCGCCTCTCGCCTTATTCACCGTCATTTCCTTCGTCCTTTTCGGCATTGCCGTCCTCCTCTTCTTCATCGGCCTTCTTTCCATCTATCTTCACAACATTTTGATCAATACGCGTGATAGGCCGACTTATTGCATCGATTACATCTACAGAAAGGAAGAAAAGGAGTAATTTCGGCATGTTTGAAGTGCAAACCATCATCGAAGATCTGGAACGATCTTTCTCTCCCTATCACGTTGTCGACAGGCTTCGAAGCAAGCTTTTGGAAAAAGGATACGAAGAACTGTTCGAGACGAACAGATGGAAGACGAAGCGGGGAGGAAGATATTTTGTCATCCGCAACGGATCGAGCCTTATTGCATTTAAAGTTCCAGAAAAAGAAGACAAGAAAGCCTTCCATTTTGCAATGGTCCACACCGATTCGCCAACTTTCAAAATAAAACCAAATCCAATTATCGAAACAGGAGATGGCACGGTTCTTAATGTCGAACCTTATGGTGGAATGATCGATTCGACTTGGATGGACAGACCTTTGACGATAGCTGGACGTATTTTAGTCCGGACCGAAAAGGGAATCCGGACAAAACTTTTCTGTCCGGAAGAGGATCTTCTTTTCATCCCCAATCTTTGCATCCACATGAACAGAACGGTCAATGACGGCATGAAGTTCAACGCCGCCAAAGACATGTTGCCCCTTTTTTCAACGAAAAAGGTCGATTTTTCGGATTATCTGTCGAAGGCCGCGAATGTCGAAAAGGAGGCGATTCTCGGATTTGACCTCTTCTTGGTCAACCGCGACAAACCTAGGCGTGTCGGTCTTGAAAAGGAACTCCTCTCTTCACCAAAGCTCGACGATCTTGCCTCCTGCTATGCCGCCTTCTACGCCTTCCTTGATAGCGACGAGGAAAAGGAAATACCGATTTTTGCCGCCTTCGACAACGAAGAAGTCGGAAGTATGACAAGGCAGGGAGCAAACTC
Organism: Candidatus Enterosoma merdigallinarum; assembly: GCA_018714385.1. GTDB lineage: Bacteria > Bacillota_I > Bacilli_A > RFN20 > CAG-288 > Enterosoma > Enterosoma merdigallinarum. The sequence goes on along the minus strand of DVNL01000014.1, from coordinate 108,427 downwards.
CACCTTCCTCCAGGACACCATCGACAGACTTTCAAAGGCTCTCGAAATCGAAAAAGATCAGGCGATAGCGGCATCGATTGCTCTTAGCATCGACAATGCCCACGCCAATCATCCAAACCACCCCGAGATTTCGGATCAGACGACGCATGTGCGACTCGGAAACGGCGTCGTCATCAAGCATAGCGCCAGACAATCCTATACGACAGATGCCCTCTCTTCCGCCATCGTCAAGGCTATTCTTGAAAAAGAAGACATGCCTTATCAGGAATACACCGATCGAAGCGATCTGAGAGGCGGCTCCACCCTCGGGAATATCTCCAACTCGCAGATATCCTTGGCAAGCTGCGACATCGGTATTGCACAGTTGGCCATGCATTCGGCAAACGAACTCTGTTCTGTCGACGACATCGAATCCATGAAACAGCTTGTCGAAGCCTTTTATCGACGGGACATCCTTCTGTCCCAAGACGGCGTCGACATTCTTTGAGGCGGAAGACGGCGACACGAAAGTTTTCGGCGTGATTTGAAGGTCCCTTGCCTTATAATTAAGGTTCGGAGTACTTTAGCCAATGACAGATAATTATAGAGACTATATCGTCGTCAAAGGAGCGAGGGAAAACAACCTCAAGGATGTCGATGTCCAAATACCAAAAAACGCCCTTGTCGTCTTTTCGGGTGTGTCGGGATCCGGAAAATCCACGTTGGCCTTCGATACGATCTTTGCCGAGGGGCAAAGACGCTATGTGGAGTCTCTCTCGAGCTATGCCAGACAATTTCTCGGCGATTTTTCGAAGCCGGACGTCGATTCCATCGACGGCCTTTCTCCGGCCATCTCCATCGATCAGAAGACGACGTCGCACAATCCGCGTTCCACGGTCGGAACCGTGACGGAGATATATGATTATTTGAGGCTTCTCTACGCCAGGATCGGCGTCGCCTATTGCCCGGAGCACGGTCTTCCCATCCAGGCCTCTTCCCTGCAACAGATTTTCAATGCCATCAGAAAGAATCCCGACGGCAGCAAAGTCACCGTCTATGCCCCGGTCGTCCAGAACGAAAAGGGAACGCACCTTCAGACCATGCGTAAGTTTTTCGATGCCGGTTTCACGCGGGCGAAGATAGACGGCGGAAACTTGACGCGATATGAGGATTTGCCTCTTCTGGAAAAGAACAACAAACATACGATTTCATTCGCCATCGACCGGCTTTTGCTGAACAAAGCGAACGAAAGCCGTCTTTTCGATTCCTTGAGAACGGCCCTCGATTTTGCAAACGGCTTTGTCTTGATCGATGTCGATGGCAAGGAGAAGCTCTATTCGGAACATCAGTCCTGCCCCGTCTGCGGGTTTTCGGTGCCGCCTTTGGAACCGAGGCTGTTCTCTTTCAACAACCCCTTGGGCTGCTGCCCCGATTGCAACGGCCTCGGAGTCAAAATCGAGGCGGATCCCAATCTTTTGATCACGGATCCGAGTCTTTCCATCGAAGAGGGGGCGATCGGATGCCTGCCGAAGAGAAATCACGAGACGATCGAATGGAACGACTTCTATGCCGTTTTGGACAAATATAAGATTTCCACGAAGACGCCGTTCAACAAACTTTCCGAGAGACAAAGAAACATCATCATCTACGGACCGCCGGAACCGGTGAATTACACCTATATGTCTCAAAACGGATCCATGATCAAAAAGACGGTCACGGAAGGTCTCAAGGCGAGGATAGATAGGCTCTATCTGACGACAAAAAGCGAATTCATGAAGGAATACTACGGCTCCTTCATGTCTGAAAAGGAATGCCCGACCTGCCACGGGGCAAGGCTGTCGAAGACAGTCCTTTCCGTCAAGGTTGGTGGGATGAACATCTTTGAGTTGTGCTCCTTGAGTCTTGAAAAAATCTATCATTTCTTTGATGACTTGGTTTTGACGGATATGCAGAAGACGATTGCCACTATGATCATCAACGAAATTAAGAACAGGCTCAAGTTTTTAATCGATGTCGGGTTGGATTATCTCACACTTTCAAGAACGGCTTCGACGCTTTCCGGCGGAGAGAGCCAGCGCATCCGTCTTGCGACACAGATCGGATCGAGGCTGACCGGGGTCCTCTATGTTCTCGACGAGCCTTCCATCGGTCTTCATCAAAGGGACAACGACCGCCTTATCGCAACGCTCAAAGAGATGCGCGACCTGGGGAATTCCCTTGTCGTCGTCGAACATGACGAAGACACGATCCTTGCCGCCGATTATGTCGTCGATATTGGAAAAGGTGCCGGCGAGCATGGCGGATCGATCGTCTACTCCGGTGATCCAAAGGGACTTGTCGCATGCCGGGATTCCTTGACCGGAGACTATCTCTCAGGACGAAGATTGATTGCCGCTCCGACGAGAAGAAGGTCTTTTGTCCGATCCCTGAAGATTCGCAAGGCGAGATGCCATAACCTGAAGGATGTCGATGTCGATATACCTCTTGGGACGTTCACCGTTGTCACGGGCGTGTCCGGATCGGGAAAATCCTCCCTTATCGATGAAGTCCTCTATCGCAATGTCCGTTCCGCTCTCGGGTTCAAAGAGACGAACCCCGGGGAATGCGATGGCATCGACAATGTCAAGCTTCTTTCCAAAGTCATCAACGTCTCGCAGGAACCGATCGGGCGGACACCGAGAAGCAATCCTGCGACATACATCAAGGTATTCGACGATATTCGGGATGTCTTCGCTTCGACTCCCGAAGCCAAGATCCGTGGCATGGGCAAGTCGATGTTCTCTTTCAATGTTCCCGGCGGACGATGCGAAGCCTGCCAAGGCGCCGGCGTGAAAAGGATTTCCATGAACTTTCTTCCCGACGTCTATGTCACTTGCGATGTCTGCGGGGGCAAGAGATACACGGACGACGTTCTTCAGATCCGCTACAAGGGGAAGAATATCGCGGACGTCCTTGACATGACGGCAGAAGAAGCTTTGGAGTTTTTCAAGGCCATCCCCCAGATTCGCCGAAAACTCCAGACTCTCGTCGATGTCGGGCTCGGCTATATGAAACTCGGACAATCCTCCACCACCATTTCTGGCGGCGAGGCACAAAGGGTGAAACTTGCCTTTGAACTGGAAAAGGTATCCGATGGAAGGACGCTCTACATCCTCGATGAGCCGACGACGGGACTTCATCCCTATGACATCAGCAAGCTGATCGTCGTTTTGGATCGCCTTGTCGATTCCGGAAACACGGTCGTCGTCATCGAACACAATCTCGACGTCATCAAATGTGCGGATTGGATCATCGATCTCGGTCCGGAGGGCGGAGACAAAGGAGGAAATCTTGTCTTCGAAGGGCGTCCCGAAGAAATCGTCTCTTGTTCCGAAAGCTATACCGGACACTATCTGAAGCGGGAGCTGGAGAAAGGTAAGTATCGACGTTAAGGAAAGCCCGTTTCATGCGGGAGAGGAAAAAAAGAGCCTTTTGGATATAATAGGCTTGTATATCAGAGGTGATATTATGCTCACTAGTCTTGAATTGGCGAACCATTTCGGTCTCAAGCTTCTCAACGGAGACCTGGAGAGCCTCAAACGCCGTATTACCGTTGCCGAGCTTGATCGTCCTGGCGTCGAGCTTCTCGGAATTTTCCAGTTCCATGAAAAAGACAGGATCATGCTCATCGGCCACAAGGAGACAGCCCTTATCAAGGATTCCGATCCCAATTTCGTCTATCTCAACGCTCTGAAGATATGTTCCAAAGAATGTCCGGCCGTCATCATCACGCACGGGGACAGCTGTCCCGAGCCCATCATGCGTGCCGCCAAGGAGACGAATTGCCCGATCTTTTCTTCGGATGCGGATACCTCTAGGCTTTCGTCCGACATGTATATCTATCTCGCGGAGGCTTTGGCGCCGAAGACGGCCGTCCATGCCTGTCTGATGGAAATATACGGCATCGGCGTTCTCATCCTCGGCGAGTCGGGCATCGGAAAATCAGAAATTTCTCTCGATCTCATCAAGAAGGGGCATCGCCTCATCGCGGATGACCGAGTCGATATCCGCGATGTCCGCGGCAAGTTGATCGGAACTTGCCCAGAGTCTATCTATGGGATGATGGAGGTCCGAGGCATCGGCATCATTGATGTCACGAGGATGTTCGGCATCAATTCCCTTTCGAAGAGTGAAAAGATATCTTTTGTCGTCAATCTGGTTTCCTTTGATAAGAGGGAACCTCTGGAAAGGGTCGGCATGAAGACGGATCGCTATGAAATCCTTGGCGAATTCGTTCCGATGGTCAAACTCCCCGTTTCAGCCGCTCGCTCAATGTCGGACATCATCGAGGCCGCTGTCACGAATTTCAAGCTCAAGGATTATGGTTATGATACCGGCTATGAATTTCAAAGAAGGCTGACCGAACTCCAAGAAAAGAAACGACTTGAAAGGCGCGAGGCCGAAATGATGGTCTTCCACGGACAAGATAAGGAACCGGTCGTGAGCATGAATCCGGAACCGGATGTTCCAAGTGTTCAAATTGGGAACATCAATCCGGAATCGGATCTTGGAAAAGTCCATCTTGTCGGTGCAGAACATCCTAAAAAAGGAGAATGAAAATGGACATCTTGGCTTATTGGCAAGGAATACCGGCGGAACAACCGATAATTCGCTTCTATGCCATCTGCATTCTTTTCGGTGCGTGCGTCGCTCTCCTCCTTTCAAGCTATCGAGCCCACAAAAAGGGGTTCGACTGGTCCTTTTTCCTGACGATCTTTTTCGTCGCCTTTCCCTGTGGCATCATCGGCGCCAGGATCTGGTATGTCATCGCCACGTGGTCGGAGGAATTTGCAGGTCGACCCTTCTATCACGTCTTTGAGATCTGGAATGGCGGTCTTGCCATTCAAGGCGGGGCGATTGCTGGCGTCCTTGCCGGTGTCTTGGTCGTTTTTTTCCGAAGGAAGGGGACACCGATCTTGCAATGCACAGACTTTGCCGTGCCTACCATCATCGTCGCCCAGGCGATAGGACGATGGGGAAATTTCTTCAATCAAGAAGTCTTCGGCCACGCCGTCTCTTTGGAGGCTTGGAGCTTTCTTCCGGGTTTTATCACAAACAACATGACCAACGGAAGTCTGCCGATGGTCGGAACGGGCAATTCCGGGGTCATCATCCCGGAAGGGGCGATCGCCAGTCCGCTCTTTCTTGTCGAGGGAGTGATCAACATCGCCTTCTATTTTTTGATGACACATGGATTGGAGACCATCGAAGGAAAGCATTATAAACATGGCGACTCGACATTCGCCTACTTTGTTTCCTACGGCATTATCCGCTTTATTTTGGAGCCTTTGCGAAACCCGCACTTCATCATGGGAGGGAAAAGCGACCCCCATTCTCAATGGATGGCGATCGCCTTCATCGTGATCGGCCTTGTCTGTATCTTTTTCAATCACCTTCTCCGCCACTTGGATTCCAGGCATGTGTTTGACAATATCCCGTATCTCAACGCCGCCTTGCGATATGTGAAGAAACGGGCCGGGGTGGGAGAGGAGCCTCTCGTGACGAAAGACGAAACAGAATCGTCTTTGGATATGGATAAAATCCGGGAGTTGACGCATCGCGATGACGAAGACAAAGAGAAGTGATGTCGACCTGCTCATCTTTGATTTGGATGGCACGCTGTTAGATACGGCGCTGTATATCGTTCTCAATTACCTGCATCTTTTCGAAAAGTATCGTGTCAAGATGCCGACGCTGACGGAAATGGTCTATTTTTCCGGACCTCCGCTGACAACCATACTTCCAAAATATTTCCCCGACGTTCCTCTACCGACCCTTCTTGAGGAATTCGAGGCCTTCTCTCTTCTCAATGCCAACCGTTATTCTTCTCTCTACGAAGGCGAAAAAGACGTCCTCCGGGAATTGAAGGAAGCCGGATATTATTTGGCCGTCTTGACCAGCAAAAGGAGACGGCCCGCAGAAGACAATCTGACACACTTTGGGATAAGAAAGTTCTTCGATGCCATCCTGTGCCTGGATGAATGCCCGAGACCCAAGCCTGATCCCGCCGGGGTTCATATTCTTCTTGATCGCCTGGACGTTCCTCCGGAAAGGACGTTCATCATCGGGGACTCGAAAACCGACATCGAATGCGGAAGGAATGCCGGGACGAATACCGGCCTTGTCACGTTTGGTCTGAAAAAGACCGATGACATACTTGCCGATGAGAGATACGGAAGCTATCAAGACATAGAAAGGAGTTTCATCCATGAAAGACAATGAGGTCGCCATCGTCGGTGGCGGACCCGCCGGTGTTTCGGCGGCCATCTACATCAAGCGGTACGGCATGGAACCCGTCTTGTTTGAAAAGGACCTGATCGGCGGAAAGACGAACTACACGGAGAAGATAGAAAATTACCCCGGATATCTGGGGATGAAAGGCCCGATCCTTGGAGAACAGCTTGGAGAACAGCTGAAACAATTCGACATCAAACCGATCTACTCCGAAGTCCAGAGCGTCTTTCTGAACGATGACGGAACCTTCACTCTTTCCTATGGCAGGGAGGAAAGGACGTTCAAATATGTCATTCTCGCAAACGGCCTTTCGGAAAGACCCTATCATCTCAAGGGAGAGGAAAGCTTCAACAGAAAGGGGATCAGCCGTTGCGCCATCTGCGACGGACCGTTCTATAGAGGAAAGGATGTCGTCATGATCGGCTCGGGCAATGCCGCCTTTGAAGAGGCCAACTATCTTTGCACTATCTGCCGTTCGGTTTCCTTGATCGCCAGACACGAGGAGTTTCATGCCCAAGAAGACGTCGTCTCCAAATTCCGATCCTTCCCCAATGCCAAGATCTATGCTCCTTATGAAGCCGTTTCCTGTTCCGGAAACACGTCTTTGGAATCCGTCACGATCCGAAATGGAAAGACGGGAGAGGAAAAAGAACTCTCTGTCCAGGGGATGTTCGTCTATATCGGAGCGATGCCGGTGACGGGATTTTTGCAAATTCCGGGCGTCGCCAACGAACAAGGCTTTTTGAAGGCAGACCCCTCCAGCATGAAGACCGCTATCCCTAACCTTTATGCGATCGGGGATTGTCGAGACACGCCTTTGAGACAAGTCACCATGGCCGTCGGAGACGGTTCTTTGGCGGCGACGAAGATCCATTACGATTATCTGAAATCCAAGAAGGGCAAATAAAGACGATGGAAAAGAAGGAAAACTTCACGCGCAGCGTCAAAAACGAGCTGGCTTCTTATTCATACGAAAAAGAGGAGTTGAAATACATCCTTTCTGGGTTTGCCAGAAACGGAGGTACTTTTTCCATTGGAAAGAATCCGACTTTGCATTTGCGGACCGAAATAGCCAGCGTCGCCAAGATTCTTTATCGTGCCTTGAAGGAATGCTATGGGCTTTCACCTCGCATCGCCTATGAGAAAGTGACACGATTCAAAAGAGGCATCGCCTATAGAGTCGTCGTGTCTTCACCGGAACTCTACCATATCATGGAGGATTTGGAGGTTCTCAAGGATGGAATCGAGAGAATGGTGCCCAAGGCGGGGTTGAGGAAGAACAACTTTCGCTTCCTTCTCATCGGTGTCTTTCTTTCTTCGGGAAGCGTCAACAACCCCACCACAAGCAAGACCTCTTATTTTCTGGAGATGTCCTTCAACAGCAAGAACGATGCCATGGCGATCAAGAGAAAGCTTTTGACCTTCAAGGAAGAAAAGACGATGTCCTTCAAGATGATCAAGAGGAGAGAGAAGCAGGTCCTTTATCTCAAGCGAAGCGACCAGATTTCCGTCTTCCTTTCTTTCATCGGGGCAACGAGCGCCATGTTCTCCTTCGAGAATGCCCGCATCATGAAAGAGGACATCAATATCAACAACAGGCTTTCGATCTGCGATTCGGCAAACTACGGCAAGACGCTCTCGACGGCAAAGAAAGACATCGAGGGAATAAAAAGGCTGTTGAAAACGAAACCTCTCCCTCTTTTCGACAAAAAGACGCAGGACGTGATCACCGTCCGCCTCGAACATGCGGATTTCAATTATCGCGAAATTGCGGAATATCTTTCCCAGCGCGGGACGCCGATTTCAAAGTCCGGAGTCGTCCATATCATCACCGGGCTGAGGGACGAGATCGAGAAACTGTAAACTGTAAAAAGAGAATCGGGGCTTTTTATAGAAAGTCTTTTATTGGATTTCTGTTTTCTCGATCTCTTTTTGTTTGCGAAGGCAAAGGATGGGGGATTGCGCATTGTGTGCTCGTTTCGTGATAGAAAAGCAGACAAAAAACAGGCAATCAGCAAAACGAGAAATGAAAACGCTATTTTGTTTAAAAAGAAAGAAAATCACTTTAAAAAGACAATTTTTCCTTATATAATACACCCGTAACTAGGAGGACATAGAATGTCTATTAAAGTTGCGATCAACGGATTCGGCCGTATCGGACGTCTCGCCTTCAGGAGAGCTTTTGGAGATCCTGATTTCGAGATTGTCGCCATCAACGATCTTTCTTCCACCGCCAACCTTGCCTACCTTCTGAAGTACGATTCTGCCCATGGCACCTTCGCCCATGAGGTCAGCCACGATGACGAGAACATCATCGTCGATGGAAAGAAGATTCACGTCTACAAGATCAAGACTCCTTCCGATGAGTGCCTCTTCCCCTGGAAGGAACTCGGAGTCGATATCGTCCTGGAGTGCACCGGCCACTACCTCACCCAGGAAAGCGCCCAGTGGCACATCAAGAGCGGAGCCAAGGGACTTGTTATGTCCGCTCCCGCCAAGGATGCCACCCCGACTTATGCTTATGGCGTCAACACCGACAAGCTGACTGCCGATGAGAAGATCATCTCCGGTGCTTCCTGCACCACCAATTGCCTCGGCCCCGTCCTCAAGGTCGTCGAGGACAAGTTCGGCATCGACTGCGGCTTCATGACCACGGTCCACGCCTACACCAACGACCAGACCAACCTCGACCTCATCAAGGAGAAGGACTTCCGCAGAGGCCGTGCCGCCGCCCAGAACATCGTCCCCACCTCCACGGGTGCTGCCAAGGCCATCAACCTCGTCATTCCTTCCCTCAAGGGCAGAATGCAGGGCGGAGCCATCCGTGTCCCTGTTCTCGACGGCTCTCTCATCGACGTCACCCTTCACCTCAAGAAGGAAGTCAAGGATGCCGCTGAGATCAATGCTGCCATGAAGGAAGCTTCCGAGACCTATCTCAAGGATGTCCTCGGCTACACCGACGATCCGATCGTCAGCCGTGATATCCTCGGCAGAACCGAAGGCGGCATCTACAACGGCGACCAGACCAAGGTCTTCACCTCTCCCGAGGGAACCCAGCTTGTCAAGGTCTTCGCTTGGTATGACAATGAATACTCCTACACCTGCCAGTATGTCAGACTCGCCAAGCTCTTCGGCCAGAAGCTCGCTGCTTAAGCCCTAGGACAAAAGCAAACATTGGCGGTAGGGCGTTGCCCTGCCGCCATTTATCTAGAAAGAAAAAACGGAGATTCACACAATGAAAAAATTAGTTTCCGACCTTTCCGTCACTGGAAAGAAGGTCTTGGTCAGAGTCGACTTCAACGTTCCCCACAAGGGCGAGAACGTCACCGACGACAACCGCATCAAGGCTGCGATCCCCACCATCGCCGACCTTCTCAAGAAAAACGCCAAGGTCATCCTCATGTCCCATCTTGGAAAGATCAAATGGGGCAAGGTCGATGATGCCGAAATCGAAAACGAAAAGAAGAAGAACGATCTCAAGATCGCCCTTCCTGCCCTCAAGAGCCATCTTGCCACTGCTCTTGGCCATGAAGTCAATGTCAGCTTCTCCGAAGCGACTCGTGGCGAAAGCCTGAAGGCGGCCGTCGACGCTCTCAAGGATGGCGAAGTCCTGCTTGTCCAGAACACCCGTTACGAGAAGGGCGAGACGAAGAACAATGCCGAGCTCTCCGCCGAATGGGCCAGCCTTTGCGACGCTTATGTCATGGATGCTTTCGGCTCTGCCCATAGAGCCCATTCTTCCACCGTCGGCGTCCCCACCATCCTCGCTTCCGAAGGCAAGGAGACGGCCGTTGGCTATCTCGTCGAAAAGGAGATCAACAACCTCGGACGTTGCGTCAACTGCCCCGAAGATGGACATCCCTATGTCGCCATTCTCGGCGGAAGCAAGGTTTCCGACAAGATCCAGGTCATCGACTCCCTCCTGAAGAAGTGCGACAAGATTCTCATCGGCGGTGGAATGGCTTACACCTTCCTTGCCGCCAAGGGCCAGAAGATCGGCAACTCCCTCTTCGAGGCCGATCAGGTCGAATACGCCAAGAACTGCCTTGCGACCGGCAAGGTCCTTGTTCCCGTCGACAATGTCATTGCCGACAGCTTCGATGATCCCAAGGACATCAAGACCGTCGATGGCGACATTCCGGAAGGCTATCTCGGACTCGATGTCGGTCCCAAGACGGTCGAGCTCTTCCACAAGGAAATTCTCGCCGCCAAGACGATCTTCTGGAACGGCCCGATGGGTGTCTTCGAGAATGAAAAGTTCGCCAACGGAACCAAGGCTGTCTGTGCCGCCTGCGCCGAAGCCACCAAGGCCGGTGCCTTCTCCGCAATCGGCGGTGGCGATTCCGCCTCTGCCGCCAAGCAGTTTGGCTACGCCGCTGACTTCAGCCACGTCTCCACGGGTGGCGGTGCTTCTCTCGAACTGATCCAGTTCGATGGGCATCTCCCCGGCATCGACGACATCCAAGACAAGTAAAACCATGGCCCGCAAGAAATTTTTGATGGGCAACTGGAAGATGAATCACACCATCGCGGAGGCCATCCGCTTCTGCGAGGATGTGAAGAACGATTCCTTGCTCAAGATCGCCAGAAGCAAAGGCGTCCTCCTTGGCGTCGCCCCGAGCTTCCTCTCCCTCCAGCAGGTGAAGAGGCACGCTCACGGTCTCATCGTCGCCAGTCAGGATTGCCACTATGAAGATCACGGCGCCTACACTTCCTCCGTTTCCGTTCCGATGCTCAACGAAATCGGAATCAACTGGTCTATCATTGGTCATTCCGAGAGAAGGACCTATGACAACGATACGTCCTTTGTCTGCAACCGCAAGATCAAGACGCTCGTCAAGAACGGATTCCATGTCGTCTATTGCGTCGGCGAGACCCTCAAGGAGTATGAGGAAGGTCTCACGAAGGACATCGTCAAGGAACAGATTCTTGTCGGCCTCATGAACGTTTCCAAGGAGGACATCTCCAAGATCGTCATTGCCTATGAGCCGGTCTGGTCTATCGGAACCGGAAAGAACGCCTCCAGCGAAATCGCCGAAGATGTTTGTTCTTATATCCGTTCCCTCATCGAGAAGCTCTACGGCAAGGTCGCCGCAAGCAAAATCCTCATTCTCTATGGGGGATCGGTCAAGCCCAACAACATCCACGAATACCTTCTCCAGGAAAATGTCGACGGCGCCCTCGTCGGCGGCGCTTCCTTGAAGAGCGAATCCTTCAAGGAACTCCTCGAGAACATCTAAGAAAAAGAAAGGGCTGCCGGAAAGGGCAGCCCTTTTTGGTGTCCTGAGCATCTTTTCCCGGTCTCTTTTCTTTTTGTGTATACTAGTCCGTGAAAAGAGGTATTTGAAAATGGCAACGATTTCGAAGAAGCTCGCTTCTCTCATCAACGATCAGATCAACGCGGAACTCTACAGCGCCTATCTTTATCAGGACATCGCCGATTATTATCATGGCGAAAAGCTCATCGGCTTTGCGAAGTGGTTCGACAAGCAGGCTGAGGAGGAACTTGAACACGCCAAGAAATTCATCGATTATCTTCGCGACAACGGAGAAAAGGTCGTCCTCAAGGACATCAAGGCGCCCAAGAACAAGTTCAAGGGACTTCGGGACGGTCTCGCGCTTCAATTGACTCATGAAGAAGCTGTCACCGCCATGATCTACCGTTTGATGGATCAGGCCGTCGAGGAGAAAGACTATCGCGCCCAGAGTTTCCTGAAGTGGTTCGTCGACGAGCAGACGGAAGAAGAAGCCCACTCCCACGAATTGCTCGAGAAGTTCGATCTCTATGGTTCGGACCTTTCCGTTCTCTATCGTCTCGACTCAGAGCTCGGCGGAAGAAAGTAAGAAAAAAGACCTGTCGATCGCTTGCGGCAGGTCTTTTTTATGGAAATTCAACGCATTTCGCTTTCTTCGTCCGGCTTTGTTATGGCGGGCATCGTCAGGGTTTCGCGTTTGAGCTCCTGTTTCGTCTCCTCTTCCTTTTTCGTCAGGGACAAGGAAGGCCGATTCATGAGAACGGCAAACAGCTTCAGCAGGATGTTCAGGATGCCCGTGGACACGGCCCCGTAGATGATGAGGACCAGCCACATTGTCTTGCTCATGTCGCGGAAGTCGATGCCCGTCAATTGCATCGAAAGATTCCAGTAGCTGTCTATCGGAAGTGTCACCGGACGCTCTGTCACGGCAGGGATATAGGGAAGGACGAAGACCATCAGGCAGAAAAGAACGATGACGCCGATATAAAGACAGGTCCGGTATAGGTTGAAGGGAGAACAGCAGTTGAAGACCATCGCAAGGGAAATGACGGACATGGTCAGGGAGCAGAAGGTGACGAAGCTCCGATTGTTTAGCGGCTCCAGGAAGGATCCGTTCTCGATGTTCAGGATATAGTTGAGGCCGATTGCGGAAATGAGGATGATGGCTGCCGGGATGGCTCTTGAGAAGGTGTTCTTCAGGAAGTGCCCCGTGATCAGCTGTTTGTTCTTTTGCAGGGCGAGGAAGAAGGAGGGGACCCCGATTCCGACGATTTCCATGACCATGATGTTGTTGGTCTCGAAGGGGTATTTGATACCGTGTCCGCCGTTGAGGAAAGTGAGGAGGACGATGACTGTGAAGACGATGGTGAAGATCGTCTTCATGAGGAACAGGGAGGAAGAGCGCTGGATGTTGTTGATGACTCGCCGCCCCTCTTCCACGACGGCAGGCATGGAAGCGAAATTGGAATCGAGAAGGACGAGGTGGGCGGCGTTCCTTGCGGCGGAAGCGCCGTTTGCCATGGCGATGGAGCAGTCGGAATTCTTCATGGCGAGGATGTCGTTGACGCCATCGCCGGTCATGCCGACGGTGTTCTTTCGGTTCTTGAGCTCTTTGATGATGGCGGCCTTCTGCTCTGGCGAGACGCGACCGAAGACGGTGTATTGATCGACTATCTCAGCGACCTCACGCAAGGAAAGACCTTCCAGGGAAACGCATTTCTCCGCGTTCGGGACATTGCATTTTTTGGCTATTTCCGAAGCGGTAAGGGGGTTGTCTCCGGATATGATCTTTATCTGGACGCCGTTTTCCGTGAACCACCTGATGGTATCCGGAGCCTCCGGCCGAATGTGATCTTCGAGAGTGAAGATGGCTATCGGGAACATCCTTCCCTTGATTTCCCCGTTTTCGATGTCCCGCTCGCATTTGCAGAGCATGACCACGCGATAGCCGTTTGCCTGCTTTTCGGAGATGTAGCGAAGGATGGTCCGATCCCGATTCTTGGTATAGACATATTCCGGGGCGCCGAGGACGAAGGCACCGAGATCGTAAAAACTGACGGCGGAGAATTTTCTGGCGGAAGAGAAGGGGATGTCGGCCTTGACCTTATAGTCGCTTCGAAGAGGATAGCGCTGGGAAAGGGCGATGGAGGTCTGGTTGGATTCCTTGAAAGCGTTGAGATAGGAACCGACCAGCTTGTAGAGATCGAAGCTGGAATCGGCCATGAGGACCTCGTCCACTTTCATCGTGCCGTCCGTCAACGTTCCGGTCTTGTCCAGACAAAGGACATTGACTCTGGCGAGCATTTCGATGCAATAGAGATCCTGGACAAGCGTCTTTTTCTTTGCGAGGTTGATGACGCCCGCTGCCAAGGCGACGGAAGTCAGAAGATACATGCCGGATGGAATCATGCCGACGACGCTGCCGGCCGTATATTTCATGGCCTCGGAGGCGATGTCCCAATTGTTGGCGAACAGACCGGATTGGCTGGCTTGGAGCCACTGGGTGCAAAAAGTTCCGATTCCCAAAGGAACGATGATGATGGAAATGACTTTGATCAGCATGTTGAGCGAATTGAGAAGCTCGGATTTCGGCTTGGAATATTCCTTTGCCTTGGCTTGAATGCCGGAGGCGTAATTGTAGTCTCCGATTTCTTCGGCGCGAACGGTGCAGGAACCGGAAACGACGAAAGAACCGGCGAAGATCTTGTCTCCGATCGTCTTTTTTATCGGCAGAGATTCTCCGGTGAGAAGGGATTCGTTGACTTCGATGGATCCTTCGAGAAGAACGGAATCCGTCGGAATCTGATCGCCGTTGGAAAGATAATAGATATCGTCGAGGACGAGTTCGTCCGTCGGGATCGTGTAGAGCCTTTTGTCTCGACGCACCTTGACGGATTGGGAAGTGACAAGCTTCAGCTTGTCGATGGTATTCTTCGCTTTGATTTCCTGGACGATACCTATGACGGTATTGAAGACGGCGACGAGAAGAAAATAGGTCGAAGTATATCGCCCGAAGATGATCAAGGCGATTGCGATGGCAAGCAGAAGCATATTGAAGAAGGTGAAGATGTTGGAACAAAGAATCTTCGGAATCGATTTCCCGGAACTGACTTTCGTCGTATTCCGATAGCCTTGCTCTTCTCTTTTGTTGACTTGGGCGGAGGAGAGGCCTTCTAGGATATCGGGATGGAAACGTTCGAGATCCTCGGGGAGGACGGAGACGGAAGGTTCGTTGTTTTTCTTCCAGAAGGGAACGAAAGTCTTCTTCTTTTCCGGAGCCGGGACGGGTTTCTCCTGCTCGCTCAACGGCTGTCCTTTTCTTGCCTCGAGAAGATCGTCTTCCGGATCCTTCTTCTCGTTTTCTTTTTTTCCAAACTTGAGCATCATCGATTCCTCATAGGCTTGTTGGGGACAATGTGGTGCTTCCGGCAGCGAGCCTGGTAAGATTCCTTTGCCCCGACCAGGATGACCGGATCATCGTAGTTGGCAGGATTTCCGTCGATGAGTCTTTGGGTTCTCGTCGCCGCACAGCCGCAGACGGTGCAGGCGGCGGAAAGCTTGGTGACGAATTCGGCCCGGCTCAGAAGAGTCGGCATGGGACCGAAAGGCTCGCCCCGGAAATCCAGATCGAGTCCGGCACAGATGACGCGCATGCCTTTGTCGGCCAGATCTTCGATGATGTCAGAGACCTCCGTGCCGAAAAACTGAACTTCATCGATGGCGACGACTTCGGTCTTGTCGTCGACGAACTGGTAAATGTCTTTGGCGCTCTTTATGGCATAGGCATCGAACATTTCGCCATCGTGGCTTGCGATTTTCGTCTTGTCATAGCGATCGTCGATTGCCGGTTTGAAAGAGACGATTTTTTTGTGGGCATAGGAAAGCGTCCTCAGACGTCGGATCAACTCTTCGCTTTTTCCGGCGAACATCGGCCCGGTAATGATCTCTATCCATCCTTTTTGAAGTTCTTGATACATGTTCACTCTCCTTTGGTTTTAGGCTTCCTTCAAGACGTGGTCCTGATAATCCCGAAGGCATGGGAAGACGAAGGCACCGAGCAGTAGGATTGTTGATCCTTCGTCCAACGTGAAGAAACGCGGTTCGAAATAAAAATGAACCAACAACAGAACAAAAACAAAGAAATAGATCAACGTCAATCCCAAATCGGATTTCGGGAGTTGGCGAAGAATCGTATAGAAGAGAAACAAAACCACGATGACGGACAGGAAGACGCCGATAAAGCCAAAATGCATGAAAATCTCAATGAGGCCGTTGTGGCTTGTGACGACCCCCATCTCGGCATGAATGGCGATTTGATAGTCTCGATATAAATTATAGAAGGGGATTCTGCCATACCCAAACAATTGATAAAAACCGCTGTTCATCATCGTGAAGGCCGTGTCCCAATGTTTTTTTCTCGAATCGACCGTTCCCATGTCCGACATATCTCGAATGAGGTCGGTAATATAACGGTGAAGAGGACTGCCTTCCTCTCGGGTAAAAATATAGGCCAGGACCAAGGAGAAAAGGACGGCCAGAACAAAACATATCGTGGCATAGACGGAGTGGGTCTTGAAGCCGAAAAAGGGATAGAGGTACAACACCAAGACCAAGGCGCAAAAGCAAAGGTGCGTTGCCGTCCTGCTCAAGCAGAGGAAACAGTTCAACATGAAAAGAACGGCTAAAAGAGGGGTTATGGGATTTGGCTTTTTCGCGAACAAAATCAGAGACGAAAAACAGCCGAGCGTAAGCAAAAAGCCATAGGAGTTTTTGTGTCCTGTAAAACTTGTCAGAGGCTTGAGATAGTGTCCTTCTTTTCCAAGAGCCGCCTGTATGTTATTGCTCAAGACTTCCGGTTGGGAAAGGCAGGTATAGGCAAAAGCCGCTAGAGCCAAAACGACAAGCCCACAAAGAAAGACGTTTGCGGCGGTAGAGGCCTTTTTGCCGAAAGTCTGGAAATAGCCGAAGACAAGAAGGAAATAAATGCCGAAGCAACAATCCTGCAGCAACGAAAGGAATCTGTCTCGGATGGAGAAGACATATTCTACGGTTGCCGACGATCCATATATTTCGGACGAAAAAGTAAAAGAAGGATTTTCATAAGGGTAAAGAAAGATTCCGAAAAAACGGCTTGCGATGAAGATGGCAAAGAGAAAGTAGACGATATGAAGTTTCTTTCTCTTTTCGATGAGAGGAGAGCGGCGATAAATCAAAAAAAGGGAAAGAAGAATAAAAACAATGGATAGGGGAATGGCGATTTCGAAATTGAGAGGTTGGGATCGATCGACAAAAAAACCGGCGAAGCCCCCCTCGCCGAGAGATATCGATCCGATCGAGAAGAAGGGGAGGCAAAGAGAAAGAAGGGCAAAAACGAACAGATCAAGAGAATCTCGGGAAGATTGTTCTTGTTCGTCGAAAAAGACTGTCATTTGTTATTTGGCACCTTCGTTTTTGAAGACCTTGATGAATGTTCGGAAAATGATTTTGATATCGAACCACAAGGAACGATGCTTGATGTAATAAAGCTCCATGTTGATACGTTCGGTATAATCGACGTTGCTTCTGCCATGACATGCCCAATAGGAGGTGATGCCAGGACGAACAGACAAAAGGACGTTTCGGGTCAAGCCATATTTGTCCGTTTCAATATCGATGATGGGACGCGGTCCGACAATGGACATGTTTCCGATAAAAACATTGAAAATCTGAGGGAGTTCATCGAGAGAGGTTTTCCGAAGAAACTTTCCGAATTTCGTGATTCTCGGATCGTTGTCCACCTTGAATTCCGTATAAAACTGTTTCAATTGCTCGGGTGTCAATTGCTCTTCTATGGGCCG
Source organism: Candidatus Enterosoma merdigallinarum (assembly GCA_018714385.1). Lineage (GTDB taxonomy): Bacteria > Bacillota_I > Bacilli_A > RFN20 > CAG-288 > Enterosoma > Enterosoma merdigallinarum. Next base: position 91,083 of record DVNL01000014.1, on the reverse strand, counting down.
CTTGTCGTCTTTCATGGTTCTGAATTTATACATGCTGAAAGGTTTGCCGTTCTTCCCGATTCGCTTGTGGCGATAAAAGACAGGGCCCTTCGAAGTCGCTTTGACCAGGATGGCCAAAATCAGATATAACCAGCAAAAGACGAGGAGGAACATTCCCGAAAGGAAAATGTCAAAAAAACGTTTGACGAAAGAATAGACGGGCTTTTTCCTGAAATAATATGCGCTATCGACGGTGGCTTCGATTTTTTGGATTTCAAGCGTGTTTTGGCCGACGTTGCTCGGCGGATTGGGCTTGTTATTCGGTTGCATGATCAATCTCCTATGCTTGTCAGATACATATCTGTGATGCCACAGACGTCTGCCAAGGTTTTGATCGAGAGGCGATAGTTGTCTTTCGACTCGAGAGAGTGCGTGAAGGAAGGAAAAATATAGGCGTTTGGGAAGGGGGAAAGCTTCGGTTTCGGGTCGCCCAGAAAACGATCGTGGTCTCCGACGATGATCAAATCCTTTTTGTCGATGAGAGGGAGAGTCTGCTCGAGGGGGGTGATTATGATTTGATGGACACGATCTTTGACTTCGCCAAGATCGTTTTTGATATGGGAAGAAACGACAGTCCCGATGGACTTCGAAAGAAAAACGATTGAATCATATTTTTCCCAGGAGACGTCTTTGAGAAAATCGCGGGCATATTTTTCGGCTTGTTCGATATTGGTATCGATGGGGAGGGTCTCGTCGATTTCTCTGGAAATATCATAATGGAGCGTGATGACTTCAAAACCGCGGGCAGCCATCATCGTCGAAGGAAAATAAAGAAGAGAGCGATCGGCGCTATAACGCCGTCCAGGGAAAACAACACATAACTTATTTGCCATAGGGAACTCCTAAAAACTATTTTCGGCCTCTCTAATATAATATATATTCATCTAAAAGTAACAGGTTGTAATTCCTCATTTTCTAAAGAAAGTTTCCTTTTTTGCGTTTCGGCGACAGAAACCGTCTTTTGATTTGCACATTTCAAAGGCCTATAATTTTGCTTGGAGGAATCGACTATGGAAAAAGGAACGGTTCTTATGGTCAAAGATGACAAGCTTCTTTTGCTTTGCCAAAACAAGTACTACATCGTAAAAGGGAGGGCGTTTTGCGGAGAGGCCTATGAGTTCAAGCTCGATGATGCCTTGCCGATGCCTTCTTATATGTTCGCCATCGCCGCAATGGAAGAAGAGAACTTGGATGAGACACTTGATTTCATTCATGAAAATTGGTTTACACACAAATAAGTTAATATAAAGCAAACTTTGCTGAATCAAAGAAAAGTGTATAACAACTCCACATATAAAAATGAAATATAAATTAAGAGAACATATGGTTCTTCTGGCGGTGATATTGGCCTATTTTCTTTTGGGGGCTTCCATTACCCTGTCTTATTTCATCGACTGGGCGATCACCGGCATAGTGTTGATTATTTTGGCGGTTTTGGCGTGCGGCTTCTTGACGTATGCCTTTGTTTATGACCTGCTGACTTTTTTGAAGAACAAAAAGAAGCAGGAAGAGGAGAAGGGCGATGACTCTGGAACAAAATAAAAAGGCTTTGATGTCCTTTCCAGAAGGTTGGGGAGAGTTCTTCGAGACGATTCGCGACACACCGGCGTTTCTCTCCGTCGTGGACCGGGTGGCCAAAGAGGCTGTCGAAGAGACGGTCTATCCTCCGCTCGAGGATGTCTATCGCGCCTTTCGGTTGACTCCTGAAAAGGAAGTGAAAGTCGTCATCATCGGCCAAGATCCCTATTTCAACCCCAATCAAGCCAACGGACTGGCTTTTTCTGTCGGGAAAGGCGTCATGCTCCCGCCTTCTCTTATGAACATCTACAAGGAGCTTTCTTACGAGTACCGATACCCGATACCGAAGAGAAACGGCGATTTGACGCCTTGGGCGAAGCAGGGGGTATTGCTTCTCAACGCCTCTCTCACCGTTAGGAAGGGGGAACCAAACAGTCATTCCAAATATGGCTGGGACAAGATCACCGACATGGCCATTTCCTATCTCGATTCCAAGGATAGGCCGATCGTTTATCTTTTGTGGGGGAGCTATGCCAATAAGAAAGCTGCTTTGATCCACAGCGACAAGGCGTGCATCATCCACACGGCACACCCCTCGCCCCTATCAGCAAACAGAGGGTTTTTCTGCTCGGATTGTTTCATGCGCTGCAATGACTATCTGATCTCTCAAGGGATGAAATCCATCGATTTCCGCATCGATGAAACTGTGTAGTAGAATAATATTCTTGAGGAAACTATAATTAAGAAGCCACTTCAAAGGAGAAAGAAATATGGATAACAACGAATTGATGTCCAAGATTCAGAAGGTCGCCGACGAAAGTGTCGCCGAACATCATTTCATCCGTCCTGCCGAGCTGACCCTTATCCACATCGAGGACAAGGAAGACGGCGGAAAGGATGTCTATTGCTTGGGCTCGGATATGCCGCACCTTGTCTTCCGCATTTTCCATGTCGACAAGGATGGGAACATCAATGAGGAAAGAGATATCAAGGAGACGGCAAGGCTGACCGCCCATTACAACAGAGAGGTCAAGCCGACACTCAAGCTTGTCCCTCCTGCCGTCGAGGAAAACGGCGAATATGAGATCGTTCTCGAGAGCCGTCTTGAAAACGGCGGTGTCGAAGTCAAGCTTCGTTCTTCCGTCGGAAGAGACGTCACGATGATCGAGGTCTACCGCTATTTCGACTTCCGTTCCAAGATTTTCTTCGTCACATGTATCGGCCTTTCCTTCCCTGGACAGTATCTCTTCTCCGTCACACCGGATTCGAAGCATCTCCGTCTTGTCGTCAACAACAGCGAGGATCTCAGGAAGAGAGTCGACATGATGGGCGAGCTCCTCGCCAATAGGCTTCTCCCTTCCTATCGGACCATCGCCGATGCTGCCAAGGTCCTTTCCGGCGATGCCAAGGCCCGCGTCACTCTCAACGACAAGGACGGCAAGAAAGTCGAGTTCACTTGCCAGTTCGTCTATGACGATCCCGAGACGCAGACCCGTTTCGCCTTCTTCCGCAGAGATGACGATGAAAAGCAGGGCGTCATCATGACCCAGGACATCTTCAACAACAATCGTCTCACCCTTTCCAACGGATGGACGGAAGAGCAGAAGGCCGCCGCTGAAAGAATTCGCGAGCTGATGAAGACGAACGCCGCCGAATTCCAGAAGAACGTCACCAGCTTCTTCGCCGATGACCTCGACTTCCGCTACAAGGCCTTCAAGGACGGAAAGCTCCAGCCCAATCCCGCCCCGACGGCTGCCCCTGCCGCGTCCACCACCGAAAGCAAGTAAAAAGACTCTCTTTCGAGAGGTTTCGAATGACTAAGAAAAAATATACTTCCGGCTATCTTGCCATCGAGAATGACAGAGGGCTGAAAGGCGTTTTTACCACGCTTGGCGCCGGCGTTTACTCGCTTACCCTTCATGGAAAGCCCTTGATCCTTCAGCCTGTCGACAGGCAAGTCTACCTTTCTTCGAATCAATATTTCGGAAAGACGATGGGCAGGGTCATAGGCCGGCTTAAAAAAGACGTCAAAATTCTCGGAAAGGAATGCGACCTTCTCGCCGGGAAAGACGGCATATGTCTCCATGGCGGGGGAGAAAAAAGCCTCTCCTTCCGGGACTTTTCCGGTATCGTCTTTTCCGAAGGCGATTATAACGGCGTCATGTTCAATTACATCTCGCCCGATGGCGAATGCGGGTTTCCCGGCGAGCTCGATGTCAAGATAACGTATCTTATTCCGCTGTCCTCAAACGAACTGATCATCAAACAAGAAGCGACGACAACGAAAGAAACGATCATTTCTTTGTCGAATCATATCTATTGGAACATCTTTCCTGACATAGACGTAAATGCTTATCTATTGATGATTGCTGCAACGCATTGTGGAACGCTGCAGAAGCAATCGGAACTCGTCGTCAACACCAGAGTCGTTCCGGATTATCTCGACTTCACGGAAGGAGCCCTTCTCAAGGACAAGCTTGATGCGATCAAAAAGCATCCCGGCGAGCCAGGGACTTTGGACCATCCTTTCCTTTTCGATCAAAAGGAACCGACGGAACCGAAAGTCGTACTCGACACACCGAGAATGAAGATCGAATGCTATACCGATTATGATGGCGTCAACGTCTATGTCGATGTCACGGACACGCCGGTGAAATTTGCCAACGGACCCGTCAAGGGAAGGAGGGCTATCGCCATCGAACCGCAGCTCTTCCCGACCGAAAAGAGAATCCTTCGTCCGGGAGAGGTCTATCGGCACGTTATGCGATATCGTATTCTGGAAAAATAGAGGAAAGAGAATAAATATGGATATTCAGAAAATGCTTGCGTCCATCCCACATCTTGAAAAGGAACCTGCCGTCGCACTCGAGACGACCGTCTTGACGCATGGCATGCCTTATCCACAGAACGTGGAATGCGCCCTGGCTTGCGAAGAAGAAATCCGCAAAGCCGGGGGCAAGCCCTATACGATCGGCATCATCGATGGAGAGATCCGGGTCGGTCTGACGGAAGATGAAATCAAGGCTCTTGGAAGAAACACTTCCGCCATTAAAGTTTCCCGCAAGGATCTCCCCTATTGCATCGCGGAAGGCCTGACGGGATCGACGACCGTCGCTGCGACCATGATCATCGCCCATATGGCCGGCATCAAGGTATTCGCAACGGGAGGAATCGGTGGTGTGCATCGCGGCTTCGAAGAGACGATGGATGTCTCCAGCGATCTTGAGGAGTTTTCCAAGACGCCCGTCAACGTCGTCTGCGCGGGACCGAAGGCCATTCTCGACATCCCGAGGACGATGGAATATCTGGAAACCAAGGGGATTCCCGTCATCGGCTATCAGACGGAGACCCTGCCGCTTTTCTATACCAGGGAATCCGATTTCCCGCTCGACGTTGTCGCCAGGGATGCCAAGGACGCTGCAAGGCTGATCCACATCTCGGAGATGCTCGGCCTCAAACAGGGGTCTTTGTTCGTCAACCCCGTTCCGGTCGAATATTCCCTCAATCCGTTGTTCGTCGAGTCCAAAATCCATGAAGCCTTGGCGATGATGGCAAAGGATGGCATCCACGGAAAGAAGGTCACGCCCTATCTTCTCGACAAGCTCGTCGGTCTCACGGGAGGCAAGTCCCTCGAGACAAATATCGCCTTGATTCGAAACAACAGCAAGGTCGCCGGGGCCATCGCCTGCGAGCTTGCCAAACTGCAAGGGTGATATCGTGCTTGCCCTGGTCACGGGAGCCAGTTCCGGCATCGGCTTTGCCATCGCCACAGAGCTTTTGGAAAGGGGATACGATATCCTCGCCGTTTCCAGGACGGAAGGACGACTGGATGAACTTCGAAGGCGGTTTCCCAAAAGGGAGATCGCTTTTTTGCCGTTTGATCTGACCTCCGAAGAAGAGTGTTTCCGGCTTTTGAAAGAGACGGAGGGTATGACGATAGACGTTTTTGTCGACAGCGCCGGTTTCGGCGACATCGGATTCTTGGAAAAGACGTCTCTTTCCAAGGAAATAGACATGGTGAAACTCAATGACATCGCGACCTTGATTCTCGGAAAAAGCTTTCTTCTGCGTTTTCTCGAGAAAGGGGAAGGAAAGCTTCTTTTCGTGTCTTCCGCCGCCAGTTTTGGACCGGCGCCCTATATGTCTCTCTATCATGCCACGAAGGCTTTCGTCACCTATCTTGTCCACGGGTATTATCGGGAACTGAAGAGAAGGAAAAGCTCTGTCTCTGTCTCCCTTCTTCTTCCCGGACCGGTCGATAGCGGATTTGCCAAAGCGGCGGGCATGACGATGAGAAGAAAGGCCATGGATCCGGCCAAGGTTGCCAGAAAGGCGGTGGACGGCCTTTTTGCCGGACGTTTTGAGATCGTGCCGGGACTCTGGATGAAGACGGTTCATCTTTTTTCGCATTTTGTTCCCAAAAGAGTCATCACACGATTGGTCGACAAGTCGTCGGAAATCGGACGATAAAAGCGTTCAAAAAGAAAAAAGCCGATAACAAACGACAGTTTTAGGTGCACAAAAACAGAAAGAGACAAAAAATTAGCACTTACACCTTGAATTTGCTAACTTTGCGATTATAATAGGGGCAGTCTTGAAAAAAGGACTCAATTGGGAGGACATAGAAATGATCAAACCCTTAAGAGACTACGTCGTTCTGGAAAAGGTTCCCGAAGAAAAGAAAATCGGCGGAATCATCATTGCGACCAGCCATGAAAACGAATCTGCCGTCGCCAACGTCATTGCCGTCGGCCCCGGCTATACCAACGAGGAAGGACACAAAATCGAAGTCCAAGCCAAGGTCGGAGACAGAGTCATTTACAAGAAGTACTCCACGACCGACTATGAGGAAAACGGAAAGAAGCTGATGCTCATCCAAGACAAGGACATTCTCGCCATCGTCGAATAAGAAAAATCATCGGAGGTATTGAAAAATGGCAAAGAAAATCACTTACGGAAAGTCTGCTAGAGACAATATGTTGCTGGGTGTCGACGCTCTTGCCAACACTGTCAAATTGACCCTCGGTCCCAAGGGAAGAAATGTCGCCCTCGATAGAGGATACGGCTCGCCTATCATCGTCAATGACGGTGTCACCATCGCCCGCGAAATCGAGCTTGCCGACAAGGAACAGAATCTTGGCGCCAAGCTTGTCTATGAAGTCGCCAACAAGACAAACGATGTCGCGGGAGACGGAACCACCACGGCGACATGCCTTGCTCAGGCCATGATCCACAAGGGATTCGAGGCCGTTGACAAGGGAGCCAATCCGGTCTTCGTCCGTACCGGCATCGAAAAGGCCAGCAAGGCCGTCGGTGACGAGCTTCTGAAGATTTCCAAGAAGATCTCGACTTCCGAAGATATCGCCAATGTCGCGGCTATCTCTGCCGGCGATGAAGAGATCGGCAAGACCATCGCCGAAGCGATGGACAAGGTCGGCAAGGATGGCGTCATCACGGTCGACGAGTCCAAGGGATTCGATACGACTCTCGAGGTCGTCCAGGGCATGCAGTTCGACAAGGGATACATTTCTCCCTATATGGTCACCGATTCCGAGAAGATGGTCGCAGAACTCGAGAATGCCTACGTCATGGTCACGGATCAGAAGGTCAGCAACATCCAGGACATCCTTCCGATGCTCCAGGGTGTCGTCGAGAGCCATCGTCCGCTTTTGATCATCGCCGATGATGTCGACAACGATGTCGCTTCCACTTTGATCGTCAACAAGCTGAGAGGAACCTTCAACGTCGTTGCCGTCAAGGCGCCGGAATTCGGCGACAACCAGAAGAACATGCTTCAGGATATCGCCATCGTCACGGGGGCCAATTTCTACTCCAAGGATCTCTCCATGAACCTCAAGGACATCTCCGTCAACGATCTCGGCTCTGCCAAGAAGGTCAAGGTCACGAAAGACAGCACGACGATCATCGGCGGAAACGGCGATGAAGCCGCTGTCGCCGACAGGGTTCGCGAACTCAAGGGACAGATCGAAGAGACCAAATCCGATTATGACAAGAAGAATCTCCAAAAGAGAGTCGCGAAGCTGGCTGCCGGTGTCGCCGTCATCCGTGTCGGCGCAACGACCGAGACGGAGCTGAAGGAAAAGAAGCTTCGCCTCGAGGACGCCATCAATGCCACCGCTGCCGCTGTCGATGAAGGTGTCGTCGCCGGTGGCGGAACAGCCCTCATGGAAGTCTATCGCGAACTCAAGGGGACGCTCAAGGATGAGAACCCGGACATCCAGAAGGGTATCGAAGTCGTTCTTTCCGCCCTCACCGCTCCTATCGCCCAGATCGCTATCAACGCCGGATTCGAAGGCGACGATGTCATCGAGGCCATGAAGGAAGCCAAGGGCGACTATGGATTCGATGCCAAGACCGGAAAGTGGGTCAACATGATCGAGGCCGGTATCATCGATCCGACCAAGGTCACCAGAACCGCAGTCCTCAACGCCGCTTCCATCACCTCTCTCTATGTCACCACGGAAGCTGTCGTCACAGACATCCCCAAGCCTGCCGCTCCCGCTTCTCACAACGGCGGAGATGAGGGAATGGGATACTGATTCCAATCCGTCTTTGATCCATAAAGGATGCCGAAAACTCTTCCGGCATCCTTTTTTCGTGTCGTAAAAAAGCAAGGATATAACGACAGGACTTTCTTCTGTGAAACTTAGATATTCCCGAGGATGAGCTTTTCGAAGTCTTCCGCGAATGTCGGCAGGATTCCTTTTTGGGCGTCGAAGTAGCGATTGTTAAGGGGGACTGTTCTTCCCGCAACATCCACAAGAGGCACGATGCGATAGTCGAAAGAAGAGTCCTTCTTTCCTTTGATGCCGATCATGACACCGGAATTTCGACGGCTTTCTTCGGTCGCCGTCTCGCCGCAGAGGAAGGCATCGCGCGAGTCATATTCCGATTTGAGGTAGAAGGCGGCCCTTTGGGGGATTGAGAGTTCGATCGCCCTTGTTTTGTAGCCGTCTTTTGCGACGAGAGAAGAAAGGAGGGAAGAAACTCCGCCAAGCTGGATGTTTCCGAAGCTGTCCGACGCCTTTAAAGACGAGACAAGATGCCCCTTTTCGTCCCGTATTCCTTCAGAAACGACGACGTTACACCGACCTTTTGCGTCATAGGTTTCCTCCATCTTTTGGATTGCTGTCGCGAGATGGAAAGAAATTTCTGGAATAAAGATAAAATCCGGTTTTCCGTCAAGGAAGGCAAGACTTGCGGAGGCTGCCAAGGAACCATTGTCTCGACCCATGACTTCGATGACATTGATTCGACCTTTTTTGTAGGATCTGTCGTCTGCCAGGATCGCCGAGACGTTGTATGCGACGAATTTTGCCGCAGAGAGAAAACCGGGACACCTGTCCGTCCCGACGAGGTCGTTGTCGATCGTCTTGGGGATACCGACGACATGGCAGGAAGGAAGTTTTTCTTCGACGGCTTTTGAAATCCGCATGGCGCTGTCCATCGTATCGTTTCCGCCGTTGAGCAGCAGGGCATCCGCTTTGTTTTCTTTCAATGTCTTCAGGATGACAAGGAGAGATTCCGGGTCTTTTTTGAGACTGATTCTCGCCGAGCCGAAATAGGCGCCCGGATAACGGGTCAGAAAGGAGAAGTCTTTTTCAAGATCTATCCTTTCGAGCCGGTTCTCGATAAGGCCCATAAGCCCATTTCTGGAAACATAGAGGGAGGCCTTCTCTTTGCGGGCGGCAGACAAGACGCCGAGAAAGGATTCGTTGATGACGGCGGTCGGGCCTCCGCCTTGAAGATAGACGATCCGTCTCATTTCAGCGATCCTCGCAATCTTGATAGGAAAGAATCAGGCGGTTTTGATCCTGCTTGGCCTGATAGCGCAATCTGTCGAGCTGTTCACGGCGGAATTTCTCTTTCTTGGCCAGTATCCCGAACCCGTAGAGAGACAAAAGCGTGACAAGAAGGCCGATGCCGGTGAAGAGCATGCCTATGGTGAACCAAGGCGACTTGTATTCCAGGGAATAGGTATGCTCCCCTTCCTCGGCCTCAAAGCCGATGAAACCGCCTTGTGCCTTGTAGGTCACGATTTCGGTCTTCGTCGGATTTCCCTCCTTGTCCTCTCCGTGCTCATAGAGAGTCCAGCCGTCCTGGCGGGGATAGTTGAGGACGACGAATTTGTCTTTGGAATAATCCGTCGTGAAGAGGACGCTGTTTTCGCCTCTCGAAAGGATTTCGATCGGCTCTTCTTGCAATTTGTCGATGGCGTCCTGATAGTCTTTGTTCCGGATGATGTAGATTTCGGGACGATCGATCTTGCAAGGCGTGTCCTTGTTTCCTTCCATGATGACGCCGACGATCGTCTTGACGGGGCGATCCACATAGTAGCCGCGAGCCTTCTGGTAATCGGAATAGGAGTGCTGGGCAATGCAGATGAGGTTGTCGTTCTCGTCGAAGAAGCGCCAGGAGATGTTGTTCGACGAATCGATGGAGATGTAGGCGCCTGTCGAGGGATCGGACGGGTCGGCCTCCGGAACGAGGAGGACCTGTTTGTTGTTCTTCTTGAATGTCAGATAGAGCTTGGAGTTGTAGAGGACTTCGTCTGTGTACGTATCGGAAGTCTGGCCTTCGTCGTCCCTTTTCGTGTCGAAGTCGTATTTCGTGTCCGCCTTGCCGATGCCGTTCATCGCATAGAGGGGATGCTCTTGGTTCCACTCCTCTTCGCCTTCCCGGTCATAGGGGTCGAGAGGATTCATGTAGGCGTATTCGCCGCTGGGGACGCTGGCAGTCGCGGGCCAGTTCGCGGAAAAGACCTCGACGTCGATGCGGGAGGAATAGTAATGCTCGATCGGGTCGGAATCTCCGGGAACGTAGTCCGTCGTGACGAGGTTGTTGTAGAAAGTCGCAGCCCCATTTTGGCTTGTCAGAGGGATGTCATACTCCTTTCCGTTCATCGTGTAGGTCCCGGCGTTGTATTTGCCCTGCCGTGCGAAAGTTTCGTAATCCGCATCGTCAAGCATGGCAAAGCGGAGCAGGGGGTATTCGTTTATGTCTTCGTATCGTCCCCAATAATAGGAACCGTCCGCATATGTGCCGGCAGAGAGCCACGCCGTATTGATGATGGTATCGAAAGCGAAGGCGAAGTCGACAAAGTTCATGTTGACGTACAGGCTCTTGTTGCAGGCGTCGCTTGCCAGGAAGGAAAGAAGCTCCTCGGAATAGTCGATACCGAGCTTTTCCTTTTCTTCTGCGGTCAGGTCGAGGATGTTTCGATAGCCGTAGGGGATGTCATAATCGGTGATGGTCAGGGCGGAATGACGATCGTAATCCAAGTCGACTTTTGGCAAGAGATAATATTTCGTTCCGAGGAAGGTCTCCATGTTTTCCCTTCTGTTGTGTATGCCCATGGACCAGTTTCCGGAAGAGTAGGGGATATGGCTCCGGTCGATGAAATCCTGGGCGGCAAAGGCGTAGACGGAATGGAACGAACCGAGGCCGTTGTAGCCGATGCGCATGGAGATGTTGATGTTGTTTCTGTCCGCCGTCGGCGAGAAGAGCCGATAGAAATCGTCTCCTTCACTTTCTTTCAGCAAAGTGACGATCTTCTCTTCTTCGGCGATATTGCCCCTGCCGCCGGCCATGGAATCGGGGTGGACGGTTCCTTGGAAGAGGATCGTGACGTTGCCCATGACGGCGATATCGATGGCACAGAGGGCGAGCATGGCTTTCGACAGTTTTTTCTTGTGGAAAAGCGGCCGCATCACCAGATAGCAGACGAAGACCCAGGCCATGGAAAGAGGGATTTCGATCATCTTCAAGTCCCAATAGGTGGAGGAGGGGAAATGGCTGGGGTTCTCATTGACGCCGAAAATGACCAGGATCGCGGCGAGGGCATCCAAGACCATGACGAAGGCAAAGGATAGATCGAGGTCGGATCGCGGCAACTCCCTTCTTCTTTGGAGAGTCAGGAGATCGAAGACGATCATCCAGCTCGTCGGCAGGATGAAATAGCGGGCATAGGCGACGGTGAAGCCGGAGAAGAGATAGAAACCGATCGGGGTGAAAAGGAGGAAGAGGATGAAAGCCATGCCGATGAGATAAGACCATCGGCGGGAACGGAAGGCGTCGATGAGCCCGACGAAGAAGAGGAGAAGGAGAGGTGTCGTGGCATAGAGGGACGAGGCGAGATTGTCATACCACGAGACGTTGAGAAGGTTGGAGTAATAGCAGCTGTCCGGCATGAAAAGGAAGTTTAAAAGGGGCGTGATCTGATTGTGTTCCGTCGTCGAGGAGAACGTAAAGAGGTTGTCCAAAAGCTCGGACAGGGATTGGCTGGAAAGGACCGTGGAAAGCCAGGATTCGCCCCCTGAGACGCGAGGCATCGATATGGCGGTATACATACCAGGGAGCAAGGTGAAGGCTCCCAAAAAGATGCCGATGACAAAGGCGAAGACGCCTATTCCGAAGACCGCCCAGTGTTCATATGCCTCCCTCTCCTTCATCGTCTGGAGGAAGCGGAAGATGGCATAAAGAAAAGCGCCGATCGTAAAGACGACGAAGAAGAAATAGCTTGTCATGGCGTTGAGAAGGAAACCGACAAGAAGGATTCTGGGATCCTTCCTTTGCAGGATTCTTTCGATGCCCAAGAATGTCAGTGGCAAGAAGGCGACGGAATCGATGAAGTGGAACCAGAGATAGCCGAAGCAATAGCCGCAGAAACCGAAGCACAATGCGCCGAGACGACGATTCTTGTCGGACAGGGGGAAGGAGGAGAGATACCAATAGAACAGCATCCCGGACAGGACGAGTTTCGGGACGAACATGAAGCCTTGAAGATAGAGGAGCCAATCCCTCGGGAATGGGAGCAGGATGAGGAAGAAAGGGTCGAAGAGATAATAGAAGGCGTTTCCGCCGATATTGTCTATGCCCAAAAATGGCGTTCTGTCCCAAAAAGGAAATTCTCCGGTCTCGAAAAAATGGTGCCAGTCATCATAGCCGTTGAAGATGAAAGTCATCTCTTGGAGAGTGTAGTCTCCTCCGAGAGGAACGGTCATGTCGTTGATGATCCAGCTGTATCCGAAGCAAAGAAGGCCGACGATGACCAAGGCATAAAATGTCTTGAGTCTTTCGGAGGGATGGAAAAGAGTGTTTTTAACTCGAGACCCGAAACGGGAGAGGGCTTCTTCCATACGAAGGTAGAGGATGTTTCCGGAAAGGCTGTTTTTACCCATTTTTGATGTACCTAGATTTATATTTAACCATTACAAACACTAATTTTCTATCCTTCGAAAACAAGAAACAACGTCCGATTTCTTTTGTTATACTAAAGTCATGCTGCTTACTGCTTTAAATCGACGAATCAAAGAGTTCACGGGATCGGAAATATTCCAAATCGTCATCGCTGTTCTTTCCATCTTGATCTGGATGATGCCGGGCGATAACCTGCCTTGGATTTTTGCTTCGTTCTATATTCTTTTTTCTTTCTTTCCTCTCTTTGCCTCGGATGGCCGGGCTTATATGCCTCTTATCTTTTTTGTCACCATCACGGTCAGTTCCAAGGTCAGCTTCGTGACGCTTCCGATTTATCTGTACGTTATCGGCGGAACGACAGTTCTGTCCATTGTTCTCTTTCTGATTTTGAAAAAGCTTCCCATGAAAAAAGGAGAACTATCCGTTCCGATTGGCTTGCTGTTCGTTGTTTTTGTCATATCCTATCTGGTGAATGCCGTGAGAGATGGAAGGGTGGAAAGGACAGGCCTTCTTTTCCTTCTTTCTTTGTTTTTCGTCCTTCTGATCTATATTTTGTTCAACACATGCCTCAAGAGGGAGGATACCATTCTTTATTTTGCACGGACGGTGGCCCTTCTTGCCGTGGCCGTCGCTATCGAGATCGTCCTTTACCAGATTCGGCATGGCCTCCTTATCGGCGATCCGAATTTCAATCTCGGCTGGGCCTATACCAGTCAGACTGCCTCGACCATCCTTTGCCTGTCTCTGCCTTTCTTCGGCATGATCATCGCCCGGCGAAAGTTTGCCTGGATTTTCTGGTTGATTCTTGTCATTTACGCCATCATCGTCTTGTCTACCGATTCGGGACTCCTCGTCTTGATGGCGGCGACGATTCCTCTCATTCTTCTTTCTTTCCGCAGCTATGGAAAGGCCTATCCTTATATATCTGTCTGCATGATCTGCGCCATCGGCCTGGTTTTCGTCGTCCTCATGATTCTGAACGACGAATTCAGCCGGCGCGTCATCATGGCCTTATCCAGCCTCAATTTGGGCGATCCGAATTCTCCGCGCGCAGAACTTTTCGAGAGGGGCATCAATGCCTTCTTGGAATCGCCTGCTTTCGGCATGTCCATCTCTGTGTTGAGTGATATCGAACACGGAACGGTCATGCTTTGTTCCAATACGGTCATCTCCACGCTGGCGATGGGTGGTGCTTTCGGCCTGTTTTTCTTCGTCATCTATGAAGTTGTCCTCTATGTGACGATCTTTCAAAAGAAAGCGAAGGAAAAATGGCTGTTCTTCCTCTTCCTTCTCATTTTTGAAACTATTGGCCTTGTCGACAACACCCTCTACAACATCTTCATTCTTCTGTATGCCCTTCTTGCCTATTCCTGCTATCAGATATCCGATAGACGCGACGATGTGGTCGTCCACGATTCCTACTATCGCGATTATGGGCAGACGATGCCTTTGCGATACGAAAATTACTGAAAAAATCTCTTTTGAGTCTTGCAAATGAAGAAAAAGCGTCTATATTAGTTAATGTATGTTAACACAGGAGGCCGCCATGAAACTTACGCAAGCCTGCCAACGAGAAGACCTCGAGATAGTTTCGGTCGACACGGACTATCGTCACAAAAGGCATTTGGAAAATCTTTCGATTCTGAAAGGAGAGGTTGTGACCTGCCTTTGCAATCGGACGGGAGACGTTGTCATCAAGGTGAAGGACGGGCGCATCGCCATCAATAGGGAATTTGCGGAAAAGATCGAAGTGGAACCCCTCAACCCGCAGTATTTCCATGTCGTTGAGAAAAATGTCGGCTTTGGCAAAGGACGGCATAAAGTCGAAATACGGAAGCCGACTCCAGAAGCCGTGGAGATCTTCCGGAAGGAAGATGCCGAAATGGCAAAGCAGGAAAAAGAGGCCAAAGAGAAACTGAAGTCTTTGCGCGAGGAAAAGAAACGCGATTTGGGGAGGAAGGACCATGATTAAAGTAGCATTGTGCGGCAATCCGAACTGCGGAAAGACGACCCTCTTCAACAACCTGACGGGATCTCAAGCCCATGTCGGAAACTGGCCTGGCGTGACGGTCGAGAGGAAGGAGGGACTCTATAAAAGGAAAAAAGACTTTCCGGAGGAAATCGAAATCGTCGATCTTCCCGGCATTTATTCTCTTTCCCCCTATACGCCGGAAGAAGTCATCTCCCGAAACTTCCTTCTTGACGGCAATCCCGATGTTGTCGTCAATGTCGTCGATGCGACGAATCTTTCGAGAAACCTGTTCCTGACAAGCCAAGTCCTCGAAATGGATGTCCCTGTCGTCATCGCGCTCAACTTGATGGATGTCATCGAGAAGCGGGGTGACACAGTCGATGTCGATGCTCTTTCCCAAAAGCTTGGCGTGCCGGTTCTCCCGATTTCGGCTTTGAAGGGAAACGGCATGAAGGAGCTGATGAAAGCCGTCTACTCCCAAAAAGGAAAGAAAAGAAAAGGACAACTTCAGTTCAATGATTCAAAGCTAAAGGAAATCGGAGAATCTATTGCTGCTATTGCAGAGAAAAATGAAATTTCATCATCTTTGTTTGTTGCAAGCAAGCTGATGGAAAACGATAAAATTGTCAGTGATAAATACCCGGATGTCGCCAAACAGGCGCAACAAATCATCAAGGAGAGCGGAATTGCCAATTCGAAAGACTCCTTGGAAGAAAGAATCGCCGATGATCGCTATGAATTTATCGATTCCGTGCTTTATCCCTTCTATCATCGGAACGTTCTCAATCCGAAGATCTCTTTCTCGGATCGTGTCGACCGCATTTTGACAAACCGTTGGCTTGGACTCCCAATCTTCGCGATCGTCATGTTTTTGGTCTTTTGCATCGTCTTCAATTCCGATTTTCTTTTCATGGGTGCGATGGGCCTTGGCCCTGTCCGGCCTTTCTTTGAAGATCCGGAACCGGGTATGCCGTCTCTTGGCATTTTCCTTCAGGATTTCCTCGATTGGTTCCTCAATGGACTTATCCTCGAGAATCTTTCTTCTGCCATGACGGCAGCAAATGTCGATCCGTGGTTCACTTCCCTTTTGTGTGACGGCATTCTCGGCTCTGTCTTTGCTGTCTTGACCTTCCTGCCCTTGATCGTCCTTCTGACGCTTTTCATCCAGCTTCTTGAGAATTCCGGCTATATGGCCCGTGTCGCTTTTGTCTTCGATCGCATTCTCAGACGGTTCGGCATTTCCGGAAAATGCGTCGTTCCTTTGATTTCCTGCTTCGGATGCGCCGTTCCCGGAATCATGGGGGCCAGGACAATCGACAGCCAGAGGGAAAGGGTCCTCACGATTTCGTTGACGCCTTTCTTTGCCTGCGGCGCAAAGCTTCCCATCTTCATGGGGATCGGGACGAACATCATCCAGGTTCTTACGGGAGGGGCGATTCAAGGAGGTATCGTCGCTTTCATCATGTATGGTATCGGTATCCTCGGTGCCATCATCGCCGGTTTCTTCTCCAATGAATTCATCATTCAAGGAAAGAGCTCTCCTTTCATCATGGAATTCCCGCCTTATATGATTCCGCAGGCCAAGGCAACAGGCATCGCCCTTTGGGAGGAGACGAAGCGCTTCTTGAAGAGGGCAGGAACGATCATCGCTCTCATGTCCGCCTTGCTTTGGTTCCTCCAGACATTCCAGTGGAACTGGACGATGGTCGGCGAAATCGAAGTGCCGGGGCTCGAGGAACCCGTCCCGGACATCGGGTCGTCGATTCTGGCTTCAATCGGTTCTTTCATACAGCCGCTCTTCTATCCTCTCGGCTTCGCACACGGATCGGACGGATGGAAATATATCGTCTCCGCCGTCACCGGCCTTGTGGCCAAGGAACAGGTCGTCGGCACGATGGAATCCTTGAACATCTACACTGTCGAGACGGCCGGCATCAATCTTCCCGGCGCCTTCTCCTTCCTCATCTTCAACCTCTTCACCCTTCCTTGCGTCGCCGCCATGTCGGCTGCAAAAGCGGAGTTGAAGAGCAAGAAAAACTTCCGTTTCGTCCTCTGCTTCTGGATCGTCACCTCCTATGTCCTCTCTTTGGTCTGCTATGGCCTGGGTTCCTTCTCCCTGATCGGGACAGGATCCTACGGAACGCTTGAAATCGTCGACGGAATCATCGCCATCGTCTTTATCGCCGGGCTTGCCGTGCTCTTCGTCGTCAACTATTGGTTTGTCCGGAAAAAGCATCATGCCATCCGTCTCCTTCCCTTTGTCGTCGAAGACAAGGATGCCCGATTTGTCGAGAACGCCATCGATGTTTCTTCTGCCGGCGTCGGCGAGTGCCAGAGTCGGAAAAAGGGATTAAGAGTTCTCTTCGGGAGGAAACAGGACGGTTGCTGTCATTAGAAAACCGCTTTCATCGTCGCCCCTATGTTGACAATATCGGGACACATACGATATAGTCTTATGTGCCTAAGAGGCTAAGTTTTCTTGGGCGATGATAAACGATAATAAATTCCAACATAAAAATTCCTTTTGCTCTCTCCCCTGTGCCAATCGGTGCAGGGGAGTTTTGGTATATCGAGGAGAAGACACATGAAACAGGAATATAGTTACGGGGCTGTCGTCTATCGCAGCGAAGAAGGAAAGAGGCTTTATCTCATCGAAAAGATGCGCCTCGGGCATGTCTCTCTGCCCAAGGGGCATATCGAGAAAGGCGAGACGCCACGGCAGTGTGCCATGCGCGAAATCAAAGAGGAGACGGGCTTGGATGTCCTTCTGGACACGAGCTACGGACACACCGTTTCCTACAGTCCGGCACCCGGCGTGAACAAGGACGTCACTTTCTATCTTGCCGAAGTTTCTTCCGGGACGCCGACGCCTCAAATAGAGGAAGTCTCAGAAATCCTGTTCCTGCCTTTCGAAGAAGCCAGGGATTTGCTGACCTACGATTCGGACAAGGAGACTCTCTCCCTTGCCGACAGCTATCTTTCGCGCATGCAAAAAAGGCTGACGAAGGAAGAAAATCGATGAGAAGAGACCCTTCCAAGACGAGCGAGATGATGTCCCGGATCAAAGGAAAGGACACGAAGATCGAACTCGCTTTGAGAAGGGCGCTCTACCATCGGGGCTATCGCTATCGCAAGAACGTCAAAAGTCTTCCGGGAAGTCCGGACATCGTCTTGACCCGGTACCGGATATGTCTCTTCTGCGACGGCGATTTTTTCCATGGCTACGACTATGTCCAGATCGACAAGCAGCTCAAGACGAACAGTGGCTTCTGGAAGGCCAAGATCGAACGGAACAGAGAACGGGACAGGAAAGTCGATCAGAAACTCGTCGAGATGGGCTATCTCGTCCTCCGCTTCTGGGAGCATGAGATCGACACGGATATCGAAAGGGTCGTCAAGGAAATCGAGATGGCGATAATGAAAAGGGAGAGAGAAGAAAAACTCCATTAGAAAAGACGAGGATGTTTATTTCTTTGACGGCAAACAAAAAAGGCCCACTTGAACCGTGGGCTTTTCTTTATTTGCTATGAGTTTCCTCGTAGGCTTTGATGAGGTCGACTCTTCTCTGATGCCTTCCTTCGTCATGGGAGGAATTGAAGAAGATGTCGATGCGATGGAGGATTTCCTCAAGCGTCATATAGGCGCCGCCGAAGGCGATCATGTTGGCGTGGTTGTGGGCGACCATGAGATGGCTGACGTCGTCGTTGTAGGCAAGGCCGCAGATGACGCCCTTGACTTTGTTGGCGCAGATGCAGACGCCTTCCCCGCTCGAACAGATGAGAACGCCAGCCTGGGCCTTTCCTTCCGAGACGGTGGTGGCAGCCTTGAAGGCCTGCTCGGGATAGTTGCAGCTCTCTTTGGAGAAGGTGCCGCAGTCGATGACTTCGAAGCCCAGTCCCTTGAGATGGGCGATGACGTCTTCCTTGAAGGGATAGCCGCCGTGGTCGCAGCCGAAGCTGACAGTCTTAATGTTTTCCATGATAGATCTCCTTGATCGATTCGATACGGATTTCGCCTTGCCGGATCAGAATGGGCTCCTCACCGGTCAGGTCGACGACGGTCGTCGGGATATCGCTTTGACATTCTCCCCGCACGATGGCGCCGATGTTTTCGTCGTCCCGGAACTGCTCGTATACCGACTGCCAGTCGTGAAGGGGAGGATTGCCGGAAAGATTGGCGCTTGTGGCTTGAAGCGGTTTTCCGAAAGCCCTCAGGAAGGAAAGAAGATCCTCTTTCCCAGGAACGCGTATGCCGCAGACACCGGTTCCGAGGTGGCTTTGGAAGGGCACCGTTTCCTTCGCTCTGACGAGAATCGTAAGAGGGCCGGGGAGGAAGTGGGCCATGACACGACGGATGCCTTCGTCGAGGACGAAGTACTTCTCGAAGTCGAACGTGTCTGCGCACATACAGGCTATCGCCTTGTCCGGTCTTCTTCTTTTCGTCTCGACGAGCCTTTCGTAGGCTTTGCCGTCATCCCAGCAGACGGCAAGGCCATAGACGGTTTCCGTCGGAAGGGCGAGGATTTTGCCTTCGCGCAACGTCTTTGCCGCCTTGTCGTCTTCGAATGTGACGATGTCCATTCAGAACTCCAGTTTCACGTCTTTGCTTTTGCCTTCCTCGACTTTGAAGAGTTCCCTCTTTTGGCAGTGGGCAAAGGAGGCGACGATAGAGGACGGGAAGACGACGATTTCCTGATTGTAGAGAGACACGTTGGAGTTATACAGACGTCTTGCCGCTTCCAGATGCTCCTCGACGTCCCGGCAGGATTCCGCCAGGCTGAGGAAGACCTTGTCGGCCTTGAGGTTGGGGTATTGTTCCATCGTGACATGGATGTCTCCGGCGAGGCGGTTGAGACCGTCGTTGATCCGGGAGAGCTTTTCCATGTCGACCTTTCCTTCTTGGGAGGAGGAAGGCGCTTGCCGCATCCGGATGATTTCCGACAGCGTCGCGCTTTCGTGCTTGGCATAGCCTTTGCAGATTTCGTATTCCTTCGTCAGAAGGTCGAAACGTCTGTTGAGGGCGACATCGATATCGCTGGCAGATTCGTCGATCTTGATCTCCATGCGCCGGAAGTAATTGTGCTTGGCGATGAACCAGAACACGGTGACGAGAAGGCAGATCAAGATGACGCCACCGACGATGATGCCGATGATGCCGCCTGTCGCTATCAAGAACATGGCGAACTATCTCTTTCGATGCGGATTGAGGATGTTGACGAAGGTATCGCTCTTGGGACGGATGGAAGTCAGATAGCCATAGTATTTGGAGTAGGGATAGCCGTAGTGGGCACAAAGATCCTTCACGATGACGGGCTTTCCGGAATCGTACACCTTCTTGATGGCGGCAAAGCGGATGATGTCCGGATCGGTGTCCGGAGACAGTTCCAGGGAAGCCGGATCGGCGATGAAGGTGTCGCAGAGGGCGATTGCCTCGCGGAGATTTCTCTCCTTCCTTTCCTGGGCCGTCTCGACATGGGGCTTCGGCTTGACCGGTGCCTTCCTTCTCGGCAGGTTCTCCAAATTGTATTTGGATTTCCACAGGCCGATGATGCCATTGACGCGGCTCTTGCCGAGGACACGGACGGAAATGCCGTTGTCCGTGAAGATCTTGTAGGGATCCTCTCCCGCCTTCAGGGCTTCGCAGACCTTGAGGGCGAAGTCTTCCGTGAAGATGATCTTGGCGGTCGAGCATTTGACGACGTTGGGGTTCTTGTTGAGCACGCGTTGTGCATGCTTGGTGAAGGTTTTGGACGACATGTTAATTTCCTCCTTGCTGTGAGTTGTTATTCTGATCCGGATTGTCCGGTTTGTCAGTGTTTTCGTCGGTCGAATCCGTCTTCGTCTCTTCCGTTTTGTCGGAAGGCAGGATCTCCTGGACGACACCCGGCCTTTCTTGATCCATCTTCGCTTTTTCCTCTTTTGCTTCGTTCTTCGGCTCGTAGATCGCCTTGAGCTGGCGGATGGAGGCATCGTCCGTCTTGATCAGGAGGACAGAGGTTCCGACATAGGATTCCATGTGCGAGGCAAAGGTTTCCAGGGAGAGGGAGATGCGCATCGTCTGACTGAATTCCAGGAACATCATGCCGATGCGGGAAGAATCGGAGGCGCCACGGACGCACACGGACTTGAATTCGTTGTCGGTTATGGGGTTTCCGGAGCCTGTCGCGACCGCCAGGACGAAGCGGGACGGATTCCCTGCCATGATTCTGTCGGCGGCGATATAGAAGGGCTCGAATCCGGGATAGAGGATGATGTTGTTGGGATTCTTCGGATGGACGCCCTCCTCGGAAGTGAGCTTGTGTTCGTCGACGGGAGGGAGATGCCTGTTCTTGAGGAGGTATTCGATCTGGTCGGCCGTGATCGTTTCGTGTTCGATCAAGGTTTCGGCGATCAGTTTGACGTCTTCGCTATGTTCGTTGAGCAGGGCTTTGGCCTTTTCGTGGCACTGGTCGATGATGTCGCGGACGGCCTTGTCGATTTCGAAGGCAATCTGCGTCGAATAGTTGGCCTGGGTGGAATTGTAGTCTCTGCCCAAGAAGACGGATCCGCCCGGCCTTTCATATTGGATGGGGCCGAGGTCGGACATACCGTATTGGGTGACCATCGAGCGGGCGAGCTGCGTGGCGACTTCGATGTCGTTCGAGGCGCCGGTCGAGACATCCCCGAAGAAGATTTCTTCGGAGGTCCTGCCGCCCAGATAGCCGGTGATTCGGGCCATCAGCTGGTTTTTCGTCAAGAGGAAGTGATCTTGGGCCGGTGTCATCAGGACATGACCGCCAGTCCTTCCTCTCGGGACGATCGTGATCTTCTGGACGACATCGGAATAGGGGAGGAAGATGCCGATGACGGCATGGCCGGATTCATGGTAGGCGACCTGCTTCTTTTCGTTGGGTTCCAGATGGGACTTCTTCGCCGGGCCGGAGATTGCTCTGTCGATGGCTTCGTCGATGTCCGCCGTTGTGATGGCGTTGCGGTTGGCACGGACGGCAAGGATGGCGGCATCGTTCATGATGTTGGCAAGATCGGCACCGGAGAAGCCGACGGTACGGCTTGCGATGTCTTCGAGGCTGACATCATTGGCGAGCTTCTTGTTGCGGGAATGGACCTTCAGGATGGCGGCTCTTCCGTTCTTGTCGGGAAGGTCAACCGTGATGGTCCTGTCGAAACGGCCGGGTCTCGTCAAGGCAGGGTCGAGGACATCGGATCGGTTGGTGGCGGCCATGACGATGATACCGGAATTGTCTTCGAATCCGTCCATTTCGACGAGGAGCTCGTTCAAGGTCTGCTCTCTTTCGTCGTTTCCGCCGCCAAGACCCGCTCCTCTCTGACGTCCGACGGCATCGATTTCATCGATGAAGATGAGACAAGGGGCGTTGGCCTTCGCTGTCTTGAAGAGGGAACGGACACGCGAGGCGCCGACACCGACATACATTTCGACGAAGTCGGATCCGGAGATGGAATAGAACGGGACGCTGGCCTCGCCTGCGACAGCCTTGGCAAGAAGGGTCTTACCGGTGCCCGGAGGGCCGACAAGGAGCACGCCATGAGGCAGTTTCGCCCCCAATCTTGTGTATTTGTCCGTCGAATGGAAGTAATCGACAAGCTCGACGAGCTCGGCTTTCGCCTCGTCGCATCCGGCGACATCGGAGAAACGGACCTTCGAGGAAGTCTCCTTTCTGGCGATATTGTTGACAAAACCTGCCATCGGACCGCCGGAACCGCCACCGAGGGATTTGCTCATGCGGTTGTAGAAGAAGAATATGATGCCGACGAAGACGAGGGTCAAAACCAAAGGAAGAAGCCAGGAACTGATGGAGGAAGTGGATTCGATGCCGTATTGATAATGCCTACCGTTATAGTAGGCGACAGGTTCCTGCATATTATCAGGAATATATTCCACGTATTGAACGATAGGCTTGAGATAGGTTTCAAAGTCGCTGTTTGTCAGCGTCATGGAAAAAGACGCCGTGATGGAACGGCCGTTCGAATCGGGCTGATTGAACTGACCTTGGATATAGACGGTGTTGGGGTCGATGTTGCTGCGGATGGCATTCATGACGACGGAGTAGTCGTAGGGGCTGACGAGGACTTCCAAGAAAGTCAGATCGTCGGCGTTCTCCTTCTCGAGGGGCATGATGATGCCCTCGGGATTGCTGATGGGGTCATAGATGGAGAAAGATTGGTTTTCAGGGTCGTTGAACCCGCTGAAATCGGGAGAACCGTCGGGGTTGACTTCTGCCTTGCCGTCGTGATCGGTGTCGATGCGATACTGGATGTCGCTGGATGTGAAGGTATAGGAGAGACTGCTTCCTCTAAAGACGAAGAAGTACAGCATGAGGCTGATCATCAGTGTCAGGACGACGGCCAAAAGGATGACAGAAATGTAGCCCTTTCCGTTGTGTCCGGGACGCCTTGTCTCGTTTTGGGGCTGTCTGTTATTGTTCGGACCGTTGTCGTCGGAGAAGTCCATTTCGTATGAAGAAGAGGTTATCGTCTCTTCCGCAACGCAGTGGCTTTTTTTCATCAATAGGTCACCTCCAAGAAAAAGGTTTCGAATAGAAACAATATTATTATGAGAAAAGAAAAAAACATTTTCAAGCGAGACACTTGCATTCAAAAATGCTCTCTTGGTCATCCTAATAATTTTCTAGTGTCTTCGCTGTTTTCTCATTTATTGCCATTTAACCGAAAAAATAATTAGAACAAGCAAAAAGGAAAGACAACGTACAAATATCTCACACTGTAACTGAAAACGCTTTCGAACGGTTTGAAAGCTGTTCCGTGCATAGAAAAAGCCATGCCCGAAGACATGGCTCTTGATGACGGAAGAAGACTTAGAACTGATACTTCTTGAAGGCCTTGAGGCCGAGATAGATGGCTTCGTCGCCGAGTTCTTCCTCGATGCGGAGGAGCTGGTTGTACTTGGCCATACGATCGGTTCTGGAAGCAGAGCCGGTCTTGATCTGTCCGGCATTGACGGCAACGGCGAGATCCGCGATGGTGGCATCCTCGGTTTCGCCGGAGCGATGGCTAACCATGGTGGTGTAGCCGTTGGTGTGGGCAAGGCGGATGGCGTCGAGCGTCTCGGTCAAGGTGCCGATCTGGTTGACCTTGATGAGAATAGAATTGGCAACGTCGTTCTGGATGCCCTTGGTGAGGAAGGCGGAGTTGGTGACGAAGAGGTCATCGCCGACGAGCTGGATCTTGCCTCCGAGCTCCTTGGTGAGCTTCTTCCAGCCTTCCCAGTCGCTTTCGGCAAGGCCATCTTCGATCGTGATGATCTCGGGATGGTCGGTGACGAGCTTCTCGAGATACTTGATCATGTCGTCGGAAGTCCAATCCTTGCCCTCGCCGGAACGGGAGAGGGTGTAGGTCTTGGTCTCGGCATCATAGAATTCGGAGGAAGCGACGTCCATACCGAGGAAGATCTGCTCGCCGAGCTTGTATCCGGCAGCCTTGACGGCCTCCTCGATGAGCTCGAGAGGTTCCTCGTTTCCCTTCTTGCAGGAAGGAGCGAATCCGCCTTCGTCTCCGACACCGGTCTCATAGCCATGGGCCTTGACGACTTTCTTGAGGGCGTGGAAGCATTCGACGCCGGCTCTGAGGGCCTCATGGAAGGTGTCGAAGCCGGCAGGGATGATGAAATACTCCTGGAAGTCGACCGTGGACTCGGCATGGGCACCACCGTTGATGACGTTCATGCAGGGCGTCGGAAGGACTTTGGCGTTGGTTCCGCCGATATATCTGTAAAGAGGGAGGTGAAGGCTCTGGCTGGCGGCTTGGGCGACGGCGAGAGAAACGCCGAGGATGGCGTTGGCGCCGAGGTTCTTCTTGAAAGGCGTTCCGTCGAGGGCGAGCATCGCCTTGTCGAGTCCGACCTGGTCATAGGCATCTCTGCCGATGACGGCGGGGGCGATGATTTCATTGACGTTCTTGACGGCCTTGAGAACACCCTTTCCTCCGTATCTCGTCTTGTCGCCGTCTCTCAATTCGAGGGCTTCGTTCTCGCCGGTGGAAGCGCCGGAAGGAACGATGGCGCGAGCGCGAACGCCGTCATCGAGATGGACTTCGACTTCGACAGTCGGATTTCCGCGGGAATCCAGAACTTCACGACCATGAACATACTCAATCTTTGCCATTTGATTTCTCCTATATTAATGACTCGACTATTCTAGCAAAAAAGGTAAAACAAGTTAATAAAATCTCAAAAAGGCAAAGGACTCCCAAGAATTAGGATATGACCTCGGTTTGGGGTTGCCTAGGACGCTTGGATGTGTTCTTTTGTGGTCACGACAGCTTATTTTCTTCCGGAAATGGAAACATGCCTTTTTACATGGATGAATGTAGCAGTGAAATGACAGGAAAGGCATACAAATAGAGAGCTTTCGATGAAACTGATATAATTAAAACATGCTTGTTTTCGACACGATTTGCGCTCTTGCGACACCTCCATATCGAAGTGCTCTCGCCATCGTCCGGCTTTCCGGGCCGAAAGCATTTGACGTGCTCCAGAAGATCGTCCATCGGGATGTCTCGAAACTGGAAATGGATCGTGCCTATCTCACAAAGCTTTATCGTGGCGGGAAGCTCAAGGAAGGCTACATCGATGAGTGTCTGATGGTTCTCTATAAGGCTCCGAAGTCCTATACCGGATTCGATTCCGTCGACTTTTCCATCCACGGATCGCCTATCGTCGCCGAGGTCTTGCTCGCCGCTTTGTCTGAGGCCGGGGCAAGAAGAGCCGAACGCGGCGAATTCTCCGCACAGGCCTATTTCAACGGCAAGATGGATCTCCTCAAGGCGCAGGGAATCAACGATCTGATTCATGCGACGTCAAGACGGGCCGTGGAAGTGGCCAACCATACTTTGAGCGGCGAGAACACGAAGCTGGTGCAAAGGCTCAAGGAAAACCTTTTGGAAGACATCGCCAGCCTGGAATATTACGTCGAGGATCAATATTCCGATGAAAAGGACGACTATGACGAGGAATTGGAGAAAGTCGCCTCTTCTTTGGAAAAGGAAGTCGCCCAGTGGAGAGATATCCTGGACAGGACAAGGCGAAGCAATAGGGAATACCAAGGCATCCGTGTCGCCATCGTCGGCGAGCCGAACGTCGGCAAGTCGACCCTCTTGAATGCCTTGATCAAGGAGGACAAGGCTATCGTCTCTTCGATTCCCGGAACAACAAGGGACATCGTCGAAGGGGAAAGGGAAATCGATGGCCTTCGCTTCATGTTCAAGGATACGGCCGGAATCCGCAAGACGGACGATGAAATTGAAAGCATCGGAATCAACAAGTCTTTCGAGACCATCCGCCAGGCGGACATAATCCTCTTGGTTTCGGATTCGGGTTTCGCTTTCCTGTCCGGGGAAAAGGATCTGCTTCAGGCCATAGGAGAGAAGCCGATGATCAAGGTCGGGACGAAACGCGATCTTGGAGGAGTCAGTCAAGGGGCGGATATCTTTTTGTCGTCTTTGCAGGACGATCTCACCCCTTTGATTGCTTTGATTCTGAAAAAGCTTGACCTCGACAAGAAGGAGGAATCGGCGTTTCTTGGAAAGAGAGAGGAAGACTATATTGCAAGCATCGTCACAAAGCTCGACGAGGCTTTTTCGACGATAAAAGAAACACATCAGATCGACATTGCTTCCGACACGATTCGCCAGGCTCTCGATCTGATCAACGCTTTGATGGGGGAGGGGGCCACGCAGTCTATGGAAGACATCTATCAGACTCTCTTTTCCAGGTTCTGTTTAGGAAAGTAGATATGAAAATCATAGATACACATTGTCATCTTTATGACGAAAGGTTTGCAGATGATCTTTCGGAAGTTATCGAAAAATGTAAAAGAAACGGAATCGTCTGTTGCTATGAAAACTCTGATTCATTCGAGGCTTTCGAAAAGATTCTGGAGCATAGAAAAAGAGATCCTGTTTTCTTTCGCCCTGTCCTCGGCATCCATCCGGAATTCGCAAAGAAAAGCGATGCTTATCTAGAAGAGGCCTACGCTTTTATCCGACAGCATCGATCGGAAATCGCCGCCATCGGGGAGATCGGTTTGGATTATCATTATGAAAAAGACGAGCGAACGAAGGAAAGACAGAAAAAAGTCTTCGTCGATCAGATCCGTCTCGCCAAGGATTTGGAACTGCCGATCGTCATACACAGTCGGGATGCGGATCTGGACACCTATTCGATTGTGGCAGCGGAGAAGCCGAAGAGAATCGATCTGCATTGCTATTCCGGTTCCTGGGAGATGGCGAAGCGATATCTTGATCTGCCGATCGAATTCTACATCGGGGTCGGCGGTGTTTTGACCTTCAAAAACAGCCGAGTGCTGAAAGAAGTCGTTTCCAACCTCCCGATCGAACACATTTTGACCGAGACGGATTCGCCCTATCTTGCTCCGACGCCTCATCGCGGCGAAAGGAATGATCCTTCCTATCTTCCCCTCGTCATCGAGGCCATCGCCTCTCTCAAGGGATTGGAGACGACATCCTGTGCGGAAAAACTTTACGAGAATGCGGAGAGATTCTATGGAACCCATATTTGAAGAAAACCATGCCGATAGGCGTTATCTCTATGTCTGTGAAGGTGTCACGGACGAGGACCGGCTCAAGAAGCTCGGATGTCTTTTTGTCGTTCCGACCGGCGGCGAATTCATCCGTCGGGAGATAACCGACTTTCTTTTGCGATGCCGTGAGGTTCGGAATATCGTCCTTGTCCTGGATCCCGACGGCCCCGGGAAGAAGATCAAGAAAATCGTGGAGGACAGGATCGGATCTTGCCTTCATATTGATGTTCCGAAGAAGGAAGCAATCAAGAAGGGAAAGGTCGGCATCGCACAGATGGCCATGACGGATCTCAAGGAACATCTCCGCCCCTTTATTCGCCACGATCTGTTCACCGACGAAAGGCTTTCCCTAGAGGAAGAAGATTTCTATGATCTCGGACTGATCGGTGCCGGCGGAAAGAAAAGGCGCATGGCTCTCGTCGAAAAGTTTTCCCTTCCCTATACTTCCGCAAAAAAGGTCGAGGAATGTCTTCTCATGCTCGCCTTGGACAAGAAAAAGGTAAAGGAGATTCTGGATGATTGAAAGAGAAAGAACCAAGACGCTTTTGAAGGAATACGGATTCACGGCGAAGAAATCCTTTGGACAGAACTTCCTGGTGGATGACGGCATCATCCGTAGAATCGTCAAGAACATGGCTGTCTCCGAATACGAAACCGTCATTGAGATCGGCCCAGGCCTCGGTGCTTTGTCCCTCCCCCTTTCCAAAGAGGCGAAGAGAATCTATCTCGTCGATGCCGACAGGGACATGGTCAAGGTTCTTCGGGATCTTTTCGCCGGCCAGGAAAAAGTGACGGTCGTCCAATCGGATTTTCTGCGTTTCGATCCGGATTCGGTCAGCCGCAAGGAGGAGAGGCTGTTCATCGGAAATCTTCCCTACAACATCACCTCTCGGCTTTTGGAGTACATGCTGGAGAAAGGATTCCGCTCCGCCGGCTTCATGGTGCAGAAGGAAGTCTATGAAAAGCTGGACTACAGACCTGGCAAGAAGGACAACACGCCTTTGGGAGCCTTCATCGCCGCAAGCGGGGATCTCAGTCTTGTCAGCTATGTCGACCGTTCGGCCTTCGATCCGTCGCCGAAGGTGGATTCCGCCTTTTTGCGGATCGATAGGACTCATCCCGTTTCCTTTTCGCTTTATCCGATCTTCAAAGCTCTTTTCAAAGATCCCAACAAGACCATTTCAAATTGTCTCAGGCAGTTCGACAAGTATCTCCCGGCTCTCGAAAAGATGAAAGAAAAGGGGGAGGAAAGGTTGGCAAAAAGAGCCAGACAATTGAAAACCGAAGAATTATCATCGTTGGCAGAAGAAATATTGAAATTCACGGAAGAAAACGAATAGTCAACTTCCAAA
The DNA here is from genome assembly GCA_018714385.1 of Candidatus Enterosoma merdigallinarum. Classification (GTDB taxonomy): domain Bacteria; phylum Bacillota_I; class Bacilli_A; order RFN20; family CAG-288; genus Enterosoma; species Enterosoma merdigallinarum. The sequence goes on along the minus strand of DVNL01000014.1, from coordinate 62,408 downwards.
AGGCAAAAAGGAATTTAAATCGTCGCCTTCAATTCCAATATCTGGTCGCGAAGTTGGGCGGCCTTTTCAAAGTCGAGATCCTTCGCCGCCTGGTTCATTTCCTTTGTCAGCTGCTTGATCAGCAGTTCCGTTTCCTTCCTGGAGAGCTTGCCTTCCTTTCTCTTCTTGACCTTGCTTTCGTCATCGATCATCTTGATCGGAGATTGGATGGGCTTGACGATGGTCTTGGGAGCGATGCCGTTCTCGGCATTGTATTTTTCTTGGATTTCACGCCTTCTCTTCGTTTCCTTGATCGTTTCCGCCATGGCATCGGAAATGGTGTCGCAATACATGATGACATGGCCGTTGCTGTTTCTGGCGGCACGGCCGACGATCTGCGTCAGGGATCTCGTCGAACGCAAGAATCCCTCTCTATCCGCATCCAGAATGGCAATGAGGGAAACTTCCGGAATGTCCAATCCCTCCCTCAGAAGATTGATTCCGACGAGGACCTGATAGATGCCTTTTCTCAGTTTGTAGATGATCTCGCTTCTTTGGAGCGTCAGGATTTCGTGCTGGAGATAGGCGACTTTGAAATCCCGTTCCTTGAGGAAGTCCGTCAGGTTTTCGGCATCCTTGACGGTCAAAGTGACGACCAGGACCCTTTCGTCCTTCTCGATGCGCTTCTTGATTTCCTCCATGAGGTCGTAGATCGGGTTGTTGGTGTTGTAGCGGACTTCGATCAGTGGGTCGAGAAGTCCTGTAGGACGGATGATCTGCTCGACGATCTCCCCTTTCGTCTGGCCTAGCTCATAGTCTCCAGGAGTCGCGGAGGTGCAGATGACATTGTTTATCTTCCTTTCGAACTCCTCGAAACGCAAAGGCCTGTTGTCCAGGGCCGAGGGAAGCCGGAAGCCGTATTCCACGAGAGTCTGTTTGCGGGAGCGGTCGCCGTTGTACATGCCACCGACTTGGGGGATGGTGACATGGCTTTCATCGATGAAGAGAAGGAAATCCTTCGGGAAATAGTCGAAGAGGGTATAGGGGGTTTCCCCTTCTTTCCTGCCGTCGAAATGACGGGCGTAATTTTCGATTCCCGGGCACATCCCGAATTCCTCGAGGGAATCCAGATCGTGTTCGGTTCGCATTTTGAGGCGTTCCGATTCCAGATATTTTCCCTGCTCGTCGAAGAATTTGAGACGGTCGACAAGTTCTTCCCGTATCGTTTTGCAGGCCTTTTTTATGCGTGCGGTTCCGGAAGCGTGTTCATGGGCCGGGAAAATCGGGAAATAGTCGACGGTATGAAGGACTTCTCCCGTCACCGGATTGATCTGATCGATTTCGGCGATCTCGTCGAAGTCCGAAAAGATGCGGATAAAGAAGTTTTCCGCAGAGGGCGGATAGATGTCCATCACCTCTCCGCGGATGCGAAAACACCCCGGGGTCAAGTCGATATCGTTTCTCTTGTATTGGGATAGAACCAGCTTTTTGGCAATGTCCTGAGGATTGAAAGGCTCGCCGACATGGAGGGTGAAGGCCAGATCGCGATACTCGTCAGGATCGGAAAGGCCATAAATCGAGGCGACGGAGCAGACGACGATCGTGTCCCGTCTTTCCAGAAGGGAATTGACGGCGCTGGCACGCATCATTTCGATTTCGTCGTTCATGACGACCTGCTTGTCGATATAGGTGTCCGTTTTCGGGATGTAAGCTTCCGGTTGGTAGAAGTCGAAGTTTGAAATGAAATATTCGACTCGGTTGTGAGGGAAGAGCTCTTTGAATTCTCCGTAGAGCTGAGCGGCGAGCGTCTTGTTGTGGACGAGGACCATCGTCGTCCTTTGGGCATGGGCGATGATGTTGGCCATGGTGAAGGTCTTTCCCGTTCCGGTGGCACCTAAAAGGACTTGCCAGCGTTTGTTTTCGTCGAGTCCCTGGCAGAGTTTTTCGATCGCTTTGGGCTGATCGCCAGTCGGGCGATAAGGCGATACGAGTTCGAAAGGATGATCCTTATCTGTCATCGATCGTTTCCTCCAGCAGTCTTTCGGCATATTGCAGATAGAAATCGTAACTTTCTTTGGCGATTTTGTTGAAGACAGGTAAAGAGACCGTTCCATTGTCATTGAAGGGTGTCAAAAGAGAAGACTCTTGATACTTTTCATATTCAATATTCGCAAAATCGGTTATGGCATCCGTAAAATGATAATCAGAATTGTATGTATAAAGTGAATCTTTTTCGGCATCGACAAGGTTTAAAAGATCCAAAACGTATCGTTGGCTTTTTTCTCCGACGGCGATGCTGTCGGTGATGGAGGGGAGAGAACTTAGCCACAGATAGTCATAGTCGAAGGAAACATCGGGGACGATGCCTTTCCCATGGATACACATGACTTTGTCTTCATCTTCCCCTTCCCCATACATGGTTTCGTTTTCCTTTTCGGGGCTGTAGACGTAGGCATAGGTATAGCGGAGGATGGAACCATCGGCGAATTCGTGAAAGCCCTGTGCGATTCCCTTTCCATAGGAAGGCAAACCATAGATCAGGCAGTCATCTGTTCCTGCCCGCATCGCCATCGCAAACGTCTCTGTTGCCGAGGCGGAATTGCCGTCCAGAAGGATTGCATAGGAATCGAACGGATATTTGGGGTCCGATGTCTGGTATTTTTCCTGGATGATTTTGTCGTTTTTGTCTCGCATCTGATATATCAGGGAGCCCTTCCGGACGAAGAGCTTTGCCATTTTTTCGCACTCGCTGACATAGCCTCCTCCGTTTCCTCTCGTATCGAGGACGAGACGGTCGATCCGGCTTTTTCCTGTCTGCTCCTTCAGGGTGCTTTCCAGGACTTGCGATGGATTTCCAAGGAATGTCGGGATTCGCAAAGTCAAGGTATATCCGTTTTCTGCCGATGGCGTTTCGATCGTTTCGATCATGTTTTCGCTGAAGGAACTCCTTTGGATTGTGACATCGAACCGCTTCGAGTCTCTTTCCACGAGGAAGCAGAAGTCTTCTTTGGCATGATCTTCCGAGCCGATGTAGGCCGTGACATCGGAGTGAGAGTGAATGGTGAAGTCGTAGAAGGGTTCCTCTCCTCGCGTGACGCCATAGAGGACATCCCCTTTTCGTAGACCGGCTTTCTTTGCGCTGCCTTCGTGGACCTCGGTGAGATAGAGTCCGCCGTCATAGCTGCGGGAAGAAAAACCGAAGCCGCTGTGATCGACGGATAGATTCTGATCTTCCATGGTCGGCGTATAGAACGTGAAGTCATCCCCTTCTTGGGAGGCAACGCCGGAGGCTAGACCGGAAAGGGCATAATCGGCGAGGAATTCTTCTTCGTTCCCGAAGAGCCACTCGTCCTTCAATGTCCTGTATTCATCGACGAGTTTCTGCTCATCCGGATCAAGGCCGTTGATGCCACGGTGGATCAGGAATCCGCCTATTCCGCCGGCGACGAGGGCGATGATTCCGACGATGGCGGAGACGGAAAGAATCCTGGAACGGATTTCTTTCGAACTTTCTTTTCCCTTGTCCATGATGAGAGCCTCCTTCGAGCGATAAACCTTATTCTACCATAAGAGGAACGTCTCTCTTTTTCTCCGTTTCTGCTAGAATGGACTCGCTTATGAAAGATAAATATTGTCTGGACTGTGGCCATCGGTTGAAGGCCGGGGATGTCTGCCCTCATTGCGGAGCCGACAATTCGGAAGAACGGGTCTCCAGCATGGAAATCCATGATTTCAAGAGGCATTGCTATACCGAGATGAACCGTTGCCGGGAGAGAAAGAACCAGGCGCTCAGTTTTTACGTCATCGCCGCCATCCTTTTGGTTCTGGGGCTTGTCTTCTTTCTTTTGAGCTTCCGCTATAACGTCCTCAGACAGAGGGTATTCACGCCGCTTTCGGCGGAATTCGTTTTTTGCTGCCTCACCCTTGCAGGCTTTGCCGTCTTTCTTGTCCTGGCATGCATCAAGATGATCCCGGCCGTTCGCCGCATGCGCTATTTCCGGACTTTGCTCAGGAACAGGAAGTGAAAGAAAAGGAAAGCAGCCGTTATCAAGACGCCGTCTTGCTCAAAAGGCCGAGGAAGGCTCTGGCCTCTTTTTTGGACATCCTGATCTTGTTTATTTTTTCTGCCGTTCTTTTCTCGGCTTCCGATGCCATCTTATCCGTCATGCCAAGCTACAAGACCATTCAGAATGAAGCGGGAAAGCGACAAGAAAACCTCTATGGCATCGTCGCGGCGTCCAAGCTGAGCGAGTATGATGGGGGAAGGCTTTCCACACCGGAAGCCTGTGCCGAAAAATATCTCAAAGCCAGTGTTCTTGCGACATTGATGGAAGTTAAGCCGGAGGCGGAAATCAGCAAGAAAATCTATGATGGAGTTGAACCGATAACAGAAGAAACGGATGGTATTTTTTACTATTTCACTGAGTTTAAAACGACAAACAATCTCCTATTTAACGAAGAAAGCAGAAATAATACCGGCATTGAATACTATCATCGGGAAATCCTCGGAGAGAAAGGCCTTCTTTATTTCGATTGTTGGGAAGATTATCCTCGTTTGACTGCCTCTTCCGCTCTTGCTATCGACCAGTATTATCTTTCTGCCTCTGCGGAGGGAGAAAAGATATACGAGGATGTCATCAAGCTTTATTCCGACGGGAATCGAAAGGCGCGGGCGGATTTGGAGGAAAATTATCTTCCGTATCTCTCGGAATATGCTGCCTTTGTCTCCTGCCGGGATTCTCTTTTGGAGATGCGGGGAATAGCCATTCTTGTCTCCTATGTCGTCTCCGTTCTCCTTGTCTATCTTCTTTTCCCTCTCCTTTTCCATGACGGCAAGACGATATCCTACCGTATCCTGGATATCGGTGTGACGGATCTGGAGGGACGAGTCCCTGGAATCGGGAATCATCTCCTGCGCAACGTCTTTGCCCTTTTGGAGAACATGTTCCTTCCTTTCTTTCTTGCCCTTCTCTTTTTCGGAGGGGAAGGCATCTATTTCATGGACATCAACATCTTGGGATTCTTCAATCTCTTCGTCGGCATGGTCTTCGGTATAGTCTTTCTTGTTCTCTCCTCCCTATTCGATCTCTGGACAAGAAAGGGTGTCCACCAGACTCTGGTTGAGCTTCTTTCTTTGATCGTCGTTCGGGACGGCAAGGAATTCAAGGCCAGGGAGGGCGTTTATGAAAGAGGATAGAAAGACTGTCGAGCTTTATTATGAGAGGGCCGGAAACGGAAAAAGACTTTCTAGCCTTCTTTTCGATACCTTCTGCTCTTTCTTCTTGGGTTTTGTCCTTTTGACCCTCGTTCTTTTCCTTTTGGAAAAGTCCCCTGTCGTGGAATCCCGCTTTGCGATCCGAGATACCTTGGCTTTGCAATCCGGTCTTTATGTGGAAGGAGAGAGCAAACCGGTCCGCTATCGGGACGAAGTGCTTGAGGAGGAAACTCTTTCTGTGGATGAGAAGTCCCAGCTTCTGGACGATCGCCTTGTTGCTTTCTATGCGATGCCTTCCTTTTTTCCGGAAGAGGATGGATTGGAAATCTACTTCGAATATAAGGAAAAGGCGGCGCTTGAAAACGGAGAAAAGCTTTTTGAAGAGGGAAGGAGACGTCTTGTCAACGATGATTACGACCAGACATATCTGGACTTCTACTCGGAAAGTTTCGACATCGCCCTGGGATACCTTTTCCAGAACTCTCAGTATTCTTCGGCCAGCCGGGAGCTGATCCTCATCTATACTTTTTCCATCGTCGGGAACTTTCTTTTTCCCATCCCGATTTTTTTCTTGATTGTTCCTCTTTGCTTCTCGAGGACGAGACAGACTTTCGGCATGAGGCTGACCCGGATCGCCCTGATTTCGGCAGACGGGCTTTCCGTCCGCACGGGAAAACTTGTCGGAAGGTTCTTCTTCCTTTTCTTTGTCGAGGTCGTCTTGTCTCTCGTCGCTTTCCTGATTCCTTTCGCCGTTTCCATCGGCATGATGGCGCTTTCCAAAAGCCATCAGTCCCTGCACGATTATGTTTTCAACACCTATGTCATCGTTTTGGATAAAAACACGATATTCAAGGATGTCGCCGAGTATCGTCTTTCGCTAAAAAAAGACGAGGGATTGACCCTCGAGGATGAAAAGTATCGTCCCGTCTCTGGGGTTGATCAGGATCCCCAGCTGTAGCCGGTCTTCTTGTAGAACAGTTTTCTCTGAATGTCGGAGAGTTTCTTCATATCTTCGGCTCTCTCTCCATACACGGTGGCGATGTGTGTCTTGCCGCTATAGACCTGAATGGGCTCATTGTTGGCAATGCGCAGGTACTCCTTCAGGTTCTTGCGGAAATTGCTCACGGACACTCTCACTGGCTGCTTCCTCCTTCATGACCTTTCTGTCTTGTTTTGCTTTGCGGAAACATTGTAGTGCCCGAGATATCTTCTTTCAATGGCTTTGCGCATTAAACTATAATGAGTAAGTCCGGATTTGCCCAGAAAAGGCAGGAAACCGCTATGAAAATCAAGCTTGTCGAATTGACAAAAACTTATGCCAGTGACGAAAAAAAGGATATCGCGGAGACGAAAGCCGTCGATTCTTTGTCTCTGGAGATTCAAGACGGCGAGCTTTTGGGACTTCTCGGACCGTCCGGATGCGGCAAATCAACCACGCTCTATATGCTGGCCGGCCTGAAGGCTCCGACCTCCGGCGAAATCTGGTTCGATGACGAGGAGGTCACCGATCTCGAGGCGGAAAAACGAGGAATCGGACTGGTCTTCCAGAACTATGCCCTTTATCCTCATATGACCGTCTATCGCAACATCGCCTTTCCTTTGACGAATCTTCGCATCTATATCGAGAAAAGGGATGCCAAAGCTGTCGAGGCCAAGAAAATCCGGGAAATCTTAGACAATCCGGAAGATATCCGGAAAGCGATTCTCGAAAGCCGGATCGACGGCAAGATCAAGAAAGATTCTGCGCTTCGTTATTTGGCAAAGGCGTTCCATGTTTCGCTTTTCACGGCGAAGAAGCTGTTCCCCATCGGCATGGCGATCGGAAGGGCAGATGACGAAAAGATCCTTCAAAGAGCCAGGCAAAAATACGACGCCTTCCTTTCCAAGACGAAAAACGAAGCGGAAAGACGAGGCAGAAAGATGGGCGAGGATTTCTGCTATTGTGACGACCAGGGGAATCGGATCATGCAGACGAGGCGTCTGACGAAAGACGAGATCGATTGTCTGGTCCGTGAGGTCTCCCATCTCGTCCAGATCGATGACTATCTCGACAGGAAGCCGGCAGAACTTTCCGGCGGCCAGCAGCAGAGAGTCGCCATCGCAAGAGCCCTGGTCAAGAAACCGAAGGTCCTCCTCCTCGACGAGCCTCTCTCCAACCTCGATGCCCGTCTGAGGCTGAAGACCCGAGAGGAAATCCGCAGGATTCAAAAAGAAACGAACATCACAACCGTTTTCGTCACGCACGACCAAGACGAGGCGATGTCTATCTGCGATAGAATCGTCGTCATGAAAGACGGCAGAAGCCGGCAAGTCGGCAGGCCGCAAGATGTCTACAACGACCCCAACGACTTGTTCGTCGCCAAATTCCTCGGCAACCCGCCGATCAATGTCTTCAAAGGACACATCAAGGCAGGAAAGGTCTATGTCGGCGAGGAGTGCGTTTCTTCTTGCCCCGGCTTGCCGGAGAAAGAGGTCTACGTCGGCATCCGACCGGAGGGATTCCTTTTGCCTAGGGAGATCGAGAGACAAGGCGCTTCTTTCCACGAGATTCTTTTGGACGGACTCGAATCGATGGAGGGACGATTGACTTTGGATATCGAAAACATTCAGGCCAACGGCAAGGATGTCTCGCTGATTGGGTCCCATGCCGCCTTTGTCGGAGATCAGCTCAAGATCACGATGGACTCCGAAACGAAACCGGAAATTGGAAAAGAGACTTTCCTCGTCCGTGCCTCCAAGCTGTATCTTTTCGATGCCGTGACGAAGGAGAGGATCCGCTTCTAGATGGAAAGAAAGAACAATTGGAAGGGGTGGCTCTACCTTGCCCCCGCTCTCATCTTGATTACTCTCTTCACCCTTTTTCCGATCGTGAACACTTTTATCATCTCCTTTTTGAAGGATTACAGCTACGCCACCGGTGCGAATGACGGGTTCACTTTCGACAATTACGGCATCGTTCTCGGCTTGACAGAGAGAATCGAAGGAGATCCCAATTCTGTCATGACGGAGTTCATCCGCTATGCTCTTCCCAATACGCTTCTCATTACGTTCGTGACGGTCCCAATTTCAGTTGTCATCGCTTTGCTGATTGCTATCGGACTCAATCGAATCAAGGCGGTAAGAAGTTTCTTCCAGACGATTTTCTTCCTGCCTTATGTCACTAATACGATAGCCATCGGCATGGTATTTGCCCTTATTTTTTCGAACACCGGAATTTTCAACTCATTGTTTTGGCTAGAAAATGTCAATTGGATCGGCGTTGGAACGACATGGGGGAAGAGTATGTTCGTCATTTGTCTCTATGTCATTTGGACCGCCCTGCCTTTCAAGATATTGATATTTGCATCCGGATTGCAAAGCGTCGATCAACAGTATTACGATGCTGCCAGAATCGACTCGACTCCGAAATGGAAGACAGACCTCAAGATCGTCCTTCCCTTGATCTCCCCGCAGTTGCTCTATGTCTCGATCACATCCTTCATATCGGGATTCAAGGAGTACAATGCCATCGTCGGTCTTTTTAACAGAGCCTATACGACGGACGGCAATCTCCATGACCTCTACACTGTCGTCTACTATATCTATGATCAGATCCAGATGACCGGCGGAAGACAGCATCTGGAATATGCCGCCGCAGGATCGGTGATTCTGTTCCTGATCATCTTCGCCTTCACCCTGATTCAAATGCAGGTCTCCAAGAAGAGGGTTCATTACTAGAATGGAAAACGAAATACAGACGCATCTCACCCTCATCATCCCCGGCAAGAAGCGGGACATTCATGCGACGGAAAAGAGAGACAAGGCCCTGAGGATCGTCGGACTTGTCTTCACTTATCTTTTCCTAGCCATCGCCGCCTTTGTCATCCTCGTTCCTTTTTACTATATGATCGCGGCCTCCTTCATGACGGAGGATGAGCTCTCTTCCGGTTCTTTCTTCCCGACGGAAGGGAATTTTCTCGACAACATCGTCTTCAACTACTCCAATACGATAAACAGCGAGAGTTTTCCGTATTGGGCCCTTGTCCGCAATACGGTCATCGTCGGTTTGTGCACCACCTGCGGAAGTCTTGTTATCACGATTCTGGCGGCTTTTGCTTTTGCCAAGCTCAACTTCCGGGGCCGGGAGATCCTTTTCACCATCTTTTTGGCGACGATGATGATACCTGGAGAGATGATGGTCATCACCAATTACATCACGATGTCCAATCTCGGTCTTGCCCACGCCAAGCAAAATCAATTCCAGATCTATCTGACTTTGATTCTGCCTTTCCTGTGCAATGTCTTTTATATTTATCTCCTCAGGCAGAATTTCAAGCAGATTCCAAACGAGCTCTATCTCGCCGCCAAAGTGGATGGCAAGAGCGATTGGCAGTTTTTGTGGCAGGTCCTGGTCCCGCTTGCGGCGCCGACGCTCATCACCGTCTTCATTCTCAACCTCATCGAGTCCTGGAATTCCTACGTCTGGCCGAAGACGATCATCATCCGGCCGGATGCGGACATGTCCGTCCTTTCGGTGGCCTTGCGAGGAACGTCCTTCCAATACTATGAGCATGAGGCCTACCGCCCCATGTATTCATGGCAGATGGCGGCGACTGTCCTGACGACGGTTCCTTTGCTGATTCTTTTCATAATCTTTAGAAAGTACATCATGCGCGGTATTGCCAGGGCAGGTATTAAAGGGTAAACTTATGTGTTGCCAGAATAATCCTTATCTGGCAGCAACGAAAAGGAGCATTCCGAAAAATGAAAAAATCCGTCTGTTCCCTGCTTGCCATGGCGACGATCGCTTTTTCTCTCGTCGGCTGTCAGCGTCAGATCCCAACGGATCTTCTCACCCTCGACACGACCATCACGTGGTGGAACGACTATGCCCAAGAAGGCACGGAGGCCGAGACGCAGCGTTATGATTACGTCCAAGGAGTCATCGAAGAATTCAACAAGATCTATCCCAACATCAAAATCGTCCAGGAAAATCATGAAAGCTACGGCAAAATTGCCTCTGACATCAACACGGGCCTTTCTGCCGGCAACATCCCCAACATGGCTTCCGTCTATCCCGATCCGACCATCGTCTGGGACGAGACGCCCGATGCCATCCTTCACACCGAAGAGTATTTCAACGACAGCCTGATCGGTTTCGGCAGGATGAACGATGACCAAGGCAACGTCACCACCGACGAATCCACCGCCTATAGCGATATCCAGTCCTCCATCGAGTCGGAAAAGTCCGGCTATGGCGAAGGACCGCTTCTCACTCTCCCCTATTCCCGTTCCTCCGAGGCTCTCTTCATCAACCAGACCGTCTTCGACAAGGAAGGAGCCGGCCTGTGCGGAAACGACAGCGCCGACGAGGTCATGGGAGATCAGGAGAAGTACAAGGCTCCTGTCGCAGCGGCTTCCAAGAAGAAGTATGCCGTCCCGACCGACTGGGAAGACATGATCGCGCTTGCCCGCCAGATGAAGACGGACTTCCCGACCCTCTTCGATGGCTCCAAGGACGAATACGGCTATTTCAAGGCCATGCCGATCTGCTACGATTCCGGAGACAATCTCTTCATCACCTTCTGCAAGATGATGGGAATCGACTATACCGACAGCAAGAGCGTCCTCTTCAACAACGACGATGCCAAGGCCATGATGGTCCAGCTCAAGAAGTGGAACAACGAAGGCCTCATTGGAACCGCCGACCAGCTTCCCATCAAGAACCCTCAAGAAGGCTGGCACGAATATTCCACCTCGGTCGTGAACTACGGCCAGGTCTTCATGCTCATTTCCTCCACGACCTCCGGTATGTATATGGGTGTCGACGGCTATCGCGTCGGTGTCTATCAGACTCCGACCGTCGGTGCCGATGACATGCCCGATGTCACCTTCTCCGACAAGGTCTCTAAGACCGGAGAGCATTATGCCATTTCTCAGGGCCCTTCCCTCGTTCTCTTCCGCAATGCCGACGAGAACGTCCAAAAGGCCACCTTCATGTTCTACAAGTTCCTCACCAACACCGAAAATGGTGCTGGCCTCTCCGCCACAACAGGCTATTTCCCCGTCCGTCAGTCCTCCAACGACACGCCGACGTTGAAGACCATCATCGATGCCGCGGATTCCACCATCAACGACAAGTCCAACAACGATGCCGATCTCACCGCCAAGATGAACAAATACAAGGGTCTCAGCTATCGCATCAACGAGCAGTATAATGAGCAGGACGACTACTTCATCGCCCCGATCAATGAACATTCCGCTTCGTGCCGCACTGCCGTCGGAGAGCTGGTCAACACCATCTTCAACACGCCCGCCACGACCGACGACGAGATCGAAGCCCTCGTCGAGAATTCCTTCAAGACCGCCTATTCCGCTGCCATCGGCTAAAAAGCAGAAACAACAAAATGCCGTCCTCGAAAGGGGACGGCTTTTTGGATAAAAAAGGACCCGACGAATCGGGCCCTTCCGACAGGGATTACTTGATGATGTCGCAGCCCATGTAAGGACGGAGCACTTCCGGGACGGTGATGGAGCCGTCTTCGTTCTGGTAGTTCTCGATGACGGCGGCGACCGTTCTGCCGACGGCAAGGCCGGAGCCGTTGAGCATGTGGACGTACTCTGTCTTGCTGTCCTTTGTCCTCTTGAAGCGGATGTTCATTCTTCTGGCCTGATAGTCGGTGTCGTTGGAGCAGGAAGATATTTCCTTGTAGTTCTTCGTTGTGGGGACGAAGAGGCCGTCCTTTTCCTCATAGTCGTTGTAGGAGGGCATCCAGACCTCGAGGTCATATGTCTTGGCCGAGGAGAAGCCGACGTCTCCCGTGGAGAGGCAGACTCTCCTGTAGGGCAGCTTGAGCAGTTCGAGGATCCTTTCGGCCTCCTCCGTCAGGCTCTCAAGCTCCGCGAACGAGTTCTCGGGCAGGCAATACTTGACCAGCTCCACTTTCTGGAACTGATGCTGACGGATGATGCCGCGGGTATCCCTTCCGGCAGCTCCAGCCTCGGCGCGGAAGCAGGAGGAGTAGGCGCAGAACCACTTCGGAAGGTCCTCGGCGGAGAGGATCTCATCGCGATAATAGTTGGTGACGGGGACTTCGGCGGTCGGAATCATCCAGAAATCGCCGGGGTTCGTGTTGTAGGCCTGGTCGGCGAACTTCGGAAGCTGGCCGGATCCGGTCAGGGATGCGGTGTTGACCATGTAGGGAGGCAGAACCTCGGTATAGCCGTTTGCGGCATGGGTGTCGAGCATGAGGGCGGCAAGAGAGCGCTCCAGTCTTGCGAAGGCGCCGAGATAGAAGGTGAAACGGGGACCCGAGACCTTGGCCGCCCGGTCGAAGTCGAAGTAGCCGAGCCTCTGGCCGATGTCCCAGTGGGCCTTGGGCTTGAAGCGGAAGACGGTCGGATCCCCCCAGTATTTTTCGGGACGGTTGAAGCTGTCGTCGGTTCCGATGGGAAGGGACTTGTCCGGGATGTTCGGGGTCTTGAGCATGATTTCGTGGATCTCGTCTTCGACCCCCGCTCTCTCTTTGTCGAGACGGGCGATCTCGTCCTTGTCGAAATTGATCTTCTCCATCAAGGCCTTGGCTTCTTCTTCCTTCTTCTGGGCCTTGAGCTTTCCGATTTCTTTGGATTGGCTGTTTCTTTCCGCCTTGAGACGGTCCGCCTTGAGGATGAGTTCCTTCCTCTTTTCTTCGAGGGCCGGCAATTGGCGAAGATAGGAATAGTCTCCCGTCCTTGTCGAGAGTCTTTCGATGACTTCTTCGAGATTGTCGATAACGTATTTCACATCGAGCATATTTGTTATCTCCTTGATTTGGAACCAAACTATTATAGCAACTTGATCAGAGGATGAATCGGGCAAGACTCTGTTTGGCTTCTTTCTTTCTGTTGACTGTCTTGACGTCTTTGATGTCCCGGTAGAGGGAAGAGAAATCCTTCGGCATCAGAGCGGTCTTTTCGTTGACCAGCTCCGGAAGATTGATGGGACGATAGGCGACGATGGGGACCTCATGGGCCATGAAGTCGACGATCATTGTCGGATAGGACAAGAAGAGCTGCGGGAAGAAGACCGCGTCGGCGGAAAGGAGGGCGGAATGATAGAGTTCCTCGGGAAGGGCGGGAAGATAGCGGATGTTGAGATGGTGGTATAGCCTTTCCTGCATCTTCTGGTGGAGGAATTCCCTTTCCAGTTCGCCGAAGTATAGGAATTCGTAGTTCGGGAATACCCGCGCCAAGGAATCGAGAAGGGAAAAGCTTTCGGGATCCCTCTTGAAGCCGAACGAGATTATCGTCGTCTTGCCCTTGGGGAGACGATAGAAAGAACGGAAGGCATCTTTTTCGGCTTGCAGGACATCGTCTTTATCGTATGTCGCCAAGGGATTGTTGATCCGAATTTCCTTTCGGATGCCCATTCTAAGAAGGGCTCGCATCTGGGAATCGAAGTTCGTCACGAGGACGTCGGCGACTCTCGACATGGTCAAAGCCGCATCGGAGAGAAATTTGCTGGCTTTTGGGTCGTCGTTGTAGTCATCCATATCGCAGCCGATGACTAGGGCGGAGAGGAAAGACTTTTTTCTGAAGCGCGGATGGATGGCGGCCATGTCCTCTGCCGACGGGTAGATGGCCATATCGAAATCCGCATCGGCATCCCGTGTGTAGGGGATGCCGAGCCTATCCAGATTGCGGGTGATGTTTTCTCGGCTGACGTAGGAGAAGGTATGGCCTTCCCTATAGGGATCGGAGCCGAGAAAGATCTTCTTGACGTCCATGTCTATTCTTCTTTGCTTGATTCGTCGTCTGTGTTGTCTTCGTCTTGCTGCTCTTCGGCTCTGCGGAGAAGTTCCTGGAGGGCGGGATCGACGCTGTCGGAAGAGGAGGGCACGGCTTCTTCAGCGGTTTCTTCGGTGGCTTCATATTCGGATTCGCTGGGTGCGATGGAGCAGGAGCTGATCCTTTCTTTGTCGCGGAGGGTGATGATCTTGACGCCGATGGTGTTGCGGGACATGTTGCTGACCTGGGTGAGGGTGGTCCGGATGGTGGTGCCGTGGTCGGTGATGATGATGATGTCTTCGTCCCCCTTGACCGTCTTGATGGCGATCAAGGCACCGTTCTTGTCTTCCACTCGCATCGTCTTGACGCCCTTGGAACCTCTGGAGGTGATGCGGTATTCTCTCCCGGGCGTGATCTTGCCGTAGCCGTTTGCGGAGAGGGAGAAGATCTTGTCTCCTTCCAGGGACGTGATCATGCCGACAACCTTTTCGCCTTCAGGCAAATCCATGCCCTTTACGCCGGTGGCCGATCGGCCCATGCAGCGGACTTCGCCCTCACGGAACGTGCAGACCTTTCCTTCCGTCGAACCCAAAGAGATGAGGGCGGAACCGTCGGTGTGCTTGACGTCGATGAGCTTGTCGCCGTCTCTGAGAAGGATGGCGATCTTGCCGTTGGAATTGATGTTTTCGAAGTCGGTCGCCTTGCAGCGCTTGACAACGCCCTGCTCCGTTCCGAAGAAGAGGAAGCTGTCCTCGGAATAATCGTCCATCGAGATGATGGAAGTGACCTTCTCTCCCGGGTTGAGCTTGAGGAAATTGACGATGGGGAGACCCTTGCTGGTCCGACTTCCTTCCTGGATCTGGTAACCACGGCAACGATAGACCCTGCCGAAATCGGTGAAGAAGAGGACATCCGTCTTCGTCCGGGTATGGCGGAGGATTTCGACGTCGTCGTCCTCTTTCGTCTTCATGCCCTGGATACCGACGCCGCCCCGGTTCTGGACCTTGAACTCCGTCGGGTCGATCCTCTTGATATAGCCTCCCTTGGTGAGGATGACGAGAACTTCTTTGTTCGGGATCAGATCCTCGTCGCTTTCATCGTAGTCGTAATCTGTGATGAGGGTCTTTCTCTCATCCCCGTAGGCCTTCTTGATTTCCTCGAGTTCGCCGATGAGCGTGTCCTCGAGAACGGACTGATCGGAAAGAATGCTGTTGTAGTGGGCGCAATCGGCTTCCAAAGAGGCCTTCTCGTCGGCATACTTTCTCTGGTCGAGCTTCTTCAGACGCTTGAGCTGCATCTCCAGGATGCTCCTCGACTGGATCTCGTCCAGACCGAAGCGCTCGTTGAGCCGAGAGATGACCTCGTCGTCTGTCTCCGAGGAACGGATGATGCGGATGGTCTCGTCGATGGCATCGGCAATGAGGAGGAAGGCTTCCAAGATGTGAATTCTGTCCTGCGCCTTCTTCAGGTTGTATCTCGTCCGGTTGGTGATGACTTCTTCCTGGAACTTGATGTAGATGTCGAGAGCCTGCCTCATGGAGAGAACCTTCGGCGTCCCGTTGTCCAGGGCGAGCATGTTGACGGCGAAGGAGGATTGCAGGGCGGTGAAGCGGAAGAGATGGTTCAGGACCAGTTCGGCATTGGCGTTTTTCTTCAAGACGATGACGAAATGGGTTCCCATCTTTTGGGAAGAATAGTCGGCGACGGAGGCGATTCCTTCGATTGTCTTGGAATCGGCAAGTTCCACGATTCTCTTGGCCAAATCACGCTTGTTGACCATATATGGGAGCTCAGAGAAAATGATTTCCTGATGTCCGTCTTTTTCTTTGATGTCATACTTCGCCCGGACCTTGACAGAGCCACGGCCGGTCTCGAAATATTTTCGAATGCCGGAGCGTCCCAGGATGATGCCACCGCCCGGGAAATCCGGGCCTTGGATGATCTGCATCAATTCTTCCGTCGTGATTTCCGGATTGCGGATGACTTCCTGGATGCCGGAGATGGTCTCGCGGAGGTTGTGGGGAGGAATGGAAGTCGCCATGCCGACGGCGATGCCAGAGGATTCGTTGCAGAGAAGATTGGGGAATCGGGAAGGCAGGACGGTCGGCTCCTTTCCCTCCGAATCGTAGGTGTCGATGAAGGATACGGTGTTCTTGTCGATGTCCCTTGTCATCTCCATGGCGATCTTGGAAAGACGGGCTTCCGTGTAACGGGAAGCGGCGGGTTCGTCCCCGTCGGGAGAGCCGAAGTTTCCGTGGCCCTGGACGAGGGTGTATCGCATGGCAAAATCCTGCGCCATGCGGCACATGGCAAGATAGATGGCGGAGTCGCCATGAGGGTGATATTTTCCCATGACGTCGCCGACCACACGAGCCGATTTCTTGAACGGCTTGTCCGGCGTGACGCCCATGTCCCACATATCGTAGATGATTCTTCTCTGGACCGGCTTGAGTCCGTCCCTGGCATCGGGGATGGCACGGCTTGTCAGAGTCGAGACGGCATAGTCGAGGAAGGAATTCTTGATCTCGGTGGCAAACTCGTCAGGCGAGATTCCCGAGACGATGCCTTCCTGCAGGCCTTCGATGCCTTTTCCGGTGCTCTGCTGGCCTTCTTCTTTCTTTTCCTGTTCGTTGTCAGCCATTGTTCCTTGCCTCCTTAGATGTCCAGGTTCTTGACGAACTTGGCGTTGGCGGTGATGTAGTCCTTCCTGGGTTCGACGTTTTCGCCCATGAGGTCGATGAGGGCATCGTTTGCCGCCTGGGCATCATCGATGGTGACTTGATACATTCTTCTGTGGTTCTTGTCCATCGTCGTAGAGTCGAGCTGGTCGGGATCCATTTCACCGAGACCTTTGTAACGCTGCAGGCCGTAACGGGCGTTTTGCGGAAGCTTGCTCTTGATGACTTCGAGCTCGTCGTCGTTGAAGGCGTAATAGTAGTGGCCCTGATAGGCGACTCGATAGAGAGGCGGCTGGGCGATGTAGAGATGGCCGGTCTCGACCAAGGGACGCATGAAGCGATAGAAGAAAGTCATGAGAAGGATGCGGATGTGGCTGCCGTCGACATCGGCATCGGTCATGATGATGACCTTGTCGTAGCGGATCTTGCTGACGTCGAAGTTTTCGCCCTGCCCGGCGCCGATCGCCGTGACCATATTGTTGATCTCAGCGTTCTTTTCGATTCGAAGGGCAGGAGCCTTTTCGACGTTCAGGATCTTTCCTCTCAAGGGGAGAACGGCTTGCGTCCTGGCGTCTCTTCCTTGGACGGCGGAACCGCCTGCGGAATTACCCTCGACGATGAACAGTTCTCTCTCCTTGGGGTCCTTGGAGATGCAGTCGGTGAGCTTGTCGGGCATGCCGGCACCGGCAGAGAGCTTTCCCTGGGCCTGTGCGCGGGCCTTTTCGGCGGCGCGACGGCTCTTGAAGGCGAGGGCGACCCTTTCGTACCAGAGCCTTCCTTCCTTGGGATTCTCCATCAACCATTCTTTGAGATAGTCGCCGACGATGGAGGAGACGACCTTGCGGACTTCGTCGTTTCCGAGCTTGTCCTTGACCTGTCCTTCGTATTGCGGGTTGCTGTGCTTGATGGAGAGGATGACCGTCAGGCCTTCCAGGCAGTCTTCGGACTTGAAGTTTTGGTCGTTGTCCTTGAGCCATTCCTTGGCACGGAAGTAGCTGTTGAGTTCTCTTCCTATGGCGAGACGGAATCCTTCCTCATGCGTTCCGCCGCCGGTCGTCCGGATGTTGTTGCAGAAAGAGTTCATCGAGAGAATGCCGCCTTTTGTCGGCTGCATGGCGCATTCGACGATGATCGTCGTGGTGCTCTCCCCGACATCGACCTTCGATCCGCCGACGACATAGGGGATGGATTCAAAGACCTTGTCCTTTTCCTGGTTGATATAGGCGACGTATTCTTTGATGCCGCCTTCGAAGCAGTAGTGGGAATGGAGAGGATTATCTGGATTGCGGAGATCTTCAAGCGTGAGATCGAGTCCCTTTGTCAGATAGGCGGTCTGGCGGAGATAGGTGTTGATGGTGTTGAAGTCGAAGGTGACCGTCTCTTTGAAAATGGAAGGATCCGGCGTGAACTCGACGGTCGTGCCGGTCTTCTCCAAAGGGCATTCTCCGATGACCTGAAGGCCAGGGGCAACCGTCTTGCCGCCGTTCTCGAAGGCGATATGATGGATTTTGCCGTCGCGATAGACGGTAACTTCCACATATGTGGAAAGGGCATTGACGGCCTTGACACCGACGCCGTGAAGACCGCCGGAGATCTTGTATCCCGTCTTGTCGTTGAACTTTCCGCCGGCGTGAAGGACGGTATAGACCGTCTCGACCGTGGAAAGGCCGGTCTGGGCGTTGATGTCGCAGGGGATTCCTCTTCCATCATCTTCCACGCGGACGCGATTGACGGGGTTGTCTTTCGTGCCCGGAAGGAGAGTCACGCGGATGTGCTTGCAATAGCCTGCCAAGGCTTCGTC
This sequence comes from Candidatus Enterosoma merdigallinarum, assembly GCA_018714385.1. Taxonomy (GTDB): domain Bacteria; phylum Bacillota_I; class Bacilli_A; order RFN20; family CAG-288; genus Enterosoma; species Enterosoma merdigallinarum. Next base: position 43,987 of record DVNL01000014.1, on the reverse strand, counting down.
GATGCCATTGTCGACGGCTTCTCTGACGAGATGGTGGAGACCTTTGGAAGATGTCGTTCCGATATACATGCCGGGTCTTTGCCGAACGGCTTCGAGTCCCTGAAGAATCTCGATATCTTTTCCGGTGTACTCCTCTTTGGCCTTGAGGGCTTTTTCCTCCTGGGCTTCGGAGAGGTCATCGTGCTCGACATGTTCTTCATCGAAGGTTTCTTCCGGGACTTCTTCGACTTTGCGCGTTTCTGCGGGAGCGGCCTTGGCTTCTGCCTTGGCTACCTCTTCGACCTTTCTTCTCTGTTTTTCGGTCTCCAGGTCCAGAGCCTTTCTCTTTTCTTCGTCAGTCATTTTCTTTCCTCCGTAGACTTCCTTCTGAGGCGACATAGATCTGATAGTCTTCGAATCCTTCCCGTATCTGGGCGCCGGTGACGAAGGCCTGTCCGTGCCCCTTTATGCTTTGAAGCAGGTTTTGGCAACGCGTCGCATCCAGGTCCGAGGCGACGTCATCCAACAGGAGCAATGGCTCCTTACCTGTTTTCTCGTGGAACAGCTCCCGGATGGCTAGACGCAAGCTCAGGGATGCCAGGCGATTTTCCCCCTGGCTTCCGAAGGCGGCGACGTCCTTGCCGTCGAGGAGGGCGGATAGATTGTCTCGATGAGGACCGATCAATGTCGTTTTCCTCAGGTTCTCCAACGAACGGTTGGCATCGAAGAGTGCCGTGGCGTTTTGGACGAAGCTTTCCTGGTCATCGTCGAGCGGGCAGTTTGTCCGGTATAGAAGGGATAGGCTTTTCTCCTTGGAGAAGAGTTCGGAATAGATCCTTTCCATTTTCTTGGACAGCAAGGCGACGAGCCTTTTTCTTTCCGTCACGATCCGGTAGGCGAGATTCGATAGCTGGTCTCTCAGGACGTTGAGGACATCCACGTCGTAGTTTTGGGCAAGGCCGACGTTTCTTTCCTTCAGAAGCTTTTTGTATCGTGCTATCGCATAGAGATACTTTCCGTCGAGCTGGCTGAGCGTCTCGTCGAGCAGTTTGCGTCTATCGCCCGGCTCGTCCTTGAAGAAGAAGACTTGAGAGGGATCGTAGTGGACGGCGAGGAGCTTCCCGAGCATCTCCGAGAGCGTCTTGGCCTTTCTGTCGTCGATGGAGAAGACCTTGTAGCCGCGTCCGATCAGGCAGGAGAGGACGTGATCCTTGCCGTCGCTTTCATCGTGATAGATGAGATAGATAGAGGCCTCCTCCGTCCCGTCTCGGATCAAGTCTTTGTCCTCCGCCTTGCGGAAGCTTCGCCCGAGAGTGAGATAGTGGATGGCTTCCAGGACGTTTGTCTTGCCCTGGCCGTTGTTTCCGGTCAGGTAGATGTCTTCTGGCGGGAAGTCGACTTCGGCATGGGCATAGGAACGGAAGTTGTTCAGGATGAGCTTTTTTACGAACATAGCTCGTAGCTTTGGCCTTCGATCTCGACGATATCGCCAGGCCTTAGCTTTCTCCCCCTCCGGATGTCCTTCTCGCCGTTGACGAGGATGTCATGCATGGCGAGATAGGCCTTTTCCTCGCCTCCGGTCTGAATGATGTCCAACTTTTTCAAAAGCTGGCCGAGAGTGATGTGGTCTCCTTTGACGGAAACACACTTTCTAGCTGTTGTCGCCATGTGGAATCCTCCAGTGTCAAACGTACATATTATATATATAAATATATATAAAATCTACTTTGCCTTTTTAAATATTCAACGGATTCCTTTCGAAAAAGCAGCATTAACTTGGGGACAAGGAAAGGGTATAATCAAAGGTATGGACAAGACATGTCATATCGAAGCCATCAAAAAAACGGCCCTTTCCGAAGAGGCCATGAAGACGCTGGCTTCCTTCTATTCCATTTTCGCTGATTCGACACGCCTCTCCATCGTCGCACTTCTTTTGAGTCATGAGTTGTGTGTCAACGATATCGCCGAAGTCCTCTCTCTTTCTCAAAGCCGTGTCTCCCATCAGCTCCAGGTTCTTCGAAAGCATGACGTTGTCACCTTTTACCGCTCTGGCAAGCAAGTTCTTTACACGCTCAAAGACAATCACATCAAAGATTTGTTCCGGACGGGATTGGAACATTCCTCAGAAAAAGACGAAGCTCTCTACAAGGAGAGAAAAGAGAAGGGATATTAAAAAAGAGACCAGAGAAGGTCTCTTTTTTCAAAAGAAGTTGTTTGTTTTTAATTTAGGTGTTTTTCTTCTTATTTTTGCTATCGATATATTTTTCTCTATAGAGCATCAATGACATGGAATGAAGGACGCATATAGCCATGATTCCAGTATCGGAGAAGGTTCCTAAGATCATGGCAAAATCACCGCAATATCCTAACGCGACAAGAATCATGATGAGCATCTTGACGAGAATGGCAAAGGAAACGCCGACGATGACGTTGAGCATCGTCCTTTTGGCAAGTCGGCGCCCCTCGGCGACTTTTTTGAGGCTGTCATCCATGACGACGATGTCGCTCGCTTCGATTGCCGCGTCGCTTCCCAAAGCGCCCATGGCGATTCCGACGTCGCTGGCAAGAAGGCTCGGCGAGTCGTTTATCCCGTCGCCGATGAAAGCCACCTTGCCCGTTTTCATCGCTTCCTTGAGACAATCGAGCTTTTCTTCCGGGAGAAGATTTCCTCGATAGGCATCCAGGCCGATTTTTTCCTGGACTGCCTTTGCGATCCGCTCGTCATCCCCAGAGAGCATGACGGTGGCATTGACCCTTTCGGCCTTGAGATCGGCGATGGCCTCCTTGGCATCCGGCTTGATCTGGTCGGTGACGATGAAAGAGGCGAGTCTCTTGCCGTCTTTTGGGGCGAGATAGAGGACTTTGTATGGTGTCTTCTCCTCCGGGAAATCCTCGACTCCGTTTGCAAGGAGGTATTTTTTGTTTCCGATGAGATACGTCTCCCCTTGAATTTTCCCCTGGATGCCGAAACCGGGGACGTTGAGGAAGTCTTCGACGTCTTTCATCTTGCCTTTGTAGGCGTTGACGATGGCTTTCCCCAAAGGATGGGTCGACTTGTTTTCCAGAGATGCTGCGATGGCGAGATATTCTTCCTCGACCTTATTCTCAAGGACAAAATTGCCTTCCGTCAGTGTACCGGTCTTATCGAAGAAAAAAGAATTGCTTCTTGCAAGGTTTTCCATTGGCAAAGAACCCTTTATAAGGACACCGAAACGGCTTGCCCTTCCGATACCGGCAAAGAAAGAGATAGGGACAGATATGACAAGGGCACAGGGACAGGAAATCAAGAGGATGGACAGGGCGCGGTAGAGCCATTCCTCGCCGCCATTCGTTCCTTCCCAGACAAAGCCGGAGAGGCCATATCCGACCAGGAAGACGACGAGGGCGACAAGGACGACGAGCGGCGTGTAGAATTTGCTGAAACGCGTTATGAACTTCTCGCTTTTTGCCTTTTTCCCCTGCTCGTTTTCGACCAGTTCCATGATCTTCGATAACGTGGAGTTCTGATAGGTCTTTTCCGTTCTCATGAGGATGGAGGAAGAAAGGTTGATGGAACCGGAAAAGAGTTTGTCTCCTTCCTCCGCTTCTTTCGGCAAGGACTCTCCATTGATGGAAGAAAGATCGAGGGTGGTCTTGCCTTTTGCAAGGATGCCATCGACGGCTATCTTTTCCCCAGGACGAATCTCGAGGATGGAGCCTACGGGAAGCGTCTCCGGGTTTTTGTCCTGGAACGTGCCGTCCTCTTGAAGAACATGGGCGTAAAGAGGCATGTCGTTGACGAGCTTTTTGATCGATTGGGAGGATTTTTCCGTCGCATAGTCTTCAAGCATTTCGCCGACGATGCTGAAGAGAACGACCAGGACCGCCTCCGGGAATTCACAGATGGCGAAGGCGCCGATGGTAGCGACCAACATCAGGGTGAATTCGTTGATATAGTTTTTCTCGCGGATCTCTTCAACCATTTTTGTGATGAGGGTATAAGAAAGGATAAGATAATCAAAGGAATAGAGAACAAAGGAGCCGAAAGTCAGTGAAGAGAAAAAGTCCGGATCTTTGAAATGGCTCCAGGACATTTCTTTGAAGGGGGAAGGATCGAAATAGGAAAGAAGGAATGCGGCAAGGAGAAGCAGGACCCCGATGCCGAGAAAGAGAAAGTTGCGTTTTCTTTCTCTCGACTCTTTGCATTCCGTGTTTTCTTTTGGACAGGTGCTATCGTGCGTTCCGTGGCAATGGCAAGACATGGTCGGCTCCTTTCATATGAAATTACACTCATATGATACAAACTTCATATCAATAATGCAACGATTTTTGCAAAAATCGACAAATCCGAAATCTTGTCAACACGCTTTGGCATAAATTTCGAGAAAGAAAAAAAGTGAAGCAAAAAGCACATTTCTTTCTTAAATTCCCCATAACACAAGCAAAATGAAAACCCTTTCACCTATAAAACCTTTAAGAATGGCAGAGAAAGTCTAAAAATTGGAAGCGATTACAGATGAAAAAGATAATTGACACTTGTATAATAAATTCGGCTTTGGCGCATCTTCGGCATCGCTTGAGTCATTCAGGGACGACAGAGCAAGTGGATATTCTTTGTTGGAATTTATTTTTGTATTGAAAGACCCTGATTCGAATAATGATTAAGAAAAGCGCAACCTATTTTCGAAGCGGAAAAAAAGAAAAGAGTTAATTATAATTAACAAAAAACAGGGGCAAAATCGCCCCTTTTTCCGGGTTTTATCTACTCGGTTGTTTTTCTTTGTTTTATAATAAATTGCTTTAACAACACAAACATTGGAGGATGTGTATGGAAAAAGAGAAGTTCACATTCAAGTCCGTCGATGGCAACACCGCGGCGGCGCTTGGATCCTACAAGTTCACCGAAGTTGCAGCCATCTATCCGATCACCCCTTCCAGCCCTATGGCGGAGAACGTGGATGTCTACGCTTCCCAGGGCATGAAGAACGTTTTCGGAGATGTCGTGAAGGTCGTCGAGATGCAGTCTGAGGCCGGAGCCTCCGGTGCCGTTCATGGCGCTCTCCAGGGAGGAAGCCTTGCCACCACCTACACCGCTTCCCAGGGTCTGCTTCTTATGATCCCGAACATCTACAAGTGGGTCGGCGAGGAACTTCCCGCTGTCTTGCACGTCGCTGCCAGAGCTCTGGCTTCCCGTTCCCTTTCCATCTTCGGCGATCAAGGCGATATCTATGCCGTCCGTCAGACCGGAGCCTGCATGATCTGCTCTCATTCCGTTCAGGAAGTCGCGGATCTCGCTCCCCTTTCCCATCTGATCGCCATTGAGGCTGCCTCTCCTGTCATCCATTTCTTCGATGGCTTCCGCACCTCTCACGAAATCCAGAATGTCGAATTCGTCAACGATGAATTCTGGAAATCCCTCCTCAACACCGAGAAGGTCGCTGAATTCAAGAAGAGAGCCCTCAATCCGCATGGCCATGCCGTCACCAGGGGCGGAGCCGAAAACGATGACATCTGCTTCCAGGGACGCGAAGCCCAGAACCTCCATGAGGAGAACATCGTCGACGTCGCTTGCAAGTACTTCCAGAAGATCAGCGATGCGACCGGACGTCCTTATGCTCCGTTTGTCTACTATGGCGATCCCGAGGCGACCAAGATCATCGTTGCCATGGGTTCTGTCACAGAGACCTGCATCGAAGTCATCGATGACTTGCTCAAGAAGGGAGAGAGGGTCGGCCTCGTCAAGGTCCATCTCTATCGTCCTTTCTCCGTCAAGCATTTGCTTGCCACCATTCCTGCTTCCGTCAAGAAGATCGCCGTTCTCGACAGGACGAAGGAGCCTGGAAGCGACGGCGAGCCGCTTTACCTCGATGTCGTCGCTGCCCTGAAGCAGGGCGGAAGGACCGATATCGAAGTCCTCGGCGGAAGATACGGCATCTCTTCCAAGGACACTCAGCCCAACCAGATCAAGGCCGTCTATGACTTCCTCGACGCCAAGAAGACCTGGACCGGTTTCACCATCGGTATCGATGATGATGTCACCCACCTTTCTCTTCCTGTCGATGAGACATACACCGTTCCTCACGACTACACCTCCTGCCTCTTCTACGGATTGGGATCCGACGGTACCGTCTCTGCCAACAAGTCTTCTGTCAAGATCATCGGCGACGAGACTCATCAATATGCCCAGGCCTATTTTGCCTACGATTCCAGAAAGGCCGGTGGTGTCACCCGCTCTCACTTGAGATTCGGCAAGACTCCGATTCATTCCACCTACTATGTCGAGAATGCCGACTTCGTCTCCTGCTCTCTCGATTCCTATATCTTCAAGTTCGATATGCTCAAGAACCTGAAGGAAGGCGGAACATTCCTCCTCAACACCGACATGACCGACGAGCAGCTCTACAACAGCCTCCCCAACAGAATGAAGAAGCAGCTTGCCGACAAGCATGCCAAGTTCTATGTCATCGATGCCAACAAGATTGCCCTTTCCATCGGAATGGGACGCCATACCAACACCATTCTCCAGGCTTCCTTCTTCTACCTCAATCAGCAGATCATGCCCTATAGCGAAGCCAACGAATGGATGAAGAAATTCGCGGCCAAGACCTATGGAAAGAAGGGTCAGGATGTCGTCGAACTCAACTACAAGGCCATCGACCAGGGAACCGAAGGGCTTCGCGAAGTCGCCGTCGATCCTTCCTGGGCCGATCTGCCTGTCAGCAACACCGTCAAACTGACCGGAGACGATTATTGGGACAGCTACGTCGCTCTCATCGGAAACCTCGAAGGCTACGATATCCCTGTCTCCACCTTCCGCAAGTGGGAACTCGAAGATGGCACCATGGAGCCCAACGTCACTCTTCGCGAAGACAGAGCCATCGCCGACAGAGTCCCTGTCTGGAACAAGGACAACTGCATCCAGTGCGCCCAATGCGCCTTTGTCTGCCCGCATGCCACCATTCGTCCCTTCCTTCTCAATGACGAAGAAATCGAGAAGCTTCCCGAAAGTGAGAGGATGGATGTCCTTCCTGCGATGGGCGGCCCCAACGTCAAGGGACTCTACTTCCGTATCCAGGTTTCCCCGATGAATTGCGTCGGCTGCGGCCTTTGCGTCAACCAGTGCCCTGGAAAGCGCGTCGCTAAGAAGGACGAGAACGGCAACGAGGTCAAGGACGAGAACGGCAAGACCGTCTTCGAGCAGCACAAGGCCCTCACCCTCGTCGAGGCCAAGAGCCAGTTCGCCCATGAAGAGGCTGCCAAGATCCTCTACAACGAGATTGAACCCAGAACCGGTCTCTTCCCTGCCGGAACGGTCAAGGAAGTCGCTCTCAAGAGACCTTATCAGGAAGTCTCCGGCGCTTGTGCCGGCTGCGGCGAGACGCCTTACTATCGTCTTGCCTCCCAGCTCTTCGGTCAGGACATGCTGATCGCCAACGCCACCGGATGCTCCTCCATCTATAACGGTTCCACTCCGATGACCCCGTTTGTCTGCGACAAGAACGGCAACGGACCTGCCTGGGCCAACTCCCTCTTCGAAGACAACGCCGAGTATGGCTACGGCATGAGAGTCGCCACCGACTTCAAGCTCGCCAAGATCGTCAACATCATCAACGGCGCCCTCGACAAGGTCGAGCCCGAACTCAAGGATATCCTCGTCGACTATCTCAACAACATCAAGAACAGGAAGCACGTCCGCGAGATCCTTCCCAAGATGCTCAACCTCATCCAGACTTCCGGCAATAGCGACATCAAGGCTTTGCTAGCCATGAAGAACGACTTGCTCGACAAGTCCGTCTGGATCGTCGGCGGAGACGGATGGGCCTATGATATCGGTTATGGCGGATTGGATCACATCATCGCTACCGATGACGATGTCAACATCCTCGTCCTCGACACCGAGGTCTACTCCAACACCGGCGGACAGGCCTCCAAGTCCTCTCAGACCGGACAGATCGCGAAGTTCGCCGCTTCCGGAAAGAAGACCGCCAAGAAGAATCTCGGCCTCATCGCCATGGCCTATGATCATGTCTATGTCGCCCAGATCGCCCTCGGAAGCAATCCGACCCAGGCCATCAAGGCGATGACCGAGGCCGAGAGCTACAACGGACCGTCCCTCATCATCTGCTATGCGCCTTGCCAGGAGCACGGCATCAAGGGCGGACTCGGAAACTCCATCAAACAGGAGAAGATGGCCGTCGACTGCGGCTACTTCCTTACCTACACCTACGATCCGCGTCTCCGCGAACAGGGCAAGAGCCCTCTGACGATGTCCTGCAACCCCGACTTCAGCAAGTTCCGCGACTTCGTCATGACCCAGACCCGCTACTCTCAGCTCTTCCGTGTCAATCCGGATCACGCCGAGGAACTTCTCACCAAGAGCGAGAAGCTCGCCGAGCAGCGCTATCACGACATCCTCCGCTACGGCGGACTCGAGAAGTAAGGTCTATTCCGCAATCCCAGGGGCTGCTTCGGCAGCCCCTTTTTCGTGGTCTTCTCGATTTGGAAATCCGGCATTTCGGCCTATAATATAGGGGTATCGGGAGGCGAGAATGACCGGCATCGAACAAGACAGGGAAGCCTTGATGAAGCTTATCGACGACAGTCCGAACGTCGTCTTTTTCGGTGGTGCCGGCGTCTCCACGGAGTCGGGAATCCCGGACTTCCGCAGCAAGGATGGTCTCTACAACCAAAAATATCGTTACAATCCCGAAGAGATCATCTCCCATCACTTCTTCATGAGGGAGCCGGAAGAGTTCTATCGCTTTTATCGCGAAAGGATGCTCCTTCTGGACAAGGAACCGAATCCTTGCCACCTTTATCTTGCCAAGCTCGAAAAGGAGGGGAAGCTCAAGGCCGTCGTGACGCAGAACATAGACGGTCTCCACCAGAAGGCGGGAAGTTGTAACGTCATCGAGCTCCACGGATCCATCCACCGCAATTTCTGCATGGAGTGCCATAGGCCATATGATGCCTCTTTCGTCGCGGGAAGTCCGAACATTGTCCCCCGCTGTCCGCATTGCGGCGGCATCGTCAAGCCGGACGTTGTCCTCTATGAGGAGCCTCTGGATGACAGGGTGATGACGAAAGCCATGATCGCCATCATGGAAGCGGATCTTCTCATCGTCTGCGGAACTTCTCTTGTCGTCTATCCTGCCGCCGGGTTCTTGAACTATTTCCAAGGCCGGAATCTCGTCTTGATCGACAAGAACCCGGAAGCAAAGGATGCGAGAGCCTCGTTGATCATCCATCAAAAGGCAGGGGAACTCTTCGGAGGGATGCTATGACGATCCTTGAATGTCTGGAATCGGAAGAGACGGACTATTTTTGCGGCTGTGCCTGCTTTGTCTCTTTGTTGCCCTTCTGTTCTCTTTTGGAAGACGAGCGGGAAAAGGCGGCGGCGCTCTTTTTGGAAATGGCCGAAAGGGACGCCAAGGCCTTTGCGGCATCTCGTGGGCAGAAAGAGGAGGATTCCGACATCCTTTCCAAGACGAAGGAAGGTTATCAGCTTTCCCTGTCTTATGTCGAAAGGATGATAGAGAAGTCAAAAGGCGTTGTCAAAAGACAACTCATCGCCGACAAAAATTTTCTTTTGACATTATACGAAATGATCGACGGAGAATAAAAATGCAAGACAACTATTGCTTTCTTTCACGACAAACCGATTGCGACAAAAAGAAGATGGCATTGTCTCTTCTTCCTGTTCTTGCCATGCTTTGCAAGTTGATGACGAGAAAGCAAAAGGGAAAGAGGCCTTATTCCGAGGCCTTTGCATTCAAGGACAGGATTGTGGAGATAAAAAGAGGCATGGCCATGCTTGAGGCCTTCGCCATGACGGACGATGACGGCATTGTCGATGGCAGGCTTTTGGCCGCCATCGGCAAGACGTGTCAAGAAGCGATGGCAGAGGTTCGCATGGCATCGCTGAGAAGGGACTTCGTCTGGATCGGCGAGTCGATAGAGAATGCCTTGTGTTGTCTGCAAGGCACCGAGGAGGATTGATATGAAACACTATGAAGAATGGAAGGATCGCGAAGTCCTGATCGACCTTCGCAATCGCTTTGCGACGTGCTATCGCAATCCGGATGGCTCCATCTTTTACGTCGAGCCGCAATTCTATACGTATCTCCAGGGATACAAAATGCTCCGACCGGAGGGGTATCAGGCCATCCTCGACAAGATGGACGAGATCGTGAGGAAGAATCGGAAGGTCGTCTTCATCGGCCAGGAGGACAACCCGTTGGTGGAGACGGAGCATGCCATCTATCTGACGGCCATCGATGTCGCCGATCAGGCCCGTGTCCTCGTCGAGGACAAGAGCCGCGGATCGGACTATGGAGATTGACATGAAAAAGGAAAAGAAAGCATTTTTCTCGCTTTTGTTCGTTTTGCCCATCCTTTCATCCTGCCTCTTTTTCCAAGGCTCTTCCAGCTCCGGAAATCCTGGGGAGGATGCCGTTTTCCGTGAGCCGGACTATCCCTCGGACTATCGCTCCGAGAATCTCAATGTCACCAATCTCGGCTATTGGAATGGTCAGGTCTTCATGCCGTCCACGGGCAGAAGCTCGATCCTCGTGCTTCCGATCGAATTCTCCGACTGTCCCTTCAGCCAGGTCGAACTGACCCGGATGGAAAAGACCTTTTTCGGCGACAGCGATGAAACCTCATGGGAATCTGTCCGGTCCTATTATGACAAGTCAAGCTATGGCAAGCTTGAAATCGATGGCGAGGTGAGCGATGTCATCCACTTTGACATCACCGCCGCGGAAGTCGCGGAACGGGCGAAGAGGGAAGGGACGTCGGAGCTGACCCAGGACATTCTCTTTTCCGCCTTGCGTGTCTTGGAAGACAACGGGATGGACTTCAGCCGTTTCGATGCCAATGGCGATGGCTATCTCGATGCTGTTTGGATGGTCTATTCCGCCTCGTATGACGAGGGGTCGGATCTCTTCTGGGCTTTCACGACTTGGGCAGTGGGAGGACGAGAGAATGATTTCTCCGGTTATTCTGCTTCTTCCTATTCCTGGGCGTCCGTCGACTTTCTGACCCGGAACAGCTTTTCGACGAGCACATCGACGACAAACGGCGATGCCCATACCTTCGTGCACGAGACAGGACATCTCATGGGACTCGATGACTATTATTCCTATGATGCTGACATGGTTGAAAACATGGATTCGCCGACCGGAGGCGCCGTGATGATGGACTACAATATCGGCGATCACGATGCCTATTCCAAGTTCGTCCTCGACTGGGTCGATCCGATCGTCGTCACGGAGGAGACCTTGAAGGCAAGCGATTATCGTCTGACCCTGGATTCCTTTGCCAACTATGGCGACTGTCTCATACTCCCTATCGAGAAGGAAGGGGAAGTAGACTACAACGGGACGGCCTTCGATGAATATCTCATCCTGGAATACTATACGCCGGATGGCGTCAACTCCATGGACTCGAGGGTTGCCTACAACAATCTCAAGATGTTCTCCCAGTCCGGCATACTCGTCTATCATGTCGATTCCCGTGTCGGCAAGATGATTCCCGACAGGCTCTCCGATATGGGATTCAAGTGGAATGGGGAATGCTACGACAAGATTTCCGATGCTTTGGAGGACAGCGGCAACTTTTTGTTCTATTACATCTATTCCAATACGCGTTCCTATTGCCTGGATACCAGCATGGACGATTCCGAGTCTCCTTTCTATCGCGGCAGATTGATTTCCCTTCTTTCTGCCGACGGCAGGAAGACAACATTCGAGTCCAATGTTACGATGGCTGGAAACTCCTCTCTTTTCCAGGAGGGGGATGCGTTCTTCTTGCCGGAAGAGACGTTTGACGATTTCAAATTTGATGATGGAAGCGTTCCTCGATATGGTTTCGAGGTCGAATCTCTTGATGGGGATTCGTGCGTCCTCCATTTCAAGGAGGCCCAATGAGCCAGATCCTTCCTCCTGGCACGAAAATCGAGCTTCATTCCGTCAAAGGGTACGATGCGGCCTTTTTCGGATTCTATCATGTGGCTTTTTTGGCCGATGACGGGCTCTACTACTTCGATAGCGATGACAAGAAAAGCATCGAGGAAGCCTTGTTTTTCTATGACGAGCATATCGCCAACATGGCCATGTATCCCTATGTCCAGAAAGGGGAGACGACCTATCTGAAGGGCACGGAGAGACGGGTCTTCAAACAGGTCCTCGGTCTTCCGGATGTCGTTTTCGACGATCTGGATTTAGGAAAGGATATCCTCTCCCAGCTCCATTTCCGGAAGGGACTCTTCCGTCTCAAGCGGGACAGCTACTTCTCTGTCTTTTCCATGCTCGGGAAGAAATGGATGGTAGACGATTTCAAGGTCTATCTTCTTTCGAGGGGTGTTTTCTTCCTTTATGACGAGACGAAAAGGTTCTTGCGTTTCAACGATCCCCAGTATCCCGTCTTCTTCGATGAAAAGAGGATCGACTCGAAGATTTTGAAGCCCTATGCCTCTTTTTCTGGCGCTCGCGTTGCCATTGATCTGATGAAAGGCGAATGCGATGCTTCCTTTTTGGAATATATGCGCCGGTTCGACGCTTTTTCTCTAAACGAGCAGGTGCTTTATTTTATCGATCGCATCCCCGACCCCAGGCTTTCCAAGCTTGCCGACGATCCTTCTCGAAATGAGGCCTATGCCGTTCTTCTGAGGAAATACGTCATCGCCATCGTCAACATGCTCTATGACGATTATTTCCGCGATGTCGTGAACGTCTATACCAACAAACTGTCCTATTTGACCGTCCGGAAAGAAAAGGACGGACCTTGGTACAGCCTTTCTTCCTACCATGCGGAGATGTATTCGAAGGACGGCGAACATTTCTTCTTTTCCAAGAAAGACAGGAAGAGAATCCATTTTCTATACAAGGATGCTCTCAAAAGCGAAAAGAACCTTTCTCCGGTTCTTCTCTATTCCCGGCTCGGCCTTCCCTTCGAAGGCTTTCGCATGATACAGGACGATCCTTCGCTGACGTCGAAAAATCTCTTTTCCAAGCTCCCGTTCCAAGACGGGGTCGACGAGAGGGAGGTTTTCCTTTCCGTCAAACGGTTCGATTGGAACTATTCCTACGTTCCCGGAAATCGGAGGCATCTTCTTGCCTTCCTTCTCCGCCGGCTTCTCGACCAGGGAGTCTACTATCTTTCGAGGCAGGACGGCATTCAGGAAAGGATCACCATCAAGATTTTTCCGGCGAAGAGATGTCCTGAGCTTTCTTCCCTTCTTGACAGGCCTTCCTGCTCGCTTGTGGAGAAATACTATCTTTCCTATTGCCTCCAGCGCGGGGAAGACAATTTCCCTGCCCTTCTCAAACTGCTGCAGGAACTGGACAAGAAGTCCCTGGGCACGGCTTTGTCCTATTATCTGTCTTCTTTCTCGGACGCCACCGCCCAGGAGGCGACGGATGCCACTCTCGCCTACTTCCATGTCCGCAGGCCGATGGACAAGGAGACCTATCCTTTCTTCGCCTATGTTCTCTCAAGCCTCTTTTCCATCGTCCGGAGCGACTTTCGGAAACAGGCCATCCGGAAGAAGGACACGTATATCCTGTCTCTTCTGGATTGTCTGACCAAGCCGACGGAGACCTATGAGCCCGATCTTCCCTTGCCCTATGTCGTTTATGGCCAGACGGCCTACTCCTTCCGGGAGAGCTATTTTGCCAAGCCGGTCCTCTGTTCTTGCCAGAAGGAGGCTATCGAAGAGAGGATCGCTTTCTATGGCAGGCGGTTTGATTCCTTCCATCAGGCAAAGGGGAAGGGAGAGGAAGGGATCGTCCGCCGGAATCTCTACATTCTGAACCATCTCGGGCTTCCCGAGAACGTCTATCACAGGATGGATTGCCGGAAGGAACTTTCCTCCCAGATCCTTTATCGGGATCATGTCTGCCATCTCTGCAACGATGCCGTCCCGGATTATCATGAGGTCATCTTCCCCAACCCGGCCTCGAGGCGAAACGAGATGTTTACCTATGTACGGGCAAGCGCCTCGAAGAAAGGCCTTCATATCGGTGAGATCCGGAATGAGGAGCTCGGCGCGCGAGACCTCTATGAAAGCATCGTCAACAAGACTTATCGCGGGATCCTGGACGTCGATGAAAAGAAGAGCGCTCCGGCTCTCAGGAAATACGTCGAATTGGATTCCACGACATTGATGGCGATATTCTCCTGCTTCTTCACCCCCTATTTCCAATGGATGGATATTACCGACTCTATCCTGGACTTCTTGAAAAATGATATCGCCTCTATTCGTTCGGCATTATTCTCCTGCACGCCGGATCTGTATGGTATTATCCTTGACAATCCCTGGATCTTCTCTCGACTTGCTTTCTTTTACAATCGCCTTTCCGTTTCCTATGCCTACAAAGAGGGGGCGCTTTCGATACCCGGTCTTGAGACGGACACCTATGTCGATGCCGTCTATGTTTCCGGACTGCCGCATCCCTATGTCTTCCTTGGCCGCGTCTTCGACGGCTATGCCGATTCTCCCGATGAAGTCCCTCTTTTCTGCGAGAGCGACAAGAAGGCGATGAAGGATCTGATCGAGATGGCCTTGCGCAGCTATGGACAAAGGGACATGGATCCGTGCCTTCTGACGGTCCTTGTCCTCGGCCTGGCCGGCCTTCCTTTTGCTGCCGTCCATGCCCTGAGGGACTTTCCTCTGAATGAGACCAACGTGGATGTCTTGATGTCGAGGCTGCGCTTTGAAAGCGGGATATGCCATCGCTGTCAGAAGAAGGCCGTCCCAAGCTTGAACCCTTATTATCCTTTTCTTTCCATGCTTCCTCGGAAAGAGGGAAGGGATGCCGAGTTTGTCTCCATGCGGAACGCGATGGCGAAAGACGGATTTCTCCTCCCCTACTTCGTCCTTCCCAGGGATGTCCTTTATGAACCGAACTATGTCTATAGCCTGGATGCCTTCCTCGACAGGAAGATTCCTTATTTCCTCTATTCCACGTTGGGCATTCCGACGACATTGTCTTCCTCTCTCATGCCTAGCGACGGTCTCCTTCAGAGCCTTTTGAAGACATTCGTCTCAAAGTCCGGCGGCGATCAGTTTTCCAAGGAGGCTTCGACTCTTATTCTTGCCGCCTATGGTTCGGATCGGTCGATCTTTGTCCGTTTCTTCGAGGCCGTCGGGAGGGAACAGACGTTGCGTGAGCTTCTCCTTTCTTTCTTCCCGGTTCTGAGGGAGAGGCATACAGATGTCGAGCCGGTGATGAATCGCATCCTCGGCTTCTTCACGTTCCTCGTCGGAAAGCTTGTCGATTCTTATCTCTTCAAGGAAGAGATCTTGGGGGGCTAGAAAAATGGAATTCTACCCGGAGCTGTTTTTGACCACGAAGGAGAGAGATGTCTACGGACGCTATCGGGAAGTCCTTTCCGGTGCCTTCTATGACGTCTATGTCGGCGATGACGGCTCTTTCCACATGGCCAAGGAAGAGGAGGCTTCCCTGAGAGAGCGTCTTTGCTTCTATAAGGAATTCATCCTCAAGGAAAAGACGTATCCTGTCTTTGATGCTCAATTCGGCCTTGCCGACGAAGAGAGCAATACGCTGCTCTGTTTCCAGCAGGTCCTCGGCCTCCCCGTCGAGGTCTTCCAGGCCAGGGATGGCGCAGGAAACCCCATTTGGCTGACGCCGGATGCCGTCTTGGGAAGAATCACCTTCGAGGAAGGCCTTTTCTTCGGATATGGCGAGATCGATCGAAAGGCTGTCACTTACGACATCCTCAGAGGGAATGACTACTGCGTGGTCGGGCTTTGCAATTACCTTGTGTCGAAAGGAATCTATTTCCCCAACGTGGAAAAGCTGATTTCCGACGACATCGAATCGTTCCCGGACTATCCCGTCTTTATCGATCCGGACAAGGCCCCGAAAGAATTCTTGGAAAAGGTCTCGCCGAGCAAGCTCTTTTTGGACTTTAGAATCCCCGGGACGGATTTCGATGCGAAGGGATTTAGGCGCTATGCGGCATTCGTCGACGGGATGTCCCCGCAGGAGAGGATCCGCTTTGCCTTCAGAAACGACAGGGGAGAACTCGATGATGTTCGTTTTGGAGCGAAGTTGATCTTGAGAAACTATTTTTCGGCCCTTCTCAAGGATATGGTCAACACTTTCTTTGTAAGGCAGTACGGCATCATGCCCCTGTTCAAAAGGACGGTCTTGGACCACGACTCCGGATGGTTCCCTTATCGTTATCGCTATTTCTATGTCGGGTCAAACTTCATTATGCATGCGACAAGCGACCTTCAAATAATAAATAAAGACGGGAAACGAGAGATCCATGAAAAACAAGGAAAATATTGCTTTTCAAGACAAGATATCGCCGGTTTGAAAATAGCCTTTGATGCGGTTCGTTTCCATTTTGAGAAGAAGGGGATGACACCTTATCCGGAGCTTTTCTTGAGATGGATGGGAGTCCCCTATCCCGCCTTGGAAAGCGTCCGTTATTTTTCCTTCCGAAGAGGGGATGCCGAGGCCTTTGTCCGTTTGTTCCAGGACGTCGACGATTTCGACTATCTTTCCAGCGGCCTTCCCGCTTTGGTTCTAGACGACTTCGGCGAGGTTCTTCTTGCCGATAGAAATTCCTACGATTTCTTGCCTTATCTTTTTGCCAGGCATGGTATTTTCTTCCTCTATGAGGACCTTTCCTTGGATCATCTCGATTGTCGTCTCTATCTCGAGAAAGGGATACAAAAGCAGATTTCGAATCCCCTTTCCTATGCTTTCTTGAAGCCTTTCATCGACAGATTGTTTGCCCAGGAAAAGACAAACAAAAAAGGCGGGGAGATGCTTCGTCTTCTCTCCCAGGACAAGGAAGGGAACTATCTGCAGATCCTTGAATTCGTCCGCAGAATGCTCGACGGCCATTCCTCCTTCACCATCGCGGAAGATCTCTTCCATGTCGATCCTTCCCAAGTCTCGGAATTGAATGGCCTCGCCGTCGATCTGCTCAAGGAGATCCTTCTGGATTGTCTTCCGGATGTCAAGAAGGACATCGATTCTCCTGTCCAGCCTTTATCCGGCCAGCGCTATATGGATATTGAAGACGAAGAGAGTCCGTCCATGTCGATCTTCATGACGGAAAGGACGATCTGCATCGAAGAGGAAGGACATCTCTATTTCCCGGAAAGCGAAAGGGAAACCTTGGCTTCCTTGGAGGCCATCCATGACCGTTTCTTCCATGGAAAGAATCCGTCCTATCTTGGCGTGCGCTTTTTTGAAAGGCGCGGCAAGGTCTTCCTCGATCCGTCGGATCCTTTCGAGAAAGCGACATTCGTCACCGGACTTGGAAAAGAGGCCTTCGAGCGTTTGGGAATAGACCCGACGAAAAAGGTCGTCCCTCAGCTTTCTTTCCGGGAGGACATCGACTTCTTTTCGGAAGATAAAATGGCGGAATTGTGCCAAGTCCCTGGTTTTTTGGAGTTTCTGACGTCCCGGGCCTTGTGGCGGGAAGGCATCTATCTTGTCGGGGATGGTTCTCTCCCCTCCTCTGTTCTTGTTCTTCCGGATGCCCGCTGGCATGATGTCGATTGCCTTGTCGATCCCGAGTGCGCCGCCATCGGAACGTCCTTGGAGTTTCATCTGGCGAAAGCACGCTATGGTCTCAGAACGAAGGCGATGGACTTTTATCGAAGACAGGGAAGACAGATTTCGGGAGCGGATTTCTCGGACGAATTCGCTCCGGTGACCCTTTCCTATCTCGTGTCTGTCGGGACAGGGGTTTTCGATGCCATGAAAGAAGAAGTCCACCCTCTATCCGAAGCGGACAACGATCGTGGGATCCGGGGGTTTGCCCTCTCTTTCCGGGATTCTTCAAGCGGCTTGTTCGTCGCCCCGGGCCATTTCTTCTATGCCTATTGCGATACGCCGGAGGGCAAGGACTTCTTCTTGCCTTCGGAGGATAGGGCTTCTTTCCTTCTGATCGATCGAATTCTGAGGGACAACGTCCCGTCCTCTTCCGCAGTGAAGCGCGATTTCTATGTCCTCAATAGGTTATATGGCTTGCCGCAAGTCCTGTGGCCGGCATTCCTCGACGAAAGGAGGGTCTCTTTCCGTCCCCTTCCCATGGCGCAAAGACAGGAAAGATACAGTCTCTTTGCCCCGGGACAGATTCAAGAGAGCGTTTCGGATCCCTATCTGTCGACTGCTTTCTTCCATGCCGCCTTAAAGGAAGGCTTCGTCTTCTTTTCCGAGGAGAATCTTGTCTCCGATGAGCTTTTGGATTATGACGGGCTTTGTCAGAATCTCCCCAAGGGATGCGACGCCATCGCTGAGCCGACGATATTCATCGCCCAAGAGGCTCTTTCCGGCCTTGCCAAGGCACTGTTCCTCCCGGATCCTCAGACATTCGAATGTCTGCTTGGCCAATTCATCGAAAGATTCTCCAAGACTTCTCTCAGCGCCGAATTTCTGTTCTATGCCAAGGAAGCCCTCGTCTTTGCCTACGACAGGGACAGGACGTTCCTGATCCAAGCCATAAATGCGCTTCAATTCCACGGAAACTTCAAAACGTATATCCGAAGAGTCTTGCGAGGATATCGCCTGAAAGAACTGGAAGAAATCTTTCCTGTTGAATTTGCCTACGACTTCATCTCCTTTTTCCTTCTCTTTGTGGAGCAGGAGTATTGCATTAGACTGCGAAAATCCCTGAAGATATAAGACATAAAAGCCAGGGCTTTGTTTTTGGATATAAAAATGCGTTTTAAATTTTAATGTTGGTTTAGGGACGAAGATTGCAGAAGCTTGATGAGAAGGTGGCTGTTACTGATGGTCATACCTTGGGCCTTGAAGAGAAGCGCGTCCGTCTTTTTGTCACGGATCGTTATCTTCTTTCTCTTGCTTTTTTTGTAAACTTTAATGTCGTATAAGAGATCCTCGACCTTGTATGGTTGACGTTTCTTTCGGCCGAAGAATAGGGTTTCGCCATCGAACTCAATGTAGTCCTGAAAAAAGGATTTCGCTAAGAAAACAGCCAATGCCACCAAGAGGCCGGTAAGGGCGGCGATAACCAAAGAGATTGAAGTCCAAAAAATGAGAGGATCAACTTCTGTATATTCCTCCCATGCAATGGGAGCGATGGCGATGGCCATGATGTCGTAAAAGGCAATGACAGAAAAAAGAAGAAGGAAGTTGGAAAAAAAGTTGGGGATTCTTTTCGCGACAAATTGGGGAGGGCACTCCGCCGCCGGATGATTCTTGAAGTAGTCATCTTTGGCAGAAAGAAAATATTCGACGTGGTCAGGCCAATGGATATGAGTAAGAATATTGTTGTTGCTGTCATACACTTCCAAGAAAGGAATGTATCCGGGAGGGTTGTCGTATATCACATTCCCGATGTCTTTGAAATCCATCCACACCATCCGTCCCTTTCGTCGATAATAGAAGCCCGCTTCTCCCACAATGATTTTTTCGTAATTTAGCCAAAAAGAATAAGCGGAAAACATGAGAACAA
Source organism: Candidatus Enterosoma merdigallinarum (assembly GCA_018714385.1). Lineage (GTDB taxonomy): Bacteria > Bacillota_I > Bacilli_A > RFN20 > CAG-288 > Enterosoma > Enterosoma merdigallinarum. The sequence continues at coordinate 24,559 of DVNL01000014.1, read as the reverse complement.
CACCCAAACATAAAAGAACATTGGTCAAGGTCTGATAGTTGGGGTTAAAACCAATATCCTTTAAGCCTCCTAGACATATCAACAGCGAGAGCGCTTGCGCAGTCCCTCGCCATTTGTCCAAACCATGTATTGTTTTCTGGGAGAGCTCTTTTACATTGATGGCGAGCAAAACAATGTCTAGGACGAAAAAGACGGAGATGATCGAGATTCCGACGATTGCGTATATTGTCATATCTACATTCTAGCACAAGACATGATGCCGCTTTTTGTGTCATGCTTCTTGTGCGTCCTCCATGACTTTGTCAAAGAAAGACTTCAGGAAGGACGAGACAAAGCCGCTTTTATCGTTTACCAGCTGTTGTCTCATTTCGTCCTCGGGGAAAGCCATGTCGGCCAAAAGACCGCTTGTCAATTTCTTCTGCATACTATTCAGGCCTTCCATCATCTTCTTGTTGAATTTTTTCCATTCGTTTTTCAAGCCGACTGCCAGTTTCCCGTTCATTTTCAGCGAAACGACTTCGGAGATTACAAGTGAGGCTACACCAGAGGCCAGACTTGATGTCAATATCTCGCCAATGTCGCGAGATCCGTTGGCGATCATCGTTACGGAACTTTCCAGGAAAGCCAGGCCGAAATTCGAGGCGGCCGTGGCAATGACGCCTAAGCCGGAGGCACCGAGTATTCCACCGACAGCACCGAACAACATGGAGATGATCAAGTCATCTGCTGTATCCAAAGTGAGATCGTCCATAAACACCAAAGTTGCCAATCCGGAACCAAGTGACCCTATAATTGCACCACCAGCCAATAAAGGAAGAGGAGATATTAGACCTGTCAAAACGGTAGCTAAAAATAAAGCAAACAATATTACAAGTCCTGACCATTTTGCAGCTTCCGACTCCCCTTCCGGATCGAAGAAGAGAACGGGATCGTTGTTGCAATAGACATAGAGATTGAGACCGGCCGCTTTTTCGGGATCGAGCTGCTCAAGATTGTCCGGCGTAAGGAAACGACCGATCTCGGGATCGTAGTAACGAGTCGTAAGGTAGTACAGGCCACTTTCCTCATCGTAGACGTAACCTTTGAACCGGAAAGGGTTCAGTGAACCCAAGTCGATTCCGGAAGTGTCTCTACAGGCAAGAGGCTTGCCGAAGAGGTCATATTCATATTCGACGACCATGTTGCCTTCATCATCGGCAATGCCGATCAGGAGACCGAAGCTGTCGAAGATGTAGTGGTAGACGACAGGGGCGGCATTGAGGGATTGGGAGACGACGATTGACAACGGAAGATAGTCTGTCGCATAGACAAGCTTTGCCGATCTCCCTGTCGAGGGTTGATAAATGCCGGAAAGAACGTTTCCGGAATAGAGGTAGAGGATCTCCTCTCCATCCGGATTTGTCTTTCGGACTCGTCTGCCGGAATAATCGTAGTCGTATCGCCACTGCCGTCCGTCGACAGAGAGAGTGGAAAGGCTTCTTCCGGCGTATTGGAACTGGAAGGACGTTGCCTTTCCACTTTCGGTTCTTGTCTTTGACGTCGGGTATCCTGGTCTGGAACTGCTGTAGGAAAATACGATGGAATCACCGTTTGAGGAATTCACTCGTTGGAGCTGGTTCGATACGCTGTCATGTCTATAGTGATATTCTCTCGTTTTTTCGTTGTTGATTCTTGTCAGGATATTGCCGTTTTCGTCATAAGAGAGACTTTCGCCGTTTTCGCTGTCAGAGACGAGATAGCCGCGATAGTCGTATTGGAGCGTGCGCTCGCCATATCTCTCAAGCCTTCCGTCGGTGTCGAATTCATAGGGGATAGTTTTGGTCCAGCCGGATTTCAGCTTCAATGTTTCTTCGGCGATCAATTTCGATGTTTTCGTGCCGTTTGCGGCGTATTGCAAATCTCTGGAGAGGATATTCTCGTTGTGACAATTTCGGATCACGCAGGACTGGAGCCTTTGAAGACTATCGTATGTCTCTTGGTATGTTCGGATGTTGCCGTTTTGGAAAATGTTTTGTAGAGATTGGTCTGAGGATTGGTTTGCCGAGAGATAGATATCTGCGACAAGACCTTGCAAAGAATCGTTGATGTCGCCATCCGAGGATGTGGCAGGATGGCCGACAGATAATATCCAGGGACGATGGTATTCCGCTTTGGAAAACAATACGGAACCGATGGTGCCGTTGAGGTATGTCTTGATCATGACATCGTTGGTTTCCGGTTGGTCTGGGTCCGTATATGTCGTTCCGCTTGAAGTAGTCGTCACGGCATAGGTGAAGGCAAATTCGTTTAACCCGTTTTCATCCAGGGAGCCGGATATGATATGGGATTGTGAACCTATCGAAATGTAAAGCAGGTTGTTTTGAATGTAGATGCTGATAAATTGAGTACCGGAACTATTGCTGGCCAAGGCACAAACATACCTTTTAGAATTATTGTTTGAGTAGGAAAAAGGATAAAACTTTAATCCGACAGTTCCGGCCTTGTTGAAATTGATGTCATAAATTAGAGTTGCCCCATCGGCAATATACATGTTTCTCCCTAGTTCTTCGTTATACTGGAACATTTGGCGAGATTTTAAAGTCATATTTTGACGGAGAGCCTGGAAAACGGAAGGCATTTCTCCACGTGTGGTCAACAAGGAGGCGTCCAATGGTATTACATAAGCTCCATTGTCATACCAATTTGTGTGTCTTTCCTGGAAAAAGGTTTTGTTGTTATCGCTTTTGAGAGAAGCAGGGGTAAGCAGGGAGGAATAAACACGTTTCATGGCCATCATTTTTTCGCGAGACATGCTTTCTTTTGTTTGCAAAGCGATGCCGGCATATTGGTTTCGAGTCAATCTGGTTCCAAATGATAGAGTGATTTCAGTTTTTTCTGATAAGGGAAGATTGAGATATTCTAAAGATTCAAGATCATCATTCAAAAAGGCAAACAAGGATGTTGAATTAACGATAGAAAAACCAAAACTGTTCCATTTTCCATTAAGAGGCTTAAATGGCATCGTTATGGATTTTATGACGTAATCGTTTTGTTTTATATTTAGCGTGAAATTGGAAGAGATTATCGATCCGATGATTTTCAATCCGCCAAAATCGATGTTGAAAATTTCTCCAGAAGACTGTTTGAAAAGCAGAGACAGAGATAAAGTGGTGGTCGTGTCATTAATTGAGTATGAGAGATTTTTGACGTTGGCATATGGGATAGGTTCGTCGATTGTTGAGGTTGCATCCGACGTTCTTGGCGAGAGTGATCTTAATTCCGAAAAGTCCTCTTCGGTATCCTCATAGTTATAGTATAGTTGGAAGTCATTTTCGTAATCAAAGAAAGCACAATACGCGCCATTATTCAGCATCTGTTCTTTTAGGGTCCGCATATCGCCACGAAAAACAGGCTGCATTGGAGAAGTTGACATAACAAGATCTTTTGAGTAACTGTCGGTCAGTCTTAGCTGCCTTTTTCCAGTAAAGGTGTCCTTGTCAAAATAGACAGAGGCAACCACAGCCCCATCTACTTCCAAAGATGTTTTTCTGAGCTCCGAGTTTGTGTTATTGGTTGAAAATAAACTGGCTATATTGGTTTTGCTGTCTTCGACACTGCTAAGGCGAGTTCCATAATAGGAGAAATGGTAATCATTGAGGATTGTGCCATCCTGTTTGATTTTTTGAATACGTGTGATTTGATTTTGTTCGTCATATTGGATCGCGACACGATCGGATCCGATTTTGAAGTTTGATAGTTTACCGTTTTTTGCCGAGTTGTATTCATAGCTTTCCAAAACAACTCCGTTTTTGGAAGAAATCGAGCTTTTTCGATTGTTGTTGTCATAAATGTAATAGTAGACATTCTCTTTTCCATTAGTTACAGAGGAGACGAGATCATTGGAATAAGTAATGGTTTGAGTTGTAGAGTCGTTTCCGGATGAAATGCGAAATTGGTTTGGCCGGCCTTCTGCATCATAGGAAACAGCTTTGATGAAACCAGTTTTTTCGTTCTCTCGGCTTATAGCACGTCCCAAATAGTCATATGTCGTAATCGAGACATTTCCCAAGGCATCTGTCTCGTAATTTCTTTTCCATAAGATCGGATCATATTTGGCGCTCTTGGAAATTTGCTTGCCATCGCTTCCTGTAAGAGATAAGGAAGTGCAGACATAATTTCTTGCGTTCGGTGTCTCAAGGTATGTTTCCGGAATATGCTTGTAGCTATATTCTTTCTTTCCTCCAAAGCCATCGGAAACGGAAGTCGGCAAGTGGGTGGTGTTGTGATATGTGGTTTTTCCACTGCTTTGTTCGCCATAGGTATATAAACGTCTTCCAAGACTATCGGATTTTGTTTTGACTGTTTTTCCGCCAGAAACAACGTTTTTGATCAGACCATTTTGGTCATACTCATACTTTTTCGAGGCAACATCATAGTAGAAACCGACTGCTTTTAAATAGATGGTGGAGGAACCCGAGTTTTGGATGATACATTTTTCAGCATGGACCGCTTTTGTAAAGGTTATGGATGATGAAAGGAAAACATAGGTTCCAAAAGGCAATTGTTTATCATTAATTGTTGTTTCTTTGATCGTTTTTGAACTAGAAAGCGTCACTTTTAATTCTGCTGTTTTACCTTTGTCAACAGAAAGGGCGAAGAAAGCAAGTGTTAGACTTTCCTCAGAATGACAAGGATTATCGACAGCCTGATATATAGATTCTCCAGGAGATAAAAGATAGCCGGTGTCTTTGGCGAGGGAAGGAAAAGGATATTGGATCCCAGTCTTCGTTTCTATTTGGGCATCATCACCGAGATGTGTTTTATCAATACCATGCCAGGAGCTATAAGCGTTCTCTTCAAAATAGCCATCTGAAAGCAACTGATCCCCCTTGATGGCTCTTGAATCATAGCAAATCTGTTCGCCGGCCTCAGCGATTTGTCCATCCGTGTTGTAAAAGCAAGCTTCTGCCCAACCTTCGGAGTTGAAAATGGATGTGACACGGAAAACGTCTGGAACGTTTGTGGATGCGATGGAATAGACCTCTAAATTTGTGGAATCGGGGAAAGTAATATCTTTAACAAAAATGTTGTTGTTTATTTTGTATATTAATGTTTTTGCCCGGGAGCCTGTGTTGCCGCATTGATAGCTGTTGATCACGAGACCATAATTGTAATCAATGTCTTCGGAAATTGATATTTTCTCATACGGAATATCATATAGGCTTCTTGTTTGGTAGTAGGAGAAACTTGCACAAGGGCGATTTGGGTTTCGAGACGCCTCGAATAAATAGGAAGTCTTCCGAGTTATATTTTCAGATTGATATTCGGTAGCTGACAATGTAATGTCGTCTGCTCCCTCCAATTCCAAATACAGTAAAGGTTCTTTTTCGTTATTAACGGAGCGGTAATATTCAATTATGCTGTCTGTTTGGTTTATTTGGACGGAAAAAATGTAGCGAACATCTGGTTCTGTGCCGCCCGCTTTCATGGAAGCAGAGGCTAAAACCAATGACGAATTTGTTTTTGTTAGATATAAAACAAATCCGTCGGGGAAGACTATTCTTTCTGGATATCTTGTCTCGTTCCTTTGTGGAAGGGGAAAATAGAATTTCTCGCCGCTTTCGGCTTCTGCAATATAGTATTTTTCAGTTCCTTCGGATACATACTGCAAAATCTCTCCTGTCTCTTTGCAGATGCCGTTGACGAATGTCGAGTCGGGCATGGCGGAACGTTTCAAGAGGAGGCTATTGTCTGAAAGAAGCTCTATTGCCCACAGAAAGCTTAAGTGATTTTCAATGAGAAATTGTGATGAAGGTTCTTTGCGGCAAGGGAAGCGAAGACTGATTGGAAAATCTCGATTTCCGAAAGAAGACAAAAGAGGAAGTTCGAAGAAGGAATAGAGTCCGCAGGTATTGATGTCGCAATGATAAGTAATATGATTTGTTTGAATTGTCTGATACACCATGTTTTTGGCAATGCCGTTCATATTCACAAGACCTCCTTGTAGTTGCCCAATTTTGATCGGACATATCCTTCGTCAACGCATAGCAATTCGACCATATCGGATTTGCGACCGATTTGTTCTTCGATAGCCTTCTTCAAACGCTCATAGGTTTTATTTTTGTCTTCTTCTGATAAATCTTCGTTGAAAAACAAGGCGAGATCTATATCGCTATCAATTAGTTCCTCGTGGTTTGCAAAAGAGCCGAAAAGAAATGCTTTATTGATTGTTGGCCATGAAGTGGAATTAAAAAGTAAGGTCAATTTTTGTGCCAATTCATCCTCTGTTAAAGGCGACAGGTTGTTTATAAAATCGGTCTGGAATAAAAGAGTGTTCTTCAAACAAGTCATCAAAAAAGAACTGACATTATCGCTATTAAACGCATTTAAATGGAATCGACGATATGCGATAGGAAACAAACCGAGATCGACAAGCAGTCCATTTATGGCGAGAAGGGCATAAGCGTGAGGGTTTGGCGATGTGGCTTGATCAGCACAAATTTCTTTGAAAACATATGCCAAGGTTTCTTCTAAAGACTTTCCCAATGGAAGAGTCAAAGATAGGGTATTTTCATTGATAGCATTCAAAAAGTCAGTTACTGTTACTTCTGTTTTAAGCAAGGCAATATAGCTGTTTTCTAATTGTATAAAGCGTCTTTCTTCTTCACTGGATGGCTGCGCTCCCTTGTATAACAAGGCTTTGTAACGCCGATAGTCCAATTTATGAATCCATTTGTCATAAATGCGCCAGCACACCTTTCGTTGAAGTCTCTCGTTCAAGATTTGACATCCATCCATTTTGCCAGTTAGTTCTCGATATATCGAATCCGTTTTGATGATCATGTTATGAATGGCTCTCCTTTGTGTCAGAGTTCTTTTCTTTATTAGAGAGGCTGACTGTCGGTTCTTTTCCGCTTGACTGGGTTGGTGTGATGTTGGAGGAGCCAGTTTGTTCTTTCTTGCGGGTTGCTTTAGAGACTTGATGGAGGGAGGTATAGATTGATTTTGTTAAAGAGAGGGTCATGATTGCTCCCGATACGATTCCTGCCCAAAAGTCATTCGTAAAATGGAAGCCTCCGGTATCAAAATAGGTTATGACGATATAGGAAACAGCATAAGAGCCCAAGGCAACCCAACGTCCCACGGAAGAAAGGAGAAGATCAGATCCGGTGTCTGTATTGGCGTTCTTTTTAACTAGAAATCTTTTTGTGATTTGAATGGCAATGAGTGTAAAAAAGCTTGCTAAAGTTGTTGCCAGGCCAACATTCGACCAATACCAATCTTGATTTGTTTCGCTTTCCGACATGGAATCTCCTCCTTGTTTTTGTTAACAGAGTAAAAACCGGAAGGAGGCTTCCTCAAGGGCACTAAATGCCCTTGACTAATTGTTTGGCAAGAACGAAGAGGTCTTTAATGCTTTCTTAAAGCAGTAAAGATAATTCTCCAGCCGCTGGACTTGGCGACAAAAGTCTTTTTCGTCAGTTGTATGTGTCATATAGGCATATTGAATGATGCTGATATCGGACTGTTTTGTTGCTTGAATTTGATCAAAGACATTAATCAATTTCCGAGACCCCTCGTAATAACAAACTGTCAACAGAACAAGGCGGAAATATGGCTTGGATAGAGGAACGTCTTCTAGATGTTTTTTGAATCGAATCGCGATATTTTGTCCTTTCATGAAACCTCCGTTTTAGAGATTTCGCTTAAAAAGAAGCATACAGACACCGGACAAAATGAACATAATGCCGGCAAAGAAAGAAGGCGAAAAATGTTCATAAAAAACGCATAAAAATGTCATTACATTAATATGCCTGTATTACATGCGACTCGCTTCAATTTGGTTTTGTCCAATCAAAAAGCCAGGACCGTTTCCGATCCTGGCCGAATAAGCTGACTTGACTTTTAGATGATCTGGACGTTCTTGGCCCGGAAGATGGGGGCGCAGATCTCGTGGACGACCAGCGGGACGATGGCGAAGCCGAGAAGCTCGAACCATTCGAACCATTGGAGATGCGTCGTTCCGAAGACCATGTTCATACCGTTGACCTCGGTGACGAGGACCTGCATGGCAAAGCCGAACACGAAGGAGACGAGGAGCATCCAGTTCTTTCCCTTGAAGACATTGATGAAGGAGTGCTTGATGTCGGTCATGCCGACCATATGGAAGACCTGGGCCATGGCAAGAACGGTGAAGGCGAATGTCTGGGCCTGCTCGTGGACGTTGAGAACGCCGGCGGAGAACTGGATCTCGTCGAGAGCCTCTTCCGTCGCATAGGCGATGTTGTAGGGGACCCACTGGTTTCCGCTCATCTGGACGCCGATGTGGACGACGACTTCCTCGCCGGCCTCATTGAGGTAGGTGGCGGAGGAGTTCATGCAATTGAAGAATCCGTTCAAGGACCATTCCCATCCGGAGTCGAGCTGGATTTCCTTGCCGTCGAGAATGAAGGTCATGCCGGCCTGGACGTCTCCCATATGCTCGAAGACGGGGAGGAAGAAGGCGATCGCCGTGATGAGGAAGATGATTGCGCCGTAGAACAGAGTGAACTTGAGGCCGCCGTGGGCGAAGACGCCGTCCTTGGGGTCTCTCGGTTTCTGGTCCATGATGCCTTTTTCCTTGTCGTCCATGCCCAAGGCGATGGCAGGAAGGGAATCGGTGATGAGGTTGATCCAGAGGATATGGAGGGTGGCAAGAGGAAGGATGACGCCGTACTTGGAGAAGGCGGTCAGGATGGTGAAGAAGAACATGACCAGGACTTCGGCGAAGTTGGAGGAAAGGAGATAGAAGATGGCCTTCTTGACGTTGGAGAAGATGCCTCTTCCTTCTTCGACGGCCTTTTCGATGGAGGCGAAGTTGTCGTCGGTCAGGACCATGTCCGCGGCGCTCTTGGCGACGTCGGTGCCGGTGATGCCCATGGCGATGCCGATGTCGGCAGCCTTGAGGGAAGGCGCGTCATTGACGCCGTCTCCGGTCATGGAGACGATGTTTCCGTTGGCCTTGAGGGCCTTGACGATCTGCACCTTGTTCTCGGGCGAGACGCGAGCGAAGACGTTCGTGGTGTTGACTTTCTCCTGAAGGCCCTGTTCGTCGAGGGCGTTGATCTCATCGCCGCTCATGCACTGGTTGATGTCATCGGCGATGCCGAGATTCTTGGCGATGGCAAAGGCAGTGTCCTTATGGTCGCCGGTGATCATGACGGTACGGATTCCGGCCTTCTTGAAGGTGCTGACGGCAGGCTTGGCTTCCGGCCTTTCGGGATCGATCATGCCGACCATGCCTTTGTAGATGAGGTGTGTCTCGCTCAGTCTTTCGCCGCCGTCGTTGAAACGATAGGCGAAGGCAAGGACACGGAAGGCCTGGGAAGCCATCTCGGAGGAAGCCCTGTTGATGGTTTCGATGTCCTCCGGAGTGATGGGACGCACCTGTCCGTTGATGTCGATGTATTCCGTATGCTTGAGGATGGAGTCCAAGGCGCCTTTGGTATAGATGATCTTTCTGCCGTTGAGCATGTTTTCCGTCGACATCATCTTGCGGACGGAATCAAAGGGGAGCTCATCGACGCGAGGCTGGCTCGTCGCCTCTGTCTTTTCCTTTTCGATGCCGAGAGCATAGGCATAGTCGAGAAGGGCAAGCTCGGTGGGGTCGCCATATCTGTCGCCGTTGATGGAGGCATTGGAGCACAGCATCATTCCCGTGGCAAGGAAATTAGGGGAGACGGCCTTGTCGGCATCGTAGATGACACCGTCCTGATAGACCTTCTTGACGGTCATCCTGTTCTGGGTCAGTGTGCCCGTCTTGTCGGAGCAGACGACCGTGACAGAGCCGAGAGTTTCGACGGAAGGAAGCTTACGGACGATTGTATTGACCTTGACCATCTTGCCGACGCCGAGAGCGAGGGCGATGGTGACGATGGCAGGCAAGCCTTCCGGAATGGCGGCGACGGCAAGGGCGATGGCGTTTTCGAAGAGTTCGAGGATGTTCTCGCCGATCTCGCTCCAATTGCCGGCGGTACCTGCCTGGATAAGGGCAGCGATGACGCCGACGAGGAAGGTGACGACGACAATGATGAGGCAGATGAGGCCGAGCTGTTTGGACAGGACGGCAAGCTTCTTCTGCAAAGGCGTTTCTTCGTCCTCGGAATTGGTGAGCATATTGGCGATCTTTCCCATCTCCGTGTTCATGCCGGTTCCGATGACGATACCGGTGCCGCGGCCGTAGGAGATCGGGCAGGACATATGGCCGATCGTGGCCTGGTCGGCAACGAGAGTGTCTTCTCCCAGGACGGCTCTGGCATCCTTCTCGGCGGGGACGGATTCTCCGGTGAGGGAGGATTCATCCGACTTCATGTCGACGGAAGTGATGAGACGGACGTCGGCAGGGATGATGACACCTTCTTCGAGGATGACAAGGTCACCGGGAACGAGTTCTTCCGCTTTGATGTTGCAAAGCTTCCCATCCCTTTTGACGGTGCATGTCGGACTGGATAATTTCTTCAGAGCTTCCAGAGACTGTTCCGCTTTCTGCTCCTGGATGGCGCCGATCAGAGCGTTGATGATGACGATCGCAAGAATGACGATGCAGTCGATCCATTCCTCCGATTCATCGCCGCTAGCCGTGTGGAAGATGAAAATGGCGAGAGAGATGAGGGCGGCGATGAGAAGGACGATGACCATCGGCTCGATGAACTGCTTGAGGAGCTTGATGATGAAGGGGACCTTCTTTCCTTCTTCGAGTTTGTTGGGCCCGTACTTGGCAAACCGCTTTTGCACTTCCTCGGACGAGAGGCCGTCGTTGGGATCGGTCTGGAAGTGCTCGCACACCTCTTCCGGCGTATGGCAATACGCCTTGAACTCGGGCTCCTTCTCGGGGGAAGAAACCTGCTGTTCCTTTTCAGAATCCATGGATTTCCTTTCTTTTTACTGGTCTCATCACCGATTTCTCGGCCCTCTCCGATCCGGCATCCCGGATGTGATTGTCGGAGGTCAGAAATGATTACTCCCCTAGTAAAAACGCTTTATTATTCTATAGATAACCCTATTAAGAAACAATATTAAAACGCTTCCCTTGACTAAAAGTGTAAAGTTTGTCCAGATATTTAAAAATAGTAAAATATATCTTTGTAAGATAGAAAGAAACATTTTTTCGATAATATATCTGATAAAGCAATTCTCAATGAATAAAGTGACTTGTTTATATGTAATGCGAAAAGTGAGACGTATCTCCAAAAAAGTGAAATAAATTTTATACGACATCAACGATGCTTTGAAAATCCTCGATGACAAGGTCGGCAAGTGTTTCGATGATCGGCAAATCCTTCCTTGAGGATTCGTCTTTGACGCAGACAGTCCGAAAGCCGGCATTGTGTGCTGTCTTTATCGCCGTAAGGATATCTTCAAAGACGAGAGTCTCTTTCGCTTCGGCACCCATTTTTTCGCTCAGTGCCAGATAGATTTTCGGCTCCTTCTTGTTTGTGTTGAGGGCTTCGGCGTTCTGGAGGAAGTCAAAATAGGGAAGAAGGCCGTTGTTTTCTAGGCAGGGGAGATACAGGTCGGAGCTGTTCGATGTCGCCAAGGCGATGTGATAGCCTTTCTGCTTCAAGAGGGAAAGAAGCTCCTTGGCATGGCTTTTCGCCTTGATGTTGAAGGCGTATTCGGCTTTGGCGAAACCCATCCATATGGCGATGAGCTCTTCCGGGGTTTCCGAGAAGCCGAAACGTTCCACGGTATAGCGGGCATTTTCCATCAACGTCATGTGGGCGATCGCCTTTTGGTAGTCTTTGGGTATGGTCATCCCTTTGGAAAGGAAAAACTGGCGATCGACTTTCGCCCAGACTTTCATGGAATCGACCAATGTTCCGTCGAGGTCGAAGATGCAGGCCTTGATGCCCTTGAAAATGTCTTGTTCGCGCACGGGTCTATTTTACGGGAGGGAAAGTCAATCCTCAAGTTGCTTCTTGTTGTCTCAGGTACCGACAGAAAATAAAATATAGGCATGGACTACCTGTTTTTCGATACCGAGTGCGCCAACTGCCTTCACGGCGAGGGAAAGATCTGTTCCTTCGGCTATGTCCGGACCGACGAGAACTTCCATGTCCTCAAGAAGAAGGACATCCTTGTCGATCCCGATGCCCCTTTTCTTTTGGGCAATGCCAAGAAAGGTGAAGGCATCCAGCTTGGCTATCCCCTCTCCCGTTTCCGTTATGCCCATACTTTTCCATATTATTACGAAGAGATAAAACGGCTGTTCCAGTTACCGGATACCCTTTATTTCGGTTTTTGCATCCATCAGGACATCGGCTTTTTGGACTATACCTGCCAACGATATGGCCTTCCCTTTTTCGACTTTGAATATGTCGACATCCAGAAGCTGGACAAGGCCCTCTTCCAATGCAAGGACTATCGCGGGCTGGACACATTGGTGGAGCTGTTCGGACTTGCCCGATTCACCTACCATCGTTCGGACGACGATGCTCTGATGACGATGGAAGTCCTCCAGAAATTGCTTTTGGAACAAGGTCTTTCCCTTTCCGATGCGATGAAGAGATATCCCTTCGTCCACGGCTACAGCATCGATGTCGCCCGCCGCATCCGGGAGAAGAGAAGGCAGAAGGAGGCGATGCGCCGGATCAAGGAAAAGGCGCAAGCCCTCTTTGCGGGAAAGACCTTGCCCTCCCTTTCCTATTACACGCCTTTCTTTTGGAACAAGAAGGTCGCTTTCCGCTCGCGATGCCTCTACCGGAATCTGGAATATCTGCTCAAGAACCGGGACCGGTTTCTGATCCGAGGCATGCTCTTGGTGGAGGATCCGCATCAGGCCGATGTCATCGTCTTCGAAAGAGGAGAGGATGTCAAGCGTGTCCGGGAGCTCAATCCCAAGGCGACCCTCCTTACTTTCGCCCATTTCCAAAAGAAGGTCGACAGCATCGAAAAATAACCGATTTCTGTCGTGACAGAGCGGATGGAGGAATTTAAAAAGGCTGCAGTTTCCTGCAGCCTAATTTTATTTGATCTTCGTGACTTTGATTTGAGGAAGCAAGGATTTCCAGAGCTTGTAGGATCCTAAATGCGGCGAGAATGCCGTGGCACCTCCGGCAGCCATGGAGTATTGGAGCGTCTCCTCGATACTCTTTCCTTCGCTGAGTCCCTTGATGAACCCTGCGATGGAAGAGTCGCCGGCACCGACGGCGGAGATCTGCGTTCCCGTGGCGTTGGAGCAGTGATAGACGTGACCTTCCTCACTGAAGTAGTAGGCTCCCCTTCTTCCCAGGGTGACCATGACGGAACGAGGGCCTTTCTTCTTGAATTCTTCTCCTCCGGCGATGATTTCTTCGTCGCTGGTGAGCTTCTTTCCGAGAAGATCGCCGAGTTCCTCGTCATTGGGCTTGATCATGAAAGGACGATAGGGAAGGGCATAGGTCAAAGCCTCGTCTACCGTGTCGAGGAAGACATAGGCATCGACGGGGTTGCAGCATTCTTCCATGATGCGGGCATAAAGATGCTTGTCTTCCTGCCCGAGAGATCCCGAAAGGATGACGATGTCCTTCGGCTTGAGATGCTTCTTGAGATAGATGAAGAGCCTTTCGATCTCGCTGTCCTTGACCTTGGGGGCAGAAGGATCGAAACGGGTGTCCTGATGCGGGCCGGTGATCATGACGTTCATCCGGGAATTGGCCTCGGTCTTGAGATAGATCGGACGATCGTATTCCTTGTCCACGATCTTCTTGATGTCGTTTCCGATGTTGCCGCCCACGGCGACGATGGGGATGTTCTTGACGCGCAGGTTGTTGAGCATCCTGGAGACGGTGATGCCCTTGCCGCCGAGAGAAAAGCCTTCCGCCTTGGGACGATTGACGCCTCCGACTCTCAATTCTTTGTCTTCCAGATTGAGGTTGTAGTCGATGCAGGGTGCGATTGTCAGCGAATAGATCATGTGAGCACGCTCCTTTCTCATGCGTTTGTCTTCACTTCGATCGTCTTTATCAATGATCGGTATTTGTCGTTCGCCTGATCGGTGATGAGGGTTGGACGGGCAAAGTCGGCGAAGGTGGCCGTGGAGATGTTGTCGAACTTGGTGTGGTCGGCCAGGACGTAGACCGCATAGCATTTGCTGATGGCGGCGGATTTGATGGCGCATTCCTGCGGATCCGGCGTCGTGAACTTGGATTGGGGATGGATGCCGTTTGTCCCGAAGAAGCCGATGTCGAAGTTGAACCGGCCGATGAAATCCAAGGCATAAGGGCCGATGAAGGCGTTCGTGGTAAGCTTCAGCTCGCCTCCGGTGACATAGCAGACAAGCCCTCTCTCGACGAGCTTCTGGGCAAGGGTCGGCGAGTTTGTGACGTAATAGGTGTTTTTGAAGGCTGGCAGGAAGTTGATCATGCTGGCTACTGTCGTGGAAGCGTCCAGGTAGATGCAGGAGCCTTCCTTGACGAACTTGGCGGCCTCACGGGCGATGAACTTCTTGATGTCCGGCTCCGTTCTCTCCCTCTCCAAGTATTCTTTGTCGAGTCGTTCGAACTTGAAGTTTCCCGAGAAATGAAGCGAAGCGGCTCCGCCATGGACGCGGAGGACTTTATGCTCGTTTGCCATCCGTTGGAGATCCCGGCGGATGGTGGACTCGGACGTTTTGAAATACTCGGCCAACGATTCGACCGAGACGAATTGCGATGGGCTTTCTTCGAGGAGTTTGAGAATTTCCTCGTCTCTTTCTTTTAGACTCATAATTCTTGTTAATCATAGCTTAAAAATAGGATTACTTCAATTGAGTTCACTCAAAATGAGCGTGTTTTTGCTCATAATGCACAATTTAAGTATGTGAATATATTTTATGCGCGAAGGAGCGAGACTTTATTGGACTTGGTTTTCAAAAGAGATCCTTGACAGCACGGAAAGATATTCATCCAAGGATCGGCAATGGACTAATGCGAGCTTTGTCTCTTTGATGTTGCCGAATCCCTTGAGATAACGAACCGAGATGCCGCGCATGATGTCGGAAGCCGGCTTTTCTTCCTTGCAAGAGAACATCAGACGGAGGTGTTCCTTTAATATTTCCACTTGGGATTTCAGGGTGTTTTCGATAGGAGCGAGTCCTTGCTCGACACGAACCATGTCTTGGAAGACTTTGGGATACCCGATGGCACGCTGACCGATCATGACGGCATCCGCTTTTGTTTCTTCGAGAACGTCGAGGAAGTTTCTTTCATCGATGGCGCCGTTGGCGATGACAGGGATGGAGACGCTCTCCTTGATGGCCCGAATGATGTCGTAATGGACAGGGCCCATGAAGCCTTCTTTACGTGTCCTGCCATGGACGGCGATGGCTTTGACGCCGCAGGATTCCATTTTGCGGCAGACATGCCGGACATCCATGATTTCATCGAACCCAATACGTATTTTAACGATGACAGGTTTGCGGGAAATTGAAACCATTTTTTCAAGTAAAGAAAAAAGCTCATCCAATCTATTCAACCAATATGAACCAGCTCTTTGCCGCATCACTTTTGGAACAGGGCAGCCGACATTGAAGTCCAGGAAATCATATTCCGCCTCTTTTTCGAAGAGCGGAATGGATTGAAGAATGCTTTCTGCTTTTCCGCCGAAAATCTGCAGGGCGAGCCGAGTGTCTTTTTCGTCTCGTCTATCCCGGTGCGTGTTTTTCAAGTCTTCCAATGTCGCTTGGCTGCCATGGAGAAGGGACTCGCACGATTCCATTTCGGTATAGACGAGACCGGCTCCCATGTCAGAAGACAGCTTTCGAAGAGAATAGTCCGTGAAACCGGCCAAAGGGGCAAGGACGAAGCGGTTCTTGACGGGGATTCCTGCAATCTCAAAACCTCTATTTGCCATTCTCTTTCTCCAAAACTTCAAGAAGGGTCTTGCTTTCCTCCTCGTCGATGAGATGGAAACCGTTCTTCCGCAATTTCGCTGCCGTGACGCCTTCGCCAGGAATGAGCTTCCCGCTAAAGCTGCCGTCATGGATGAAATGAACGCCGCAACTGGGGGAATTCTCTTTGAGGATTGCCAAGGAGACGTTTTTGAACTTGCCGGCAGCCAAAGCCCAGTAGGCGCCGTCCTGATAGTTGTCGGTCACATCCCTCCCCTTTTGGGTGCGGATTCTCCCTTCTTGGATTTCCGCGGGATCGCGCGGCGTTTTCAATCCGCCCATGGTTTCCGGACAAACGGGAATGAGATCGTAATATTTCGTGAGTTTCGCTATCCAAGGACAGGCCTTGCTCTTGCCGTCATAGCGGCACGGCGTTCCAAGCAGGCAGGCTGAGATCAAGATTTTTCCTCTTTTTCTTCCGGCTTGGACAAAGAGGTCCAGCGTTTCATTTTCCATGACCGGTCTCCTTTGCGAATTCATCGAGGAAGGTGAGCATGTAGGCGTGCCTCTCTTCGGCGATTTCCTTTCCTTTTTCGGTGTTCATCATGTCCTTCAAGAGAAGGAGCTTTTCGTAGAAGTGGGCGATTGTCGATGGGCTTCCCGAACGATATTCTTCGAAGGAAGGGTTCTTTCGGAAGAGAAGCGTGTCGTCGTAGAGTCTTCTGTTTTGGCTTCCGCCGTAAGCGAAGGCCCTGGCGATGCCGATGGCTCCGATGGCATCCAGCCTATCGGCATCCTGGACGATTTTTCCTTCCATCGTCTGTGGGACGACGCTGTCTTTCCCCTTGAAGGAAACGGTATCGATGCAGGCGATGACCTTTTCTGCCGTTTCTTCGTCCACGCCTGCCTCTTTTAGGAAAGCCCAGGCGTTTTCGTCGTTTTGATGGTCCGGGAAGAGCTTGTAGTCGTCCACGTCGTGGAGAATGGCGGCAAGACGGACGACGAAAGGATCCGCCTCTTCCGTCTGCAGTATCCTTTCTGCGTTGTATAGGACGCGTTGCACATGATCATAGCCGTGGCCGGTTCCTTCCTTCGACAGAAGGTCGCGAACGAAGCTTTTGGCCTTCTCGATGATTTTTTCTTTGTTCATAAACCATTAGATTATAGGGCAAAAGACGATGGCGATGACAGATGGGAAGAGGCGAAGAATAGTTTTGGAAAAGAACAATTTCTTTTTTGGGTTTTGTCTTTTACAATCAAGTCATGAACAGAATTTTTGATGTGATTTCGGAAGGGATGGACTATGTTCAGCCGACACGGAACTTCTCGTTGGCCTATGTCATCCTGGATTCGATCTTCGTCTGCGCTTTTGTCTTCCTTCTTTTCTTCAAGAAAAAGAGGGTGACGGCCTATTGGGCCTTGGCAGGCGGCGTCCTTTATTTTCTTGTCGACTTTCTTCTCTTTTATCTGGCGACGGGATCCCGGGAGATTTTTTCCTATGCTCTCGACGAACCGGCAAAGACGGTCCTCTTGGGCCCGGGCGGGACGGCCGGGATTCTCTTCTGGATGTCCATGAGCTACGGCATCCTCGATTTCGCCTTCATCTGGCTGTGGCTGTCCAACGACGAACATCGGAGCGAGTATTCTCTTTTGATCGTGGTCTGGTGGATATGCTGTCCGCTGATGGCGGATTTCATCAATAATCTTGCCCCATCTTCCTTGGCTTTCATGACGACTCGCGGGACGGGAAAATATCACGGCGTCATGGGACTTATCATGGTCGTCGGTTATGTCCTTGCCATCGTCTACAATCTCTTGCAGAAAGAGAAAGACAAAAAAGTCCCTCTCGTTCGTATTTTCATCATAGGATTCATGGCCCAATTCCTTTGGGAGGCCGCTCTCCTCGTCTTTGGCGTCCGCAGTCAAAACTACGGCGGTGACAGTATGCGTCAGATCATGACTTTGCTCCAGAATTCCTTGGTCGAGACCAATCTCGGTATGCCTTATATCTATTTCATCCATCGTTTTGTCACGGCTCGCTATCGAGAGAACTGCTCCAAGGTGGAATCCTTGCCAAAGGAAAGCTTAGTGGAATAAAGAAGGCCTTCAAAAAAGGTTTTCTTTTTCTAAAAAAAGTTTCCTTAAAACAGAAGATAATATTAGCGGATTTAAACATATTTAAAGTAATTTAATAAAAAACGGCTTTCATCAATGATAATAGATTGTTTTATAGGCGATAATATTAACTTTCGTTCCGCAATTTAGGTGATTGAACAACATCATTTTGATAAGGAGCTGAGTACAAGGGGCCAAAAGGATTCGATGGATTGCGTCTGACCATGGAAGAAATTCGTCTCATATCATTGGATTATATTAATGAAGCCAAAATAATATTTGTAATTTTGTTCTCCTTATTTATAATATCTATAGTCCCAAGTGGGGCTTTTTATTTGATATGCAGAGGTGATCAATATGCGGGAGAAAGTTTCCCTAGTCTGCACGGAGTGTGAATCTCGAAACTACAACGCCAGCAAGAAAGCCAATGACCCGGTTCGTATCCAGGTTCGAAAGTTCTGCCCCAAGTGCGGCAAGTACACATTACACAAGGAAGGTAAATAGGATGCACAAGATCAGCAAGTACTTCCGTGGCGTCGGAGAAGAGGCCAGGAGAATTCGCTGGCCAGACAGAAAGCTGCTTTGGCAGTCTGTCGCCAAGGTTCTCGTCATCGCTCTCGTCGCCGCCCTCGTCATCGCCCTGTCCGATTATCTGATCATCCAGATCATCCAGGCCGTGGAGGAGGCTTATCCGCAAGGCTCCGATACCAGTGCCGATTCTTCTAGCACTGCCGCTGCTGCGGAGGCGATTCGTCACGGAATCCGCTATGTCAAGAATGTCTTAGGAGGAAGCTTATGATTGAAGAAGAGTACCTGAACGAAGAGACGGACAATCGTACCTCCGTCGAGAAAGCCCTTGAGGCCGAACAGCCCAAGAGAGGATACAATCCCCGTATCGGACACGTCCATTCCGGTGCCGGAAAAGACGAAGAGGACGGAGATCTTCCCGAAAAGGCTTGGTATGTCATCAACACTTTCGCCATGCGCGAAAGACAGGTCAAGGACATGCTCGAAAAGAGAGCCAAGTCCATGAACATGGAGGACAAGATCTTCCGCGTCATCTGCGCCGAGTACGAAGAACCGGTCCTCGATGAGAACGGAAAGCCGAAGATCTCCAAGGACAAGAAGACCGGAAAGATGGTTCCGAAGGTCAAGGTGAAGAACTATTATCCCGGTTATATCTTCGTCGAAATGATCATGACCGACGAGACGTGGTTCGTCGTTCGTAACACCCCCGGCGTCTCCGGCATCACGGGCTCTTCCGGTAAGGGTGCCAAGCCGTTCCCCATTCCTCGTGAAGAGATCGAGCCTGTCCTCAAGAGAATGCACATCGAAGACCCGGATATGTATTCCGATTACAAGGTCGGCGATGTCATCAAGATCCTCTCCGGAACCTTTGCCGATGCTGAGGGCACGATCGAAAAGGTCGATCCCGAGAATTCCGAGGTCACCATCCAGATCACCCTCTTTGGCCGCCCTCAGATGATCGTCGCCAAGTATTCCGAGATCGAAAAGGCCCAGGAAACTCCGGATTTCGTCGCCTAAGGACAGAGTTTGTCGGCACCAAGGCGCTGAAAGCTACGTCTTGTACAGAAACGTTTCTTAAAACGCCATCGAGAACCGAACTGGGTTCCTGATGGCGTTTTTTCTTGTTCTTCTATCAGAATATAGGATCTCAAGCGGGAGAATCCAATCATCCTATTTCATCGGGATATTGGTAGGGCTCCTCTCCTGTCAAGGCGATGCCGACACTTCCGGTGTCGAGGCCTTTGAATGTCGCTTGAAGATCGATCTCCAGCTGAATATCATTTCCTTCCGCTTGGTTGAAATGTGCACCCCAAGGCAAGACGACATCCCGAAGAAGGCCATCGTCATTCTTCCATGAAATCGTAGCACTCTGCAATTCATCGAATGTTTTTTCTGGTTTGGCAAGTCCGGATATGTCCCTGTCGGAAAGGGTGTCTGCATTGCGGATATCCATGTCCCGTTCGTTCGAGTCTACCGAAAAGCTCATGACATCACAGCGAGCCTGGACACGTTGCGTAATCAAGGTATAGTTGTAGGGCTCGATTCCGTTCGTCACCGGGATCAGGTTTGTCCCGATACCGTAGAAATTCTGATCCCTGTCCTGATCCGAGAGATCCTGCCAGACCATCACTCCTCCGGCAAGATAGGATTCGAAGGAGGGGTCGTTGTCTGGATAGAGATAATAAATCACGCTGTAGGCATTTAAGGAAAAGGGAACGCTGTATTGATGCTCACTCGTCGATTTGTCGGGGATTTGGTTGACGAAATCGTTGTAGACGATCCGCTTCACGGCATCTTCTGTCAGATCCTCTTGTGTATGGCAGAAGCTGATGGAGGGGATATGGCTATTCGAATAGCCCTTTTGCCCGCCGATGACGACGATATCGCCTTCGGCATAAATGTCCATTCCTTTTAGAAAGCTTCGGTTTTCATCTTCCATGGAATAGGATGCCGTATGGAATCCTTCTCCTGTCTTGAAGAACGATGCGAATTCAAGCAGCGAAAGGTCATTGCCGTAAAGATAAACATAACTGCCATTTTCATAGCATTCTCTGGCAAAAGAAAGGAGATTGACATGAACGATGCCGGGTGTGAACTCGAAGGCATAAGATAGGTCTTTCTGCCACTTGTAATTCACGTTCGGATCGTCGACGAAAACCAGCCTCTTGTCATTTGGAATGTCAAGAACAGGGATATCTTCTTCTGCACAGCTGGCGAGCAGGACAAGCGAGAGAACAGCCGTGGCCATGATTCTTTTTCTCATAACTCATCTCCTCTATCTCAATATTATAGATATGCCAAATGAACATGATTCTTTTTTCATAGACACCAATAACTTCTGCTCACATAGTCAGCCGCTCATCATCTTCATGATCCTAGTCATGAGAAGCGTTCTGACGTAGTCGACGATTATCGAAGGAACGACGTTGGAGCTCTTGATGAAGTCTATCAGTTGATCGGCCAGTACCTTGGTGTCGAATACTGCTGTCTTCCCTCTCTGCAACATGAATAGGGGGATGACAGACCGGAAAATGTCTGTGTATCGACTTTTTTCAGCAGGGACACGGGCCTTGCTTCCAGCCTAGTCTTCAATACTCGAAACGAGTTCTTGATTTTCCGGAGGCGATGGCAATGCGGTAGATTTTGCGATTGCCCTGTCTGGTGACGGGTCCTGCTATCGAAGATAGGATAGAGGGGACCCTTCTGCCAATCGGATATTTGAAGAACTGATATAAAATTTCTTATAAATATCAAAACTTGTTTAGTATTGTTTTATTTTATTATTTATTAATTAATGTTTATGAATAGCTTAACAATTTAGGTTAAAATTTATGTTTATATTGCGTTTTGGATAAGAAATTCCAGTGTTATGCTCTTCCCCACTTCTTAGCTTTTATAATGCGTAAGTAGTAAAATAAAATTCAGAAAATAGAGACATGTTTTTGAAAATCCTTATATCCCCCTCGGTCTCTTGATTTGTTTGTCACGTCGATCGGTGCCTCTTTCAAAGTTGACTGTGCCAAAGGGAATTTCCGTTTTGTGACCTATGCCGACAGTTTGAATAATTCAACCAAAACCCTGGACCAACACAAAATCATCATTGATGTAAACGAAAAGTAGAGAGGGAAAAAGATATGAGAATTTGTCTTAACCATATCATAAGAGGATAAGCATTCCCTAAAGCATCATAAAAACACTGGTCAAAACCTATAAAGAATACGGGCGAAGAAGAGCATCTAAATTTACAATGGCATCAAAGACTTGCTCCAAAACATTAACAACAATACTGTTGCCGGCCAATTTGTAAATCTTATCCCGAGCAAAAAAAGTAGATCTGGAATAATCAGGGTTATTTTCGATAAGACTTTCGTAGTCCTTATCGTCAAAGCCCATTAAAAGCATGCATTCTCTTGGAGTGAGATATCTAAATTTAGACTTCGTATTTCCATGATAATCGAAATAGACATTTCCTGAATTGGGGTGACGATCTTGTTTTGTTGTTATCGTAGCGGAATTTCGGGCACAGTTTCCTTTTTGGTCAAGCAACTTTGCATTTCTATTCCAAATCTTTAATCTCGATTTTGTATCATTCGGTTGAGATAATTTTGCCTCTTCAAAAAGAGTTGCATTACTGTAATCAGTTTTAAGAATTGAAGACAATGGTTTCAAAGGAAGACGTCTATCATTGAGATTGTTTTTGGGGTTGGCAAAATATGTATCTATAATCTTTTTCTTTCTTTCAGTTGAACCATTTTTGCCGACAAAAACGCTAAGCATAATAAGCCTTTGCCTATGCTGTGGGATACCTAAGTTCAAAGAATCCAACTTAAAAATGACATTCTTATACCCTAATGACTCTAGTTGCCCCTTCCAATCATTGAAGTTATGAAGATTCCTCTCATCTTCCAATGTTGTTACATTTTCCAAAATAAGAAAACGAGGTTGGCTCAAGTTCAGATTGGCACGTTCCTTCAAAATTCGTTCCACTTCCCACAACAATCCGCTTCGTGTGTGGGCATCTCGATCAATACCTTTGAGTCCTCCATGGAAAGCACCCACATTTGATAGATCCTGACAAGGAAAAGAATAGGTAAGTATATCCAATCTATTTGGAATGTCTTTGCCTTTGACTATAGTAACATCAATTAAATTATGCGTTTTGACAATAGCTGTGCAAAGCAATTGCAATAAATCTGTATTCTGGCGAGAGATAGTATTGAACTTCGCTAGGTTTTTTCCGTTATTGCTAAGCTTAAGGTCCTTCAAAAAATCTATACATTGTTTGCGAGACCAATCGAGGAGTTCTTTGTTCTTTCTATGGATAAGGTAATAAGCCACGATGGCATGAATATCCCATTCACAAGTATTCAATGTTTCAAAAGCAATGGAAGAATCTTTTCGAGCAGCACAAACACGCTCAAACGCTTTCGCTTGAGCCCCTATGCCGCTGAAAAGTTCAACCATCGTAAAGGTTTTCATACCAATACTCCCGCTTTATCGAGCTTTTCTCTTATTTTCCAAATCAATTTTGCCTGCCGTGGAGATGCTATACGCGGCCTAGGAGTATCTATAGAGGCCGCAATATTAAGAAGGTCAATTTCGGAAGCAGAAAGTATTCTACGTTTAATGCCCTCTTGAATCAAGTTTCGCCAGTATTCGCCTCCCAAGTTCACAATTTCATATTCGATATTGAGACTAGCCGAGAGTTTCTGGTCCTTCTTGCTTGCGCTCATCTTTTCCTGAAGCAAGCTTTTAGGCACCAAATCCTTCACGAATTCTTCCGAAAGATTGTAATTTTGGGCTTTAAATTTATTCCATGTGTCTTCTTTCTTGCAATATTCAGTAACGATAATCCCATTGGAATCAGTCACAAAGGAATTGGTGAATTGCGCAAGATTGTCGAGTTGATTTCTAAGCGATGGATACAATTCTTGTTTTTTCCAAATCCTATCGAAATCCAATGTATAGTCTTGTGGGATTAGAGTAAACAGCTTCGAAACCGTGTAGGGAACTATGTTCAATTTATATCCACCAACATGGTACCAAGGCGCTTTAGCCACCAAAATGTCCGTTTGCTTATAAATAATGGCGTAGTCTATACAGAGTTTATAAAATTCCTCGTTGAATTTCTCCGGGCTATCTTCATACATTTTGTCTATATATGCCGCAAAGTAATTCATATTCTTTGTTGAACCTTTGTTGACGATATCTGGACGTTGCAATGCACAAGCCACGTAATATTTGGCCAATTCTTCTTTTTTGATAACCTGGGATTTCGGGTATTTCTTTTGGAAGGCATCCCTTTCAGATTTCTTAAGCAATTTAAATTGCTCTTGTTCGTATTTTCCTCTTGATCTTTCGTAATACCAGAAGGAGCCGTTAAGCTCTCCGTCTTTAGCAGGGGCAGGAATTTTCTTTGACAAAGCCTCAAATGTTCTGTGGAACGGATGATTGGAAAACAAATCAGAATCCGTGACTTTGTTTTGGCTGTTGGCATATTTGGAGATGTTTTGAATCATAGTATCGTAGTCTTCATCCTTGATTACGGTGAGCTTCATGGGGACAAATATGTTAGCCAATGATAATTTATCTTTCAGAACAGCCGAATTAAGCGATGCTGTTGTTTGACCACCATTGATGATCTGCAAGTCATCCATTTCGACAATTTGATGGCCATCATCCGAAAGGACTACTTTTTTGGCAGTACAAGCTATACCGTTGTTATACGCAAAGAATTTCGTTGGTGCTTTTCTGATGGTTTCGCGAATTCCCTTGTTAATTTTGCCCCGATTGCTCAAGAACGCACGGACATTTCCTTCAAGCAGTCTTGATCCGTATTCATAATAAATATCATTGAGAAATTGACCAGGAACAATTGCAAGATAGGCATCATAATCAAGATTATCGGTCATCTCCGCCTTAATACATGGAATACTTTTGAGGCCATAATTTTCCAAACGAATGGTTATGGGTTCTCTTGCTTCACCATGTTCATACAAATCATAGAAGCGTTGTAGTCCCCAAACATTTAATTCAACCCTTTTCCCCTTAAAATCATCGCTTTTCAAAGAGGCAATCCTGGTAGAGAGATTCTTGTTAGTGATGATGTAG
>DVNL01000013.1 GCA_018714385.1 Candidatus Enterosoma merdigallinarum | reverse complement strand
AGACGACTCTTCTCAATCTTATTGCCGGGATGGACATATTCCCGCAAAAGGGGAAATCCTGGTCGACGATACCCCTATCGACAAGCACAATGCCGACAAATACCGCAATAGCCTCGTAGATTTCGTCTTCCAGAAGATGAACCTTCTGAAGGATCTGACGGTATCGGATCCTCTGAGCATAACCCGAGACTTCGATACGTATTACAAAACCTGTTCGGTGAACCTCACAGGTTCGGATGGTTGCTAAGTGGTGACCCAAGTAGGATTTGAACCTACGGCACTCAGTTTCGAAGACTGATGCTCTATCCAGGCTGAGCTATTGGGCCGGAGAAGGAGGCCTTGATAGCCTCCTAAGACTGCTTTTTTACCAGATTATGATGCGTTTGTCCACCGGCATATACATGCCGTCGCCTTCCTTCACCTTGAAGGCGGCATGGAACTGCGGGAAGTTTCTCACCTGCATATCGGCACGATAATAACAAGGGGAATGGACATCGATGTTCAAAAGGAGCTTTGTATATTGCGGCCGTGCCTTGGTGCACCAGATGCGGGCGAAATTCAGGAAGAAGGCTTGGTAGTCCGGCTTTTTGATGTTTCTTTCCATGGTCTGGAGGGAAGAGGCGACGCCGCCGTTGTCGGCGATGTTCTCGCTGACGACGAGCTTGCCGTTGACCTTGGAATCCAACAGGGGGAGGCCGTCGAACTGTTCGATCATGGCCTGGGTCTTCTTCTGGAAGACGTCATAGTCCTTCTTGGTCCACCAGTTATTGATGTTTCCGAACTCGTCCATCTGGGCGCCGTTGTTGTCGAAGGCATGGCTGATTTCATGCCCGATGACGGTGCCGATGCCGCCGTAGTTTTCCTCCGGCTTCTGCTCGAGGCTGTAGAAGGGGGCCTGAAGGATGGCGGCCGGGAAGGTGATGTCGTTGTAGCTCGGGTTGTAGCAGGCATTGACGAGATGGGCATCCATGACCCAGCGCGTCCTGTCGACAGGCTTTGAGAAGAGGGAGTCGCCATAGCGTCCCCTTTCGATCGCCAAGGTATCGACGATTTCGAAGAGGGAAGACTCCGGAGAGAAAGTCAAGGCGTAGTAGGAAGGATCCGCCTTTTCGGGATATCCGATCTTGAGGACCATCTTGTCGAGCTTGACGATGGCCTTTTCGCGGGTCTTCTTGCTGAGCCAGGTGTTTTCGGCAAGCCTTTCCTTATAGGTCTCTATGAGGTCCTGGACGATCTTGATGACGTCCTTCTTGGCTTTTTCGCCGAAGTATTTCTTTCCGTAGTAGATGCCGATCGGTTCGCCGTAGAAGCTGTTGACGAGGCGATAGGCGAACTTCTCGGTCGTCGGGCTGTCCTTGACGCCGCTGAGGGCACGGGAATAGCTCGAGGCGAGGATGCGGGTTTCTTCATCGAGATAGTTGGCCATGCCTATGGCTAAGGTCATCTTCGCCCAAGCGACATATTCGCGGATCGTCTTTTCGTTGAGGAGGGAAGAGAAATTGTCGAAGAATCGGGGATCCATGATGACGATCTTTTCCGGTAGGGTGCCGAAGCGAGACTGCAAGAAGTCTCCCAGGCGGATAGGAAAGACCTTTTCGATGACTGTTTCTGTCTCGGTGGGATTGTAGGACTTGACATAGTCGGCCCATTCCTCCTGGCTTTTGACGAGTCCGGCGATCCTCTTGTCGAAGGCCAGGGCATCGTGGACGAGTTTTTTCGCCTTTGTCTCCCCATAGACATTGGCGAGAATCTCTGTCGCGCTGTCGGCATAGACGTTCAAAAGTTTTTTGCCGTTCTCGTTGTTCTGATAGTAAGTCGTGTCGGGAAGGATGATGCTTGGGCCGGTCATGGCGATGACATGTCTCCGGGTGTCCTTCATGTCGGTGTCGATGCCGAGCTGGAAGGGCAAAGGATAATTGTGATCGTAGAGATAATAGAAAGAAGCCGTTAGGTCATCCAGTGTCTTGATGCTGTCGAGATAGGAGAGCTTTTCGATGAGGGGGCGATAGCCGATCTTTTTCCTTCCGTCGGTGTCGAGGACCTTCTTATAAAGGAGAATGGCTCTCTCCAACAATTCATCGGGAGCCCGCCTTCCGTTTGCGAAAGACTGGAATTCCCGGAGCATGATTTTTTCGACGTTGTCTCTCAAGGTGATGAAACCACCGACGGAAGGGTGGTCGGAAGGTATCCTTGCTTTTTTGATAAAGTCGCCGTTGACATATTCATAAAGATCGTCCTGCGGACGGACTTTCGTTTTTTCTGCCATTTGTTTTCCTCCTTAATAATGGCCTTATTATGCCATATCGACAAAAAAAGAGATAGAAAGAGACATTATCCTTTGCTCAAGAGGAAGATTGTCGTCTGAACTAGGGACCGCTTGGCTTTGCGGCCGGAATTTCAAATGAAGAAAAAACCTATCAGAAACAATATTGCTCAAAATACCAAAGGATTGACGACAGGCTCTATTTTCGCCTTGTCCAGGCCTTTTGAAGGCGGTTCTTCGATGATTTTTCTACCTCCTCTCCGGGAGTTTCAAAAAAGCTTTGACATCCGAAAGGGAGGACACTATAATTTTCGTTGCCTATGTTCGCGGAAGTTCCGCTTCTTTTTATGGGGAGAGGCCGAAACGCCCGGGGATGTGGCAAGGTATTATTCAAAATTCGGAGGAAAAGAATGCCTACAATCAACCAGCTCGTGAGAAACGAGAGAAAGAAGCCTGTCTACAAGTCCAAGTCTCCGGCCTTGGGCAAGAGATGGGATTCTCTCAACAAGAGGGAAAAGCAGATCCCTGCCCCTCAGAAGAAGGGTGTTTGCACCCGTGTCGGTACGATGACCCCCAAGAAGCCGAACTCTGCCGCCAGAAAGTACGCCAGAGTCCGTCTCTCCAACGGCTATGAAGTCACCGCCTACATCGGCGGCGAAGGTCATAACCTCCAGGAGCACAAGGTGGTCCTCATCAGAGGCGGCCACGTCCGTGACCTCCCTGGTGTCCGTTACCACATCATCAGAGGCGCCCTTGAGTGCTTCGGCGTCGAGAACAGGAAGCAAGGCCGTTCTCTCTATGGCACCAAGAAGGACGGAAGCGTCCAGAAGAAGTAAGGAGATCTACCACAATGCCTAGAAAAAATGGTTCAGTCACGAAGAGAGACGTCTTACCCGATCCTATCTATAACTCCAAGCTGGTCACCAGACTCATCAACAGAATCATGCTCGACGGAAAGAAAGGCGTCGCCCAGACCATCCTCTATGGTGCTTTCGACAAGGTCGAGGCCAAGACCGGAAAGCCTGCTCTCGAAGTTTTCGAGATCGCCCTCGGCAACATCATGCCTGAGGTCGAACTGAAGGCCAGAAGAGTCGGCGCCAGCAACTATCAGGTCCCTGTCGAAGTCTCCCCCGAGAGAAAGGTCACCCTCGGCCTCAGATGGCTTGTCACTTATGCCAGACTGAGAAACGAGAAGACCATGACCGACAAGCTTGCCGGCGAGATCATCGATGCTGCCAACGGCACTGGCGGAGCCGTCAAGAGAAGAGACGATATGCACAAGACCGCCGAGGCCAACAAGGCTTACGCACACTATCGCTGGTAGTTCTCTGCCAGCCGAAAACCAAAAGAGGAAACCTAGAAAATGGCAATGGATAACGATCAAGCGATGGTTGCGACCTATGAGGCCGTACCGCTTGAAAAAGTAAGAAACATCGGCATCATGGCCCACATCGATGCCGGAAAGACGACCACTTCCGAACGTATTCTTTTCTATACCGGAAAGACCCATAAGATCGGCGAGGTTCACGAAGGCGCCGCCTCCATGGACTTCGATCCTCAGGAGCAGAAAAGAGGTATCACCATCTATTCCGCTGCCACGACCTGCCTTTGGAAGGGATATCGTATCAACCTGATCGACACTCCTGGCCACGTTGACTTCACCGCGGAGGTCGAAAGATCTCTGAGAGTTCTCGATGGCGCTGTCTGCGTCCTCGACGGCAAGAACGGCGTCGAGCCCCAGACCGAAACCGTCTGGAGACAGGCGGACAAGTACAACGTCCCGAGACTCGTCTTCGTCAACAAGCTCGATGCGACCGGCGCCGACTTTGAGATGTCCGTCGCTTCCGTCAAGGAAAGACTCGGCGGAAACGGCGTCGCCATCGCCTATCCTGTCGGCCTTGAACAGTCTCTTCTCGGTCTCATTGACCTTGTCGAGATGAAGGCTTGGCTGTGGGATCTCGATGCCAAGAAGTCCTCCGAGATGAAGCCCAACATCGTCGACCTCTCCGAGGTCCCGAGTCAGTATGCCCACGACGTCGAGCAGGCCAAGCTCTATCGTTCCCACCTGATCGATCAGCTTGCCAACTTCGACGACGACATCATGACTTGCGCCCTGGAAGAGAAGGAGCCCACCGTCGAGCAGATCAAGAGCGCGATCCGCAAGGGCGTCCTCTCCGGCACCATCTACCCTTGCATCCCTGGCTCTGCCTACAAGAACAAGGGCGTCCAGTATGTCCTGGATTCCGTCCTTGCCTATCTTCCTTCCCCGTTGGATGTCCCGCCTTCCGAAGGCACCAACAGCAACGGCGAGAAGGTCGTCTGCAAGCCGGATCCGAAAGGCCCCTTCGTCGCCCTCGCCTTCAAGATCACGACGAACCAGTTCGGAAACCTCTGCTTCTTCAGAATCTATTCCGGCTCCGTCAAGTCCGGCTCCTACATCTACAACGTCCGTAAGGGAACCAAGGAACGTGTCTCCCGTCTCGTTCTCATCAATGCTTCTTCTTCCGAGAGCATCACGGAAGCCAAGGCCGGCGAAATCGCCGCGGCCATCGGCTTTTCTTCCACTCGTACTGGCGATACCCTCGTCGGCGAGAACGATGAGAAACTGACGCTCGAAAACATCAAATTCGCCGATCCTGTCATCTCCGAAGCCATCGAGCCTGTCAGCAAGAACGATCAGGACAAGATGGCTAGCGCCCTCGTCAAGTTCACCGAAGAGGATCCGACCTTCCATTACTACACCGATGAGGAGACAGGCCAAGGCATCATCGCCGGTGTCGGCGAGCTCCAGCTCGACGTCAACGTCACCCGACTGAAAAACGATTACAAGATCAACGTCAAGGTCGGTGCCCCGCAGGTCGCCTACAGAGAGACCATCCGCCGCGAAGGCTCTTGCGAAGGAAAGTACATCAAGCAGTCCGGCGGTCACGGCCAGTACGGACATGTCGTCTTCAAGATGGAACCCAATCCCGGCAAGGGAATCGAGCTTGTCGATTCCATCACCGGCGGCGCCATCCCCAAGGAATTCATCAAGCCGTCTCTCGAAGGCCTCAAGGAAGCCTTCCAGAGAGGTATGGTCGCCGGCTTCCCCGTCATCGACGTCAAGGCGACTCTCTACGATGGTTCCTACCATGATGTCGACTCTTCCGAAGCCGCCTACAAGCTGGCTTCCGCCCAGGCCCTGAAAGTCGCTGCCGAGAAGTGCGATCCCGTCATTCTCGAGCCGATCGTCAAGGCCGATATCACGACGCCTCTCGACTATGTCGGAACCGTCATGGGCGACATCAGCTCCAGAAGAGGCAACGTCGAAGGCATGGTCCAGAAGGCCAATGCCCAGGTCATCTCCGCCACCATTCCTCTCGCCAATATGTTCGGATATATCTCCGATCTGAGAGCCATGACCCAGGGTAGAGGCATCTACTCCATGGAGTTCGATCACTATCAGGAAGTTCCTCGCTCGGTCCAGGAGGAAATCATCAAGAAGAGAGGCTAACACGACCCCTCTTCTTGAAAAGAAGACATCAAACGTGTATAGTCATTAAGAATCTATATTTGGAGGAAAAAAGAACATGGCTAAGCAGAAATTCGACCGTTCCAAGCCGAATGTCAACATCGGCACTATCGGTCACGTCGACCACGGCAAGACCACCCTTACCGCCGCTATCACTCTGACCCTTGCTAAGCAGGGCCTTGCCACCGCTATGCGTTACGATCAGGTCGATGCCGCTCCCGAAGAGAAGGCGAGAGGCGTCACCATCAACGCTGCCCACATCGAGTACGAAACCGCCACCAGGCATTACTGCCACGTTGACTGCCCCGGGCACGCCGACTACATCAAGAACATGATCACCGGCGCCGCTCAGATGGATGGTGCCATCCTTGTCGTCGCTGCCACCGACGGTGTCATGCCCCAGACGAGAGAGCACGTCCTTCTCGCCCGTCAGGTCGGTGTTCCTTACATCGTCGTCTTCCTCAACAAGTGCGATGCCGTCGATGATCCCGAGCTGATCGATCTCGTCGAAATGGATGTCCGCGACCTTCTTACGAAGTACGGCTATCCCGGCGAAGAGCTCCCCGTCATCAGAGGATCCGCTCTCAAGGCCCTCAACGATGATGCCGAAGCCCAGAAGTCCATCATTGAGCTCATGGATGCTGTCGACAAGTACATCCCTACTCCCAAGAGAGATACCGAGAAGCCCTTCCTCCTCGCCGTCGAGGATGTCATGACCATCACCGGCCGTGGCACCGTCGCCACCGGTAGAGTCGAGAGAGGCATCATCAAGCCGAACGACGAAGTCGAAATCGTCGGTATCCTTCCCACCAAGAAGTGCGTCGTCACCTCTCTTGAAATGTTCCGCAAGACCCTCGACTACGCCGAGGCCGGCGACAACGTCGGTGCCCTTCTCAGAGGCGTCGATCGCGATCAGATCGTCCGCGGCCAGGTCCTCTGCAAGGTCGGCTCCGTCACCCCGCACAGAAAGTTCAAGTGCCAGGTCTACGTTCTGAAGAAGGAAGAGGGAGGAAGACACACCGCCTTCGCCAGCAACTACAGGCCTCAGTTCTACTTCCGTACGACCGATGTCACCGGCACCATCAGCCTTCCCGAAGGCGTCCAGATGGTCATGCCTGGCGACAACGTCGAGCTCACGGTCGAACTCATCCACCCCATCGCCCTCGAAGCCCAGACCAAGTTCTCCATCCGTGAAGGTGGCCACACCGTTGGTGCCGGCACCATCTCCGAGATCCTCGACTAATCCCTGCGACCGAAACGAAAGCCTGTCTCGAAAGGGACGGGCTTTTTTCTTGCCTTTCTGTCTTGAAAAAGGCAAAAATGCCTTGTTCTTGATATAATTGTTCTTGTCACCTTTTCAGACAGACAGATGGAAATCGCACAGATCGAAGAAAAGAAAGTCCAGGTGAATCCCAAGTACCTGGACGTCTCCCCGATATCGAAAGGAAGAAGGATGCTGGTCTATCTGGCGGATCTTTTCATCAACCTCGTCATCGCCATCCTCTTCTTTTCCGTCGCCGTCTATCCCATCGGAAGGCATGTGAGCGACTACGAGGGCGTCGAAGCGGACACCTATCGCATTCAATGCCGGATGATGGATGTCCTCTATGACAACGGCCTTCTTCTTTGCGGGGATGAAGACTCCCGCTACGATTTCAATATGGCCTTGGACTATTCGGCAGATGCTTTTTTGAAAGGTTTCTTGCCGGGACAGGACAGGCACGATTTCATCACCCACTTCTATGTCGATCTTCTTGGAAAAGAACAAGCAGTCGCCAATGAGATCTATTCCCAGAATGACAGTCGCTATTTCAGCCTCGAGTCCGGCGTTCCCGAACTGAAGGAAGAATACCAGGAGGCCTTCCTGCCTTTGCTGGACGAGAAGGACACGCTTTCGGACGATGCCCAGGAGCACTACGACAATTTTGTCGGGAATGTCTTCCCGAAGCTGTATTCCCCCATCATGACGGATCTGGAGAAATCTGATGCCATCTCGTCGACAAATCCTCTCTATGCCTATCGGGAATACCATAAGCAATCCCAGACAAACGAGGAAAAGCAGAGGATGATCGCCGTCTATTGTGCCTATATCGCCTTGTCCCTTTCCGCCGTCGTCTCTTTTCTCGTCGTTCCCCTCGTTTCCCGAAGAGGAAAGACGATCGGCATGATGGCGATGCGGATAGAGCGGATCGGTTCGAATTCCTTCAAGGCCTGCTCACGTCTTGAAAGAGTGTTGATATTCCCGCTCCAGACGATCGCTTCTCTTCCTGTCGCCATGTTCGTGCCGATCATGTATATCGACTTCGCCACGCTTTTCGCCTTGCCGCAGCTGCCTTACCTTTCTCTCATCACCCTCGCCTATGTTGTCATCTCGTTCTTTGCCATCCTGTTTGACAGACTCAACCGGTCTTTGAACGATTTCTTCACACGGACGATCGTCATCGACAACGCCGTTCTGGAAAAGATCTATCTCGCGAAAGGATACCCTCTGTAATGGCTGAAATGGATGTCTATGAGGTGGAGGAGAAGGTTCCTTCCAAAAGAATCGATATTCAATATCGACGGCCGAAGACCTATCGCCGTGTTTTCGCGCGGATCATCGATCTTCTTCTGCTCCTTCTTATCGGCGTGTTGCTTTTCCTTGGACTGCGGGCGGTCGTCAACAATACGCAGACGGCCAAGGATGCCCTTGCCCGTATTGACGAGACCATGGTCGAAAGCGGGGTCTATGTCGAGGTGGAAGGGGAGCAGATCGATCTCATCCAGTATTTGGACAGCCAGTCAAATCTTTCCGACAGAGAAAGGATGGAAAGACTCCGCAAAGCGATCGAAGAAAAGTTCTTCGTCTATGCGGAGAAAAATGTATCTGTGGAAGATTATTCTGCCGCTTTGAAAGATTATGATGATTTTCGTCTATCCCTTTCCTATCAAGACATCCCGTTGTTTGTTGAAAAGGATGGCGATATCGTCATGAATCCGGAAGCTTCTTTTGGTTCCCATACCTATGACCAATATTGCGATTTGTGCTATGAACCGTTCCTGGACGAGCATGTGCGCGGCTATCTGGTGACGATCTTTCCCCAGTATCTTGCCGACACGCGCTATTTTTCCAACATGATCATATTCCTGGAGGTTCCCGTCGCCGTTCTCGTCGGCTCTTTCCTTGTCTATCTTCTCCCCCCTTTGATTCTTCGGAGGAACCGCCAGACGATCGGTCTTCTCGTGTACAGGATCGGCATGGCCGATGCGAATCTGTTCTGCATCCCGTGGAAAAAATATCTCGCCTATGACATGGTTTTCATTTTCGGCATTATCGTTCTGTCTTTCTTCACCTTGGCCATCCCGCTCATCGTCTCGACCACGATGATGGCATTCTCCAAGCAGAAGCAGGACTTTCCGGAATATATGTTCCAATTTCATGAAATAGACGTTTCGGCGGACAAAATCTATCACGATTACGGGGAAATCGAGCTTGAACATAGCGCAAAGAACAAGAAACCCGTTGAATTTCGCAATATTACGGGCGAGTGAGAGGGAATTGTCAAGATTGTTAAGAAGGCGTAATAAAAAAGAAAAAATAAGCGAATTTTCTTAATTTTTGATAAAAAGAGAATTAATTTATTGCTGTATTTGTTCCGTTTTGCTCATTTTCTTTTCCTCCAACGTCAAATTTCGGTTTCCTTACATCCCTTTCAAGCCTTATAATTATTCTTGAGTTACGCCTCTTTCGCTACGTTCCGGTTCTCATCCTGCCGTTTCAGTTCATGAGGATATAGTTCAATGACACGAAAAAAGCGTTGGTTCTGGTCGTTTTGTTTCGCTGTTGCCGCTCTCTTTCTGCCCATGGCTTCTCTTGCCGTTCCCGCCCCGAGCTCTTCCGGCATTCCCGTGCAAGCCGAGGAGACGCGGCTGACGATCGATCAAGACAAGCGCCTTGTCCAAGAGAATGCCAATCCGGTGACGGATCTCTACAGCACTTTCCGCGCCAGAATCACCCGCTCCACTTTTTCGGATACCTGCCAATCCTATACCATCAACCTTTCCCTTTATGCTGACTACGATATCATCGATCTTACCTTCGGCTATTATGGGACGGAGGAGCTTTATCTTCCCTTGATGGCGCAATATATGGTCATCACGGAAGATGGCGAGACGCTTTCGAGAAGTTCGGAAATCCCTTCTGTCCGCACCAGCAATCGTATTCCTTATCAGGCTCTCGGTTCCACTTTTGATGAATCCTTGAACATCAATATCGACCTGCTTCTGAACCCAGGCGAAAAGGTGGAGGAAGGGTCCCTTTTGCTATATAACATCTTCCCGATCGCAAGAAGCGCGGAAGTCGATCCGGAAACGAACACAAGACCCTTTGTTCCTGATACGACGCAACCTTACTATATCGATAATTTCACTTTCAGTTCCCAGGGGCAGAACAACATCGATCTTTCGCAATATATCTCGGCCTCTTTCAAAGGCATTTCCACATTTGCAGGCTACACCTCCTTCACCGTTCAGTTCCACAATAACACGGAGGAGCTCTATCACCAGGAAATGGCCGGATCAACAAACTATGAAGACAATATGAAGAGAATCGAGAGAGGAGACTATCGATTCAATTATTCTTTCTCCGGTCTCACCACGGCCTTCCTCCTTCTTGCCTATGAAGACAACTCCATGATCCAGCTTCGTGTCCTCGACGGGACACTTACTTCCACCATTGGAATCGGACCGGGAGACACGACCGTCCGCTTCCTGAGCAACAAGGTCGACCTGGAAGGATTGACGGGATTGAGTCTGTGCTCCTCCAACTTCACCATCGGCATCGTCAACGTGGACACGCTCGCCGACATCAAGACGGCAAACTATTCCACGCGTTTCGGCGCCATTTACTTCGAACCGGCTGGCGACATGATCGAAAACGTCTCACGGACGGACATCAACCTGATCTTGATCCTCGTCTTCATCATCGGAACGCTTGTCTATGCGGGCATTGCCGTCTTCTTCTTCTTCTATCTGAGTAAGAAGTATCGCAACGACGAGTTCCGAAGGATGAATGCCAAGGAATATATCAAGACACATGTCATTGGCTATCTTGCCGTCATGGTCGTTCTCTTCGACATTCTCTTCATCTCCTTCCGCGCGGCGTCTCTGGGCAACGAACTCGCCCAGTTCAATCCGTTGGACAATCTCATCGTCGCCTTCTCCATCCTGGCGATCTTGTTCATCGGTTACTTCGTCAAGTTCTTCTATCACATGATTAAGGACTATCTCGAGAGACGGACGAGCCAACGCCTGCATCTCGATTCGGATAGCAGCGACGACGGAACGAAATAGGAGAGAGTGAAAAATGGAAATCAAGCTCAAGAACCTCACCAAGATCTTCCCTGGAAATCCGAAGAAGAACATCCGCGACACCATCGCCGTCAACAACCTCGACTTCGAGGTTCCGGACGGAAAGCTGGTCGGCCTCCTTGGCCCCTCCGGTTGCGGAAAGTCCACGACCCTCTACATGATCTCCGGCCTTCTCAAGCCGACTTCCGGCGAAGTCTGGTTCGGTGACCAGGAAGTCACCAACCTCCCTTCCGAGAAGAGAGGCATTGGATTGGTCTTCCAGAACTACGCCCTTTATCCGCACATGACGATCTACAAGAACATCGAGTTCCCGTTGACCAATTTGAAGGTCGAGGTTCCTCTCGTCGCTTTCTATTCCTATCATATCGTCTATACCTATACTCTGAAGGAAGACGACGATGTCGACGGAATCGTCTATAGCGTCAACACCCTCATCCGCAAGCTTGGCCTTCGCAAGGCTTCTCACGTCACGGATGCCAGCGTCACCGACGGCATTCTCACCCTTGTCGTCGATCTTGTCGCCGTTTCGCCTGATACCCAGGAGCTTTTCTGCTCCAACTTCCTCAAGATCATCGCGCCCGACAATGTCCAGATCGAGTCCACGCAGGCGACCGATGCCCTCTTCGATGCCAAGGTCCGTGCGGATGTCACCTATATCAGCGACCAGGAGAAGGCGACGATCAACTTCATCGGCCATCTTCCCCAGGAGTTCACGACGGACCATATCGACGAATATATCCAGGCAGAGAAAGCTGCCATCGCACCTTTCGGCCACGTCGAGGCCATCACCATCATCCGCGCGAAGACCTGCTACGAGGTCGTCGCCAGGATCGCCCATGTCCCGACCGTTCGGTTGGACGAGATGAAGACGGCAATCGAAGGGGCTGTTTCCTATACTTCCGTCAGCTACAACGTGACGGACGTCCAGGACAAGGCCTTCGAGATGGCGATTCGCAAGGAGCTCATGGCTCTCCGCATCGGATTCTCCGACCTCAAGCTCTATTATGAAAACAAGCAGCTCAAGCTCTTCTTCATTCTCAAGAAGTCGCCGCGCCAGGTCATCGATGATGCCATCGCCCATCTGACCGAGAAGCTCGGCCTTGTCAATATCAAGAGCGACGTCAAGACCGCCATCACCCACAGGAAGCTCACCAAGGAAGAAAGAAGGGAAATCGTCTACGAGACGGCAAAGCTCGTCCAGGTCGACGAATATCTCGAAAGAAAGCCCAGCCAGCTCTCCGGCGGCCAGCAGCAGAGAGTCGCCATTGCAAGAGCTCTGGTCAAAAAGCCGAAGGTCCTCCTCCTCGACGAGCCTCTCTCCAACCTCGATGCCCGTCTGAGGCTCCAGACGAGAGAGGAAATCAAGAGAATCCAAAGGGATACCGGGATCACGACCGTCTTCGTCACGCACGATCAGGAAGAGGCGATGTCCATCTCCGACAAGATCGTCGTCATGAAGCTTGGCGAAGAGCAGCAGATCGACACGCCTCAGAACGTCTACAATTCGCCTGCGAACCTGTTCGTCGCCCAATTCCTCGGAACGCCGCCGATCAATGTCTTCAAAGGCAAGATCCAAGGCAAGAAGATCTATATCGGAGAGGAAGCCGTCTTCGAGACGGAGAAGGACATTCCCGACCAGGATCTCTACGTCGCCGTCCGTCCGGAGGGCATGATCGTCTCCGAGAACGGGGAAGGACTCGGCTTCCATGCCGCTGTGGACATGCTTCAGGTCCTCGGAAGGGATCTCTTCATCGTCGCCAAGAACGCCTTCTGCACCAAGCCGACGTTCAAGGCCATCATCTCGTCCGACCAGAAAGTCTCCCACGGCGATATCTTCATCCAGCTGAAGAAAGACAAGTTCTTCATCTTCGACACCAAGAACGAGCAGCGCATCTATCTCGATTGAGGACGGAGTCATGGAACCTGTATTGAGAGAACAGAAAAGCCTGACGGCCGTCAACGACTTCTTCGAGGAGAGGCCCCAATACGAAGAGGGCTATTATGAAAGCACCAACACGATCATTCGCTTGGTGGAACCTCCCAGGAAGACGAAGGCCTACAAGGTCACCGGCATCGAGGACACGGCCAGCAACAACAACTGGAAGGCCTGGCTCTATTTGGGCCCGGTCCTCATCCTTTTGGTCGTCTTCCTCCTTTATCCTTTGATCAATACCATCTTCATCGCCTTCATGCGGGATTACAACCAGATCACGGGAAGTTTCGATGGATTCACGATCGACAACTTTGGCGTCATCTTCGGTCTGACGAAGACTTCCGGAGGCGGAACGGAATTCAACTTCACCCGTTACGCCATCCCCAACACCTTCATCATCGTCTTGGTCACCGTCCCTCTTTCGACCCTCATCGCCCTTCTCATCTCCGTCGGCCTCAATTCGCTGAAGTGGTTCAAGAAGTTCCTCCAGACCGTCTTCTTCCTCCCCTATGTCACAAACGCCATCGCCATCGGCATGGTCTTCTCCGTTATGTTCGATACCAACGGCATCATCAACTATCTCTTCCACAGCGATATCGTGTGGATCACCGGCGCGGAGAGATGGACGGCCATGATTCCGCTTTGCATCTACATCGTCTGGTCTTCGATCCCGTTCAAGATCCTCGTCTTCCTCTCCGGTCTTCAGGGCATCGATGCCCAATACTACAACGCCGCCAAGATCGACGGCGCCAGCAAGTCCAAGACGCTCTGGCGCGTGACCGTTCCGTTGATGTCGCCCCAAATCCTCTATATCGTCGTCACTTCCTTCATCGGCGCCTTCAAGGAATACACCTCCATCGTCGGCTTGTTCAACAATCCGGGCACGATGGCCGGCTCCTACAACATGTACACCATCGTCTACTATATCTACGATAACCTCTCGACCCATACCTCCTATGCCGCGGCAGCGGCTGTCTTCCTCTTCGCCGTCATCCTCGTCTTCACCTTCCTCCAGCTGTGGGTTTCGAAGAAGAGGGTCTACTATTGATGGAGGGGATGCGCATGGAACAGACACAATCTTTGAGAAAGGAATACATCGACTTCACCAATATCCGCATCAACGACAACATCACCTTGTCCTTGGCGGATTCCGGCAAGACGGTCGAAGGTATCCGAAAGGCCGAGAAGGTCGGTTCGATCTTCTCCACCATCGTCCTCTATGTCGTCATTCTCTTCCTCGCTCTCATCATGATCTTCCCCTTCTACTGGATGATCACGACCTCCCTCAAGGAGAATTCCGAGATCGAGGCGATCCAGCAGACGCTCTATCCTACCGTCATCATGTGGTCCAACTATGTCTACGTCTTCCAGACGTTCGACTTCTTCCAATACATGCTCAACACCATCGTCGTCGCCCTCTTCTCCACCATCGGCACGTTGATCACGACCGTCATCGCCGCCTTCGCCTTCGCCCGATTGAAGTTCAAGGGCCGCGAAGCCCTCTTCATGGTCTTCCTCATGACGATGATGATCCCGGGCGAGATGATGGTCATCTCCAACTACGTCACAGTCGCTTCTTTCGGCTGGATCGGAAACGACCAGACGCGCGTCGAGGCCTATGCTGCCATGATCGTCCCGTTCTGGATTTCCGTCTTCTACATCTACTTGCTCCGTCAGAACTTCAAGCAGATCCCCAACGAGCTCTATCTTGCCGCCAAAGTCGACGGCAAGTCGGATTGGTCCTTCCTCTGGAAGGTCATGGTTCCTCTGGCCTTGCCGACCTTGATCTCCATCACCATTCTCAAGTTCATGGGAACGTGGAACTCCTACGTCTGGCCGAACCTCGTCACCAACAGCCCGGACTTCCGACTCATCTCCAACGGTTTGAGAGGTTCCGCCTTCACCGATGCCAACACGGGAAGGACGTCCTACGGCTACCAGATGGCAGCCACCGTTCTTGTCACCGTGCCTCTCTTCTTGCTCTTCGTCTTCTTCCGCAAGTATATTATGAGAGGTGTCGGACGTGCCGGTATCAAAGGCTAGTCGATTCTGCGTCGGTTTGATTTCTCGTCAAGAGAATTGAACAATATCGGAAAAGATTTCAAAAAGGAGGAAATCAGATGAAAAAGGCGATTGCCGCTCTTCCGCTTCTTACGCTTCTCGTCCTTGCCGGTTGCTCCAACGAGTCTTCTCAGACCCCCAGTTCTCAAGCCCCCAGCTCCCAGACTCCTTCTTCCCAAACTCCGTCTTCCCAGAAGCCTTCCACTTCCGCGCCGACGGAATATGAGCCCGTCATTACCGAGGACACGACCGTCACGATCTGGACCACAATCGGCCAGGCCAACCGTGCTCCTTTCGATGCCGCCCTCGAGAGACTTGCGGAACTGGAGCCCAAGCTTCACGTCAACAACGTCTATCAGTCCGCTGGCTATGACGAACTTCGCAACATGGTCGTCCAGGGATTTGCCGCCAACAACTATCCCGATCTTGTCTATTGCTATCCCGATCACGTCGCCGACTATATCGATGCCGGCAAGGCCGTCAACCTCGATCCTTACATCAACAATCCGACCTATGGCCTGACGGAAGAGGACAAGGCCGATTATATCGAGGCCTTCATGGCCGAGGGCCAGGAATATTCCGTCGAGGGAACCTACTCTCTGCCCTATTCCAAGTCCACCGAGGCCATGTACTACAACAGAGCCCTTCTCAATAATCTTGATCTTTCCGGAATCGATCCGTCCATCAACAAGGGCAATCCTCTCAACGATGCCTATTTCCGCAACCTTACTTGGGATGAACTCTTCAACAAGCTCTGCCCGGCCCTCATCACCTACAACGATGGCTTGCCTGCGGACGAGAAACTTCTTGATTTCAATGCCAACGAGAATGTCGGTATCTTCGGCTATGACTCCGACGACAACCTCTTCATCACCCTTGCCCAGCAGTATGGCTACGGCTATACCGGAATCGATGCCTCCGGAAGAGGCGAGATCCTCTTCAACAACGACGGCATGAAGGAACTTCTGACCGACTTCAACTCCTGGGCCAGGAAGCGTTACATCGTCTCCCAGGGAACCACCGGTTCCTACACCAGCAACCTTTTCACCGCCCAGCAGTGCCTCTTCTCTGTCTCCTCCACGGCCGGTGTCGGCTATCTCTACAACGAGTCCACCACTCCCGATGTCGGTGTCGCCCCCATCCCGCAGGCCGGCGGCGACCATGCCAAGGCCCAGATCTCCCAGGGACCGTCCTTCGCCGTCCTCGATCATGGAAATGACAACCAGAAGCTCGGCGCCTGGATTGCCTACAAGTTCCTCACGACTCCCGAGACCTGCATCGAATGGTCCATTTCCACGGGTTACATGGGTATCCGCGATTCCTTCTATGAATCGGAGCAGTATGCGGCGGCTTCCGATACAGCCGAAGCCGGCGAAGGCACCGAGGAAATGCTCAATGCCAGAAACTGGGAATACTATCTCACCGTCACCGACAACGTCTTCACCTCGCCCGTCTTCAAGGGTTCTGCCACGGTCCGTGATGTCGTCGGCGGCCTCATGACCCAGGCCCTCAACAAGGCCAACGACTTCTCCGACAAGGCGACCCTCGACAGCTTCTTCAACGACGCCGAGAATCAGGCCAAGAACGCCCTCTAATCCGAAATCGATCCGATAGCAGGAAAAGAAAGCCCGTCTGAAAGGAGA
The DNA here is from genome assembly GCA_018714385.1 of Candidatus Enterosoma merdigallinarum. Taxonomy (GTDB): domain Bacteria; phylum Bacillota_I; class Bacilli_A; order RFN20; family CAG-288; genus Enterosoma; species Enterosoma merdigallinarum. The sequence continues at coordinate 41,884 of DVNL01000013.1, read as the reverse complement.
AAGACAGACATGAAAAACAAAAAGATCTTCGCGACATTGCTGCTGCTTCCGCTTTTGGGCGGGCTGGTTTCCTGCAATAGCGACCTCAGTTCTGAAGGATCCGGAAACGGATCGCAGAACTCGGGAGGCGGAAACAGCTCCGTGGTGGATCCTGCCGATGGCTTGCCGATCTATTTCTGGCATACTTCGGGACAGACCGTCACGACGGAGCTCGAAAACATCATCGAGGACTTCGAGGCGCTCGTCCTTGAGAATGAAGGCAAGAAGATCAATATCATCCTTCAATATCAGGGAAGCTACGATGACCAGCTCCAGAAGATCACGACCGCCTTCTCCACTGGCGATCAGCCGACTTTGGCTATCGCCTACCCCGACCACGTTGCCGAGTATCTCTCTTTGGAGGACACGCCCGGGCAGTATGTCCAGGACCTCTCCGAATACATCGATGACCCCGAGATCGGTTTCGGCAAGGAAGAATGGATCGGCGATGGCGCGGCCACGGATTTCGTCGAGGCCTTCTATGACGAAGGTTCCGGCTATGCCAAGGAAGGCATCTATTCCCTTCCCATCATGAAGTCCACGGAGGTCATGTACTACAACGCCACCGTCGTCGTCCCTCTTGCGATGGAATACAACGAGGAACTCACGACGGAAAGCCGCGTCCAGAAATGGCTCGACAGCCTTTCCTGGGGCGAGTTCATGGACTTCTGCCGTTACATCCGCGATCAGGGCGGACTGGACGGCCTCGAGTGGCCTTGCTTCTACGATTCCGATTCGAATCTTTATATCACCCAGTCCATGCAGAAGGAGATACCCTTCCTCTCCTACAAGGCGGACGGCAAGGGATCGGTCGATTTCAACAACGACCAGGCCAAGAGCATGGTCCGGGAGCTCAAAGCCCTCTATGACGAGAAGCTCCTCTGCACGAAGGGAACGACCGGCGAATACGGCTCCAACTACTTCACCCAAGAGCAGTGCGTCTTCGACATCGGCTCCTCCGGCGGTGCGGGATACAACTATCCGACCGGCGGCGGCTTCGAGGTCGGCGTCTGCCGCGTCCCTGCCTTCAACAAGGACAACGCCCTCTATGTCACCCAGGGCTTGACCGCCACCATCCTCAAGGCGAGGGACGACACCGACGGCTCCAAGGCTCTCTACGCCTTCAAGTTCCTCAAGTACCTGACTTCCACGGACGTCAACACCCAGATCTGCGTCAATGGATCGGAAGGCTATGTCCCCGTCCGCAAGTCCTGCTACGAGACGCCGCTTTTCGAGACTTTCATCAGCTCCGGCGAACTCATCGGCAACGTCGCCGACATCGTCACGGGAGACATCAACGGCAACTACTTCAACACGCCCTGCTTCAAGGGTTCCGCCACGGCCAGAGATGCCGTCGGAGGCATCATCACCCAGGTCTTCGCCGGCGAGAAGACGATCGACGAAGCCTTCTCGGATGCCGAGAATACGACCCTTAACCAAATGTAGAGGTACGACAAATGAAAAGAAACCTGAGAATCCTGCTTCTTCTTCCGATCATCGCCTCCCTTGCAAGCTGCAACAACGATTCGAGCTCTCTTCCGCCGTCTTCTAGCGCGCCAAGCTCCAGCACGAGCTCTAGCGGACAGGCCGAATACGTGGACTACATCCACGATTCCAACGTCAAGCTGACGCTCGCCTACGAAGGAAAGAGCTTCGTCAAGGACGGCATCCAGAAAGTCACCTTGGATACCTGCATCGACGGCGACACCGCCCACTTCGATGCCGGAAGCGACGGCAAGATCAAGGCAAGATACTACGGCATCGACACGCCGGAGTCCACCGGCAAGGTCCAGCCTTTCGGAAGGGGTGCCAGCAACTTCAACAAGGAAAAGCTTGAGGCCGCCAACGAGAACGGCACCATCGTCATCACCGGCGTCCATCTCGACGAATATGTCCCGCCCGAGTTCGACTCCACGGGAAGCCGTTACGTCACCCTGATCTGGATCAACACCGAAAAGAAGGACGCCAAGCCTGAGGAGCTTGTCCTTCTCAACCTGTGGATCGTTCAGGAAGGCTGGTCCAACGTCAAGAACGTCCTCGACCTTCCCGATTTCGCCGACACCTTCTATGCCGCCGAGAAGCAGGCCCAGGCGCTCAAGCTCAACCTGTTCTCCGGCGAAGACGATCCGCTTTTCAACTACGGCGATTACGAGGACGCCTCGCTTCTGGACATCAAGAAGGAAATCGTCGCCTCCATCCAGGATCCCGAGCACAAGAATGCCTACGATAACAAGAAGGTCCGCATCGTCGGAACCGTCGCCGGATATTCCAACAGCATTCTCTACATCCAGAACTACGATGCCGAGGCGGACGAATACGCCGGCATCAACTTCTATGTCGGCATGGGTGAGCCGTCCACGGCCTTCAAGACGGTCGGCACTTATATCGAGTGCTGCGGCCTTGGCGTGGATAGCGACACCTTCGGCTTCCAGCTGACCGACGGCAATTTCAACATCCTCTCCACCGCCGAGAATGTCGCCAAGGTCCTCATCCCCGCCGACGAAAACGTCGACGAGTTCGCTCTCCACACCTTCGAGTTCAAGCCCGGCGAGCTCAAGGAGGCCAATTTCGAGATTCTCAACTGCTCCGTCGAGCTCACGGAAGAGGTCACCGTCGTCGGTGGCTACACCAATACCGACAACAACGAGACCACTCTCTACGTCGAGGATTCGGCAGGGAATGAACTGGACTACGACATCTTCGTCCCCTTCATCTATCGTCCCGACCCGAACAACTTCCGTCTCAAGTACGACGACTATACCGACTATGTGGGACAGAAGTTCCTCATCAAGGGCGTCTATACCTACCATCGCTTCTCCTCCGGCCGCATCGGCTATCAGATCAACCCGTCCAATTCCAACGACATCGTCCTTGTCGAAGAGGAGGCCTAGGCCATGTATTGCTGCCATTGCGGAAAGGAGATCAATGCCGGCAAGGTCGAAAGCCAGCGTCTTTCCATCGCCTCCTATGACGACGTCGTGGACGATTCGACGGAGATCCAGTATGTCTGCCCTCGCTGCGGGCATCTCATCCATCAGCACGTCACCGAGCAGGAGCTGAAGACCCTCTCCGCCGCAAGCCATGCCGAGATCCAGAGGGGAAGGAACTTCTTCGCCTCTGGCATGTCCCTCAACCTCATCGGAGCCATCATCCTCGTCCTCGCCATCATATTCCTCGTCCTCGCCCACAAGCCGGCCAACAACTTCGCCCTCGTCACCACCTGTCCGGAGTTCTTCGTCTGCGTCGCCTTCTTCATCATCGCAGGGATTCTTATTGGAGTCGGGCTGGTCCTTACCGTTATCGGCATTCTCAAGAAAGCCAAGTACCAGCAGCTCCTTAAGGATATTCAGAATCAGGTCTTCTATCAGTAGGTCCGACCTTCGCAAACATGATATTCAAAAGGAGGAAATCATGAAAAAGAAGAAATTGCTGCTGTCTCTCGTCGGTCTCTTTTCCGTTTTCGCCCTCGCCGGATGCGATAACAACCCCTCTTCCAATGCACCCAGCTCCCAGGCCCCCTCTTCTCAGACTCCTTCTTCCCAGACGCCGTCCACGCCTGTCGAAGTCAAGAGCCTGAAGATCGACAACAAGGACGAACTGACTGCGGAATGGCATGTCGGTGAGGCCTCCAGGACGATCGACCTGACGATCGATCCCGTCATCAACATCCCCACGGCCATCATGAACGGCGAAATAACCGTGACTTCTTCCGACGACAAGATCGTTTCGACCTCCGGCCTCTATGTCTATGCTAGCGGCGTCGGAACGGCCACCGTCACCGTCGCCTATGGCGAAGTCAAGGACACGGTCGAGATCACCATCAGCGAGAGAATCACAGAGCCCGAGTGGATCGTCGCCAAGACCCTCGCCGAGATCACCGGCGATGACAAGGCGGAGATGACCCAGGGATACATCGTCGAGGGAACTGTCTCCAAGTGGCAGTACGACGACAGGACCGATGCGACCAAGTACGGCAATTTCTATATCAAGGATTCGGCCGGAACCGAAGTCCTCGTCTATGGCGCCACGGCGGATGCCACGGCGATGGCCTTCGACAGCGGAACCTACAAGTACACCAATCGCCAAGACTTCCTCACCAACGAGTTCACCAAGGGAGTCACGATCAATACCAAGGTCCGTCTTGCCGTTTTGAAGACCTCCTACAACGGCACGGTCCAGTTCAACGCCGTCGTCCTTGCCGTCAACGACACCCTTGTCCCCAACTATGTCATCGATTCCGGCGAGGTCCCGTCCTATCAGAACAACACCTACTTCCTCTATGAGGTCACCGGAACCATTTCCGCCTGGCAGTACGACGACAGGACCGATGCGACCAAGTACGGCAATTTCTACCTCCAGACCGAAGAGAGCGATCCCATCCTGATCTATGGTGCCACGGCTTCCGAAGGCAAGATCACCTGGGGCAATGGCGGACTGGAATTCGACAATCCTCAGGACTTCCTCACCAACGCCGTGACCAAGGATCTCGACATCGGCGACACCGTCACTCTCAGAGGCATCCGTGCCGACTATAACGGAACCGTCGAGCTTCAGGGACAGATCGTCGTCGAAGTCACCGAAGTCGGTGTCTCCCTCGACAAGGATGAGGCCTATCTGCTTCCTTCCGAGACCACGAACCTGAAGGCCACCGTCAGCGGTCCCGAAGGCACGGCGACCACCGTCACGTGGGCCAGCGACCATCCCGAGATCGCCACCGTCGATGCGGAAGGAAAGGTCACGGCCGTCGCCGCCGGAACGGCCACCATCACCGCCACTTCCACGGCCGACACGACCAAGAAGGCCACGGCCACCATCACCGTCCTCGATCCTTCCACGGCTGTCACCGCCCTCAAGGATGTCAACGTCAAGGATGACAAGACCGTCGCCAAGGTCCGCGGCGTCGTGGACACCATCAACAAGAGCAGCGCCATCATCAACGACGGAACCGGCGCTCTTCTCGTCTATGACGGTGCCTTCGCCGATGCCGTCAAGCTCGGCGACTACGTCGAGATCTACGGCACCATGGATGAATACAACAACATGGCCGAGCTTCTCCCCGTCCACTATGCCACCCTCGGTGCCGACGTCACCAAGCCGACCGTCCCGGCCGCCACGCCTCTGACCGCCGAAATCGTCAATGCCTGGGACGACGAGCCTGCCACGATCACTCCCGCCAATGTCAAGCGCTACTCCTGGACGACGACGGCTGCCAAGGATGGCAACTATTGGCTTCTCAACATCGCCGGATCCGACGTCAAGCTTGAACCCTACAACATCCCCGATTCGATCAGCTCCAAGCTCAAGGAAGGCAGCACCTTCAATGTCGAAGGCTACTACCTCGGCTGGAATGCCAAGAACAGCTATGCCCAGATGGCGATTTCGTCCGTTACCCAGGTGGGAGGGGATCCCGAGCCTGAGCCTGTGGATGGATTAAAGATTACTTTTGATGATGCTTTCAACACGGGCTTTACGACAATTTCGGCCGATGGATGGTCAAAGACAGTCGAGGGTATTGGTATTGCTGTTGATAAGGCACAGGCAAAAACTGCTGTTGCGCTCAATGACGAAGGCACGGCATTGGCGTATATTCCGATTCGTGTCTATGTCGGCATGACCTTCACTCTTTCCGCCCCGGAAGGACAGACTATCAAAGAAATTTCTTTTGAAGGTGAAGGGAAAAATATTGTTGACACTGAGCATGCCACTGCCGACAAGGGCGTTATTGCTCCAAATGCTTGGTCTTCGGAAGAGGGGGTGACTAGTGTTACGTTGACTTCGATAAAGAAGTTCCACTTGGCTTCCGTTGTTCTTGTTCTTGAGTAGTCTTCTTTAAAATTCCATTTAAAACGGGCCAAAGTCAAATGGGCTTTGGCCTGTTTTTCTTGACTATTTTTTCGAAAAACAAGATAATATATAGGCCTATTTCTGGAGCAATACTCAAGTGGTTAAGAGGAGTCCCTGCTAAGGACTTAGAGGGAGTAATCCCTGCGAGCGTTCAAATCGCTCTTGCTCCGCCATCGGAAAAGAGGGAGTCCTGTCGAAAGACAGGGCTCTTTTGTTTTGCTCTTTTTTGCCGATTTTCGGAATATGCTATAATGATTGAAACAATAGGATGACAGAACCATGAACAGAAGATTTCTTGTTCTTTCTGCCACCGCAGTGATGACGTTTTCCCTTTTCGGATGTTTTGGAAATGAAAACACTTTGACGTTCGAGGATATCACGGGACATAGGATAGAAGAGATCGAAGAGGCGGTCTATTCCAGCAGTATCTTTCAGTCGGCCGTCTTTCCTTTCCCTGAGGAATGCCTGAAGGCACTGGATGTCGGATATGTCTATCTCGAAAAGGGCGATATCATTTCGATTCTTAACGAAGAAGAGAAGGATTTCGATATGTGCGTCAGCCTCGGCTTTTCCCAAGGGGAAGAGGCTTTCCGGAAATATCTTTTCGTCTTTTTCGAAGGGGATCTGTATGCCAACATCGATGAGGACATCTATGTATCCTATGATCAGGAAGTCCCGGATTTCTCTGGAAGGATAGAAATCTAAAAGGAGGAAAAAGCCATGAACAAGAAAAGACTTTCGTTCCTTCTTCTTCCTACGCTTCTTCTTTCCTCGTGTGAGCTGGCGGGGTTCTATCATCTGGATTCCAAGGCATTGGAAGATTATCTTTACTCTTCTTTGCCGACCCATTGCCGGGAAGGCGAGGCCGTCATCGTCAAAACATTCCCGTTGAACGACGCTTCCCTTGAGATCTTCGCCAATGGGGATTCCATCGGAACAGGCATCGGTCGTGAGGAAGACAACGGGGATTATGTCTGGACCTATTCTTTTGTCATGCCGGACGAGGATGTCGTCCTGACCTATGAAATTTCCGATGGAATCTTGCCGAATCCGGATGATCCCGAAAGATATGAGGTCCATATCGAGGACGAGAGCTTTCCTCTGTTCGGCGATTTCGATCCATTTTATGAATACGGCGAAGAAGTCGAGATCCGGACCCATATTTTGATGGATGCCTCCATGGAGCTTTTCGTCGATGGCAAATCCATCGGGACGGGCGAATTCGTAAGCGAGAACGGCCTTTCTTATTGGCTCTATACTTTTGTCATGCCCGACCATGACGTGACGCTTTCTTATGTCGTTCAATCCGGGATGACCGTTTCGGATTGCTTCGACTTCTTCGACGAGGAAATAGTCGGTATCCGTATTCTGGACTTCGAAAACGGCTATGAGCAAAACACGATCGCTTCGGTGACGGAGACGGATACGCCGGAAGAGATTTCGGCGTTTCTTGCCGACTTTTCGAAGCTGGCAGTTTCCAAGACGGATTCCATGAACGGAAAGGGACGGTTCAGTCTGCTGGAATTTGAAAAAGCAAACGGGGAAGTGGAAAAGATAGAGATTTCCAACAGCTATATTCAGACACCGAATGATGGTCTTCTCTTCCTTCAGGATGCCTATTTCCAGCCGGATTGGAAGACTTGCTACTATCAGTTCTATGGCGAAGGCGAAAGCAAAGAAGATCTCTATATCGATGGAGAATATGTTCAAAGCTATGCCGACAAAGTCCCGGGAATCGCCTTTGTCTTCGACAACGTCGATTTTTCTGAAAGCGGATATGTCCTGAAGACGGGATTTGGCGACATCTGCTTCTACAGCGAAAACACTTTCCGTCTCGAAGGGAAGTGGCTCAACGGCGGTTCTTTCCGAGCCTTGGATCGTCATTCCTTTGATTTCATTTTTGATTCTTATCCGATGTAGTCGAAACACCTTTCTTATATTTTATTCAGGTTGTTTTTTGTGAACGGGTCTATCAAGAAATACTTTTTATGATTTGTTTTTTATCTTTGCTTGTCATCGGATATAATTAAAGACAACAAAAAATGGAGGAGAAACCATGAGGAAAAAGCAACTGTTCGGTATCTTGGCATTGGCCATGGTCATGGCCGGGTGCGAAAACGTCCCATCTGCCTCTCTTCCTTCCTCGAATCCTTCTTCCTCGCCCACCTCTTCTTCCGCCCCGACGAGTTCCAGCTCTTTCGTCGGCAAGGAGGACGGCATCGTCACGCTCTACAGCATCAACGACTTCCACGGAAAGATTGCCCAGGACAGCCAATACAACGGGATTCTGGCCCTTCAGGGAGCCATACTTCAAAGCGAGGAGTATGAATCTTCCTCTCTTGTCCTTTCCTCCGGAGACATGTGGCAAGGGGGCTATATCTCAGGCTATGACAAGGGCGAGTCCACGACGCGGCTCATGAACGAATTCCCGTTCGTCTCCATGGCCTTGGGAAACCATGAGTTCGATTGGGGCGTCGAGCAGATCCAGCACAATCAGGAGGTTGCCGACTTCCCCTTCCTTTGCGCCAACCTGGTCGAACAGGCGACGGACGAAAGGCCGGAGTGGATAGAAGACCACACCGTCGTCGAGGCCGAGGGACACAAGATCGGCATCGTCGGCGCGATCGGGGCAGGACTCGAAAGCGACATCAAGGCCTCGGCTTTGAAGGGGTTTGAATTCACGTCGGACCTTTCCGTCCTGAGGGAGGCCTATGATGCCTGCGTCGAGGAAGGAGCGGAAGTCGTCGTCCTCTCCCTCCACGACGATGCAAGGTCGGCATATACCGACAGCATCCAGGATTCCGGCATTCCTTTCGCGGGAATCTTCGGCGGGCATTCGCACAGCTTCCAGAACGAGGACGACGAAAAGATGCCATACGTCCAGGGCGGATGCGACTCGGAGGGGTATTCCTTCATGCGTATCGATTTGAACGACAAGACGATCGAGGAGATCCGCTATGCCTATGTGGACATGGATATGGCCGAGAACGCCGAGGCGGGATTCCGAGAGACTGTCGAGACACTCATCGAAGAGAGGCAGGCCGAGCCGGTCGGCTACATCAAAGGCACGTGGAACAGGTCGAGAAGCGCCAATCTTGTTTTGAAGGCCATGTTCGAGACGGCGAAGAAATATTGGCCGGAAAAGAATTACGACGAGACGAATCTTCTTGCCGTCCACAACACGGGCGGCGTCCGCGGAGAATTCCCCTCTTCCGATGGGACGATCGAAATCACGATGGCCGACATCCAGATCGTCTCGCCTTTCGACAATGAGGTCGTCATGCTTCCTCAAAGGGAGGTCAGCGGGTCTGCCCTTTCCGGAAACTATTGCTATCCCGATCGCTATTCTCTTTCGGGAAAGACGGTCGACATCGTCGCCATCGACTATCTGCTCAGCGACTATCCCGGCAATCTCTTCTATTCCGAGGGCATGCTCCCGTTGAAGGGGGAAGGGGAGGAAAGCTATATCATCTACGATGTGGTGGCCGACTATATCAAGGAGAATTCCACTCCGGATTCTCCTTTGGATGCCGCCGATTTCTGAGCATTAATCCACCAGCTTCCTTTCGGACTTGTCCATATTGGCGTCATATTCGACGATCATTTTGCTGAGGGACTTCGTGTCGAAGAGGAACCTGTCAAAAAGGAAGACGATTCCGATGACAAAAAGGCTAGGCAGGGCCATCGTTTCAAATGGTCCGAAGGAAAAGGCGATGGCAAGGGAAGTCAGGTAGGAATCGGAGACGGAGGCATAGAAGGCGACCATCGTCACGAGGGAAAGGAGGGTTTCCTCTCCCGTCTTTAGACCGGCGACGTCTTTCAAAAGCGCGGAGAGGAAAAGGCCGAGGAGATAGCCTATCGTCAAAGCAGGAAGAACCTGTCCGCCGGCATAGAAGGAATCGAAGGCGAAGGCCGTGAACAGGAAGCGTATGAAAAGGAAGAGAAGGGCGTCCTCGACGGCCAGGGAAGAAAAGGAATGGATGATCGTTGTCCCGATTCCCAAAAGAGGCGACAAAAAGGAAAAACGAATGACGACTACGACAAGAGCCGCGAAGATGGAAGATAGGAAACAAAGCATTTTGTAGTCTTCTTTTCTTGTGTTTCTTATGGAAAGAACGGCGTGCTTGAATAAAAGAGCCGCCACGAAGGCGAAAGGCGGGACGAGGAGGAAGAGCAGATTATGCTCGGCACTTTCCATGGAAGAAAGACCTTGTCGGAAAAGATTGTAGCGGAAGGGATCCGGTATGCCTTGCAGATAGCGGAGGAGGACCATCAGGAAATAGGAGAGAAGAAGGACATAGACGACTTCCAGAAGCCTCTTCCACTGTTGCTTCCTTCCGTCGTGTTCGACAAGATAGCAGAAACCGGCGAGAGGATTCAGAAAGGCGACGGAAAAGCCGGTCGCCGCACCGACAGCGATACCGTCGAAGACATCCCTTTTCTTTTTCGTCCAGAGAAAAAGTCCTTCTCCCATCAAGGCGCCGATGAAGACGGAAGGGCCTTCTCCGCCAAGCGGGATGCCGATCAGGAAACTGATGAGGCAGCAGAGGAAGACGGAGAGGATGCCTTTTATGCAGGGGACTTTTCTTTCCTTTTCGATCAGGCTGATCATGCTGGCGACGTTCCCTTTGTAGAAGGGCGGCAGAAGGAGGAAGTATTCTAAGAGGCTCAAGGCCAAGATGCCGATGGCATAGAGGGAGATGGCAAGAGGCGTTTTCGGAAGCTCCATCGTCAAAAAGGCCTCGATCCACGAAATGAGATATTGGAAGAGGCACAGCACCAGGGCGATGAGGAAGGCCAAGGCGGTCAGGGAGAGGAAGAGCCTTAGACCATATGGCATAGGCTTATTCGGCATGACTTGTTTATTATATCCGCCGTCTGTCAAAAAAGCGCCGGAAGAAATGCGTCTAGGCTAAGGAAAGGCACAAGACTTGTCATATAATTAAGAAAAAGTAAAGACAACAGCGAGGCATCCCCATGAGCAAAAAAATCCTGGTCGTCGATATCGGTACGCAGTCCTTGAGGGCTTCCATCGTCGATTCCGACAAGGGTATCGTCCATCATGTCCAGAAGAAATACGAGCCACCCTATTTTTCCGTCAAGAAGGACTACGCCGAGCAGGAGCCCGATTTCTATCTTGAGACGCTTTCAAAGGCGACAAGGGAGCTCAAGGAGCAGGATGCCGAGTCTTTCTCTTCCCTTTCCTCGATGGTCGTCGTCGCCTTCCGGGACACTTCCGTCATCCTCGATGCCGACAAGAAGCCGATCCGGCCCGCCATTCTGTGGCTGGACCAGAGGACGGCGAAGCTCAAGAACCTCTACAACCTCAAATGGTACGAGAAAGTCCTCTTCCGGCTTTTGGGCATGCATGACACGGTCAAGTACAATTCCATGCGCACGCCCTCCTTCTGGATCATGGAAAACGAGCCTGAGAACTGGAAAAGGATGCGTTACTATGTTCCTCTCACGGCCTATTTCAACTATCGGATGACGGACAATCTTGCCGTCTCCTCCGCCGATTGCATCGGACACTATCCCGTCAATTTCAAGAAGGGGACATGGTTCCCTTCTTGGCATCCGAAGGTGAATGTCTTCGGTATCCCGATGGAATCCTTGCCTCCTCTTGTCAAGCCGGGGGAGACAATCGGGAAGGTGACCGCCGAATTCTCGAGGCGTTCCGGAATCCCGGAAGGCCTTCCCCTCCTGGCATCGGGTTCGGACAAGTCCTGCGAGACGTTCGGAAACGGCGCCATCGATCCCTCCGTCGCCTCCATATCTTTGGGAACGGCCTGCTCCATTGATGTCGTCTCCGAGAAGTACAAGGAACCGGAGATGTTCTTGCCTTCCTATGGTACGCCCTATCCCGGCGCTTTCGACTATGAAATCCAGGTCTATCGCGGCCTGTGGATGCTGCGGTGGTTCTCCGAGCAGTTCGGCGAGACGGATCTTCTCGAGGCCAAAAGAGAAGGTCTTCCCGTCGAGACTTTCCTCGACAGAAAGATCGCTTCCATCCTTCCCGGATCCGACGGCCTCGTTCTCCAGCCTTATTGGGGGCCGGGGCTCAAAAGGCCCAATGCCCGCGGATCCATCATCGGCTTTTCCGGCGCCCATACCCGTTTCCATCTCTATCGTGCCATCATCGAGGGCATCGGCTTTGCCTTGCGGGAAGGCCTTGACGAAATCGTCAGGAAGACGCACAGGATGCCTGATCATATCGTCGTATCGGGTGGCGGAAGCCGTTCGAGTCTTTATATGCAGATCCTCGCCGACATCTTCGGGCTCGAGGTGCGTCAGGCGAAGAATCCGGAGATGACGACCATCGGCGCGGCGATGTCCGCCTTTCTTGCCGAAGGGGTCTTCAAGACGCCGAAGGAGGCGACGGAACGCTTCTCGAAGACCGGAAGCATCGTCCGTCCCATCCCGAAGAACCACGAGATTTACGACCTTCTTTATAAAAAGGTCTATCGCCATATCTATCCTTCCCTGAAGGATGTCTACAAGAACTGCAAGGATTTCTATCTGTTGGTCAACAAGGAATGAAGAAGGCTTTCTATATCAAGGACTTCAACGTCGAAGGCGTCGGATACAATGCCCTGAACAAGTCGCGTCTCGATCTGCATCGGATCTATGACGAACTGGGTTTCGAGGCGCTCAGGGAGAAGGAGATCACCGTCGAGGACGAGAAGTTCAAGAACATGCGGAAGAATTCCGCCAGGCTTTCCGGCTACGTGAGCGACATCATCGCCCAGATCGACATGAAATGCCATCCGGGGGACTATCTTTTCATGGACTTTCCCTTCGCCATCAAGTTCATGGGACTGTCCAAGATCGCGACCTATGCCAGCACGAAGAATGTGAAAGTCGTCTTCTTCATCCACGATCTCGACGGCGTCCGTTTCCAGAATCCTCTTCTCAACTTGATGGATTCCTCCTGCCTCGATCTCGCCCATGCCCTCATTTCCGCGACGCCGAGCATGGACAAGACGCTTGAAGAGGAGCTGAAGGTCTCCACAAGGCCGAAGATCGTCAACTATCGGTATTGGGACTATCTCTGTCCGGACGTCCCGAACGAAAAGAGGAATTTCCTTCTCTGCTTCGCCGGAAATCTCAGCAAGTCCTCCTTCCTGTCCGAAATCCCGGATGCGCTGTTCCGTCGAGGCGTCTCTCTTTACGGGAAAGGGATGAAGACGACGTACAAAGGCCTTTTCATGGGGGAATACGACCCCATCCGCATCGTCTCAGAAGTTGACGGCATGTTCGGACTGGTGTGGGACGGCAAGAGCGCAAAGACTTGCAGCGGGAACTTCGGCAAGTATCTGCGGATCAACACCTCCCACAAGTTCGCTCTCTACATGGCGGCAAGGAAGCCTGTCATCGTCTGGTCGGAGAGCCCTCTGGCTTCCATCGTAAAAGAGAGAGGAATCGGTTTTGACGTTTCCTCTCTCGAACAGATCGCTTTTCGGATATCGGAGCTGTCTTTCCAGGATTATCTGGCGATGAAGAGGAATGTTGAGGAGATGCGGAAAGATATCATCTCCGGAAGACATCTCAAGGATGTCATTCTTTCTGCGATGAAATGAATCTTAGGAGTTGACGAACTCTTTTGCGTTGGGATCATACAGGGTATCGCCGATGTGGTTTGGCGCTTCCCTGTTTTCGGCGATATCGTTGTTGATGGCCTTGAGGACATTTTCGAGATCCTTGAATTCGTCCTTGACGGTGAGATAGTCGCAGCACTGGTCATAGTCGGAAAGGGACGGGTCGTCCCCCTTGGAGAGACGGACGTATTCCTCGAGGTTCTCCTTCACCTCTTCGATGTAGGAGAGATAGACCAGGGCGTAGAAGGCCATCTGGTAGCAGAAGTCGTCGGGTGAGGCCTCCTTGAGCTTCTTGTGGTTCCGGTTGTAGCTGTCGAGGAACTTTTCGCCCAGAGGCTGTCCTTCGTTTTTCTTGTCGGAGTAGAACTCCGCCAAGGAAACGAACTTGCTGGCGACATCGAGAAAGGAGGCATAGGCCTGCCCCATCTTTTCGCGGCATTCCTCCGGCGTCCCGACATCCGGGAGGATTCTTTCGTTATTTTCCATTCTTCGCGATTTCCTTTCCGACCAGGGGGAGAAGGTCCCGCAGGTCTTTCTTGAGCCTCTTGGCATCTTTTTCGTCCATGTCATCCCTCTTCGCAAATGCCTTGAGTTCTTCCATGAGACCTTTTTCTTCTTTTCCCTCAATGGTGGAGAGGATGTCGAATCCGTCTTCCAGGTCATCCTCGATCCGGTAGGCGTCCAATCCATATTCCAGCATTCCCGACTGGATGTCGTCGAAGAGGGCGATGAGCCGGAAGAGCTCGACTTCCCTTTTGAGGAACAAGGAGAGACAGTCTCCCTCTGCCTTCTCGGGAAGAAGATAGGAGCCGTGGAAGTCTTCCGAGGCGAAGAGGTCGAAGAAGAAGGCGATCTCCTCCCTTGTCACATCCGAGAAGAGCGGCAAGGAAAGAAGAAAACCGTCGACGGCCTCCTTGGAGAGAGGTCTTGCTGAGAGAAGGGGAGTCAGAACCGTGGCGATGCGAATGGCCTCGTCCATCTTCTCGTCGATGCTCTCCTCCGGGATGCCTTCTTCGTCAAGGCACACCGAATAAGCGGCGGCAAGCTGGGCAAGGCCGGAGACAAACAGACGATGGGTCCTCTCCAGGCACGAGAACAGGAAGGGGCGGAGGCTTTTCGCTTCGAGGTCTTTCATGGTACGGAGATATTATAGTCCACTTCGAGAGAAAAGGCCTGTTTTATGCGCAAAAATCAAATCGAGGCGTCATAGAGGATGGGGCGGATGGTCTCTTCCCTCACGGTATCGAGATAAGCCTTGTCGACTTGGAAGAGGAAGGAACGGACGGAGGAGTTGGGATGGGAGGGGTCCTTCTTGATGTCGATGAAGAAGTAATTGAGCTCTGGTCTGGAACGATAGCAATAAAAGTTGTCGCTGATGATGATCGGATTGCCGTTCTCGTCGACGGCCTGGATGTCTTTCCTTTTGTAGGCCTGATAGCCGCCCGGAATCTGGCAGAAAAGGATGACATAGAAGACGTTTCGGGGAAGGATTCGATATTGCTGGACATCCTCGGGGTTGTAGGAGAGATCTTTCTGGAGGAAGAACTCGTCCACTGCCGCTTGGGAGGAAAGGGTGTCGATGTTGCAATAGTAGGTCGTTGCCTCCTTTTCCTCTCCTTCCTCCTGTGGAGGCGTGAAAGCATCTTGGCAGACCTTCTCGTCGACGAAAACATAGGGAATGGAAAAGGAAGGCATCGCCATATTGCCGTAATAGAGACGATAGTTGTCCTGCGGCATGGAACAGGAGGAGAGAAAAAAGGCGGACAGAAGAAGGAGAAGTCTTCTTTTGGGCATAGCAGTATTCTAAACTATCTCTGTTCGGATTTATAGGAAACGGAAATGGCTCACGAAAAATCGTTGGACGTTCTTTGCAACATGTGCATGGTCTATACGGATGACGGGAAGATTCTCGTCCAGATGCGGCACAAGAAGGACTGGCCGGGTCTGACCTTCCCGGGAGGTCATGTCGAGAAGCATGAGACCATAGAGGCCTCCGTTCGCCGGGAGATGCTCGAGGAGACGGGCTTGACGCTTGGAGAGGTCGAGGCCTGCGGCTTTTTGGAATGGCCTTTCGATGGTATGGACCATTATGTCGCCTTCATCTATCGCTGCAAGGACTATTCGGGATCGATCCGTCCCTCCACGGAGGGGGAAGTCTTTTTCATCGATGTGGACGACATCGGAAAATATCCTCTTTCCATGGATATGGACAAGATTCTCGCCATTGCTTTGAAGGGATTGGAATTCAATCGAAAATAAACTTTATCGGAATGATTTCTTCTTCGATGTCTTTATAAAAGGGAACACAGACGATCTTTCCATCTTTCACGAAGACGGGATAAATTTTTCTAAGGTAGAAAGGCACGCATTGTTTTTTGAGAAAGGTCTCCACATCTTTCGACATGAGGTTCGTACCGATGCGATCGCCTTTTCTGGCGTTTCGAATCGTGAAAGGGAAAGAAAGGTGGTTGAAGATGTCGGGATCATCTATGGCTATTTGCAAAAAAGGAAGAGAAAAAGTCGTGGGACCATCGATCTGTTCTTCGTAGGAAAGAGAAGGGATTTCTTTTCCGATGAAGAAACCGTCTTTTGAACGATAAAGAACCTTTTCCGACAGCGGGAGGACACCATTTGCCTGCCTCTTGAGAAACTCGTACATTTCCTTCCCGAGTCCTTCCCTTCTTTCTGACGAAAGTGAAGGTTCCTCCTTGTCCAGGAGGAAGAAGAGAAGCCTTCTTTTCTCGTCTTCTTCCAAGGAGGCATAGAAAAGGAAAGGAATCTCCCTTGGCAGGGAAGAAAAGCGAAGATAGAGACGAGAAAGAGAGGCGTTTTTTTCCGTCATCTCTTTCTGAAGCATTTCTTTCTCTTCTGTGGAGAGCTTGCTTCGCAGCAGGTTCCTGCGGGTATGGTCGTCATGATTGGTGATGTCCTCGTAATAGAGTGCCTTCTCCCTGTCGAGGAAGGCATAGATCGTCTTCTTGTCGACATTCAGAAGAGGTCTTCTGACGACAAATCCATCTAGAAAACTTTCTTCTTTGAGGCCATAGTAAGAAGGCAGGTTCTTCCTTTCCTTTTGAAGGAGATAGGTCTCGATAGCATCGTCCTTGTGATGGGCGGTCAAGACGTCCGTGAGTCTTTCCCTTTTCAGGATGTCTTTGAAGAACGCATAGCGGATCTTCCTTGCCCAATCCTCGAAATTCCCATCCTTTTCCTCATGACGGACATCCAGGCGATGAAGAAGCAGACCGAATTGATCGGCATAGTGACGAACGATCCTCTCTTCTTCGTCGACATGTTCGGAATCGTGATAGTTGACGTAGGCAAGCTGGACGCGCCGACTCAGATCGTCGGGATAAGCCTTTTTCAGCGCAAGGAGGAGATAGACGGAGTCCGGGCCACCGGAAAAGGCGAGAAGATGCGTCTTTCCCTCGTCATTGTCGCCAAAAAGGAAACTCATTCCGAAAGGAGCTCGTACATATCCTGGGCATCCTTGATGGTGGAGACCATACGGATTTCCAAGATTTTTGCCTTGATCGTCTTTCCAAAAGGAGAGGAGATGTCGATGACATCTCCGACTAAGACCTCGCTTGCCGGTTTGGCAATCTTTCCGTTGAGCCGGACGAAGCCTTTTTCGATGAATTCTTTTGCCGCCTCTCTTCTCTTGATCAGGCGGCTGACTTTTAGATATTTGTCGAGTCTCATAGTCCTAATAGAATAGCATATTCCGCATAAGGAGTATCGGGAAGGAAAACGGAGGAGGGCGAAACCTTGATGATAGGATTCATCAGGGCGAGAAGGACACCGTGGGAAGTGTTATTCTATGACATTAATGGCGAGTATCAATGATATAACAGGTAAAGCATACTAAAAGAGATTCGAAATGTATTCATCAGCAACACTTCTGCTTATCCATCTCAAAATTTCTATAATTTCTCTACAAGTTTTATATCTGTATTCTTATTTGCTTCATCCGCCAATCCCTGCGTAAAGCCTGCCGTGCTGAAAAGTATATATTGCACATTTTTTGCCTGCGTGAGTTTGAGCATGGCAGCGGCTTTTTCTTGCAGGGCATGTAAAACGGACAAGCCTTTGGGAGTGGTGGTGTACTTGCACTCGCCAAGGACAAGGTTTCCGCCGAGGGTGTCTATGGCGACGATGTCGATTTCTCCTGTCTTGGAGCCCCAATATCTGCCCACTTTGTCAAAGTGGAAATCCCACGTGCCGGCGGCTGAAAGTTCCCACATTTTTTGGCGGCAGACGTCCTCATAGACAAAAGCGGCATAATTTTGCACAAAGCTCTTTTTGATCTGGGACAACACAAAGGCCGTTTCGCCTTTCTCGAGGTAGGCGCGATAGGGATAGACGAACCTGAACCAAAACGCAATGAAGTTATCCGTAATGCGGTAAAGTCCGCTTTTGCTCTTTTCGGGCGCTATCTCCGTCACAGGAACTTCCCGCTCGATCAAATCCAAATCCATCAGGACTTTCAGATACTTTGTAAGTCCCGTTTGTTTCAGGCCGAGGTTTGTCGCAATGCTTGAAAGTTTATGGTTGCCCATCGCAATCGCCTTAATGAGCGAAAAGTAACTGCCGATCTCGCTGACTTCCTTTTGCAAGAGAAAGTATGGCTCTTCATAGAGAAAACTCTGCGAATTGAGTACGTTTTGTTCGATTGCTTTGTAAATGTCCGTGTAGCCGCTGAAAGTTTCGATGTACTTCGGAACGCCGCCTGTCACCGCATAGAAAGGCAGTAGATCATTGTTGGTTCGTCCTTCAAAAAATGCGTGATAATGGTTGAACGGAATTTGTTTGAGTTTGATCTGTCCCGTGCGCCTGCCATAGAGAGGAGAACTGTAGTCAAGCGTTTGCGATTTCATCAGCGACACAAGAGAGCCGCACAAGATCAGCATTACATTTGCTTCTTTAAGCAGAGTATCCCAAACCTTTTGCATGACGGACGGGAAGGCGGCATTGGACTGACCGATATACTGAAACTCATCCAAAACGATTATTTTCTTTGTTTCAGTTTTATAGTCGATCAGTGTTTTGAAAACCGTAAACCAGTCCACGGCTGCGGTCTTCAAAAGTTTGTTGCCTGCGAACTCGGCAACCTGAATTTTGAAGTAGTTCAGATTTTGTGTTTCCGATTCTTCGGTCGCAAGAAAGTAGAGTGCATTCGGATGTCTTTTCAAAAATTCTGTGATTAGAGCCGTCTTGCCTACGCGTCGCCTTCCGTACACGATAACAAGGGAGGATTGATCTGCGGCATATTGTTTTTCCAAAGATTCGAGTTCCTTTGTGCGATTGACGAACATTTGCATTTCACACCTCCGAAAGATTCTTATCTAATATTATACCTAAAATTATAATAATTTAAAGTATAATTATTATACATCGGAAATATCTGCTCAACGAAAGTTGTGTTTGGAATAATCTATCGAAATGTGTAAATGTTCGCTTTTCCGTGGAATTTCATGTCAGGCAAGAACAATTTTAATAAGCCCCTGCATTCAAGCCTTTTGTTATTTCTGTGAAGAATTTCGCGCTCCAGATATCCAGCTTGTTTTTGTCTTTTATAAAGGGGACGACGTCTTCTTTGGCCTGTTTGTAGTCAATTGCGGCAAAGCGTTCGTTCAGCAGGGAGATCAAAGCTTTGCGAGAAAGTCCACATAGTGCGACTTCCTGTATGACTTCTGTCAGAGCATTTTTTCGCCGCTCTGTGACCGGGAGCGGTATTGTTCAAGCATTTGGACTCAAATTGTCTGCATTTAATTACTTCCCCCCGTCGATAAGCTTTGCAAGATACTTGTGATTGGTCGATTTATAGAGCGGTGCAAGTCGTTTGATGTCGCTCAAATTCAATTGCCAGAAGGCGTTTTCATCGATACGCAGATCGTCAAACAGCAACGCTCGCAATGCCTTGACTGATCCGACTGGCGATATTGTATACAGTTTGTCGCACAACGCTTTTTCGGGCGTTGCGATCTGATAGGAGTATCCGTTTTCTTCCTGGAGCTCTACTCCCAAAGGATAGACCGCTGCAGGGACATCCCTGTATGTGAATAAGCCGAATGCGTTGTCGAATTGTTTTGCTTTCCTTTTGCGGAACGTTGCAGACGTGTAAGTCCTAAAAACCGCCTCGGGAATCAAAGAACACATCGACAAAACATAATCAAAAGAGAGATAGGACGGACCATAGATGGCGCCGGCAAGATATTTGCCGTCTGTATGCGCATTGGTTTCATATAATCCACGCTTGATTTGTGCCAACCGTCCGGATTGTACTTCGCGACGAATTTTCCCTTTCACGTCGGTGTAGTCTTGGAATTGTAATGCCAAGTCGTCAAACGTTAAGACCATTATTTTCTCCTGTTGGTTTTATTATAGCAAACTTTCTGGAGAAAATAGATGTATTTAAGAAAGTCTAGTGTATTTATTCCATCAAAGCCGAAAATCGTGAAAATGGTATTTTGTCGTCTTTATATTTGTTTTTTGATTTAAGAGAACGAAAAAAGCCCAGCAAGCTGGGCAGTCTTTCAATCTGGTGGGTCTTAGTAGGCTTGAACTACCGACCTTGCGCTTATCAAGCGCACGCTCTAACCAACTGAGCTAAAGACCCAAATAGGCGAGGTATATATTACCGCCTGCAATGGTTTTTGTCAATCGCGAGGCGATAAAAAACTCAACTTGATAAAAAGAATGGGAAGACCTACAATACTCTTGTTCCTGGAGGTACAGAAAATGGCTAAGAAAGTTTCTATCAACAAGGATCTTTGCATCGGCTGCGGAGCCTGCACCGGCATCTGCCCCAGCGTCTTCGCTATCAGCGATGACGGCAAGGCCGATGTCATTGCCCAGCCCGCCGAGGGCGATACGTCCGCCGAAGAGGCTGTCAGCTCCTGCCCTGTCGGTGCTATCGACTTCGAGTAAGCTTCAGTCAGTCTGATCGGCCGGCCCAAATGGACCGGCCTTTTTCGTTGTCGAAAAAAAGCCCGTCCTTCAGGGACGGACTCTTTGTCATTCGTCGGTTTTTCTCTTGTGCTTCTTGTTTTCCAGACAGATTTTTTTAAGAGCGTCGATCTCTTCTTTTTCCAGTTCCCGATAATCGCCGACTTTCATTCGCCCGAGGACGATGTTTCCGATGCGAACCCGGTTCAACGTGATGACAGGATGATCCAATGTCTGCATCATGCGGCGAACTTCTCTTTTCTTGCCTTCGTTGATCGTGACGGAGAAGACGCATTCGTCTACATCCTCTTTGAGGACGCGGCATTTGGCAGGAGAGGCCTTGTAGCCTTCCCTTGTGATATAGAGCCCTTTGGAAAGTCTTTCGACCTCATCGCCATGGAGGGCGCCGCGGACTTTGACGATGTATTCCTTTTCGGGAGAAGAGGAGGGATGCATGACGAGATTGGAGAACTCACCGTCGTCTGTCAGGATGAGAAGGCCAGAGGAATCCAGGTCGAGCCTTCCGACCGGGAAGAGCCTCCCGTACTTTTTGGGGACGAGTTCCAGGACTGTCCTTCGACCTTGCGGGTCGTCGAGGGTGCAGATATATCCCCGGGGCTTGTTCAGAAGGAGATAAGTATTTTTCTTTTCTTTCTTTCCGTTTATTTTCTTCCCGTCGACTTCGATGTCGTCGCTCTCCAGGCAGGAGAACCCGAGAGGAATGATTTGCCCGTTGACCTTGACGCGGCCTTGACGGATGAGTTCCTCGGCTTTTCTTCGGGAGCAATAGCCGAGGGAGGAGAGTATCTTTTGTATTCTTTCTTTTTCCATGGCAAAGGTATTCTAACCAAGAAATGGCGCTTTGGAAAGAGGGAAAGGCTTCGCCTTACAAAGTCTGTTTTACTTCCCGCTATTCGGTCTGAAAGTCAAAAAAAGCGGCCCAAGGGGCCGCCGATGAGCTCGATTGGTGGATCAAGCAGGACTTGAACCTGCAACGCCGCGGTTATGGGCCGCGTACTCTAACCAATTGAGCTATTGATCCATGTCTGGTGGCTGTGGGGAGGATCGAACTCTCGACATACCGGGTATGAACCGGCTGCTCTACCAACTGAGCTACACAGCCAAATAGCGCAAAGAGAATTATATAGAAAAGGGATTTCTTTTACAAGGGTTTTCTTCTCCGGCCTGAGATTTGAATTTGTTCCTGCCCTAGACTATCTTAATAGGAAGACGAAGAAGGAGGAAAAACATGGCGACAATAAAAAGGAAACACTCTGTCGGCTATTATCTCATCCGTGTCTTTTTCGGGATCATCTTTGGCATTGTCGGCATCTTTTTCCTTTGGTTTGCTTCCTGGAACTGTCTGAAGTACTGGGCACATGCCGATTATTATGCCGTCAAGGAAAGCCTCGGGACAAATCCGGGACTCAATGACGGCTATATTCCCCAAGGCGTGAGCTATCTTCCCGAAGAGGACACTTATCTCACTTCCGGCTATATGAGCGACAAGAGCGCCAGTCGGATTTATTCCCTGGATTCTGAGGAGAAGGTCCGATACACGGAACTCTATGTCGACGGAAAGCCTTCCACGATGCATGCCGGCGGGATGACCGTCGTCGGGGAGAAAGTCCTCGTCGCATCAGGGGACAAGATCCATCTCTTTTCTCTGTCGGATGTCCTGAACGAGGAGAAGTCGGAACAGATCGCGGAATACGCCGTCAACAATGCGGCTTCTTTCTGTTTTGCCAAGGGCGATTACCTTTTTGTAGGCGAATTCCACGATGGCGGGAAGTATGTCACCGACCACCCCTACCAGACGTCGGACGAAGAGACGCACTACGCCATCGTCAGCCAATACCGGCTCGACGAGATGGGAGAGGACTGGCGTCCGGTCGCGATGTATTCCGTCACGAACAGGGTTCAAGGCTTCTGCGTGACGGATACGGGACGGATCGTGATGTCGACATCTTATGGCATCTCGACTTCCCACTATCTCGTCTACGATATCTCCCTGAATCCGGTCGAAGATGTCGACAGGATGTTCCTTGCGGCCGATGTCCTCGATCAGGGGATACCGGTCATCTATCTCGACAAGGACAATCTCGTCGAGGATCTCCGGGGTCCGGCCATGGCGGAGGATCTCGACTATCATGACGGGAAGGTCATCACGGTCATGGAATCGGCGAGCAACAAGTATCTCTTCGGCAAGCTGTTTTTCTACAATGATATCGTCGGATTGAGGATCGAATGAACATGAACGAAGAAGAGAAAATGAAGGCCGGGAAGATCTACGACCCCAATGACGACGTCCTCGTCGTCAAAAGGGAGAAGGCCCATATCCTTTGCCGTCACTACAATTCCACGGACGAGCATATGGTTCAGGAGAGAAGGCGCATCCTTTCTCTTCTTCTGCCGGGCATGGCGGACTCCGCCGTCCTTATGGGACCCATCTTTTTTGACTATGGCACCAATACGACCATCGGAAAGAACAGCTTTGCCAATTTCAATTTCACCGTCCTGGACTGCGCCCCCGTGACGATCGGGGACGATGTCTACATCGGTCCCAACGTCTCCCTCTATACGCCTGTCCATCCTCTCCTTGCCGAGGAGAGACGATGCTATCGGAGAGAGGACGGCATTTTGACGGACAAGGAATATGCCAAGCCGATCGTCATCGAGAAGGATTGCTGGATAGCGGGAGGCGTCACCATCCTCGGCGGCGTCCGCATCGGGGAAGGCTCCGTCATCGGTGCGGGAAGCGTCGTGACCAAGGATATTCCGCCGCACAGCCTTGCCTATGGCAATCCCTGTCGTGTCGTCAGGACGATCGACGGGAACGATTCCATCTATCGGAAAAAGGAACTCTTTGAATGATAAAGGTCCAATCTTTGACGAAGCGGTTCGGCGACTTTCTGGCAGTGGATGATGTCTCGTTCGATGTCGAGGATGGAGCTATCTTTGGTCTTCTCGGCCCAAATGGAGCAGGAAAGTCGACGACGATAAAGATGATGACAGGCATTCTTAAGCCAGATTCCGGAAATGTCTTTTATGACAATATCTCCTTGTCCCAGAATCCCGAAGAGGCGAAAAAGAAGATCGGATTCGTCCCGGACAGTCCGAACATGTTCCTGGGCATGAAGGGGAAGGACTATCTCTCTTTTGTCGCATCCCTCTTTTCCTTGGACAGGGACATCGCCATGAAAAGAGCCATGGATTTGAGTGAAAGACTCTCTCTTTCCCAGAACCTCGATGAGTATATCGTCACCTATTCGCACGGCATGAGACAGAAGATATTCCTCATCGCCGCTTTGATGCACGATCCCGATGCTTTCATCCTGGACGAGCCTTTGACGGGCTTGGATCCGGAGGCATCCTATGTCATCAAGGGATTGATGATGGAACACGCCATGAAGAAGAAAAGCATCCTGATATCGACGCATGTCCTGGACGTGGCGGAGAAGCTCTGCACGCATATCGGCATCGTCGACAAAGGAAAGCTCCTTTTCAGCGGCACGCTCGATGAGCTCAGGACAATGCGACAAGAGGAGAACAGCTCCTTGGAAACGCTGTTTTTGGAGCTGACGGCAAAATGAGGGATTTCTTCCTTCTTGTCAAAGCCGTCTATTCCAACGCCTTTGCCGGGACAAGGATAAAGAAGGGCAAGACCGTCGTCCGGAAAAGGACCTTGTGGCCGCTTTTTTTGACGAGTCTTCTCATGGCCGTTGTCTTTGCGGGAGAGCCGATTTTCGCCCTCTTTGCCTGGCAGAGCATGGGGGTTTCCGAAGAAGCGCTCCTTTCCTATCTTTCCGCCTATCTTTCCGCTTTCCTCTGCTACGCCTTCTTTTCCTGCGCCAGCAACAACGTGAGTCTTTTCTATGCGATAGACGACGAACCTTTCCTGCCTTTTCCGATAAAGGGAGGCCGTCTCTTTCTTGCCCGTTTCACCCTCTCTTTGGCCTATGCCTTCCTTTATTCCTTCCTGCCGATCGTACTGACGATGGCCCTAGGCGGCTATGCCTGTCTCCTTCCGACGTGGGGAATCGTCCTGTCTGTCGTGATGGCCATCTTTCTTGTCGTCGGAATCGATGCCCTGGCCTTTGTCCTTGTCACTCTTGTCTATTCCCTTTTCCGGATTCCGAAGAACCGAAGCGCCACGACCATCTTGTCTCTGGCTTTCTCGTTTCTCTCTTTCCTTTTCGTTCTGATCCTGTCCTTCGCCGTGATCGATGGCGAGAATGCCGATGCCATCTCAGATGAGATCCAGGCCGTCTGTTCCCGATTGTCCTTTTTGGACTGGACCGTCTTTCTTCCAAGGAAGGCGATGCTTTTGGAGGATGGTCTTTCCATCCTTTCCTTCTTTTCCGTCCTTGCTTTGTGTTTCCTTTGCGTCGTGTCGGGCGTTCTTGCCGGAAATCTCTTCTACCGACGAAAGCTTGTCGAGACGGGAAAGAAGAAGAAAAGGAAAGAAGACAGAAATGTCCGTTCGGAAGTGGAGAAAGCCTTTCTTTTCTCCTATCGCCATCCTTTCCTGATGCAGGTCAAAAGGGAGTTTCTCAACTTCAGGCGTCACAGCAACGTCCTGGTCTCCTCTTTGATCGGTTCCGTTTCGATGATCGTCTCCATGGTCGTGGTCATCCCTGTCGTCCTCTCTCTTGGAGAGGAGGGAATTCCGGAGAACATCGTGTTTCTCCTTGTCTTCTCTCTTGTCTTGGTCTCTCTTTTCCAGCCTTACTTCACTTTCGCTTCCATCTCTCTGGAAGGGAAGTCGATGCTTCTTTTGAAGACGTACCCCGTGAAGGAAAGAGACTATCTTTTCAGCAAGGTCGTCTTCGGGACGTCTTTTTCCTTCCTCGTCGCCTTGATCATGATGCTGACCTTTTCCATCCTGAAAGGCTTTGGCGCGCTAGAAATCCTCTTCTCCATTCTTGCCCTTTTTGCCTACTCCCTCTGCGCCAATTTCGTCAGCCTTCTTTTCGGCATCCGCTTTGCCGTCTTTTCCTTCGACAACAGCCTCGAGATTCTTCAAAGAGGTTGGGGACCGAAGCTCGTCTCTCTTGTGATGTTCTTCTTTCCCCTTCCCTTCATCGGCATCACCGCTTTGTTTTCCGTCTTTCTTCCTTCCGTTCTCTTTTTGGGACCGCTGGTGTCTTTCCTTCTTCTTTTGCTCTGCGCCTTTCTTTTCTATCGGCTTTGCAGGAAAGAGTTTAGGAAGCTTCTAAAGAAAGACCTCCTGCTATAAGCGAACAAAAGAAATGGCCGGTCTGACCGGCCATTTTGCTATTCGGATTTGCTTTCTTCTTTTTCTTCTTCAGAAGAATCGCTGTCTTTCTTTTCTTCCGGCTTTTCTTCAGGGGAAGTCTCGTCTTTCTTCTCTTCGACAGGAACTTCTTCTTTTTTCGCTTCTTCCTTTGTCTCTTCTGCCACGTTATCCTGAGCCTCTTCTGCTCTGCTTTCTTCGTTGGGCTTTGTTTCAACGGGGGAGACATCGGCGGAGACAGAGACGGGGATTCCCTGCTTTTCTTTGATGTAGCCATAGGCGGAGAGGATGATGGAGGAGAGAGCGAAGCCGAGGACCAATCCGGCGGCGGCACCGAGGAAGGCGGAGAGACCACCTTCCGTGACGACCTTGGAGACATCCCTGTAGGTCACGCCGGTCTCTTCGGAAGTATAGAGGCTTCGATAGACCTGGTTGGCCTGGGTGAGGGAGAAGTTGATCTGGGGGACAAGAGCGTCGACCTGCTGGATGAAGGCGGAGCAGGAAGCCTTCCAGGCGTCATCGTTGGGATTCTGGAGGTGCTGGATGGTTCCATAGTCGCTCTCGTCGATTTCAGTATAGTCGGGAAGGGTGACGATATAGTCGTATTCGGAATCGGGATCACGGGTGAATTGATATCCGAGGTCGGAGAGGTCTTTGAGGATCGATTCTTCCGTTGAACGGGAGGTCTCCAATCTTTGGCTGATGTTGTTGTATTGTTCCTGGACGGCATTGCTGATATTTCCAGTGGCGATGATGGCATCGTATCTGGCAAGGCTCTCTGTCAGCAAACGGATCGTCCTTGTCGTGTCTTCCAGCCTGTCAATAAGGATATCGCCATCATCCATGCAATTTTGGATGGCGATCTCTTCTTCTCCGACAGTGTAGCGGATGTAATGGTTGAGGGAGAGCAGGGATTCCAGATATTGGAAGATCGTGCTGTCACCGGAAGAGGCGAGATATTGTTCCTGGAAGATCTTATAGTAAGCGTTGCGGAGATTTGTCGTCTGGGTCGTCGTGCTCGAGGCGCTCGTGCTGATGGCGACCTGATCTGTTTCCTGGAACTGCTTCAGAAGGTTCTGATAGAGAGAATCGATGGTGTTGTACTGATTTGAGATACGGGAGAGAAGGACATCGAGATCCAGTGATTGATAGTAATCCGGAATCAGGGAGTCCAGATATTGATTCGGAATCAAGCTGACGGCCTTGTCGATGACGTTTTGAATCAAGGCATTGACGAAGGAACCAACAAGATTGGAATCTCCGACATATTCTCCCTTGCAGGTGATGACGTATTGCAGGCTTCCTCTGTCGAGGGCAGACTGATAAGAGTTGGAACCTTCGTATACCGTTTCCGTTTCCAAAGCGATCGAGAGGCCATTGCTTTCGATCAATCCTTCATAATCCACGGAACCGAAGATGAGATTGCCATTTTCGTCCTTCGTGTTGTCGATGACATCACGGATGTTCTCAGGAGAGACGATCTCATACATCGTATAGCGGGAACCATCGAGATATTCGATGTTTGTGGTGCGGCCATCGGCATCCTTTTGGATGGACAGAGGCATATCCACTTGGACATGGGCCGTACTTATTGAGTTCTTGGGATTCCACCAGAGGGAGAGAACGAGATAGCCGATGATGGCCAGAACAAGGCTGACACCGAGGATCCAGTATTTGAAGACATAGGTGAAGTGACAATAGTCGCTCCATGTGAAGTGTCTTTTTCCGTCATCGTCGTCATTTTTGAAGATGATGACCTGATTATTTTCCTTGGGTTCCATGGGATTCCTCCAAACAAAAAACACATAAAATAGACTAAATTATATTATCATAAAAGATATCGAAACAATTTAAAGATTCTCGTATCGCTCCATCCACCTCCTATATTCGCCGCTTTCGACGTGGTTCAACCATTCCTGGTTTTCGACATTCCATTTGATTGTCTCGGCAATGCCGGTATCGAAGTTATATTCTGGTTTCCACCCGAGCTCTTTCTCGATCTTGTCCGGGCAGATGGCATATCGTCTGTCATGACCTAATCTATCCTTGACATGCTCGATGAGAGAATCGTCCTTTCCAAGGGCCTTCAATATCGTCTCAACGACTTGAAGGTTGGATCTTTCGTTGTGTCCGCCGACGTTATAGATCTCACCATCCCTTCCGTTTCTGACGATGAGATCAATGGCTTTGCAATGATCGGAGACGTGGAGCCAATCCCGGACGTTCTTTCCATCCCCATACACGGGAAGCTTCTCATTCTTTCTAGCTTTCTGAATCATAAGCGGAATCAGCTTCTCCGGAAACTGGTAGGGGCCGTAATTGTTGGAACAGCGGGATATTGTTACGGGAAGGCCGTATGTCCTGTGATAGGCCAAAACGAGAAGATCGGCAGAGGCCTTGGAAGAGGAGTAGGGAGAAGAGGTGTGGAGGGGTGTGTCCTCATGGAACAGCAAATCGGGCCTATCCAAAGGAAGATCGCCATATACTTCATCTGTCGACACTTGATGGTATCTCTTGATTCCGAATTTCCGACAGGCATCCATCAACACCGAAACGCCGATGATGTTGGTCTCCAGGAAGATCTGCGGATTCTCGATGGAACGATCGACATGGCTTTCTGCCGCAAAGTTGATGACATAGTCGAAATGTTCTTTTTCGAAAAGAGAATAGACGAAATCTCTGTCGCGAATATCGCCTTTCACGAACTTGAAGTTCTTCTTGTCCATGATGGGAGACAACGTTTCCATGTTGCCGGCATAGGTCAGGGAGTCCAAACAAACGAATTCATCCTCAGGATATTTCTTCGTCATGATATGGAGGTAATTTCCTCCGATGAAGCCAGCTCCACCCGTTACCAAGAATTTCATATCAAGTTTTCCTTTCTCAATGTTTCGATATATCGATGCAGAGCATCTTGCCAAGTGGGAAGCCTTTGGAACCCTGCTTCATCTAGAGTCTTCTTGCACATTCTGGAATTGAAAGGCCTTTTTGCTTGCTGGGGTGACAATTTCAGATAATCCTCGGTTGAGATCTCATGGACTGTGACATTCATATTTGCTTCTTTGAAGATGGCTTTTGCGAAATCATTCCAAGAGCAGTAACCTTCATTGGTAGCCTGATAGGTTCCGTATTTTTCTGTTTCCATCATATCGCAAAGGAGTTTTGAAAGATCGTAAGTATAAGTCGGGGATCCGATTTGGTCATTGACCACATTCAATTCCGAATGTGTCTTTCCAAGTTTAAGCATCGTTCTGACAAAGTTATGGCCATTGATTCCAAAGACCCACGAGATACGGACGATGAATGTCTTCTCCCATTTCCGGGCTTCTTCTTCCCCTTCCCATTTGGTCTTTCCATATTCCGAGACGGGATTGGGTCTATCCGTGACTTCGTATTCTTTGTCGTGGCTTAAAAGGCCATCAAAGACATAATCCGTTGAGATATAGATGAGTTTGGCATCACAAAGGCTAGCGGCCTCCGTAAGATATCTGACACCTAACACATTGACTGCATGGCAGGCATCTTTATTCTCTTCCGCCTTGTCGACTGCGGTATAGGCGGCATTGTGCATGATGACATCCGGATGATAGTCAGCTATGAATTTGAGGACGGCTTCCCTGTCTGTGATGTCCAGCTCTTCCCTGTCGATACCAAGGACATTGGCGTAGCCTCTTTCCTTTAGTTCTCTGATACAGTCATATCCGAGCTGGCCTTTTACGCCAGTCACAAGAATTTTCAAGTCTTTGTTCATAAATCAAACTCGATTTTGCTTTCCTTAAGAAGGGGATGCTTCTTGTCCTTTTCAGAAAGCTCCACTTCCCCATGATAGGGCCATTCAATGTTGATGTCGGGATCGTTGTACATAATTCCGCCTTCGTCTTCTGGGTGATAAAAATCATCGCACTTGTAGACAAACTGAGCCGTTTCGCTAAGGACGACAAAGCCGTGGGCAAATCCCCGTGGAATCATGAACATCTTTTTGTTCTCTTCGGAAAGAACAACGCCGACCCATTTCCCGTATGTCTTGGAGCCTTTCCTCAAGTCGACAGCGACATCGAAAACTTCACCCTCGACCACTCGGACCAGTTTTGCTTGTGGATGTTCTTTTTGGAAGTGGAGACCTCTTAGAACCCCCTTATGGGACTTGCTCTGATTGTCTTGGACAAAGACATAGTCCAAACCGTTCTTCTTGAAGTCGTTTTCGTTGTAAGTCTCCATGAAGAAGCCCCTGCTATCCCCGAAGACTTTCGGCTCGATGATGTAGACACCATCGATTTCAGTTTTATTGAATGTCATTGTTTCTTAGCCTTTCAAAGGTTTGACTCTGCCTTCAGCAATATTGAGAAGATGTTGTCCATATTCATTTTTCTTCATGGACTCACCGGCTTTTCTAAGTTCGTCCAATCCAATCCATCCATTGTAATAGGCGATCTCTTCCGGGCAACAAATTTTCAATCCCTGATGGTCCTCAACTGCCTTGACGAAATTGCTGGCATCGATAAGAGATTCTTGGGTCCCCGTATCCAACCAGGAATATCCACGTCCCAGAAGAGTGACGTGGAGATTACCTTCTTTCAGATACATGTTGTTGAGATCGGTAATCTCCAGTTCTCCCCTTGGAGAAGGTTTAACTTGCTTGGCTTTTTCTGCCACGCCTTTAGGATAGAAATAGAGCCCGGTGACAGCATAGTTGGAGTTGGGGTGGGGATCCTTCTCAACGATTTTTGTGGCATTGTTATCCTTATCAAATTCCACGACACCAAACCTTTCAGGATCCTTGACGTAATAGCCATATATTGTTGCACTGTTCTCAGATTCGGCACGTTTTACGGAATTCTTTAAGTGCTTGATGAGACCGTCGCCATAGAAAATGTTGTCTCCAAGCACCATTGCGCAGGCATCATCACCAATGAAATCTTCTCCTATGATAAAAGCTTGGGCGAGTCCATCGGGAGAGGGCTGCACGGCGTAGGAAAGGTTGATTCCGAATTGATTTCCATCTTTCAAAAGTTCTTCAAATCGAGGTGTGTCTTGTGGCGTAGAAATAATAAGGATATCTCTAATCCCTGCCATCATTAAAACGGATAACGGATAGTAAATCATCGGCTTGTCATAGATGGGAAGTAATTGCTTTGATGTCACGAGCGTCAGTGGATACAATCTCGTGCCAGAGCCGCCAGCGAGAATGATACCTTTCATAATTTAAATAAGATTCCTCAGATTCCAATGGAAGTTTGCTTCATTATTGCACAAAGGAAGCTCTTTTATCTTAATTTCTTTGTGTTTCTGGAAAAAAGTATCAACAAGGACTTCTCCAACATATCCAAAAAGCCTTCTTTGATTACCAATATAATTGCTTATGTCGATTTCTTTTTCTAATTGTTCAAGAATTGTAAATAAGAAAGTACAATACTCGTCAAAGATTTTAGTGGAGCAAACCATGACGTTTCCATAGTGAATGCTTTTTGAGTTCAAGACTTTATCAAAGGAATCGACATAATTTGGATATAAAGCTTGAATGGTCTGTCTGGTCTTTTCTAAATCTTTTGGAAAATTAATAGAGATAAAAACGTCTTTATAAGTTTTAAATGGTAGTTTATGAAATATGGATTTCAAAAAATAAAAATGGTTTACTTTAAATTTCTTGGGAAGGAGAATTGTCTTTTCGTCTTTCAAACTAGCTAGTAATTCTTCCGAAGAATATGGGACAAACTGCCTTTTAAGCAGGTATGGAAGTGGGTGATAGAAGAACCGACGATAATGCATTAACCCGACATAATCGACAGTTTTGATATTTTTCCATATCCAGTATAGGAGGGTAAGCTCACAATAGCTTTCGTTTTTTTCAGCAATATTGATTCCTGTATCGTCAGTACAATCACAAACTATTTCATGCTTTTTTGTTCCAACGCCAACAAATTTGAAATTCGGGTCTGAAGTGAATCGGTCTACCTCTTTATGGGCACAGACGAAGAGTTGAATAGATTTGTTTTTCATTTTATTCTCCTTGCAGTGTTTTTGACATAAACCGCATTAGTCTCCACATTATAGATTGCGACGTCACAATGACAGAGTTGTCTCTGATAGGGACCTCTACAAAAACAATAGTATAGCCTTCCATGCCAACATTGTTTTTTGCTAAAACTTCTCCTTAATTTTATTTATAACCGTTTTTATGCCCTCATGTCTTAGATAAGAGAAGAAAACATAAATGGTGGCATAGAATCGTCCTAGTATTTTATGCTTAAGCAAGAGCTTCTTTTTTGTTTCGTGTCTTTTCTTTGCAATCGGCGTTAGCCAAGTGCCGCTAAATTGATGGATGGAATAGGTGTTTTCGGTGATTTTGATTTCTTCTGTTTCCACATTCTTTGGATCAAAGAATTCCGAAGAGAAAACCGTTATGTCTTTTAGTCTCTGCGTCTTCCCATTGAGTCTTAAACCATAAAATTTATTTAAGTCTTTGGATTGATATACAGGACATGTTGTCAAGTTTAAGA
The DNA here is from genome assembly GCA_018714385.1 of Candidatus Enterosoma merdigallinarum. Taxonomy (GTDB): domain Bacteria; phylum Bacillota_I; class Bacilli_A; order RFN20; family CAG-288; genus Enterosoma; species Enterosoma merdigallinarum. The sequence goes on along the minus strand of DVNL01000013.1, from coordinate 9,701 downwards.
CGCCATCCTTCGAGATGAAGTTACGGGTTTTATATTGTTCCAAAAGTTTTAGAATAACCGGATTTGCCTTCTCTGCCCCTAAGATAGATCCAAAGTTGACCATCTTTTTGCCCTCGAAGCAACAGATTGCTGGATGATTCAAAATTGCTTCATCAAAGGGGCGTATGATTTCGACATCAGTATCTAAGTAAATTCCACCATAGCGATAGATAATGTCTAATCTTGCCACATCAATGGCAAATCCATATTTTTTTTGTTTGATGGCATCTATCATATATTGACAATAAGAGAAGTCATAGTTTTTTTCGTTCCATTCGATGATTTGATAATCCGGAAGGAATTTATGCCAAGTAGCTATGCAATGCTTTTCTTTTTCCCCAAGTGGTTTTTCACCGATCCAAAAGTAATGGATTGTTTTTTCAATCATTTTTCCCCTCCAGCAAAGAAAAATACTTGGCTCTTAATTTCTCTTTTTGAACATCAATATCGAAGTCGGAAAACAATGAAATATCGACATTTCTTGATTTTGGAGAGGATAGAGATTGGCTGATTTTGTTTACCCATGAAGATATATCAGATATTGAAAGGAAAAAAGTTGTTGGCAAAATTTTGCACTCTTTTGTGATGGTGTCTGCCAAAAGAAGCGGGAGACCATTTGCCTGTGCTTCAACGGCAACAACAGGTAAGCCTTCATAAAGAGAGGGGAGACAGAACAAATCAAAGGCAGAATAATAATCTTCGGGATGACTGGTTGTGCCTGCAAAGATTACTTGTGATTGCAACCCCAATTGATTTACGAGTTCCCTTATTTCATTTTCTTTTTCCCCTTCACCAAGTAATAGCAGTTTAATTTGTTTGTTATTTAGTTGTTTCATTATATTGATTAAGAAGGCATGATTTTTCTGGGAGACAAAGCGCCCGATATGTCCGATGACAAAATCGGATTCAGATAAGCCAAGCTTGTGTCTCGTTTTTAGCCTTTGGTCAATGGAAAATCGAAATCTTGAGATTTCTATAGCGTTTGGGAGGATAAAGACGTTATTGTTGTTGACTTCACTATGCCCGTATTGAAATTCTCCCGCAAGGATAGAACAGGCAAATTTATCTGTGAGATATCTGTTGGTGAGATGCCTAAAAATATGTTTTAAAACTGATCTCAGTTTTTCGGCTTTGGAATCGGTGGAATGTGCTTCCGAAATTCGAATTGGGATGTGGCATTTTTTTGCCGTTCGCAAAGGCAGAAAAGACATCGTAGAAAGATTACTATGAACAACCTGGATATCTTTTCTTGATAAGAAAAAACTCTTAAGAAATTTGGTGTATTCAAGCAAATGTTTATATGGCGGAACAATGACTAGTTCTCCACCGATGCTATTTATGACCTTCGAATTGACTATCTCAGATTCATTTTCAATTAGAAAGATAAAGTGAAAACTATCAGAGAGGTGACGGCAATAATTTAAAACGACCGCTTCAACGCCTCCATTAACCCCTTTTGTCAATATTTGAGCAATTACCGGTTTCATAATATGTCCTTTGGCATTATTTCTTGGGCAAAATCTGGTTTATTCCCACTCGATAGCGCCTTCTTCTTCAATTGATTTTGTAACAATAGCCCCTGCTCCAATTATAACATTATCGGCGATCGTGACATCGCCAATGATTATTGCTCCGTATCCCAAGGTAACGTTATTCCCAATTGTAGGTGCTCCTCGTCCCCCTCCGCCAATACAGTTGTTTCCGATAAGGCGGAGGTTATTCCCAATTATGGAAGCCATATTGATTACGATAGGTGTATGTTCAATATAAAGTCCTTCGCCGATATTGTCACAATTGATTTGGCAATTGGTTAAAAGGGAATATTTACCATATTTTCGTCCCCAATAGAGCTTTTTCAAAATATGCCCAGATAAGCTTTGATAATAATTGAAATAGCGAAAAGACTTTATTAGTTGGTAGCGATAGTATCGACTGTTTCTAAATAGCCGACATATTAGCTTCTTAATAAAAAGAGAATCTTTTGTTTGAAAAGAAGTAAAAACTTGATTAGCTTCTTGATTGATTTTAGTCTTAGGCATAGCCATAAATTATCCCCCTTTTTCTTTGGATACGAGGTGAACATTTTACAATATCATTTTATAAAACATAATGCGAAAATCCACTTATAGAAGGCCAACGAAAAAAGTTAAGCATTTGTCAGTTGTTTTTACTAAGATTCAAGGAGAAATAGGTTTATAAAAGTGTTTTATTTATTATATCATTTATAACAATGGAGGCAGGTAAATGAAAGGGGTTGGTTGCGTCATTTTAAATTATAACGATACGAAAAGAGTGTGTGAATTGGCTATTACAATTGGCAAATATAAATGTATTAATCGAATTATAGTTGTCGATAACAAATCAGAAGAAAAGCAAAGAAAAATATTTGATAACTACCACTTGCCTTCAAATGTTGAAATTGTATTTAATAAAGAAAATGTAGGCTACAACAAAGGCGTTAACATCGGGTTTAGGAAATTACCACCGGAAAAATTTAAATATATCTTGCAAGTTAATTCTGATGTTGTTGTCCAAGAAGCTGCAATAGTAGCGTTTATCGCTTTTTTGGAAACTCATCGGGATGTTGCAGTTGTAAGCTGCCAAATGATAGAGAATGGGAAGTACAGACAAATGTTTTACAATTTTCCAACGGTTAAAAACGAGATTCTCGCAAACTTAGGTCTTAGAAAGATTGTAAAAGACACACCCCAAAAACGAGATGAAGGAAAAGGCTATTTTTTAGTGGATTTTGTTCGAGGATCTTTGTTTTGCCTCCGAAATGATGCTGGAAATAAAGTTCAATATTTTAGTGATGAGATTTTTCTATATTTTGGCGAGGCCTCCCTTGCGAAAAAGTTAGAAGGTATAGGATATAAAGAAGCTTTGTTGACAGACTTTACTTACCTTCATAATCATATATATCCAAAAAGCAAAATTGCTGGCTATAAAACAAATTATTATGATTTTCTTATTTATGACAAAATGTTTATAAAAAGCACAAAAATTAAACTTTTTGTATTAAAAGTAAGCTTTTATATTGGCTTATTCTTAAGAGTTATTTTTAGAATCTAGTGACTTGTAACAACTAAATTTGTTCTTACATGGATTATGACCACTTGGTTAAACATTTCTGTCTTGTTCTTGCATTGGATACTATATTAATTGTCTGTCTAGCACAATTCAAAATATATCTTTTTGACGATGACCATACGAGTCCCCCTTGTTACATTGTGGTCTCATGTCAAGAATGAATTTCAAATCTAATCGTCCGGGCCATTCTCAATCTGCCCTATGATCTTTGCCGTTCTTTCATAGGAGACACCACGGCATGGAGTTTAGTATGCTTATGGCAAGAAGGAGTTACTTGGCGACCGGATGCCAAGAGCTAACTTTGGCCCAGTCGGTCTTAGTCTTTTCGGTGTGAGCATTCTTTCGGCCTGCTAAGGGCAATTTGAACTAAAAAGGGATTCTCTTTGTGTTTACTAGATTTCCGCGGACGTTTATAACCCCATAAAGCCCATCGGCTGCGGCCAATCCACAAAAAGCCCGATAAAAGGGCCTTTTTCGATGTCCGGCCATTGCGTTTTCCATGCCGTGTGGGATACACCTTATATATCCCCATAGGAGGCCGGCATATGGCGATAATAACCCAGATGACAAGAGGGAGGAACTACGCGAGATACGTCAGGTCCGGATGGGACAAAAAAGCCAAGAAGAGGACCAAGACGGAGATCCACCTCGGGAGGGTGGTCGACCTGGAGAAACGCATCTTCCGGGACAGGGAAGGCCTCTTCAGATTCGACGAGAAGTCTCTGGCCAAAGAGCGCATCGAGGAGCCTTCCGCACCCGCGGCGGGGACGAAGGTGTTTCCCGTAGCGACGCTGGACTTCGGCGACGCCTGGCTGATGAGCGAGGTCCTGTCGAAGTCCGGGATAGAGCGCCTCGCCGATGCCGCCGCGGACGCGGCCGGCGTCGACAGGGACGCCGCAAGCTCGCTCGTCTCCTACTACGTCCTTGAGAGGTCGCCCAACAGCCAGTTCCCGGCCTGGCTCTCGGGAAGCTACCAGTCCGTCCTGCGCCCGAAGGCGAGATCCGTGGCCGACGGCAGGGTCTCCGGGCTGCTCGAGGCTCTGGGGACCCCGACCGCCAGGGCGACCGACCTCTCCGAGCTGGCGAGGAACCCGGCCTTCAACAGCCCCAACCTCAAGATACTCCTCGACAGCACCGGCTTCCCCAACACCGCCCAGATGTATTTCACCGCCATATCGACGCACGCGGGCGACATGGAGCTGTGCGCCCGGCTGGTCTTCATAGTGCGCGAGTGCGACTGAATGCCGCTGTACTACCATGTCATCCCCGGCAACGTCCTTGACAAGAACACGATCGAGAAGTGCCTGTCGGAAGCCGAGAAGCTGGGGCTGACAATCTCTGGGATGCTGTTCGACGCGGGGTACATGACGGCCGAGAACATGGACCTTCTCAAGGAGGGGAAGATCGACTTCATGACGAGGATGGATTCCAACCTGACCGAGTACAGGGAACTGCTCGAGGACCTCTATCCGACCCTGGACAGGGAGGGGAACGCCGTCGAGTACAACGGGAGGCTGGTCTTCATAGCGTGCAGGAAGAAGCGGTACAGGGGAAGGATGTGCTTCTGCTACGTCTGCCTGGACACGGCGAAGAGGGCCATGGAGGACATGCGCGTCTCGAAGAGGGACAACACCGGGAAGGGAATCTCGGAGATCTTCAGGGAGCACTCGCGGAGCGGGATCTTCGTGCTCGCCTCCACGAAAAAGCTGGGCAGGGCGCAGGTGCTCCCGAGCTACTACGCGCGGCAGGGGATAGAGCAGATATTCGACCTCGCCAAGAACGAGGCCAACGTCCTCCCCATCAGGACCCACTCGGAGGAGGCCATGCAGGGCCACGTGCTCGTGGCCTTCCTCGCCACCATGGCGTCGAGATGGCTTCAGAGCAAGCTGAGCGGAAAGCCTCAGCCGCACTCGGGCAGGGGCCGCAAGCCGAAGGAGAAGCGGCACATAGGGCTGAGAGAGTGCCTGAAATACTTCCGCAACGTGAAGATCAGCGTCTACCCGGACGGGACGGGAATCGTGAGCGAGCCGCAGAAGGTGGTCAACGAGGTGCTCGGGAGGCTGGGATTGGAGATGCCGAAAGAGGTCGGCAAGCCTGCTGCCTAAGCGTGTTGGGGATACACTTCTTTGCGGAAATCTAGGTAAAGATTCAAATTCAAAAAGTATTCATTAGTAACACTTTTGTTGATCCTTCTCGCTATTAAAAACAATTAAATCGAAGACCTTCCTTTAAGAAAAATGATATACTTATCTTATGCTTTTTTATTTTAGTATTCTATTTTTTCTGTATTCTCTGTTGTTTCAGAAATCGAGGATACGATTTCTAATATTTTTGGAAACGATAATTTTATCGTTTTTTTTCTTTTCTTCTGTAGATCCATTTATAGGGATGCCTATCTATATCTATTTTAGTATCATATCTATACTTTTTTCTGTGTCGCGGATTATTAACGGTAGAAACAATAAATTAATTATCCTTGGCTTTTTTTTGTCTGTGGGCATGCTTGTTCAGATTTTCTTCCTTCTTTTAGGTCTAAATAATCCAAAAGTTTTATTACTTAATCAAAGCAATACTGACGTTTTTTTTGATATAACTTCTCAATTAAAAACACCAGTTTTGGACATAAATGTTGTTAAACATTTTTGCTTTTTTTTAATTTTTATTGTTTTTTTAATTGCAAACTCGGATTTTTTTAATCCCTTTGACAAAAAAAGGATGTGGAGCGTCATACTCAAATTTTATTATCTGTTTATTGTCTTTCTTATTATTCAATCGATACTTGTTAATATTATTGGGGTCAACCAACATGACGCTACAGCATTTATCAGAATTGTTTTCTCTCTGCAAGAAGGAGTGGCGGAGTATTCAGCGTTTGGAATTAAGAGCTGCCAAGCCTGGTTACAAGAGCCCTCTGCAATAATAATGATCATGCCATTGTTTTGTTACGTGTATAGACGATCCACATTAACTTGGAAAGAGTTTATCTTGTTGGTATTAGGAGTTTTGGTATGTTTTCTTTCTACTAGTACAACTGGAATTGTTATTTCTCTAGTCTTTTTCTTTCTTATTTTCATGAAGACTATTTTGTCGAAAACTTATACAACTTTTGTTTATAGATTGCTCTTTGGCTTCTTGATTATATCTGTATTGATTGTTTGTGCCCTGAATTTTCAATCTGTATTTGAAAAAGTGATCGATTTTATTTCTTTAAAGACAAATTATAATTCTGCTGGCTTTAGAAGCAGATCTCTTGTTTTAGCTGTTCAAGCATTTGTTCAGTCACCCATTTTGGGAATTGGAATTGGCACCGTATATTGTCATGGGATGGTAATACAAGTTTTGGCTAATATTGGGATTCTTGGCTTTTGTCTAAGTATATTATTTTTCTTGCGCTCGATGAAGTTGCAAATCAAAAAAAAGTCATTGTTTCTTGCCTGTGTTAGTTTGGTGATTTTTTGTTTTAGTGGCCTTGTACAATATTTCACTTCTCCATATATGATTCCAGTTATGATTGGGCTGTTTGACATTTCTATTCTTGACGACCTTCTAGTTGTCAAAAAAGAGGCTGCTGTTGCGAAAATTCGGGGTTATAATGGATTTGTTAGTCCAAAACTTCGCAAAAAGGAGGTGTTATATGAAGGAGAGAGAAGAGAGCCTGAGTCCTAAAAAAGCTTCCGAAACTAGAGAATCTAGCGTTGAGTTACTCAAACTCATAGCGATTTTTTTCATCGTAATATGCCATAGTTTTGATGGATTGGGTTATTTGCATCCGGAAATAATTGGATCTGATGGTATTTTTAACGACCTGACTATTGCTACGATGAATCCAATACTAATTGTGGAAGTGATATTGTCTGCGTTTGGACAACTAGGAAATCTTATTTTTCTAATATGTTCTTCTTGGTTTTTGTCACGAAGTTCAAAAGTCAAGCCACAAAAAATATTAAAAATGATTGCTGATGTGTGGTTTATTTCGGTAATTTGGCTTATATTCTGTTTAGTTGGAAGGATAGACGTAGGGTGGAAAAATGTTATTAGATCTTTTTTTCCAAACATTTTTACTAATAATTGGTTTATCCCATGCTATCTGATTCTATATGCTGTTCATCCTTTTTTAAATTTCATTATAGAAAAAGCAAACAAAAAGCAAGCTGTGATTTTTTCGGTTACTTCTCTTATTATGTATTTTTGTGTTGCCTATATTTATAATGCTTTTTTCTCGAATGACTTAATAACATTTTTAATTGTGTACCTAATTGTTGGTTTTTTAAGAAAGTTCGGCTCAAGATTTTGTGCCAATAAACGCTTGAATGTTGCGCTACTTCTTTTGGGAACCATAGGGTTTATTGGCATAGTAATTCTCACTGAATTTCTAGGTACAAAGATTGAAATCCTAGCCACTATGGGCAAACATTGGAATAAAAACAACAGTATTTTCCTTTTTTCAATTGCGTTAGCTATGTTCAACTTATTTAATCGTGTTCATTTCAAGTCCAAAATTATTAATTATTTCTCCTCATTAAGTCTTTACATATATGTGATTCACAATAATTTGCTTTTTACACGATTAATTCAGCCGCATATTTATGTTTGGCTGTATGAGAGAATGAATTGGAATTATGTATTATTGATAATTTTTGGATTGGCGGTTGTTTTATTCGTGACTTCGTCTTTAATTGCAGCTTTATTTAAGGAAACCATCAGTCGTTGTACAACAAGAGCCTCAAATGGAATAGTAAAAAAATTTGAAATGAAATTTCTAAGGAAGGATTAAGTAAAAAGTGCTCGAGAAATTCTCTAGATTGCTTAGTCAGAAGAGGCTAGTTTATAAATACTCTGAAATTTATAAACACTAAATTCCGCCTTCGTTATTGTCACGAATACACACCATGGTTTCTTAAGAAGTTTATGAGATAAACGAAAAGTTGTGGAAACACCGGTGCAACTAAAGTGGTATTTTTGATTAATATATATACAATAAGATGCGAGACTTTGTTACATAATCTATATAAAAACGAACAAGCTTTTATTGGAGTTAACACAAAATAGACAATGAAACAGACTAAGAGATATAACTTGAGAAAAGTAAACTTAGGTATCCTTCTGAATGTTGTAATGACCATGTCGCTTGTTGCTGGCTGTGACCAAAAAACAAACTCTAGTTTATATTTTTCCACATCTTTTTCCCCCAACTACCTTATCAATTCAGATGATCTTCAATATGATGCTAATGATGACAAGTTCAATATAGAAAACACGACAGCAGGCTCTTGCCTTGAGGGGAAAACTTTTTATTGGCTAGGTGATTCAGTAATTTATGGGTCAAGCACTAACGGGGTGGCAGTATCTGAATTCTTATCTAAGACGACCGGGTGTCTCTGTGTTAAGGATGCTATTTCAGGAACAAAACTTCAGTGTATAGATAATGATCCGTTGTCATTTTTGTCGAGGGTTGTAAGTGGAACGACATTAAAACCAGACAAAGAAATCGATGGCTTTTTCATTCAAATCTCTGTAAATGATGTTTCTTCTCTGAATTATAAAAACATGGGGGATTTATCGAGTCAAACCAATATTAATTTAAATTCATTTGATGTTTCTACAACTCTTGGGTCTTTAGAATATATAGTTAACTATATTGAAAATACTTGGGATTGTCCAATCTTCCTCTGCACACAGAGCTTTTATGAAAACAGCGGAAGCAGGCAGGCGGGATTCTTTAATCCAGATTGGTATACTGTCTTGCTTGATAAAGTCTACTCACTTATAGATAAGTATGATACTTTTTCAAATTTTGATGTCGAAATTATAAATCTGTTTTATGATGATGCCTTTAACAATGCAGTTTCTGATCTTTATTTTGATTGGGCGATGGATGATAGTATACACCCCAAATTGGCAGGGTACAGAAACTGGTGGACTCCTTACTTTATTTCGTATCTAGAAGCCTTTTTTGCTAATGCAGTTGATTAAACCAAAAGAGAGGTAAAGCTGATGACTGAAAGAGAACTGATGAACATAAGAAACAAACTTGTCGGTAGAAAAATCGTCTTTTGTGATTTCTTTGAGACAATTATAAGAAGAAAACACTCCAATACTCTCTTTTTTCTAAGGCTGAAAGAGCTGGTAGAAAACCAGTTAAATTTGTTTTTTGAACAAAATGAATGGCTACAATTGTGTTATGCGTATTTAACTGGTGCCGATTCACTTGCTGCGAGTTTAAATGCACTTCTGATGCATGTTGGAGTCGAAAAGGCAAGCAAAAACAATGTCCTTTTTGAAAATGCTTATGCTTTGCTTGAAAAGACCGAGCTAGAAGAATGCACTCCTTGTCTAAATGCACAGAAGTTTTTTCTATTCTTAAAAAAAGAGAATATAAAATTGATTATTATTAGCGACTATTATGGGCCAGCAAGTTTACTTGAGAAGATTTTGAAGCATTGTTTTGCGAAAATTCCAGAATTTGAAGTATTTTGTTCGGCTGATGAAAAAATGACGAAAGCAGAGGGATTAATTAGATACGTTTCCCAAAAACAAGCAAATTTAGATACTGTAATGATAGGCGATAATTT
>DVNL01000012.1 GCA_018714385.1 Candidatus Enterosoma merdigallinarum | reverse complement strand
TCTTTGACTTGGCCGGCGCTGACTTCGATATAGTAGCCGAAGACGGTGTTGTAGCCGACGCGCAGCGTCTTGATGCCGGTCTTTTCCTTTTCCTTGGCCTCCAAGGCCGCGATCCAGGTCTTGTCGTCGCTGTTGAGCGCGATCAGCTCGTCCAGTCTCGGGTCGTAGCCAGGCTTGAAGATCTCGCCTTCGGTGATCGTCAGCGGACAGTCTTCGCGGATCGCTCTTTCCAGAAGATCGACGAGTCCGTCATATTCGCCGAGGCTGGAAAGAAGGGCCTCGACGGCCTTGGATGACGGTAGTTTCTCCAGATCTTTCCGGATGAGAGGAACGGCGGAAAGGGAACGCTTGAGCTGGAGGAGGTCATGTCCGTTGCAGTTTTCGTATCCCATCCGGGCGATCAGCCTCTCCATGTCGAAAATGCCGGAAAGATCCTCGCGAAGCTTTTCCCGTTCCACGAAATTGTCGACGAAGGTCTGGGTGATGTCTAGCGAGGCCTCGATTTCCTTCTCGTCTGCCATCGGGGCGACGATTCGGTTCTTGAGGTAGCGGCTTCCCATCGGCGTCTTGGTCTTGTCCAGAAGCCAGAAAAGGGTTCCGAACGTCTTGCCTTCCAGGCTCTTGACCAACTCCATGTTGCTTTGGGCGGAGTAGTCCACGCGCATCCTCTTCTCTCCCATCAGGTTCTTGACGGGCTTGAAGTAGTCCAGAGGCCTTCTTTCCATGTTCGTCAAATAATTGTAGAGACGCGCGGAGCAATCGACCTGCCGCTCGTCCTTCAGATTGACGAAGAGGGATTCCATCTCGATGCTTGTCGAGGCATCGTTGAAATAGGAGATCGGAACCTGGGAATTGTTCTTGATGTAGAGGATGACGGTGCTGTCGAAGGAAGTCGGGAGGACGAGTTCCTTGATGTCGAGGAAGAGGAGTTCCTCCAGGATTCTTTCCTTGGTCGGTTCCAGGTTGAGGGAGAACATCTCGCCGGTCGTCAGGTCGGCATAGCTCAAGACGGCGAGCTTTCCATAAATGCCCAAGGCGGCGATGTAGTTGCTGCCCTTGTCATTGAGATCCAGGTTCGCACCGGGGGATATGATCTGGATGACGTCCCTCTTGACGAGCTTCTTGGCCGCCTTGGGATCCTCGACCTGCTCGCAGATGGCGACCTTGTAGCCACGGTCGACAAGCTTCTGGGCATAGGAGAGATAGGCCCTGTGCGGGATGCCGCACATGGGGATGCGTTTTCCGTTCCCGCAGGACTTGGATGTCAGGAAGAGCTGAAGCTCCTTGGAACAGGTGTTGGCATCGTCGAGGAACATCTCGTAGAAGTCGCCGATACGGAAAAAGATGATGATGTCGCCGTATTGCCTCTTGAAGCTGAGGTACTGTTCCACCATCGGGGTGAACGATTCTTCCTTCTTTTCTTTCATTCCTGTTCCCTCCTATAGCGTGAGCCGTCTAATCGGTTCCAGCAGGTAGAGAAGAACCTCCCTGCCGGAACGCAGATTGACGACGAGGGGATCATCTTCGTAACGATCGTGAAGCGCTTTGGCTCTTTCCAATAGCGCCTTCCTTTTATCGTATGGGGCCTTCCTTGCCTCTTGCTGGAGGGCCTGAACCTCGCTGAGGAGACTGGCAAGGCGACCATCCTTCTCGACGGCATCCTTGAGGGCGAGATAGCGTTTTGTCTCTGGCAAGGAAAGGAAGTCTTCCAAGAACCTGTCGATCTTTTCCAGCAGAGCCTGTTCAGTCATCGATGACACCGATCAAGGAGTAGGTGTGGCTTTCGACGATGCGGACTTTTCTTGTCTGGCCGACAAGGGACAAATCGCCCTTGACGTGGACAAGCTTCCCGTGCCTATCGTATCCAGAGATCATGCCAGTGTCTCTCTTTGAAACATCTTCGAAAAGAACTTCTTGGATGGTGCCGACCATCTTTTTCGCACTCTCCTCAGATAAGCTGTCAATGAGGGTTTTCAAACGCTCGAATCTTTCGTGCTTGACTTCATCGGGGGTGTCATCCTTCATCCGACTTGCCGGTGTGCCGGGACGCGGTGAGAAGATGAAGGTGAAGGCCCCGTCATAACGGCATTCCTCGCAAAGAGAGAGCGTATCCAGGAAATCCTCCTCGGTCTCCCCCGGGAATCCGACGATGATGTCGGTGGTGAGATAGACGTCGGGAAGTCTCTCCCGGAGGGCATGGACGATATCCAGATATTGTTTTCGGGTATAGCGGCGATTCATGCGTTTCAAGACGATGTCCGACCCCGACTGGACGGGAAGGTGAAGGGAGGGCATGACGTTGGGATGCTTCGCCATGACATCAAAGACCTTTTCATTGAAGTCGGAGGGATAGGGGGTAGTGAAGCGGATACGGTCGATGCCTGTCCCCGCCACGGCATCGAGGAGATCGGCGAAGGCATAGTTGTCCCCGAAGTCCTTTCCGTAGGAGTCGACGTTCTGTCCCAAAAGGGTGACTTGCCGATAGCCTTTCTCTTTTAGCATGAGGACTTCCCTGACGATGTCTTCTTTCTTTCGGGATCTCTCCTTGCCGCGGGTATAGGGGACGATGCAGTAGGTGCAGAATTTGTCGCAGCCATAGGCGATGTCGACGAAAGCCGTGATTCGGCTTTGCCTTCCGGCGGTGTCATCGCCTTCCGTTTCGACGATGGCCTCCGGCGCCGAGCGAACGTCGACATAGAGGCCTTTCGCCTTGAGGCTTTCTTCCAGGAGATCATAGAAGGCATCGATATTGTTTGTGCCGAAGACGAGGGAGATGAAGCCGAAATGGTCCAGAATGTACCGGACAGGCTTTTCCTCCTGCATCACGCAGCCGCAGACAGCGACGAAAAGATCAGGCTTTTTCAAGGCGATTCCCTTGACCCTTCCCAGTTCGCCGTAAAGGTGGTTTTCGGCATTTTCACGGATGGCACACGTGTTGAAAAGGACGAAATCCGCCTTCTCGAAATCGTCCGTCTCCTTCATGCCGAGGAGAAGGAGGCGGTGTCGGAGCATTTCGGAATCCCTGACGTTTGCCTGGCAGCCGTAGGTCCTGATACAAAAAAGCTTTCCTTGTCCCCATGAGACAAGAAAAGCTGATGGACGAAACTTTTCCCTTTTCAAAGGGAGATCCGGCTGAGGATTCCGCCAGGCCGCTTCCTTAAGCGAGGGAAGCGATACGAGACGGCAATTCTTCATCGCGCCTTGTTTTTTAGAGAGTGGCTTCGCCTTCCTCGTGATGAGGAACGTCGCTGGAGACAGCGTGGGCAGGATCGAATTCGACCTTGTGGATGTGGAGCATGATGGTGGTCACTTCTCTGTTCTCGGTGGCGGCAGGCTCGGAGAAGTTCTGCATGAGGAACTCCGGCTGGACAGCGATATCGCTGGGGGTCGGATCATCCTTGAGGAATCTTCTGGCGACGATGCAAGCCTTGATGGCCTGGTTGAGGGCGCTGGCACCGACCAAGGAGATCTGGACTTCGCCTTCCTGACGGATGTTACCGGCGATGGCACCGGCAAGCTTCTGAATCTGAGTGTTTCCGCTAGCTTTTAATGTGGTCATTTTAGATAAACCTCTTTCAAATCATTATTATACTATTTTCAATTTTCTTTACAAGAAGAATTCTCATACGAGAAAAGGGCCGACGTGACAGGAATCGGCCCTTCAATCTTCCAGGAGTTCGTTGACCAGACGGAAGTCCACCGCACGATGGCTATTGATGTCGATGTCGAAGAGGATGCCGTTGACCTGCATTCTTCCTATGCGCGGAACATCCAGCTGGGCAGGGAGGCCCGTCATCGTCCGCCGGATGGAGCTTTCCTTGCAGTCGCCGAGGACGGAGTCATAGGCGCCGTTCATGCCGGCGTCCGTCAGGAAGAGCGTTCCTCTGGAGAGGCGCTTGGCATCGTTTGTCTGGACATGGGTATGCGTCCCGAAGAGAGCGGCGATCCTGCCGTCGAAGGCTTCCGCCAGGCAGCGTTTCTCCGCTGTCGCCTCGGCATGGAAGTCGACGATGTGGATCGACTTGCCTCCGTCTTCCTTCACGATCTTCTCGAGATCATAGAAAGGGTTGGACTGGCTCATGTTGATGAAGACGCGACCGATGAGATTGGTGACACGGACGGAGATGCCGTTGACATCAAAGCATCGCGTGCCTTTCAGAGGGCAGGAGGGATCGAAGTTGTAGGGCCGGAGGGCACGTGAGAAGTCGCACTTGGGATTGAACGCATCCTTCGCGTTGAAGAAGTGGTTGCCGCTCGTCAGGCAATCGACGCCACAGGCGAGAAGCTCCTTGTAGTGCTCATAGGAAAGGCCATGCCCATGCGTGACATTCTCTCCGTTTGCGATGACGAAGTCGATTCCGTCCTTCTGCCGATGGGTGGCGAGATAGGAACGGACGGCCTTCCTTCCCAGGGGACCGACGACATCCCCCAGGAAGAGAATCCGGATCGCGTTATTTTGCAACTTGGACGGCCCTCGTCTCACGGATGACGGAAATCTTGATCTGGCCGGGGAACTGCATCTCGCTTTCGATCTTGTCTCGAATCTGGATCGCCATCGCCTTGGCGTCCTCGTCCGAAATCTTCTCGGGAACGACCATGACGCGGACGTCGCGACCGGACTGGAGGGCGTAGCTCGATTGGACGCCGTCGAAGCTCTTGCAGATGCCTTCGATCTGTTCCAGTCTCTTGATGTAGGTCTCCAACGTTTCGCTTCTGGCACCGGGACGGGCGGCGGAGAGCGTGTCGGCCGCCTGGACGAGTTCGCTCGTCAGGTACTTTTTCGGGGCATCGCCGTGATGGGACTCGATGGCGTTGATGACGGCCTCCGGCTCGTTGAACTTCTTGGCCAGCTGACTTCCCAGCTGGACGTGGCTTCCTTCCTGCTCGGCGTCGATGGCCTTTCCGATGTCATGGAGAAGTCCGGCCCTCTTTGCCATGACGGGATCCAAACCGAGCTCAGCTGCCATGACGGAAGAAAGATAGGCGACCTGGATGGAGTGGTCGAGGACGTTCTGGCCGTAGGAAGTACGGTACTTCAGACGTCCGATGTAGGGGAGAAGACCGCCGGAGATTCTCGGGAGGCCGAGCTTGAAGACGGTCTGTTCGCCGATCCTTCTCAAGGAATCGTCGAATTCGGTGGAAATCTTTCGGTAGAGATCCTCGATGCGTCCGGGCTGGATGCGTCCGTCCTTGATGAGGGCTTCCAGGGTCAGTTTCGCCTTTTCCCGGCGGATGGGATCGAAGCAGGAACAGGTGATCGTCTCCGGGGTGTCGTCGATGATCAGGGAGACGCCGAAGATCTGCTCCATGGATTTGATGTTCCTTCCCTCGCGTCCGATTATCCTTCCTTTCATTTCGTCGGAAGGCAGGGCGACGGTGGAGGTGGAATGCTCGCTTGTGACGTCCTGGGCGAATTTGTCCATCGCCATGGCGAGCATGGCCTTGGCTTTGTCCTGGACCTGGCTTTCGGCCTCTTCTTCCATCTGTTCGCGATAGAGGGCGATGCGCTTGGCTTCGCGTTCCTCGACTTTCGCCAGGATCTCCTTCTTCGCGTCTTCCATCGACAGTCCGGCGACGCGCTCAAGCTCCTTGTCGAGAGTCTCGACCTTGGCCTGATAGTCTTTTTCCTTGGCGGACAGGCTTTCTTCGCGAGCCTCCAGGGAATTTCTCTTCTGGTCGATGAATTCCTCGCGCTGGATGATGGCATCCTCCCTCTTGTCGAGGGCGTTTTCGCGCTGGTCGAGCTTGTTCTCCGTCTGGAGGACTTGCTTCTTTCTCTCGCTGATGTCCTTCTCGGCATTGCGGAGGAGTTCTTCCTTTTCCGCCTTGGCTTCGAGCTTGGCGTTCTCCAGGAGTCTTTCGGACTTTTCCTTGGCGCCTTCCAGAAGCGCATCGGCCTGCTTCATAGCGGAGTCTTTCTTTCTCTTCAGCAGAAGGAAGGTGACCGCACAGCCGATGCCGACACCGACCAAACAGCAGACGACAGCAATGATTGCAATGGCCCAACTTGGCATTTCTGTTTTTCCTTTCTTGGCACGCTCAAAAAAATTTGCTGTTCCGGTGCCAGGGGAACTCTCTTGATGAAAAGATTTTGATGACTTTCTCTATCTGAATGAGGTAGTTCTATGTCAAAAAAACTTTTATATCAAAGATACAAGCAGAGATACCTGTATCTTTTCAATTATATAATAATCAGCCGGCTTTCGTCAGCCTAAAAATCAAAATCTCGAAAGGGCTTTTTCGGCGGAAAAGAAAAAGAAGCCGCCATAAGGCGGCCTAGGCTTTTAGCTTTCCTTCTTTTTTCCCGAGAGTCTTTCTTTGACGAGATTCTCGACCTCTTCCTTTTTGTCCGGGTTGGCATTGAAGAATTCGTAGACGGACGCTATGCCTTGACCCAGTCTCTCGCCCTGGTAGCTGAACCAGGAACCGCTCTTCTCGACGATGGCATAGTCCACGGCAAGCTGGGCGAGCTCGTTGTCGTGGCTGACCCCCTTTCCGAAGATGAGGGAAATCTTGCAGGAACGGTAGGGAGGGGCGACCTTGTTCTTGACGACCTTGACGTTGACGATGTTCCCGACGTACTTGTCCCCTTCCTTGATCTGCTCGCCGCGGCGAATCTCAATTCGGATCGTGGCATAGAACTTCAGGGCGCGTCCGCCTGTCGTCGTCTCCGGATTGCCGTACATGACGCCGACCTTTTCGCGGAGCTGGTTGATGAAGATGACGGTGCAGCTTGTCTTGGAAAGGATGCCGGCGAGCTTTCTCAAGGCCTTGGACATCAATCGCGCCTGCAGGCCGACGCTGGAATCCTCGAAGGTTCCTTCCAACTCCGCCTTCGGGACCAGGGCAGCGACGGAGTCCACGACGATCAAGTCGATGGCGTTGGATTTGGCAAGCATGTCCACGATCTCCAAAGCCTGTTCGCCGTAGTCGGGCTGGGAGAGGATGAGACTGTCGATGTCGACGCCGAGAGTCTTCGCATATTCGGGATCGATGGCATGTTCCGCATCGATGAAGGCACAGCGGCCTCCGGCCTCCTGGGCCTGGGCGATCGCTTCGAGGGCGAGAGTCGTCTTTCCGGAGGATTCCGGGCCATAGATTTCGATGATGCGGCCCTTGGGATAACCGCCGACGCCGAGGGCGGCATCCAGGAGGAGGGAACCGGAATTGATGACGCGGACATCCTTCTCGGGGCTTTCCCCCATCTTCATGATGATCCCTTTGTCATTGTAATAATTGCGGATTTCCCGAATCGTGGCCTCCACGGCCTTGTCGTTGTCTTCGCGGGTCTTCTTCTCTTCGACTTCCTTGGTCTTCTTTTCCATGTTGGTCACGCTCCTTCAATCATTATTGGGACGAAACTTTCGTCTTCTAGGCTATTTCCGCAAGTTTTTCATCGAGGGCATGGAAGGCGAAGTCGATGAGCCGACGGCGGATTTCCTTTCTGTCGCCCTGCAAGTCCAGGCGGTAGCAGCTGATCTTGTCCTGCACGAGGATGGCGACGTAGACAAGGCCGACGGGCTTTCCCTCCGATGCGGACGGGCCGGCGTTTCCGGTGAAGGCGATGCTCACGTCGCTTTGGAAGAGTGAGGCTGCTGAAAGGCACATCTCCTCGGCGCATTCGGCACTGATGGCCCCGTGGGCAGAGATCGTCTCCTTTTTCACGCCGAATTGTTCCTTGGCTTCGTCGCAATAGGTCACAAGGCTTCCCTTGAAGGCCTGGCTGGCGCCCGGAATTGCCGTGAAGGAGGCGGCGAAGAGACCTCCTGTCAGACTCTCCATTGCTGAGAGGGTCCATCCCTTTTCGACCAGACGGTCGAGAATGTCCTTGGCTTCCATTCTATTTTCCTCCTTCTTTGAGAACATCTTTGTTTTGGATGAAGTAGATGACGCCCGAGACCAAGGAGGCGACAAGGGCGATGGCGGCCAGGACATTGGTGATCACGTAGGTGTATTGGAAGTTCCCGAGCCCTTGGAAATCGAAATAGTTGAAGGGGAAGCCGTTGAGGAAGATGATGGGGATGACGATCATCTGCAGGACGGTCTTCACCTTTCCGTAGACGTTGGCGGCCAAGACCTTCCCTTTGCTTGTCGCAACCATGCGCAGACCGTCCACGGCCAGGTCTCTTCCGATGAAGAGGACCGTGATGAGCGGGAAGAGAAGAAAGTTTCCGTCAAGGGTGGCCTTTGTGGTGAGGAGGACGAGGGCGGAATCCACGAGGAACTTGTCCGCGAGGGGATCCATGAACTTGCCGAAGTCGGTCACGAGGTTGCGGGATCTGGCCATATGGCCGTCGATGGAGTCGCTGACGGCCGCAAGGACGAATATGACGGCGCTGACAAGATCGATCCAGGAGAAGCCGGTCGTGCCGAGGTTCGGCGCGAAACTTTCCGAACCGGGGATGAAGGAGAGACAATAGATGAGGATCATCAGGAAGGTCATGACGAATCTTCCGATCGTAATCTTGTTCGGTGTATTCATATTTTCTCCTATTTCACGTTGATGCCGGCCCTGTAAGCCATGTTATGTCGAGGATGACAATTTATCTAGGCTTTCGCCTGCCCCTCCCGGTTCATTTCCCGGTCGGCGCTTCCCTTACCAAAATTTAGGTTTCTCGCTTGCGGGGCTTTCCGTCGTTGCATTCCTCCGGTTTCCCGGAGTTTCGTCACTGTGGAGCCTTAGGAGGAAGACATCGTGCCCGAAGGTTTAGATTCTTCCTCGCCGTCATGGTTTCCCATGCCCAAAGTTATCGTTTCCTTTGGCAGCAGGCACTGTCCCCATCGCAGGGGGCGCGAGCATGGACTTTCCTCAAGGACACAGGGTCCCTGCAGTCATCCGGGCCGGCTTAATTATTATAATATTTGTAGCTTTCTTTTGTTAGGAAAAAAGAAAGCCGGAAGGGATTTCTTCCGGCTCATGCCTCATTCGATCGTCGTCGGGTTGATTCCGGCTTTCGAGAGGGCTTTTTCCAGTGCCGATATCCTCTTGAGAAGCTCGAGGTTGTTCATTCCCGCATCGGCGTTCTGCGAGATGCCTGAGAGCTTGTTCTTCAGTCCGGCGTTCTCGGTTTTGACCTTGACGAGTTCCTCCTGAAGCATGGCGACGCGATTTTTGAGATCTTCTGTCTCCTTACGGCTTTCTTTGAGATATTTTTCGAAGCTTTCGTAATCCTTCATGACGATATCGAGGAAAGTATCGACCTGCAAGGCGTCGTATCCCGGCTTGGTCCCTGTGAACTCCTTGTGATAAATCTTGTTGGAGTCGAGGCGCAGTTTGATTTCCATGGCTCTGTTACCTTCTTTTGTTCTCAAAAATTATAAGCTGTTTTAGAAGGATATGGGAATAGCAAAAAGGCGGAAAAGACGTTGAAACCCGGATATCGGGAAACTATACTTCGATTGGAAAGGGACGGAGAACATGTTTGAAATCGTCTGCAAGGAAAGGCTCAACCCCACTGTGTCCCGCATGGAGATCAAGGCCCCTCGCGTTGCCGTGAAAGCCAAGGCCGGCCAATTTATCATCCTTCGCGTGGACTCCAATGGGGAGAGAATCCCTTTGACCATCGCCGGAACGGATCCTGAGAAGGGGACTGTCGAAATCATCTTCCAGGTGGTCGGCGCAACAACCGCCAGGCTCGAGCGAAAGCGTGTCGGGGAGACTTTGGCCGATTTTGTCGGACCCTTGGGGAGACCGACGGAATTGACGGGGTTGAAAAACGTCTGCGTCATCGGCGGAGGCGTCGGTTGCGCTATCGCCCTGCCTATCGTCAAGGCCCTACGCACGCAAGAAGCGCATGTCACGGCCATCGCCGGTTTTCGCGATGCCTCTCTTGTCATTCTGGAACAGGAATTTCGATCTTTTTCGGACATCTTTGTTCCGATGTCGGACGATGGATCGTGGGGGAGAAAGGGAATTGTCACAGATGCTCTGTTAGAAAGAATCGATGATGGAGAAAGGTTTGACTGCGTCTTTGCCATCGGTCCTCTTGCCATGATGAAGGCGGTCAGTGAGCGAACGAGGTCTTTCGGTATCAAGACGATCTGCTCCATGAATCCCATCATGATCGACGGCACCGGGATGTGCGGGGGATGCCGCGTCATGGTCGATGGAAAAATGCGTTTTGCCTGTGTAGACGGCCCGGATTTTGACGGTCATTTGATCGACTTCGACTCTGCGATGATGCGGAATGCGATGTATCGTTCCTGGGAAAGAAAAAAGTATGGCGAAGAATGCAACCTCTTCAAGGAGACGCTACATGATTGACAATAGTCCGACAAGGCATCCGATGCCGACGCGAGACGCCAAAGAAAGGTGTCGCGATTTCGACGAGGTCACTTTGGGATATGACGAGGAGACGGCCGTTGCGGAGGCAAGACGATGCCTTTCTTGCCGCAATCCTTCTTGCGTCCGTGGTTGTCCTGTCGGAATCGACATCCCAGGCTTTTTGAAGAAAGTCTCCGAAAGGAAATTCGACGAAGCCTATTCGATCATCGCGCTCTCCAGCTCTCTTCCCGCCGTTTGCGGAAGAGTCTGCCCCCAGGAAAGACAGTGCGAGGGAAATTGCGTCAGAAGCAGGATCCCGATCCTGAAGGAGGGCAAGCCTTGCGGCCACATGGAGCCGGTGGCGATCGGACGTCTGGAAAGATTCGTCGCCGATTTCCATCGCCTTCAGGGCAAGGAAGAGAAAAAGAGAATCGTTCCCAACGGCATAAAAGTCGCTGTCGTCGGTTCTGGCCCCTCCGGTCTCGCCTGTGCCGGCGATCTTGCCCAAAAAGGCTATGATGTCACCGTTTTCGAGGCGCTTCATGTTGCAGGAGGGGTCTTGATGTACGGCATTCCGGAATTCCGCCTGCCCAAAAAGATCGTCGAATATGAAATCGAAGGCTTAAAGAAGCTCGGCGTCAAAATCGTGACGGATGTCGTCATCGGACAGACTCTCTCTATAGACGAACTGATGCAGGAGGAAGGCTTCAAGGCCTGCTTTATCGGGACAGGGGCCGGTCTTCCCCGCTTCATGGGAATTCCGGGCGAGGATAGCAACGGTGTCTATTCTGCCAACGAGTTTCTGACACGGATCAATCTCATGAAGGCCTATCTTCCCGAAAGCGAGACTCCTATTTTCCATCCTCGGAAAGTCGCCGTCGTCGGTGGTGGCAACGTCGCCATGGATGCCTGCAGGGCGGCAAGGCGGCTTGGGGCCGATGTCTATTGCGTTTATCGGCGCGGGAGAGAGGAACTTCCTGCCAGGAAAGAGGAGATCGAACATGCGGAGGAGGAAGGCGTCGGGTTTCGCTTTCTCACCAACCCTATCGCTATCCTGTCCGACAGGGGAGAGGATAGACAGAGCAATCCGGATTTCGGCCGCGTCATCGGGATTCGCTGTCAACGTATGTGCCTTGGAAAGCCGGACTCTTCCGGGCGAAGACGGCCCGAACCCGTTCCGGAAAGCGAATTCACGCTGGATGTCGATTGCGTCATCATGGCATTAGGGACGACTCCGAATCCTCTCATTCGTAGCACCACGCCCGGAATCGAGACGGATGCTCGTGGATGCTTTGTCATCGATGAAAGAACGAATGAGACGACCAAGCCGCACGTTTACGCTGGAGGCGACGTGGTGACGGGAGCAGCCACTGTAATATTGGCTATGGGTGCTGGCAAAAAGGCTGCAAAAGCCATTGATGAATATTTCAATAATAAGTAAAGCCGTTTTTGAAAATAATAATAAGAATGGGTTTTGACTCCTCAATTTTTCTGCTTTTTGTCACGGCTTTCCATGCTTTCAAATTGTTTTGATTTTAAATTATTTCAAAAAGAATAACCAAAATGGTATAATACGGAAAAGAGGTCCAACGTTATGATGTCTCAAGAAGAATTGATGGCCGTACCGATTTCCGATGAAATGAAGCAGAAGGTTGAAAGGCTGACCGGTTTTCTGGATCGTGTCTTCGCCAACGGCTCGCTCAACATTTTTGCTCCGCTGATGCAGACCGACTATCGCATCCTCGTCTATCTTGCGAAGAACCCAAGCGCGCATCCTTCTGTCATGGCCGATGATTTGAATATCACGCGTCCCAACATCGCCGCCAACCTTCGGATCCTGGAAGAGAGGAAATTCATCGTCCGAGAGATGGATCCCGCCAATCGTCGGCAGATCTATGTCTCGATGACAGATTCCGGAAAAGACTATCTGATGCGCATCAATCGGCAGCTCGAGACGCTTTTCGCTTCTTGGCTGACTATCCTCGGGGACAAGGAAACCGAGCATCTTTTCCACATCTTGGAGCTTTCCTGCGATCCGAGGAACATCTCTTCCGATTTGAGGAAACTGACCCTTGGCTGAAATTGATCTTCCTTTTTTGAAAAAGAAGGCCCTTGAGAGCGACATGCTCGTTTTTTTCGACTTCGAGGCGACCGAATATACCCATAGGGCCATCGAGATCGGCGTCGCGGTCTTTCGAAAAGAACCCGGTCAGCTTGCTTTGGGCCGGGAAAAGGCCCTCTATCGGAAGATCATCTATTGTGACGACCCTGTCGGGCCGCGGGTCGAGAGACTTTCCGGATTGACTGCGGAGATCGTCAGACAGGAAGGGATTCCTTTTTCTGAAGTCGTCAAGGATATCATCGATCTCTGTCGGGACAGCCGGCGCAAGACGTTTCTTTCCTATTCCTTCATGGACATGAAGATATTCCGGAATTCTATCGGCACGGCGTCCTACGAGAAGGATTTCCTGGCCCATGTCCAGAAGTTCTATCTCGACATGCACGCCTATCTTTCCTCACTCCTTGTCGACGACAGGGGCCAAAGCCTTTCCGTCGCGAAGCTTCTCGATCTTTTCGGGATCGCTCTTCCCGGGAAGCCGCACGATCCGCTTTTCGATGCCGTCGCCCTTTCGAGGATCTACGATGCCATCGTCAAGGACAGGGAAGGCTTTCTCGGAAAAATCCTGGCCTGCTATCCGCACAACCGGGCTCAGAAAGGCATCGACCATGACTTGGCGAGGCTTGTCATTGAAAAAGGAAAGACGGACATCGACGATTTGCGGCGTCTTATCGAGGAGAGATTATGATCATCAACTATCCTGACGGGAGAAAGCGCGCCTTTCAAAGGCCGGAACCGAACAAGGACCGCCGGCTTAAGCAGAACCGCACCGAGGCGGACAGGGCCAGGGACAAATACATCAAGAGCAACATGGGCATGGCTTTCGAGGCGGATGTCACGAAGAGCTGCGAGTATTATCGCGAAAAAGGTCTGGCGAGCATCTACAAAAGGCCGACCCCCATCCGCATCGTCCGCATGAGCAAGGCCAAGAAGGGCATGATAGAGGAGGCTTATTTCGAGGAGAAGTCGACGACCGATTATGTCGGCATCTACAAAGGCCGCTATATCGACTTCGAATGCAAGGAGACCATCCACGAGAGCATCCCATACCATATGATCCGGGAACAACAGTATCGGCACCTGGAAGAGATTTCCAAGATGGGAGGGATCGGCTTCTTCCTCGTCTCTTTCAAGAGCGTCCAGGAAGTCTACCTCATCGACTGCCGGAAGATTCTTCGCGAGGTTCATGAAAAAAAGCATCCCGGATTCAAACGAAGCTTTTTCGCGGAAAACGGGACGCTTGTCAGAAGGGGTTACAATCCCCCCTATTATTTATTGGAGGCGTTGGAGGCGGAGTTCGGAGAATTCTGATCCTCCTTTTTCCGTCTCAAGAAGTATCTGTCGCCGCAGGGGATGACGTCGGCCTCTTTCACATCGGGGTCGAGCAGAAGAAGGGAGGCCTCCTTCACGTAGAGAGTCTCCTCCTCACCCTGTCCCAAAAGGATGGAGACGTTGATGCCCTCGCCTTTCTTGATGCCGACGACATAGAAAACCTTGCTTTCGTCCTCCTCGGAAAGAAGGACGGAACCGAAGGGGACATTATAGTTGCCGAGGACGAGAAGGCCTTCATCGGTCATCTTTCCGAAAAGAGGAAGGGCGAGACTTTCTCCGGTGTAGAGGCGATAGGAAGAGGATCCTTTCCGGAAGGCATTGCGGATGCGGATCTCGTCCACCGTCTTTTTCAAGTCTTCCTTGAAGCCTTGGAAGAAGGATTTCTTTTCAGGACTCATTTTTTCTTGCCTTTCTTCTTTTTCTTTTTCGCGTGACGGAAGAGGAGGAAGAGGATGATGAGGAGGACAAGGACGGCGGCTATGAGGATCGCAAGCAGGACAGGGGAAACGATGACGGAGAGGGAGAGGGTTTTCAGCACGATGGTTTCGCCATTGTTGGAGATGGCGATGTCCAATGTGCAATCTCCTATAAATACAGCTCGGATGGTTCCATCGTCGTTTACTTTTATAATATTTTCGTTCGAAGATAAGATTTGCAGAGTCTCTCCATATCCACCTTCCAAGTTAAGCTTCAGGTCGATCGTGGAAAACAGACCGATCTCGACAGAGGACAGATCGGAATAGGACTCGCTTTTCAATGTCGGAAGAGCTTTGACGCGAACGGTCGTCGACCGCCTGTCCACTTCTTCTGGCGAAGTGAGGACGTAGACGACTTCTGTCTCGCCTTCGCTTTTTGGAACCAAGGTCGTGTCATCCTCGATGGCCAGGATGCTTTCGTCCCCGATCTGAACGTCGAGGGTATAGCCGAGTTCTTCCATGTCCTGGGGAAGGTTGCAGGCGATCGTCACAGGATGATCGAGATAGAGATCGTAATTGGAGAGAAGACCATCCAGGCTCGGTCCGGTTTCTTCTCCGAAAGCCTTCCTTGCCCATTCGGGATGGTCGACATAGGGATTCCGGTTGTTCTGGACGTTCTTGTAGATGAGGTCGTTCCGATATCTCTCGTAGTCGTCGACGGGATCTTTCTCGTTCCATTCCAGGAAGGTCGATAGACCATGCTGGACTCCGAGGAAGATGTCGTTTTCGTCTTCCTTCTCCCAGTCGTCGGTCAGGACCAGATAGGGCTCCTCTTTCGTATTGTCCCCCTTCCGGGAATAGCGCGTCGCCATATAGAGAAGGGCCCTTGCGACATCGCCCTTCCACTCGTCCAGAGGTTCGAAGACTTCGATGCCTTCCGCATTGTCGCCGCGATAGCCGGAGATGTCCTTCGTCCCGTCGGCGTTGTAGGAATAGATGACCTTGCTCTTCTCTTTGTCGGAAACGACGCCGAAGTCGAGGTTGTTGTGTCCGGAGGAGTTCGTGTAATGGTCGGCGGCGATGAGATGGTGGAGATCCGTCCCCGCCCCTTTTGAGGGATCCTCGTTTCCCGGGGCAAAGCCGTGGCTCTTGGCCCAGACGTGCTCCTTGTCGATTTGGATATTGCCGTTGTTTTTCTTCTTCCCCTCCCAATCGATGGCATCCAGCGTCTCGTCCTTCTTCCAGGAGTTGCCGTTGGCATCGGTGTTGTAGGCTTTCCTTCTGTCCCCGTTTCCGGAGGAGTAGAGCTGGACGAGGAAATAGTTTCCGTCCTCGTCATCGGAAAAGCGGTAGGTGTCCGGGTCGATCGATCGGGAGAGCGTCCAATCCCTGTCGGTGATCTTGTACCAGTCCGTGACGTCGTCATAGGAGACGAAGGTGTTGTCCACGCTTATGACATCGTAGAGGGAATCGAGGAAGGCATCGCCGGAAAGGCGGGTGTCGACGTCCGCATAATAGGCCTTGATCTCCTCTTGCGTCGAATGGGAGAGGTCCAGCCGTTGGCTTTCGTCGTAGGCCTTGCCTTGGAAAGAGGCCCTCGGCGAAGCGGACGCCGTCTGGAGCAGGAAAGGAAGCATCAGGATAGCGATAGTTTTCATGCTTCTATTTTACAACTCTTTCCGCTTTCGATACCATCCTCCCAAAAAGGTAAAAAACCGGAGAAGGGATGCGGAAATTTCCCGGGAATGTTTTAGAATAGTCTCGTTGAAGGAGGCTTATATGTTTTCGAACCAGAAATTCCTTATCGTCCTGGATCTCGACGGGACGCTCTTGAACTCCGGGAAGACCGTCACGCCCAAGACGGCAGAATATCTCCGGCATCTTCAGGCGGAGGGCCATATCGTCACCATGGCCAGCGGCCGTCCTCCCCGTGCGATCCTCCCTTATTATCGCCTTCTCGATCTCCATGCGCCGCTCATCGGATACAACGGCTCCATCATCCTCAATCCCCATGAGGAAAGGATCCTCTTCGAGAAACGCTTCCGGAAGTCGGCCGTCCTCGACTTCCTCGATGCCTTTCCTCTTTCGATGTTTTCCAACATGGAGGCCGAATACGGCGACAGGATGTTTTTCCTGAAGGACGACAGCACCTATGTCGACTACTTCCACAAGGAGGAGATGAAAGTCACCTATGGTCCTTTCCGGGATCTCATCGAGGAAGACTGCAATTCCTTCCTCGTCGCCTTGAAAGACGAGGAGGATCAGCGGAAGATCGAAGAGAAGTGCAAGGACTACGAGGATATCGGCATGCGTTTCTGGTACGACAGCGAGCACATCGGCGAGTTCTACCATTATGCCGTCAACAAATCGACGGCGATCCAGTATTTGGAACAGGTCTATGCCATCGACAGGGCTCATGTCATCGCTTTCGGCGATGCCGACAACGACGTCGAGATGCTCGGCAAGGCCGGCATATCCTTCGCCATGAAGAACGGATCGGACAAACTCAAGGCCATCGCCGACTTCGTCACGGAAGAGGACAACGACCACGACGGCATCTATCTTTCCTTGAGGAAGATCTTCGACTGACATCCGCTTTTTCTTCGAAGACAAAAAAGGCTGCCGGGCAACTTCCTGGCAGCCTTTTCGTTTCGTTCTTTCGAAAGGGGAATCAAAGGCCCATTGTCTTTTTCAAGGAGGCGACGCGCTCGTCCATGACCTTCCTGGCCTCGTCGTCCTTCTTGCCGCGGACTTCGACATAAAACTTGACCTTCGGTTCGGTTCCGCTGGGACGGATGGCGACGAAGGAATCATCGTCGAAGACGAACTTCAGGCAGTCGTTGTAGTCGATGTCGGGATCGACGAGAGGCGTCTTGCGCTTGGCGCGGAAATCGGTGATGAAGCGCTTGCCATAGTCGTAGAGGACCTTGACGCTATCTTTTCCGATGACGCTGGGCGGATTCTCGCGCAGCTTCTCAATCTCGGCCGTCATACGTCCCTGGCTGTCGGCACCGTAGAAGTAGATGCTGACCTGGTCGTTGAAGAAGAGGCCCGTTCTTTCGGAGAGCTCCTTGTAGGCGATGTCGAGGGTCTTTCCCTGGCGCAGGTAGTATTCGACCATGTCGGCGATGTAGATGATGGATTGGAGAGAGTCCTTGTCGCGGACGAAGTCCTTGAGAAGATAGCCATAGGACTCCTCGTATCCGAAGAGGTAAGTCTGGCCTGCCTTCTGGAGGAGATCGGCCATCGTGCCGATGTATTTGAATCCCGTGGCGGTGGTGCGGACCTTGATGCCGTAGAGTTCGGCGGCCTTGGCTCCCTGCCCGCCGGTGACGAAGGTGTTGCAGACGACGCCGTTGGGGTCGAGCTGGTTTCTTCTCTTGAGGGTGCCAAGGACGAAGTCGATGAGGAGGGCGCCGGTCTGGTTGCCCGTGAGACGCTTGAGCTCCCCGTTGCTGTCCAGGAAGGCCAGTCCGCAGCGATCCGCATCGGGATCGGTGACGAGAATCAGGTTGTATCCCCTGCCTTCGGCATTGAGGGCCTTGAGGTGGGCATAGGCCCCCTCGTAGGCACCATCCGTTTCGGGGTTCGGGTTTTTCGTTCCCTTGAAGTCGGGGTCGAAGAAGTCCTGACCGGGGACGGTGCTGACTTCGTAGCCGACGCCGCGGAGAGCCATCGGGCCGACGATGCAGTCGCATCCGCACTCGGGGGAGAAGACGATCTTCGTCAGTCTCTTTCCGGCGAATTCATCCTTGTAGAGGGAGGTGTTGATCTCCTTCTGGACGAAGGCGATGTCATAGGAGGAATCTTCGTCGAGGAAGGTGACTTTTCCCTGGAATTCCTTTTTCGTGGGCTCATAGGTGACGGAAAGTTCGTCGGGCAAGGAGGTGATGACGGAGATGAGCTGGTCGACGATCTCATAGACGCCTTGGCATCCCTTTTCGTCATAGAACTTGTAGCCGTTGTATTCCTTGGGGTTGTGGCTAGCCGTGAGCATAATGCCGCCGACGCAGCCGAAGTGGCGGACGGTGTAGCTCAGCTCCGGGGTCGGATGGGGGTTGTGGAACGTGTAGATGTCGAATCCCATCTCGGTGAGGACCTTGCTGGCGCAGTCGCGGAACTCCTTGGACATGTGCCTGTTGTCGAAGGAGATGGCGAAGCCTCTCTTTTTGCAGGCATCGGGGCCGTATTTGGAAAGGAGGAACTTCCCGACGCCGATGGTGGCGCGCCGGACCGTCAGGAGATTGAGACGGGAGCATCCCGGGCCGAGGAGGGCTCTCATGCCGCCCGTTCCGAAAGCCAGGGGCGAAGCGAACATCTCCCTTAGTGTGTCGTCGTCGGCTTTCCGGATATAGTCTTTTTCTTCGTCGCTGACCAGTAACGAATCGAGCCACTGCTGCTTCTTAGTCAAATAATCCATGGTTGCCTCCGTGCCTTTTGTTTCAAGGTTGACTTTTAAAATTATAGTCCATCAAAAAAGGGCTTACAATATCGAGGCTTCCGCTTTTTTATCCGTGGCGCTCCTTTTCTCTCTGCCGTTTTCTTTCAAGGAAGGCGTTGAGGTTTTGCCGATCCCGTTCATAGCTTTTGATCACATGCAGGTAGGCCTCTATTTCTTCCCCTTCGTTCGAGAAGTCCCGGTAGGCTTCGATGAGAGGCGAGGAAGAAAGATAGGCCCCCAAGGAACGGAGATCTTTTTCCTTCTTGGCGAGATAGTAGGTGAGATTGTAGACGTCCTTGTATTCCACTCCCTTGTAGATGATCGTCTTTTTTCCGGAGAGGAGATAGCCGAGCGAAAAGTAGGCTTTCTCTCTGTCCTTGTCTGCCTGTCGCTCGATTTTGACGACGGCCTCGAAGAAATGCCGGTTGTCCAGATCGAATTGGGTGCAATGCATGTGTTTGGAGATGAGCTGGTAGCTGACGATTTGAAGAAGGACGTTGTTGATGTTCGGGGAATAGCTGAGCATCTTTTCTCCGATTTCCTGATATGTCTTGAAAAGATAGCCTCCGATTCGGAAGGACATATGGGGATTCAAGACAAAGGCGGCGAGAAAGACGAAGACGTCATCCGGATAGGAGAGGGGAGAGAGCCTCTTTATCTTGTCTGCCTTCCGGGGATCCTTTTCCTCGATGAAGGCAAGGAGTGTCTCCTTTCTCAGCTCGCGGGAGAAGAACTCCCCGTCGCGATACATCACCTTGGCGAGTTCGAAAAGGGAGTCGTACTCTTTTCCGTCGTAGGGATAGGTCATATTGCCACCTCGAAGAGCGATCCGAGTAGATAGACGAGGAAGGAGAAGACGAAAAGGAAGAGGGTGATCGTCGTCAGCGCGATGAGAAGGCCGCGAAGAAAACGATAGGAACGTCTCTTCTTGAGATTGCCGTAGAGAAGGACGGCCCTAAGATCGATGTAGGAGTCCTTCAGACGCGAGAAGTCCTTGATGTCTCCGGCAAGCTCGATCCTGTTGTTGATGGCGCCGCAGATATAGTCGTAAAGCCTTTCCTTGGTGTCCCGGATGGACTCGTATACCGAATCGGCGTTTTTGGAGAGGAAACGTCTTGCATACTCGAAGGATTCCCGCAATCGGGCGCGATAGGACTGGAAGAGGACGAAGACGACATCATAGAGAAAGACGAACGCCGGATAGAGGTAGAGGACATAGGTCATCAGTCGGGTCGGGTCGGGCCGATAGAGGAAGGAGAAGAAAATGTCGAACGGTCTTATGAAAATGAAGGCGAGGAAGACATTGGCCAGGACGAAGAAAGCCCCCTCGCAGAAGCGCAGGACGGCAGATATGGTGTCTCTTTTGGGATGGAAAGCCTCTTTCTTGGCCTGTTCGATCGAATGCTTGACGATGTTTTCCATGTCCGAGAGATAGGCGTCCAGGCGATAGGCGACGGCCTCTTTCTTGATGCGGCTTGAGACGTTGTCGTCCAGGATGATCTCATTGAGGGGCTTTTCCTCGCCGGCACATTCGAAGATGAGTTCCCCCAAGGAGGAAATCTCGCCATTGTAGTCGGGATCCACTGCAAAGGGGTTCAGATAATATTCGGGAAAGGAGTGGAGACAGAGGTAGTCGATCGTGTTTTCAACGAGGAAGGCCTGATAGACCGTCTTGGGATCGATCTTCAACGTCTCGTATCCTCGGACGATTTCTCTTGCCTTTCCGGAAAGGTGTCTTCTTGCTTTGTGGACGTTTTCCTTCAGGAGACGGTAGCTTTCCGACTCCTGGATCCTTTTCTTTTCATCTTTGACATAGGTGTGGCAGTTCCATCCGGAGAGCTCGGCCAGGAGATAGAATTTCATTTCGTCGTTCATCCTAGGCCTCCAGGGGGAATAAGAAATCGAACAGCGGAGAGAGGAAACCGTCGGGTAGCGGCAGGAGTTGCCGTATTCCAGCCAGAAAGACGACGAGGAACAGATAGGTGCACAAAAAGAAGAAGGTGGCAAAGACGACATGCCTTATGACCTTTGTCGGCCGGCTTTGAATCGTGACATTGCTTCCAAGGAAAAAAATCTTCTGAAGGATATAGGAGACGGCATATACGAGAAAATAGAGGGAGAGGAGAAAGAACAATATGCAGATCCTTTGTCTCTCCGCCAGAGACATGCCGGGAAGAAGGAGGAAAGAGAGGGAGGGCTCCATCAAAGAGCTGAGGGTTTGCACCAATCCGGAATCGGGCAAAAGGAGGCATATCGCCAAAAGGATTCCCGCCGGCAGGGCGGAAAGGAGCGAGGAGACGAAATAGACCTTCATTCTGTTGGAAGGGACGATGGCTGCCGGAATGAGGAAGAGGGGGAGAAGCAGGAAGGTCACTATCGACAAAGACATCAGTCGATCCTCTTGATGGAGTCGATGATTTCGGTTTCTTTCTTGGGGAGAGGGGAGATAAATTCCTTCCCGGCGAGATAACTGAGCGGGCCTTTTCTCAGGCTTTCCTTGAAGCGGAAATAGGAGGCGTGCAAAAATTGGTTCCGATAGGAATACATCCGCTTGAAGAAGTCGTTCACTTCGAAGTCGCCATATTTGGCATCGCCGACGATTGGATTTCCGATGTAGGCGAAATGGACGCGAAGCTGATGCGTCCTTCCTGTAAGAAGCTCGGCCTCGACGAGGGAATAGCCGGCATTGAAGGCCTTGAGACGATGATAGATGGTGTGGGCTTCCTTGCCGCCGTCCCGCAAGGTCGTCACTTTGACGATGTGGGTCTTGGGATCCTTCTTGAGCGGGAAGTCGATCGTCCCGTCCCTTTTTATCCGTCCACAGACGAGAAGGGTGTATTTCTTTTCGAGGTCTTTTCTTTCCCGGAAAAGACGGATCAATTCATTGAGAGAGAGCAGATTCTTCCCGAAAAGGACGATGCCGGAGGTGTTTCTATCCAGACGATGGGCAGGGGAAGGGAGGAATCCTGTCGGATCATTGATGTCGAATTCTCCTTTTTTGGCAAGATAGTTCAGGACCATATTCTGGAGAGTGATGCTTTTCTCGCCTTCCTCGGCATGGACAAGAAGACCCTTGGGCTTGTCGGCGACGAGGATGTTCTCGTCCTCGTAGAGGATATCGAAATCCGGCTTGACAGGACGCAGGACGGCCTGCTTCCGGAACTGCTGGAGCAGATCCTCCTTCAGATAGACGGAGACATGGTCTCCCTCTTTGAGCAGGTAGTCGATCTTGGCTTTGACGCCGTTTACTTTGACGTCTTTTTGGCGGAACATACGATAAATGAAAGAGACAGGGGCATCCTTCAGAGCCCGCTTGAGGAACTTGTCGATGCGTTGCGACGATTCCGTTTCTTTGATGATGAATTCCATAGCTTTAATTATATCATTTGAAAGGCAGAGACTGACGTAAAAACAGCTTGACAAAGAGGGGAAGAAAGATAAAATATACTATGCTGTCTTAACGACAGATTATCATTTTGGAGCGATACCCAAGAGGCTGAAGGGGTGGGCTTGGAAAGCTCATAGACAGGTAAAACTGTGCGAGAGTTCAAATCTCTCTCGCTCCGCCATCTTATAACTAACATTTTGATACAAAGCAAGGTATTGAAATGAACGATATTTGCTCGAGAAATCGGGCATTTTTTCATTTTTGGCGTTTTGCTAGTAGACAAAAATCGGGTCGAACCGACGAATTTTAAAAATTTTGTTCTACTAGAAAAATAAAACCCTACTAGATAAACGTTTCTCTACTAGAAAAATGATACCCCTACTAGAGAAATGATACCACTGTGTTTTTTGATACAAATCTCATAAAAGTTTATTTAAAATTTTGAAATATTATCGGTTTTATGTTAAAAAAATACAAACGATTTTGAGGTGAACCTATGTTTGGTTATGCAAAGAAGATTAGAGAATATCGAGAGAGAAAGTTCTTAACCCAACACGAGTTAGCTAAAATATTAAATGTTAGTTATGTTTCCATATGCCGATGGGAAACATGTCGAATATAAAGGTGAAATAATGTCTTTGAATGTTTACGGATGTAAAGTTATTGAATTGAACGCCATTCAAAGCTATGCATTTATTAGAAAAGTAGACGACGAGAAAACCTTATCTGAGCTTAGAGAAGATAAAATGAAAGAGTTAGGGGTGATTAAATAGTGTTAAATTTCGAATTACAATCTAAATTAGAAGAACGCCTTAAGAGCTCTGGATTTGAGTATGATTTTTCTATTGACGATAATCATTTCTTTGATTGTTCATACGGGAAATATACATCTTTAACTTTAAGAAGCATTACTGGTTTAATTAATAATTCTATTCTAAATAACGACAGTAAGCATTCTTCGTATGATATTGAATTAATCAATAAATTGACAAAATGTTTGTTAGATTCGAATGACGAAGAATTAAAGTCTGTCGCATGGAACTCTTTTATAGACTGTGCTTATGATGAAAGATTTATTCTTTTTAAAGAAATGAATGAAGCTAGAAACTATTTTTTTAATCAAATAGAGGTAGATTTTTCAACAAATCACACTAAGACACTCGAAAGTGAAAGATTGTATATAAAGCCTAGTAATAAAGAAGATGGGCGTTCTATTTATGAATATGTGAATGAGTTTGATAAGAAACAATATCTTTTTGCTAGGATGGCTCGAAATTGTAGCTCAGAAGATTACTTTATATTTTGTTTATGCTTAAAAGAAACAAATGAGATAATTGGCGATATTGGTTTAGCTTTTGATCCTAATCAACAAAATACTTTTAATCTCTCTTATTACATAAAGAAGGAATATCGTGGAAATAGATATATTAAAGAAGCTTTTAACGTTATTTTAGAAGCTATCAAAAACAATGAAATCGTTCTTTATGGGCAATGGAATAGAGAATATGTTTTAGAAGAAACAAAGCTTATCATTAAACTAATAAGAATAGAACTAGATGAAGATAATATTGCTTCTTTTAATACTGCGAAGTCATTAGGTTTTGAATATGAAGGAAAAATTGTCAAATATAAAAAGATAAATGGTGAGGACAGATATATTGCAGAGCATCATTTTGCTAAAAAGATAATCTAAAAATGCAAAATTAATTCAATCTGTATCTTTAAAAGGAGTATTAAAAATGGAAGAAATTAAAGAATTTAGTCCCGAAGTATGTCGAGAAATTGGGTATTATGTCTACCGTCTAGTTGATCCTAGAAATGGTCAAACTTTTTACGTCGGAAAAGGAAAAAATAATAGAGTTTTTGCCCATGCTAAATGCGCGTTAAAAAATTATACAGACGTTGATTATAATCCTGAGGAAGACGATGATGAATCCTTGAAATATAGAACAATAAGAGAAATTAAAGAAGCAGGTTTAGAAGTTATTTATATTATCGAAAGATATCACTTATCAGAAAGAGATGCTTTTTTGATTGAAAGCGTGCTTATTGATACCTATTCAATAAAAAGAGAACTTACCAATAAAATCAAAGGATATGAATCTACTGAGTCAGTGAATGCTTTAACACTGGAAACTTTATTTAACATTTCGGAATACGATGATAGCCCAAATAATCCACAATATGTAATTATTAAAGTTAAGGATTATTGGCTTAATCAACGTGAGAATAGATATGAATGTACTAGAAGCTCATGGAAAGTTGATATTAATAAAATAAGAAAATATCAGTATGTATTATCAGTTACATATGGGGTTGTTAAGGCAGTTTATAAAGTAACTGAATGGCATAAAACTGAATGGGGCAGATGCGAATTTACAGGAGTTAAAGCTGAACCTGAAATTGAAAAACTATTTATAGGAAAGAAGATTCCTGCGAAATATCGACAAAGAGGAAATGCAAATCCTGTTTTATATTGTAAAGCAAATTGATCTGTCGAAATGGCAGGTCTTTTTTTATTTTGGCAAGTACTCCATCATGTCTTTGAAATCACAATTCAGGACTTCACAAATCTTGCAATGAACGTCAGTAGTTATATAGGCGCCCCCTTTTAGTTTTGCTAAAGAAGAACTGATGCCAATAAATTCCAAAAGTTCATGTTTACTCATGTTTTTATCGATTAATAACTTCCAAAGCTTGTTATAGCTGCCCATTTATTTTTTCCTTCTTTTCAACTACTTTCTTTGCCCAAGATCTGCCAAATAGCTTGTTGTCATTGGAAGACAAATGAAGGACCCTGTGCTCGTTCACGATTGTCTTGAGAAGTTTGTTTTCATTGCTTGTGACTTTGTCTATAACTGTGAATATCTGCTTATTTTGGAAAGAAGCATAAGTTTTATAAATATTGACAGTAATATTAAAAAAGCATCGATAAAATCGGTATTTTCTATGGGCATCGTTTTTTTAGTAAGGGTATCATTTCTCTAGTAGGGTATCGTTTTGTATTAAAGCGATATCACAAAGACATCTTATAACTAACATTTTGATACAAACTAAGAATATCAAAGTGAACGATATATGCTCGAGCAATCGAGCTTTTTTATTTTTTAGCGTTCCGTTAGTAGTTGGAAAGAGGTTCGAACACACGTATTTTTAACAAAACTCTTGACTTTGTCTGGGGGGGGATGAAGGTATCCAAATAAAAGGAGGAGACGATAATGGGTTTCCTAAATGCATTAAAAGGCGCAAACATGAATTTTGGGAAAGTTGAAAGTCCTGATTTTCCTGCCTGCTACATTACTTTCAAGGGCAAAGATACCAGTGTCTTTATGGTTACTGGCGCACAAAATGGCGACTATGAATTTACAAAAAAGATGTTAAGGAATTTAGATGCATATATTCTGGCGCTACTTGGGCAAAATTCAAAATCGTATTTAATGATGGCAAGTCAGGAATTATTACTTCCCATGTTAACGATCCTGCCGCACAACAAGGTGGCGCTTCGATGGCTCCAATCGAAAGATTCTTTGGCAATTTGCTTTAATTGAGCTTAGTGAAAGAATAATTTTCTGCCTTTTTTGATGGAGATTTGGATGTATTGGTGTAAATGCGATTTGTTCCGTTAATAATCAAAAACGAAGCAATGAACCTTATGTTAAAAACATATGGTCAAAGTCAAGGCGACAAACACAAGGACGCACCTTATTTTGATGGTAGGAATACACATTAGGTGGTTGGGAATCTAATCTACAAGAGCTCTTTAAGGGCTCTTTTCTTCTGTTTAGATTTAGAAAAATGAGGACTCCCTGCGTGATTTTTCCTGTATAAAGTAAGCATTTCGATCTTGTATTTGATTTTGTATAACTAACTTATTTTTAAACTTTTATATCAACAAGTTTTAGAATTTGTTGAACTTGTTTTTAAACTTGTATATAATTAAGTCAGAAAATGGTGATGCCTTATGAATTTGACTAATGAAATTACAATCATCAGTGAGGTCTTGCAATTAAATGAGTCCGATCTCT
This sequence comes from Candidatus Enterosoma merdigallinarum, assembly GCA_018714385.1. Lineage (GTDB taxonomy): Bacteria > Bacillota_I > Bacilli_A > RFN20 > CAG-288 > Enterosoma > Enterosoma merdigallinarum. Next base: position 44,740 of record DVNL01000012.1, on the reverse strand, counting down.
CGAAGAAATTAAGCGTCTCATTAGAGACGTTAAACAATTGGAAATTCGGACGAAAAGGGATTGGGCTTGCAAATCTAGAGAAAGTTTATTCTTTTGCTTACGATAATGGTATCGTCCTAAACAATATCTATGAACAGCTTATAAAGGAAGAATACGAGAATAATCATAATATTGTTTTGTTCCATGGGGCCAAACGGCCATTCTCTATGCCCATAGATTTCGTCGCCAATTCGAAGGCGACAAACGATTTTGGGGTCGGTTTTTATTTGGGTGAGACTTTTGAACAAGCCGCCAACTATATCTCAGTTATCAATCAAAATATCGTTTTTTGCTTTCGCTTAAATCTAAGCGGCTTAAGAACCTATAAGTTCAACGTGAATACCGAGTGGATGATCGCCATCGCATATTTTAGGGGCTGGCTTGATGATTACAAAGATTGCCCTTTGATTAAAAAACTCATCGGCAAATTGTCTGACTATGATGTCATCATCGCCCCGATCGCCGATAACCGAATGTTCGATATCATAGCCGAATTTGTCGGAAACGAGATTACGGACGAGCAATGCCGACATGCGCTTGCGGCAACGAATTTAGGCTTTCAATATGTGCTGAAGACGAATAAAGCTTTGGCGAACACCAACCTCCTTAAAGAAATGTTCGTCTGCCAGAAAGAAAAAGCCTATTGCCTTGATGATAGGGTCACACTGACAAACAACGGATCTCAAAAAGTCAAAATCGCCCGCATCCAATATAAGAACAAAGGCAGATATATCGAGGAAATACTTAGATGACGCCACTTAGTTATATTGAATTGAAACTATGCCAGGCCCAGGCGAAAATATTCGAGGCATCGGTTACCAAAACCAACTACAGCTCCCCGATTTTCATAAGGCGTTTTGTCTATTCTTCCATCGCCGAATCCTTCGATGACAAAGTCTATTTATATCGTTCCGATACCATCGAAGAAGTTTTTCATATCCTCGATGAGGAATTTGGCGAAAGCCGATATGGAGAAATAAAATACAGTCCTGACCAAATGTTTTGGATAGGCTATGTCTATCGATGCCTCTGCTTAAAGTATAACTTATCCAGCAAAAGCGTCTATAAGCTCTTCAACGCCAGGGAAATCATCAAATATTACAATATTTACCATACTTTCGACATAGTCGATGCGGCCGAAAGGATGATGAAAAGCATTGATTACGATAATTCCTCCATCCAGGAGAAAGCCTATAAGGTAGCCAAGCGTTTGTTCTATACTGAAAAACTCAAAACCTTGATCGGGGAAAAGGTAAAAGTGTTTGTCGATCGGCCTATTGGATACGACCATGATGGAATTGTCTATCCATTGAACTATGGATATATCAGGGAAATCAAAGCGTTGGACGGCGAATATCAGGACGCCTATGTTCTAGGAATCGATAAGCCAGTTAAAACGTTCGAGGGAAGAGTCCTGGCGATAATAAACAGAAAGGACGATATCGAAGACAAATTGGTCGTCTGCGGCCAAGGCGAAAACTATTCCAAGGAAGAGATCAAAAAAGCGGTGAATTTCCAAGAAAAGTATTTCAAAAGCAAAATCCTTCTGGCCGATCATCGCGTCGAATAAAAAGAGCGATTATCCTAAGCGACGCATTTGCATCGCAACGAGTTCTTTCGATTAGCCTAAAATTAACTCATGAGAAGACAAAAAATAAACTACTGAATATTATTTCCACGGTACGATAGGGCGCATAGGATTGAATAAAACTAAACTAGTATTGCTCCTTTTTACGATGTCGGGTCTTGTAACGGAAGCGAAAAAGGGGCTTATTCGGGGCTTCTGCCTGAAGATTGAAAGACTGAAGAAGTTCATGGACGTAAGAAATCTTCCGTGTTTTATCTATAAAATGCGTGAAATACTAGACGCAATACTGGAGGGGGAGAATATATTTTTGTTTGCGTTGTTAGCTTGCCTCATAAAAGCGAAGAGCTCAGTCATGAGCCGGACAATAACGAAACTTTGAAAAGGCCTCTTGAACAGCTCGACTTGTTGCCTTCGTCATAGCCACATTAGGCGCATTAGATCTATAGGCGTTTGAGGACTCCTGATCGAGTCCTTTTCTCTTGGATAAATTCAATAAGAGAGAGGCCTTTGCGTGATTGTTAAAAGAAACGAAAAAAGTAACAGACCCCATTTCTATTGGAAAGATGGTTTTCTTGCTTTTAATAATATATAAAAGCCAATTTTGTCATTTTTTGATGAACGGATATTTAATAATGAAAATGGAAATCGACATATAGATACATAGTTTAATTTGGAATGGAAAAATGATCACAGAAGCCTTTTGAAATTGACAAAAGCAAGGCGGGGGGGGGTATGATTTTTTGCAGGAGGGAATTATGAAAATTTCAGAACTGAAGCAGAAAGCCAAGGCGGACATGAAGAACGGTTATGGCTATGCGATTTTGACGATGATTCTTCTAAACCTTACTTTGTTTGGTTCGATGACGATCGGTCTTTTGATCGGCTTCATTCTCGTTGCCGGTGCCGTTCAATGCTGTTACATAACCTACTTTAACGACGTGGCGATGAACAAAAGAGAGGGCATTGATTCCACTTATCGTGGCTTCCGCCAATTTGCCAGAGCCTTAGTCCTTTATTTGTGGGAACTTCTCTTCTTCGTCGTCCCTCTTCTTGTCGTCGGCATCATCCTGTTGATCATCGGCGCAGCGACTGGGAATGCTATGGCAAGCGGCGCAGGCACCGTTACACCTCAGAGTGCCATGACCATTGCCGGAATCATTCTCGGCCTGATTTATCTTGTCTATTTCATTTGGGTTTCGCTTAAGCTTTATTTCAGTTTTTATATTCTCAACGACGAAGTCGATCTCTCGGCCCTGAATTGCATCAAGAAGTCCTTTGCCATGACGAAGAAAAAGATGTTGCGGCTTTTCCTTTTTGAACTCAGCTTCATCGGCTGGTGGTTGCTTTGCCTCATCACCTTCGGCGGTATGTATCTTTATGTCTATCCATATTACATGACGGCAAAAAGCAACCTGTACTTCGACACTGTCGGCAAAACGCCCGCAACTGCCGAATAAGATAGCCTTGAGCCGTCAGGATCGATTGCTTCCTGGCGGCTTTTTTGCTGCTCGTTCTAAGACTCCCGGGGTGGAATCGGTTGTGGGCGTTCAGGAGCATCGTACCCGGAAGTGAGAAATATCGGTATGGAATGTCAGACGTTCCGGTTGCCACAATAAAAGGGTTGCCGGGTATTTCTCGGCAACCCTGAACATCAGTTGTTTTCGATGGCGAGGCCGGAGATGGTGACGATGGAATCGCCTTCGGGATAGACGCCGAAGCGCTGACCCATGCCGGAATTGGAGGAAGGATAGGTGTTCGTGAGAACCCCGTTCTCGTCGACGGAATACACGCCTCTGCTGCCTTCGAAGGTTTCGCCTTCGAGAAGGACCTTTTCGCCGTTGATTTCGATGGTGATAGTCAAGGCATCTTTGCTCACTCTCGTCAGAGTCAGGGAAAGCGTGTTCTCCTGTCCCATCTTGAAGGTGCTCGCACCCGTGAATCTGTCGGAGAAATGATCGCTGTTGGGGCCGGTCAAGTCCAGGGAGACCTTGCCGTCTTCTCCGATGTGGAGATAGTGGGATGCGACTCCCGACGTGGAAGGATCATAGGCGCCTTTGACGCCGAGGATCATCAGGTCGAAGGCTCCGGTCGAAGATATCGCCATCGTGTAAGTCGTGGATTTTCCGACGACTGCGTCGATTCCGCTCTTGTTGGCGGCATCGCCGTAGTGCAGATACGAACCATTCTCTCCGGCGCAATGGAAGAGATCGAAGCGGCTCTTGGTGTCGGATGTGAAGACGAGGTTTCCGTTTTCGTCGAGAATGCTTTCGTCACGAGGCTTCGCGTTGCCGGTGCTGTCGTCCCAGTTTCCGGGAGTGAAGAACTCTTGCCGTTGTAGGCCGTGCAGGGCTTCGTCGGCTCGTTGGCCTTCTTCTCCTCGACCGTCACCTTGCAGGTGGCAGACTGGCCGTTGACTGTCGCCGTGATCGTCGCCGTGCCTTCTTTGACCGGCGTGACGAATCCGTTTTGGTCGACCTTGGCGACAGTGGCATCGGAAGAAGACCAGCTGACGGTCTTGTCGGTGGCATTTTCGGGGCTGATCGTGGCGGCGAGCTGTTCGCCCTTGTCGCCGACGTGAAGCTCTATGCTCTTTTTGTCGAGACTGACGGACGTGACGGGAATGGCGGAATCGGTGACGGTGACATTGCAAGTCGCACTGGCAAGTCCGACCTTGGCCGTGATCGTCGTCGTTCCAGGAGCGACGCCCGTGACGTTTCCGTTTTCATCGACCGATGCGACCTTCTCGTCGGCGCTGCCCCATGTGACGGTCTTGTCGGCAGCATTCTCCGGCTTAATGGCGGTCACCTCGATCTTTTTGCTCTGGCCCTTGACCAGGGAGAGGGACGTCTGGTCCAAGGTGATTTCGTTTGCGAGGATGTCCTTTTCGTTCACGGACATGTTGTCGGCCCTTCCGAAATAGAGAAGCTTGCTTTGGACCGTTCCTGTCGTCTCGAGATCGGGTCTTTCGACATAGCGGAGATTTTTGATGATGCGGAAATATCCGATTCAGAAGGCGAGCTGATTGGGAAGACAAGACATATTTTCCGATTTGACAGATTATGCGATTTCGAGGAAGAGTTGCTGAAACAATTAAACCCTCATTATAGTCGCGTCCATTTTGTCTCGAAGAGACTTAATTGCATTCTTAGTGTCTATGATCAAAGAGGATGCGATATCGTTTTCTTTGACAAAAGGCATTTTAAAAAGGCCTACTTTTTACTTCACGAATATCTGTTCGATTATGACATGAAACTTATGGAATCCAGACTCAAGTCCTAATTGTTTTCTTAAAATGACAGCGAAAATGAACTAAGCCTTTTTGCTTAATTCTATTAGGATGTTCTTTATATCATCTGTGGAATAGCAATAGTTCTTTCCGCAGAATTCGCAGTTTACCTCGGCACCTTTTCCTTCATCGAGCAATTCTTGGAGTTCCTTTTTTCCGAGCGTGGCCAAGGCGCGATAGCCTTTCTCCTTGGAGCAGTGACAGGCGAAGCGGACGTCTTTCTGTCCAAGAATCTTCATATCCATGTCTCTCAAAACTACGGCGAGAAGATCTTCCGGCGTGTGGCCATCCTTGAGGATGTCCGTGACTGAGGAAAGGCCCTTCAAGTTCTTTTCCAGCTGGGCTATTGTCTTCTCGTGTGCATTTGGCATGAGCTGGACGATGAAGCCTCCGGCGCAGCGGACAGTCACGTCCTTGTTCATGAGCACGCCCAGGCCTATCGCCGTCGGCGTCTGCTCGGACTGGGCGAAATAATAGGTCAGATCTTCCGCAATCTCTCCGGTGACGAGGTCGACCTGGGAAACGTAGGGGTCTTTGAGTCCATAGTCCTTTATGACCGTGAGGACGCCTTTTCCGATCGCTCCTCCGACGTCGAGATGGCCGTTCTCCTTTGGCGGAAGGATGACGGAGGGATCGGCGACATAGCCTTTGACTTCTCCGTCCATGTTCGCCGTCGCCAGGATCTGCTTCAGGGGACCTTCCCCCTGGATATGGATCGTGATGAGGTCCTGCTTGTTCTTCAGCATGTCTCCCATCATGAGCGCAGCCGAAAGCGTTCTTCCCAGGGCTGCCGTCGCGACCGGAGAGTCGTCATGTATCTGACGTGCCTTTTCGACGAGCTTTGTCGTTCGAAGGGCAAAGGCTCTGACTTCTTCGTTTCCGCTGATGGCCCGAATCATATAATCCTTGTCTTCCATAGGTATCGATCCTCCAAGAGAATTATAGGCTCGCGGAAAGGAAAGAGAAGGAAAAAGAGGACGGAAGGCCTATAATGAAAGAGAGGAACGTACTATGAGAATAGAAAACGAAAAGATATCCCTGGAAGTCGGGGAAAGAGGCGGATCAATGGTCTCCCTCTTCGACAAGGAAAGAGGGGAGGAACTTCTCTACCAGCCTCACCCGGATTCATGGCAGGGACAGGACATCATAATCTTTCCCGTCGTCGCAAGACTGATGGACCAGAGCTATACCTATGAAGGTGAGACATATTCCCTGAAGAACCACGGTCTTCTGCGCTACATGGACGCCAGACTCGAAAGGGTCTCTGAAACCTGTCTTCGCGCCTGTTTCTCTTCCGACAAGGAGACGCGGACCCGGTATCCTTTCGACTTTGAGTTTTGCTTGACCTATGCCTTGAAAGGAAACGGCGTTTCCCTGTCCTACCGCATCGTCAATCGCTCCTATGCGCCGATGCCCTTCATGCTCGGCGCCCATCCGGCTTTCCGCCTTCCCGGCGTGAGGAGAGAAGAAGAATTCGACATCTCCGGAAACACCGTCGAAATCAAAAACGGAGGACAAGCCACTATCCTTTTGCAGGATCCTTCTTTTTCCTTCATGACGGGAGAAAAGGAAAGGATACCGTCTCGGCTTCCTCTCAGCAGGGATCTTTTCCGACGTATCAATACGGTCATCCTGGACGCCGAATCTTTTGAGGATGTCGCTTTGGAAAAGAAAGACGGATCGGCATTGGTCATCCATAAGCACGATGCGCCTTACGTCGCTCTCTGGTCGGACATGAAGTTCGGAGATTATGTCTGCATTGAACCCTGGTTTGGACTTCCCGACACAATCGGAAGCTCTAAGGAAATAAGCAAAAAGCCAGGCATCAACATCTTATCGGTCGGATGCGAATTCGCTTATGGCTATGAAATTGAAATAAAATAAGACTTGTTTTAAAAGGGACTGTTCAATCGATAACTTCCAGATAAAAACTGACAGGACGAAATCCGTCGTTACAGGAAACCATGGCGGTTTTCTTGTTTTTCATCCACCCGTCATAAAGAGATTCCGCCCCATTCATCAAAGCGAAGGCAAAAGGAAAAAGAGTCTGCCATGCACTTTCGCAAAGACCCTCTGGCTTTTCAAGGCAGGTCAACAAGAAGGTGTCGCCTTCCTTGATCGGACAGGGATTTTCCAACGGGTTTTCGTATCGAGCGATCAAGTCCTCGTGCCGGACGATTCGCATTGCTGTTATGCGCAGTTTCATAGGATTTCCTCTTCATGATTATAGCATCCGAGTGAAACGGACTGATCTTCTAGAGCTTGACCGGTGCCATATTTTGAGTGGCTTCTATGGGGGATGAGATTACAGCTATCAACGAAAGGAAGACGAATTCAAATCTGTAGTCAACCACATTGTCTTAAATCTATTGGGTGGATATGCGAAACGGATGGGGTGCCGTTTCAAAAGCCAAGTCGCATATCCAATGAAGGTGTTCTTCGTTTTGAAAGATGGTAGGAGCGAAGCTTGAAAAACGGTTTTATTTGGCATCTCTAGTCTTTTACATAGGAACATGGCATGCTTTTAAAAAAGGGGAAACGTAAAAATGAGCGCAGCTGTTTTTCTTTCTTCGCTTGCACTTCTTTCCGCTTATTTTGCAAAGAGGTGACTTTTATGAAAAAGAACACTGTTTTTGCGTCGCTTTTGCTCAGCATAATCAGTTTCCCATTGGTGTCCTACTCCCTTGATTCAAGCTCAAGCAGCGGGGACTCTGTGTATCTCGTCTTCGAGTCGGATATCATCAATGAGCCCGGTGGTCAGGAAGAAAAGGAAATCACCTGTACGTTGACAAGAGACAACAAAGCCACCTTTAACATCGATATTCCAAGTCTCCGATGGAAAGTTGATGAATCTCTCGGCCTTTTCCTTTATGATTCGGAAAAGATAACGTATGTCGAATATCTGAAAGCTTACTATAAGCAGTGCTTCTTCTACGAAATCGACGACTTACTCTATCGTTTCATAGCCGATGACAAGGACTTTCGGCTTTCGGAGGACTACGCTCCTCCCTACAAGCAGCTTGCGCAATACGTCTTTACAGGCAATGCCTCTGTTAACTTTGGCCGTCTTGAATCTTGTTTCCATTAAGCGTTCGTCCCTCACTCCATCCGGACGGAGCTTATATTGAGTATGGATGGAAATTCGAAAATAATGTTTTCAGTTTCGATTTTGGGGGATGGGAAGTTTCTTCCGAATATTGTTCGACGCCCGGGAAGCGGGGCTATCGCATACGGATCGATGGTTTTTATAGGATGGAATGCTTCCATGTCCTCGACGATGGGTTCGACTGGAGGGACTATCAAGATTCCGATTTTGAAACAATATAAAAGAACTGCCGGTTTTTGAAATAGAAAAAGAGGTGTTTTATTGGAAATGCTTTACTGTTTCTAGTATTTTATGTGTCCTTGCCAGATTTTTCTGGAACCTAGCATGATTTCTCAACAGGCGCATTTCCTTGTTTCGATTGTTTGCCTTGGTTCGGAATATGAATATCACCTGTACGCTGAACGACGAGGCGATTCTGTGATTTGGACTGGCTGAATCATTCAATCCGTTCCGTTAATAGTCACGAGGCGGTATGATGTATGAGACTGTGTTTGACAGAGAGAATCTTGCAAGAAAAAAGCCCTTATTTCAAGGACTTTACCGGACTCATTCCGACCCTATTGGATCAGAACATCAGTTGTCAATGGTGACGCTGGAGAGACTTGAACTCTCACGGGCAAGCCACAGGATTCTAAGTCCTGCGTGTCTACCAATTCCACCACAGCGTCAGTGCGAATCTTCTTCTTGCCCTTTGCTTGCATCCGTTTCCTTGTCGGTCTCTTCGGATTCGATATAGTTGGAGGCAAGAGAGGTCAATGCGACCGTCGCCAAGATGGCAAGGATGACGAGGGAGCCGATGGCAAGGCAGATGATGGCGAAGGATGGCATTTCGGTGTCTGGAAGAGCATAGAGAATGCCCGTCAGGAACAATGCGATGCCGACCAAAAAGAGAATCGTCAGGACGATGCAGTAGATTGCGCTGGCCCGTTTGGACATGGAGGCGATTTTCAGTAGAATTTTCTTTAACAAGAATCCCATGTTTCTCTTCATGGTGCGCCCGAAGGGATTTGAACCCTTGGCCCCAAGCTTCGGAGGCTTGTGCTCTGATCCGGGCTGAGCTACGGGCGCAAATGGCGCTCCCAGCAAGATTTGAACTTGCGGCCTACCGCTTAGGAGGCGGTCGCTCTATCCGGACTGAGCTATGGGAGCAGCTAAAAGATTATATCATAGCAAAAAGAAAAGTGTAGGCCATTCCTGCTCTTTTGGAAACGGCAGACGAGACCCTTTTGTTTTCGCTTTCTTTTTCCCAAAAAGTAGTGAAGGGAGGGAAAGATGAAACTCAGCAAAATCATGTTGACGGTCTTGTCGCTTATAGGCGCTGAAAACGGGGCGGCGCCGCAAAGAAAAGGGGAGTCTTCCTTCCTGATCCGGCAAGCCGGTTCAACTGTGTGCATCAACGGCAACCTAGCCGATTCCCGGAGCACCGTCAAAAACATACTTCCAACAGGCTTTTATGGCAACCATCCCGACCAAGGCGTTCTTCAAGTCGGGGGAAGGGCCGGCAATCCTTTTGGAAAGGCAGTCCCCGAGATGCATCTTCCTGAAAGCGGGAGATACGTCCTGTCCTTCCGCTTTGAAGAGGGAATCACGGATTTAGATAAGGCCAGATATCTTGGAAGAGTCGGATACATTTTGACTGTGCGTATAGGTGGAGACCTTGTCGAGGAGAAGATCCTTTCCAATGAATCGCGCCTCGATGCGTTTCTTCAGAAAGGACCGACGGGAAATTATACTTGTCCGGAAAGAGGGCAGGAGGATCCTTTTTCTTTCTTGATGTACGATGCCAAGAAAAACGTTTTTACCGTTACCTTCGATTATAAAACGGAATGGACATTTGTCTCCTGCGAATTGTTCTACTCGGACGTTCCGGCCAAAATAGAGAACGTTTCGCTTTACAAGAATGTCTATCCGCAGGAAGAAATCTATGCGGCGAAATATGACGGCGTTTCCTGCCTAGGCGATTACACCGAAAATGTTGGAAGCAATCCAGTCTATGACATGACAAGTCAGTATGGGACGGTATATTCCCGAGATTTTCTTGTCCAATCTTTCTTGGCGAAGGATGACTGTTTTCCGGAAGGTATTCATCCTACCATTGAGGACCCGGATGACTATTTCAAGAGGGGAAAGAGAGCTGATGTGGGGACACGCTTTGTTGTCTTTCTGAAAGCCCAGGATTTTTACGGCAATGCTTCCCGTGTCACGTTGAATATCACTGTCGCTGATACCAGAGCCCCGAACATCATCATGCTGCATGGGAACAAAATTGAGACCTCCTATGCGACCGATTTTGACAATGATGAGTTTATAGATGAGAATTTTGTTATTAGCGATAATTATGATAAAAATCCCAAATTCAAAATTCAGCTGGAAGATGGAGGAGAAATCCCACAAGATAGGATCGGAAGTTGGAATGCCATCATCTTGGTAGAAGACACTTTCGGAAATCGAACGGCAAAACCATTTGAATTAAGGCTTTTTGATGATGTGCCGCCCGTCATCACATCTCAAGGCGATGAGCTTGTTCTCGGACGCAAAACGAAGTACTCCAGAGAAAAGTTGCTGAGCCTTTTTTCGGCAGAGGATGCCATCGATGGTCATGTCGATGTCCTTGTCGTTGAAGATACTTATCTTAATCATGAGGAAGAGGTCGGAGAATATGTCTTCCGAGTCAAAGCGGAAGATCGTTCCGGCAACGTTTCCGAGAAAGAAATGACGATTCGCGTCGAAGACAAGGAAGGCCCTTTGTTTTACGTCAAGGAAACCTTCTTGACTGTTGTCGAAGGAGAAGTCCCATCACTCGACGACATCGTTGACGCTTTGATTCGTCAACAGATCATCGATAATAAGGTCTATGTCCAGAAAGAAGTTGTCGAAGGGGAAGAAATCAATGATCGTTTGAAGGCGGGGACGTATCAGGTACGGCTTCGTCTTGTCGATGAAGAGGGCGAAGAGGAAAGTGTCCTGCTCACGATCGAGGTTGTCAAGAAAGAGGCGATGGAAGACGTTTCTTCGGGAACGATGACTTTTTGGCAAAGGTTCATTCAATTTTGGGTCGATCTCTGGAACAAAATTGTTGCTTTCTTTACCGGGAAAGATTGAAAGAAAATCGCGATTGCGATATACTACCTTTCTGCCGGGGCCGTGGCGGAAATGGTAGACGCGCTAGATTCAGGTTCTAGTGAGCAATCGTGGGGGTTCGAGTCCCCCCGGCCCCACCACAGAAAAGAAAACGCCCGAGTTTGTCGGGCTTTTTTCGTTTTCTGACAGACAACACAATATTGACCGTGAAAAAAGCAGCCACAACGAAAGATTTATTTTGTTCGTCCTCATTTATGCGATTCCATATTATAATAAACTAGCATTAGGCAGAGCACTGAAACGAACGGGAGTGCTGAAATGAGAGAAAAAGTCTTTTATTACCTCAAGCGATATGCCGTGCTTTGCGTTGGCCTGCTGATTATGGCCTTTGGTGTCGCATTTTCCATCAAAGCCGGGCTTGGAACATCGCCGATATCATCTCTGCCTTATGTCGTGAGCATTTTGGTGGAGCCTCTTTCGGTTGGAACGGCCACAATCATCATGCATTGTGTTTTTATTCTGCTACAGATTATTCTTCTACGGCGGAAATATCAGTGGATTCAGCTCATTCAACTTCCCGTGGCTATCGTGTTTGGCTATCTTACGGATTTTGGCGTGTGGGCAATCGATAGCATCCCTGTGCCGAATTACTTCGTGCAATGGGTTCTTTGCATCGTCGGTGTTATCCTGGTCGGAATCGGTGTCAGTTTCGAGGTCACGGCCAACGTCGTGACGCTTGCCGGCGAAGGATTGATTCTTGCCATCTGCAAAGTGACCCCGATCAAATTTCCGACCATGAAGGTCATTTTCGATGTTGCCTTGGTTATCATCGCTGTTGTCGTGAGCTTGATATTCCTGAGGCGTGTCGAAGGCGTCCGGGAGGGGACTCTGGCTGCGGCCATTTTTACGGGCCTGACGGCCAAGGTGGTCAACATTCCGATGAAGAAATTCGCCGACAAGTTCCTTGCCTTGCCGGAGACGAGCTGATTTGCAGACGATGCGACGGCATTTGTCAGCCATCAAAGTCTTTGTTGTTTTTTCGAGTATAATGAATGCAGAGGTAAAAAACATGGAACGCTTTACGTTAGTACTCGGTGAAGAAAACAGTCTTCTTCCTGGCAAACACTGGACGTCCTATTCTGTTGACGTCTTGGATGACAAAATGGTTTGTCATGCCAAGGATTCCACGACTTACGAGATTGCCTATTCCGATTTTCAGAAGGCGGAATTCGGCATTGGAAGCGGGAATCTCTGGCTTCAATGTCTTGTGAAGGGGGAGCCGCTTGTCTTCTGCTCGCCCAGAAAGAGTTGGAAATCCGAGGCCGGAAAGAAACTCATCGAGAGAATAGATTCTGTTTCTCCGATTGCGGACAAAAAGGAATACGATCACTACACCGGCAAGCTGTTCTGGCTGTATATGTTTAAGTAGTGGTGGAAAAGGTTCCGGCAGAGTGAAGTCAGCCAAAACAAAGATGCCCAGGAACCTTCTTTTTGCTTAAGGAAGGCTGTGGATGAAATTGCTAGAGAGGCGCATTTTTGAACGTGCGGTAGCAAACAGGGTAAAGCTGATTGCATATGGTTTTCGTCCGGAAAAAGATTCGCTCTTTCTCGAACGATGCTTACTAGAAAACAGCTTTCGCGTCACGATAACCATCAATAGAGACGGTGACATAGACGGCCGCGTTTTTGATTTGTCTCTCGGTGAAGAATATCAGGGCTTTCGATACGAGGGAGGAGGGGAATTTGCGGCAATCGTCCGTGAGGCTTACGTTTCACTGTTGGCGGACATTCGCGAGAAAGCCTTCGATACCGAATGCTTTTCTTCTGCCCAGGCAAACAGGATCGCAAGACATATCGAGAGAACATATTGTGTTCGGCCGGAGTTCCTTTGGAAGAAATGGCCAGGGTATGCCGTCTTTCGAAATACGGCGAGTGGCAAAGGGTTCGGTATCATCATGAACATCGATAAGGCACGGCTGATTCCAGATCAGAAAGGTGTTGTCGAGATTCTGAATCTGAAGCTGGATGAGGATGTCGCATCTCTCCTTGAAGAGGAGGGTTTTCTCCCTGCTTATCATCAAAACAAAGATAAATGGGTGACAATCCTATTGGATGAAACGGTGCAAGATTCGAAAATCTTTTCTTTAATTGAAAAAAGTTTCAAGCTTTCAAATATTAGCAATGATTGGATTATTCCGGCAAATCCCAATGTCTTTGATGTAATCGCAGCATTCAAGAAAAATCCCAGGCTTCGGTGGCATAGAAATTCCTCTATTCAGCAAGGCGATTACGTCTACATTTATTACACCGAGCCTTATAGGTCGATCCTTTTCCAATGCCTTGTCGAAGAAACAGAACTCTCTCGGGAGGGGGAAGACGCAAAAGACAAGTGGATGCTGCTTCGCTTGGTCAAGGCTTACCCACGTGGGATGTTCAACCGGGAGCGGTTGGCCTCATTCTCGGTCAAGGCTGTCCGTGGCCCAAGAAGGGTCCCCAAGGAACTTGCCTTGGAATTGGAAAAGACTTAGTTTTCTGTTTCTGCAAGGATTTTCTTTAGAGAGTCATCGTCCAATAGTTTAAGAATATCCTCGCTGCTCTGAAGGACGAGGTCTCGAAACTTGTGATGAAGCTTGTCCATCAATAGGCCGATGGCATCTTCTGCTCTTTCGTATTCATTCGTGCTTTCTTCTTCCATGAGCTCGATGAGGATGCGGCGGAAGTAGACCAAGATCGAATCCTCAATCCAGAAGTCGGCTTTGACGGAAAGATTCTTTTTCTTCCAGCTCAGGAATCTCCGATAGGGGAGAAGGCCGTCTTCCGGCGTGCTGTGGACATCGGCGAAGACATAGTCGAACTTCGAGCCGTTCTTGTCCAAATACGCGAAGGCATCGCCGAGGACGATGCGGATATTTTTATTCGGAAACTGCGGGAGGATCATTTCCTTGAAAAGAGCGACGACCTTTGGATCTTTTTCGATGACGGTGACATTCGCTACGGCTTTCTTCCTTAAGGCCATGAAAGGGAAATAGCCGAGGCCGAGCCCAAGGGCGAGGACATCGCCGCATGCTCGCTCTATTGCCGGGGCCATTGTGTTGATTTCATAAGGGGTGACGCTCATCCACACATGGTTCCCTTCTTCGACGAGAGGATAGTCGACTTTTTCGTCGAAATAGCCGAGTCCGTCGACGGAAAGAAAGTTCCTTTCGGGGTCGGCACGGGTCTGGTCATAGAGAAAACCTTCGTAAGGGGCATAGTAGTTTTTCGTCAGATGCCATTTCCCGACTCTTTTTTCTTGGATGAGAATCGCGCGGAGATAGGGATTTTCCCGGAACGTTGATGGCTTGAGCCGTCTCGCTTCGCACAGTGCGCCTGCTTTTTCGATACGACGGAGTTCTTCGTCTTCCGGGTCGATGTCGAGAACGGAGAGCATGGCTTGATAATAAGCCTGCTCTGGCGAAAGGGAGAGCTCGTACCTAAACCGATTCATTCTTTTGTCGTCGATGTCGGCATAGTGGTCAGTGAGAAATGTGGAAAGAAGATTCGACGCTTCCATGGAGAGGGCGTTTGTCTCGAAGATGGCCTCAAGGAGCCTGTGCCCATTCTTGTCGAGTTGAAATTTCATGTTCCTATTCTAACAGAAAGTAGGTTTCTCACATTGCTGGATTTTTGATGGCATGGCAAAAAGAATGCAGAGACTCTTTTTGCTTGGGCAAGGTGCTTTAATCGCCTGTCCTCAAAAGAAGGTATGCGATTTTGAAGACGTTGCCCTAGAAAAAGTGGCGGTCGGCATAATGACGATCCAAGGCCTATCTTGTTAGCGGAAACTCCCTTGGCGGTGGCAATGAAAACAAGCTATTTATCTTTATATATATAAAAATCTGGAAAAAGCTCAATTTTTTGTTGACTGACCTTTCCGGAAATGGTACGATAGACCACGCTGAACGCCATTTCAGCCCGTATTGACGTGTGAAGTTGCCGAAACGCCGACAGCGGTTGTCGACATATTCGGGTAATTCATACCGAACGGATGCCTAAACAAAGATCTTAGGCAAGGAAGGACACAAACATGGCAGAAAACAAATCCATCAGAGTTCGTCTCAAGGGCTATGACCACAAAGTCCTTGACCAGGCGGTCGCCAAGATCGTCGAAGCCGCCAAGAAGACCGGCGCTCAGGTAGTCGGACCTATTCCGCTCCCTACCGAAAAACAGATCTTCACCATTCTACGTTCACCCTTCGTCGACAAGGACTCTCGTGAGCAGTTCGAAATCCGCACTCACAAGAGATTGATCGACATCAACCGCCCGACCAAGCAGACAATCGATGTTCTCAAGAATCTCGATCTCCCTGCTGGAGTCGATGTTGAAATCAAACTCTAAAAAGGAGGAGAGAGGATTTATGAAATCCATCATCGGAAGAAAGATCGGAATGACTTCCGTCTTCACCGAGGACGGCAACACCTACCCTGTTACCGTCGTCGAAATCCTGCCGAATGTCGTTCTCCAGAAAAAGACCAAGGAGAAGGACGGCTATGAAGCCCTGCAGGTCGGCTACGAAGACAAGAAAGAGAGCCGGGCCAACAAGTGCGAACTCGGAATCGCCAAGAAGGCCAACACGTCCCCCAAGTATGTAATCCGTGAAATCGAGGGAGACGAAATCTATCCCAATCATGAGGTCGGACAGAGCATCGACTGCTCCATCTTCCAGGTCGGAGACATGGTCGATGTCACGGCCAAGAGCAAGGGCCACGGCTACAGCGGCGTCGTCAAGAGATATCACGCCCACATCGGTCCGAAGGCTCACGGCTCCGGCTATCACAGACAGATCGGCTCCATGGCCACCAACGGACGTTGCAACAACAGAGTCCACGCCGGCAAGAAGATGTCCGGACAGTGGAGGCCCCAGACAACAACCATCCTCGACCTTCCCATCGTCAAGGTCGACGTCGAGAACAATTGCGTTTTGATCCGCGGCTCCGTCCCCGGACCGAAGCTTGCTGTCTTGAAGATCCGCACGGCCGTCAAGAGAACCTGCAAGAAGTTCCCTGTCGGACAGATCGTCGACTACAGCAAGGAATCCATCGCCGATATCGAAAAGAAGAACGCCGAAGCCTTGGCCAAGATGGAAGTCAAGAAGGAAAAGGCCGGCCAGAAGAAGCAGACCGCCAACAAGAAGGTCAGATAATCTGGCTAAGGAGATAAAGACATGGCTAACGAAACAAAGAACACCCTCAACCTGCCTGTTCTCAACTACCAGGGCGAGAAGGTCGGTGAGGTGACCCTGCCGGAGGAACTCTTCGGCGCCGAGGTCAACGAATACGTCGTCCAGAGAGCTGTCCGCGTCGATCTCTCCAACAGGAGAGTCGCCACCGCCAAGACCCTCGACAGAAGCGAGGTTCACGGCAGCAACAAGAAGCCCTATGGGCAGAAGCACACCGGCAGAGCCAGAGCCGGCACCACCAATTCTCCGATCTGGAGACACGGCGGCGTCGTCCACGGCCCCAACGGCGAACAGAGCTACAAGCTCAAGATGAACAAGAAGGAACACTTCATCGCCTTCGCCTCCGTCCTCTCCGACAAGGCCAACAACGGCAACATCATCATTCTTACCGATGAAGAGTTCTCTTCGCATAAGACCAAGGACTTCGTCAAGGTTCTCAAGGCCATCAACGCCGACGGGAAGAAGAACCTCCTCGTCCTCTACGGCCCCGACGAGAACCTCATCCTGGCCAGCAAGAATCTCCCCTCCGTCACCCTGACTACCGCTGACAACGTCTCCGTCTACGATGTCCTCAACGCCAACAAGCTGATCCTTGTCAAAGGCGTCATCCCCACTGAAGAGGACCACAAGGAGGAAGCTAAGTAATGGCTGAAGAAACCAAGAAGGTCACGGAAGAAGTCGCCGAGACCAAGGAACCCAAGAAGACGACCCGCAAGAAGGCCGTCAAGAAGGAAGAGAAGGTCGAGGAAACGGCTCCCGTCACTCCGGAATTCCTCTTCCGTCCCGCCATCCTCAAGGACTTCGAAATCCTTAAGCATCTGATCGTCACCGAAGAGACGCAGCTGCTTCGCGACAAGGAGAACGCCCTTGTCTTCGCCGTCGACAAGAAGGCCAACAAGACCGAGATCAAGAACGCCGTCCAGGCGATCTTCGGTGCGAAGGTCAAGGCCGTCAACACCATCAACATCCGCAGAAAGCCCAAGAGAGTCGGCCGCTATTCCGGCTTCCTCCCCGGCTACAAGAAGGCTATCGTCCGCTTCGATTCTTCCTTCGACCTCGGAAAGATCCAGGAGGCTGTCGCCACCGAGGAGATGAAGGCCACTCCGGAAGAAACGAAGTAACGTCGAAAGCAAATTATAGGAGAATAAAATGGCAATCAAGCAATATAACCCGATTACTCCGGGTATGAGACATCTCTCCACTCTCGCCACCGACGATCTCACGAAGAAGGCTCCTGAAAAAGCTTTGCTCGTCCCCCTGAAGAAGACCGGCGGAAGAAATTCCCAGGGCTACATCACCTGCCGTCACATCGGCGGCGGCCACAAGAAGATGTACCGTCTCATCGACTTCCGCAGGGCCGGCGAGTGCGAAAGCATCGTCAAAGCCATCGAGTACGACCCCAACAGGAACTGCCGCATCGCCCTCGTCATCGACAAGAAGGGCAAGAAGAGATACATCATCTGCCCCAAGGGCCTCAAGGTCGGACAGAAAATCACCGATGGCAAGGCTGGCGAAATCGCCGTCGGAAACTGCATGGAGCTTGCCAATATCCCCGAAGGTATCGTCGTCCACAACATCGAACTCGAACCCGGCAAGGGTGGCCAGGTCTGCCGTGCTGCCGGAACGGGAGCCCAGATCCTCGGCAAGGAAGGCAAGTATGCCACGCTGAGATTGGCTTCCGGTGAAGTTCGTAAGTTCCTCCTTACCTGCCGTGCCACGATCGGCAACGTCGGAAACGAGGATTACAACCTTGTCCACAAAGGCAAGGCTGGCAGAACCAGATGGCTCGGTGAAAGACCGACCGTCAGAGGCTCCGTCATGAACCCGAACGACCACCCCCACGGCGGTGGTGAAGGTAAGTCTCCCATCGGCCACGATGCGCCGAGATCGCCCTGGGGCAGAAGGCTCATGGGCGTCAAGACTCGTTCCCACAAGGCCAGAAGCAACCGTCTCATCGTCAGAAGGCGCAACGCCAAGTAATCCAGGAGGAGAATGACACATGTCAAGAAGTCTTAAGAAAGGCCCGTACTGCGATCCTCGTCTTCTCAAGAGAGTCCAGGAGCAGAACAAGACCGGAAACAAGGAAGTCATCAAGACCTGGTCCAGGCGTTCGACCATCTTCCCCGACTTCATCCAACACACCATCTCTGTCCACAACGGCAGAGCCTTCGTCCCCGTCTACATCACCGAGGACATGGTCGGCCACAAGCTTGGCGAGTTCGTCTTCACGAGGACCTTCACGCATCACCGCTCTGGCTCTGACAGCACCACCGAAGGTGCCAAGAAGAAGTAAGGAGATAGATCATGGCTAAAGAAAAGAACACAGCCGCCCAGGAAGAGAACAAGCCGCTTCGCACCGAAGCCAAGGCCGAACTCAACAACTACGGCTCCACTCCCAGGAAGGTTCGCCTTGTCATCGACCTGGTCCGCGGAAAGGATATCGACGATGCTTACGAGATTCTGGAGAACACCCAGAAGATCTGCGCTCGCGACATCAAGAAACTGATCAAGTCCTGCGAAGCCAACGCCGTCAACAACTTCCACATGGATCGCGACACCCTCTATGTCGCTTCCATCACGGCCAACGACTCCATCAAGCTCAAGAGAATCCTGCCTCGTGCCAAGGGTTCCGCCAGCGGATTGGTCAAGAGATGGTCCAACATCTATGTCACTCTTAAGAACAGGGAGGCCAAGTAACCATGGGACAGAAAGTCAATCCTAACGGCCTGAGACTGGGCATCAACCGCGAGTGGTCCAGCCACTGGTACGCCGACAAGAAGCACTTCGCCTCTTACCTCAAAGAGGACATCGATATCCGCAACTACCTCGAGCCCAAGCTCGACAAGGCCGATGCGGGTCTCAGCCATATCGACATCGAGAGAATCAAGAACGACACCACCATCACCATCCACGTCTCCCATCCTGCGATCGTCATCGGACAGGATTCCGCCAACATCAAGAAGATCAAGGCCGACCTGGTCAAGATCCTCGGCAAGAATCCCGACCACATCAAGATCGCCATCGTCGAAGTCAAGAACCCCGACTTGGATGCCGTCTTGGTCGCGAAGGACATCGCTAAGCAGATCGAGCAGCGCGCTTCCTTCCGCGTCGTCCAGAAGAAGGCCATCCAGCGCGTCATGAGAGCCGGTGCCAAGGGCTGCAAGACCATGTCCAAGGGCCGTCTTGGCGGCGCCGAAATCGCCAGATACGAGGAGTATCGCGATGGCGTCCTCTCCCTCCACACCCTCCGTCAGCCCATCGACTACGCCCATGTCGATGCCCACACCACCTACGGCGTCATCGGCATCAAGGTCTGGATCGCCCTTCCCGACAACTACAAGGAACTCCGCGACAAGCGCCCCGAGGCCAATCGCTTCGGCAGAGGCCGCTTCAATCGCGACAACAGGAGACCCAACAACGGTCCCAGGACCGGCAACAGGCCCGTCTCTCCCGCTCCCACTCCTAGCCAGGGCAAGGATGCCGACCAAAAAGGAGAATAAAGATGCTACAGCCTAAGAGAACAAAATGGCGCCGTTCGCATCTCGTGCGCCCCAAGAATCAGGCCTCCAGAGGCAACACCGTCGCCTTCGGAACCTATGGCCTCTGCGCCACGGAAGGCGGCTATATCACAAACCGCCAGATCGAGGCCGCCCGTGTCGTCCTCTCCAGATATACCAAGAAGACCGGTAAGCTCTACATCCGTGTCTTCCCCTACCTGGGAATCACCAAGAAGCCTCTGCAGGTCCGTATGGGTAACGGAAAGGGTCAGGTCGAGACCTGGGCCGCCGTCATCGAAAAGGGCATGGTCATGTTCGAAATCGCCGGCATCGGCGAAGAAGACGCCAAGCATGCCCTCAACCAGGCCGGCTACAAGCTCTCGGTCAAGTCCCGCGTCATCAAGAAAGGCGAGGTATTCAGATAATGACTATCGAAGATGTTAGAAAGCTTTCCGACAAGGAACTCAGCAAGAAGGTCTACGAGCTCAAGAGCAACCTCCTCACTCTCCGCTTCCAGGCCAAGGCCGGCCAGCTCGACAACGGCAACAAGATCAATCAGTGCCGCAAGGACATCGCCAAGTGCCTCACCGTCGAGAACGAGAGAAGGAAGGCCAAGGCTCTCGAAGAGAGCCAGGCCAAGTAAGGAGATCGAACATGGCTAACGAAAACGAGCAGGTCACCAAGACCTCCAACAGGAGACAGCTCCAAGGCAAGGTCATCAGCCACAACATGCAGAAGACCATCGTTGTGGAGACCGAGGTCAAGAAGGCCCACCCCATCTACAAGAAGAGAGTCTCCATCCGCAAGAAGTACAAAGTCGACGATCGCAAGGACGAAGCCCAGGTCGGCGATATCGTGGTGTTCGAGGAATGCCGCCCTATCAGCCATGACAAGCGCTTCCGCCTCGTCAAGATCGTGAAGAAGGGAGAGTAAGGCATGGTCCAGAACGAAACTAACCTGGTGGTCGCCGACAACTCCGGCGCCAGATCCGTCCGGGTCTTCCGCATGCTCCGCGGCAGCTTCCGCAGGAACGCCTCCGTCGGAGACATCGTCGTCTGCACCGTCAAGGATGCCATCCCCAACGGCAAGGTCAAGAAGTCCGAAGTCGTCAAGGGCGTCATCGTCCGCGTCAAGAAGGGCTATCAGAGAAGGGATGGTTCCACCGTCCGCTTCGACGACAACGCCGTCGTCCTCATCAACGAGGACGGAACCCCCAAGGGCACCCGTGTCTTCGGTCCTGTCGCCCGCGAGCTTCGCGAAAAGGGCGATATGTTCATGAAGATCGTCTCTCTGGCGGTCGAGGTTCTCTAAGCCAAGGAGGAACGGAATCATGAAAATCAAGACAGGCGATATGGTCGTCGTCATCAGCGGCCAGTACAAAGGCGCCAAGGGCAAGGTCCTCAAGGCCATGCCCAAGACCGAGCAGGTCATCGTCGAAGGCGTCAACGCCAGAAAGAAGCACGTCAAGCCCAACCAGGCCAACACGCAGGGACAGATCAAGGAATTCAACGCCCCGATCCATGTCTCCAACGTCGCTCTCGTCGATCCCAAGACCGACAAGAGGACCAAGGTCGGCTACAAGCTCCAGGATGGCAAGAAGGTTCGCTACGCCAAAGCTAGCGGCACCATTCTCAAGTAAGGAGATAGAACATGGCTGAAGAAAAGAAGAACGGAGTCTCCGTCAGAAAGAACCATTCGGAAGGCGCCCAGAAGGCCAAGGTCGTCTCCAGACTCGAGACCCTTTACAAGGAACAGATCATTCCCGAACTCATGAAGGAGTTCAACTACTCCTCCATCATGGAATGCCCCAAGCTCGTCAAGATCGTCCTCAACATGCGTCTTGGCGAATTCGGCTCCAACGAAAAGAACGTCGAAGAGGCGGTCAAGGAATTGGCCACTATCGCCGGACAGAAGCCGGTCGTGACCAGAGCCAAGAAGTCCATCGCCAACTTCAAGCTGCGCGAAGGCGTCCCCGTCGGCGTCAAGGTCACCCTCAGAAGGGTGCGCATGTACGACTTCCTCGACAAGTTCATCAACATCGACCTCCCCAGAGTCCGCGACTTCCGCGGTATCAGCAAGGATTCCTTCGATGGCCGTGGCAATTACTCCACCGGCGTCAAGGAACAGATGATCTTCCCGGAAATCCAGTACGACAAGGTCAACAGGACCCAGGGTCTCGACGTCATCGTCGTCACCTCGGCCAAGACCGACAAGGAAGCCTATGCCCTGCTCTCCAAGCTCGGCATGCCCTTCGCCAAGTAAGGAGGCAATCCAAATGGCTAGAAAAGCATTGATCATCAAGTGCAGCAAGCCGGCCAAGTTCTCCACAAGGAAATACCGCCGTTGCTCTCGCTGCGGACGTGTCCACGGCATCGTTCGCCAGTTCGGCGTCTGCCGTATCTGCCTCAGGGAGATGGCCTATAACGGCGAGATCCCCGGCATGCACAAGTCCAGCTGGTAAGGAAGGAGGATAAAGAAAATGGTCAACGATACTATCGCCGACATGCTCACTCGCATCCGCAACGCCAATCTGATGCGGAACGAGACTGTCTCCCTTCCCACTTCCAAGATGAACGAGAAGATCTGCAAGATCCTCAAGGATGAGGGATTCATCATCGACTACAAGGTCATCCAGGAGGACAAGAAACCCTACAAGACCCTCGTCATCACCCTGAAGTACACCGCCCATGGCGATCGCGTCATCACCGGACTGAAGAGAATCTCCAAGCCCGGCCTCCGCATCACCGTCCCCGTGGGCAAGCTTCCCAAGGTTCTCAACGGACTGGGCATCGCCATCATCTCCACCTCCAAGGGCGTCATGACCGACAAGGAAGCCAGGAAGCAGAACATCGGAGGCGAAGTCCTCGCCTACGTCTGGTAAGGAGATAAAGAAAATGTCAAGAATCGGAAGGAAACCGATTGCCATCCCCGCCGGTGTCACCATCACCACGGAGGGTAGCAAGGTAACAGTCAAGGGACCCAAGGGAGAACTCTCCTACGTCTTCAATCCCCACATGACCTTCGAGCAGAAGGATGGGGAACTTCTCGTCAAGCGTCCGAATGACTCCATTTCTATGAAGATGTTCCACGGCACGACCCGTGCCCTCATCGCCTCCATGGTCGAAGGCGTCACAAACGGCTTCACCAAGGTCCTGGAGATCAAGGGTGTCGGATATAGAGGCGAAATGCGCGGCAAGGACCTCGTCCTCCACGTCGGTCACTCTCACGAAGATGTCGTTCCCGCCATCGACGGCGTCGAAGTCTCCATCAAGCAATCCGAGATCACCGTCACCGGAATCGACAAGCAGAAGGTCGGCCAGATGGCTGCCCTCATCCGCAACATGAAAAAGCCCGAGTGCTATCACGGCAAGGGCATCCGCTACAAGGGCGAGAACGTCGTCCTTCGTCAGCCCGCCTCCGCCAAGAAGCAGGCCGGCGGCAAGTAAAGGAGGTAAGGGAAAATGTATACGCCTTTCGACAGGAACGCCCAGAGAAAGCATCGCCACGTCCGCATCCGTGCCAAGATCCACGGCACCGCGGAACGTCCGAGAATCTCCGTCTATCGTTCCAACAAGTTCATCTATGCCTCCCTTATCGACGATACGGCCCACAAGACCCTCTGCTCTTCTTCCTCCGCTAAGCTCGGCCTGGAGAATCCCTCCAATTGCGCCGCTGCCGAGGCCGTCGGTGAGGACCTCGCCAAGAAGGCTCTCGCCCTCAACGTCAAGGAAGTGGTCTTCGACCGCTCCGGCTATCTCTATCACGGACAGGTCAAGGCCCTGGCCGAAGCCTGCCGCAAGGCCGGCTTAGTCTTCTAGGAGGCAACGACAATGGAAGAGAAAGTTCAACAGAATACCACGCCGGCTCCTCAGGCCAAGGCCGAAAACGGCCAGCGCCGCGGCTCCTTCAGCGGAAGGAGAGGCGGACAGGGCCAGGGACGTCCGAACAACCGTCGCAGAAGCTTCCGTCCCGAGGAAAAGCTCTACGAGGAGAAGGTCGTCAAGATCTCTCGCGTCAGCAAGACCGTCAAGGGCGGCAAGAGAATGCGTTTCACCGCTCTGGTCGCCATCGGTGACGGCAAGGGCAAGTTCGGCTATGGCTTAGGCAAGTCCACCGAGGTTCCCGAGGCCATCAAGAAGGCCTTGGCTTCCGCCAGGAAGAGCCTCTACAAGATGCAGATCACCAAGAACGGTTCCATCACCCATGCCGTCATGGGCCAGTTCGGAGCCACCAAGGTCTTCCTCAAGCCCGCCCCCGAAGGTACCGGATTGATCGCCGGCGGTGCCGTCCGTGCCATCCTCGAGTTGGCCGGCGTCAAGAACGTCTACTCCAAGATCTACGGATCCCGCACCCAGACCAACGCCGTCAAGGCCACCGTCGAGGGTCTCCGTCAGCTGAAGACCTACGAGGAAGTTCTCACCAAGCGCTATGGCAAGACCATCAGCGCCGGCGAGAAGAAGTAAGGAGGCTCACCAATGGATTTGAGCAATCTCAAGATCGCCAAGGGCTCCCGTCATCTCCCCAAGAGAGTCGGCCTTGGAATCGGATCTGGCCTTGGCAAGACCTCGGCCAGAGGACAGAAGGGACAGGGTGCCAGACAGGGCCCGAAGGTTCCTGTCGGCTTCGAAGGCGGACAGCTGCCTCTCTACAGAAGAGTCCCGAAGCACGGCTTTGTCAACCACGGCCGTGTCCAGTATCAAGCCATCAACGTCAAGGATCTGGAAAATTCCTCCCTCGAGAACGGCGCTGTCGTCGACAATACCGTCCTCATGGAACTCGGCCTTGTCAAGAACCTCAACTTCCCCGTCAAGCTTTTGGGCAAGGGAGAGCTGACCAAGAAGCTCACCGTCAATCTCCAGGCTTTCAGCCAGAACGCCAAGGAAATCGTTGAGAAGGCCGGCGGAAGTTGCACTGTCCTGTCCTTGAAGGACGCCAGGGTTCAGCACAAGGCCCACGTCTGCGAGGAAGAAGTCGAGGCTGAATGATGAAAAAGGTAGCCGCATTTTTCCACAACAAGGAGGTTCTCAACCGCATTCTCTTCACTCTCGCCATCTTCTTTGTGTTTAGAATCGGATCGGCTATCACTGTTCCTGGGGTCACCCTCGAGCAGGACATCTTCTCGGACACGACCAACGCGTTCTCCCTGCTCAACATGATGGGCGGCGGAGCGCTTCAAAACTTCTCGCTTCTGGCCTTGGGCGTCTCGCCCTATATCACCTCTTCGATCATCATCCAGCTCCTTTCCATGGACGTCCTTCCGGCCCTGACGCAGATGACGAAGGAAGGCGAGACGGGAAGAAAGAGACTCAACGTCGTCACCCGTATCCTCTCTGTCGTTCTTGCGGCGGTCCAGGCCTACGGTATCATCGTCGCGCTCTCCAACTCTGACGGAATCTCCCTGGACGATACGTCCGCCTGGGGCTATACGAAGGTCATCGTCTTCATGACGGCCGGCTCCATGATGCTCAACTGGCTCGGTGACCAGATCACCGACAAGGGCATCGGAAACGGCATCTCGATGCTGATCTTCGCCGGAATCATCTCCTCCCTCCCTGCCCAGATCATGGATGCCTTCACAAGCTTCCTCGGCGACAGGGTCGCACAGGGCGATGCTTCCCTCATCCTCGAAGGAACGGTCCAGATCGTCCTCTACTTCATCGCCTTCTTAGCCATCATCGTCTTCGTCACCTTCATCGAGAGGAGCGTGAGAAAGCTCCCGGTGAGTCACTCCAACACGAGCCAGAACACCGAGCTTTCCAGCCAGCAGTCCTCCTTCCTTCCCATCAAGGTCAACGCCTCCTCCGTCATGCCCGTCATCTTCGCTTCCTCCATCATGGTCGCTCCTTCCATCATCATCTCCCTCTTCAACACGACGGATTCGACGCCTCGTTGGGCCCAAATCGTCATGGACGTGTTCAACTATCAAGCCCTGACGCCGCTCACCGATGACTTCGCCTTCCCGTTCGGAACGATCATCTATGCCATCCTCATCATCCTCTTCTCCTACTTCTATGCCCAACTGCAGATCAATCCCGAGAGAATCGCGGAGAACTTCCAGACCTCGGGAACCTATATCACGGGAATCAAACCCGGCATGGAGACGGAGAGATACGTCAGCCGCGTCCTCAACCGCATCACCTTCATGGGCTCGATGGCTCTCACCTTCATCGCCCTGCTTCCTGTCATCCTCTCCTTGACCGGCGCTGTCCCGACATCCCTGTCCTTGGGTGGGACCGGCCTCATCATCGTCGTCGGTGTCGCCCTGGAAGTTTCCAATCAGATCGCCGGCATCCTGGCCGGCCACGGTTATGCGGAGAGTGAACTGTAATATGGCACAAAACGAAGAGAAGAACATCATCATCATGGGCCCCCCGGCCGCCGGCAAGGGAACCCAGTCGGAGCTGATCGTCAAAGCCTATGGTCTCCCCCACATCTCCACTGGCGACATGTTCCGTTCCGCCCTGAAGGAACAGACGCCTCTGGGCATCGAAGCCGGCAAGTACATGGCTGAGGGAAAGCTCGTTCCCGACGAGGTCACGATCGGTCTTGTCGAGGAGAGGCTTTCCAAGGAAGACTGCAAGAACGGCTTCCTTCTGGACGGATTCCCCAGGACCATCCCGCAGGCCGAGGCCCTGAAGGCCATCCTGGCCAAGATGGGCAGGAAGATCACTTCCGTGATCGTCCTGGAGGCCGATGACGAGGAGCTGATCGCCAGGATCGCTGCCCGTCGCGTCTGCCCCAAGTGCGGTGCGTCCTACTCCCTGAGAAACAGGAAGCCGAAGGTCGAAGGCATCTGCGACAACTGCGGAGAAGAGATCATTCTCCGTCAGGACGACAGGCCCGAATCCTTCAAGGTCCGTCTGGACGACTATCGGAAGAAGACCCTTCCTCTCGTGGACTACTACAAGAAGGAAGGCGTGGTGAAGGAATTCGATGCCCTCGAATCCATCGAGAGCGTCTTCGCCCAGATCCAGGAGACCATCGGACTTCGATGATAACCATCAAGACGAAGTCGGAGATGGAGAACCTCCGGATCGTCGGCGAGAAACTCGGGCGGGTCTTCGACAGGCTCGCCCGGGAGGTCCGCCCCGGCCGGACGACTTACGAGATAAGCCATCTGGCCGAGCGGTTCCTTCGCGAAGAAGGCTGCAAGCCGACGTTCAAGGGATACGACGGGTTCCCGGGCGCGGTCTGCACCTCCGTGAACTCGACCCTGATCCACGGCATCCCGAGCAAGGAGCACGTCCTGAAGGAAGGGGACATCCTCTCTGTCGACATGGGCAATGTCGATGATTCCGGGATGCAAGGGGACGCCTGTCGGACGTTCCCCGTCGGAAATATCTCCGCTGAAGCGCAAAAGCTCATCCGCTGCAGTGAAGACTGTTTCTACGAAGCCTACAAGATCCTCAAGCCCGGCATACACCTCCATGAGATATCCATGGCCATCCAGCGCGTCGCCGACAGCTACGGCTTCAGCCTGGTCAAGGAATACGGCGGCCATGGTCTCGGGAGGGAGATGCACGAGGATCCCTTCATCTACAACTATTACGAAACATCGCTCGGTCTTGGCCCCATCCTGAAAGAAGGGATGTGCCTCGCCATCGAGCCCATGGTGATGCTCGGAAGTCCGGAGATCGACGTCCTCGACGACAATTGGACGGTCGTTAGCCGCGACGGGAAGATCAATTCCCATTACGAGAACGACGTCATCATCACTTCCACAGGAGCCGTCATCACTTCCATAGACTCCAACGTGAGAAGACATCTAAGCGAATTGGAGAACCAAAAATGAGCAGAGAAGATTTCATCAAGATGGAGGGAACCGTCATCGATACCCTCCCCGCCGAGAAGTATTCGGTCAAGCTCGACGGAGGCGCCATGATCCGAGCCAGAATCTCCGGAAAGATGCGCATGAACAAGATCCGCATCCTGCCCGGCGATAGGGTCACGGTGGAAATCTCCCCATACGATGTCACCAATGGCTGCATAGTGTACCGATACAAGTAAGGAGGAAGCTGAACATGAAAGTCAGAGCTTCAGTCAAGCCGATCTGCGACAAGTGCCGTGTCATCAAGCGCAAGGGAAGAGTCATGGTCATCTGCACCAACCCCAAGCACAAGCAGAGACAGGGCTAAGGAGGAAAGAGAAAGAATATGGCAAGAATCGCTGGAGTCGATATCCCGAACGACAAGCAGTTGGTCCATTCCCTCAGATACATCTACGGAATCGGACTGACCCGCGCCAAGAAGATCTGCGCCGACGCGAAGGTCGAGCCCACCAAGAGAGTCAAGGACTGCACCGAGGAAGAGCTCACCGCCGTCCGTAACCAGGTCTCCCAGTACGTCGTCGAAGGCGACCTGAGAAGAGAAGTCGCCCTCAACATCAAGAGACTCGAAGAAATCGGAACCTATCGTGGCAACAGGCACAAGAGAAGCCTTCCCTGCCGCGGTCAGAGAGACAAGACCAACGCCAGGACCTGCAAGGGCCCCAGAAAGACGGTCGCCAACCACAAGAAGGCCACCATCGGCTAAAGAAGAGAGGTAAATGCAATAATGGCTGAAATCACGAACAAGGGCGCCGGCAAGGCGTCGGCCAGCAAGGCCAAGGGCAAGAAGACAACCATCCGTAAGAAGAAGACCAAGCTTGGATTCACCAAGGGCGTCGCCCACATCCACGCTTCCTATTCCAACACCATCGTCTCCATCTCCGACGAGCAGGGAAGAGTCATCGCCTGGGCCAGCGCCGGCACCTGCGGCATGTCCGGTTCCAGGAAGTCCACTCCTTTCGCTGCCCAAGTCGCTGCCAGCACGGTCGCCAAGACCTGCTTCGACAGAGGCCTCCGTCAGGTCGATGTCGAGGTCAAGGGTCCCGGCCCGGGCAGAGAGACTGCCGTCCGCGCCCTCGAGGCCAGCGGTCTGAAGGTTCTCTCCATCTCCGACGTCACTCCGATCCCTCACAACGGCTGCCGTCCGCCCAAGAGACCTCGTGGCTAAATAAAGGAGGAAGGAAATGAAAGAATTCGAAAAGCCCTCATTCGACATCAACAAGGACGACATCACCTCCACGCAGGGACGTTTCGTCATCTCTCCTCTCGAGAGCGGCTTCGGAGTCACTGTCGGAAACGCCCTTCGGCGCGTTCTCCTTTCCTCCCTTCCGGGTCTTGCCGTCTATGCCGTCGAAGTCGAGGGTGCCCAGCACGAATACTCCCAGCTTGAAGGCGTCATCGAGGATCTCGTCCAGATCATCCTCAACGTCAAGAAGCTCGTCCTCAAGGACGAACTGGAGGACGACAACGCCGACTATACCCTCAAGCTCGATGTCCATGGCGAGAAGGAAGTCAAGGCGGGCTTCATCGTCTGCCCGGACATGGTCTCCGTCGTCAACAAGGATCTGACCCTCTGCCATCTCACCGAGAACGGCCACATCAAGATGACCCTCCATGCCAGAAGAGGCAGGGGACTGGTCTTGGCCGAAGACAACAAGAATCCCAACTGGCCTATCGGCTGGATCGCCGTCGACAGCAACTTCTCTCCCGTCCTCAAGGTCAAGACGACCATCGATCCCGACCGTGTCGGACACGATGCCAGCTATGAGAAGCTGACCATCGAAGTCACCACCGACGGCTCGATGAGCCCTCAGGCATCCGTCGCCCTCGCCAGCAAGATTCTCGACGAGCACTTCAAGCTCTTCGAGGACCTCGACGAGAAGGTCAAGAATGCCACCATCATGACGACCAAGCAGGAGAGCCCGGAGAAGAATTTCTCCTCCATCTCCCTGGAAGATCTCGATCTCTCCGTCCGCTCCTACAACTGTCTGAAGCGGAACGGCCTGAAGACCGTCCAGGATCTCTGCAACATGAAGGAGAGCGAGCTGATGACCGTCCGCAACCTCGGCAAGAAGTCCTACAAGGAAATCCTGGACAAGCTTGCCGCCATCGGTCTCTCCCTCCAGCATGACGACAGTACGAAAAAGTGAGGTAATGCAACATGGCTACAATCGGAAGAAAGAACGTCCACGGTAAGGGCGGCGTCCGCTTCAAGGCGGGCTATACCTCCGACAAGATGAAGAACATGCTGAGAAACGTCGTTTCCCAGCTCATCATCTCCGGACAGATCGAGGTCACCCTCGAGGTTGCCAAGCGGGCCCAGAAGAAGGCCGAGCGCATGGTCACCTTCGCCAAGAAGGGCGATCTCGCCGCCAGAAGACAGGCTGCCCGCTTCGTCCGCGAGGAAGGCTTCGTCGACCCCAAGACCAACAAGAACGCTCTCCAGAAGCTCTTCGACGTCTACGGGCCCAAGTACAAGGACAGGAACGGCGGCTATACCCGCATCCTGAAGACCATAAACCGCCGCGGCGACAACGCCCAGCTGGCTATCTTGGCCTTCGTCGACTAGAAAAAGAAAAGGGGGGCCTCGGGCTCCCCTTTTTGCTCGTCCTGAAGCAAGAAAAAAGCCCCTTTTGGGGCTTTATGACCTTCGATGGTGCCGCCAAGAAGAATCGAACTTCCGACCTACTGATTACGAATCAGTTGCTCTACCGGCTGAGCTATAGCGGCATGCGATATATTCTATTACAACAGCCTCCAACCTTCAAGGAGAAAATGCGCCGGAAGGGGCGACTTGACCGATTTTTTTCATGGAATCGGCCTTGTCGCAGGTCACAACGGCCTTTCGATGCCTTCTTGTCCGGAAAGTGCATCTACGGGGAAGACTCGAAGAGTATAATATACGTATCGTTCAGGAGAATGAGAATGGAAAACAGAAGCCGGGTGGAACGCTATAGAGAGCATCGGAAAAAG
This sequence comes from Candidatus Enterosoma merdigallinarum, assembly GCA_018714385.1. GTDB lineage: Bacteria > Bacillota_I > Bacilli_A > RFN20 > CAG-288 > Enterosoma > Enterosoma merdigallinarum. Next base: position 14,126 of record DVNL01000012.1, on the reverse strand, counting down.
ATCGAGAACATGGATGTCTATTCCTTTGCCGACTCCCCGACCTTGAAGAGGAATCTCCCGGAGCATGGCGATCTCTACTCCGTCGACAGGAAGAAAGACGGGATCACCCGGAACACTTTGAACATGTCCATCGACCAGCTCATCCGCGAGCATGACGACTATGCCGAGGAACAGAGGAAGAAGGACATCCAGAGACGCTACCAGGAGGAGCAGAAAAGACGGCGGAAGCCTCAGAAGGGCGACATCCTTCGCATTCTTCTGGTCCTGGCCGTGTTTTTGATCGTCGTCGTTATCGTCTGCCTCATCGTATTGAAAATCAAGGAGGTCATATGATGGAAAGAAAGTTCGCCATCGCCATAGACGGCCCGGCAGCCTCCGGGAAGTCGACAGCCGCCAAGGGAGTTAGCCGCATCCTGGACTTCCTTTACATCGACACGGGGGCCATGTATCGCGCCTTCACCCTCTTCATGCTCGAAAAAGGAAAGGATCCCAAGAGCGAAGAAGATGCCTTGGCTCTTCTTCCCGATTTCCGGATGAAGGAGGACAAGGACGGACATGTCTATCTGGACGGACGCGACGTGACGGACAGGATCCGTGAAAGGGACGTCTCTTCCCTTGTCTCCTATGCCTGCGCCTACAAGGCCGTGAGGGAGAAGCTGGTCGACATCCAGCGCGAGATGGCTGAAGGGGAAAGCGTCGTGATGGACGGCAGGGACATCGGGACCGTCGTCCTCCCCGATGCCGACCTGAAGATATTCCAGATCGCATCCGTCGAGGCCAGGGCGAAGAGGCGGTATCTGGAAAACCGCCAGAAGGGCATCGCTGGAACCCTCGAGGAAATCGAGAAGGAAATCGAGAAACGGGACTACATCGACTCCCACAGGGAGAATTCGCCATTGACGAAGGCGAAGGATGCCATCGTCCTGGACACGTCGGACATGACGATCCAGGAGGAGATCGACACGATCGTCTCGCTCTTCAAAAAGAAAGTTGGTGACTTATGGAAAGATACGGAACAGTCGCTTTGATCGGCGCCCCGTCGACGGGAAAATCCACCCTCTTCAATCGCCTGACGGACAGCCGGAAGGAAATCACGGGCCGGCAATACGGCATCACGCGCGATCGGAACTATGGCGTCGGGCACTGGCTCGACAAGAACTTCACCTTGATCGACACCGGGGGCATCACCGGGGAGAACATCCCTTTCCAGAGAGAGGTCCAGAACCAGGTCGATCTCGGCCTTCGCGAGGCGGATGTCATCCTCTTTGTCGTCGATGGCAGGGCGGGATTGACAAACAGTGACCTTTTCGTCGCAAAGAAGCTCCGTCCCTACAAGGAGAAAGTCTTCCTCGTGGTCAACAAGATCGACGACAAGACTCTCCTTGGCGACACCTACGAATTCTACAGGCTTGGCTTTGGCAATCCCTTTGCCATCTCTTCCGAACACGGCTTGGGCCTAGGCGATCTGCTCGACGAGGTCATCAAGAAGCTTCCGAAGGAAGAGGAAAATCCCTACGAGGGCGCTTTGACGTTTGCCCTCCTGGGGCGGCCGAACGTCGGAAAGTCTTCCCTTGCAAACAGGCTTCTCGGCTATGAGAGAGTCATCGTTTCACCCGTCAGCGGCACGACGAGGGATTCGGTGGACATCCAGTTCGAGAAGGACGGGAGAAAATACGTCATGGTCGACACCGCCGGCATCAAAAGGCCGGGAAAGGTCGACGAGGACCTCGACCGCTTTGCCGTCATCCGCAGCGCCGATGCCGCAAGACGGGCGGATATCTGCCTCCTCCTCATCGATGCCGAGGAAGGCCTGGTGAGCCAAGACATCCATGTCTCCAGCTATGCGATGGACTACAACAAGCCCATCATCATCGTCGTCAACAAATGGGATCTCCACAGCCACGGCATGGACGATCAGCAGAAGTTCGCCGCTGAGGTCCGCGCCTATTTCAAGTTCGCCTCCTTCGCCCCGATCGTCTTTTGCTCCGCCAAGACGGGAAGCAACATCAAGAACATCTTCAAGGAACTCGAGCATGTCTACGAGACCATCCACAAGAAGGTGCCTTCCTCCCTCCTCAACTCCCTCATCACCAAGGCACAGCTGGACAACGAGGCCCCGGACTTCAATGGCGGCCGTCTCCGGATTTCCTATTGTACCCAGAGCGACGACGTCCCGCCGACTTTCGTCCTGTTCGTGAACAATCCGAACTATTTCCACTTCTCCTACAAGAGGTACCTCGAAAACGCCATCCGCAAGGAGTTCGGCTTCGACTGCTGCCCGATCAACCTTCTCATCCGCAGCAAGAGGGCTTACGACCTCATGGGGGACAGGAAATGATGCGCGTTTCCGTATTGGGGGCCGGTGCCTGGGGGACGGCGATCGGACGGCTGTTCGCCTTGGGCGGAAACGACGTCGTCTTCTTCGGACTGGAAGAGCCCGGGGAAAGCATCAACACGAGACATGTCAACGAGACTTTCTTTCCGGATGTCGTCCTTCCGGAGAACGTCTCTTATACCACAAGCCTTGAAAAGGCTCTTGGGAATGCGGAGGCCATCGTCTTTGCCGTTCCGTCCAAGGCCTATCGGCAGGTCGCACGGCAAGTCGAGTCCCTTTTGAAGTCGAAGGTCCATGTCCTCTCCCTGGCGAAGGGCTTCGACCCCGACACCCGCGAGAGGCTCTCCTCCGTCCTTCGGGAAGAGATTTCGCCGATGCATCGCCATGAGATCGTCTCCCTTCTGGGCCCGTCCTATGCCGAGGAAGTCATCCACGACTTGTGGACCTGCCTCTGCGCCTGCTCCAAGGATGTCCTTGAGGCAAATCTTTTCCAGGAGCTTCTGTCCTGCCCGTCCTTCCGCGTCTATACCAATACCGACGAGGTCGGGAGCGAAGTCTCCGCCGCTTTGAAGAACGTCATCGCCATCGCTTCCGGAATTCTGGAAGGCCTCGGCGGAGGAGACAATGCCAGGGCTGCCCTTGTCACCCGCGGCAATGCCGAGATCATGCGGCTAGGCATGGCGCTGGGGGCCAGGATCGAGACGTTCTTGGGCCTCTCTGGAATCGGAGACTTGATGCTGACCTGCAACTCCATGAAGTCGAGAAACTTTTCTCTCGGGTATCAAATCGGCAAGGAAAACGATGCCAAGAAAGTCTTGATGGAAAATACCAAGACGGTTGAGGGCGTCTATACATCGAAATACGTGACGGAGATGGCGGAGAAGATGGGGGTCGACATGCCCATCGTCCGTGCCGTCTATGAGGTCCTCTTCCTCGGGCACAAGCCTTCCGACAAGGTCGGCGAGCTGATGCGCAGGGAACTCAAGAGCGAATAGCGGAAGCCTGTCTATCCATATCGCCGAATTTTTGAAGGGACATTGCTTTGTTTCGATCCGGGCGTGGACGGGATCGAAAAAGATCGACAAGTTTTTATATGAAAAGGAGTCCCTCGTCGGAGGGACTCCTGTCTGAATGAAGATGGCGCTACTGGATTTTCAATGCTTGACGAAGAAGGGGAAGACCCCAGGTGAAGAAGACGATGAGGACTGCCGCCACGACAGCTGCGACGACGGACCAGTAGACGATGGTGTGGATTTTGTGCCGTCTTGCCTTCTTTTCATCGAGGACATCGGCGTTGGCAAGGCGATAGCCAAGCAGCTTGAGAACCGTGCCCCAGGCGATGAGGCCGAAGACAAGGACGTCGGCGAGGACGAGAAGGAGCACGTAGACAGGAAGGCCGGAACCGCCCTTAACCCCAGCCAGACGGCTGTTGACGGAAAAGTAGAGCAAGCGATGCATGCTTTCTCTCAACAAGGCTTTCACGGAGGGATCTTCGAGGCTCGCCGTCGGGAGTTTCTGGGCTATGCCCGAGAGGACGGCGTTCATGCCGCCGGCGAGGCAGGCGAGGGAATCCTCCGGCGTCATCGAGCTGATGTAGTCGGTTATGAAGAAGCCTTGATAGCCCCACTCGTTTCGTGCGACCTCAATGTTGAGACGGTAGTCGTTTCGGGCCCGGATGTTCCCGATACGGTTCATGGAGGCCATGATTCCTTTGAGTTGGCCTTTCTTCACCAGCTTTTCAAAGATGCTTAGATAGGTCTCGCGGATCGTTTGTTCGGTTGCATAGGTGGCAACGGAGTTGTTTCCGTTCCGGTTCGTCTCTTGATCGTTGAGGGCGAAATGCTTGGGGACGACGTTGAGCCCTTTTCTTGCCGCACCGAGCGAGACACTGACGGCCATATCTCCCGTCAGGAAGGAATCCTCGGAGAAATATTCGTAGTTTCTGCCGCTGAACGGGGAACGATGGAGATTGACGCCAGGGGCATACCAGCCGTTGTAGTTGTCGAGACAGGCGATTTCCCCGTTTATCTCGCCGTAGGCATCGGCCAGGCTGCGGTTCCATGTCGCGGCAATCATGATTTGGGCAAGGCCCTGAAGCGTATGGATGCCCTCCGGGCCGTCATACCAGAAATCGCGGCTCTTGTCTATCGCTGCGATGTCGGCTGGACCGGAGGCGCTGGCGGCATAGATGGTGTGCATCGTGTCCAGATCGATCTTGTCGAGGAGAGCGTCCCATCTTTCGTCGTCATATTCGGCGAAGGCCATGTCCTGGAAAGCAAGCCCATCTTGGTCTGATTGCGTTTCCCGGGACGACTTGTCGTTTTCCGCACCAGGGTTGAGACTGGCTTCCCAGCCTGTCAGGCGCAACTGTTCGTCATCCTCCTTGGAGACGCGGTGGATGTATGCAAAGCCGGAGGCATCCGTTGTCTGGGACACGCCTTCTTGTGTTCCGGAGGCATAGCGGAGTCCATCGTCATCCAGGACGGACCAGTCGGATCGGCTAAGATAAGGAGCGTCTTCCAAAGCGGCTTCGTCGAAACGATTCGTGATCTTCTCTCCGTCAACACCCGTAGAGAAAGACTCGTTGTCCATCGTATCGAGAACGTATTCATAGACGAGAGCGGCATCGCCGTTCCGGTCCATTCCATCTGTCGTCGACTTTTCTTTCTTGGAAAGGATGTTGTTGATGGCATCGTGGCTGTCTTTTGCTGCGGTGAAGAAATAGGTTCCGGCATCGAGAATATAGGTTTTCTCGCCTTTGGCATCGTAGGCCTTCAATTCCTCAAGAGGGACGGAGACGGTGATGTCTTCGCTTTGGCCCGGTTCCAGCAGACTCGTTTTGGCATAGCCGACGAGCTGAACGGAGGCCTTTTCGACGCCGTGAGTCCTGTCGTAGTCGGTGTAAGGGGATTGGGCATAGAGCTCCACGACATCCTTTCCGGCTTTCTCGCCTATGTTCTCGACATGAATTTCGAACGTATATTCGTCAGTATCGTCATCGAATTCCCCACGGAAATTCGACCACTCGAAGTCCGTGTAGGAAAGACCGTGGCCGAAAGGATAGCAGACATCGTCTTCGTAACGATAGTTCCCGGCATTTCCTTGACGGAGAACGGAATCTTCGTAGCGTGTCTCATAGTATTTGTATCCGACATAGATGCTCTCGGCGTAGTTGAGATAGGAATATCCCGTCAGATTGCCACTTTCATCGACATAGCGGAAATCGCCAAAGTTCTGCATAGCGGGAGACGAAAGGTTGTCATAGCAAAACGTGTCGACGAGTTTTCCTGACGGCGAGCTGTCTCCGGCAAGGATTTCGCAAAGGGCTTTGATTCCCCCATCGCCTGCGCCAGTTCCTGCGACCCAGAGGATAGAGTCGATCCCATAGTCATCCTTGAGGAAATCCATCTGGAACGGATTGGCGGAATGAAGGATGACGATCGTCTTCTTGAAGCCGGCGCTCTTGACGGCGGCAAGGAGGTCTTTTTCATCCTTGGACAGTTCGAGATAGCTTTCTTGCCCGCCTCCGAAGCGATCCATGCTTCTCGGGAGATCGGCGCCTTCGCCGCAGCTTCTGGAGAAGACGACGATTGCCGCATCGTTATAGTCCTTGTAGCTGTTCTTGACGGTGTCGGTATATTCGCTTTGCGGTACTTCGTCGATGGCCCATGTGCCCGGGTCCGTGCCATCGCCTTTCGGATCGGCCGTGCCCCAATTCGTGTGGGAGGAGGTTTTGTAGAACTTTCTGAGCTCCGAGTTCATCTGGAAGCCATAGTCTTCCAGGGCGTCGGCGAGCACGGCATCTTTAGTCGTCTTTATTCGGTCGATGGTCGTCCAGAGGATGGAACTCATTCCGAAAACGGATATTTTCTCGGTGCTCTTGTTCAGCGGAAGGGCTTCGTTGTCGTTTTTCAGCAGCACGGTGCCTTCTTCGATGATGTCATGGTTGGTGACTTCTCTCAGGTGCTCGTCAGCGGCTTCCAGAGAATCAAAGGTCGCTCCTTCCGTGTTCGAGGCACCTCCGATGGTACCGAGCTGCCATACGAGAGCAGAATCATAAGAGGCGGCAAAGCAGTTGAGGAAGATCGTCGCACCGGCGAGGACGGCGGAAACGCCGCACCAGATGCCGAATCCGATTTTCTGTTTCTTTTTCATCGTCGCTCGGAATGATTATTTCTCCTGGACGAAAACGGCGTGGACGGGTCCTTCTTCGTTTGTCGTTTTCCAGGTGAAGGAAAGAAGACCGTCTTCGTTTTCCGTGGCCGTGTAGTCCGTTTCCTTGAGAGTGATGGAAAGGCTGCCGTCATCGTTTTCTTCCCAGGTGCCTTCTTCCTTGGTGTAGTCGGCATAGATGGTTCCGCCCATGGCATAGCCGTTTCTCGCCATAGCCGTTCCGTCTTCATAGAGAAGACATTCCGCGGCACAGTTTGCGATGACGGTGGAAGAAGAGTCGATGATGACTTCGCTGGCTTTGAAGGCATAGGCAGTTTCTTTGTCTTCGGTCTCGCCTCCGGAAGGGCCTTGTCCCTGATTCTCGTAGGCGGCCCCCTCGACGTCTTCCCTCCAAGCATCGACGGTCTCGTATTGGATGGTGGAGGAACCGACGAAGTCGATGGTGCGGCTATAGCTTCCGGCAAAGGTGAACTTTAAAGCAAGAGTGAACTTGCCGTCCGTCTCGTAGGCTTCGATCGTGCCTGTTTCTTTCTCCGTGAAGGTCATCGTCTTGATGCCGTCCCGGTCTTCCTCGACCTTCCAAGTCACGTCGCTTTCTTCCAGCGTGTTCTGGGTTTCGTCGGCATGGCAAGTCAGTCTGTAGAGCGTTCCGGTATTGTCGCTGTTGAGGTTGGCAAGGAAGTCGAAAGAGGCAAACTGGCTGGCGACCTCGTAATAGCTTCCGACAAACTGGTAAGCCACGGTCGCATCGGACGTGCCGCTGCTGTTGCTTCCTCCGACGGAAGGCGTATTGGAAGATGTGCCGCCGCAGCCGGCCAAGGCGAAGGCGGAAAGGGTCATCAAGAAAGTCGTCATAAGTCTTTTCATGGTTTTGAAACCTCCTTGGGAAGAGGTTACACGCCGATGAAAGCGCTTATAACCGAACCGTCATAGAATTGTCACTTGGCATCACGGACTTTCTTTTCCTCGACGAGAGGGATGGCGATGAGGAGGGCAAAGATGCCGTCTTCTGCACGGATCGTCAACTGGCCGTCATATTCCTCGAGAATCCGGCGCATGCTCTTTACGCCCAGCCCGTGAAGACGATTGTCTTTCTTGTCGGATTCGATGTCGCCGTCGCTTTTTCTTTTTATTTCGCCTTCAAAATAATTTTCGATGTCGATAATGGCGAAAGGGGGTCTTCTGTCAATGACGACGGAGATGATCCTTTTTTGCGGATTCGATATCTTCTCGCATGCCTCTATGGCGTTGCTCAAGGCATTGCTGAGAAGGGCATAGGCATCGTAATGGCGGATGAATCCGATGGCGGAACCGTCGGCGAGGACGGTCAGCTTGATTTTTTTCTTTTCGCATTGGAGCCGGGATTGATAGAGGACCATATCCAAGGCGTCGTTGCCTGTCTTGAAGCGCCCGTCATAAAGGGAGAGAGCGTTTTGCAGAGAGGCAAATTCCTCCTCGTCGAGCTTGTCCCGGATGATATTCAATTGCTTTTTCAAGTCATGGCAGACGGTGTTGACATAGGAGACGGAATCGCGGAAATGCTCGTACTGCCTGTTTTGGCTGTCTATGACGGCTTGCATCGCCAGGATTTCCGCCTGCTGTCTGGAATAGTCGAAGATGCGCGTGCGAAGATAGAGGACGAGGAAGCAAAAGCTGACCATGGCAAGAGAGAGAAGCATCGTCCCGATGGCGTCCGATGACGGGATGAGGCTGGAAAGACGACTGAGAATCGCAACGAAAAGGGAGGCGAGGGAAATCGTGATGATTGTCGCTTTCCGCGTGGCCTTGTCATCGCTGACTTCTTTCGAAAAGGAAAGCAGCCGGGCGAAAGGAAAGCAGATCACCGCTCGAATGAGAAGACGGAGGGAAAGATCCCCGTAGATGTTCCCCGTCGTCCACGAAAAAGGAAGGAAGCCGTTTTCGCCAAGAAAGATGTCTGGGATGCCCAACAGCTGCGCGACGATGAAATTCAATGCGAAGGCTCCGATGTATTCGACGATCGTCTTTGTCATCGTCTCCTTGGTCAGGAGGAAAAGGAAGCCCAATTGATAGACGTTCATCAATACCGTGACAAGGATCCCTGTCAAAATGCCGATGCTGGCCGAACGGATGAGTGCAAAGAGGGCAATGAATCCGAAGGATAGGAGCAAAGTCAGAGGATAAAGGAACCATGGAGAGTAACGTTTCTTCATCGGAATCGAAAAAAAGTAGACGCAAAGGAGGCTTTCGATGTTCGATGAGATATTGATTAAAAACTGTGCGAAGAAGGAATCCATAACATTCTAGCCATGAACGTTGAAGAAGTCGGCCAAAGTCTTTATGACATCCTTTTTCTTGGGATGGGAAATGATGAAGAGATCCGAGTCCAAAAAGAGCTTTGTCTTGTCTATTTTCGTGACGTAAGCCATATTTACGACTTGGCAGCTGTTTATCTGCAGGAACCGTTCCTTGGGAAGCTGGGAAAGGATATGGCGAAGCGAGTCGTACTTGGTGAACTCACCTTCAAGCGTGTGAAATACGACATTGTGGCCAACACTTTCGGCGTAGCGAATGTCTTTCAGGGCGATGCGGACGAGGCCGGCCTTCTTTGGGAAGGAAATGAATTCCTTTTCGTTGAGTTCCCTTTCGTGCCGAATGGAATTGAGTGCTTTTTTGATTTTCATCTCGAAATCGAAATAGCCGATCGGCTTGAGGATGTAATCCAAAGCATGGACCTGGTAGCCGTCGGGTGCGAACTGGACGAAATTCGTGACGAAAATGATGGCGACCTTCGAGTCTTTTGCGCGCAAAGCCTTTGCGACTTCGATACCGTTGGACAGGGGCATCTGGACATCGAGAAGCACGAGGTCATAGAGGGACCGAAACTCGTTGAGAAAAGCCGTTCCGCTTTCGAAAGTGTCGATCTGGAAAAGAAAACCATTCTCCGAGCCGAATTTCTCGAGGAATTCCAGGATCGACTTTCGGAACGGAGCTTCATCGTCAACGATTGCCAATCGTATTGCTTCTTTTTCTTTTTCCATACTATTGCTATTTTATCTGATGAAAGGGAGACAAGGAAGAGGACGACGAAAAAGGACAGCTCGAAGGCTGTCCTTGAATCTGGCGAATGCTTACATCACCTTGCGGAAGAGCTCGGTGAGAGACTCGATGCTGACGTCCCTGGGATTTCCGGGAGTGCAGGCATCGTTGAGGGCGGACTGGGCAAGGAAGGGAAGATCCTCTTCCTTGATGGCTTCAAGTCTGGTGGGGATGCCGACATCCTGGCTGAGCTTGCGGACGGCATCGATGGCGGCCTTGCGGTATTCGGCAGGGGTCATGCTTTCCGTGCCTTCGACGCCCATGGCCTTGGCGACGTCTCTAAGACGGGTTCCGGTGCATTCCTGATTGTACTCCATGACGATAGGAAGCATCATGGCGCAGGCGACACCGTGAGGTGTGTCATAGACCGCACCGAGGGTGTGGGCCATGGAGTGGGCGATGCCAAGCCCGACGTTGGAGAATCCCATGCCGGCGATATATTGGGCAAGGGCCATTCCTTCGCGGCCTTCCGGCGTGTTGTTGTAGGCGCCGCGGAGGTTCTTGGCGATGAGCTCGATCGCCTTGAGGTGGAACATGTCGGTCATCTCCCAGGCGGCCTTGGTGGTGTAGCCTTCGATGGCATGGGTGAGGGCGTCCATGCCTGTGGCGGCGGTGAGGGACTTGGGCATCGTGGCCATCATGTCCGGATCGATGACGGCAAGGACGGGGATGTCGTGGGGATCGACGCAGACAAACTTTCTCTTTCTCTCGACGTCGGTGATGACATAGTTGATGGTGACCTCGGCCGCTGTTCCGGCCGTCGTGGGGACGGCGATGATGGGAGAGCAGGGCTTCTTGGTCAGAATGGCGCCTTCGAGGCTGCGGACATCTTCGTGCTCGGGATTTTCGATGATGATGCCGATGGCCTTGGCGGTATCCATGCTGCTGCCTCCGCCGATGGCGATGATGTAGTCGGCACCGGCCTTTTTGAAGGCTTCGACGCCGTGCTTGACGTTTTCGATGGTCGGATTGGGCTTGATTTCAGAGTAGAGTTCATAGGCGAGACCTTCCTTGTCGAGGATGTCCGTGACTTTCTTTGTGACGTTGAAGCGGATGAGATCCGGATCGGAGCAGACCAGGGCCTTGTGGAAGCCGTGGGCGCGGACTTCGGCAGGGATGCACTCGATGGCGCCCTTGCCGTGGTAGGAAGTTTCGTTCAGAATGATTCTGTTAGCCATATTTTTCTCCTTGTTTTATCCAAGGGCATTTTATCAAAAGGATGCGTATTTGTAACCGCTTGCATGGAGAATGACGAGAAAAAGGGTCGAAATTCAAAGAAGGAGGCACAAATGAGCACAAATGATTTCAAACGCTCATCACTGCTTTTGTGCCGCGAGATTGTTTTTCGATGATGCTTTAGAGGCCATCGGTAATATGGAAGGGGTTTCACAAAATGGCAAAAATGACGAAAAATATCCTCTTTATTTAAGGTTTTTGACCTTTATTGAGCAATATGTTGATTTCATTGGTTTTATCTGCTATAGTCAAGCCAGAAAGGCAGGTATAATGCATGGCAGAGAACAAACCGATTACGAAGGAAGATTTGGCTGAGCAGTTGGCCAAAGACGGAAGGATGCAGAAGGGCGAGGCTCTCCGCGCCGTCGAACTGATCTTCGCCGCTATCGCCAAGGGACTCGTCGATCCCGACTTCGGCTCCGTCAAGGTCGCCGGCTTCGGAACCTTCTCCCTTGTCGAGCGTCCCGGAAGAGTCGGCGTCAATCCCTCCGATCCTACCCAGAAGATCCAGATCCCTCCCAGCAAGGCCGTCAAGTTCAAGGCCTCCAAGACCCTCAAGGATCTTCTCAACGATAGGTAAGACGAAAGTGCCGCCTCTTCTTGACAAGAGGCGGCTTTTTTTATGAAAGCCCCACTTTCCGAAAAGCAAATCGAGGTCTTTGATCTCGTCAAGACGAAGCTCGGCAAGGAAAACGTTTTTCTCGTCGGCGGTTCGGTCCGCGATGCCCTTCTGGGCAAAGAAAACCTGGACATGGATTTCGCCGTCCGCAACGACCCGAAGAGCGTTTTCTCCGCTTTTCCGTATGCCCGTTATTTTGAAAAATACGGCACCGTTTCCTTCCGGCTGGACAAAGTGAGGGTGACGATCGCGACGTTCCGGAAGGAGAGGAGCTATCTCGACCACCGCCATCCAAGCCAGGTCCTCTTTGTCAAAAGCCTCTATGAGGATTACAAGAGAAGGGACTTCACCTGCAACGCGATTTATATGGACGGCTCTCTGGATGTCAAGGATCCCACCAAGCGCGGCGTCCGGGATATCAAGAAGGGCCTTTTGCGGGTCGTCGGAAATCCCTATCGGAAGCTGTCCGAGGACCCTCTCAGGATACTGCGCGCCTATCGCTTTCGCCTCGAGACGGGTTTCCGGTTCACAAGAAGGCTGGAAAAGGCCATTCTGGAGACGAAGGATCTCATCCGGAGGCTGAACCCGGACAAGGTTCGTGAGGAGCTGACGAAATTCCCGGCGGAGAAACGGAGCGATATCGTCGAGGAGCTCGGCCTTATGTCTTTCCTGGAAAGGAAAGAGGCGGACAAGGCGTATAATAGTGCGACAGGAGGTGAATGAGATGGACATCGACTACAGCGATTTTTCCTTTCCGACCGTTCTGATCAAGAAGTACACGGCCTATGGCATGGACGAACTCGATTGCATGGTCGTCCTCGTCTCCGACAGCCTCCTCAAGATGGAGAAGACTCTTTTGACCTGCGACATCCTTTCTTCCTACATGAAGGCGAAGAAAGAGGACATCGACCTTTCCCTGTCCCGTCTTCTTGGCAAGAACGTCATTGCAATATGCGATGGCGGAAAGGATGGTCCCTACAGTTCCCTGGACGCTTTCAAGAGACGGCTTTTCGACGACATCACCAAGGATATCGGACTCCGTGAAAGGGAGAAAAAGCTCGTGGACGGGGAAGAAAACATCTATTCCGAGCTGGAACAGCTCTGCGGAAGGACGCTTTCGCCGATCGAGCGGGACATGGTGACGAAGTGGCTTCGGGAAGGGGCGGACGAGGGCATGGTCAAGGAGGCCTGCCAGAGGAGTCTCACCCGGAGCGGGAACATCTCCTTCAAGGCAGCCGACAGGCGCATCCTCGAGATGGAGCGCAGCGAAGGAAGGAAGAAGATCGGCGTCTCCACCGTGGACGAAGACACAAGAAAGAAGAAGGAGATCCGGGACATCATCCTCAACACGGACTGGACCGTACATGACGACTGAGGAACAAGGAAAAATCGTCCGGGAACTTGGCCGTCTCTATCCGGAGACGAAATGTTTCCTCGACCATGGCAAGGATTATGAGCTTCTCTTCGCCGTCATCCTTTCCGCGCAGGCGACGGACGTCTCCGTGAACAAGGCGACAAAGGGCCTTTTCAAGGCCTTCCCGACGCTTGAAAGCTTTGCGAAGGCCACGCCCGAGACGATCGAGCCGTATATCAAAAGCGTCGGTTTGTCGAAGACGAAGAGTCGCCACCTCGTCGATGCGGCAAAGAAGCTTCTTTCCGAACATGCTGGGGAATTGCCGAAGGACAGAAAGGCCTTGATGTCTCTTCCGGGGGTCGGGTTCAAGACCTCCGGCGTCGTCCTGGCGGAGCTTTACGACTTTCCCTACATCCCCGTCGACACTCATGTCCACCGCGTGAGCCAAAGGCTGGGGCTAGTCAAAAAAGGATTGTCGCCGGAAGAGACGGAAAAGGCATTGGAGAAAAAGCTCGAAGGCCTTCATCCGATCGAGTTCCATCGGCAGCTGATCTTGTTTGGAAGGAACGTCTGCACGGCTAGAAACCCTCGGTGCATGGAATGCCCACTCAAAGATTTGTGTCGAGATTGGAAACAACGAAAAAAGGGAGCTTGACGCTCCCTCTTTTTATTCAAAACGAAGTTCTTTGCCATCCGAAGTCAAATGGATTGTCGCCTTGTTCTCTCCCTTGAGGAGAAGTGTGGCAAGCGGTGTCTCCACCTGGTTTTGGATGTAGCGGCGAAGCGGCCTTGCCCCGTAGACGCGGTCGAATCCGTGCTTGTGGATGAAGTCGACGGCGGCAGCGTCGTATTCAAAGGCGATTTCCTTCTGTGCGAGGCGCTTTTTCAGCAGGTCGAGGAATTTCTCGACGATCTTGTCCACAACCTTGTCGTCGAGGGAATTGAAGAGCACGATCTCGTCGATCCGGTTGAGGAATTCCGGCCGGAAAGTCCTCTTGAGAAGGTCAAGGACCTTGTCGCGGCTTACATCGTCGTTCCCGTCGAGAAGATATTCCGATCCGAGGTTGGAAGTCATGATGATGATGGTGTTGGTGAAGTCGACCGTCCTTCCCTGTCCGTCGGTGAGACGACCGTCGTCGAGCACCTGGAGGAGGACGTTGAAGACGTCGGGATGGGCCTTTTCGACTTCATCGAAGAGGACGATCGAATAGGGCTTCCTTCTCACGGCCTCCGTCAGTTGTCCGCCTTCTTCGTATCCGACATAGCCCGGGGCGGCGCCGATGAGACGGCTGACCGACTCCTTTTCCATGTACTCGGACATGTCGATCCGG
>DVNL01000011.1 GCA_018714385.1 Candidatus Enterosoma merdigallinarum | reverse complement strand
ACGACGATCCCCGTCGGCTTGTGCGTGATGCGCACCGCCGACTCCGTCTTGTTCACGTTCTGGCCTCCCGCCCCGGAGGAGTGGTAGGTGTCGATCTCAAGATCCGCCGGGTTGATGGCAACGTCGATCTTCTGGATTTCCGGCATAACCAAAACCGTGGCCGTGGAAGTCTGGATACGCCCATTGGCCTCCGTGACAGGAACCCTCTGGACACGATGGGCTCCCGATTCGAACTTCAATCTCGAATAGGCCCCTTTCCCGACGACCATGAAGGAAACCAAAGAATAGCCTCCCAACGCTGTCGGCTGTCCATCCAGGACCTTGATCTTCCAGCCCTTTTTGTCAGCATAATGTTCATACATGCGGAAAAGATCTCCGGCAAAGATATTGGCTTCATCGCCGCCAGCAGCGCCACGGATCTCCATGATGACGTTCTTGTCATCGTTCTCGTCCTTGGGAAGGAGTTCAACCTGAAGTCTGTTCTTCTCTTCCTCGATCCGTCTTTCGAGATCTGATGCTTCTTCCTTCGCCATTTCCTTCACATCCGGATCGGGATCCTTCATCATATCGCGAGCATCCTGGAGCTCTTTCTCCATCCGTGAAATGGCATCGTAAAGGGATACCGGGGTCTCCAATGCGGCGCGTTCCTTTGAAAGCTGGGCAAGCGTCTTGAAATCCCCCTCGCCTCTCGTCAGAATGCTGTCGATATCCTCCAAACGCTTCTTCATGGCCTTGAGCCGTTCCATCATGAAATCCATAAATTCGTGTCTCCTTTTCCTGTCACATCTTTTCTGCCGTCCGTAAAAAGACGCCGCTAACGGAAGAAGAGCACGATGCCAAAAAGAAAACGCTCAGGCAAAATCATACGAAGGAGATGATAGCACAAGCCGCAATCCTTCAAAAGGGGGAGAAACGGCAGAAAACGACAAAAAACATTCCATTTCTTTTCAAAATCGTTCTTTTTGTCTCAAAAACGACAAAACCTTAAAAAAGAAGTTGTTTTTTACGACTTCTGCGAATGTCAAAATTAAATCGAAAATGAAAACAATTTCATGCAACAGCCTTTCTAGGCATGTTTTTCTAGTCTTCAAGGGAATATTGGCGGCGGTTGTCTGCCCCCTTTTCAAAACAAGTTGTCTACTTGTGGAGCAAAGATCTGCACTTAGTCTTCCTTTTGATTTATAATCTATCCCGCACGCAGGTAAAGAAAGCCCGTCGAAAGACGGAAAGGATAATCACCTCAGGCACAATTCAACCCATCAAACTTATCTGGCGTTTTTCTTCACCCCACCACGGAGGACAGAAAGATGATAGCCAAACTGACAAACCCCTATGGCCCGACAAACATCGTGACAAAGATCGTCAAGAGAGACGGACGCGTCGTTCCTTTCGATAGCACCAAGATCCTTTTGGCCATCGCCAAGGCGAGTCAGGTCACTGGCGAAACGCTGCCTTTGGGTCCTTTGACGGACGAAGTCGTCACCACGATCAACCGCAACTTCACCGACAACGCCCATCCGGCGACGGTCGAAGACTGCCAGGATATCGTCGAGGACGTCCTCATCGAGCATAATTATGCCAAAACGGCGAAAGAATACATCCTTTATCGCGCCAACCGTTCCCGCGTCCGTGAAGCCAAGACCGATTTGATGTCCACGATCGACGGCATCGCCACTCAGGACTCCAGCGAAAACGACAACAAGCGTGAAAATGCCAACATCGATGCCAATACCGCCATGGGCACCATGCTCAAGTTCGGAAGCGAAACGGCCAAGACCTATTACCTCGAAAAGATGATCGATCCGAAGATCGCGTTTGCCCACAAGAACGGCGATATCCACATCCACGATCTCGATTTCTATTCTTTGACTCTGACCTGCTGCCAGATCGACTGCCTGAAGCTCTTCAAAAAAGGCTTTTCCACAGGACATGGCTTCATTCGCGAGCCCAATTCCATCCGCACCTATGCCTCTTTGGCTTGCATCGCCATCCAGGCGGACCAGAACGACATGCACGGCGGACAGGCCATTCCGAATTTCGACTATTCCATGGCCCCAGGCGTCGTGAAATCCTACAACAAGGCTTTCCGCGACAACTGCATCCGCGTCGCCGAATATGAGTCGAGCTCCGATCGCTACGAGAAAGACCTCAAGGCTTTCTTCAAGAATCTGATCGCCAACGGAAAAGAACCCCGATACAAGAACGACAAGACCGTCGATGCGACTCTGGATCTCCTCTCCGACCAATTCCCCGATGTCGACTGGAAGAAAGCCAAGCATACCATCGTCGAATTCGCTGGGAAGGAAGTCGAAAACGAGACCTACCAGGCCATGGAGGCTCTCATCCACAATCTCAACACCATGCATTCCAGAGCCGGTGCCCAAGTCCCCTTCTCCTCCCTCAACTATGGAACGGACACCTCCGAAGAAGGCAGGCTTGTCATGCATATGCTCTTGAAGGCTACGGAAGCCGGTTTGGGCGATGGCGAAACGCCGATCTTCCCAATCCAAATCTTCAAGGTCAAGGAAGGCGTCAACTACAACCCCGGCGATCCCAACTACGACCTCTTCCGCGAAGCCATCGTCTGCTCCGGAAAGCGCCTCTTCCCCAACTTCTCCTTCCTTGACGCACCGTTCAACAAGATATTCTACAAACCCGGCGACTATAACTCCGAAGTCGCCTATATGGGGTGCCGCACCCGCGTCATGGCCAACTCTTGGAATCCGAAAAATGAGGTCACCTGTGGCAGGGGAAACCTCTCCTTCACTTCCATCAACCTCCCCAGACTCGGCATCGAGGCCCACGGCGATCTCGATCTCTTCTTCAAAAAGCTTGATGACACCGCCGACTTGGTCATCCGCCAGCTCATGGACAGACTCGAGATCCAAAGACATCGCAAAGTCAAGAACATGCCTTTCCTTATGGGACAAGGTGTCTGGATCGATTCCGACAAGCTGGGGTGGGACGATGAAATCGATCCCGTCATCCGCAACGGTTCTTTGACACTTGGCTTCATCGGTCTTGCCGAATGTCTCGTCGCCTTGATCGGCAAGCACCACGGCGAAAGCGAATCCGCCCAGTCTCTCGGTCTCAAGATCATCGGCGAACTCGACAAGAAGGCCCAGGAGGCCGGAAAGAAATACGACCTCAACTTCGCCGTCATCGCAACGCCTGCGGAAGGTCTCTCCGGCCGCTTCATCCGCATCGACCAGCAGCGCTATGGCAAGCTTAAGGGCATCACCGACAGAGATTACTACACCAATTCCTTCCACGTCCCTGTCTACTATCCCATCAGCATGTTCCGCAAGATCGACATCGAAGCGCCTTATCATGCCCTGACGACCGGTGGACACATCACCTATATCGAAGTCGATGGCGATGTCGCCAAGAACCCGGATGCCTTCGAAAAGATCGTCCGCCATATGAAAGAGCAAGGCATCGGATACGGAGCCATCAACCACCCGATCGATCGCGACCCTCTCTGCGGCTACAATGGCATCATCAACGACGTTTGCCCCAAATGCGGCAGACATGAAGGAGAGGAAGGCGTCGGCTTCGAGAGGATCCGCCGCATCACCGGATATCTCGTCGGCACCCTCGACCGCTTCAACAACGCCAAGAAGGCCGAGGTCAACGACAGGGTGAAGCACAACCGCTATTCCGATGCTTCCGAACTCGGAAAGAAATTCGAAGACTAGCCAAACAACAAGCCTGCCCAGCGCAGGCTTTTAAGGTAAAAACATGAGACTTGCCGGCTTTGCCGAAGAATCCATCGTCGACGGACCAGGCGTCCGTATCGTCGTCTTCTTCCAGGGGTGCATCCACCACTGTCCTTTTTGCCAGAATCCGACGACATGGCCTTTCGAAATGGGGACGGACGTCCCGCTTTCGGAAGTCGAAAAAGTCATCGAAAAAAACAGCCGGAATACCTCCGGCGTCACCCTCTCTGGCGGGGACCCTTTCTGTTCCTTGGACGACGCCATAGCCTTGGCAAGGTTCTGCAAGGAGGAACAGCATCTGAACGTCATCTGTTTCACCGGCTTTACTTTCGAAGAGCTTCTCGAACGCGGGAAGAAAGACATGCGTTACCTCGTCCTTCTCTCCTACATCGACTCCTTGGTCGATGGCCGCTTCCTTCTCTCTCTGCGCTCCATCGCCATCAACAACCGGGGAAGCAGAAATCAACGCTGCATCGATGTCAAACGATCCCTGCAGCTTGATAAAATCGTCTTAGATGAGAAGATGATGGATATGAGTTTCTACGATGATAACGAAGAACTTTTCTAAAAGACAAGTCAAAGAGCCATCATAAGGATGGCTTTTTTTCTCTATTTCGAATAGATGAGAAAAATGCCTTCATGATGGGCAAGAACCGGTCATCTTGAATCCGATGGATGCGAAGGACGTCGTCGACGAAAGCGTGATAGTGCGACAGGGCGCCGAGTTCTTCATCATCCAGGACGTAATAAAGGTCTTTGATCCCGGCTTTGAGGATAGCCCCCATGCACAGCAGACAGGGCTCCAGAGAAACCAGAAGAACAGCCCCCTTGAGATAGCGGCCATGTGTCTTTGCCATCGCTTGGCGCAGGACACGGATTTCAGCATGCTGAAAAGGATCGTCCTTCTCCTCGACGGCGTTTCCATCAAGAAAAACGCTCCCGTCCTCCAGGATAAGCATGGCGGCGACAGGGATTTCCCCCTTCTGCGCCAAGGCCTGCGATTTTTGGAGAAGTCTGTCGAGACAATCCTTGAGTTGCACTTTTGTCATGGTCCAAAAAAGCCATCGCACCCTGCACCAAATCTTATGGCTGCTGCCTTCCGGCCCTGACCAGGTTCGACCGATACAGTCGCGATGGTGAGAAAATTATACCGCTAAAGCGCCGAAAACAAAAGCGTTTCAGTTCTTTTTCTGCTTGGCGAGATACGCTCTCAGGTTCTCTTCGTCCTGATGCTGCTTACGGAAACGCTTGACCTGCTTTTCAATCAGTTTCTTGTCTTCGAAATAGTTAATTTTCAGGGCGCGACGGACTCGACGGAGAGTCTGCATGGCCTTCTCTCTGGCCTTGAGCGAGCCCTCTTCCAGAATCTTGTAGACGGCCGGAATGTCATTCTCGAGCTCATGCCGCCTTTTTCGTATCGGGTCGAGAACGTCGTTGATGACTTTGGCAAGGAACTTCTTGACCTCGACATCGCCAAGGCCCCCTTCCCGATATTTGCGTTCAAGAGCTTCAAGATTGGGATATTGAGGATAGAAACGAGCAAAATGCTCGTCTTTGGCAAAAGCCTCAAGATAAATGAAAACAGGATTGTTCTCGGTGTGCCCCTTGTCTTCGATGGTGAGATGCGTCGGATCGGTGAACATCGTCATCACCTTCTTTTCCACCGTCCGCTCGTCATCGGAAAGATAGATGCAATTGTTGAGGGATTTGCTCATTTTCGCCTTGCCGTCAAGCCCGGGAAGCCTCTTGCAGCTGTCCTTCTCGGGGAGGAGAAGATGCGGCATCGCCAGTGTTTCGCCATAGAGCGAATTGAACTTGTGGACGATTTCCTGGCATTGCTCTACCATCGGCGCCTGATCCTCACCGGCCGGAACCGTATCCGCATCAAAGGCGGTGATATCTGCGGCCTGACTCACGGGATAGCAGAGAAAACCGACTGGGATCGATTCTTCCATGCCCTTCTGTCGCATCTCGCTTTTCACCGTCGGATTTCGCTCGAGACGGCTCAACGTCACAAGGTCGAGAAAATAGCAAGTCAGCTCAAACAGTTCCGGGATGCGCGACTGAACAAAGATGACAGACTTGTCGGGATCGACGCCACAACTGAGATAGTCCAAGGCGACTTCAACCACGCTTTCTCGGATCTTGTCGGGATTGTCATAATAATCCGTGAGCGCCTGCGTGTCTGCGATCATGACGTAGCATTCGTCATAAAGGCCAGAGTTCTGCAACTCGACACGACGTTTGATGGCTCCGACATAATGGCCGATATGAAGCTTTCCGGTCGGCCTGTCCCCAGTCATGAAGATTTTCTTCTGTTCCATAAGATGTCTCCTTAGAAGCAAGGAAGCATGGGCGTCGCTTCCCGATAACGTTTCAGAACTTCTTCCAGCGATTCAGCAAGGCGTCTATTTTCAACAACTTCATCGAATGAATCAAAGTCGAAACCAAAGTATTCTTCTTTTTTGACCTTTCTCTGAACGATTGGAGAGAAGAAGACTTCTTGGTCTTCGTTTTCGAAATAATAATCCAGGAACCGTCGTCTTTCTTCAAGGATTCCACAACCGCGCCCTTCCAAGATACGACATGCAACATCCGTTTCAATGAAGGATTCGAATTTCACGTCGAATTCGATATCCGCCCCCCTCCCATAGCGGAAGAGGAAGTCATCGCCTTCATGCAGATCCAAGGAAGAAAGAGTGACTTCCGAATCCAACTCATATCGATCGTCTAGAGACTTTGCAAGGGGATAGTCGATCCGAGACACGAAGCGTCTGTCCCGAACGAGAAACGAATAAAGTTTGTCGCATCGGGCGTGGAAGGAGACGAGAATGGCACAGCCGAGAAAATCAAGACTCTTTTCGATGGCAATTTCGATGAGGCGATAGAGCCTTTCCGGATAGGGAAGATATCCGACTCTCAGCTGAACCCCTTTCATTCTTCGGCCAATTTCCTAATATACTCCTTGACGGAATCGCGAAGATCGTCTCGTCTCAGAGCGAAATCCAGAGTCGCCTTGATATAGCCGAATTTGTCACCGATGTCGTATCTTTCGCCAGTGAAGATGCAGGCATAGCATTTTCTCTGCTCAAGGCTTAGCCGAATGGCATCGGTCAGCTGTATTTCTCCGCCGACACCTTTGGGCGTCCTCTCGAGGACATCGAAGATCTCCGGAGGAAGAACATACCTGCCCAGCACGGCGACATCGGAAGGAGCCAGAGAGGGGTCTTTCGGCTTTTCGACCATGTCCGTGACCTGGAATACCTTTCCTTCCGCCTTGTCGAAGGGCTTCACAACGCCATACTTCTTGAGGAGATTCTGCGGAACCTTGCGGCATCCGAGGATCGTCCCTTCCGTCTGATAATAAGCTTCAATGAGCTCTCCGATGGCCGGCTTCTCCGCGTCGTCGATGAGATCATCGCCGAGCATGACGGCAAAGGGCTCATCGCCGACGAAGGTTTTGGCATACTTGATGGCATCGCCGAGGCCTTTCGGCTCTTTTTGGCGGACAAAACAGACATTGGCCATATTGGCAATGGCACGAATCTCGTCGGCCTGGGCATCCTTTCCACTTTGGCGAAGTCTCGTTTCAAGCTCAAAATTGACATCAAAATAATCTTCGATGGATTCCTTCGAGTTGGAGACAATGATCAAGATATCCTGAATGCCGGCCTTGACGGCTTCCTGAACGATATAGTGGATGTTCGGGGTATCGATTATAGGCAGCATCTCCTTGGGCAGAGCCTTGGTGGCCGGAAGAAAACGCGTACCCATCCCTGCCGCCGGGATGACGGCCTTTGTGACTTTCTTCATGATCGTTCCTCCTAGTGAACTAGGCTGATTATACCACTTGTCGAATTTCTTTTTTTCTTTTCGAAAACAAACGCTTGGAAAGGCAATCTTGAAAACAAAGATGGCCTTAGAAGCCCCTATCCTTTGACACTTTATAAGATAGTCAAATGCACCGATGAAATAACGCTTAGGAAAAAGAGGGAAATAAATCGCCATTCAATGCATAAAAAGAAATGACAGCGCTTGAAAGTGGTATATTCTATCTGTCGGTGATTTATACAACCTTTTTCCCTATTTCTTCGGAAAAATCCCCCTTATGCCTTTATGAACAATTTTCGAAGAAATCACAATGAAGGGGTTGTAATCGCTTACACATTCTGCTAACATAGGGGTGCTAAGAAAGAGTTCTATGACAAGCTACAAGATTAAAGTTGCCGATATGGGTGGGTTAACTTCTCGTTCGAGCGCCGAGCTCGTTGAAGAGGCCAACCATCACAAGTGCAACATCAAGCTCAAACTGGAAAACGGGGAAGAATGCGACCTCAAGTCCATCATGAATGTTTTCGGTCTCGCCCCCATTCCCTGCGGCGCCATCCTCACCATTGAATGTGAAGGAGAGGATGAAGAGAAGGCTGCAGAAGGTTTCGATAAACTCTGCCAAGAATATAGCTTCTAATAGTCTTCGCACTACTGGAAGTCCATAATTTCGCCGATACGAGAGTCGATATGTTTCGTGACCTGTTTGTATATCACTGGCCATGATATAGTCGAGATGGTACTATCCGTTATTCCCTTTCTTTCGAGACGAGATGGGAAGATTTTTCCACCACAGATAATCTTGATCAATTTAAGAGAAGCCGTTCATCTTCCAAGCTTTGCTGTCCAAACACCCTGTCACGTCGGCTAAGTTGCCGAAACGACGAAAGAAGATCCTTGCCGTGACTGAGGCCGGCAAAACGTTGCACTTTCGTCACAAAGATTGCAAGACACAAGAGGAATGTGAAGTTAAGCCAAAGATGTGTGACAGACGAAAACGGCTATCCGAAAATTCCAAGAGCATCTCGTGGAAGAGCAGCCTCAAGGGGTCAAAGCCATGGCATGAGAGCTGCATTCGAGAAGGGACGGGACAAGACGAGATGGGATGAGATGGGACGAGACGAGAAGGGACGAAATCCGATACGGAACTGACATTTTTGTCCTAATACGGGAAGAGAAGAGACGATACAGGACGTGACGATTCGATTTGATTCGGGCAGATTCGAACTGTTTCTTAGCAGACGAGACGGGACGAGAAGAACTACAACGCTGACCAAGTTGACAGACTAGGTCAAGAAGGGAGATTCTACTATCACTAATCTAGACAGTTCCATCGGATGAAAGACCCAGCCGCAATTGTTGAATTGCTTAACTGGGTCTTTTTTATTGCTTCCCATTCCACTCGAGCTCTATTATTGAAAATATGGATTACCTCTGCGTGGCTACTTTCCGAAAGGTCGGAATCGAAAGACGGATCGAGCTTTCTTTGAAAGATTCCCTCTATGATCTGGCTCTCCTTCTTTTCGGTTCCCTTGTCTGCACGGAAGTATTGGAAGACTACCAATTCGAGTTCGTCTTCGGAGAAGACAGATATATCACCCGAAAGGACGAGCAGGAATCCCTCTTCGGATATTCCACCGATCATTATCACATCCTGGATGACGAGACATTGCAGAACGCCATCATAAGAAAGGCCGCCTCTGCATGTTTCAAGATTTTTTCCTTCGGTCGCCAAGACGACATCGTATTGGAGATGGACATAGGAGAACTTCATCCGGCTTATGAAAAGCACCTTCCGATGCTATTATGCGGAGAAGGCATCATCGCCAAAGACTACTCCATTCAAGCCCTTTCTTCGGACGATGTCCGTGAAATGATGGAGAAAAATGTGCCTATTCTTCGCAAAAAATATGGTTTCAAGCAGTCAGATTGGCATTAGAAATTTAGTCATTTTTTATTTTTGACATATGAAATTTGTTGTTCTTTTTTCCTTTTTAAGCTCAACACGTCAAACTTTCATACTCTCAAGGTTGCTTTTATGACCCCCCCCGATAAAATAGCAATGAGATGTAAGCGCTTATCATCCATCACAAAGGAGCAAGAATCGCATGATCAAGCCTAAGATTTGGCGTGGTTTAACGGTTGTCTCCAGCATGTTCTTGGCCGTCTCCGTCACTGCTTCAATGATCATGGAACTCTATCGGGATCCTTTGGATGACCTCCTTGGAACCCAGAGTTCGACAATCGTTACCGAAGAATATGAAAATGCCGATGATGCTTGGAACTTCAAGTCAGAATTCCAAACAGCAAAAGATGCGTTTGAAGGTTATAGGGACTATGCGCTCAAGGAAAGCAAAGAGACGTTCGTCCTTCTGAAGAATTCTGCCGATGCGCTTCCTATCGCCAAGAACGCCAACATCACCATGATGGGACTTCGTAGCTATGCCCCGGTCTACGGAAACAGCGGCGGATCCATCGCCGACAAGTATACCGTTGAGCAAAACTACATCTATGATGTCTTTGCCAAATACTTCAAGCTCAACCCCTCCATGCTGGATACCTACAAAACGTATTTCAGCGACAAGACATGGGGAGGAAGAGGCTTTGGCGCCACGCCTCCGGAATACGCCGGTTATGCTAACGCCAATGAAATCCCCGAGCTTTCCCCTACGGAGCTTGCCCAAATTAATCCGAATTGGGCGAAAGACAATGCCGAATATGACGATGCCGCCATCGTCGTCCTTGGAAGACCCGGCGGCGAATCGAAAGAATACTATCTGGGTGCCGAAGGTATCAAAGACGGTTCCGTCACCGATACCGGAAACATCCTGGGTATCTCCACAGAAGAAAAGGCCATCATCGATGAAGCCAAGAAGATTTCCGACAAGGTCATCGTCCTCATCAACTCCACAACCACGATGGAATTCAAGAGCTTGGTCGAGGATCCGGATATCGATGCCATCATGTGGATCGGCTATCCCGGCCCCTATGGCCTCTATGGCGTCTGTGAAGGCCTCATGGGCGAAGTTTCTCCCTCCGGCCATCTCGGCGACACCTTCGTGACCAACAGCGCCGTCAATCCGGCGATGCAAAGCTCTGGCAACATCCCTTGGGCCAATGCTCATGTACGGTAAGGAAGCAAGCAACCGAAAACAAGAGATAGACCGCCAGCACTACACTATTCCGAACCAAAGACCAAAAGATAAGCATTGTGGGAAAATCTAAACTTTTGGATTTTCCTACAATG
>DVNL01000001.1 GCA_018714385.1 Candidatus Enterosoma merdigallinarum | reverse complement strand
CCGTCGGACGTCTTCGACAACTCCATCTGCCAGGTCATGCTCGGCGAGTCCTCCTCGATCCCCTTCAAGGCCATATTCGGATGGCAGATGGACGGGGTCGGCTCCGACAGCCTCTCCCTGGTGATGCGGGCCTCCAGCGTCCGCAGGCAGCAGGACGAGGGGAAGCTCCTGGAGGCCGTCCAGGCCATGTTCCCCGTCGTCGACGTCAACGAGGCCATGTCCGCCACGGGCGACAACAACGAGCTGCTCACGGCCCTGGCGGGCAACCTCAAGGTGGCCGTCTCCGGGTTCAACGTGGATCCGTTGATCCAGGACGGAGAGACGGCGGAGGTCTACGTCGACGTGGACGACCCGCTGACGATCGAGCAGATCCTGGCGAACGTCTCGGCGGAGGACGACGTCACGCCGGCCGACCAGCTCGCCTGGGACGTCGAGGGGTCCTTCATCCCCAGCAAGGTCGGGAACTACGACATCAAGGTCATCGCCACATATGTGGCCTAGACGAGAAGAAAATTCATTAAAAGAAAAAGGAGGAACGGACATGAGGACAGCGAGGAGGATGGTTGCGTTGCTTGCGCTCGGGCTGTGCCTGGGCGGGACGGCGTCGTGCACGCAGGAGGCGAGGGACAACTTCCTCTCCTGGATAAACGGGGACGTGGGAGGGGGATCCTCCCAGTCCTCCGCGGGAGGGCTCCCCGCCGGGGAGTGGCCAAACCCGTTTTTGCATCCGGAGGCGTTCCCGGAGTGGCGGAACGCCATGCCCAGGACTTCCCTGCCCGTCGGGACGGAGGGCTACCGCGAGTTCCTCGGGGACGGCGCGGCCCCGGAGGTGGTCTTCTCCGACGTCGCCGAACTATGCGGGCTCGACGGGGACGCCAGGATCGGAGTCGCCGTTTCCTTCGTGAGGGACGCCGGCGCCCTGGCCTTCCATCCGGTCCGGCCCGCCCAGGGCTCCCTGGACGGCTGGGACTGGGAGCTCTCGGACGACGGGGACGTCCTCTACGTCTGGCAGGCGAGGGACTTCCTTGAGGTCCCGGAGGACTTCCGAGCCGTCGGCACCGGCCTCTTCAACATGGCCGACGGGAGCGTCCTGACGACTGAGGGGTTCGACTCCGCGGTCGTCCAGGCCGTCTCGTACTAGGAGGGCCGTGAAATGAGATCCCTTGCGATACCGGCCCTTCTCCTTCTCCTGGGCAACGTCTCCCCCGCCGCGGCGGAGGCCTCGAGGGCGGCCTCCCTTGCCGCCGTGCTTCCCGACGACTGCCCCCTCTACACCGACGTCGACGACGACCTCGCGGACATGGGCGTCTCCCGGATCCTCTATCCGGACGCGGGCGTCGGGGACGTCCAGATGCTGACGCTGGTGGAGTGGGGCTATCTCGGCACCATCGAGGCGCCGGAGGGCTTCGGCCTCTACCTGTATCTCTATGACCCCTCGGGCCGCCCCTGGTCCCAAAAGGGCGACGTCACGCTCTCGCTCGGCGACGGGAAGGGCGACTTCTACGATTCCGCCTTCGTCCCGTTTTCGATGACGCTCCTCGACGTCTCCGACGACGGCGTCTTCACCAAGTGGTCGCTCGACGACGCCGGCCGTGCCTATTCGATGCTTCCCGGCATCGGGAGCAGGGACTACCGCGTCGGATCCGTGACCATGAGGCAGTCCGATGGCACGGACAGGGCGTTCGCCATCGGGACGGAGTATTCCTTCAGCGGCTATCCGAGGCACGGGGCCGACGCCTCGACGCTCGTTATGGAGAAGACGCCGTTCCGCACCGTGCGCGCGGAGGTCTATCCCTTCACCAGCGACTTCGGAAGGCTCGACGGCGAATACAACCTGGCAAGCGTCGACGACGGTTCCACCTTCCGTTCGACCATCGACGCCTATTCCGTCGTCTTCTCGCTTCCCTCCTGGGTCGGGGACTTCGGCGACCTCGTCTCCGTCCACTACGACTACTACAAGTACAGGACGGACTGGATCGTGGGCTACAACACGCGGTCGGACTACGAGGAGGCCCTTTCCTACCGTGGCGTGGACGGCCTCCGGTCGGACGGGAACTATGCCGCGGGGAAGACGCCGTCCTACGGCTTCTGCTTCGCCGCGCCCTTCGACTACGACGACCTGGACGTCGATCCCTCCGGCGCCTATGACACCCATGGCGGATTCACGCGCTTCTACAACAACAACGTCGATTCCGGCCACCACGAGCTTCGCATCGACAATCCCTCCTGGGTCATGTGGCTCGGGGACGACGCGTCGGTCGAGTACGACTATACGTCCGACGTCCTCCTGGACTATGCGGCGTCCTATCGCCTGGACACGGACCGTACTGACGACCTTCCCGTTCTCAATGGGACGGTATCGAACGAGCTGTTCTATGTCCCGAAGTATTCCGAAGAAGGTCTCTTCAAGAAGTACGGACATGTCGAGAATGCGATTTCCAGAAGCGACCTTCTTTCCATCAACTTCGATTCGATGGCCGCGTCGCGGTTCGACCAGTGGGTCCCCTTCAAGAGCTACGGCTTCCTCTTCGAGGACTTCTGCTGGCTCGTCGACTCCTCCGGGAAAAGGATCGACGAATCCCTCTACGACGGCTGCGACGACCTCTACGATCTTTATAGGGCCGTCCTCTCCGTCCAGGATCCTTCGGACGCCTCGTATCTCTTCGGCGACGGTTCCCTGCCCCTTCTTGACGACTACTCCCCCGACGATCCTGTCGTCCAAAGGGTCGATGACGAATATTCCGACGGCCTCTCCGATTTCGTCGCGGGGAACGACGGAAGGGACCTCTATAGACTCACCTACGACATGGGCTTCTCCAATTCCTACCGGTGCTTCGCCGGCTCGGCGGGCATGCTCGACGGCACGTGGACGGCGACGACCATATCGGCCAGCAAGACGGACGCGGTATTCGGCTTCCGGTTCATCGACTTCACGTTCGAGGACGGATCGAGGACGTACGTCCTTCCGGCGGCGTCGGATCCCTTCGACATCACCGGCAACCCCTCCGTCCCCGCCGGCGAGGAGTCCGGGCTTCCGAGATGGGCCGTCATCCTGATCGCCTGCGTAGCCCTGTTCCTCGTCATCGGTATCCTCTCCCTCTTCTCCCCCGTCATCAGGCTCGTCCTCAGGGGCCTCCTCCTTGTCGTCGAGCTCGCCATCGACGTCGTCTACGTCGTGCTCGTCTGGTGGTGGCTGGCGCTCATAAGGAAGGCACAGGGCGAAGAGACGCCTCCGCTCTGGGTCTTCGGTAAGAAATGATGGGACTGATAATCACGATCGTCATCGTTTCCTTTGCACTGATCGTTGTCTTGATATTCGCCGTCAGAAAGATTCTGAAATCTCCTAGCAAGAAATACAAGGTCAGATACCATTCAGTCAAAGAGAAGAGAAAGGAATACCATCCACATATCGTCTATGGGAAAAAACTTGTCGATAAGGAAAATGGAGAAAGATACCTTAAGTCAGTTCCAACAACACACAATTCGAAATTCGTTGTCGAAGGAAGGAAACCATTGAAACTAAGGAGGAATGTCCAAGAGAATTTCAAATCAATGTCGAAAAAAGGAAGGACGCATGGAAAAAAGAATGAATCCTATGTCGTCTTCAAAAAATATGTCGATTCCGAAAAGAAATATAGCCCCGTCAAAAAGGCTATTCAGTTCCGAAAGGAGATGTCAAAAAGCTGAATAAATTCCTCAAGGATCTTGATGGCAACAAAAAAAGCGATACCTGACAAGGTTGCCCCCCAGCCATAAGCACGTGGCCACGTGTATGGCAAAACGCCAAGTATCGCTTGTAACTCAATTATTGCTCATGAACTGCCTTACAGTCAACAGAAAAATGGTGGGCGAAACGAAAAAGGGGCCTAATGTGCTGGAATACAGCTTAACCAAATAGGCCCCATATGACCATAGTATATCGGACGCCACGCCGTGTCAACAGGGGTCGCAAACAAAAGAGACTCAAAACAACGGATGCTTCAAGAAAGGAGAAGAAAGAAACATGAACGGATTCCTTGTCGAGCCGGCCGTCTATGTCGTCCCGGGCTGGTGGCTCGTGCTCATAAGGAAGTCCAGGGGCGAGGAGATCCCTCCGCTCTGGATCCGAAAATGGCAAAAATCCCGTCAGATCTGGGGTTTGTAAAAAGGATAAATGGCAGATGATAATTTTGATTTCGATATTGATCTTTGCATTCATAGTGTCCTTGATATTTGTTTTTGTGAAACGGAAAAAAATAGCAAGCAAATTTCTTCTTGGGCCAAGCGCAAGATATGAAATCCGATTTCATAAGGTAAAGGAAAAGCGAAAAAGATATCACCCACACATTGTCTATGGGAAAAGGGTGGACCGGAAGACGGGAGAGGTTTGGCTGAAATCCGTTCCGACATCCCACGATTCCCTTTCGATCAATGGGAAAAAGCCGTTGAAATTGATGCGAAACGTCAATGAAAAACATGACCTAGACCATAAAAACAGGACCAGGGAAAATGTTTCCTACGTCATTCCCAAAAAGTACTTTGACAGAAAATCCAACTATAGCCCACGAAAGAAAGGGTATTCCGTTCCCCGTGGAGATTCGCGCAGGGTCGAAAAATACCTGAAGGAGCTCGATTGACACAAAAAACGGCATCCGACAGGGTTGCCCCACCGCATCAACCAGCGAACGCTGGCCTGCAAACGCCGGATACCGTAATTGCAATTATTATATATGTTCCGCAAAGAATGTCAAATATGGAAAAGGGACCTAATGCGCTGCAATACAGCTTCCCCAAGTAGGTCCCTTGTGTTGATAGTCTAGCAGTCCATCGCAAAAGAATCAAGAAAGGAGAAGCATGGAAAATGAATGGTTTCGCTATCGCATTGATCGTCGTTGCCGTCGTCGGACTCGTCCTCCTCGTCCTGTCGGTATGGTTCCCCGCGCTGAAGACCGTCTTGAGATGGATCTTCGCTATCCTCCTTGAGATTCCTTATTTCCTCCTCTTCTGGTGGTGGTTTGCCACGATCCGAAAAGCGATGGGAAAGAGCATTCCTCCCATTTGGCCTTGGAAGATAGGAACGGAGGGTTCCAGTCGAAATGTGAAGCGGTGACTATCCTAGAAATCTCCCTACGGTGACAACCTGGTGAGAATTCAGATCAAGGGAGGCTTTGGAGACAGGAAGGGATGCGAAAATTATGCTGTTTCTTCCTGTTTCTGCCCAGTTTGTCCCGAATTGTCTTTGATGGTCTGGCCTTCCGTTTCCCATCAGCTCCACCAAGGCAAAGAAAACGCCCGATTATGTCGGGCTTTTTTCGTTTTCTGGTGCTTGTTTATGGAAAGCTGTCTTTCAAAATCGAAAACACAATGTTTCCTAATCTGAAACACACCTATCATTAAGACAGAGAGGATGTGAAAAGTATAGCCTTGTTTATTTGTACTTCTCCCGGAAGAATTGTTCTTCTCTTAATTGTTGCCTCGAACATCATTGAGGAATCCTATTTTGAAGTGCTGTCTGAGTCCCCCTCTTTTTCTTTGTCTTTCTGCTTCTTTTGCAACGATCTTTCTATCCGCGGCCTTACAAAGAAGAAGAGGAGGGGTAGCAGAAGAATGAAAGCGATGATCTCGCCCCAGAAAGGCACGGGAGGGATAAAAGAAAGAATCAAGGAAAGGACGGAAGCCCCCGCAAACCAAACGGCAATCAATTTGGTCGTGAAAAGCTCGATGAGGCATGCCAAAGCGAAAACGCCAAGCCATATGTATACCATGTATTCTTCGATTCCGTTTGTTGAAGTTTCGGCAAGTCGAAGCACATCGTTCAGCAAATCTGTCATAGCTTATTTCTCCGGAAAATATTGTATCATACAGAAATTGAGCGAAAGGCTTGATTTTCTCTTGTTAGGTCACTATACTTGTTCATCCATTCGAAATCACTAGGCGTTGTCCGGGACGAGACTAGCAGAAAAGAATGGCACATCTCTATAGGAGGCAACAAGATGAACAGACAAAAAGAAAAACACGCTTTCCATTTTGGCTTCGGCGCAAGACGCCCTCTCGCCAGAAGGGAAAGAGAAGAAGAAAGACGTTTCTTCTTCGATGGCCTGTTGAGCACCTTCATCGCCAACATCAACGACGGCAACATCGACTAGGAAAAGGCGGCAAGACCGCCTTTTTCTTTTCCTTCATATGGCGGATTGATAAAATAGGATTTGCTACGGAGGTGAGGGATGCTTCAAAAAGGAGACAAGGCGCCGGACTTTTCTTTGCCAGGGACAGATGGAAAAGAATATAGCCTTTCGGATTTTTCCGACAAGAAGCTTGTCCTTTATTTCTATCCCAAGGACATGACTTCCGGATGCACGCTTCAGGCAAACGGATTCTCGGAGAGATATCCTTCATTTTGCGAGAAAGATGCCGTCGTGGTCGGCATTAGCCCGGATTCCATCCAGAAGCATATTCGGTTTAAAGACAAAGAGAAGATACCCTTTTTGTTGCTGTCAGATCCGGAAGCGCTTGTCGCACGCTCTTATGGGGCCTATGGAAAGAAAAAACTCTATGGGCACGAGTATGAAGCTGTGATACGAAGCACTTTTGTCATCGAAAGAGGTATTATTGTATCTGCAGAATATAATGTCAAACCAAAAGAAAATCCTCAAAAAACTCTGGAGATTATAAAATAGGATGGCTTTAGATAATCTTTCTTTGTCCATCATATCCGA
This sequence comes from Candidatus Enterosoma merdigallinarum, assembly GCA_018714385.1. Taxonomy (GTDB): domain Bacteria; phylum Bacillota_I; class Bacilli_A; order RFN20; family CAG-288; genus Enterosoma; species Enterosoma merdigallinarum. Next base: position 38,808 of record DVNL01000001.1, on the reverse strand, counting down.
TGAGCTCGAAGAACACCTTGCCAACGCTGTTTTTTCGAAACCTTTTGCTCTTTCTTCAACGGATTATGCCCTGCCTTTCAATCGTTATGAGCAGGATGGAAAACTGAAGAAGGGGACGCTGATTCTTTCGATGGACCCTGCCAATCCCTATGTCACGTATTCTTATGATCGATATCAAAAGGTCGATGACAACACTCCGTTTTTCAATTCGCTGAAGAAACTTTCGTTCGGCCGTGTCCGTTCCGTGGAAAAACTTCGCGGCGAGCGTGTGTTGACCGTCAAGATCGACAGCGACAAAAGAGATATCACTGAAACCAATTCGGCATACGATCTCATCGTCGAACTATTCCCCAATCACCCCAATTGCTACATCATTGCCTATCCATACGGGAAGATCGTTTCGCTTTGCCATGAAAGAATCGATTTGGAAAAGGGAATCCTGCTTTCACGCAATGCCGAGTACAGCTATCCTGTCGAAAGAGATGTCCTAGATGAAAATGTTCCGGATTTGGACTCGTGCCGACGGTATCTTTCCAATGCCTGTTTCCGATACTTCAAAGGCTATGTCGAGAAGACAGGGGATTTCAAGGCGGCTTTGAAGGAACTGATCGAAAGTCGTCAGCTCTATCTGGTCGGGAAGAACATTCTTCCATTTCATTTTGGTCTTCCGGAAGCCAGGAAGATCGAACCCGAAGAAATTTATTCTGCTTTTGTCTCCGATCAGAAGGAGGTCGCGCGGAACAGCAAGATCAAAGAGTTGCTCGCCCTTATCGAAAAGGCGATCAAAACCGCCGAAAAAAAGCTGTCGAATTTGAAAGAAGACCTCTGCAACGCCAAGGAAAACATTAAGTTTTTGGAATACGGGCAAATGATCTACCTTTATCAAGGCGAGATAAAGAAGGGGGACAAGGTTCTCGATAGGGACGGTTATTCCATTCCGTTGGACGGCCGATTGGATGCCGTCAAAAATGCCAATCGATATTTTAAGAAGTATGCGAAGGCCAAATCCGCAAGCCAGATTCTCTCCCAGTTGATCGTCAAGACGGAAGCGGAGGTTGAATACCTTAAGAAAAAGATTCTCGACGCCAAGGATGGCACGCCTCGCGATATCCAAGAACTCAAAAGCGAACTTCTTGAGGAAGGATACATCAAGGAAAAGCAGGGCAAAAAATCAGCGATCGCCCACGTGAGCAAGAAAAGAAACTATGAGCCGCATTATCTGCTTCTCGAAGACGGATCCAAAATAGGCTTCGGCATGAACGGACTTCAGAACGAAAACCTGACGTTCAACATTGCCAAAAAGGAAGATCTTTTCTTCCACGTCAAGGATTATCCCGGCGCGCACGTCGTCGTCTTGAATGGCGCTGATAGGCCAGAGACGATAAAGACGGCGTGCGAGCTCTGTCTTTTCTTGTCCCATCTTGAAAGCGGAGAGGTCATGCTGACGGAGAGAAGGAACGTCAAGAAGAACCCCGAGAAGATCGGACTGGTCAATCTTTTGAGGTACGAGACACTCAATATAAAAGGACTTCGCCCGGCAAGCGTTGCGTGCTTCAAGAAGGCTCTCAAATGTTGAAAATCGGTTGACTTACAGGGGGAAATCTAATATAGTATTTCTCGCTGTAATTGCCCTGTTAGTTAAGTGGTATAACGGGTCCATGGTAAGGACCAGTCGCTAGTTCGATTCTGGCACGGGGCACCATCGTACTAACAAAAGCCCAGTGAACTGGGCTTTTTTCGTATTAATTCTCTGTCGATGAAAATGCCGTGTCAGATATCCAGGGACTGTTGGCCAAAACTATTTCCGGTCTTTTAAAGCTTTCTCCAATCTTTTCTTTTCCAATTTCGACGAGATGACGTGATGTATCGCCATCAGCGGGCGGTGAAGAAGCATTCTCGGCCCGGAAAAGCGCATGACTTCGCGAATCTTTGCTTTCATCTCGGGCGAGTAGCAGTGGATGCGGCAATTGCTGCAGAAGGTCTTCTCTTTCATAAAGGGACAGACGTCGCTTCGGTGGAAGGCGTAGTCGCGAAGTTTGGCACAATCGGGACAGAGATCCTTTTTCTTTGTCCCATGTTTGCGGCGGCAATAAATGCGGATCATTTCTTCGACGACCTTTTTTTCCCGTTCCCGTTTCTTTTCTGTGGTCATATGTCTTGAAAATAAAAGGCAGCGGGGCGAAAGTCAACCGATGTTAACAAAAAGTTAAAAAATGTTAACAGGTATTGATAACAATTGTTAACAAGTGGTATTTTCTAGACGTTGTGACGTTGGATGAAAGAGCGGAAGAAGAGGAGGACAAATGATCGACAAGGATCTGTTTCGCTTGATCGGAGACGAAAGAAGGTATCTTGCCATGACGGTCGTGGCGATGCTTTTTTGCCTTTTGTGCAACATCGGCATCGCTTTTTCTGTCTGCCGGATTCTCGACCTTCTTTTAAAAGCTCAGCCGGCGTCTGCGTATTCTTTGCCTGCGGCATTGCTGAGCATCGGCATTCTACTTCGTTTTCTTTGCGGTTATCTTCGCGAGCGTCTCCGTTCGATCCTCGGCGGCAAAGTCCGAGTCAAAATGCGGACCGAGGTCTTCGACAAGATGCTTCGCTTGGGAGGAGAAAGGGAAGGTTTCACCTTGTCGAGCATGACTCAAATGGCCTTGGAAGGCGTGGAACAGCTCGATCTTTATTTCACCGCATATATTCCCCAGTTCTTCTATGCCTTGTTGGCGCCAGCCGTTCTTTTCATCGTTCTGGTTTTCGTTTCCTGGAAAGCCAGTCTGGTCCTCCTCTTCTTGGTTCCCCTCATCCCTCTTTCCATCGTGCTTTTTTCGAAGTATGCCAAAAGAATCTTCGGCAAATACTGGGGAAGGTATCTTTCGATGGGAAACACCTTTCTCGACGCCGTCCAGGGAATGCGGGAACTGAAGATCTTTGAGGCAGAAGAGAGAATGGGCAAGACGATCCATGACAATTCCGAAGAATTCCGAAGGATCACGATGAAAGTTCTGGTCATGCAGCTCTTCTCCACGACAATCATGGATCTTATTGCCTATGGGGGAGCGGGAATCGGAGTCGCAATGGTGATTTTGAATATGCAGGCAGGCCTTCTTGCGCCGATGGCCGGACTGTTCGTGGTGTTGGAGGCTGTCGAATTCTTTCTTCCCATGCGTGCTTTCGGAAGCGCCTTCCATGTTGCCATGAACGGCTTGTCCGCGGGAAAGAGACTTCTGGCCTTTTTCGAGATAGAAGATCCGTCCTGGGGAAACGAAATGCCCCAAGGGGCTTCAATGGCTTTGAAAGATGTCACTTTCGCCTATGAAGAGGGCCAGAATGTTCTGGACGGGGTTTCGATGACTTTTTTGCCGGGGACGATGACCGCCATCGTCGGAGAATCCGGAAGCGGCAAATCGACCCTGGTCAAGTTGCTTCTTGGGGAAAAAAGAGCCGACAGAGGAGAAGTGACGATCGATGGAAAGGATATACGGGCATGTTCAAGAGAGGGATGGTTGGGAAAAATAGGAGTTGTCAGTTATGACAGCTACATTTTCCATGAAAGCATTCGGGACAATTTCCGGATGGCCAAAAGAGGAATCGAAGACGAAGAGATTCTGTCCTTGCTGAAATCGATGCGGTTGGAGCGGCTTGCCTCCGGAGGCGAAGGCCTGGCCAGAGTGCTCAACGAAAACGCAAACGATATCTCTGGGGGAGAAAGGCAGCGCCTTGCCATGGCAATAGGCATGGCCAGCGACAAACCGATCGAAATCTATGATGAAGCGACGAGCAACATCGATGTCGAGAGCGAGAGAATCATCATGTCTGAAATTCGCGAGAGGAAAAAGAAGGGGAAGACCATCGTATTGATTTCGCATCGTCTGGAAAATGTCATCTCAAGCGACAACATCTATTTTCTAAAAGGCGGTCGAGTCAGCGAAGAGGGAAATCATGCAACCCTATGCCAAAATGGGGGAGACTATTTGACATTGTATCGAAATCAGAAAGACCTGGAGTCTGGTTATCTCAGAAAGGCTGGGGAAGAAGCATGAAAGATAAAGGGAAAAATAAAATATCCATCATCTTTGGACTGTTGAAGGTTGTCGGACCTTTCTCTTTTGTGATGCTCCTTGCCGTTCTCAATGGTGTTTTAGGGACGTTCTCCGCCTTTGCCATACCTGTTCTCGGAAGCCTGGCTGTGATCAAGGCTTTGGGGGCGGAGGTGGACTGTTCGTATGGCCTTTTGATCGGCCTTGCTGTCGGTTTTGGCGTTCTTCGCGGCCTTCTTCGATATTTGGAGCAGTATTCGAATCATTTTATCGCTTTCAAGATTCTGGCGATTTTGAGAGATAAGGTTTTTTGTAAGCTGACGCGTCTGAGTTTGAACCGGATAGAAGAAAAAGAACGCGGAGGGCTTTTGTCCTTGCTCACGTCGGACGTTGAAACGTTGGAGGTGTTCTACGCTCATACTCTTTCGCCGATTCTGATAGCAGCCATCTTTTCTCTTTTCGTTTTTCTGTGTCTGTATTTATGGGTTTCGCCTGTGCTTGCTCTCGTCGCCATTCTTGCCTATCTCGCCATCGGCCTTGTTCTCCCCGGCGTCAGTTATCGTTCCTTGAAAGAGGAGGGGCGGCGATACCGTCGTGATTTCGCCGGATTTTCTTCTTACTTTCTGGATTCCATCCAAGGTGTTCGAAACGTTCTTCTCTTCCGGCAGGCTTCCGTCCGGGAGGAAGAAATCGAAAGAAGGTCCACGAAGCTTTTGAAGACCACCAATTCTCTGAAGAGAAAGACTGCCTTGTCTTCCGGTGTCACTGAGGTTTTCGTGACTTTGTCGGTCGCCGTTTTTCTTACGATAGCGGCAGTTCTGATTTCACGCGACGAGCTCTCCGTCTTCTCGGCCATCGTCGGGACCACGATGCTGTTTTCTTCTTTTGGCCCAGTGATAGCCTTGGCGAATCTCCCTGGGAATCTGACACAGACTTTTGCAAGCGGAGAACGTCTGCTTTCCCTGCTTGCGGAAGCGGATGACGAATGGAGAAAGGCTGGAGGAACGGATTTTACTTTTGAGCGCATGACCATGAAGAATGTTTCCTTCGGCTACGGGAATGGCGAGAACGTGTTGCAGAACGCTTGTCTGTCTATCGGCAAGGGAGAAATCGTCGGTATCAAGGGAGACAGCGGAGAAGGGAAATCGACCCTCTTGAAATTGATTCTCGGCTTCGAAAAGCCACGGGAAGGTGAAATCGATTACGGAGACACGCCAATCGAAAAGATCTCTACCAAGAGCCTCAGGGACAATGTCACATTGGTTTCACAGAAGACATATCTTTTCAACGGGACGATTTCTGACAATCTTCGTATCGCCAAGCCCGATTGCTCTTTAGGAGAGATGCAAGAAGCATGCCGAAAGGCTTCGATTGATGAACTCATTTCAGCGCTCCCGAAAGGTTATGAAACACCTGTTGGGGAACTCGGTGAACGTTTCTCGGCGGGAGAGCGTCAGAGATTGGGCTTGGCTCGGGCATTTCTTCGTGACAGTCCGCTGATACTTCTCGATGAGCCGACGAGCAATGTCGACAGCATCAATGAAGGTATCATTCTCTCCTCGATTCTCAACGAAAGAAAGAGTCACGCCTTCATTCTCGTCTCGCATCGCAATTCGACAATGGCCATCTCTGACAGAACGTATTTTCTCAAGAACAAAAAATTGAAGGAGGAAAAAGAATATGAATGAAAAAGAAGAAGAGAAAACATTTGCCGAACGAAAAACAATCACAGAGGATAATCCTTTCGAAAAGAAAACGGCGGACGAAAAGAAGGAAAAAGAGACACGGTTTCCTCGCTACAGTGTCCGTGACATCGTTTTTCTTGCCATCGTTTCGGCGATATGTCTTGTCACTTGCGCCGTCATGCCGCTTGTCATTTCTTTGCAGCATCAGATCTTTGGCATCGCCCAGGTCGTGACCGGATTCCAATTGGCGTTCTTTTTTGCCATCGGACTCTATAAGGTAAGAAAGCCAGGCGCTCTGCTTTTTATGGCGACGTTCACGGGAATCATCCAATTGATCATGGCCCCGCCGATGTTTTTCTCGAATCTCGTATGCGGTTTGTTGATCGAAGTTGCTGTTTTCGCGATTTTTAGAGGATACAAAAAGAACAAGGCTATATTTTTTGCCGTTCTTCTTTACAACCCTCTTTCATTGCCTTTTAACTATCTCTACAACTTGGGAATCGGAAATACGGCCATGACAGACGTGGCCAACAATGCCCCATGGTCGGCTGTCGGCATGACTGTTGCCGTTTTGGCTATCGCCGCCATCGGCGGTCTTGCCGGACTCAAGATCGGCAAGGAGCTGGCGAAAGCCGGAGTGTTGAAATGACTTCTTTCTTCGAAATCCGGAGGCCGATTCATCCTCTTGTCGTCCTCCTTTTGGTCACAGGTTCTCTCGTCTTCGGATTGGCTTTGGCGAAAGAAATCAATGTTTTGTATTTCTATCTCGGCGTTTTCCTCTTCTATTTGATCTGGGGATATTGGAAAGCGTGTCTGGCCGTCGTTCCGGTTGCCGCCTTTTTCGCTGGTGTCTTTGCCGGCTTGACTTATGCCATTTCCCGTAGCGAATTGGAAACCTATGCTGCCGCCAATCGTGCCTTGGCGCTTTTTGTGTCCGTCATCCCTTCCCTTGCCATGCGTCCGATCGATCTGGTTCGCGCCTTGAATCAATTGAAGATCCCTCGAAGGATCACTTTGGGTATGCTGATCACGCTGACTTTCTTTCCTCTTCTTCGAAGGGAAGTGAAGATCATAAGGGAGGCGATGCGGACGAGAGGGGCGAATTCCATTTTTGCCCCGGCCGTTTTCTATCGCTCTTTCGTGATTCCTCTCGTCCTGCGCCTTGTGAACATTTCGGATACGCTTTCTCTTTCTGTCGAGACCAGGGGATTTACATTTTCCAAGGAGCCCTATACGATTTATCGACCGCCACGCTTTTCTCTGCTGGATGTTCTGCCCATTCTTCTTTTGGCTTTGGGCATGACGGGAGTGATTCTGCTATGAACAACGTAATCGAGTTTCGCGACGTTTCCTTATCTTATGACGGCAAGGAGGCCGTACTGCTTCATGCTTCCTTTTCTTTGGAAGAAGGGAAGATGGTTCTTTTCTCTGGCCCGTCCGGATGCGGGAAGAGCACTATCGGCAAGTTGATTTCCGGCATCATACCGGAAGTCGTAAAGGGGGAAATGGTCGGAAAGATTTTGATCCGCGGCGAGGAGACGTTCGGAAAAGGAATCGCCACGATATCAAAAATGGTGGCGACCGTCCTCCAGGACGTCGACAGTCAGATAGTCAATACCATCGTCGAGGATGAGCTGGCGTTCGGGATGGAAAACTTTGCCATTCCCCAAGACGAGATCCAAGAAAGAACAAAGGCATTGGCAAAACGTTTCAAGCTTGATCTCCGGAGCGATACCAAAACTCTTTCGGGAGGACAAAAGCAAAAGCTTGTCATCGCTTCGGCCCTTGCCATGGGGCAAAGAATTATCTTATTGGACGAGCCGCTTTGCAATTTGGACAAAGAAAGTGCCGTGAATCTTCTTGAATTGTTGCGGAACTTGACAAGAGAAGGATATACTGTCGTTCTTTTCGAGCATCGTCTGGATATCGTCCTGCCGTTTGTCGATGCCGTCTACTGCATCAAGAACAAAAGAGTCGAACGCATCGAAGATATCGTTTCTTTCCGGGAGATGGAAAACAGATCCGTCCTTGCCGCCGGAAAGAATCTGTCGACGGAAAGAAAACTGCTCTCCGCCAGCGGCCTGACTTTTTCCAAGCAGGGGAAAACGATCTTAAAAGAATGCAGTCTCACTTTGAAAGCGGGAGAGAAAGTCCTGCTTTTGGGTGAAAACGGATGCGGGAAGACGACATTGTTGCGCTGTCTTGCCAAGCTGGAAAGAATCAAGAAAGGCCGTATCCATCAACTCATCGATCCTTCCTTGGGACAGGGACGGAGAGGAAGCCGAAAATACTATCGGAAGGTCGGAGTGATTTATCAGAATCCGAATTACCAATTGTTCATGAGCAGCGTCGAGCAGGAGGTGCTATTCGGCGCGATCGAAGAGAGTTATGGGAGAAAGATGATGGAGCTCTTCAATCTGACATCATTGAGCCACAGGCATCCCCATGCCTTGTCGGAAGGACAGAAAAGAAGGCTTGCCATCGCCAGCGTCATGGCATCGAGGCCAGAGATCGTTTTGTTGGATGAACCTACTGTCGGCCAAGACGGTCTCAACTTACAAACGATAGTGAACGGGCTTTTAAGGATACATGAAGAAACCGGCAACACGATGCTCACCATTACGCACGATCGGCGTGTGGTTGAGGCGCTGTCGGATCGGGTCATGATTCTGCGAGACGGGAGGATTGCCGAGGAAGGGGGAGTCGAGCTCGCAAAAAGATTCTTTTCACTTGGAGAGTAGTCGGAACCAATTTATTTCTTTTTTCGCTGGAGTGGCGGATTGAAGCTGTTTGTTGCAGTCAGGTCGGAAGGCATTCGCCAATCGCCTCGAGGAGAGATTGCAATTGAGCCGACTTTTACCCCATCAGGAAGGCAGCTTCTCTTGAATTGCTGTGTAAAGAAGCGATGATAGAAAGTATCTAGTGTCTTTAGGATGACGTCTTTCGATATCGATGGGAAGGCCTTGAAAGCCAGCGCAGCGATTTTATCTTTGCTAAATCCGTTCCGGAGGAAATGGAAAATGAAGAAGTCATGGAGATCGTAGCTTCCGATGATCTCTTCTGTCTTTTGTACGATGTCGCCATCCTTTCCGGGGATGAGCTCGGGGGAAATCGGCGTTTCCACGATGGCTGTCAGGATATCCTTGAGGTCGGGATGGTCTTTTCCGTAGTCTTCGATAAGAATGCGGACTAGCGTTTTGGGAATGGAGATGTTGACGGCATACATGGACATATGATCGCCATTGTATGTCGAAAAGCCAAGACAGGCCTCGCTGAGATCGCTTGTTCCGACCACGAGAGCCCCCAAGGCATTGCTTTGGTCCATGAGGATCAGCGTCCGGATTCTTGCCTGGGCATTCTCGTAGGTCGTGTCGTAAAGATCCGAGGGATGGTCGATATCCGAAAGATGCTGCTTGAGCATGTCGGCGATGGGGATTTCATGATATGTGCATCCAATCTTCTCGATGAGCGTCTTGGCGTTGCCGAAAGTCGTCGTGCTCGTCGCCTTGCTCGGCATAGAAAAGGCGTGGATGCCTTTCGGATCGAGACGACATTGCCGGAAGCTTTCCTGACACACAAGAAGGGCGAGGGTCGAGTCCAATCCACCGCTGACGCCGATGACGACTTTGTCGACATGGATATTTTTGAGGCGAGTCGCCAACCCCTTGGCCTGGAGAGACAGAATCTCTCGGGAACGGGCGATGCGGCCTTCTTCTTGGACAAAGAAAGGAAGCGGATCCACATGATCCGGAAGAATATCTGTTTCGGAATCGTCGCCGATGTCGAGAATCCGATAGTTTCTTTCGATGGGGCATTCGAAGGAGCTTTTGTTCCGAATGCGATCGTTCTGTAGTCTGTCGATGTCGATGAGGCCACAATGGAGACCTGTTTGATCATAGACGTCGAAGATTTCCTTGCCGCCCTCAAAGAGAAGCTGGTGACCGGAAAAGACAAGGTCCTGACTGGATTCTCCTTGTCCCGAGGAACAATAGAGATAAGCGGCGTAGAGCTTGGAAGACTGCATGCGGATGAGGTCTCGACGATAGTCTTTTTTGGTCGCTGTCTCATCCGAGGCGGAGAGATTGACGATGAGATTGGCTCCCGCCAAAGCGGCTTCATCGCTTGGCGGCTTGATGACCCAAAGATCCTCACAGATTTCGCATCCGACTTTCAGGCCGCCAAAAGAAAGGAGGATGTTTGTCCCGATCGGGACGAGCTCTTCACCGAAAGGAATCTCTTCCGAATCCAACTCATTGGCCGACGAAAACCACCTTTTTTCATAGAATTCAGAGTTGTTTGGAATATAAGTCTTAGGAACTAAAGCCGAAATCTTTCCATCGATTAAAGCGGCAGCGCAATTGAACACTTTGTTTTGAGCCATGAAGGGCAAGCCGATAAAGACCAACAGGTTCGATGGAACCGCCTTGGCTATTTTCGATATGGCCTGTTCGGCTTTTTTGAGAAAGACGGGGGACAGGAAGAGATCTTGGCACGTATATCCCGTGACGGCCAGCTCAGGGAAGACCAAGACATGGACGTTTTCTTTTTTCGCTTTCTCGATCAGGGAAAGAATTTCTTCCGTGTTTTTCTCGATGTCGGCAACGTGAGTCCGGAAAAGGCCTGTTGCCACTTTGTAAAATCCGAAGCGTGAGTTCATGCGATGTTGTCCTCCTTGAGAATTTTAACTACATAAGAAAAGGTCAGAGCCTCGACTGTTTTCCGATCTTTTCGATGAAGGGCCATGCGGATTCGAGTCGAGGAGATGTCCTGCGTTTCTTTCCCGGCATCGATGAAGCGGAAATTCTGGAGATGCTTTTTGATATTCTCCTTTTCGATGATGGTTTTCAAGTCGTCTTCGTTGCGCCGCACCATGACGAAACGATTCTCGGACAGAAGAGCATCGGCATTCTTCCACCGGCCCAATTCTTCGGCTTTTTCTGTCCCCATGACAAAGAAAATGGAATTTGTTCGGAATTTCTTTTTGAGATAGACGAGAGAATCGTAGGTGCATGTTGTTTTTCTTTCCGTTTCAATGGTCTCCAAGAAAGTATTTCGATGCCTTTTGCAATAGGCCTTCAATATTTTCAGACGGGTTTGGACGGGCAGTATTTCGTCGGTGTCGAACCCCTTCCAGCTTTTGAGAAAAGAATCTGCCGCAGGAAGAAGAATGGCCTTGTCGGAACCCGTTTTTTCCTTGGCTAGTCTGAGGATCCGGTCGTGGGCTCGGCTTAAAGGGTTGAACGTTCCTCCCAAAAGGACGATTCTATCCATTCTGACTCTCCTGCACGAGGCGAAGCTTTTCAGCATAGAGGGCTTTTGTAAAGTCCAGATAGTGGATATGAGGATATTCGAAGCGCTGCTCTTCCTCCCACAGTTCATGCTCGACTTGATAGCGAAGGAAGGCGCGCCTTTCAGAAACGGAAGGCAATGAAATGATGACTTTTCCGTCTTCCATGACCTTTTGGTGCATTTTCCGATATTCGACGTTCGTGAATTCGATTTTCTTCCAAGGTTTCTTGGGATAAACGACGGGATAGGGATTTGTTGTCCCGACTTCTTCGTCTTTGAAGGCAAGTAGGTCAGCAATAGCCATCTTGTCGGAATACACTCGATATACCTCTTTGAAGCAAGGCGTTGTTATTTTTTCTACAGTATTGCTTAATTTAACTTTATTTATTAATTTTCCATTTTCTTCAATTGCAGCCAATTTGTAGACTCCGCCGAACACAGGAGACGATTTTGAAGTGATGAGATTTTCACCCACGCCGAAAGAATCAAGCTGTGCCCCTTGGTCGATCAGGGAACGGATCTTGTATTCGTCGAGAGAATTGGAGGCGATGATTTTGGTATCTTCCAATCCGTTTTGATCCAATAGTTTGCGGCATTTTTTCGAAAGGTAGGCCAAGTCACCCGAGTCGATTCGCACACCCTTCAGCTTGAGTCCGTTGGGGACGAGATAGTCTTTGGCAAGTTTGATGGCGCTTTGGATTCCGGAAGAGAGGACATCATAAGTGTCAATCAGGAGGACGATGTTGTCGGGATAGATTTTGCTATAGGCCAAAAAGGCATCGTATTCGTTGTCAAATGCCATGACGAAGGCATGGGCCATCGTTCCACTGACGGGGATATGGAATTCTTTTCCGGCCAAAACTGTGGCAGTGGAATTGACTCCGCCGATGTAGCTTGCCTTGGCACCGAAGAAGGCAGCGTCGAAGCCATGGCTTCTCCTTGCGCCGAAGTCGCTCACGGCGCGACCTTTTGCGGCGAGGACGATTCTGTTGGCTTTGGTGGCGATAAGGGATTCGTGGTTGACAAGGGAGAGCATGCCGGTTTCAACGATTTGAGCATCGAGCAGGGGGGCGACAACGGTGATGAGAGGCTCCTCCGGGTAGACGATGGAACCTTCTTTGAAGGCATAAACATCGCCACGGAAACGATAGTCCTTCAAAAATTCCAAGAAACTATCATCGAAGATGGACAAGGAACGTAAATAAGCGATATCGTCTTCTTCAAAGCGCAGGCCGGCCAGGTATTCCAGAACATCTTCCAGTCCTGCGAAGACGGAATAGCTGGCGTTGTCGGGATTGTTGCGATAGAACAAATCAAATACGGCTTTTCGGTCGGCATTGCCAGTCTTGAAATATCCGTTTGCCATCGTCAATTCGTAGAGATCGGTCAGCAAGGCCATTTTTCTTCCGTAGAACATCGTTCACCTCTTTTCCTTTTTAATATATATAGCATGGCGAAAGGAAGTTGGGTATCGTAGGAAGACAAATTTGTTGTTGCTTTATCTTCGGCCTATGGTAAAATATCCGTTGGCTAATTGTGAACTACACCCCGGTAAGGTTTATAGTTTGCTAGATCATGAAAGGATTGAACAATGCAACGCCAGACCACTATTTACAAGAAGAGTGACGTAACAAAGAAATGGTACGTCGTGGATGCTGCCGACAAGCCCCTTGGTCGATTAGCCTCCGAGATCGCCGTCATCCTCCAAGGCAAGAACAAGCCTCAGTACACCCCCAACTTCGACTGCGGCGATTTTGTCATCGTCGTCAACTGCTCGAAAGTTTGGCTGACCGGAGACAAGATCCACAAGAAGAACTACTACGACAACAAGTCTCAGACCTATGGCGGACTCAGAGTCAGAAGCGCGAAGGTGATGAAGAAGGACTATCCGACCGAGATGGTGAGAAGGGCTGTCTGGGGAATGCTTCCTAAAGGCCCCCTCGGAAAGCAGATGATCAAGAAATTGTTCGTCTATGCTGGCCCCGACCATCAGAAGCAGGATAGAAAGCCGATCGAAGTCGAGCTGACCAAGAAGAGGGAGAAGTAAACCATGGCCACGATTAAAACTGACAAGCTGATCTATTCAGCCGTTGGAAGAAGAAAGTCTTCCGTCGCCCGCGTCTACATCACCCCCGGTCAGGGAAACATCATCGTCAACGGAAAGAAGATCGATGAGTACTTCCCTCACAAGGTCCTTGTCCTCGACGCCACCAGCCCCTTCAAGGTGACCAACACCGAAGGCAAGTATGACGTCAAGGCCAACATCGTCGGAGGCGGCTATTCTGGACAGGCCGGTGCCTTAAGGCTCGGCATCGCCAGATCCCTTCTCAAGGCCAACGCCGAGAACCGTCCTATCCTCAGGGCTCATGGCTATCTCACTGTCGATAGCAGAGTCGTCGAGAGAAAGAAGTACGGTCTCAAGAAGGCCAGAAAGGCTCCGCAGTTCTCCAAGCGTTAATCTGCAAGGAACCACAACAAGAACCTCGGGAATTCCGGCCCGGGGTTTTTTGGTTGCCGAATTCATTTGTTCTATAATTGTTTCGTCAAACAGAGGTGCAGCATGACTGAAATCCTTCTCAAATTGTTTGTGAAAGACTATCGCAATGTCCAGGATGCCAAAGTCCGGGAGAAATATGGACTGCTGGGTTCCTTTTTTGGATTGATAACGAATCTTATCCTTTTTGTCGGCAAAATCGTCATCGGTGCGATGATGGGGCTTTTTTCCATCATCGCCGATTCCGTCAACAACCTTTCCGATTTCGGGAACAATGCCCTGTCTATTTTCGGCATCAAAGTCGCAGGAAAGAAGCCGGATCTGGAGCATCCTTTCGGACATCAGAGGATGGAGTACATCATCTCCTTGGTTATATCTTGCGTCATCATAGCTCTTGGCGGTGTGATGCTTTACCAAGGAATCATGGATCTTGTCGCCTTCGTTGGATCGATGCAGGCGGATGGGACTCCCGTTTTGTCCGAGATCGGTTATCACGAGTATGTCATCACCTTGTCGATTCTTTCCGCCGCCATTTTCGTCAAGGTTCTTCAATCCCTTCTCTACTATAGTTTGGGAAAGCGGATCGACTCTATTCAGCTAAAGGCTCTCGGGCGTGATGCGTTGAACGATGTCATATCAACAACAACGGTTATTATCGGTGTTATTATCACTTATTTTACTGATTTCAACGTTGATTTTGCTTTCACCATCTTTGTATCAATAATGGTAATCGTTTCCGGAATCGGCATTCTTCGTCAATCGGCGGATATTCTCATTGGGGAAAAACCGAGCAAAGAAAAGATACAGGACCTTGTTCATCTTATCCTCTCTCACACCGAAGTCCTTGGAATCCATGATTTGACGATGCATACCTATGGGCAGGTCATCTTTGCCGTCATTCATGTCGAGGTCGATGCCAAAGAGGATGTCATGAAAAGCCATGCGCTTTGTGATGGCATCGAAAGGGAAGTGCAGAAGAAGCTCGGCATCAATTTGACGATTCATATGGATCCGATTCTTGTCGACGATCCCGATACGGCCAAATATCGCAAAGCCGTCGAGACAGCCCTGAAAGCTTTCCCCAAGACCCTTTCCATGCATGATTTCCGTATTCTTTCCGCACCGAACTATGTCAATCTCATTTTTGATCTTGTCGTTCCGCCGGAGATTGACGATGAAAAAGGCCATGAGAAGATCGAATCCTATCTGAAAGAAAAAGTGACCGGGTTCGATGGCAAGACACCTTATTTCGTGATCAACTTCGATGATTCCATTAGCGACTTCCTTTACGATACCGGGGAAGAAAAGACCGACATCTAGCAATGCTTAACAATCTTGATTAATCTTATTATGTTATTTCCGCTATCCGGCACGAAGTTCAGATAAGATAGAAGGAAGAATCAAACAGGGAGAGGCACTATGGCGGAGGGAAAGAAGCCCAAGACGGAAAAGACCATCATCGAGTATGCCTACGAGAATCGTGACAAGACTTTTTCCGAGCTCCCTTTCAACGACATCGACAATGTGATTCTTTCGGAGATTTCATATATTTCATTTGAAAACGTCATAGCAGATGAGAAAAACATGAAGCCGATGACGCTTCATGAATTGCTGCTCTCTTATTTCCACGGAATCCGCTATCAAGAATATCGAAAGGAATCTTCTTGGTTTAAGAAACATCTGTTTTTGGCGCTGGCGATATTTGACTCGCCGCGATATCGGAATCTCAAGCTTTTGGATTTCCACAATGTCTTCAGCGAAGTCACGGAAGCCCAATTCACAGGTATGTGCTTTCTTCTTCCCGACAAAAGCCTGAGCATCGTCTTCCGAGGAACGGACAATTCCATCCTGGGCTGGAAGGAAGACTTCAACATGATCTTCATGGACGAGACAACCGGTCAGCGCCTTGCCAGGATATTCCTGAAACGATGCCTCAAGAGGCATCCCAAGAGACCTTTCCGTGTCATGGGTCATTCAAAGGGCGGTGTCTTTGCCGTCTATGCTTGCCTAGCGCTTTCCGACAAGGACATCGACCGACTCGTTGCCGTCTATTCCAACGACGGCCCCGGCCTTCACACCAGCAAATTCGAATCCGCAGGTTACGAGCGGATCAAAAACAAAATCGTCCACATCGTCCCGAAGGATTCCATCATCGGTATCCTTCTCCACCATGACAAGATCACCTATGCCGTCGACTATCAGGAGGGGACGGACCTCATCACTGCCCATGACGCCTATACTTGGCTTATCGAAGGATCGCATTTTGTGAAAAAGCCGCGTTCCCCGATTTCCTACTATCTCGATGCTTCTCTGCTCGACTTGGTCGAAAGCCTTCCCTACGATGAACGAAAGCAATTCGTCGAGATTTTCTTCCGGACGATCGACCAGGTCGGATATCAGACCGCCGTCGAGATCTTCGACGATTTTGCCACGGCCATGAAGAAAGTCATCGGCACGCTCTTCAAGGAGATGCGGAAAGACAAAGTCATCGGCACGGTAGTCAAGGCGACCATCACCTCTTTCCGGAAGAACTGGGGAATCTATTCCACGAAGGCCAAGGCGCTCAAGGAAAAGCAAAAAGCCAAAAGATTGGCCGAGGAAGAAAAGCGCAAAGAAGCCTTGAAGGCTCAGAAGAAGAAAAAAGAGGAAAGCCGGAAAGGCATCCGCATTCCTCTTCTCGGTCGCAAAGAAAAGTAGAATCCTGTCTCTTTATTCAAAAATCCTGTCGGCAATTTCGGGGTGGTCGATAAACGGATTTCGGTTGTGCTGATAGCAGTAGATCCTGTCGTTCCTTTGCCTTTCGAAGTCGCTGACAGGGTCTTCCTTGTTCCAGCGCAGGAGAGTCGATAGCTTGCCCATGGAAACGGAGAGCTCCTCGTTGGGGTTGTCGCTCAGCTTCAGGCCATCATAACGGATGGCCATATAGAAACAAATACGGGCGACATCCCCGCGGAAGTCGTCTTCTTCGAGGTTTGGAAAATAAGAATCTGAACTTCCGCTTTCTTCATCAAAATATTGGTTGCCTCTTCCAGAATTTATTGTGTTGTTAGCGGCTCTAAGATTATGGAGATCGTTTTTCGCATGGCTGTCTTCACCGATTATGAGACGGGATTGCGGCCAAGTGTGTTCGCGGTTCCATGTTGTTCCCCGTTTCCATTCTGCCAGGATGTTGGCCCCGTCATAGGTGCAATAGACATAGCCTGGCTGAGTCAAGGATTCGTCCGTGTATTGGAGCATGTATCTGGCATCGTCATAGGAAGTGAAGTGCATGTCGGAGACTAGTTCATGGAGGGTGTTCTCCAAAGTCGGGCCGGAAGCCGAGAAGTCCACGTCCGCATAGTAGACTTCCGAAGAGATGGGTTCAAAGTTGATGTCGGGCACTTCCCCCTTTCCCGGGACGATGGGATCTTCCTTTGAGGGTTCGTCCGGCGTGTCGCCGCCGATGTCCACGGAGGAATCGGAAAGATCCAAGGCGGAGTCGGAGGCGGTTTCGACAAGGAAGGCTATCTGGTTGAGATAGAGTGCTTTGGAGGCCTGGCTGGAAAGGGAGAGACTGAAATCCGTCGCTGAAATCGCAAGGTCGGTAATCTTCACGAGCGTTCTGTCTTCCATGGCCTGAGAGGCGAAAGTCCCGGAAGAAGACCAATCTCCGGCTTCGACAGCATATTTCCCGGAACCTCCGTTAGCCGTTGCCAGGACGATTTCGATTTCCTTGATGACGACAGACTCGCCAAAGTCGGTTTCGATAGTCCAAGGATCCGTCTGCGGCTTTTTGCTTGATCCGATCTGCGTTCCTCTATCGTCCCCGGGCCCGGCATAGGCCAGACTGCCATAGTCCCAAGTCAGGCCGTTTGCCGAAAGACTTCCGCCCGAGGCATTCAAGGTCGTTCCGACGAAGCTGTAGCCATAGTTTTGGAGAACGACGGTTTGGACAGATGAAGAGCTGGACGATGAGAGCGTCGAAGAAGTGGGACTCGTGGAAGGGGGCAGGGAAGAAGGAGTGGACGACGGGGCAGAAGGCGTTGCAATCGATGACGTATTCGAGCACGAGGCGACGAGAAGACCAATCGTTCCAAGGGCAATGAGACTGAGCTTTGATTTCATGTTTCGCTTTCCTCAAGATTACGATACCAAAAGGGTCATGTGATTTGAATACGGTTATCAGAAATTTACTGCTTCAAACTTATTTTATATAATATCTAGGTTTAAGTTATTTTATATATCTTTTAGAAAGGCTGAAAATATGGAAAACAAGAACGCGAGACCTGTCGACGACCTCAACGACCAGGAGCAGAGAAGACGAGAAAAACTGGCTCTTTACAAGGAAAAGGGAATTGATCCCTTCGGTCACAAGTTCCCGGTCACGGACAACAGCGAAGGGCTGAAAAGCAAATATTCGGATCTTGCCACCGAGGAAGTCCGCGAAGACAGCCATGTCGCTATCGCCGGAAGGATCGTCCTTCTCAGAAAGATGGGAAAGGCGTCTTTCTTCACTCTTCAGGATCGTGAGGGCCGCATTCAATGCTACATTCGTCAGGATATCGTCGGAGAAGAGAACTACGCTCTTTTCAAACTCGCCGATCTCGGTGACATCTGTGGCGTCGAAGGCGTGATGATGAAGACCAAGACGGGGGAAATCACCATCCGGGTCAGCCATTACACGCACCTCGTCAAGGCCTTGCGCCCTCTCCCCGATAAATTCCATGGCTTGACCGACCAGGAAGAACGCTATCGCCGAAGATATGTCGACCTCATCGTCAATGAAGACTCCCGGCGAGTCGCCTTCCTCCGTCCGAGGATTGTCCGAGGCATCCAGAAATTCATGGACGACGAGGGCTATATCGAGGTGGAAACCTCTATGCTCCAACCCATCCTGGGAGGGGCAAATGCCAGGCCGTTTATCGCCCATCACAATGCGCTCGATCAGGATTTCTATTTGCGGATCGCGACGGAACTCTCTTTGAAGAGACTTCTTGTCGGCGGCATGGAAAGAGTCTATGAGATTGGCCGCATGTTCCGGAACGAAGGCATCGATACGACTCACAACCCAGAATTCACGACGATGGAGGCCTATCTTGCCTATGGCGATCTCTCCGACATGGCCAGAATGACGGAAGATCTTTTCCGCTATCTTGCCAAAAACGTCATCGGAAAGGAGACTTTCACTTGGCTGGGGAACGAGATCGACATTTCCAAGCCCTTCCGCCATGCGACCATGTGCGAGCTTGTCGAAGAGAAGACCGGCATCGACTTCAAGAAGGTCCAGGGGGCCGAAGAGGCGATCGCCTTGGCCAAGGAGCACGGCGTCCCCGTCGAAAGACATTTCGGCTATGGCCATGTCATCAATGCCTTCTTCGAGAAATTCGTCGAAGGCACCCTGATTCAGCCGACTTTCGTCTACCAGCACCCTGTCGACATCTCCCCCCTTGCCAAGAAAGACCCCGACGATCCGCGCTTCACCCAACGCTTTGAACTTTACATTTCCAACAAGGAGATGTGCAACGCCTTCACCGAGCTCAACGACCCTCTTGACCAGAGGGAGCGTTTTGAGGAGCAGGTCGAGGAGAAGAAGAAAGGAAACGACGAAGCCTGCGAAGTCGACAACGACTTCTGCGAGGCTTTGGAATATGGCATGCCGCCTGCCGGAGGCATCGGCTTTGGCATCGATAGGCTTGTGATGTTCCTGACGGAATCCGATTCCATCCGTGAGGTCATCCTTTTCCCCACGCTGAAGAGAAGATGACATTGTCCCGAATCCTGATTCCCGAAGTCAAAAGAGACCTCGAGACAGAAGATATCCTCATCGTCGAAAACCTGGTCAAGACGTATGGCGAGCTTAAAGCCGTCAATGACATTTCCTTTTCCGTCAGGAAGGGATCCCTTTTTGCCTTCCTCGGGCTCAATGGCGCAGGCAAGTCGACGACCATCAACATCATCTGTTCTATTCTCGGGAAGGATTCGGGAAAGATATACGTCGACGGGTTCGACATCGACAAGAAGGCCATGGCGATCAAGAGTATGATCGGCATCGTCTTCCAAAACTCTGTGTTGGACAAGGAGCTGACGCCGAGAGAGAACCTCACCATTCGCGCCGGATTCTACGGAATCCGGGGCAAGGTATGGAAGGAACGTCTCGAAAAGCTGACGAACATGCTCGACTTGTCCTCCTTCCTGGATCGTCCGGTGTCAAAGCTTTCTGGTGGGCAGAAAAGGCGTGTCGACATCGCCAGGGCAATGGTCCATGATCCCAGGCTATTGATTCTCGACGAACCGACGACCGGCCTGGATCCGCAGACGCGGATCGCTGTGTGGAATCTCGTCAATTCCCTCAGAGAGAAGACGGGAATGACCGTCTTTTTGACGACGCACTACATGGAAGAGGCCGAAAAGGCCACCTATGTCGTCATGATGGACAAGGGAAACATCATTGCCCGTGGAACGCCGACCGAGCTGAAGAACCAATACTCCGGAGACTACGTTCTTGTCTATGCCAAAAGGGACGAGGCCTGGGAAGAACTCTTGAAGGAGGCGTCTCTTCCTTTCCGATACAACGCCGACGGAAAGTATTATCGGATTCTCGTCACGTCATCCGATGAGGCCATCGATTTCTTGGAAAAGCATCGCGACAGAATCGAAGACTTTGAAGTGAAAAAAGGCGACATGGACGATGTCTTCCTCAATATCACGGGACTCAGCAAAACGGAAATGGAGAAAGATTCTGAATGAAAGAAGCATGGAGTAAATTTCAATTCCAGTTCCGGGTCTTCTTGACCTTGACGAAAAGACATATTCTTGTCTTTTCCAAAAATTGGACAACGGTTCTCTTTACGATGATGGTGCCGGTCGTCATCTTCATCGTCTATATCGTCTTTTTGAGAAACATGATGATCGACGGCATCAAGACCGCCCTTCCTATTTTCGATCAGCTCGTAGAGGATCAGCAGCAGAAGATCTATGCCTTGGCGGATTGCTGGATGATGGCGGGCGTCCTTGCCGTCAGCTGCATTACCGTGTCCCTCAACACCAACTACATCATGGTTCGGGACAAGGAAAGGGGGGCCAATCGGGACTTCATCTCGTCCCCGATTTCGAGCCGGATGGTCATGGTCTCCTACTTCGCTTTCAACACCATCGTCTGTTTCGTCGTCAACTTCCTGGTTCTTTGCCTGTGCATGATCTATCTTGCCGCCTACGGGGCCTTCATGATCGATTTTGTCGATTTTCTTGCCCTTGTCGGAATCATACTCCTTTCGACGATGAACGCCGCCCTGCTGACGTTCTTCGTTTGCAATTTCATCAACACGGAGAGCACGCTTTCTTCCATCGTCGCCATTGCCTCGGCTGCCGTCGGCTTTGTCATCGGCGCCTATTTCCCGGCGACTGGCGTCATTCAGAAGATCACCGTCTTTTTCCCGGGCACCTATTCGGCCTCCTTGTTCCGCAACTATTTCATGAGCGGTCCTCTCTCCCAAGTCATCGCCATGCTCGATTCCCTTGACTTGCCGGGCATCGACATTTCGGAAATTTCCGAGATCCTGATGGGGCAATTCGGCCTCCTTCCCGAGCCGGATACCTTCTCCTTTGTCATCGACTTTTTCGGGAATGACGTCCCGGTCGACATCCAGGCGTGGGTTCTCGCTGCTTTCACCGGTATCTTTGCCGTCCTCAATCTCGCTTTTACTTATCAAAACTTCATGAAGTTCCCAAAATTGAAGAAGGCCAAGAAGAAAAACTGATTCCCGATGTTCGCAGCGGTCTTTTCGCGGCCGCGGAAAGGTTTTGGAAAGACATGAAATTGTCGAGGAAGCTTGCCGAAGAAATTCTCGATGCCTTGCTTGCGACCGGCGGAGATTATGCCGAGATCTATTTTCAGGACGAAAGGACACGCTCCTATCGCCGCCGCTATGGAAAAGTCGATGGCGTTTCCTCGGGCCGGACATCCGGTATCGGGCTTCGCATTCTGATGGGCGAAAAGACGGTCTATGGATATACTTCGAGGATCGATAGGCAAAGCCTTCTCGATCTTGCCGGAAGGCTTGCCAAAGGATTTTCCGGATCGCGCGTGAAACATGTCGGGAAGCTCGCCGCCAAAAAAGGAAAGGCAGGCAGAGCTATCCTTGTCCCGCACGACCATTGGTCGACCCCGGAAAAGCTTGCCTATCTCGAGAAAGGAGAAAAGGCAGCCTTCGCCTATTCAGATGCGGTGAAGGACTTTTCCGGCGTGCTTCTTGAAAGCGATGAGGTGGTCGAAATCTACAACACCGATGGTGTCATGACCCATGACGAAAGAATTCGGACAGAGGTTGCCGTCAATGTCACGGCATCCGACGGGGAACAATTTCAGCAGGGATATGAAAGTGTCGGTCTTTCTTGCGGTCTCGAGCTTCTGGAGAGGACGGACATCGTCTCTGTTTCGCGAAGATGTGCCGAAACGGCGGTCGGCCTTCTCTCTGCTCCTGCGGCACCTTCCGGCGAAATGCCCGTCGTCATCGGAAACGGTTTTGGCGGCGTACTCTTCCATGAGGCGTGCGGCCATGCCCTGGAAGGCGAAGCCATCGCCGATGGGACCAGTCCTTTTGCTGACAAACTCGGAAAAGCCATTGCCTCCCCGCTCGTCAATGCTTTCGACGATGGTACGATTCCAGGAGGCTGGGGAAGCGAAGGCATCGACGATGAAGGGACAAAGCCGACAAGGAACCAGCTTATCAAGGATGGCGTTTTGACCCACTTCATGGTGGACCGCCTTTCGGCGAGAAAGATTCCGGGGAAGCAGGAAATCACCGGCTGTTGCCGAAGGGAAAGCTACCGCTATCTGCCGACGACGCGGATGACGAACACTTTCATCGCTTCTGGCACGAGCACGCCGGAGGAGATCATAGCCTCGGTGAAGGACGGGATCTATTGTCGAGACTTCAGCGGAGGCCAGGTCGACTCGAGCGACAAGTTTCTTTTCACGTCCACGACCGCCTATCGGATCCATGACGGCAAGATCGTCGGGCTCGTCAAGCCGGTCACCCTCATCGGATACGGCTATGAGATATTGCAAAGGATAACGATGGTCGGAAATGACATGAAAAGGGCGGCAGGCGTCTGCGGCGCTTCTTCCGGAAGCTGCTTCGTGGAGGTCGGCCAGCCGACAATCCTCATTTCCCACATACTCGTCGGCGGAGAAGGAGGCCAGGAATGAAAGGCATGGACTTCAAGCGATATTTCGATTGCGGGAAGAGGCTGGGGTTGGAGCCTTATCAGATTCAGTATTCTCTGATGGAGGAGACGAGTGTCCTCATTCAAAACGACGGAGTGAAAAGCCAGCAGATCGGCATAACCCAGAATCTTTCCGGAAAGGCCATTCACGACGGAAGGCTCGGCAGTTTCGGGACGGACCGTCTCGAAAGGAAGACCCCTCTCATGATGGCCGAGAACCTTTTGGAAGCCAGCCGTTTCGGGAAAGAGGGAAATCCTTCCATGTTTCTTTCGAAGAAAAGCCGATACCATCGTTCTACGACGGCTCTTTCCGATTTCGTTCCATCGGATCTCGACACGTTGGCTCGACTCGCCCTCGAAATCGCTTCGGAAACAAAGGCGAAGGAAAGCCGGGTGACTCTCGTCGAGGTTTCCTTGACCCAGACGATCGGGACAAGCCGTTTCGCCAATTCCTATGGCATCCGTGCCAAACAGGAATTCAAGGCGTTTTTCGGCGATGTCGCTGTCATCTGCAAGGATGAGAGCGGCAAAACGAGGACGGGTTCGAAATCGTTCGTGTCTTTTCGAAATGCCGACGAGCTCCTCAAGAAGAGTAAGACGGCAGCCGACAAGGCTTTGAAGGCGGCGTGCGACTTCTTCAAAGCGACGCCATGTCCAAGCGGCGATTATCCTGTCGTTCTTTCTTCCCGCTGCTTTGCATCCCTCCTCTCCTTCTTCCTCGGCCATCTTTCGGCCAAGAAGGTACAGGAGAATCTCTCTCTTTTTGCCGGCAAAATCGGCCAAAAAGTGGTGAGCGACAAGATCAGTCTCGTCAACGACCCCCATAGTCTGTCTCTCGGTTCGGCAAACTATGATAGCGATGGCGTCCCAACGCAAAGCTTCAAAATCATTGAAAAGGGAATCCTTCGCAATTTCTTCTATTCTCTGGAGAGTGCCGCCAAAGACGGCGTGGAATCCAACGGCTGTGCATCGGGAGGCGGAAACGGATATCCTCAGGTCGTCCGAATGCGACCGGGAAAGCTTAGCCTGGACGGGCTTTTGGGTAAGATGGGGGAAGGCATCTACATCACGGACATCCGTGGCCTCGAATCCGGCGTGGATGACCAGGCACTCCATTTTTCTCTTCCGTGCGAGGGCTATCTCATCAAGGGAGGAAAAATCGCACGACCCGTCGGAATGATCACCGTTTCCGGCAACGTCAAGGATATGATGGAGGATATCCTGGACATTGCCTCGGATGTCTCTCCCGATTCGGGGGCCAGCATCGACACGCCTTCCGTTCTCGTCCGAAGCCTTTCCATTGCCGGGTGACGAAGGTTAGAATAGGAGTATGGGACAGGAAAAAAGTTTCGAAAGCCAGGAAAAGGCCATTCGATATCTCGAGAAGCTTCGCCGTCGAAGCCTGTTTCTCCTTGTTCTGTATATCATCCTTTCTTCCATTTTCGGTGCGGCGGGCTTTGGTCTGGTCGTCGCTTCGGCCATCGCCTTTGAAGGGACGGCCCTTGCCTTGGGCTTGACGGGAGGCTTTGTAGGCTTCCTCGTTCTTCTTCCTGTGTTTCTCATTCTTCTTTTCCGTCTCACCCCAGAGTATGAGAAGGCCCTCTATGCCTATCTTTCCCCATGGTTGTTGGAAAAAGGTCCCTATAGCAAGGCGTTCTATGTGAAAAAGAAGCAAGTCGAACCGCTTGTCTTTGAGATTTCCCGGCAAATCAACAGAAGCCTTGATTTGGAGGACAATCCTGCATTTCGTGGGGATATAAAAGGGGTATCCTTTCTGACGTTCGGTTACCGAAGCTACTTTTCTGTCGGAAGAAGAAATAACAAAACAGAGAATTATTCTGGAAGGGTTATTTCTTTTGATTTGCCGACAAACGTAAAAACCGATGTTTTTATAAAACAAAAGGTTGCTTTGCCAATATTCAAAAAGGTCCGTTTGCGGCACATCATCCATACGGAGTCGATTCTTTTCGACAAACAATATGACGTTCTGGTCCAAGACGAAAAGCTTTCTCGTATTTTGGTCAATCCGGTTTTGATCGATGGGATTCTTTCTTTGGGCAAGGAATACGGCGGTTTTGTCAATGTCTATTTCAAAAAAGACAAGGTCCTTGTCTTCTATGACAAATATTTTTCCGCTTTCCACCCCGGTCTCACGCATCGGATCGACGACGCTTTCCTTGAGGGTTTTCTTGCGGAACTCAGACTTCCTTACCGTGTTTTTCGCAGTCTGGACCTTGGAAACTTCACCCTGACGCTTGAATGAAAACGGCCTTGCTATCTTGATTTTATATATATATACTATTTGGGCTAGTTTTTTATTTTTGCCAAACATAGGGGTATTGAAATGACAACACCTGCACAAATCGTCCTGTTAGTTCTTTCCTTCGTCATGATCGTCATCACCCTCCTTCAGTCCGGAAAGAGCGAAGGCGCTTCCGCGGCAGTCATGGGCGGAAACAAGATGAATATCTTCACGAGAACCAAGGAGAGGGGCGCCGACAAAATCATGACCATCATCACCGCCGTCCTCACCGTTGCCTTCTTCGTAACGGCTCTATTAGCGAATTATCTGTGATGCGCCAGGGCCGAAAGGCCCTTTTGTTTTGTCGCCCGTGAGATATGGAGAACCTGGAATGACCGAAAAAGAAATTGTCAAATTGTTGAAATCGCGTTTTGCCGATATCCGAGTCCTGATGGACAAGCTTTCCCTTACCACACCGGAACAGGAGGAGAACCTCCGTGGCGTCCTCGATCGAATGATTCAGGAAGGAATCGTCGGCAGACACGACAAGTCTTATTATCTGCTCGAGGATCAGCACTGCCTTTTGGCGAAAGTCACGGCGAAGGCCCGGAATTTCGTCGTCATGCATACGATTCCGGACAATTATGAATGCAAGATTTCCGGACGGGAGGCTGACGGGCTCCTCGTCGGCGATCTTGTCTATGTCAAAGAATTCCAGGAAGGCGTCTTCCATTGCCTCGACTATCTCAAGGCCGTCGATACCTTGAAGGGATACTATGTTCAAGGCCGGGACGGCAGAGAACAGCTCAACGTCCCCTATCTTGCCGATTGCGGAAAGACTGTCCTTGTCAATGGGAAGTCGGACGATGTTCAACGGCTTCGCCCGGGCGATCTATGCCTCGGCAAGATCGTGAACGTCAACCGGGACTTCATCTATTGCGACATCCAACGCATTCTCGTGTGCGCCGACGATGTCGGAAGCGACATTTCTGCCATCATCGCGATGAACGACGCCCCTATCGATTTCCCGGATGCCGTCATCGAGGAAAGCCGTTCCGTTCCGCAGAAGGTCTCCGCCGAAGAGCTGTCCGACCGGACGGACTTCCGCGACCATGTCGTCGTCACCATCGATGGCGATGATGCCCATGACTTCGACGATGCGGTGGAGGGAAGAAAGGTCCTCAACGGATATGAAGTGACCGTCCATATCGCTGACGTGACCCATTACGTCCGTCCCAATCATCCTCTCGACGATGAGGCGAGGAATCGCGGGACGTCCATCTATGTTGCCGACAGGGTGGTGCCGATGCTTCCCTTCGAGCTTTCCAACGGCATCTGTTCTCTCAATCCCGATGTTGACCGACTGACGCTTTCTCTCACCATGCAGGTGGATGCCCTGGGGCATGTCTTTTCCTCCAAGGTGGAAAGAGGCGTCATCCGCTCCAAGGGAAGGCTGACCTATGGCAAAGTCAACGACTTTTTCCAAACGGGCGAGAGCGATTACCCCAAGGAAATACAGGAGATGCTTTCCGTTCTCAAGGAATGCACAGACAAGATCCGACGCCGGCGTCGGCTTCAAGGGGCGATGGAGCTCGAATCGACGGAATTGAAATTCCATCTCGACGAAAAGGGGAATCCTGTCGAAGTCGTCAAATGCGTCCAGGGCGAGAGCGAAAGAATGATCGAAGACTTGATGATCATCGCCAACTGCGAAATCGCACGGATGCTTCGAAAGAAGAAGATTCCTGTCCTCTATCGCGTTCACGAATTCCCTCCTGCAGCCAAGCTTTCCGTCTTTCGCGATTATCTCAAGAAGATGGATCTCATCGCCTCCTTCCCGAGAAACAATGACATCACGGCAGCTCGCCTGAATGACTTCCTTTCCAACATCAAGAATGAGGATAGGAAACAGGCTGTTTCCTATATGCTGCTCCGGAGCATGGCGAAGGCGCGATATTCTCCGGAAGAGATCGGCCATTTCGGTTTGGCCGAGATCGACTATTGCCATTTCACTTCTCCTATCCGTCGCTATCCCGATGATATCGTCCATCGTTTGGTCAAGGATTATCTTATCGACGGGAAGCCGTTCGACTACGATGATGTCTATGGCCATCTCGAGGCCATGAGCGAGAGCCTTTCTGCCTTGGAGGTCCGGGCCGACCAGATCGAACGTGACGTGGACGACTTGGAGGCCAGCAAATATATGGCCAGCCATATCGGCGAGACGTATTCCGCCAAGGTCGTCACCATGCTTCGTCGCGGCATGTTCGTCCAGACGGACATCGGCATCGAGGGATTTCTCTCTTATCATTGCATGCATGGCGACAATTTCCGCTTCGATGAAAGGGCCTTTGCCGTCTTGGGCAAGCGGACGGACATCGCCTTTACCGTCGGGACGAGACTGAACGTCAAGGTCTTGGCCAGCAATCCTTCCACACGGGAGATCGATTTTGCCACGCCGGAGTTCTACGACAAGTATGCCATCGATCTTTCCGAAGAGGAAAGGGAGAGATTGTCCATCAATGGAATCCGTCTTGTCGATGAAGATGATGTGACTCCAATGACTGGAAAGAGCATTCAATTCCGCACAAACAAGCCACGCTTCACAAAGAAGGATGGCGAAAGAGATGGCGGCCGTTTCCATTCTTCGCCCAAGAAAGACGAGGACAAGCCGAAGAAAGAAGAGCACTATGTCGATCCCAGCCGTGCCGGTTTCACTTTCAAGAAGAAAGAGAAGAAGGCCGAAAAGCCTCTTCCCAGAAGGCATGACGATCGCAAAGACAAGAAAAAGCCGTCCTTCCAAGGCTACCGCTCCTACGACAAGAGGAAGGCTATGGCAGCGGAGAGAAGCCGGGACCGCAAAGAGGATGAACGCCGTCCTTCCTGGAAGGATTCCGACAGGAAGGAAGGCTTCCGTCGGAATGCCAAGGACGGAAGGAAGACCTTCGACAGACGTGGCGGCAAGGACAAGGGATATGGAGAGAGGGGATCCCGCAAAACCGGCTTCGACAGAAGGGGGCAAAAGGGCAAATCGTTCGGAAAGGGCAAGAGCCATGATCGTCCCTACAAGGATGGCGGGCATGGAAGGCGTCCTTCCTCCGGAAAAGGCAGGAAAGACGAGGAGTAGACAAGGATGAAGGACGAGAAGTTCAAGGACGAGATTCTCATCGCGACCAATCGGAAGGCAAAATTCAATTACTTCCTCACCGATTTTCAGGAATGCGGAATCGAGCTCGTCGGATCCGAGATAAAAGCGCTCCGGGCAGGCCATTGCTCCCTTGACGACAGCTATGTCGTCATTCGGAAAGGGGAAGCCTTCCTTTTGAACATGAACATCCCGCTCTATCAAGGAAACAACAAAGTTTTCTCCCACGAACCGACTCGGACGAGAAAGCTTTTGCTCCACAAGAGCGAGATTCTCAAGCTTGCCCAGGCTGTGGACCGGGAAGGCTATACACTCGTTCCCGTCCGCTGCTATATCCGGAGGGGTCGGGCAAAAATACAGATCGCCCTCGGCAAAGGAAAAAAGAACTACGACAAGAGAGAGACGATCAAGAAGCGCGAGGATGAGCGCAACATATCCAAAGCGATGAAGGGAAAGTGGGTCTTTTAGACCCATTTTTCTTTCGCTATAATCTTTATCGTATGAGACGAAGAAACGACGATTTGGTCAAGATCTCGCTGACGGCGATCCTGATGACTCTTTCCATCGTGATGTCCCGTTTCCTTTCCACATATCTGATCGTGGGAGGGACGCCTCTGGTCGAGATCGGCTTTCATACGATCCCGGTGCTTGTCTGCTCCTTGGTCTGCGGGCCTTTCTATGGAGCCGTATGCGGGGGTGGGGTGGATCTGATCACCGCATTGGCTTTTCCTGTGGGGCCTTTTTTCCCGGGCTTCACCATCGACAGTGCCCTTTTAGGTCTGATTCCGGGCTTGACGATGCGTTTTTTGAAGGGAAGACGGACTGGAGAGCTTCTTTTCGGTGCTGTTATCGTCATCGTCTCCGCGGTTGGCCTTTCTTTTTCCATCACGTTCGTCGAGGAATTGAAGATCGGGTCTCTGGAAGTCGATCTGCCGCTTCTCTGGCGCATTCTCATTCCTCTTTGCTATGCGCTTCTGGCCTTTTCCATCCTCGTTCTTGCCCATGTCGTCGACCGCCGGATCAAGAAGAAGGGGAAAAGGATGTTCACTCTCCTCGACAGTTTTCTGTCCTACTATTCTCGGGATCTCTTCCTGCGTCCCTTTATCGCGCCTGTCTGGCTTCTCTTCCTCTATGGCATGCCATATGAGGTCTCCTTCCTGTCGCAACTTCTCTCCAGCTTCATCGTCCTTCCCATAAAGGCGGCCGTCTTCTGCGTCGTTCTCTATCCTGTCGGCATCGTTTGCCGGCATGAGATCGAAGCGACCTATCTCAAGGACGAGAAGGTTTACACAAAACTGTATAAAGGAAAAAGCATGGCCAGTCCCTTTTCCTTTCTCTGAGAGGAAAAGAGGGCCGATCGGCCCTCTTACGATATCAGGTAAGATTCCAGATAGCAGGCTATCGCCAGAAGCAGAATCAGGACGGCGACAAGATATTGCAGAAAGGCCAGCTTTTTGTCTTTCTTCGCAAGCAGGACGACGTTGAGGATCAGATAGGCCAAGGCAAGAATCTCTACGACATGGAGAGGAAGGAGACAGGCCACCAGGGCGGTGCCGTTTCCTTTGAGGGCATAACCGCCGATGATGGCTGCGACTTGCGTCATCACAACCAGGGCGAGGGAAAGAGAGGCCTTGAGTCCGAGGTGCGAAAAAGCCCTATTGTTTTTCATCGAGCTTGGTGCCGCATTTGGCGCAATAGACGTCCGTGGCATCGTTTTCGTGCCCACATTTTGGGCAGACTTTCAAAAGACGTGCGCCGCATTGGTCGCAAAAACGGCTTCCGGGATTGTTCAGGCGTCCGCATTTGGGACAGACGATGCACCCGGGGGCCATCCTATTCCGATCGTCGTTGATGATGTTTTCCGGAGTCGGGATATCGACTCCTGGCGAGCTGACGTTTTGGGATGCCGAACCGGCATGGGAATATTTCTTCGAGAGATTGAGGAGAAGAGAGCCGACGAAGAAAAGGATCGCTCCGACTGCGGAAAGGGAAAACAAGCCGGGAGCGGCGTTTCTCATGGAAATAATCGGTGAGAAGAAGAGACCCAATCCGAGGATGAGACAGATAATGCCGAAAATCTTGCATAGCAGGGCCTTTGTCTTCGTGTTTGCGTTTTTGTTGTCGTTCATGTCACGAATCTCCTTGTCTCATATTTTATCAAAAGGCGGAGGCGATGGAGAGAAAGAAAAGGAGGCCCGCCTTGCGGCGAACCTCCTTTGTTTGCTTTGGAAAGGGAAGGTTTAGTACTTGTACTTGCCTTCGGCGTGGATGACGGCCTGGGCAGCGGCAAGTCTTGCACCGGGGACACGGAAGGGAGAGCAGGAGACGTAGTCGGCACCGGCTCTGTAGAAGAACTCGATGGACTCAGGATCACCGCCGACTTCACCGCAGATGCCGCAGTGGAGATCGGGGTTGGCAGCCTTGCCTTCCTTGATGGAAAGGGCGACGAGTCTTCCGACACCAGTGGTATCGACGGTCTTGAAGGGGTCGAAGTCGAGGATCTTCTTGTCGATGTAGTGGGTGACGAAGGAAGAGTAGTCGTTTCTGGAGAAGCCGTAGGTGAACTGGGTGAGGTCATTGGTTCCGTAGGAGAAGTAGGCGGCTTCGGCAGCAAGATCACCGGCGGTGATGGTGGATCTCGGGGTCTCGATCATGGTACCGACGATGTACTTCAGCTTGTTGTCGTAGGTGCTCTCGGCGATGATCTTGTCGGCGGTATCGGTGATGAGCTTCTTGACGTATTTGAGCTCCTTGGCCTCGACGACCTGAGGAACCATGATGGAAGCGGTGATGTGGACCTTCTTGCCGGTTCTCTTGTGGAGTTCTTCCTCGGCACGGAGGGCAGCCTTGATGACGGCCGTGGCCTGCATGACACCGATCTCAGGATAGACGATGTCGAGACGGCAGCCTCTGAGACCCATCATGGGGTTGGTCATGTGGAGCTCGTTGATGCGGGCCTTGACCTGTTCGACGGGCTTTCCGGTCAATCTGGCAAGCTCGGCGATATCCTCTTCCTTTCTGGGGAGGTATTCATCGAGAGGCGGATCGAGGAGACGGACGTTGATGTTGACGCCGCCGAGGGCGAGATACATGTTGTAGAAGTCGTCTTCCTGATAGGGCTCCAGCTCGTTGAGCCACTTGACGCGCTCTTCGGTGGTATCGGCAAGGATCATCTTCTGCATGGCGATGAGACGATCGCCACCACGGAACATATGCTCGGTACGGCACAGACCGATACCCTTGGCGCCGAATTCGACGGCCTTGAGAGCCTCTTCGGGAGAATCGGCGTTGGCATAGACGTTCAGCTTGGCATATTTGTCGGCCCACTTCAGGATCTTGCCGAAGTTGCCGGAGAGGGAGGCCTCTTCGGTGGCGACGGCGCCATCGTAGATCTCGCCGGTGGATCCGTTGATGGAGATGACATCGCCCTCGTGGTAGACCTTGCCGCCGATCGTCATGGTCTTGTTGACTTCATCGATGACGGCTTCGCCGCATCCGGTGATGCAGCACTTGCCGATCTGACGGGCAACGACAGCGGCGTGAGAGGTCATGCCGCCTCTCATGGTAAGGATACCCTGAGCGGAGACCATGCCATCGAGATCGTCAGGAGAGGTTTCGGCTCTGACGAGAATCATCTTGCACTTCTTGTCGGCGGTAAGCTTGGCCTTGGCTTCCTGGGCGGTGAAGACGAGTCCACCGACGGCAGCGCCAGGGGAAGCAGGATTGCCGTGGCCGATGACGACGGCCTTCTTGAGGGCAGAGGCGACGAAGGTCGGATGGAGAACCTGATCGAGGGAGCGAGGATCGACTCTCAGGAGAGCTTCCTGCTCGTTGATGAGGCCTTCCTTGACGAGATCGGCGGCAATCTGGAGGCCGGCGGTTCCGGTTCTCTTGCCGTTTCTGGTCTGCAGGAAGTAGAGAACGCCGTCTTCGACGGTGAACTCGAAGTCCTGCATATCCTTATAATGCTTCTCCAGCTTCTTGGCAGACTGCACGAGCTGGTCGTAGATCTTGGGCTGCTGCTTCTTCAAGGCATCGATGTGCAGAGGGGTACGGATGCCGGCGACGACGTCTTCACCCTGAGCGTCGATGAGGTACTCGGCAAAGATTTCGTTCTTGCCGTTGGTGGGGTTACGGGTGAAGCCGACACCGGTTCCGGAGTTCTCGCCGGTGTTTCCGAAGGCCATCATCTGAACGTTGACGGCGGTTCCCCAAGAATAGGGGATGTTGTTCATCTGACGATAGAGGTTGGCTCTTTCGTTGTCCCAAGAGTGGAAGATGGCCTTGACAGCGGTCATCAACTGATCCATGGGGTTGACAGGGAACTCTTCGCCGAACTTGCCCTTGTAGTACTCTTTGTACTTCTTGACGAGGGTCTTGAGCTCGGGAACAGGGATTTCGAAGTCATTCTTGATATGGAGTCTTTCCTTGACTTCGTCGAGCATGGCATCCATGTCGTCTCTGGAGATTCCCTTGGCGATGTTGGTGAACATGAGGATGAAACGACGATAGCAGTCATAGGCGAATCTTTCGTTGTTGGCCTTCTTGGCGAGGGCTTCGACGGTTTCGTCATTGAGACCGAGATTGAGGATGGTGTCCATCATGCCAGGCATGGAAACTCTGGCACCGGAACGAACGGAGACGAGAAGGGGGTTGGGGCCCTTTCCGAAAGTCTTTCCGGTTCTCTTCTCAAGAGCGGCAACGCCTTCCTTGATCTGGTTCTGGAGATCGGCGGTGATGGTTCTGCCGGAATCGTAATAAAGCGTGCAAGCTTCGGTGGAGATGGTGAAGCCATCGGGGATGCGAATGCCGATATGGGTCATTTCGGCCAAGCCGGCGCCCTTACCTCCGAGAAGAGGCTTTCCTAAGCCGTAGCCATCCTTGAAGGCATAGACGTACTGCTTCTTGGCTGTCGTCTTCTTCGTGACTGTCTTTTTGGCTGTCGTCTTCTTGGCAGCCGGAGTCTTCTTCGTGGACTTTGTGGACATTTCTCCTTCCTTTCTTAATAAATGGGAATTATCCCTTCGGCTATTGTAGCATAAAAGCGATTTCAATGAGAAACAATTCAAGTCTTGAACGAGCCTCGTTAGGAAATGGCGAAAAAGAATGGAAGGCCTTTCTGATGATGATTTTTCTCAAAAAATGCAAAAAGTAGCTCAAAAAGTCTTTTCCCTGTACAGATGGGGGGGGGTAAAAACGCAAAAGAATGACAAACAGAAAATAGCTTTTTGAATGGACGAATAGGGACAGAAAGGAGAAAATATTTATAACAAGTGAAAAACGATATTTACTTCTTTAAAGAAACGTTATAAATTATTCGCAAGGAAGGGGGCATTGACCTGTCTTCTATTTTGGAAGCCTTGAAGCTTGCCCGTCCAAGGAGGAAAGATGAACAAACGTAAGCACGAGTTCGCTGCCGAACTCCGGAAGGAAATGCAAACGACCATTCTTTCGAAAGTGTCCATTTCCGACATCTGCAAGAATCTCAAATGTTCTAGGCAAAGCTTCTACTATTACTTCGATGCGATCGAGGATTGCTTCGCCTATTTCCTCAAGGATTCCTTCAAGAGTGAAATCAGCGACGAATATCTTCTGAGCGATATCTTCAACTACTTCGATCGCAATGCTGACTTCATCAAGGTCTGCAATGCGGATCAGGTCTCCCGCAGCCTTTTCTGGGATGGCCTTTATGTCTATGCCAAGAAGGTTCTCGACAATACTTTGGCCCACAACATCCCCGAGTATCTCTCCCTCTATGCCGAACAGAGGGAGGCCATCGTCTCCTTCTATGTCTCCGGAATTCTTGAGGAGGCCAGGATGTATGTCTCGACCAACCATGTGCCCACCAAAGAGAAGAGAATCTCTTATTGCAGGGCCATGCTCGGGACGAGCGAGGACATGCGCAACTGCATCATGCGCTTCACCCACTAGTTTCAGTTTTGTTATATAATCCTCTCCGTCCGGAGGATTGGGAATGGACTCATTTACATTTCATTGCCCGACGAAGATCTATTATCGCCAAGGCGGTCTTTCTCTCATCGGAAAGATCCTGCGGGAAGACTATTCCTGCAAAAAGGCGCTGATGGTCTTCGGCGGGCATTCTTTGATTGACAACGGCTATTACGACACGATCGTCTCTTCCCTGAGGGAAAACGGCATCGATTTTGAAACGTATTCGGGCATTGAGGCGAACCCGGATGTCTCCGACGCCCGGAAGGCCATCTTGGCGGCGCGGACTTTCAAGCCCGATTTCGTTTTGGCATGCGGTGGGGGAAGCGTCATCGATTGCGCCAAGCTGATCTGTCACGGCTATTACTATTCCGGAAATCCATTGGACTTCTTCAAGAAAGGCGTTCGCCCACTTCATTCCCTGCCTCTCGGTGTCGTCTTGACCTTGAGTGCCTCGGGCTCGGAGATGTCCGATTCCTGCGTCATCTCGGACAGGGAGACGGGATTCAAAGGCGGGTTCAACGACGAGAGCAACTATCCGACGTTCTCTCTTCTGGATCCGTCATTGACCGATACTGTCAGCGATTATCAGACGGCCATCGGCTTGGTCGACATGTTTTCCCACTCTTTTGAGAGATATATGTCACAGAATGAACGTCTTGAGCCATGCGATGGATTGGCTCTTTCTGTTATGGCTGATATTGTCGCAACATCAAAGATGCTTTTCGGTGATAAAAAAGACATAAAAGAAGGAAGACGATCTATGATGCTTTTGGGATCTTTGTCCCATAATGGGTTCACGAGCTTCGGAAAGAAGAAGAATTTTGTCGTCCATCATGCCGAACATCGTCTGTCCGGTCGCTATCCCGCCCTTGCCCACGGACAGGGGATTGCCCTTCTTCTCCCGGTCTTTTTGGAAAAAAACAAGGATATTCTAAAGGCAAAGATACTCCGCATGGCAAAGCAAGTCTTTCTTTCTCGGGTCGAAGATGTCGACTCGTCCATTGCGGCATTGAAAGATTGGCTTTCTTTCCTCCCCATCTATCATAGTTTTGAAGAATTGCCCTTCATTGTTGCCGAAGAAGAGATCGACCAGGCGGAAAAACGCCTCGAGTTGGGGATGTGATGTTGTATAATACCAACGTGTGTTATTTGGAGGTGTTCCATGGCTGAAAACAATGGCTCCACGCAAGCGAAAAAGACGCTTCTGGATATGAATGCGTCTTGGGCGCTCCTCGTCGTCTATCTCGCCTATTTGATCGGTATCTTTTTTGTGCAGAGATATTTTGCATCGACGCTCACCGGGCTCAACGGTTATGCCTACATCTTCGTTTCCATGCTCGTCGGCGTCCTGGTGACCTTCCTCGTCTACAATTTCGGCAAGATCCTTTTTGCCCGCATCGCCGGCTATCGCATCATCCACATGAGGCTTATCGGCGTCGTCGCAGAAAGACGCGAGACGAAGCTGGCTTTCCGCTTTGATCCCGCTGCCCTTCTGGACATCGGTCTCGACTTCGCCCCCGTCGATGACAATCTCGACAGAAATCCGACTCTGATCTTCATCGGAGGATTTGTCCTGGAAGCCGTCCTTCTTGCCTTGGGCATCGGCCTCTTTGCTCTCCTCGGCTCCGACACGATCGCCGGGACGGCCTGTCTTTCTGCCGTTCTCTATGGCTTTGTCATTCCTTTCTATGAGCTTATGCCTTTCCGCCAGGACTACCCCAACGATATGTTCAACATCATCAAGACCCGCAGGGCGGACGACAGGCAGGCCTACAACATGGTCGCCATCAATGAGCTGAGGGAATTCGCAGGAGACGATTTCCTCCTTCCGTCCTTCCAGGATTACGACTCGTTCTACAAGGTTCAGACTCTGATCTATCTCTATCTCCATCAGCTCTATGAGAATCAATTGGAAGAGGCGGTCAAGACCCTTGGAAAGATAAAGTATCTTCTCAAGGACATGCCCGACGACAAGAAATATGTCCTCGACCGGGAAAACATCTATCTCCGTTTCCTCACCGGCGATACCGAAGGGGCGAGCAGCTACTTCCAGAAAGCCAAGTCCGACTATCGCAAGCAGATCCGCTCTCCCTACTATCTCTCCGACTTCCGCGTCGCCCTCATCGTCTGCGGGTTCTTCACCCATGACAAGGAACTTCTCGACAACCTCTTCAAGGATTACCGCAAGACGCTTTCGAAGCTTCCTTCCTCACC
Source organism: Candidatus Enterosoma merdigallinarum (assembly GCA_018714385.1). Lineage (GTDB taxonomy): Bacteria > Bacillota_I > Bacilli_A > RFN20 > CAG-288 > Enterosoma > Enterosoma merdigallinarum. The sequence goes on along the minus strand of DVNL01000001.1, from coordinate 2,546 downwards.
GAGGGTCGAAAAGGAGAAAAACCTTTTCCGCCAGGTCTACGAAACCATCAGGAAGAATGACTCCAATCAATATCTTCCGCCGTTGGAGGATGAAAGCAAGCCTGCTTGATGCAGGCTTTTTTCGATGATGAAGACCATCGTTCTGCCTAACGGAAGAATTCTTCCCTGCATGGGCCTTGGGACATGGCGCATCGGGGATGACGTCGACAAGGAGACCAAAGAAATCGATGCCATCCGCTACGGCATCGATCAGGGAATCCGGATTCTGGACACGGCCGAAATGTACGGCGAGGGCAAAAGCGAGATTCTTCTGGGAAAGGCTATCCAAGGTTTTCCGCGGAAGGAGCTTTTCCTCGTCAGCAAGATCTATCCGCACAATTGCAATGCTTCCCGCTTCTTTTCGAGTCTGGAAAAAAGCCTGAAGAGGCTCGGGACGGATTACCTCGACCTCTATCTTCTGCATTGGCGGACCGGAAGAGTCAATTTGAATGAGATGGTATCTCTCATGGAAAAGGCGAAAGCCAGAGGCCTCATCCGCGATTGGGGCGTCTCGAATTTCAACGTCATGGACATGGCGGAACTTCTTGCCGTCGAAGGCGGCGAGAACTGTCTTGCCGATCAATGCCTCTATCATCTAGGCTCGCGAGGCGTGGAATACTCCCTTCTTCCTTTTCTCGGAAGGCATCGTATCTTCTTCATGGCCTACTCGCCTCTTGCCCAGTCCGGCGGACTCAGGGAGGGAATCTTTCAGAACGCCGCTGTCGTCGATGTGGCTAGGCGGCATGGAATCCAGCCGATCCAGGTTCTCCTTTCCTTCTCTCTTTTCCGGGAAGACGTCGTTTCCATTCCCAAATGCGGAAGTCGAGAGCATGTCTTTTCTTTGCTGGAAGCCGAAAAGGTCGTCCTTGACGAAGAGGACATCGCTCTGTTGGAAAAGGCCTTCCCGAAACCGAGTCGAGATTTTCCTCTCGATATGTGCTGAGGTTGAAAAAGAGACGGAATCAACTTATAATTCCTTTGCCTATCTAACTGGGGATGTTCCGGTTTCGACAGGCAGGAAAGACCTTTGAGTGCAGTGGTGTGGTGACCTAATCACCGGCAAAAGACAAGTGCCAAGAAACCTGTCATGTTCCGTGCTCCGGCCCCTATGATGGCCGCCGCTTGCTGCTAAGCTTCGCTTAACAAGCAATTCGCGCAGAGCTCCGCTCTGGCACAAGCTAGCCGAGATCTTCTCGATCATCGCGGTTAGTTCTTTAGATCGAGGTCGCCTGGAGAGTCGCATTTCCTCGACAAGCGACCAACATGAAATGCTGGATTCCTTGCGGACTGCCTGAGATCCTCGGGAATCGAGACTCAATCTCCGGATAAACTGTAGGACTCACTGGAAAATCCTGTTTGGACGCGGGTTCGACTCCCGTCATCTCCACCAGATTGAAAGCAATGGTTTGATACGCTATAAAAGGCTATTCAAACCTTTTTTTGAGCCAAAATTAGCAAATTTCAGCATATTTTTAACATAAATTGAGTGTAACTGACTAAACATCCTAACCTCTGCTAATGAAGTTTTAGCTTGTGATTTTGCGATAAAAACTTTTTATAGCACTAAAAACTTTTTGTCCCACAAAAAACTTTTTATTCTTTTTGAGAAAAAATCCTATAAAAGTTCTATGAAAATATCGAAATTAAACATGGATATTTATCAAATTATTTATTAGATAAAGCAAAAGTTGGAGATAAACTTTTTGCTAGTGAACCAGGTGGATTTTTAACTTATTCATCTATAAGAGATGCAAAAAATGTTATTGCTATAGCAGGTGGTATTGGAATTACTCCTTTTATTAGTATGGCTAAAGCAATAAATGATGGAATTGAAGATTTTAATTTAACAATAATTTATGGAGTAAATAAAGTGAGTGACATTATTTTTAAGAATGAATTAGATAATTTATCAAGCAATTCTAAAATAAAAGTTATTTATGTTATAAGAGATGAAGAAGTATCAAATTGTGAAAAAGGATTTATTTCTGCAGAGATTATTAAAAAATATGCTCCTAAAGATGAAAAATATAGCATTTTTGCAAGTGGTCCAAATGGCATGCTTGATTATTTAAATAGTGAAATATCTAAATTAAATATTGCAAATAAATATTTTAGAATTGAAAGATCACCAGAAACTCTTAATCTAGAAAATAAAGAGTTTACTATTAAAATTCACTGCGAAAACGAGGTATTTTCAATAAAAGCTATGCAAAGCGAAACTATTTTAAATGCTCTAGAAAGATCAAATTTACTAATTAGATCAAAGTGTCATTTAGGTGGATGTGGTTATTGTAGAAGCAAAATACTTAAAGGAGAAATAAAAACTACAAAACTTAATAAACAAGCGGAAATCGATAAAAAATTTAATTATTTCCATCCTTGTTGTTCTTATCCAGTATCAGATTTAGAAATTGAAGTATATAAATATTAATTTTAATAGTGTTTTGCTGAGAATTTATATTCCTCTGGCTCTGTCTCTTATACACATCTCCGAGCCCACGAGACAG
>DVNL01000010.1 GCA_018714385.1 Candidatus Enterosoma merdigallinarum | reverse complement strand
TGCCCCCGCGCGACACATCGGCGGCGACGACGGCCCGGCGGACACACCCGATCCCATCCCGAACTCGGAAGTTAAGCGCCGCGGCGGCGAAAATACCCCTCGGGGCAAGATAGCTCGTCGCCGCTTTTTTGCGCTTCTGCGTTTACAAAGCTGGATATCTTTATTTATAAAACATTTGAAATTTTATCTTTGTTAGTGTATAATTGTCCTGTTGTATGGCCTCCAGTAGCCAGCAACCGCCTAGAAACGGTTAATCCGAGAGGTACCGTAATAGCGAGTATTCAATAAAGGAGGCAAAAATGTACGCAATTATTTTTACTGGTGGAAAGCAGGTAAAGGCTGAAGTCGGAAAAACCATCTATACTGAAAAGATTGATGGCGAAGTCGGTACGGAAGTTGTTTTTGACAAAGTTCTTTTTGTTGATTCGGATAAGAGCTATGTCGGACAGCCTTTCGTTGAAGGGGCAACTGTCAAGGCGAAAGTTGTCAAAAATGGCAAGCAACCTAAGATCCATGTTCTGCGCTATAGGGCCAAGAGCAATATCCGGGTTCGCAAAGGACATAGACAACCTTACACGGCTCTCACTGTTGAAGCAATAAGCCTTAAGTAATGATTCTTGTTTCTGTTGTTTGTGACCAAGATGATGTTTCTTCAATTCGTATTGAAGGACATGGAGATCCGCTTGTGTGTGCTGGCACTTCAACTTGTTTCGTAGGTGCTTGCAATGCATTGGAAAAGATTGAGGCATTCAAAGTCAAAATCCATTCTGGTGACTCCCTCTTGGAATCGACGGCAAAAATCAATGATCACGATAAGGTTGTCATCGAAACATTATTGGTTCAGTTGACAACGCTTCAAGAAAAATATCCAAATGAAATTTGCGTTCGAAGAACGTGGAAGAAAGGACAGCAAAATGAAACTCAGATTTGAATTAGACATTCAGCTCTTCGCTTCTCATAAAGGTGTTGCGTCGACTAAGAACGGCCGTGACTCTCATGCCAAGAGGCTTGGCGCCAAGCTTTATGATGGCCAATGGTGCCACTCTGGTTCCATTATCTATCGTCAGCGTGGAACAAAGATTCATCCCGGAAACAATGTGAAAAGAGCTGGTGATGATACCCTCTTTGCCTTGATTGATGGTTATGTCAAATATGAAAGACTCGACCGTAGGCGTAAGAAGGTTTCTGTTTATCCTGGCAAGCCTGAAGTTGCCGCTAAGTAAATGAATCTGTTGGCTTCGGGTAAAACCGAAGCCTTTTATTTCAGAGGTAGCGTATGTTTGATCACTATAAGATTCTAGTTAAGGCCGGAAAAGGTGGTGATGGCGCCATTGCTTTTCGTCATGAAAAATCAATAGCTAAAGGCGGCCCCTATGGCGGCAACGGTGGAGATGGTGGTTCTGTCTATTTTAGAGCTTCTAAAGATATCGAAAGCCTTCAAGAATTTTCGTTTCGGCAGCATTTCTTTGCTCAGGATGGCGAAAACGGTAAAAGTAAACTTTGCAATGGCAGAAATGGCAAAGATATCGTTATTGCCGTTCCTGTTGGGACCATTGTCACAAACGAAGATGGGAATTTCGTAGCTGACCTTGATAAAGATGGCGAAATGATTTTGATTGCCAAGGGTGGCCGAGGTGGGCGCGGGAACGCTAGTTTCAAAAGTTCGACACGAAGAACGCCTAATCTCGCTGAAAATGGATTAGAGGGTGAGAAGAAAAATTTGTTTTTAGAACTTCGCTTACTTGCCGATGTCGGGTTGGCTGGCTTTCCTAATGCCGGGAAATCATCCTTGATTTCGTCGATAACGAATGCAAAATCTTTAGTCGCATCGTACCAGTTTTCCACATTGGAACCGGTCTTGGGGGTCTGTGACCATCCTTATTTGCAAGAACGTTTTGTCATTGCAGACATTCCTGGTTTGATTGAGGGCGCGAGTCACGGAAAGGGGATGGGCTTTGATTTTTTGAGACACATTCTCCGCTGCCGTGTCATCGCTCACTGTATTGATCCTACCAATTGTGAACATGGAGATCTGCAAACTGCCTATAACATAATTAACTCTGAAATTGATGCCTACAGTCAGGAATTTTCCAGAAAAAGACATGTCGTCATTATAACGAAAATGGATCTTGTCGAAGATCGTTCGGCAATTGATTCCTTCGTAAAGACGTTGCCGTCGGATATTCCTGTTTTCTTTGTCTCCTGTCTCGATGATCAATCACTTGCATCTCTTGCAAAAGGACTGTCATCGATTGTTGCTGAAGAAAGAAACAAAAAAAGAACAGTGTGGAGCGAACAAACAGATAAAGAGGTTGTTTATTCGGCGAATGATTTTGACACGGGTTCTATTCCTCAATATGACATTTTGCCCATGGAGGATGGGAAATTCGTCATTCAAGGCGATCGCGTCATACGAATGAAGCGATTGATAAATCTTTCGACGGACGAAGGACTTGATCGCCTGATTGCCTATTTGGATCGAATAGGTGTGAATGAGCGATTGAAGGACATGAATGTTCCGGCCGGAGCGACTGTTGTTTTGGATGATTTCGAATTCGAATATCAACCTTAAATCTTCTTTTTATCGAGTCTTTGGTCCAAAATAAAGTGGGAGGGCATATGTATTACTATTTTCATGGGATGATTACGATGCATACGGCAAACTCCATTGTCGTGGAATGTCATGGAGTCGGTTACGAATGCCTCGTTTCTCACCCGGAAGATTATCCGATTGGTGAAACCATGTTTGTTTTCGCTGCCCTTTATATGCATGAAGATGAACAATTTTTGATTGGATTCAAGACGATCGAAGAAAAACATTTTTATCAAAAGCTCATGGGTGTTTCGGGTGTGGGTCCTAAGACTGCAATGAATATTCTTTCCTCGACCTCAGTCGATAGACTTTCAGATGCCATCGAGAAATCGGACCAAAGTTATTTGACTTCACTTCCTGGTGTCGGCAAGAAAACTGCTAGCCAAATCATATTGGATCTGAAGGGAAAGCTTATTGTTCCCGTCAATATGCGCTCTTTCGGTGAGAAAAATATGGAATTGGCTTTTGAAGGACTGAAGGGGTTGGGCTTCAAAGTAAAGGAAATCGAAGAAGTTCTCAATGGCATTCCGGAAAGAGGTCTCTCCGTAGAGGAATATATGACGCGCTGTCTTCGCTTACTAAACAGGAATTAAGGGGATGGAACGGCAAAACGAAGGGATCGTTGCGAAGGAACTTCGTGGGAAAGAAGAAGCAGAAGACGTTGATCTGCGGCCACAAAGCCTCGAGGACTATATCGGCCAGACGGAACTGAAAAAGGAGCTTTCGATTGCGATTCAAGCAAGCCGATTGCGAAACGAGTCTTTGGACCACGTTCTTTTTTATGGTCCCCCAGGCTTGGGCAAGACAACGCTTGCTACGATCATTGCCAACGAGCTAGGCACGGAAATCAAAGTGACGAACGGCTCCTCTTTATTCCGAAGTGGTGATCTCGCCGCGATTCTTTCGGCACTCAATCCAGGCGATGTTCTGTTTATAGATGAAATCCACCGCATGCCTATTGTCGTCCAGGAAGTGCTGTACAGCGCAATGGAAGATTTCTCTCTTTCCCTTATTGTCGGTCGGGGGCCGGATGCGCGGACGCTTAACATTCCTCTTCCGCCTTTCACTCTTGTCGGCGCGACGACGGATCCCGGCAAGCTGTCCGCTCCACTTCGCGACCGCTTTGGAATAATCTTGTCGCTGCGCTATTATTCTCCGGATGATCTCCTTCTGATTGTCAAGAGGACGAGTCGCGCGCTTAATTTTCCGATCACTATCGATGCCGCATATCAAATTGCTGTCCGTGGCCGCGGAACGCCACGCATTGCCAATCGTCTGTTTCGTCGCGTCCGTGACTATGCCACATATGAAGGAAAATCAATCATTGATCTCGAGGCGACCAATCATGCCATGCTTTCCCTGAACATCGATGATCTTGGGCTGGATCAAACGGATCGAAAGATTTTGGAATGTTTGATATATCGGTATGAAGGGAAACCGGTGGGATTGGCAGCTTTGGCCTCTGCTATCGGTGAAGGCGTCGAAAACATCTCGGATGTATATGAACCATACCTTGTTCAAATTGGCCTTGTCAATAGAACGCCGAAAGGCCGCGTTCCTACCCGAAAGGCGTATGCTCATCTGGGTATCCCTTTGCCTGCCAGCGAAAACGGCCGCAATTTAACTTGAATCATATATATAATTCTGCTAAATTATTCGAGTATTTTTGCCTGTGAATTCATCAATTGAGGAGGGTAAGCAATGCGACGTTTATTAGCGTACCTGATAATGATGCTGACAGCCATTGGTGCGATCGTTTTCAATACCCAGTCCGTTTTGGAAGGCATGAACGATGCGATGGAATTCGGACGCGGAACAGAATTGGTCTACGCGATCTCCAAGAGAGACCCGGCAAACTATGATTCGACATCCTACCCGAATCTTTCTGCGGAAGAGAGTCCGAATCTTAACGAAATCAATATTGCCGAGAAGGTCATGGCGCGACTTGATCTTGCCGGCGTTCGCAATGCCGACGTCCAGGTCGTGGAAGGGACGGAAGACAATGTCGGATATGAACTGCGAGTGACAATTTCGCCTCTTTCCGATACGGAACTTTCCAACGTCAAGGACATTCTTTCCCATACCGGCAGCTTGACGATCGGAACATTCGGCGATGATTATCTCATGACGCAAGATGCCGGCCAGTTCTTCTCGACGGAGGACATTGCCACACTCGTCTACAATGGCACGACTCCCTATCCAGCGATCAATGTTTCCTCGACGACAGATTTTGAGACGATGGAGAACCAGGCTTCCACGGCTGGCGAGAACCATGCCAATGACACGGTGGAAGGTGAAGAGGCCGATACGAGTGAGGAAGACGGCGATGCGGCCGACGATGGACGCGGGACAACTCTTTACTTGTGGATGAACAAGACGATCGACGATACCTTCGACAAAGCTTATGGTGTCAACGGCACACCGATCGTCCAGGAGACACGCGACAAGGTTCTTGCCGAGCTGGATGTTTCGAACTTTGATTCGGACAACATGCGCATCATCATCACCTCCACCATCGACGGCGAGAGCTTTTCCATCTCTACGGCACGTGCTTACGTCAATGCCTTGAATTCTGTCGACTATGATTTTGATATTGAATACCTTTATGAAAATTCCGTTGCTCCTGCCTTTGGAAACGGCTCCATCAACATTGCTTATCTCGTTTCCGGTATCGCCATTGCTGCCGTAGCTATTCTTCTCGTTCTTCTTTTTGGCATCAGCGGCTTAACTGCCAGTGTGACTATGGCTGCTTCCGGCTTTGTTTCCCTTTGGGTTGCGACGGCTCTTGGATTCGAGTTTTCCATCGCCAGTCTCTCGGCTCTTGCCGTCGTTCTTGCCCTCTCCGTTTTTCTCTCTATCAATTACTTCGTCCATGTCCGCCTTGAAGCCGGGAAGAAAAGATCCCTTGAAAAGGCGAACCGTGAAGGCTACCATCAAGCCTTCTTCATCTCTCTGGATGCCTCGGTCGTGCTTCTGATCGTTTCTTTGTTCGGTTTCCTTTTTGCCAACGGAAGCTTCCAAACCTTCTTCGGCGTGGTCATGGTCGGAACCATTCTGACGTTCTTCCTTACGACCTACCTCAACAAATGGGCGACTTATTGGTTGGTCAAGGATAGCGAAAAGGGAATTTTCCCTGCTTTTGCTCTTCTGGGGGCCAAAAAGGAAGGAAGTGGACAGAAAGAGTTTGTCAGTCCGGAAAAGAAGCACTGGTCGCGCTTCGCTTTCCCGATTGTCGGCATCCTTTCCTTGGCCCTTCTTGCCGTGAGCCTTCCTGTAAGCAACGCCCTCGGCGGAAGCGGCTTCACGATCTTCAACAATTCCGGAAGTTATGCTGAAGGCTATACGCTCAACATCAGTTACACGACGGAACTCACAGCCTATGACAGACTTTCGAACTCCGAACGCTTCCTCTCGTATCTGGAAGCCATCGGCGCCGACGAAAATAGTACGGATCATTTCTATCCTGTCTCTTCCGAGGAAGTGAACGAAATGCCGGATAGCCCTTATGTTTTTGTTTATTATCCTGAAACGGCATCGGTGAATATCCTTGAAAAGTCAGACGAAAAAGGTGAACTCTATTATGAAACCTATTTCTCCGTTGATGTCGACCGCGATCTTTCTGACCTTGAGCTTGCTTCCGGAATATTGTTCACGAATTACGTCTCGCAAGCGATTCTTGACGATAGCTTCACTTTGACGGAAAACAACGTCGTCATCCGCCCCGGGCAGGATCCTCACTTTGTGACGGACTCTCTGATCGTGGGAGCCTATACGCTTCAGCCGACCAACGTCTATCATTCCTCTGTCAATCTCTTCCTCTTAGTCTTTGTCCTTCCGCTTCTTGTCTTTGCTTATCTCTTGATTCGCTACGGCATTCTGACCTCTTTGGCGGGGTTGGCTACCGGGGAAGTGTATGCCGCCCTTCTTGTCGGCCTGCTGTCCGCGACTCGCATCCCCTTCAACAGCTATTCCGCTTTCGGACTTCTCGCCGGTTTCTCCCTCGCTCTCCTGCTTGTCGTTCCGTTGATCGGTATGAACAAGGTCATCCTCAAGGAGAAAGGCATTCGTCGAGATGCGACGGCCGAAGAAAGAGCCGAAATCACCAATGCGGAAGCCGGCAAGGCTCTTCCTGTCCTTATCGGCACGATTCTGAGCTTGTCCGTCCTCTCTTTGGCTTTCTTCTTCCTCGATGCTTCCACGATTGCCTTGGGGGCCATCCAACTGGCTTCGGCCCTTCTTGTTCTTCCTTTCCTTCTTCTCTTCTCGTTGCCCCTTTATCATTTCCTCTCCGTCCATATCAGCTTCCGTCACGTCCGTTCTCTTTACGAGAAGCATCGGGAAAAGCATGGTTACACCAAGGCCAAACCGGCGAAGGACGGAATCGTCTATGTCGACGAGGATTCGCCGCACGAGACGATTATTCCCGGTCTCAACGATTTCCTCCGCTGATGGCATTTCTAACGGATCTTCTCGAGCACTTTGGAATAACATGGCAAGACCTCCGAGCCCGAAGGGCTCCGGGGTCTTTTGCTTCGCTGAAAAGACCTGCTTCCGATTCTGGCTTTGTCACTGTTCTCGATCGGTTGAAAAAGGCTATCGCCTGCAAAGAAAAGATCGTCATTTATGGCGATTATGATGTGGATGGCTTGACCGCAACGGCGATCCTCAAACGGGCTCTGGATTCATGCGGTGCGGAAGTTGGCTTTTTTATCCCGAGCCGATACGTCGAGGGCTATGGCCTTCACGTTTCTCGGCTGCCACAGTTTCATGAAAAGGGATATCGTCTTCTGGTACTTGTCGATAACGGCATTGTCGCCAATGATGCTATCCTTGAGGCGAAAAGACTGGGGATGGATGTCTTGGTAGTCGACCACCATGAAGTCGGATCTGAACTGCCTGTGGCGGACGGGATTTTTCATCAACGGATAAATGGTTTTCTTGACTACAACTGCTCTGCGGCTTCCTTGTGCTATTTTCTCGCGGCCGAATTGCTCGGGCGGGACGACCCGTATTTGGCTTTCCTTGCCGGCATCGCCGTCTTCTCCGATGTCATGCCGCTTCTGGAAAACAATCTCGTCTTTGCCAAACTCGCTCTGATGTTTCTCAACGACCACCGTTTTCAAAACATAGCAACCCTTCTTTCCCTTCCGGCTTCTTATGACGATCTCAGTTTTACATTGATTCCGACCTTGAATGCCCCTGGGCGGATCGGAGGAGATTCTCTTTCGACGAACTGGGCCTGCCAATTCCTTGTTCGAATGGAAGACAGGGCCTATGCCCGTGACAAAGCGGCTTTTCTTCGTGAAATGAATAGCAAGAGAAAGGAGCTCGTACGGCAGGCGGCATTTTTGGAAGGCCAGGAGCTTTCTACGGCCGGGGGCTACTGCGGCATCTATGCTGGCCTTTCCGGCCTTTCCGGTCTTGTCGCAAATCGCGAGATGCGAAAGCGCCATGTGCCTGTCGCCGTTTTTTGCCAGGACGAGAAATCGCCGGACTGTCTCGTCGGTTCCTTGCGTTCGACGCTTCCCTTCCTTTCTGATTTTCTCAAGACGCAATCGACACTTTTCAAACATGCAGGCGGCCATGCCAAGGCGTGCGGCGTGACGATAGACAAGAGAGACTATCTGAAGTTTGCGACGCTGTTTCTTTCGCGATGCGAGAAGGAAAGGCTGGAAGGAAAGGAGGCAAAGGAGGTTGGGGCGATACCGATAGCTCTTGAGGACCTTTGCCAGGAGAACTTTGATGTCCTGAAGGATTTCGAACCTTTCGGCGAAGGCTTTCCGTCTCCGACTTTCGAAATGACGGTCGATACGGCCTCCCTTTCTTATGGGAAAAGCTATTTCCAAGTTCAGGACTCTAGCCGGCATCGGAGAGCTATTTGCTTTCTCGACCCAGGTAAGGTGGTGCGGGAAAAGGAAAGGACGACTTTTGTCGGGAGGCTGACGACGGATTCCTATAATGGCCAAAAGACTTTCACTTTGATGGCAGACGACTTTTTCCAGGATTAGATTTTTGTACACGTGATTTCCTTTCGACTGAAAGATCGCGGTTTGGCTTTTTTTCGCTTGCGAGACATGGCATCCTTTTCACGGAGGTGCTTGCCATGGAAATGGAAGGAATGATGGAGCTTGCCGAAAAGCGACTGCGGGCGATCGTGAAGGAGAATATTGATCCGCGAGATCGACTTGTCGAAATCAGTCGTTATGTCTTGCAGGTCACAGAGCTGGATCGACCTTGTTTTGCCTACATAGTTCCATTGGAAAATCTTGGGCTAGAAAGTAAAAGATTTGTCGTAGCCGTTTTTCTGAAATCACAAGAGCATAGAAGAATGGCGGTTTTTGATTCCGGAACAAGTTCTGAAAAGACTGCCCTTGCCTTTGGGAAAGAGAGGCTTTCACATTTTTCATACTATCTTTTTTCGTCTTGTTTTCTTTGTGATCCGGTTTGGGCGCGCCATTAGAATTTCAGTGAAAAGCGGTGTCGTTTTAGGCTTTAACTCCGTATTTTATTAATATAAAATATACAAGTACGGAGTTTTGAAGTCATGGCCAAAAACGAATCTCTGCCGGAATACGCTCATCCGATGGATGATGCCATCGAAAAAAAGAAGAGCCGAGAAGCCCTTTCGAAGGTTGGATTTATTTTTTTGACGCTTCTTTTGGTCCTTTTCACCGCACTCTATTTTTCTTTGCCGGCATTCCAGGTTCGTGGCATACGCTATGCCGGGTTGGATTATTTGGATGACGAGGATATGGAACGTCTTTCCGGGAGAGATCCTCGTTCCTCCCTTCTCGCTTTGGATACCCGGGATATGGCTGAAGACATGCTCGACTGTGGCCTGGGGCTCATTCGTGGCCTGACTTTTTCTGGCGGCATGTTTTCTCTTTCGTGCCTGGTCGAGGAGGCACATCCTGTTCTTCGATATCGTTCCGAGACGGTGGAATCCACATGGCTTTCATCCGGGAAAATGGTCGAAGACGTTCTTTCTGAGCTTTCTTCTTCCCTTTTTTCTGAAGAGTCCAAGAAGACGCTTCCCGAAAGACTTGCTGCAGACGCCTCTTTCGTTCCTGTTGCGCATTTGCCTGTCGGCTTTGTTGCCGGAGACGTTTTTTCCAGCGGAGACTTCCTCACCGGTCTGGGGTTGTTTGATGCGGAGGTTCTCTCTTCCGTTTCGGAAATTCAGTTCCTTGGCGAGGGAAATGAGCTCGACAAAATGGACATCCTTTTGTCGGGTGGATTGCTTCTTCTCGGCCTTCCTGTTGAAAAGGCAGCGATCCTTTTTGAGCCGCCCTCCTTCCAAGCCGCCAAAAAGGCTATGCTCGATGCCGTTGAAAAACTGGGACTGCTTCGCGACGATTATCGTTTCATAGACGATGGAACCGTCGTTTCTGTTTATCGCTTTTCGTATAGCGATACTCTTGATGCAGATGCCGTGTTCTCCCTTGACGATGATGCGGGAAAGACTTCTCTTGCCATCGTGCCACAAGGGGATCGATGAAAGGAGATTGAGGATGGCCAACAACGTCACTGCGATTGAACTGTCGGCTTCGGGCATTCGTCTTGTCGTCGGCTATGTCCAAAGCGGCAAAGTCTATGTCTTGCAGGCACTGCAAGGAGAAAGGCTGCCGTTGGATGCGGATGGAAAAATTTCTGTCAAGGCCAGCGAGGAAAGCATCGAGCTTCTCTTCCAGACGGCAAAGACCAGTTTGGGGGACCATTTTGATTTTGGGCCCGTGATCGCCGTCTATCCTTCGGATGGCTTCAAGGGCAAGGAAGGCGAAGGGTCGAGCCTCACCGTGGAAAAGAGCAATCGGATCACGCAACTGGACTATTCGAACTGCGTCAACATAATTCAAAAAGAGGTGAAGGAAGACGGCTATCTCGCCGTGTGTTGCGCCCCCTTTCTCTTCGTTTATGACAGCGAAGTCAAAAGGGATTTCCTTCCAGGACAGATTTCTGAAAAGCTTTCCGTGAAGGCGGACTGCATGCTTTTGGAAGCGAATGATGTCCGTCGATATCGGAAAATCCTCAACGACATCGACATCTTCCCCTATTTGGAGCTGGTAGGCGTTTATGCTTCTCTCGAGTTTCTTCTCGGCACTTTTGTACCTGACAAGTTCCTTTTCGTTGGCTTGGAAGAAGATTCCTGTTCGTTCTCCCTCGTCGAGGAGCGGCGGCTTCTTTTTTCGCAGACGGATAGCTTCTCCCTCTCCCGAGGCGTGTTCGACTTTGCAAAGAGACTTTCCGCCGATGAGAAGACTGTTCGCGAATACGTCCAGCTGTTCGGCTTTGTCGAGGACGTTTCAAACATTCCCTATCCCATCCCGGCCGCTTCTTCCGAGAAGGTGGCTGCATCCCTTCTTAGGGAATGCTTTTCTCCGCTGGCCAAAAGTCTTTCCGAGATTGCCACGGGACTCAATCTCGATGCCCAAGTCCCTCTTGTCGTTTATGGGCCAGGCACCGATATTCCGGGAATCGAAGAATATCTTTCCCATGTGACCGGGCGTGATGCCTATTTGGTCAACAACAATACGATAGGGGCTCGCGATCCGGTATTCATCGGCTGCCTTGGCGGAATCAAGGCGAGCAATCAGCCCTATCAGCTCTCGCATCACGAGGGAAGACAGATGGCCGATGATGAAATCATCAGAAAGACCTATTTCGGTCGAAATTAGGAGGCACTAACCATGGAAGAAAGAGAACTCAAGGCGATGACCGACGAAGATGAACTGAAGAATAACGCCAAGATCAAAGTCATCGGCGTTGGTGGCGGCGGATCCAATGCTGTCAACCAAATGATTCACGACAAGGAAGGACAGGTCGAATACTGGGTTTTCAATACCGACAATCAGGCTTTGTCCAACTCCCCCTGCCCGAACAAGCTCGTCTTGGGACGCAACGTCACCAAAGGCCTCGGCGCTGGAGGAAACCCCGAAATGGGAAGAAAGGCTGCCGAGGATTCCTATGAAGACATCAAGCTCGTCGTCAAGGGATCGGACATGGTCTTCATTGCCGTCGGCGAAGGCGGCGGAACGGGAACCGGAGCGGCTCCTGTCGTGGCCAGGGCCAGCCGCGAGGAAGGGTGCTTGGTCCTTGCCATCGTCACTCGTCCCTTCAACTTTGAGGGCCGTCTGCGGAAGCTCAATGCCCTGGAAGGCATCAACGAACTGGTCAAGAATGTCGATGCACTTATCGTCGTCTCCAACGACAGGCTCATGTTCAGTTCCGGGAACGAATCCATCAAGAATGCTTTTGCCACCTCCGACAGGACGCTTGCCGACTCGGTAAATACGGTCACGGATCTCATTCTGGTCCACGGGATCATCAACCTCGATTTTGCCGATGTGAAATCCACGTTGCAGGGAAAAGGGCTCTCCCTTATCGGCATCGGTTCCGGCTCTGGTCCAAACAAAGCCGTGGATGCTGCCACAAACGCCATCAATTCCCCGCTTTTGGAGGCCTCCATCAAGGGCAGCCACTCCATGATCATCAACGTCACTGTCGGCGAGGATGTCACCCTCGATGACGTCCAGCATGCCATCGACTATATCACCGAGGCAGCAGGCGCCAATCAGGACAATGACGTCAATATCATTTTCGGCGTGCAGATGGATTCCTCGTTTGCGGATAGCATGAAGATCGCCATCATCGCCACGGACTTTGCCAAGGATGTCGAGCTCAATTCCTCTCCGGCCTTGACACGCAGGTCGACTCCCTCCGAGGAAAAGGCATTGGCGCCGACACCTGCCTATCAGAAGCCCATCGAAACGGGAAAGAGCCGGGTCGAGAGGGAAATCCAGGAAGAAAAGCAGGATTCCGTCCTCCCCGATTATCTGCGAACCCTTCTCCAACGAAACGAGGAGAAAACACCGGAGGGCGAAAAGCAGGAGGAGGAAGAAAAATGACCATCGCCGAATTTCAGGAAAAAGGCGAGGCAGCCCTCAAGGCATGCCTTTTGGAGGTCGATGCCGTTTCGAATCTCGATGATCTCAACGTCTTCAAGGGCAGACACCTTGGAAAGAAGAGCGCCCTCACCGGTTTCTATCAGATGATGCGCTCCGTCGATCCCGCCGAGAGAAAAGAATTCGGCATTCTCTTGTCCCGGCTCAAGGACAAGATAGAGGCAGTCTATGCCAAGAAAGCCTCGGAGATTGAAGCCAAGCTTCTTTCCGAGAAAATGGCAAGGAAAAAGGTGGATATCACACTTCCGGGCTTCTATCCTCTGGCTGGCGCGATCCACCCCTATCAAAAGGTGGTCCGTGAGATCACCGATTTCTTTGTCGGACTCGGATTCGATATCGCAGACGGTCCGGAAGTCGAGAGCGACGAAAACAATTTCGCCAAGATGAACATTCCGATGGACCATCCGGCAAGAGACATGCAGGATTCCTTCTCCATTGCCGAAGGCGTCGTCCTCCGCAGCCATACCTCTGCCGTTCAGGCGCGCGTCATGGCGGCCATGAAGGGCAAGGCTCCGATCAAGGTCATTTGTCCGGGAAAGGTCTATCGTCGCGACAACGATGCCACCCATTCCCACCAATTCGGCCAGATCGAAGGCTTGGTCATCTCTCGCGACGCGACCTTTGCCAACCTGATCGAGATTTTGACGAAGCTTCTTCGGCATCTTTTCGGCGAGAAACGGGCGGTCCGCTTCCGTCCGTCCTTCTTCCCCTTCACCGAACCTTCCATAGAGGCGGATATCAGCTGCTTTGAATGCGATGGAAAAGGCTGTTCCTTCTGCAAGCACACCGGATGGATCGAGATCCTGGGCGCCGGCATGGTGCATCCCAATGTTCTTCGCCTGAACGGCTACGATGCCGAAGAGCTTCAGGGATTCGCCTTCGGGCTTGGCATTGATCGCATCGCCATGCTGAAATACGGAATCGACGATATCAAGAGACTCTATGCGGACGAGGCGGATTTCCTCGCCCAGTTCAGAAAGGAGTAACCATGCGATTCTCATATGCTTTGCTTTCGCGGCTTGTCGACCTTACAGGATTGACGCCCGAAACGGTAAGGGATAGGTTGACTTTCTCCGGATTCGAGGTCGAAGGCATGATGCCTTTGGCTCAGGCCTCAAGGCTTGTCATCGGCAAAGTGATTTCCGAAAGGCCGCATCCCGACAGCGACCATCTTCATCTTCTCGAAGTGGATTGCGGAAGCACCGGCATCCTCAACATCGTCTGCGGCGCTCCCAATGCCAGAAAGGGAATCAAGGTCATCGTCGCCCTCCCAGGATGTGAGCTTCCGTCGATCGGCAAGACCATCCAGAAAGGGACGATTCGCGGCCAGGAGTCGTACGGAATGTGCTGCTCCCTGGTCGAATTGGGCGTTCCCCCGGAGATGCTTGACGAAAAGCAGGTTTCCGGCATCGAGGAATTGCCTGACGATGCCCCGATAGGCGAGGAGGATGTCTTGGGCTATCTCGGCCTTTCCGACATTGTCTTGGATGTCAATGTCCTGCCCAACCGTCCCGATTGCCTTTCCTATATCGGATTAGCCAGAGAACTTTCGGCGCTTTTCGGCCGCAAGCTGAACGATCTTCCCAAGGCGGATCTTTCCAATGTGGCGAAAAGGATTCGTCCAAATAGTCAGACCCAAGCCTGTCCGCGTTTCGACCTTCTTTCTCTCCGCGATGTCAAAGCCAAGAAGGAAACCCCGCTCTTGGTGAAACGCTTCCTTCAGGCTTCGGGCATCCGTCCCCTGTCTCCCCTGGTCGATCTCGGCAATTTCGTCATGCTGTTGACCGGCCAGCCACTCAATCTGTACGATGCGGATGGCCAGGCGGAAGATGCCTATCTTGTCCGGGATGACTATCGCGGGACTTTCACCGGTTTCGACGGCAAGAGCTATGAGATTCTTCCTGGGGATCTTGTCATTTCCGATTCCCGTGGAATCGTCTGCCTTGCCGGCATCCAGGCGGGTAAGGAAGCCATGGTCGTCTCTGCCACCTCCTCCGTGGATATCGAACTGGCCTGTTTCTACCACAAGAACATCCGCCATACCTCGTCCCGCCTCGGCCTTTCCTCTTTTTCCAGCCAGCTGTTCGGGAAGGGGAGAAATCCTTATCTCATCGACGAGGCGGTCCAGATCACCCTTGCCCTTCTTCCGACATTCCTGGATGATTGGCGGCTTTATTCCTATGCTTCCTTTGACAGCACGCCGCGTCTTGACCGATCTTTCGCCTTTTCTTTGGAAAAGCTCAACCATCGTCTCGGAACCGACTATACCCGGGATGAAGTCGACACCGTTCTTTCCCGTTATCGCATCGGAAAAGAGGGCGACAGACTTTTGCCGCCTCTCGACCGCGTCGACCTGAAAGAACAGTGCGACATCGATGAGGAGGTCTTCCGTTTCTATGGCTCTGAAAGGGTCGCCCCTTCGCTTGAAGGTTTTCCGGTTACATATGGCTTTTTGACGCCGGCCCAGAAGAGACAGAGAGCCGTCGAGGATCTCCTGAAGGGGTTGGGCTATCTTCAGTGCATTACCTATACCTTGATCAGCGAGAAAGACGATCGGTTCCTTCGCATCTTTTCCACCAAGCCGTCCTATCGCGTCATCAATCCGATGACGAAGGATCACGAATATGTCCGCTCCGAGCTTCTTTCCTCTATGTTGCTGTGCCTGCACCGCAACCAGGCTCGCCAGCTCAATGACGTCTCCCTCTTTGAGATATCTCCTGTCGACACCCCGGAAGGCAGTCATCTCTACCTTTCTCTCTGCCAATGCGGCTGCTGTCATGTCTGTGACGACTATGGTCCGATGCCATACTCCTTCTTGACCATGAAAGGCGCGATCGTGTCTCTTTTCCAGGCTCTGTCCATCCCTGAGGGCCGTTATCGCCTTTCCCCCAGCTCGAAGGAGGGGTTCAACCCGATGGCGAGTGCCGATGTCTTCGTCGGAAAGGACTACGTCGGTACTTTCGGCGTCCTTTCGCCGGCGGTGGATCGAAGCGAGCCTGTCCTTGGCCAGCTCGACCTCGGTTATCTTCTCTCCCTTCCTCCGTCCAAGGCCAAGCTTGAGAGCCGTTCGGCCGCGATACCCGTCAAGCGTGATGTCTCCTTCCGTCTTCCCGAAGGTACGAAGGCCGATTTCCAGTCCATCAAGAAGACTATCCTTCGCATCAAGGACAGTCACATCGTCGATGTCCGTCTTTTCGATCTGTTCCGCGACGAGAAGGACGGCGAGAAGTATCTTGGCCTTACCCTTTATATCGGCGCCGACCGGACGCTCAAGGATGAGGAGATCGCGGCCTCCGTCGACAAGGCTGTCGCCGCCCTTTCTTCCGCCTTCGATCTGTCCCTGAGAGGAGGTAAATGAAATGGGTAACTTCCGCTTTGTCCCGGATTCGGCATCGCCTGTCGTCTGTTCGGACTTCTTCGATCATGTCGCTCTCGTTGCCCACAACTGCTATCAGGTGAAGGAGAAGGACCATGCGAGCAATGTCGCTTTCATCGGTCGCCTCATCGCCAACGGGCATCTTGCCATGATCGAGCATCACCGTTTCCTCTTCCGGCTTTCCGAGGAAGCTTTCGCTGCACTTTCCTCTCTTGCCAATCCTTTCCAGCACCTCTTCGTCGACAAGGGGAGATACTATCTTTCGACGTCGCTTCGCCCGCTTCTGGAGGCTTCCGACAAAGAGATTCCGGCCTTCCTCTTCCTTTCTCCCGCCCTGCCCGAATCCGTCCGGGCCGTTCTTCCCGAGAGACTTCAGGAAGGGAAGGATGGTGCCATCCTCGTCTCGCCTTTTGATGAGGACCTCGAGGAAGAAAACCGTCTCGATGCCGTGTATGAGACCTATCATGTGATAACCGACCGCGGCGTCACCCATGAACTGGTCCGCCACCGCATCTGTTCCTTCGCCCAGGAGTCCACCCGCTATTGCAACTATTCGAAGGACAAGTTCGAAAATTGCCTCTCCTTCATCGCCCCGTTTGGCTACGAGGAGAGAAAGGAAATCTATGACGACTTCTTTTCCAAGGCGGCGGAAGCCTATTTTGCCTTGATCGAAAAGGGCGCCCGGCCGGAAGAGGCGCGGAGCGTCCTTCCCAATGCCTTGAAGGCCTCCATCATGGTCACCTGCTCGTTGAGGGAGTGGCTCCACATCTTTGCTCTCCGCTGCTCGCCTTTCGCACACCCGGACATCCGCCGCGTCATGTCGAAGGTGCGTGACGACCTTTTTGCCCGCGGCCTGCTGACGGAGAAGGAACGGAATGCCGAAGAGAAGTGAGAAGGACATCCTCCTCTTCAGCCCGGAGGAGGCCTTGTCCCTTCCGGACAGGACGATGGAATTCTTCCCGTCCCTGACGGAGGAAGAAAGGCGCTTCTTCCCCAATGTGCAAAGTCTCGATTCCCTTCTTTTGACTGTCCGGATCTTGGGGCAGCCGCCCGTCTATGAGGCAAAACTCTCCTTGAGCGGAAAGGCTGTCCTTCGCGATGCGCACGATGGCTCTTCCATTCCTCTTGATATCGACGAAGAAGTCGACGTCGTCCTGGACGAATCGGAGCCGGAAAACAGCGACCTTCTTCCGGAAAAGGATGGACGCTATGACTTGAGGGGGACGTTTTTGGGCTTGCTTCACGATGCCCTTCCCGCCTCCTATTCTTGCGTCCCGCTCGGCTATGTCGAAACGGAAGACTACGTTCTGATGGATGAGGACGAGTACGAAAAGAGACGCCGGAAGACGAATATTCGCATTGTCGGTGAAGAGGTGGACGACTGATCTTCCCCGTTCTCCCACCGGAAGTGGGAGAGAGGCATCGTTTCCGCAAAAATGGATGAATTGATGAAAAGAGCCTATAAATGGCTCTTTTTTTGTTGATTTTTGCTTTTTTCCTGTTTGATTGGATGCCGGTCGAAAAAGATTTCGGAAAGTATTTTTCTTTTTCTCTTGCGGGAAGTGGTATAGAAGTGTATAATTGTGGGCGTAAGTGGGAGAAGACCATGTTTTACGGACAGAAGGAGCAGACCATCGACGAGAAGAATCGTCTGGTTCTGCCATCGCTCTACCGGAATGAATTCCAGGGCGGCACGATCTATGCCACCCTCGGACTCGACAATTGCATCGAGCTCTTTCCGGCCGAAGTCTACGAAGACATGGCGCGAAAGTATGCCGGGTTGGAACAATTCGATCCGACTGCCCGAAAGCTCAAGAGAGCATTTCTGAGCAACACCTTTCCTCTTCAGATCGATTCGCACAGCCGTGTCCTCCTTCCACGTGAGCTCACCGCCAAGGTGGGCCTGACGCGAAAAGTCACCCTGGTCGGGATGATGGACCACGTCGAAATCTGGGACAAGTCAGCGTATGACGAAGAGGAGGCGCTGGAAAAGGAAAACTTCTCCAGGAACGCCCAGGAACTGATCGGCTCCCGCTGATGGAAAACCCGAAGCACGTTCCGGTCCTCCTCGATGAAGTTCTGTCGTTTGTCCCCAAAGGCAAGATCGTGTATCTCGATTTGACTCTGGGACGGGCAGGACACGCCGAGGCGGTCTTGGAAAAGGCGGACGGTATTCGCCTCTTCGTCGGTGTCGACAGGGATGAGCAGGCGCTCAAGGAGTCCGAGGAACGACTGAAGCCGTTCTCGAACATCCCGATGCGCTTCCTACATTCCGCCTATGCGGAAGCCTTTGTCCCTTTGAAAAGGGAAGGCCTGCGAGGTGCCGATTTCATTCTCATGGACATCGGCGTTTCCTCCCCGCAGTTCGATTCTCCCGAAAGGGGGTTCTCATATCGTTACGACGGTCCCTTGGACATGCGCATGGACAGGAGACAGGACGTGACGGCAGCTTGGATTCTGAAGACGTACACGGAAAAACAGCTTGCCGACATGTTCTTCGCCAACGCCCAATGTCCCTGTTCGAGGCGGGTAGCCCATGCGATCGTCGAGAAAAGACGGGACGATCCCATCGACACCACGATGAAGTTGGTGTCGATCATCCGGGATAGCCTTCCGGTTAGGGAGCTGGAAAAGAAAGGCCATCCTGCAAAACAGTTCTTCCTTGCCCTTCGATACGAGGTCAACGGGGAACTGACGGAGCTTGCCAAGGGTCTTGAGGAAGCCATGGACTTCCTTATGCCAGGAGGCAGGCTGGCGGTCATATCCTTCAACTTCGAGGAGGATAGGATCGTGAAGAGCCATATCCGGGCCCGATGCCGAAGAAAGGCGACCGACAAGTTCCTTCCGCAGGAAGAGGAGCCGGATTACTTCGAAGCGACGCGAAAGCCTCTCGTTCCGAGTGCAGACGAATTGGAGCGGAACAACAGGGCCAAAAGCGCCATATTGAGAGTCGTCGAAAGGAGAAAATAGCGATGAAAGACCGCCTGCAGCGGACAAACGTCCGCAAGACAAGTCATCGTCTGAAAAGGGTCTGCCTCGGCCTGTCTCTTTTCGCCCTTGCGTTTTCGGCGGTCTCTATCGTCTACATCGTGCAGGCAAGCACGAATCCTTCCAAGCTCCAGGAAACCCCGTTTACTGTCCTTTACGAAGAAAACCAGTCTGGAGCCGACGTTCTCAACCAAGGTCGTTAAGTCCGACGACAGCGTAAGCTGTTTTCCATAACCTCCTTTCTGAAAGCCGCTAATGCGGCTTTAAAAGACCCATTGGCCGGCGAAGGTCCGGCCTTTTTTCATCGAAAAAAGCCGCCCTCGAAGGCGGCTTTTGAATCGAATGTCAATAGGAACGGACAGCTTTCTTCTCGCGGATGTCCTTGAGGAGTAGGCGCTGGAAGTCTTTGAAGGCAACCGTGCGCGTATCCTTTACCTTGTGGATTCGATAGGTGACGCAATCCGACTGGGCTTCCTTTCCGCCGATGACGAGCGTGTAGCTGACTTTCATCGTCTGAGAATCGTGGATACGATAATTCAGCTTCTCGTTCCGGTCATCGATCGTGGCACGGATCTCGTGCTTCTTGAGGAGATCGAGAATCTTCCGGCAATAGGCTTCCTGGGCTTCGTCGCCAGGCGCGACAGGGAGGATGCGGACTTGCTCGGGTGCCAGCCATGTCGGGAAGGAACCCTTGAAGTTTTCGGTCAGGATGCCGACGAAACGTTCGATGGAACCGAAGATGGCACGATGGAGCATAACAGGTTCCTTCTTGTTTCCGTCTTTGTCGATATAGGTGAGATGGAAGCGATGCGGAAGCTGCATGTCGAGCTGGATCGTTCCGCATTGCCAGATGCGGTTGAGAGAGTCCTTGAATTTGAAGTCGAGTTTCGGGCCGTAGAAGGCGCCGTCGCCGGGATTGATCTTGTAGGGGATCCTGTTTTCTTCAAGGCAGGCTTTCAATTCGGCTTCGGCCTTGTTCCAGGTCGAAATCTTTCCGACATACTTGTCGAGCGGTCGGGTCGAAAGCTCGATGTGGTACTCCAAACCGAAAAGGGAATAGACGTAATCAAAGATCTTGAGCAAGCGACGGATTTCTTCGCCGATTTGATCGAAGGAAAGGATGATGTGGGCATCGTCTTGGGTGAAACAGCGGACACGGAAAAGGCCGTTGAGCGCACCGCTCGCCTCGTGACGATGGACAAGGCCGAGCTCGGCATAACGGATGGGAAGTTCGCGATAGGAGTGGAGATCGTTCTGATAGACGACCATGGCACCGGGGCAATTCATCGGTTTGATGGCGAAAGGCTTTCCGTCGATCTTGGTGATGTACATGTTCTGTTTGTACTCACGCCAATGGCCAGAAGTCTCCCAAAGTTCGCGGGAGAGCATCTGAGGAGTCTTGATGACCTGGTAGCCGTTTTCCATCATGAGCTGCCACCAGAATTCCTCAAGCTGATGCCGGAGGATCATTCCGTTAGGAAGCCAGAAGGGAAAGCCGGGACCATAATCCGAGATCATGAAGAGACCCATTTCGCGGCCGATTTTCTTATGGTCGCTTTCCTTGCGCTCCTCGAGAAGGTGGAGATAATCGTCAAGTTCCTTTTGGCTGAAGAAGGCCGTGCCGTAGATTCTCGTCAGAGAATCATTGTTCTTGTCCCCCTTGAAATAGCAGGAGGAGGTCGACATCAGCTTGATGGCCTTGATCTGGCCGGTGGAACGCATATGGGGGCCAAGGCAGAGATCGGCAAAATCACCTTGCCTGTAGATGGAAAGGTTTTTCCCTTCCCCGGCAAGCTCGTCGATGTGGATGAGCTTGTATTTTTGATCCGCAAAAATCTCTCGAGCCTTTTCGGGGGTCACGTCTTCACGGACGATTTTCTCGTTCTGGGAGATGATCTTTTTCATCTCCTGCTCGATTTTCGGAAGGTCCTCATTTTCAGAAAGAGGATGGTCGAAGCGAACATCGTAATAGAATCCCTCTTCCGTAGCAGGACCATAGGCAAACTGGGCATCAGGATAGAGGTGTTGGATCGCCTGAGCCATCAGATGGGCAGCTGAATGACGAAGGATTTCAATGGCTTCAGGTGATTTTGCAGTGATGACTTCAAAGGTGCAACCATCGGGAATTCTTTCGTTGAGATCAAAGAGTTCCCCGTTGACTTTCGCACAGATGGCTTCTTTTGACAGAGAGATGGCGATCGCTCGACAGGCTTCCAATGCAGTGGAACCGTCTGCGATTTCCTTCTTGGACTTATCGGGAAGAATAATGAACATGTTTTCCTTCTTTCTTCACTTCTCCAATTCGTGGAGAGCGAGAGAGGCGGCGCCGGCAAGACCGACGTCTTGGTTGTATTTTGCGGATCGAAGGACGATAGGATTGATATGCCACGAAGCGATGGTGGCGTTTGCGACTTTCGCAAGATCATCCTTGTAGACGGAACTTGCCTGCCAAGTGCCTCCGGAGATTGCATAGGACTGGCAGTCGAAGAGAAGCTGGAGGTTGCCTAGCCACGTGCCAAGGAGTCGGAGCCAAATATTATAGATGCGTCTCGCTTCGGTGTCGTTTTCCTTGACGAGCTCGAAGAAGGCGCGTGCATTCTCGACTTTCATGCCTTCATGAGCACAAAGGCGAACGATTCCGTTTCCGGAACAGAGATATTCGGCTTCATAGAGTTTGTCACGATATTCGATGACTTGGCGTCCCGCCTCCAAAGGCAAGTCGATCATTTCGCCGTTGTGGATGATTCCGATGCCGATGCCGGAAGAGATGGTGATGAACCCAGAATCCAGATAACCCTGATTGACGCCGAAGCGACTTTCGACATAGGCGGAGCAATTGCCGTCGTTTGCGATACGGACGGGAACGTCCGGATAGGCTTCTTTGAACCTATCGTAGAAGTCGAATCCGAAGTCGATGCCGAGATTGCCGCACCGCCCAACTTTGTTGTGGCTTACGACACCGCAGATAGACATACCGATCGCATCCTTTGTTCGTCCGGCCTCAGATTCGACTTCAGCAATCAGTTCCATCATGCGACGGCAGAGGGCATCAGGATCGTTTTTGATGGAGGGGACTCGACGAACGGCAAGGATGTTGAGAGTCTCGTCCATGAGGGCGACACGAAGATTGGTACCACCACAATCGATGGCGATAAGGTTTTTAGACATAGAATGAACTCCTTTTTCGCTTTTGACGACTCGGCTAGTCTTCATCTATGACGCCTATGTCGTTGAGGGAAAGAACCTTGAGGAAGTTAGTCTTTCCGGCACCGACCGGTGTGCCACCTGTCAATATGATTTTGCTGCCCATTTCAAGATCGTAGTCTTTGGCGATCTTCAAGGCGAGGACTTCCATTTCTTCCAGGAATTGGGGGACTTTATCAACTTTGTATGGATAATTCGCATAATAGAGCATCGAATGGGCCAAAGCATCTCTATCCGATGAAACGACGATGACAGGGCAGATAGGACGCGTCTTGCTGATGCGGACGGCAGTGGCGCCAGAGACCGAGAAACAGACGATCAACTTGGCGTTAACCAGCTGGGCGGTATCGGCGACGGCAGCGGCGATGGCATCGTTTGTCGTTTTTCGAGAGGAGTCGAACGCCTGATGGCTGGAGGCCTCATAATCGAAACTTGCTTCCATGACACGACTGATACGGGCTTGCATCTGGACGGATTCGACAGGATACTCGCCGTTTGCCGATTCTCCCGAGAGCATGACGGCATCCGTTCCTTCTTCAATAGACCAAGCAACGTCAGACACCTCGGCACGAGTGGGATAGGGGTTGTGAGTCATAGAGTCGAGCATTTGCGTCGCCGTGATGACAGGCTTGCCAAGCCGACGGCACTTCTGGATCATGAGCTTCTGGTAGACGGGGACCGTTTCGGGTGGAATTTCGATGCCCAGATCGCCACGCGCAATCATGATTCCGTCGGATTCTTCGATGATGGCATCCAAATTCTCGATGGCCTCGGTGTTTTCCACCTTGGAGAAGATGAGAATGTTTTCGCCGCCATGCTCTTTGAAGAGCTTTCGGATCTCGCGGATATCGTTGACGTTTCGGACAAACGAAGCCGAGCAGAGGTCGACATGATTCTGGCAACCGAAAATGAGGTCGGCTTTATCCTGTTCAGAAAGATAATCCATGGAAAGATGGGCTCCAGGACAGTTGACTCCTCTCCGATCATTGCAAACGTGATCGTTGAGAACTTTCATGATTAGCTCATGGGTCGCGGAATCTTTGCCCACACACTCCAAGACAAGATTTCCGTCGTCGAGGCGGATATTCGAACCGACCGTGACATCGTCATAGAGGCCGGTATAGGTGACACCAAAAGCCTTGTTGGTTCCAAGACGTTCCGTTCCCATATAAATTCGGACTTCTTCGCCGGTCATGAAAGCCGCTTTGCCGCCTTCGAACTTTCCCGTTCGAATTTCGGGTCCCTTGGTATCCAAGCAGATGGGGATGATGATGTTTTCTTCTTTTTCGATTTCGCGAAGAGTCGTAATCTTGTTGAGCTGTTCCTCATGATCGCCATGAGAGAAATTGAGCCGCATGCATGTCATGCCGTTTTGGAGAAGCTTTGTGAGCACTTCTTTTCTTTGGCTGGCAGGTCCGATAGTACAGACGATTTTTGTTTTCTTGTCGATTCTGTAATTCATGTCTCTCTCCTTGTTCCGATACAGAATATCTAGCCACTTCCGATAAAATGTGGACAGCCGAAATTTAACAAGCATATTCTATACATCTAGTAAATCAAAATCAATTTTATTAGCCCCCTTTGAAGGGTTGGCGGCAGAAACTGTCAAAATGATTCGCAATGGGAAGAAAAACGTAAAAAATGATATAATACGGACAATGAAAATTATCGAAAAAGGTTCTCGTTTCACCGTATCCTCCCACTTCACTCTCTCGCAAACAGATGATGAAGTGCTCTCCCTCCTTTATTTGCCTCTGATAGCGGGCTCCGGATATGCCCTTTATCGCTATCTTTTCTCCCTTTCTTTTCTTTCGGCGCGCAAAGCGTTTTTCTATTTTGAGGAAATGGAAGGGATGCTGGGAATGGAAACGTCGTCGACAATGGAGGCATTGTCTCGATTGGAGGCTATCGGCCTTGTATCGACTTACCGCAAAGAAGATATAGACCGGACGACAACATACCTTTTCCGTCTGTATCCCCCGGCAAGTCCAAGAAAATTCTTCGCTGACGTCATATTGAAAAGCCTTCTGGAACAAAAAATAGGTGAAAAGAAAATGCAGGAGATGACTTTTCTGTTCGTTCAGAATGATGAGACTCCTGCCGGATATACAGACGTCACAAGCCGTCTTGGCGATGTCTATTCCGTCTCGACATTGTCGGATAAAACGGAGCAAAGTATCGAAGACAAAAATTATCGAAATGTTTCGTCATTTGACCGGAAGCGTCTTCTGAAGAATCTTAAAGAAGCAGGAATCGCAAAGAATGTCACTTCTTCACTTGATGAAATCGTCGACCTGGCGATACTCTATTTCCTTGGAGAGGGGGAGGCGGCCGAGTTGGTCGAAAAAAACATCGACAGTTCCGGGAGGTTTCATCTCGATACGTTCCGGGCAGATGTTCGTTCTTTCCGCCAATATCGCCCATTGAATCAAGATAGCCGAGAGGAGACCTACCAAAATCGTCTCTTGCAGCTTTTTTCGACTTTGAGTCCCCAGAAATATCTTTCTTATCGCCTCAATGCCAATCCTCCCCAATATATGTTGGAAGAAATCGAGAAAATCTCGTCCGAGACCCATTTGCCCAATGCCGTCATCAATGTCGTACTGGATTACTCCTTGAAAAAAACGGACGGGAAATTTGTCAGTCTATATATCGACAAAGTCGCTTTCTCCCTTCTGGGGAATGATATTCAAACCCCGTACGATGCCATGGTTTATCTGAATTCGCAGGATGTCTCGAAGAAAAAGGCGAAAAACACCGCACGACGGAAGAAGGCGGCTATAAAGACTATCGAACAGCCCGACGAGAGTATCGATGAGGAGAAGATGCAGGAACTCGAAAGGAAATACCATTTATGAAAAAAGAGAAAGGCATCGACCTAGAGGCTCTCAAGGCCGGCAAGAGCGCTGGCATTCCTTTTTCCGTCGGACTGGCTCCGGAAAAGGAGGACGAGCTGGAAGATGCCGTACGCCAGTTGCTCAAAGAGGATCCCGCCGCTTTGACAAAAGTACAGAAGCTTAATCGAACCTCCGAGACTTTTTCACATTCTGTGGGCAACCTCTACACTTATCTTCAAGACAGAAAGACGTGTCTTTCTTGCAAAGACGGCTTGCTTTCGTGTCCCAAAAAACGTTCCGGCTTCCGTTATTTGCTATCCTACGATTCCGAGCGCGACGAAATGACGTTGTCCCTTGCCCCCTGCTCCTACCAGGCGGTAAAGGAACGGGCCTTTGAAAAGATTCGGCCGATGGATCGAAAAGGAGACGTCATTTTTCATGATGCCATGCGGCTTTCTGATCTTGTCCGAAATCGTCCGGAGCTGAGATCCACCAAGAAAGCCTATCTTGACATCCTTCTTGCACTCGACCAGATCGGTAAGGAAGAGCATTTTACTTTGTTTGCTGGCAATAACGAAGCCCCTTTGCTTCTCATACGCTTCGGTTGTTATCTTTACGCTAGAAACGGGATCTCCTGTGCCTATGTTCGGATGAAGGACCTTTTCCTTTCCTTGACTTCAAAAGATTGGGATCTTCGCAGGCAGGCCGAAGAAGATCTTGCCGATGCTTGCCGGGCGGAAGCCCTTTTTCTGGAAGGTGCCGATGTGCTTCCCTATCTTTCCACGGAACAGGCCGATATGTACCTTTATCCTCTCCTCAAGTCTCAAGCCGGAAAAGGCCATGTCACCTTCGGAAGCGTGACAAATCCGTCTCCCGTGGATACTTACCGCCGGATCTTCTATCGGTCAACGAACTTGGACGCTGTCATGACTATCGCACAACGGTTTCAAGAAAGCGCAATCGACGATCTGTTCCTGTAGGCGTTTTTTCGACGTCCCCATTCCCAATAAAGGGTGGAGGTGGGACAATGGTTTATCAATCGGGAAAGGACGATTGCGGAAAGGCGGTTGTCCGGAATATGGCCGTCCTTGTTTTCGGCGAAGATGACTTTCAGATCCTCCCATTGCGGGAAGCCTGCCGGGATTTTCTTTCAATACGCCGTGCCTTGCAAAACATTGGCATTCAATGCATTCCCTATGCTATCGAAAGTCTCGATTTCGTCCGAAAAGAACACCTTCCGGGAATCGCTCAAATCAAAAACGGGAACAAGGCGCATTTTGTCGTCGTTAGGAAAATCGGCCGAAAAGTCCTTGTCGACGATCCGGAATTTGGCACTTATTCGATTAAGAGGGACGAATTCCAGCAGGTTTTTATGGGAAAGATGCTCTTGATGAACACAAAAGGCGAAAAGCCGGACAGGCCACACCTGAAATTATTTTCAAGAGGGGACAATTTTCTTTTCGCACTTTGTTTTCTCGTCCAATTTTTCTCCCTCTTTCTTGGCATTTTCTTTATGGGCGAAGAGGAAACGCTCATTTTTTCTATCCTCTTCTTGTTGTTTTACGCAATCGGAGTCGGTTTTCTTTTCCTGCTTTCCCTCCGAGTTCGAAAGAGGCTTACGCGCGAGGTCTTTCTACCCTTTCTCCGCGAAAGCCGTCAAAGTTCGGACGCCCCTATTCTTGGTCGCGTCCTGGATGCCGAAGTCCGCAAGGCCTATTCCCTTGTCTTATATGGTGTTTTCTTGCTCAATCTGCTCGCGATGTTCGCATCCAATGGCCTTTTCTATTCCTTGCTGGCTGTCTTGGGCGTTCTCCTTTCGCTTTCTTCCGTTCTCTTGAGGAGGGAAACGAATCGAACAAGACGTTTTTGCTCCCTGAAGGAGACTTCTTATCTCTCACTTCTCGGCACTTCCAATCGAAACAACGATGCGTTGTTCCTCGAATCGGAGAAAAAAGCTTCCGTCTTTCTGGGGATTCGAACGGCAACAGGCCTTCTTAAAGTCGCGCTTGTCGCCCTTGTCATTCTGTCTTACATGCTTGTCTATAAAATAACGGGATTGGATTTCTTCCTCTTCGGTCTGTTCCTCACCCTCGGTGTCGGACAGATTGCCGAAAAGCTCAGCGAAACGTATCTCGATGATAGCCTGGAGGCGCGGGACATCAATGCTTTGTCGCGCTCTTTACCGCTTTTTCTGCTGAAATCACGCTTTCTTGTGGGGTATACTAATAGAACCAAAGGAGGTTCTTTTGGGGATGCACGGAACACGAATTCTGGACTATCTAGACAAGACGAAGGAAAAGAAGGGACTTGAACCCCTTTTTCGCCTCGTCTTTGACCACGTCCTTGACCGCCTTGGCAAAGAAGGCGATTTTGAAGTTTCTCTCTCACTGCTTTCCGTGGAAGAGCAGAAGGCGCTCAACAAGGCTTACCGTGGCATCGATAAGGAAACGGATGTCCTGACGTTCGCCTACGAGGAAACGTCCGTGGAGCAATTGCCGCTTGTCGATCTGGGGACGATAACGATTTGCCCGGAAGTCGCCAAGCGCCAGGCTAGAGAGTTCTCTCACCCCTATCCGCGTGAGCTCTGCTTCCTTTTCATTCATGGTCTTCTCCACATCTTTGGATACGACCACCAGACGGCAGAGGAGAGTGAAACGATGTTTTCTCTTCAGAACGAGCTTCTCAACACTCTCCCTCATGATTTCTATACGAATCTGAAACGATTGGAAAAAGAGTTGCTGAAAGCTCAGGAGAAGGCGATCGTTCCTTATTCCAACTTCCGGGTCGGGGCCATCGTCGTGACTCGCGACGGGAGATATATTCCGGGATTCAATATTGAAAACTCGTCTTTCCCCGCGACATGCTGCGCAGAGAGGGTGGCCCTCTATTCCGCTTATGCGCAAGGCTACGGTAAAGACGACATCGTTTCTCTCGGCTGTATCACGGACTCCAAGAATCTCGGAACGTGTTGCGGTGTCTGTCGTCAGGTCATGAGCGAACTCATGCATCCTTATTGCCCCGTCTACATCTACTCCGGGGATCGCAAAAAACATTTGTTTACGACGGTTGAAGGCCTGCTTCCAAACGCCTTCAGCAAGGAGGATCTTCAGAAATGAAATCAGGCTATGTCGCCGTGTATGGCCGCGCCAATGCCGGTAAGTCGACACTCATCAATGCTTGTCTTGGTTTTAAGCTCCTTCCCGTTTCTTCCAAGCCACAGACCACGCGGGACAATGTCCGCGCCATCTACAATGACCCCGATACTCAAATTGTATTCACGGATTCTCCAGGTGTCTTCAGGCCACACGGCAAACTCGGGAGCATCCTCTTGCGGGATGCCGAAAGCGTCAAGGAGGGCGTCGACGTTATAGCCTATGTTGTCGATGCCAAGGAAGTCCCGGACTTCTCCCTGTGCGAAAAGCTCAGGTCCGAAAAGACGCCCATCATTTTGTGTTTCAACAAGGTCGACCTGGTCCATGCCGACATCGGCGAGGACAGGTTGAGACGGTATGTCGAGAATCTTCCGAAGCTTCTTGGAATCGTCAGGATGTCCGCAAAAGACGGATACGGCGTTGACGAATTCCTTTCATTGGTCAAATCCGTCCTTCCGGAAGGCGAACGGATTTTCCCGGAAGACATGGTTTCCGACAGGCCGATGGCCTATATCGTGTCGGAGATGATTCGCGAGAAATGCATGCGTCTTCTCAAGGCGGAGGTCCCTCATTCCATCTATGTCGATATTCGCGCCATAGAGGAAAAAGACGAAGAAATGGAAGTCTTCGCGGATATCATCGTCGAAAAAGTTTCCGAAAAGGGAATTGTCGTCGGGAAAAACGGACGTATGATTTCCAAGATTCGCCAGTATAGTGAAAAGACGATCGGCGAATATTTCGGCGTCAAGACACATGTCGATCTTCTCGTCAAGGCTATTCCGGATTGGCGTAATTCTGATCGATATCTTCGGAAGTTCGGTTACGAGGAATGAAAGGGGAAGAAGTTTCCATTCGGGGCATGGTCGTTTCCTATTCGCCCTACTCAGAGGACTCCGCCGTGTGCTCCCTTGCCACGGATGAGGGTATCGTTCCGCTCCTTCTGTCCCATGTCTTTCGCCCGAAGAGCCAGCTGAAGCCTCTTCTGCTTGTCGGAAGCGAGGCCAACGTTCTTGCCACGAAGCGAAGCAAAGGGCCCTATCAAGCCAAGCAGGCCGAAGTCGTTGTCGATGCCTCCTCTTGCCTGACTTCCCTTTCCAAGAGCGCCTTCCTTCTTTTTCTTCAGGAGATCGCCCAAAAGCTCTTCTCCTATGGGGATCGTTTTCCATATGCTGAGGTCTCCCGGATTATCTCCTCCCTTTTGGGAAAGGGAGACGTTCTTTCCCTCAGCCTGCTTTTTCTCGGCGCGATCTATCGCAGTCTCGGTATCGAGATCGAAACAAGCTGTTGTGTACGATGCAAGAAGACGAAAGACATCGTGACCTTTTCATTGCAGGAAGGCGGCTTCCTTTGCCATGATTGCATCAAGGAAGTCGATGGGGGACGAAAGAATGCGCTGGTGCTCTACGTTCTCAAATATGCTTTCCTTGCGCCGGATGATGCCTTGCTTTCCAAGTCGGTCCCTGCTTTGCAGGGACGTGAAGTCCTTCTCGTCCTGGCCGATTATCTGGCCTCCTATTTCGACCTCAAGCCTTTCAAGAGCCTGTCTTTCCTCTTGCAGCAGTGCCGTGACAATTGATTTGTAATATAATCTTAGGGATTCATATAACCAAGGAGCTTGCACAATGGCAAACACAGAACATTCATTCGAGGAGATCGTCAACCACTTGGTGACGTCGGGGTTCGTCTATCCCGGAAGCGATATCTATGGCGGACTTGCCAATTCCTGGGATTACGGGCCGTTGGGCACCCTTCTCAAAAATCATGTCAAGGATCTCTGGCTGCGCCATTTTGTTCGCGAGATCGAATACAACGTCCAGATCGACCCGGCCATCATAATGAACCCAAAAGTCTGGGAAGCCACGGGCCATGTGGCCAATTTCCACGATCCTCTCGTAGACTGCAAATACTGCCATAGCCGATATCGTGCCGATGACCTTGTCAAATCGCAATGCCCGGATCTCGACGTGGACGGCATGGATCAAAAGGCCCTCAACGAGACAGTCCAATCCGGGAAAATCGTTTGTCCTAAGTGCGGCAAGAACCAATTTACCGACATCCGCCAATTCCAGATGATGTTCAAGACGTTTATCGGAGTCACGGAAGAGAAGAGCTCAACAGTTTACCTCCGTCCCGAAACGGCACAAGGCATTTTTGTCAACTTCAAGAATGTTCTTCGCACTACGCGCCGCAAGCTTCCCGTCGGGATCTGCGACATCGGCAAGGCCTTCCGGAACGAGATCACTCCCGGCAATTTTACTTTCCGGACGCGTGAGTTCGAACAGATGGAGATCGAATTCTTCTTCCGACCTGGCGAGGACGAGAAGTGGTTCGCCTTCTACAAAGAGAATTGCAAGGCATTCGTCGAAAGATTGGGGCTGAGGGACGATCACGTTCGCTATCGCGACCACGAGAAAGAGGAGCTTGCCTTCTATTCTTCGGCAACCACCGACATCGAATATCTTTTCCCGACGATAGGCTGGGGAGAGCTCATGGGCATTGCCTGCCGCGGTGACTACGATCTCGGTCGTCATATGGCAAGAAGCGGACAGGATCTCACTTATCTGGATCCGGAAACGCACGAGAAATATTTGCCTCACGTCGTCGAGCCGTCATTCGGACTGGACCGCCTGATGCTCGCACTGCTCATGGACAGCTATGACGTCGAAACGCTCAACGAAGGCAAAGATAGCCGTGTCGTGATGCATCTGGCGCCGGAACTGGCCCCGTATACGGTGGCCGTCATGCCGCTTTCCAATCATCTTATCGAGCCGGCCGCGGAACTTTTCAAGAAGATTCATCCCTATTTTGACGCGATATTCGATACGACGGGAAGCATCGGCAAGCGATATCGTCGCGAAGATGCGATCGGCACGCCTTTATGTGTCACATTCGATTTCGATTCCCAGAATGACGGCATGGTGACTGTCCGGGAGAGGGACTCCATGAAACAGGAAAGAGTTGCCATCACTGATCTTGTCGAATATATAAGACATTTTTTGGATAGCCGGAGGGCGTGATGGACAATACGTCCAACGTTTTTCGCGAGATCGTCGGCAAGAGCGACATCGTCAAGGTCATCGCCTATTATCTCGGCAGCGATGCGATCGTCAAGGCAGGAAGGCGGTTCAAGGCCATCTGTCCTTTTCATCCGGATTCCCATCCCTCCATGCAGATTGATCCCGAGAAGAACTTCTATCACTGCTTTTCCTGCAACGCAGGCGGTGACACGATTAAATTCGTACAGGAGTATGCTCATCTTTCCTCTGTCGAGGCACTGAAAAAAGTCTGCGAAATCTGCGGCATTCCCGTTCCGTCCCATCTTTCGGATGTCCATGAGAAGAGAGATCCTCTCAAAGAAAAATTCCCGAAGGAATTGGAAGCGCTCGGAGAGCTCTCCCGTTTCTATAGTCTCTATCTCCAGTCCACTGACGGTTTCAAGGGGAGGGAGTATCTCTCTTCCCGCAGCATTTCCCGGGAAACGATCGACCATTTCCGGATCGGCTATTCCCCTTATGACCCTACCATCGCCATCGCATCGCTCCGTCGCGTCGGATTCGATGTTCCGACTCTGGAGAGAGCGGGAATCCTTTCGAACAGCGCCGAACTCAAAGACCGCTATTCCGGACGCATCATGTTCCCACTGTCGGACAATGAAGGCCATATCGTCGGCTTTTCCGGAAGAAAAATCGATGACAAACAGGAAGGTGGTAAATACATCAACTATCCCGAGACGGCCCTCTTTCGCAAAGGTGACGTCCTCTACCATTTCGACAAGGCAAGAGAATCCGCCCGACGCGACGGATATATCTATCTTTTGGAAGGATTCATGGATGTCATCGCAATGCAACGTGCGGGATTGCTCTCTTCCGCCGGCCTCATGGGGACGGCACTGACGGAAAACCATCTTGCGGCATTGAAGGGGCTTGGGGTCGAGTGTCGGCTTCTCCTCGATTCCGACGAAGCCGGCCAATTGGGCGAGGAAAGGGCCCTGCCGCTCCTCCTCAAGGCCGGTATTCCGACTCGTGTCTGCTGGAAGCTTACGGGTGCAAAAGACGCCGATGAACTTCTTACTTCATCCGGACCTGAGGAACTTGTCCGGCAGGTATCCCGACTCTATTCTCCTGCCCTTTTCCTGTTGGGACGCGCATTGAAGGGAAGAAAATCCCTTCTGGACGGAAAGGAAATCGAACTTTTCATCGAAAATTCGCGGCCCTATATTCTCAAGGAAAGCGAAATCGTTCGTGCCAAAGACATCCAGACGATCGCCAAGCGGATCGGCGTCGATGCCGAAAGCTTGGAAAGGATTTATGCGCGGACGAGTGCGGACAAAAAAGAGGTATCCTTCGCGAAAAAGTCGAAGGGCCAACCGCGAATCCCGGACACGAAAAAACGTTTTTCCTTTTCACTTGCCGGAAAATATACTGGACCCGATGCCCTTGAGAAACTGTTCGGCTACCTTCGGGAAATGATGGGAGAAGGGTATCGCGAACCGGAATTGTATCGTCAAGAGTATTCCATTTGCATTGTCCTTCCGCAAAGTCGCGATGCCTATGAAACCTTTAGAAGGAGTCGAGTGGTCTTCGATCAGGAGCAGTTCAATGTTTTTGCTGACCTTGTCGGGAATGTCTATCTTGAAAATCCTTCTCTTAAATCTTTTTCCAATGTTGAATATGATTCGCTTTTGAAGGCTCTAAGAGAAGATGCTTCAGAAGTGGGTGTGGATTCTGATGATCCTTTCGACTTAGACGGCCTTGACACGGACAGAATCGATTTGTCGGATGAAAAGAAAGCTTTCCTTGCTCAATTCGTCGAGATTCTGATGAACCTCAAGACGACGACATGGTATGATCCACGAAAGTTCGCGGGAAGCCTAGTTCTCGAAAAATGCTTGCTTGCCCTTTCCCGGTTCAAGGAAGCCTCGGCGATGCGACATAGCTCCAGCGAGGAGGAAACGCCTGAGGAGCAGGAAACCCGTCGGCATTTGGAGCACGAAGTCAAGAAGGCGAAGCAACTGATTTGATTTTCGTTAGCCTTGCTTGAAATTTCAGGAAAACAAAACAATAATTTACTAGTGAGGTTATTTTACTATGGCAAAAGAAAAGACAACCAAAGCGGTCGCCAAGAAGGCGAAGCCTTCCTCGGAAAAGCCGATCAAGTCCGAAATGAAAGGCCTGTCCGCAAAAGATATTGCCAAGCTTTCTTCTCGTGCGGTTGCACAAAAAGAAAGCCAGAAGACGGTCAAGAAGGCCAATTCAAAGACTGAGAAGAACGCAAAAGTAAGCGAGACGAAAAAGCCGGCCCGGAAAGCAAAACCGGTCAAGGAAGCAGACAAGGCGGCGAAACAAGACACGCCACTTCCCCCAAAGGAAAAGAAGTCTTCCAAAGCGGCCAAGGCACCGCGAACTGTCGAGGAACTCGTCAGCGAAGGCTTGGAACTTGAGGGACTTGACGAAATAAAAGAAAGACTCCTGGCGGAAAATGCCAAGTCCGGAAAGAAGATCACGCAGGACGAGCTCGACAAACTGACAGAGCATCTGTCCCTGACGGATGACGATTTTTCCGAATTGGTGACTTTTCTTGGCGAGCGGGAGGTTCTCGACCTCGATGAGAGCATCGTTGATCTGGACGATGTCCCACCTGTCGAAGAGGACATTGAAGAAGAGGAGGATTTCGAGGAAGAGGCCGAAGAGGAAGAAATGGTCGACTATACGGCTGCAAGCGATATCAAGAATTCCGACCCTGTCCGCCAATACCTCCATGCCATCGGCGCTTACCAGGTTCTCAAGAGCAAGGAAGAGGAAGTCTTCCTTGCCAAAAGGGTCCTTGAAGGCGACCAGGATGCCAAGGATGAGCTTATCCAGTGCAACCTCAAGCTTGTCGTCTCCATCGCCAAGCATTATGTTAATCGCGGAATGGACTTCCTCGACCTCATTCAAGAAGGCAATCTCGGCTTGATGAAAGCCGTCGACAAGTTCGACTACACTCGGGGCTTCAAGTTCTCGACATATGCGACTTGGTGGATCCGGCAGGCCATCACCCGCGCCTTGGCCGATCAGGCCAGAACGATCCGTATCCCTGTCCACATGGTGGAGACCATCAATAAGATCGCCAGAGCACAGAGGAAGCTCGTCCAAAAGCTGAATCGGGATCCGACAGCGGAGGAAATCAGTGAGGAGCTCGGTGGCGTCTGGTCCGCGGAAAGAATCCGTGAGATTCAGCAAATCGCCTTGGATCCTCTTTCTCTGGAAAAGCCGGTCGGCGAAGAGGACGATTCTCATATCGGCGATTTCGTCGTCGACAAGGATAACGAATCCCCCTATGACTACGCCAATCGTTCCATGGAGACCGAGAGGATCAACGAAGTCCTTTCCCAGCTGACGGAAAGGGAAGCCCGGGTCATTCGATTGCGGTACGGACTGGAAGACGGAAGGACCCATACCCTCGAGGAAGTCGGAAAGGAATTCAACGTCACCAGGGAAAGGATCCGGCAGATTGAGGCCAAGGCACTCAAAAAGCTGCGTCATCCTTCTCGTGCCAAGCTCTTGAAGGATTTCCGGAACGAATGACCTTTCCGAGGCTTTCGGAACGTCTTGAAACGGCCCTTTCCTTGGTTCCGGACGGGGCTGTCGTCTTTGATGTCGGGTCGGACCGAGGCGATTTTCTTTTGGCTCTGGAGGCCAAAGGAAACAAAGCCTACGGATGTGAGAATAAAATGGGGCCTTACGATGGCCTTGTAAAGAATTTGAAAGCAAACCAATCGAAAGTAAAAGCGTTTTTGCAGGATGGCATCTCTTTCTTGCCGGAGGAGGTGGATTGCCTCACCATTCTCGGGATGGGTGGCAGGACCATTCGCGGAATTCTCGAACGCGGAAAAAAGAATCTCGCCAACGTAAAGGACTTGATTGTTTCCCCGCAATCCTGCGTCGAGGAGACGATCGACTTCCTGAGTGAAAACGGATACCAGAACATCGCTGGGAAATACATACGCGAAACCCGATATTATCCCGTCTTATTGTTTCATAAGATGGGGGACTATCCCATTCTGCTGGATGAGGGGGAGAGGTGCTATGGGGCATGGCCCCTTGCCCAAAAAGATCCGCTTTTGCTAGACATGCTTCGACAAAGACTTTCTCTTTTGAACACCCTCCCTCCGACGAAGAAGAATCTATGCGAAAAGATGGACCTGGAAAGGAGGATTGCGTCATGGAATTGAAGAGACTTCTCAGACTTTTGGGACGGCGCTTCCCTCTTTCCAGCAGCGAGAAATGGGATCATCCTGGGTATCAGCTGGGGCCGAGAGATTACAATCGCGACATTTCTTCTGTTTTTCTCGCGCTCGATTTGACCGAAGCCGCACTTATGACGATTCGGGAAAGAAAGCCGGATCTCGTTTTGACCCACCATCCCTTTTTCTTCGGAAGGCCCAGCGCGATACGCCGGCAGGACCCTATGAAAGCCAAGCTTGCCGACGATCTTGAAAAGGAGAATGTCATCGTTTATTCCTATCACACCTGCTTCGACAAGGGGGAAGGAGGGATGAACGATTCGATCGTGACGCTTCTCGGCCTTCACAGAAGCGGAATCGGCAAGGATGGATACCTCAGGCTTTTTCCCTCGCCTGTGGAAGATTTTTCCTCTTTGTGCTCTCTGGTCGGCGAAAAGCTTTCCTTGCCTTTCGTACTGGCAAAGAAGAACGGAGTCGAAAAAGTACGAAAAGTCGGCCTTGTCGCCGGCGGAGCCGGCAATGATTTCTCTTGGGCTCTGCAAGAAGAGGTTGATGTCTATATTTCTGGGGATGCCTCCCATCATGCTCGACTCGACATGGAGCGCTACGGACTCGGCTATATTGAACTGCCCCACGAATGTGAAGAGCTTGGCTTTTTCGTCGGAATGAAAAGGTGCCTTTTGGAAATCGACCCCACCCTCTCCATTGAGGTGTTTCCGTTCGAAAAATATCTGGAGATTTATCGAAATGCCTAGAAAAGGAAAAAAAGATTATGAGAGGACAGGACCGCTCCGTGATTTCTTGGCGTCGAGACCTTCCCCATCCTCGGATGAAACGAAAGCAAAACTTGTCGAATACCGGAAAAATCCCACTATCGATTTGAGAAACGAAATCGTCGAGGACAACCTCCGTCTCGTCCTGAAGTATGCGTCGGAGTGTGCTAGGGATTGGCATTGCCCTATTCAAGATCTCTTTCAAGAAGGAAGTCTTGCCCTGATCAAAGCCGTCGATGATTTTGATCCGGCCAGAAACACGACCTTCTCGACTTTGGCAACAACATATATCAAAAATGCCATTTTTCAATATTTAGGAAAGTATGGAAAGACGATTCGGATTCCGACAGCGTTATCGTCAAGGATGAGGAAGATCGAAAAGGTTCGGGAAGCACTCACGCATGAATTGGGACGGGATCCGACCGATCACGAAATCATTGCCACGCTCAAAGATGGCACCACGACCGATGACTTGGCACGGTTTAGACTCTATTCCAACAAAATTCTTTCGCTAGATATGGATGGCGAAGGGGAAGAGGGCAAGCCGCTTACGATTGCCGATCCCGATGCGGATCCCCATGCCTTTTCGATGGACAACGATCGTTACGATGCCTTGCTCAAGGCTTTTTCGACGCTTGACGAAAAGGATCGCGACATACTCCTCTCCCGTCATTGCGACAATCCGTTGACTTTGTCCGAGCTTGGAAAGAAATACGGCGTTTCCCCTGAGGCGATACGGCAAAGGGAGGCCAAGGCGATCAAGACTCTGAAAGAGAAGCTTGAGGCCTATTGATCTTTTTCTGTTTTTTTCTCGAGTTCCGCCTTCAGGCGAAGGACGCTTTCTCGGCTTGCGCTAGTCGAGGAACAAAGGACGATTTGACGAGGGGCGACATCGGCAAGATTGATATCAGAAGCCTCCATGGCGATTGTTCCGGCAAGGCCTGGATATGAGACCAATGCGGAAGTGAGGAGCTCGTTGGCATTGGACGAGGAAAGATCGCCGCAAACGACGAGATAATACTGCGAAGGATTCTTCCCGGCAAAATACGTAAGGACATCATTGTGACGCTTTTCATAGATTGGACAGATGGGGAGAGCAAAACGGAGGTCTGTCTTGGTTTTTAAATAAACCAGGCATCGGTCATAGACCGATTTTCCGACAGTCGTCTGAGGGACAAGCCCGGTCCTTTTCCCCTCGAGCTTCATTGCGTCAAGCTGCTTTTCGATATCGCCACGGCAATCGACGAACAGGAAATCCGGAAACCGTCCCATGAAGGCCACGGTTTCCTGGTGCCCCCTTTTTCCGAGAAAGACGATGGCAAGGTCTCCCGCTTTGGATATGGCCTCATAGCGACGGAGAATGAGAGGACATGTCGCATCATAAAGGCGGGCATGAGGGTATTCTTTTTCCTCATCCGGCGCATGACCATGGGCGGAAAAGACGACGGCGCCATTTGCCGTGTCCGTTTCCGGGGAGAGAACCGAAGCATGGTTTTTCCGAAGCAAAGACTCGTTTTCTTTCTTGTTGTGGAGAAGGGGATGTGTCAGAAAGACCGAATGATTTTCTTCGGCGGCCTTGCTCAATGTTTCAATAGCGTGGTTCACGCCGTAGCAGAAACCGAGATCACCGATCAATTCAATCATACTCATATTTTATCATCTTATGATTTGTTCCGTCCCAAGAGAGCGTTGAAATGGTATACTTTTCTCGTCAGGAGGCAGCGATATGGATTACGAAAAATATATCGGCGTGACCGAGGACTTCCCGAAGAAGGGGATTTCGTTCAAGGATATCTCCCCGCTCTTGCGCGACGGTTTGGCCTTCCGTGCCTGCATCGACGATCTTGCCAAGATTGCAGAGACCTACAAACCGGACATCATCTGCGGGCCGGAATCCCGTGCCTTCATCTTTGGTGCGGCGTTGGCCTATCGCCTGGGAATCGGATTTGTCATGGCTCGGAAGGCCGGAAAGCTCCCTGGGGTGGTCTACCAGATCAGCTATCAGCTGGAGTATGGAACAGCCTCACTGGCAATCCCAAAGGATTCCTTCAAAAAGGGACAGAGGGTGCTACTCATCGATGATCTCATGGCCACGGGCGGCACCTTTGCGGCCCTTGAAGAACTCGTCGGCATGGCCGGTGGCGAGCCCGTCGCCGCTTTGGCTGTCATCCGGCTTAAGGAACTGGATGGCGATAGCCACATCCATGTCCCCTGTGCCTCCCTGCTCGATCTTTAAACGATGAAATTTCAGAACGAAATCGTCACCTTCGAGAAGCTGCAAAACGACTATTCCACTTATATCAAGGATCCAAAGGATCTGGCACTGATCGAGAGAGCCTACCGATTCGCCGAAAAGAAGCACGAAGGGCAATTCCGCAAATCCGGCGACCCCTACATTAGCCATTGCCTTGGCGTGGCCGATATTTTGGCTGAGCTCCAAGTCGGTCCACAGACGATTTGCGCCGGCCTTCTTCACGATACGATAGAGGACACCGGGACAAGCCGCGAAGAAATCGAGCAGGAATTCGGAAAGGAAATCGGGAACCTTGTCGAGGCATTGACCAAGGTCACTCGTCTTTCCGATTACAAGAACGTGGAATTCACTGCCGAAAACCATCGGAAGATTTTCGTTGCCATGGCCAAGGACGTTCGCGCCATCATCGTCAAGCTTGCCGATAGGCTCCATAATATGCGGACACTCCAGTTTCAACCGGAAGAAAAACAGAGGCGCATTTCGAAGGAGACTTTGGAGGTCTATGCCCCGATCGCCCATAGGCTCGGTCTATACAAAATACAGACGGAACTCGAGGAACTGTCTCTCTTCTACAGCGAGCCGGAAAAATACCGAAGCATCGAGCAAAAAGTGGAAACGGTCTATCAGGACGCCAGAAGCGGTTTGGACAAATTGAAGCGCGAGCTCGAGAGGATTTTGGCTCCGACACACATACCCTTCAAAATCTTGGATCGTGTCAAATCCATCTACTCGATCTACAAAAAAATGTACATCAAACATTACACCTTCGACCAAATTTATGACATTATGGCTTTGAGGGTCATCACCGAGACTGAGCAAAACTGCTATGAAATCCTTGGTTATGTCCATGCCAACTTCAAACCTGTTCCTGGACGTTTCAAAGATTATATCGCGATGCCGAAACCGAATATGTACCAATCCCTCCATACCACGGTCGTGACCGACACGGGCCATTTTTTCGAAATCCAAATTCGTACGGAGAAGATGGATGAAACGGCGGAAGGCGGCGTCGCAGCCCACTGGCGTTACAAGGAAGGTTCGCCCTACGACCCGAAGAAAGAACAGGTCGAAATCGAGAACCAGTTACATTGGTTCAAGGATTTCGTCTCGATGACCGACGAAGACGAAAAGGGACAGACGGCCAAGGACTATGTCGAGACGCTGAGCCACGACATCTTTGATGCCAATGTCTATATCTTCACGCCCAAGGGGAATGTCATCTGCCTGCCAAATGGGGCGACTCCCATCGATTTTGCCTACCGGATTCATTCGGACATCGGGGAGCATCTGGTCGGGGCAAAGGTGAACAATATCCTCGTTCCTATCTCCACGCCGTTGAAGACCGGGGATATCGTTGAGGTGATCACCGGCAAGAACGCCTCACCCAATTCCGAATGGCTCAATATCGCCAAGACGAATTTCGCCAAGAACAAAATCCGGAAATATCTCGTTCGGCAAAATGCCGATTACATCCGCGAAGACGCCATCAAGAAGGGCCGCCAGGCACTCATCGACGGACTTCGGGAAAGAAAGCTTCTCATCGACCCGTCCAAGGTCGTCACGAAGAAAGTCCTCGACGGACTCAAATGCCCCGGAGTGGACGATCTCTACATCCTTCTCGCCTCAAAGACTGTCGCCCCCTCTCAAGTCATCGAATTGAGCGAGAACGTGACATATTCCGCCAAGAAGACCAGCGAGCAACTGACGGAGGAAATCAACCGCAAGAAGGCGAAGAAGAACGTCACGGATTCCGTCCTTCTGGCCAATGGCGATACGGTCATGACGAATCTTGCCAACTGCTGCCTGCCCATTCCTGGGGATGAGATCATCGGCTTCGTCTCGACCGGGCAAGGCGTCAAGGTCCATCGGAAGGAATGCCCGAATGTCAAGGCTGCCGATCCTTCCCGCCTTATCGCCGTGAAGTGGAATCCGGATGTTCCCAAGGCTGAATTCCTTGTCGATCTTGCCGTCCAATGCCACGATCGCGATGGCCTGCTCATGGACGTCCTCAACGTTCTCAACAACAACCAGGCCAAGCTCTTCAAGGTCAATGCCAAATACCATCCCGGAACATCGACGACGACGATCAGCGTCACCATGTCGGTGGAAAATCGGGACAGCCTAGACAAATACATTCAGCTCCTAACTGGCGTGAAGTCCGTTTTCCAAGTCGACAGATTGATGCATTAGTTTCTTCTATGATGTATAATCAGTTGCTTGTTTTTGTATGCTTTTCGGGAGGAAAAATATGGCCGATAATCAAATCAAGAAACCACGCGGGACGACGGATTACTTCGGCAAGGAAGAGGAAGTCCTTGCCGGGCTCGAGGAAGTCCTCATGGACGAAAGCCGACTCTATGGCTGCCAGCGAGTCAACCCGCCCGTTTTCGAGGAATCTCGGCTTTTCCATCGTTCCGTCGGCGAAAGCTCCGACATCGTCCGCAAAGAGACATTCGATCTGCAGAGAAAAGGAGACAAGGACTATACTCTTCGGCCCGAGTTCACCGCCGGGGTCAATCGTCTTGTTCTTGAAAACAAGCTCTATGCATCGCCGGACTTGCCCCTGCGTTATGCCTATATGGGAAAGGTCTTC
This sequence comes from Candidatus Enterosoma merdigallinarum, assembly GCA_018714385.1. Lineage (GTDB taxonomy): Bacteria > Bacillota_I > Bacilli_A > RFN20 > CAG-288 > Enterosoma > Enterosoma merdigallinarum. The sequence continues at coordinate 52,155 of DVNL01000010.1, read as the reverse complement.
CGATACGAAAGGCCGCAATCCGGCCGTCTTCGCGAATTCTATCAGTTCGGCGTGGAATTCCTCGATCGCAAAGTCGATCTCGACTGTGCCTTGGATGCTCTCCTTCTTTCCGTCAACGCCGTCAAGAAGGCTCTTGGCAAGCCGGTCAAGGTCCTCGTCAACTATCTCGGATCGTTCCAGTCGCGCGAAAACTACAAAAAGGCTTTGGCCGAATATTTCCGGCCGCATCTTTCCGAAATGTGCGACGACTGCAAGAACCGTTTCGAGACGAATCCCTTGCGCATCCTCGACTGCAAGGTCGAGAAGGACCGCGAAATCGCAAAGGGCGCCCCGAGGATAGAGGATTATCTCTCCGATGACGACAAAGCCGAATATGGGGCGATAATTTCTCTTCTTGAAAGTCTCCGGATCCCTTACGTGAAAGACGACGGCCTTGTCCGCGGATTGGACTATTACACCGGTCTGGTATGGGAAATCTATGACCTGGAAAATCCGGACTTCCCCGCCTTGGGAGGTGGCGGAAAATATGCTTCGCTGATGTCGGACATCGGCGGTCCCGATTTTGAGGGCATCGGCTTCTCGCTCGGCGTGGAAAGGCTCATCCTGGACATGCCCCATGAAAGAGTCGAGGCCATACGGAAGATTGCCAAGGTCGATGTCTTCCTGATCGATCTCGAAAGAAAAGGCAAAGGATGTGCGATCGCCGAAAGGCTTCGCGATCTGGGGATGAGCGTCTCGATGCCTTCCTTCGGCAAAGGCATGGGTGGCTGCTTCAAAATGGCGGACAGGATCCAGGCCGAAAACGTGCTCATTCTTTTCGAGGACGGCCACCTGGAAATCAAGGACATGAAGACACGCGAACAGAAAATCATCGATGAAGAGGGACTCGTTGCCCTCTTCGGGAGGTAAAAGATGCTGAGAACAAATACCTGCGGCGAATTGACCGAGAAGGACGTCGGAAGAAAAGTCGCGCTGTGCGGTTTCGTCGACACCGTGCGCGATCTCGGCGCATTGGTGTTCGTCGATTTGCGTGACCGTTTCGGCATCACGCAGCTGAATATCGATCCGTCCTATTTCAAATCGCTCCAGCTTCGGCCGGAATGGGTCGTCCGTGCCTCTGGCGAGGTCGTCTTGCGAAGCGATCCAAACGACAAGATAGCGACCGGGAAAATAGAAATCCGCGTGGAAGAGATCCTTGTCTATTCCAAGGCGGAGACGACGCCTTTCCCGATCAAGGACGAGATCACCGCAAGCGAGGACACGCGCCTACAATATCGCTACCTCGATTTGCGCCGTCCCAAGATGCAGAGGTATCTGACTGTCCGTAGCGAGATTTCCCGCTACACCCGTGAATTCCTCGCGGACGAGGGCTTCTTGGAGGTCGACACGCCGACTCTCATCAAATCCACGCCGGAAGGCGCAAGGGACTATCTTGTCCCAAGCCGCATTTCCAAAGGTTCCTTCTATGCCCTCCCCCAGTCGCCGCAGCTCTACAAGCAGCTTTTGATGGTCGCAGGCGTCGATCGCTATTTCCAACTCGCCCATTGCTATCGCGACGAGGACCAGCGCGCGGACAGACAGCCGGAATTCATGCAGATCGACTGTGAAATGTCGTTCGTCGAAAGAGAGGATGTCTTGGATGTCATCGAACGTCTGCTCAAACATCTCTTCTTGAAGATCAAAGGTGTCGTCCTTCCCGATTTCATCCGCATGCCCTATGCCGAGGCGATCTCCCGCTACGGCAGCGACAAGCCCGACTTGCGTTTTGGCATGCTCATCGAGGATGTCACCGATGTCCTCTCCGGATGTGGCTTCAAAGCCTTCGAGGGAAAGTCTATAAAGGCCATCGTCGTTCCCAAGATGGCTGCGGCGACTTCCAGGAAAGCCATGGATGCTGACAATGTCCTGGCGAAGAAGTTCCGCGTCTTCGGCGTCAGCCATCTGAAGTTCTTGGAAGGGGCTCTCGGGGGAGGAATCGCCAAGAACATGTCGGCGGAAAGCCTTGCCGCTCTTTCCTCCCGTCTTTCCTTGAAGGAAGACGATCTTCTCATCCTGTGTGCCGATGCCAAGGGGGAGAGAGCCTGCACCGCTCTTGGTGCCCTTCGTCTTTTCTACGGTGATCGTCTCGGACTGACGAGGAAGGATGTCTACAAGCCCTTGTTCGTCATCGACTGGCCGCTTTTCGAAAGAACGGAGGATGGACGCATCGAAAGCCTTTCCAACCCCTTTACCAGGCCTATCGACGAAGATCTGCCTTTCCTCGACAGCGATCCGACCAGGATCCGTTCGACAAGCTATGACACCGTTCTCAATGGCGTCGAACTGTCTTCCGGTGCCCTGCGGATCCATGACAGCGCAGTCCAGGAAAAAGTCTTCGCCCTTCTCGGATTGAGCAAGGAAGACATCGAGAACCGGTTCGGCTTCCTCGTGAAGGCTTTGCGCTACGGCGTCCCGCCGGAGGGCGGATTCGGCATCGGCGTGGAAAGGCTTGCCATGGAGCTTTGCGAGACGGACAACGTCCGTGACGTCGTCGCCTTCCCCAAGAACCTTCGCGCCGTCGAGCCGATGAGCGAGTGTCCCTCCCCTGTCCCGCAGGAGGACCTTGACGTCCTCGGAATCGAGATAAAGAAAAATGACCAAGAAGGAAACCGCTGAACTTCTGCCTTTCGGCTCTCTCAACCTTCCCAAATCTCTTTTGGATAGCCTTTCCCGCGAAGGCTTTCTTTACCTTTCCCCGATCCAGCAAGTGGCGATCCCGAGGCTTTTGAAGGGAGTCAACGTCCTTGCCCTGGCTCCGACCGGGACCGGGAAGACGCTTTCCTACGTCGTGCCGATCCTTGCCAAACTGAAGGATGCGCCGCTTTGTCAGGCGATCGTCCTTTCCCCTACCGTCGCCCTTCTCGACCAAATACAGGAGGTCTTCCTCTCTCTTGCCGATGGCTGCAATCTCAACAAGGAAGAGGTGAAGGTCATCCGCTCGAAAAAGGATTTCACGCGACTCAAGCCGAAAATCGTCCTCTCGACCCCGGCCATGTATCCCGAAATCCTTTCGCGCTATGACACCTCCGCGTTGAGCTACGTCATCGTCGACGAAGGCGATATGGTGTATTTCGACGGCTTCCAGGATGCTCTTCATGGGCTGAAGGGGGCCATCGACAAAGGCATCGTCTCTTTCTTTTCCGCCTCCCTCGGGGTTCAGGAAATCAAGAGGGTCCGCCGCGCGTTCAGGACAAAGGAAACCATCGACCTGCGCGAAGGCATCACCTCTCTTGGCGTCAGGCATCATTTCGTCCTGGCCAAGGGGATGAGCCGGGAGGAAGCCCTTCTTGCCTTCCTCAAGGCCCATGACTTCTACAAGGGCATCGCCTTCTTGTCGAAAAGGGAGGATATGCATGTCGTCTCCGCAATTCTCAAGGAGAACGGAGTCGACTTCCTGGCCATTTCCGGCGGCGCGGACAAGCGCGACATCCGAAAGACCATCGAGACTTTTAAGTCTCGGAAGACGGGAATCCTTCTTGCGACCGACTATGTTTCGAGAGGAATCGACGTTCGCGACTGCACCGAAGTGCTTTCCATAGACCTGCCGAAGGATTCGGACTATTACTTCCACCGAGCCGGAAGGACGGGCCGTTTTCTCAGCGAGGGCGATTCCTACGTTCTCCTCTATGAGGACGAGGAAAACCTCTCCCGGGCCAGAGACCTCGTCCGGAGAGGGCTGTCCTTCGACTACCTCAGTCTCTCCCAAGGCCAGCTCAAACCGCAAAAAGGCCCGTATCAGTTCCGCAATCTCGGAAAGAAGGACCAGTCCAACGACCGGCTCCAGAAGCAGATCCGGCATGCCATCGGCAAGACCAAGAGCAACAAGGTCAAGCCCAACTACCGGAAGAAGGTGAGCAAGGCGGTGGACTTGGTCAAGCTCAAGCATCGCAAAAAGGTCGTTCTCACAAACATCGCAAGGAGCGGCGGGAACGCCCGGGACTTCCACTCCGACGAGTTCGCCCCCAGGCGCGGAAAGAAATAAGCCGAGGTCAGAAGGCCTCGATGAAATCGAAGAGGCGTGCAAGCGCCTCTTCTTTTTCGTATGTCCCGAGAGGATGCCCCTTGGAGAAAAGGAGATAGACGTCCTTCTTGCCGCTTCCGGCGATGCCGACGTCGCTGTCTCTTGCTTCGCCTATCCCGTTTACCGGGCAACCCATGACGGCGACCTTGACGGGTTTGAAGACGTAATCGAGGCGCTTGGCCACTTCACGCGATATGTCCTTCAGATCGATCAGAGTTCGTCCGCAGGTCGGACAGACGACAAGCTCCGGAAGATCCTTGCGGATGCCAAGGGCCTTAAGGAGGGTCTTGCAGGCGCGGATCTCTTCGCGTCTGTCATCGGCAAGAGAGATGCGGATCGTATCCCCGATGCCTTCGGAGAGCAGGTCCTTCATGGCGATGGCGGATTTCATCGATCCCATGACGCCGAAACCCGATTCGGTCAGGCCGACGTGGAGCGGATACGGATAAGTGTCATAGGCTCTCTTGTAGAGGGCATAGGTCATCTCCGGCGAGGAGGACTTCAAGGAAAGGACGATGCGGTCGAAGTCCATTTCCCTGAAAAGGGAAAGCGTCTCGTCCAAGGCGAGGAAATAGTCGTCGACGGGCGTGCCGCCTTTGCCTCGATATTTGTTGAGGCTTCCCGAATTGACGCCGATGCGCATGGCGATGCCCTTGGCCTTGGCCTGGGCGATGACTTCCCGGAGTCCGGATTCCGAGTTGACGTTTCCGGGATTGATGCGGATCTTGTCCGCGCCGGCCTCGATAGCGGCAAGGGCGAGGGACGTGTCGAAATGGATATCGGCGATCACGGGAACCGACACGGCTTTCTTGATTTGGGAAAGCGCGGCGGCATCCTCTCTGTCCAGGACCGAGAAGCGCATCATGTCAAGGCCCATCCTGGCAAGGTCGTCGGTCAGCGCTACGAGCTCATCGATCCGGGTCGTCTTCCTGTCGCCCATCGACTGGATGAGAACCTTTCCGTCGCCGATCGTCTTGTTCCCGATGGCAAAGCTTTTTCTTTCCATTTTTTGCATTCCTTTCCTTTTTTCATCCTTGAAAGCGGAAGCCGGACAGGTCTATAATGGTTCGGTTACCTATTCATCAAGGAGGAGAATTTACTATGGCAGACAAGAGAGTTGACATCATCCTGCGTTGCAGCGAGTGCAAGCACGAGAATTATATCACCACCAAGAACAAGAAGGCTCATCCGGAGCGTTTCGCTACCAACAAGTTTTGCCCCAACTGCCGCAAGATGACGCGTCACGAAGAGAAGAAGTAATCATCGCAAAGGAGACCACGGAAAATGGCAGACATGGTTGATGCGGGCGAATTGGGCCCGGGAAAAGTCTTCCTCTACGACGGACAGCTTCTTTCGGTCGTCGACATCCAGCACAACAAGACCGCGATGGCCAAGATGAAGCACAAGATCAAAGCCAAGAACCTCAGGAGCGGCGCCATCAGCGAGATGATGCTCTTCTCCGGCACGAAGATCGAGCTCGCCTATCTCGACAAGAAGGAAATGCAGTTCCTCTATGCCGATGACGGCGATACCGGATTCGCCTATTTCATGGACAACGAGACCTATGACCAGATCCAGTTGCCCAAGGAGAGGGTCAAGTGGGAGCTTCAGTTCCTCGCCCCCAATTCCAACGTCCTCATCACGTACTTCGGAACGGAAATCCTGGGTATCCAGCTTCCGGACAAAGTCACTTTGAAGATCGTCGAGTGCGACGACAACGCCACCCCCGGCGATACCGTCAACAAGGCGACGAAGGAAGCCGTTCTCGAGACCGGCTACAAGCTCCGCGTCCCGATGTTCATCAAGAACGGAACGGAAATCATCGTTCGCACCGCCACGGGCGAATACGATTCCAGGGCATAACGCCATGATGGAGATCGTCATCTGGGGATTCGTCCTGAGCCTGATCGCCTGCCTCATCGTCGGTGTCGTCATCGGCTACTTCGTCTCCAGGAAGCTGTTCCAGACCGCCCTGAAGAAGAATCCGCCAATCAACAGGAACATGGTCAAGGCCATGTACCGCTCCATGGGGCAGACACCCAGCGAGGCGAGGGTCAACCAGACCATGCGCGCCATCGAAGAGGCCCAGCGGAATCCTTCCACTCGCCACAAATAAAAAATGCCGTCGCCCGGAAGGACGACGGTTTTTCTGTTCCGGCCGGAATCAATCTTTTTTGAAATGTGTTTCCGGTTCCTCCCCTTTTTCCAGGCGCTTGATGTTGGAAAGATGGCGCAGGATGACAAGGGAGGCCAGAAGGAAAGCGAAGATGACGGTCACATAGGACAGGTGGATGTAGCAGCCCGGCCCGAAATAGACGCCGCCGTTGAATCCTTCCGGCAGGACGGTCAGATCCAGCACCATGGGGACAAAAAGGAGCAGAAGGGCCGTGGGGACGGCGATGACAGACGAGAGGGAGACCTTGCGGAAGAGGAAGAAAAGGACGAAGAAAAGGGTACAGGCAAGGACGAAGCACAAGGGAGAGATGAAGACGATGTACCCGGCGAAGCAGGCGACGCATTTCCCGCCGCGGAAGCCGGCATAGAGCGGGAAAGTGTGACCGAGGCAGATGCCTGTCGCCGTCAGGGCGACGAAAAGCTCGACCAGATGCTCATACGAGGAAAGAAAGTCCGGACGGACATAATTGAACAGCAGAAAGACGGCAAGGCAAGGAAGAAAGCACTTGAGGATATCGAGGACGATCGTCAGGATGCCCGCCTTCTTGCCGATGACGCGCCCGACATTGGTTCCGCCGGCGTTGTGTGAGCCGAATTGGCGGATGTCGATACCATGCATCTTTCCGATGATGATCGACGTGGGAATCGACCCGATGAGATAGCCAAAGAGGACCATCATAAGGCAGAAAAGAACGGTATAAAGAATTACCATGGCGGAAAGCCTCCCAATACGCATCAATTATAATGCATCGTCTTTATTTTTGGGCTTAAGAAACGTAAAATTATTAGATGAGGTATTTTATATGAGCGACAAGTACGATGCCAAAAGCCTGACGGTCCTCCACGGCCTCGAACCGGTCCGCGAGAGGCCTGGCATGTATATCGGATCGACGGATACCGTCGGTCTCCACCACCTGGTATGGGAAATCGTCGACAATGCCGTTGACGAAGCCAACGAAGGGCACGGAAAGCACATCTATGTCACTATCCACGACGACGGCTCCCTTGAAGTCGCCGATCAAGGACGCGGCATCCCCTACGACTACAATCCCAGGGAAAAGATGAACGGTTTCCAGATCGTCTACCAGACCCTGCATGGCGGCGGCAAGTTCGATGAAAGCAACTACAAGAGCGCGGGAGGCCTCCATGGCGTCGGCGCCTCGGTCACCAATGCCCTTTCCGTTTGGATGGAAGTCCACTCCTTCAAGGACGGGCGGGACCATTTCATGCGGTTTGAGAACGGAGGCAAGAAGGCCTCCCCCCTCAAGGATCTCGGCCCGACGACAAGACGCGGAACGGACGTCCGCTTCCTGCCGGACGGATCGATCTTTTCCGACACGAACTTCTCCTTCGACCGCATCGCGCAGCATCTCGACGATCAGGCCTGCCTCACCAAGGGCGTGACTTTCCATCTCCTCGACGAGAGAAGCGGCAGGAAACAGGATTTCTATTACGAGAACGGCCTTCTGGAATACTTCCAGCGCCACACCGTCGGAAAGACCGGCCTCACAAGTCCCATTCCCATCGACGGCAAGTCGGACGACGGAATCAAGGTCGAGGTCGTCTTCGGCTTTCTCAAGGACAACTATGACGAGAAGATCATCTCCTTCGCCAACGGCGTCCGGACAGCAGACGGCGGCTACCATGTCACCGGCTTAAAGAAGGCGCTCACCAACTGCTTCAACTCCTATGCCATCAACCACAAGCAGATTCGTGCCAACGACTCCCTGGATGGCGATTGTTTGCGCGAAGGTCTTGTGGCCATCCTTTCCACATGGGTCCCCGAGCATCTCCTCCAATTCGAAGGCCAGACGAAGGGAAAGCTCGGCACCAAGGAGGCGATCAATGCCGTCGACAAGGTCGTCGAGAGCAAGCTCGCCTACTATCTCGAGGAGCATGACGGCGAAGCCAGCGCCGTCGTCAAGAAGACGACCGACGAGATGAAAGCACGCGTCCAGGCCGAGAATGCGCGGAGAAAGGAACGTGAGCTGCTCAAGAGCAAGGTCAGCTCCAGCAACATCTCCGAAAAGCTTACCCCCTGCTCGAGCAAGGACTATCAGAAGAACGAACTCTTCATCGTCGAGGGCGACTCCGCCGGCGGCTCTGCCAAGAAGGGGCGCGATCCCCGCCACCAGGCGATCCTTCCCTTGCGCGGAAAGCCGAAGAACACGACGGACATAGAAGACGAGAAGACGCTCCTCGGGAACAAGGAGATATCGACTCTGATCTACACCATCGGCGCCGGTTTCGACTCCGATTTCAAGATCAAGGACATCCACTACGGGAAGGTCATCATCATGACCGATGCCGACGATGACGGAAGCCATATCCAGTCTCTGCTTTTGACTTTCTTCTACAACCACATGAAGCCTCTTGTCGAGACGGGACATGTCTACATCGCCTGCCCGCCTCTCTATCGCGTCTACAACGGCAAGCGCGAGATCTATTGCTATGACGATGCCGAACTCGAGAAGGCGAAGGCGGAGATCGGCAAGGGGTACCGCGTCAACCGCTACAAGGGTCTCGGCGAGATGAACTACGACCAGCTTTCCACGACCACGATGCTGCCGGCGAAGCGAAAGCTTCTCCAGGTGTTCATCCACGATGACGAGGAATGCAAGGACAAGGTGAACCTGTTCTTGGGTCGGGACACCGACCGCCGAAAGGACTGGATCGAGAACAACATCGACTTCACCACGAAAGACAGCTTCACCCAGGAGGTAGAACGTGAAAAGTAAAAGACAGGAAAAGGTCCTGATCCAGGAAGACATCGTGCCCTCCCAGATGAGCGATGTCCTCATCCAGGCCTTCAACCGATACGCAAAGGCGGTCATCACCGACCGTGCCATCCCGGACGTCCGAGACGGTCTCAAGCCCGTCCAGCGCCGTATCATCTACGACATGTTCGACCAGGGGGATCTCTATAGCAAGCCCACGGTGAAATGCGCCACGATCGTTGGCCATGTCATGGGCCACTACCATCCCCACGGGGACAGCTCCATCTACGATGCCCTCGTCCATCTTTCCCAAGGCTGGAAGATGGAAGAACCTCTTGTCGACTTCCAGGGAAACAACGGCTCCATTGACGACGATCCTGCCGCCGCAAACCGCTACACGGAAGCGAGGCTTTCCCGCCTCAGCGAATTTCTGGTCAAGGGAATCGAGAAGGAGACGGTCGAGATGGTTCCGACCTTCGACGACAAATCTCTCGAACCGACGGTCCTTCCCGCGCGTTTCCCAAACCTTCTTGTCAACGGCACGCAAGGCATCGCCGTGGGAAGCACGACTTTCATCCCCAGCCACAACCTGGGCGAAGTCATCGACGCCACGATCTATCGGATCACCCACCGTCGGGCAAACCTCGACGACATTCTCCAATTCATAAAGGGCCCCGACTTCCCTACCGGCGGCATCCTCGACGACAAGGAGGCGATCCGGCATCTTTACGAGACGGGTAAAGGATCTCTTACCGTCTATAGCCATGTCCAGATCGATCATCAGGAAAACACGATCGTCATCGACGAGATTCCGACAGGCGTCGTCAAGATCGATTTCGTCGCCAATCTCGTCAAAAGGAAGGAGACCGACAATCTCGACAACATCGAGGAGGTGGTGGACGAGTCCGCCAAGGACGATGTCCGTATCGTCATCAAGATCAAGAAGGGCTCCTCTCCGGAGGACGTCCTCAACTACCTGCAGTCTAAAGGTTGTCTGAAAAACAATCTCAGCTGCAATTTCCTTGCCATCGTCAAAGGACACCCCAAGACGCTCCCGTTGCTTGAGATCCTCGATGCCTACATCGACCATCAAAGGGAAATCGAAACCCGGTCGGCCGCGTTCGACCTGAAGACGGATCAGAGGAGACTGGAAATCGTCGCCGGACTTGTGAAGGTCTATTCCATCGTCGACGAGGTCATCGCCAAGATCAAGAAGTGCCACGGCAAAGAATCCGTCAAGACGATGTTGAAGGACGATTATGGTTTCACTGAGAACCAGGCGGAAGCCATCGCCATGTTGCCTCTCTACAGACTTTCCAACACAGACATCGTGGCTTTGAGGGAAGAAGATGCTGCTTTGCGACAAGACATCGAAAGACTCAAGGGTCTCCTTTCCGATTCGGAGAAGCTCGACAGAGAGATCGTCCGTTCCCTCAAGGAGGTGAGCAAGCTCTTCGCTCGCCCAAGACGCACGGAAATCCTCTTCGACAAGCTCGTCTTCGACACGGTGGACCAGACGAAGCTCATCGCCAAGGAGGATTGCTACGTCTCCATCACCGAGGACGGCTACAGCAAGAGGACATCACCGAAGTCATATCAGGCTTCTTGCGATGCCAACAAGGACGACCCCCTCCACCTCCCGAAGATGAAGACCGGCGACCGTATCGTCTTCTGTCAGAAATGCTCCACTCATGACGCCATTCTCTTTTTCACGGACAAAGGCAACTACGGCTATCTTCCCGTCTATCTCCTGCCTGAGCTCAAATGGAAGGAGGAGGGCAAGCACCTCAACAACCTCCTGAGCCTCAAGGCGAACGAGAAGATCATCAAGGCTTTCCTCCTTAACAAGTTCCTCCCTGGGATCAACGTTGTCCTCCTCACCAGCGAGAACAAGATCAAGAGGACCGCGCTTGTCGAATTCGCGCAGGCGGGTCTCACCAAAAGGACGGTTCGTGCCTGCAAGCTTCTCAATGGCAGCGACAGCGTGGTCGGTGTCGAGATGACCGGCGGCAATTCCGACATCATCGTCTGCAACCGGATGGGACAGGTTTCCCGCTTCAACGAGGCGGACATTCCTCTCGTCTCCCTCTCGGCAATGGGCGTCAAGGCCATTTCCTCCTCCATCGAGAACCCGCCTCTTGTCTCTCTTGTCGCTTTGAGCAGCAAGGAAGCTGCCCCTCTTCTCGTCCTTGCCGACAGAAGGGCGGCTAGGCTTGTCTCCTCGGCCAAGATCGAGACGACGGAGAGGCTTGGCGCAAAGACCAACCTGGTCCGGATCTTCAAGAAGAATCCGATGAACATCGTTTCCCTGTCCAAGGTCGACAAGATTCGCGGCCAGAAGAACTATGCCAGCGCCACCACTGCGGAACAGACGACGGTCATCGACCTCGGCGATCTTGCCCCCGTCGAACTCAACTCGGAGATGCGCGAAAACATACCCGGACTCGGGAAAGCCGTCATTCTGGGCAAGAACGAGGCGGGAACCGTGATCGACGAGACCTTCCCCATCGAAACGCCCAAAGAGGTCAAGGTTAGCCCTGTCAAGGCCAAGGCCGACAAGGCCGACACGCAGCTTTCCCTGTTTGATCTCTTCGAGAAGGATAAAAAGAATTAGTTTCTGCTATACTTAGGATATGCCAAACAAGAAACAGAAAGTTGCCTTCCATGCGAAGAGCATCTATGACATCGATCCCCAGTTCTTCCTTGATCTGAAGATCAAGGCGGTCGTCACTGATTTGGACAACACATTGGATCCGGCTGACGTATTCGATCCTGCCCCGCGGGCAAAGGCGCTCGTCGAGGAACTCCAAAAGCTCGGCTTGCGTGTTCTCATTCTCTCCAACAACACGGAGGAGCGATGCGGACAATATTGCCGTGAGCTTGCCGTCCCCTACCTCAGCTCTTCCTTCAAGTATTGGGCCTTCCGGATAAGGAAGTTTCTCAAGAAGCAGGGGCTTGCCGTCGAGGATTGCCTCTTCATCGGCGATCAGATCTATACCGACCGGATTTATGTCCGGCAGCTCAAGGGCCGGCTTGTCCTGACCGAACCGCTTTCGGAAAAGGACAATTGGGTGACCAAGATTCCTCGCTTCTTCGACAAGAGGGTTCGCGAGGGTTGGCGAAAGAAGGGCATCCTCGGCGAAGAATGCCCAACAAGGAAAAAGGAGGAATGACCATGTTCTTCAAGAGAACCAAGGCCAGCGGCGTGACCCAGGAGATCCGCGTCCGCCGTTGCTACGGGTGCGGTGCGATCCTTCAGGATACCGACCCGGACGAGGTCGGCTATGTCCCGCCGGCGAAATTCGAGTCTGGCGAGGATACGCTGTGCGAACGTTGCTACAAGCTCCGCCACTACTCCACCTACAAGAAGACTCCGGATTTCAACATCGACTATGTCACGATCCTCGAGGATGCCAAGGAGGAAGAGGCCCTCGTCGTCTATGTCCTCAACGCTTTTTGCCTGACCGGTTCGCTTCTCGACGGCATCGGCAAATATCTTCCCGAAAACGTTCTCGTCGTCGTCAACAAGAGAGACGTCCTGCCTAAGAACTATTCCGATGACTTTCTCAAGAAATACGTCCTCTCGAAGCTTGAGCCGGAGGGGATCCATGTCAAGGACATCATCCTCACCTCTTCGTCCAAGGGGATGAACATCGACGAAGTGATGGCCGCCATCGAAAAAAATCGCAATGGAAAGAGCGTCTATTTCATCGGCGCCTATCAAGTCGGCAAATCCTCCCTCATCAACAGGCTTTTGAAGGATTATCGCAATTCCACGGAGAAAATGATCACCACGTCGCCCTATCCCGGGACGACATTGGACGTCATCTCGATCCCGCTCGATGAAAATTCCTATATTTTCGACACTCCGGGCATCTACAACCCCAAGAGCATCGTCTCTTTCATCGAACCGGAAATCGTTAAGTACGTGATTCCCAGAAACGAGATCCGTCCCGAAAAGTACCAGACCAAGGAAGGTCAGTCCTTCCTCCTTTCCAATCTCTGCCGGATCGACTACATCAAGGGACCCAGGACCGACTTCACCTTCCTCAAATCCAACGACATCGTGATCGAAAGATGCAAGATCGGCAAGGCCGATCAGGCCTTCCGCCAGAACTGCCTCAACGAGCAAGCCTCTTTCCGTACGGAAAAGGTGAAGGATATCCAGGGCCTTTCCAAGACGACGTGCGAGATCGAGGCAAATGCCCCCTATCGCATCCGCGTCGTGGGCCTGGGCTTCTTTGACTTCATCGGAACGCCCGGCGCTGTCATCGATGTCTACGCTCCTAAGGGCGTTCGTATCCTTTGCGAGCGAAACGAAGTCGCCAACGCATGAGAAAAATTCTCTTTGTCGATACGTTTCTTCCCTGGACCACGGAGCACGAAAAGGCTCTGCGGTCTTTTTTGCCACTGAATGAAGATTGGGAACTGACTTTTCTCCCTGTGCATGATGACTTCTGCATTGATGGAATCATAGTGCCTGATTCGCTTTTCGGAAGACAAACACGCCTTTTGAAAAATGAGAAGTTGTCAAATGACTTGTCGATTGGTTTCGATGTGGTCATCGGTGATGCGAAAATCCTGCCATCGAGCATACAAGGCTTGCCCATTTTCGCTCCGGTCACAAGACTAAAGAAGGCACAGGAAGATTTTCGCGCCGGAAAAGTTCTCTCCGCACCGCAATGGATCCTGGAAAAAGTAGCGGGGGACAAGCTCTTTTTCGCCTCGAAGATCGCTTCCATGATGACGGAAGAAAGGTATGCCCATTCCTTCTCCGTCGCCAAGACCGCTGCATTGATTGCTTCCCACCATGGCCTCGATCCGCAAAGGGCGTTTCAGGCCGGGATGTTCCACGACATCGCCAAAGATATCGACAAAGCCTCGCAGAGAAGTCTTGTTGCGACGCACATGCCGGAATTTCGCAATTATCCCGGTTTCTCCCTGCATCAGTTTGCCGGCGCAATATTGGCTCGGACGATGTTCGGGCTCGAGGATGAGGAGGTCCTATCCGCTATCCTTTACCACTGCACCGGGAACGGAAAGATGAGCGACTTCGAAAAGATCGTCTATACCGCCGACAAGTGTGAGCCGTTGCGCCCTTTCCCGACTGGGCATATCCTCAAGGATGCCCTAGGCGACATCCATGTCGGCTTTTTGGATACGATAAGGGAGCAGCTTGCCTACTTCCGTCGTCATGACATCGACTATCGGACCAACCCGTTGACTGAAGAAATGTATCGAACATACCTATCGGAGGAAATAGAAAATGAGTATTGCCATTCACAAGAAAACGCCTGAGACAAAATTCGCGAACAAGGGAAGGATCTCAGCGACAAGGCCGATCCATGTCGCAGAAGATCTTTCCTGGAACTACGGGAAGGACGTCATCGTCTATGATGTCCGCAAAGTCACGCCATATGTCAGCTACTATATCGTCGCATCGGCCCAGAACGACCGACGTCTGCGTGCCTTGGTCTCGGCGGCCGAGGAAAGCCTCTACGACAACTATTATGACCTCCACCACAAGGAAGGCAGAAACGGATCGACGTGGATACTTTTGGACGCCAAGCAGGTCGTGATCCAGCTCTTCACGGAAGATATGCGCCGCGAAGTCGATTTCGACAGTCTTTATGCAGACTGCCCGCATAAAGTCGTCGAAGCGAAAAGCGAACCGAAGTATCGCAAGCGCAAAAGGCCCGAAAGCCAGAGGCAGGCATGAAGAAAGTTCTTCTCATCGTCGCAACGGAGAAGGAGTGGGATGCCTTGAAAGAGGCCGTCTCTACTTATCCTCTGTGCTGCGAGAACGATTACATCCGTGCCGATTTCGGTGACTTCGAACTTGTCGCCTGTCAAGGCGGCATCGGCAAGGGAAGCATGGCTTTTGCCATCGGAAAGCATATGGGAAGAGAAGAATTCGATCTTGTCGTCAATACAGGCGTTGCCGGGACTCTAGAACACCGCCTAAGTCCTCTTTCCGCCTTGTGCGCAACAAGGTCCGCATACTACGATGTCTGGCTCCCCGGGTGGGACTACAAGAGGGGACAGATGGCTGAAATGCCCCTTTACTATGAATGCGACAGAACATTTGTCGAATGTGCGAAAAAGATCGCACCCGAGGTTGAGACAGGTTTGATCGTCACCGGCGACAATTTCGTGACGAAGGACAATATGCCATCCGGCCTTGACAAAGATTTCGAAAACCCTGTTGCGATCGATATGGAATCCGCTGCCGTTGGCCAATGCTGTCATATAGCAAAGGTCCCATATGGTATTCTGAGGACGATATCCGATGATACGGCAGGCGATGACAATGCCATGCAATACGAGGACAACCTAGGAGAGGCATGCCGAAAGGCGGTCTTATTGGCGATAGAGATTATTAAGCTTCGTGTTAGTAAATAAATAGTACCAATTAAATACTTGTCGTTTCTATATATTCAAGTTGGAAACTAGTACTATAAAAGTACTAGTTTTTATTTTTAATTATAGTGAATAGTTACACGAAAAAAGAGAGAACTGGTATGTAGTATTGAGATGGTACTAAATCTATACTAATTTTTGTATTAGTCTAATTACTTCGCTTAATATCAATTATGTTAATAAAAATAAAGGAATTATGAGATACAGACAATTTAGTTGTAAACTAGTACCAATAAATTACTGCTTCAAATAAAAAAGTTTATAGTTGGTACTAGTTATTTACTATTTCTTATGCATCGATTTGCTCTTTGCTCAGGTTGAGTTTTCTTTCGATGACTATCTTCATTCCTTTCATCCAACCATCCAGAAGAAAGACCAAAAGGAGGCAGATCAAAACCAAAGCCATCAGCCTCTCGTAATCGACTTGCTGATAGCTGGAATATATCATTTGGCCTAAGCCTATTCTGTTTGACGAATATGCAAAGGTCTCCGCCATGATCTCGACCTTCATGCCCAAGCCTATCGACTGGACGAAACCGAGAAGGACATAATCCATCGACAAAGGAAGAATGACGCGCGTGATGTTGTTGATGTGTCTCTTCCCCTGAAGACGTATCAGTTTTTCAAAGTCGGCAAAGGCTTTTGAAGAGCCTTCCAGACTTGCCTGATATATGACGGGAAATAAAACGAGCCCGACAACCCAAAGAGAGGCCATCGGGACATGGACGATCAGAAGCAGGATTAAAGCAACTGTCGGCAGGGCACGCAATAGCAAGATGAGGGGCCGCAGGAGATTTCCTAGGGGTTCAAAATAGCCTGCCAAAGTGCCCAAGAACACCCCCAATGTCGCCGAGGCTATAAAGGCCAAGCAGAGACGCAAAAGAGTAAAGCCTATCGCATTCCACGTTCTCGCCTCGCCCAACAGAGAAAAGGCTCTAGCCACGGTGGAAAAGAATTCCGGAACAAAAAGAAAACCCGTTGCGAAAGCGACGATTTCCCAAATAGCGACGACAAGAAAAAGGCCCAAGACAAAAAGTGTTGTCTTGTGTCTGAAAAACGACCGAGCCTTTTTAGTACTCATCAGGCATTGTCCGGGTAATAGGAGGAGAGAAGGTCTTCCGTGATAGGAAATCCGAACTCGGACTTAAAGACATCGTAGCCGGCAAGGGAAGGATTCTTATCCGCGGCCAAAAAGGCCAAGGCGTTTGTCTTTTGGACACCTTTGAGAACATTGGCATTGAAGCCGAAGCGGTCGGCCTGTTCTTCAACGCTGCCATATTCTCCCAGAAGCTTTACGGCCTCGCTTGCCCCATTTACGAGATCTTCGATATCTTTGTCGAACTGATTCAGGAAAGAAGTGAGATCCGCTTTTAAAGTATCATTCTCCTCAAGGGACTTCTTGATGAAAAGTCCCGCTTGAGGAAAACCATCGGTATCGTATTTTTCACCGAATTCCTCAGCCACATTACTATAGACAGAGAGGTCCGTCTTTTTGTTGGCGTTGTTCATGGCGGCAAAAATAGGAGGATAGCTTGAAACGACATAATCAACTTCTTGGCCTTCAAACGTTCCGGAAAGCAGGACAGGAGAAGTATCGCTCACCTGCGCCCCATAGTTGTCGGGGATGATTTCCGGATATACCTTTTTAAAAGCCATATCCGGAACAAGTCCTTCGCCATACGAAAAGATGTTGTCCTCGTCATCCATGACGCCATCGTCATCGTTCCCAGTGGAAATGACATATAGATTGCCAAAAGTGACCATACGGGCCAAACGATAGTTGTCTCCGGCCAATTTCAAGCCATTGACCGAATCGAAGATAATGAAATCGGATTCAGCGGAAGTAAAGGCGGCCCGGACTTGTTGTGCCTGTGCCAGAGTCAATTTTTCGCTCTTTCCGTAGCGCGCAAGGCTTGCCGCCGGAGCGCCTTGAGGGGAAATGATAGTAAAGCGAAGTTCATTCGAATTCACCGCCCCGGTGGAGGAAGACGAGGGGGCGCAAGAGGCCAGGGAAACCATAAAAGCAGCAGCGAATCCAATCAATCCAAAACGAGTTCTTTTCATGTTGATACCTCTTTCGATGAAAACGGCAGGTTCAATCGCGCAAAAGACGATGGACAGGACGGCCGATGAGATTGTCGGAGGCCGGAATGCCAAAATTGGCGAGGATAGTCTGTCCAATGACGGCAAACGTTTCTTCTTCGGAAATCTTTTCGCCATTCGTATAGGCCGGAGAATAGCTGAAAAGAGGGACTCTTTCTCTCGTGTGATCGGTTCCCGTATGCGTCGGATCGTTTCCGTGATCGGCAGTCACGAGAAGAAGGTCCTCCTCACCGATGTAAGGCAGAAGTTGGCCGAGTCTCTTGTCGAAGGATTCGATGGCCTTGCCGTAGCCGATTGGATCGCGACGATGTCCATAGAGGGAATCGAATTCGACGAGATTGACGAAGCAGAGGCCGTCGAAAGACTTTTCTTTGGCTATGGCAATCGTCTTGTCCATGCCGTCCTCGTTGCTTACGGTATGGATGGATTCGGTAATGCCGACACCATTGAAGATATCATGAATCTTTCCGATGGCGATGACATCTTTGCCACTTTCTTTAAGAAGATCGAGAACGGTTGTTCCGGAAGGAGAGAGAGAGTAGTCCCTTCGATCGGAAGTTCTCTTGAAATTCGTCTTGTCCGTTCCAACAAATGGCCGTGCGATAACCCTACCAACTCGCCATTCCGGTTTCATCGTGATCTCACGGGCAATTTCACAATCCCGATAAAGCTCTTCCAGCGGGACTGTGGCCGTGTTGGCGGCGATTTGAAGCACCGAATCGGCAGATGTGTAGACGATGAGAGAGCCGTCACGTGTCTGTTCCTCGCCGAGGCGTGTCAGGATGACCGTTCCGCTTTCCGAGTAGTTCCCGATAACCTTCCGGCCCGTCCTCTTCTCGAGCTCGTCGATCAGTTCCTCGGGAAAGCCGGTATCCGTAAACGTGACCAGTGGGTGTGGCGTATAGAGTCCCATCATTTCCCAATGGCCCGTCAGAGTGTCCTTTCCGTTCGACTTCTCACGAAGCGTCTGGCAATAGGCATGCGGATGCTTTTTGCTTTCCGTGCCGGGAATGGGACAGAGGTCGTGAATGCCGAAAGACTCGATCGTCGGAACGTTCAGTCCGCCGCATCTTTGGGCCGTATGAAGCCAGGTATTGGTGTTTTCATCATGGAAACGTGCGGCATCATCCAACGCGCCGATGCCGACGGAATCCATGACGATGAGAAAGATCCTTTTGAATTTCATATGACTGCCTCCTTATCAATTATAGCGCTTTCCTCAATCTTCGGCTGTTCTTTGCTCGAGTCGCCATCCTCTCTTTTCATCGCTTTGTCGTAGGCTTCCTGCTTCAATCTTGTGGAGACATGCGTATAGATCATCGTCGTCTCGACCTGCGAATGGCCGAGCATCTCCTGGACTTGGCGAATGGGGGCTCCGTGTTCGAGCAAGGTCGTCGCGAAGGTGTGCCGGAGCATGTGGGGATGGACCTTCCTTCCTATTCCCGCTTCTTCCGCCCGCTTTCGCAACATCAGAAAGAAATATTGGCGTGAGACTTTGCTCCCGTCTCTGTGGACGAAAAGATATTTCTTCCCCTTCCGAATCCTCTCTTTCTTTCTTCTTGCGGAATAGAGGCTCAGATAGCTTTGGGCCTCTTTCCCGAGAGGAAGAATTCTCTCTTTTCCGCCCTTGCCGAGTATCTTGACATATCCCCCGGCAAGGTTAAGCTGGTCCTGCCTCATATCCACCAGCTCGCTGACACGCAATCCGCAGCCGTAGCAGAAAGTCATCATTGCCAGGTCGAGAAGGCCTTTGTAGGAAAGGGTATCGACAGAAGAGAAGAGCTGCCGGACTTCTTCGTCGGTCAAAGTCTGGGGCAGCTTTTCCTCCTTTTTCGGTGTCTTCATCTCCGAAAGGATGACATCGGCTATTCCTTCGTTCTTCAGGAAGCGATAAAGCCCCCTCACGGCCATGCTCTTCCGGACGATGCTGCTTTTTCGATAGCCTTTCTCCGAAAGAGAGAGAAGGAAATCCTGGTAATCCCCAATGGCAAGGTCTCGGCAATCCTTGTTATTGAGAAAAGCAACGAAATCGTCGAGATCCCTTCCGTAGCACTCCAGGGTCTTGGCGCTGTCTCCTTTTTCGGCGGAAAGAAAGGTGAGAAAGCTTTCCTTGGCTTCCGTCAGCGTCATAGTACCGTCTCCTTATCCTCCGAAGAAACAGAAAGAACTTTCTCGGCAGCGACGCCGACCAGGCGCAGGCTCTCGCCGCGATAGAAAGCGTCATAGATGGACATCGCCGTAAAAAAGATGTCTCCTTCCTTGTCGGAAGGCTCCCTCATCTTCTGCCTCTTCGAGCGGGTGACAAAATGATCGTCCCGCAATTTCAAGGAAACGATCGTCGCTTTCTTTTTATACTTCCGCAATTCCCGTGCGACGTCCCGTGAACACAGATGGATCATGTCCTGGATTTCCTCATATTCGGTTATGTTTTCCGGGAAGGTCCTTTCTGCCGAACAGGACTTGGGATCGAAGGATGACGTGTCGACGACATCCTCGCCCCATCCGTTCGCTTCGCCTTGGAGAAAGTCGAAGAAGGAGCCGAGGGCCTTGCGGACGTTTTCATCATTGGTCCTGCCCAGGTCGCCGATTGTTTCGATGCCAAGCATCCTCAGCCGCGGTGCGGTCTTTGTGCCGACGCCATACATTTTTTCGATGGGAAGGGGCCAGAGAAGGGAAGGAAGGCTTTCGCGATCGAGTATCGTCAATCCCATCGGTTTTTTCATGTCGCTTGCCATCTTGGCGAGAAACTTGTTCGGACCGCAACCGATGGAACACTTCAATCGCGTCACGCGATAGAGAGAAAGCTGCAAGTCGAAGAGAAAGCCATGTATATCCTTTCCGTGGACTTCCTCCGTCATATCGATATAGCATTCATCGATAGATGCCTGTTCCAAAATTGGAAACCGCTTTTTGAGATAACCAAAGAATTGTCTGGACAGTTCACGATAATAGGAATAATGTCCATCGACAATGATCAATGCCGGGCAAAGTTCCTTGGCCTTGGCAATCGGCATTCCCGAAGAAACGCCCGACTTGCGCGCTTCGTAGGAGGCGGTCGAGACAACGCCGCGCCTTCCGTCATATCCGACAGCAATCGCCTTGCCGGCAAGCGAGGTGTCTCTCAGACACTCCGCCTGGGCAAAAAAGGCATTGAGGTCGATATGGACGATCGTTTTTTCCATCAGCGGTATTCCTTCTGGAGTTCCCTGGCCTGTTCTTTGGCCGCCGGAGTGAGTTCCTTTCCGGAAATCATCCTTGCGATTTCGTCTATACGGCCTTCCTCATCGAGACGTTTCGCCTCGACGACCGTCTTGCCGTCCTTGATTTTCTTCGTGACCTGTATGGCATCCTTTGAGGAGGCCACGACCTGTGCCAGATGCGAAACGACAAGAACCTGGCTGTCCTTGCTCAAGGTGCGTATCTTCTTCGCCATCAGGGAAGCCGCCTTCCCGGAGACGCCGGCATCGATCTCGTCCAGGACGATGACGTCGCGCGGAGAAAGGTGGTTCAGGACAGACTTGAGGGCGAGCATCAGCCGTGAGCCTTCACCACCGGATGCGGCCTTCTTCAATTCGGCGGCCTCCAGGCCCTTGTTGAGCCTGATGAAAAAGACGGCCTTGTCGATCCCTTCCGGCCCGAGCTCCGTACTCGTAAAGCGCACTTCGAATCCGTCTCTGAGAAGCCCCAGGCCGCCCATTTCCTTTCCGATAGCCGCAGAAAGACTAGCAGCGGCCGTTTTCCGGGCTTGGGATAGTGATTCGGCAAGGAGCAGACATTGCTTTTTCGCCTTGGCGATCTCGTCCTCACGGCGCTCTTTCTCGCCTTGGAAATCGATGACACAGTTCAGCTTCGCCTTGTAATCGTTGAGCCTGTCGAGGATCTGGGCAGTCGTTTTGCCGTATTTCCTTTGCAGCCCCTTAAGAGAGAAGAGCCTCTCGTTTATCGAATCTAGTCTCGCAGGATCGAGGTCCAGCAAACGATAGTTCTCCTTCAGCAAGGCAATCGCCGACAGGAAGGAACGGCCGCTATCGATGGCCTGGCACGCTTCTTCCGAAAGAGGGCCTTTCGTCAAAGGGCGGAGAGCGGAAAGCAGGGCGGAAACGACATCGGAGATGTCCCCTTCCTGAAGACGGCTTGTCTCCCCGACCCTTGCGAAGCTCTCCTCGAGCTGCGCCGTCTCCTGAAGATCCTTTGCCTCTCTTTCGAGGCTCTCGATCTCGTCCTCCTTCAGCCCGTATTTTTCGATTTCGGCGATCTGGAACCGGAGATAGTCCTCGTCCAGTTCTTTTCCCTCGCGCAAAAAGTCGGCATATTCGTCCTTCTTGCGAAGCAGGAGACGATATTCGTCGCGATAGGCATTCTTGAGGGCGGCGATTTCCTTTCCGCCATAGCTGTCGACATAGAATAGACTCATCCTGTCGTCGAGTATGGCATCGTTCTCGCCCTGGGAGTGAATGTCCACAAGCCGGCTTCCGATATCCTTGAGCTCCTTCAGGGAACAGGGGACGCCATTGACGTGGCAACGCCCGGAAGCGGCGAGGGATATCGTCCTTTTCAGCACGAGGGAGCCCTCGTCGTCGACGACATCCCCGGGAAGAGAAAGACTTTTTCGTTCCGCATCGGAAAGGGTGAAGAGAGCCGCGACGGTGGCCTCTTTTTCGCCGTCGCGAATGAGTGCTTTTTCCGCCTTGTCCCCGCGAAGGAGGGACAGGGAATCGACGATGAGGCTCTTGCCGGCTCCCGTCTCGCCGACCAGGGCAAGATAGGGGGAATCGAGGTCAAGAGTCGAATCCTGGATGACGGCAAGGTTTTGGATATGCAGTTCCTTGATCATGTTTCCCTCCTAATCTCTTTTGTCCTTTTCCGTCTCTGCCGCAAAGTCGTTACTCACGGCCTCGATGACCTTTTCCGGCGAGAGAGAATAGGCATCGTAGAGATCCTTGAGGCTTCCGTGGGGGACGAATTCCGTCTTGAAGGCATAGGGGACGAAGCGCCCCTTATAGCCAAGAGAGAGAAGGAGAGCTGAAATATGGCCGGCGCTTCCCTCCAAGGTGGAATAGGCGTCATAGAAATAGATCGTCCGATAGTCCAAAAGTCCGAAACGGACAATCTCCTCCTTCGTTGGGAGAAGATCCGTCAGCATGGCTTTGTCCATCGCCATCTTTTCATCGAAAAGAAGAGCCGCCTTCATGCCGTTAGGACCTGTGGCCAGGAAAAGAACATCCTTCCCCTTCTTCTCGATCACGTCAAAAGAACCGTCGACGAGGACGGGGGGATGATCGTTTTGGGGGGCATCTTTCGGAAAGCGGATGAACGTGGGCCTTTTCTTGGAAAACCAGTGTGCCTCAAATAGGCGCTCCAGGCTCGCTTTATCGTATGGCATGACGATTCTCGTCCCCGGTATGGACTTGAGAAAGGCCACGTCGTAGAGCCCTTGATGGGACGAGCCGTCCTCGCCGACAAGGCCTGCCCTTTCGATGAGGAAGAGGTTGTCGCACCGTTCCCTGGCGATATCCTCGAAGACCTCGTCATAGCTCCTCTGGAGAAAAGTCGAATAGATGTCCACCACGGGGTGGAACCCCTTCAGGGCGAGTCCGCTTGCCAGGGTGACGGCATTTTCCTCGGCGATCCCGACATCCAATGTCCGTTCGGGATAAGCCTTGAACACGCTCTCCAGGTCGGAGCCGTAGACCATCGCCGGGCAGATGACGAACGCCTTCTCGTCCTGCGCCATCTTCTCTTCCAGCAATACCCTTTTGTAAGCCGTGAACGAATCGCTGGAAGATGGCTTTTCTTCGTCGAAGCTTTTGCTCACGCCATGGAACTCGCCTTTTTCGTCCTTCATCGCCGGCGGATATCCGTAACCCTTCTTCGTGATGACATGGACGATGACAGGGCCGTTACGGACAGAAGACTTGGCCTTCTTGAAGGCCAGATCGAGGCTTTCGAAGTCATGTCCGTCATAGGGGCCGATATACTTGATGCCCATGCTTTCGAAGACCGTGGGGGAAATGAGGGCTTGCCGTATCCTGTCTTTCAGACTGCGCAGCCGGAGGAAAAGCTTCCACGTGGCCTTGCTTTTGGACATCGCCTTGCCCAGGAAGTTGGAAGTCCTGAAATAAAAACGGGAATTGCGCAGCTTCCGGAACTCCCTTCCGACGAAGCTGACGTCCTTTCCGATAGACATGCCGTTGTCGTTGATGACGATGATGAGCGGCGTCTTGTGGTCGTCGGAAAGAAGGCCGAGAGCCTCCATCGTGATGCCGGAAGACAGGGAGGAATCGCCGACGACGGCGACAGTATAGCTTTCGTCTTTGGAAATCGCCTTAGCCAGAGCCATCCCATAGGCGACAGAGACGGCTGTGGAGGCATGGCCATTGAGATATTTGTCCGCCTTGCTCTCCTCCGGATCGGAGAAAGGGGCCGTCCCGTGATATTGACGCAAGGTGGCAAGGCTCCGTCCGGTCAGTATCTTGTAGGCATAGGTCTGATGCCCGACATCGAAAAGAATGTCGTCCTCATAGGGATCGAATGCCTTGAGAAGGGAAAGAGTCAATTCGACCGCCCCGAGGTTGGAAGAAAGGTGTCCCCCGTGAAGAGAGGCGCTTGAAAGAATGTCGCTGCGGATGTCGCTGGCCAGAACCTTTTCCTGATTCGGCTGCAGGTCCTTGAGCGCCTCGTGGTCGATCTTCACCTCAGGATGCCTCCTCCTCGTCATTCGTCTCTTTCAAAAGGGCATCGAGACGCCTTGCCATTTCGTCATAGAGCCTCTTTCCGTAATCGTAGAGGGCCTTGCTTTCATCGAGCGGGAGATCCTGCTCCTGCAATGTCTTCAGGACGATGGCGGACTCTTCCTCGAGCTGGGCATAGGTGAGCTTCTGGATGTCTTTTTTCGCGTTCTTCTTTTCCATATGTCTTTACCTCACTGAACTTCAACTTCTTTTCTGCCGTCGATGAAGGTCAGGACTGCCTTGTCGCCACGCCTAAGCTCTTGGGCGGAAACGATTTTCTTTCCATCCTTGAAGACGAGGGCATAGCCGGATTTCGCGAGATTCTCCTTGGAAAGCGATTCGAGCGTCTTGCCGAAGAGAGCGAGCTTGTCTCTGGCCGACTTGAGATTCGACAGAAACAGGGCTTTTAAGGCATCCTTCCTTGCCGATGCCTTTCCCGCCTCGGAATGAATGCGGCCCCGATAGGTCTTCGTCAGGCTGGCGAAGTTGGCCTTCAGGGCGTCCAGTCGCATGGCGGCACGCCTTTTCGGGGAGAGGTCTTCCAATCTTTGCCGGAAGCCGTCCAAGGCCATTTCCTTGTCTTTGATCCTCTCTCCAAAAGTCTCTCGGAGCTGTCGAAGGAAAAGTTCCCGGTTGGCTTTCACCTCGTCCAAGGAGGGATTGATCAGACTGGCCCCTTCCGTCGGGGTGATGGCCTTCACGTCGGAGACCATATCCGCGATCGCGGTATCGATGGTATGCCCGATACAGGTGATGACGGGAATGGGGGAGGTGGCAATGGCCAGGGCGAGCTCCTCGTCGTCGAAGGCGGAGAGGTCGCTCTTGCTTCCGCCGCCACGGCCAAGGAGGATGCAGTCGAAGTCGCCCTCGCCGGCTTTCTTCAAGGCCTTGACGATGCTTCTTGCCGCATTCTCGCCTTGCACGATGGCGGGGAAGAGGACCGTCGAAACCGGGAAGCGGCCATGAAGGGTCTTGAGCATGTCGCTATAGGCGGCGGAGCCTTTCGCGGTGACGATGGCGACCCTGCGGCAATAGGCCGGAATCGGCCTCTTTCTCTTCGGGTCGAGGTAGCCGAGCCTGTCGAGCTTCTCCAAGGTCTTCCTCCTGGCAAGGAGGGTCTTCCCCATCTGCGTGCGAAGAAGAGAGACGTCATTGCCCCAAAGGGTGACGGCGGACCCGTGGGCATAGTAGGAGAGGTCTCCTTCCACCTGGATCACATCGCCCACCTGGACCTGGGAGAGGCCATAGGTGTCTCCGCGGGGGGTCGAGAAGGCGCACTTGATCAAGGGGGAATTGGTCTGAAGCTTCCCTTGGTCGCCGATCTCGATGTAGGAAAAACGGCCGAGCCGGATAGAGTAGACTTCCCCATAGACACGGATTCCCTTGAACGCGGGGTTCTGGAAGCATGCCTTCAGGATCTCGCTCAGCTGGCCGACGGAAAATGTCCTATCCTTGGAAATCATAGGCCGGGATGCTCTTGTCCAGGACGGCGTTGACGAAGCGGTGGTCGCCGTCCTCGAGATAGTTCTTGCTCATCTTCACGGCCTCGCTGATGACGACTTTCCTCGGGGCAAGTTTCGCATAGCGGCCTTCGCTGACCGCCTCGAAGAGGATCGCCTTGCAGACGTCGTCGAGACGCTCGAACGTCCAATTGACGAGGTGGCTCGCGATTTCCTCCCTTATGGCGTCGTAGTTCTCCAACGCCAGAGAATAGACGCAACGGGAGAAGGCGGGAATCTCCTTGACATCGGTCTTCCCGAACTGGGAGAGCAAGACCTCCGTCGCGTCGAAGTCCTCCTTGTTCTCCAAAAAGAGGAAGACCTGATAGAGAGCCTGCATGACTTTGATTCTTTCGTCCGTCCTATTCATTTCCATCTTTCTTTCGTTCCTTTCCTACCCGGAAAGCCAGGTAGAGAGCATAGGCAAGTCCGCCAAGCCCCAGAACATGGAAGAGGACGTTCAGGGCGATGTCCACGGCGGAGAGAGGCACGACATAGCGACTGAGACCGGAGAGGGCAAAGAGGGCAAGGGAGAGAACGGCATCCGCGGCGTAAAGGCCCGAAACGACCGGCAGGGCCCACTTCTTCCCTTTCATCGCCGCCGAGGACAGAAAAAGGAAGAGAAGGGCAAGGACGATGTTGACGGCAGCCAGGGCCGATTGAATCATGCCGACATCATAGCTTCCGAGAAGCTGATAGAAGACCAAGCCGGAGGCGGAGAAGAGAAGACCCGTCACATGGGGAAGGGTATAGCCCGTCTCCAGGGAGTAGGTGAAGGTAGACTGAAGAAGGACTTCGGCCAGAAGAGACAGAAGGGCAAGGACGATCGGGAGAGAGGCAAGATAGCCTAGCGCCTTCTCGGCTCGCGTCTTATTTTCCTTGTTTTCTTTCATCGGCTTTGACGGCCAATCGGCTCACGGCGACGTTGACTTTGCTCGGTGGCGTCTCCAAGAGGTCGTCGATCGCTTCATAGACGGCCTTCTGTATCTCGGCACAGCAGCTCTGCGCGTCCTTCTCCCCGATGAGAGAGATTTCGATCTCGATGCTGACGTGGTTTCTCTTGTCGACACGGGCGATGATCTTCGGGCCCTTCTTCGTCTCATTGAGAAGAAACTGCCCCGCAAGATTTCCTTGCGCAAGCCCTTGGACGGCCTCCTGGGCGATTTGGCAATAGACATAGGTCGAAACGCCCTTCTTTCCGTTTCTTTGATTTCCGAGGTAGACGTAATCTGTCATATTGACCTCCTAATGTCGAATCGACGGCTGAAAAGATTTTAACATAACCGAATCAATCCTGCTTAATCCCTTTCATAGAAAGGGAGATTCTCTTCTTGTCGAGGTCGACCGCCTTGACCTTGACTTTCACGATGTCGCCGGGCTTCCCGTAGGAATGGGGATCCTCGACGCGGCCGTTTCGAATCTCCGTCACGTGGACGAGACCGTTGATCTCGATGCCGAGGTCGACGAAGAAGCCGAAACCGGTGACGTTCCGGATCGTCCCCTCCAGGATTTCGCCGACCTTGAGGTCCTTGATGTCCTTGATGTCGTCCCGAAGGGCGGCCGTCTTCATCTCCTTTCGGGGATCCCGGCTGGGCTTGACGATTTCGGCGAGGATATCGCATAAGGTTTCCTTCCCGACGGAGAATTCCACGGCGAGGGCGCTCTTCTCGTCCTCGGACAGACGCATCAAAGCGCTGCGATCGGAGTCGGCGGAATGTATGGCAAACCGCTGCATGATTTTCCTGGCGATCGGATAGGATTCCGGATGGACGGCGGTGTTGTCGAGGAATTCCTCGCTTTCGGGGATGCGAAGGAAACCGGCGCAGTTTTCGAAGCTCTTCGGCCCGAGATAAGGGACATCCTTCAAGGCGGAGCGGGAGAGGATGGGACCGTGTTTTTCCCGATAGGACACGATGGAGGAAGCAATCTTTCCGTTGATGCCGGAGACATACGAGAGCAAGGCCGCGGAAGCGGAATTGAGATTGACCCCGACATAATTGACGGCATCTTCCACAACGCCTTTCAAAGCTTCGGAAAGACGTTTTTCATCGATATCGTATTGATATTGTCCGACGCCGATGGACATGGGCGGTATCTTCACCAGCTCAGCGAGAGGATCCTCAAGCCTTCTGGCGATGGAAATGGCAGACCGGATATTGGGCTCGTATTGCGGGAACTCTTTTTGGGCAAGCTCGGTCGCCGAATAGATGGAGGCGCCCGATTCGGAAACGATGACGATCTGCAGGCCATCCATCCCCTCTTCCTTCTTCAACTGCCGCAAAAGCGATTCGCTCTCCCTGGAGGCATGGCCGTTTCCGAGGGCGACGACATACGTCCCATATCGAAGGATGAGCTCGCGAAGCTTTGCCTTTGCGGCTTGCGCGCTTCTTTCATTCATGAAAGGATTGTTGAGAACATAAGTTCCAAGTACCGAGCCGTTTTCATCGATGAAAGCCAGCTTGCATCCATGGGCAAAACCCGGATCGAATCCCATCACTTTCTGGCCTCGAAGCGGCGGATAGAGCAGCGTTGCACGCAGGGAGACCTTGAACTCCTCGATCGCTTCCGTGGAGGCCTTGTCCATCAAATCCGAAAAGACCTCGTTCTCGATCGATGGGCGGATCAATCTCTCATAGCTGTCCTCGGCGGTCCTGCGGTTCCATTCGGAATAGGGGGAATTTCGGCTGAAAGATAGGGAGAGAATGTGCGACAGGATTTCCTCGTCGGGCAAAAGAAGCTTGCGATTGAGACACTTACGCTTCACGCCACGGTTGATGGCGAGGACGTTATATCCCTTGAGCGAGAGGATCGGTCGGCTGTAGTCGGCGTAATTGTCATAGACATCGCTATCGGCATCCTTCGTTTTGGTCGTCTTGACGATGCCTCTCTTGTAGGCGATGTTCTTGATGAAAGTCCGGTAATTGGGATTGTCCGAAATCTCCTCGGCGACGATATCCATGGCACCTTGGATGCAGGCTTCCGCACTTCCATATTCCTCGGTGATGTACTTTGCCGCCTCCTCCTTGAGCCTCCCGGTCCTGTCGGCGAGGAAGAAATCCCTTAACGGCGTCAAGCCGGCCTTCCTTGCCTTCACCGCACGCGTTATCTTCTTGGGCTTGTAGGGGCGATAGAGATCCTCCACCTCGCTCAAAAGAAGGGAATTCTCGATTTTCTCATAGAGGTCCGGATCCTCGATGTTCTGTTCCTTCAAGCTCTTGAAAACGGTTTTCTTCCTGTCTTCCAGCCCCTCGAGGTAGACAAGCCTTTCCTCGAGATGGCGCAGATTTTCATCGGTCAAGCCGCCCGTCTGCTCCTTGCGATAGCGGGCGATGAAAGGGACGGTATTGCCTTCCTTGAGCAGATTGATGGCGGTTGTCACGCCCGGAATTGCAAGATGCAGTTCCTGTGCGATCACCGCGGCTTTGTCTAGCGGCATGGGATTCCTCCTTCTGCCTTCCACGAAGGCTTTTCGTGTTTATTATATCACCCGGCTTTCCTTCAAGACGGTCAGGCGTTCTCGTCTTTTCCGATTCTCGCCAGGAGCTGTGCTATAGTAATTCTCTGGAGGTTTCCGATATGGACAAAACATTGACCGAGAAGGATATCCTTCTCTATCGCGAAAAATATGACGCCGACAGGGAGAACAGAGTCCGCGAACACGCCGTCACTTCCGTCGGAATCGGCAAGGCGGGCCTGGATCTTTCATGCACGAGGGAACTCGAGCCGGTCTTTTCGATCGATGTCGACTGCGGCAGCGTCACGAACCAGAAACGCTCCGGCCGCTGTTGGATGTTTGCCGGGCTCAATGTCTTGAGAAAGATTCTCATCGATGCGCTCAAAGTCAAGGATTTCGAATGCTCCCAAGCCTATCTCCAATTCTATGACAAGCTGGAGAAGGCAAACTTCTTCATGGAAGGCATTCTCTCCCTTGCCAAGGAGGACATTTCCTCGCGCAACAACGTTTTCCTTCTCGACTCGGGTATCGGAGACGGCGGCCACTGGGCGATGTTCGTCAACCTCGTCCGCAAATATGGCATCGTCCCCTCTGCCGTCCTTCCCGACACGACGGTCAACGCCGACACGGGCGAACTCAACGTCATCCTTTCCCGACTCCTCAAACAGGACGCTCTCGTCCTTCGCGAAATCGTCAGGAAGAAGGGCCTTCGCGAGGCGAGAAAAAGGAAGGACGACTTGCTTGCGGAAATCTATCGCGTCCTTTCCATCTCCCTTGGCCAACCGCCGCAGTCCTTCGACTTCGAGTATCGCGACAAGGACAACGTCTTCCATCGCGAAGAGGGACTGACACCGAAGTCCTTCTATGAAAAATATGTCAAGACCAGCCTTGCCGAATACGTCTCCCTCACCGATGCCCCGATCCACGGCTGGAAGAAGGGAACGAAATACACTTGCCCCCTCGTCAACAACGTCGTGGGCGGGGAGAATGTCATCTTCTACAACAGCGACATGAAGGTCATCAAGGATGGTGCCATCCTCTCGCTCAAGAACGGGGAACCGCTCTGGTTCGCGGCCGACGTGAGCGAACAGTCCCTCCGCAAGGAAGGCTTTCTGGACAGCCGTCTTTTCGACTATGAGTCCCTTTTCCGCGTCGAGCTCATGAAGGACAAGGGAAAGAGGCTGGACTCCCGTATCTCCTTTAGCAACCATGCGATGTGTCTGACCGGCGTCGACCTGGATTCGTCCGGTTGCCCCCTGCGCTGGAAGGTGGAGAATTCCTGGGGAAAGGAAAACGGAAAGGACGGTTTCTTCGTCATGTCCGACGCCTGGTTCACCGACAACGTCTATCAAGTGATAATCAATCGAAAGTACCTTCCCAAGAAGGTCGTCAACAACTATGACAGGGCGGAAACCGTCGAGGTCGAGCCGTTCAATGGCATGTTCGGCATGCCGGAAAGGAAATAAAACAATGAAAGATATTCTAACTTCGGAAGACATACTCACCTTCCAGAAAGCCTACGATGGTCGTGAAGCCAACATTGCCATCCAGAACGCCGTGGTCAAAAACGGTCCGGCTTCTTGCGCCGTGGACCACATGAGGACGAGACCTCTTGTCGAGAACTACTCCGTCGACCTGGATGCCGGAAAAGTCTGCAACCAAAAGCAGTCCGGCCGGTGCTGGATGTTCGCCGCCTACAACGTCTTCCGCCTGGAAGTCATGCGAAAGCTCAATCTCAAGAACATGGAGCTGAGCCAAGCCTATCCTCTCTTCTTCGACAAGCTTGAAAAGTGCAATTTCTTCCTCGAGAACATTCTCGCGACATTGGACGAGAAGACTTCTTCGAGACTTCTTTCCCATCTCCTGAAAGATCCGATCGGGGACGGCGGCCAGTGGAACATGTTCGTCGGCTTGACGAAGAAGTATGGCGTCTGCCCCAAGGAAATGATGCCGGAATCCTTTTCCTCCTCCCGGACTCGGGACATGGACGGTCTCATCACGCTCAAGCTCAGGAAGGATGCCGCCATCCTGAGAAAGGAACACATCGGCGGAAAGGATCTCGCCGCTCTCCGCGGCCTCAAAGAGAGCATGCTCAAGGAAATCTACGGCATCCTTGTGACCTGTCTTGGAAAGCCCCCTGTCTCCTTCACCTACGAGACACGGGACAAGGACGGGCGCTACGTCCGCATCGAGGACATCACGCCGCTGGAATTCTATGACCGCTATGTCGGCCTGAACCTCGACGACTATGTCTCCCTCATCAACGCACCGACTTCCGACAAGCCTTTCCATCGTTCCTTCACCGTGAAATTCCTCGGCAACCTCGTCGGGGAAAAGGTCCGCTATCTCAACCTCCCCATCGAGGAGCTCAAGCGTTGCGCATTGAGCCAGCTCCAGGACGGGGAAGTCGTCTGGTTCGGTTCCGACGTCGGAAAGGACCTTCTCCGTCCCGAAGGTCTCTTGAGTCTCGGCGTCTATGCCTATGACTCCCTCTTCGACTGTGACTTCTCCATGACCAAGGAAGAAAGGCTCGACTATGGCGAATCCCTGATGACGCACGCCATGGTCCTCACCGGCGTCAACGTCCGCGATGACGGCAAGGCCGACCGCTGGAAGGTGGAGAACTCCTGGGGCGAGGAAAGCGGCTACAAAGGTTTCTATGCCATGGACGATGCCTGGTTCGACCAATTCGTCTACCAAGTGGTCGTGAACAAGAAATACCTCACTCCCGAGGAGCTTGCCGAGTACGATTCCGATCCCATCGAACTCGAGCCCTGGGATCCCATGGGTTCTTTGGCCCTCTGATCCCGATGCACAAGAAAAGCGCCGTCATCCGACGACGCTTTTTTTATGGTCAGAAATTCATTTGACGACGACGGAGACGATGCGATTGAGGACGGCGATCACCTTGACGACCTCTTTTCCCTCGAGGTATGGCTTCAATTCGGGAAGGAGCAGGACGTCCTTCTTCAAGGTCTCCAGTTCCTCGGGCGAGGCATCCTTGCGGAAATCGACCTTGGCCCTCAGCTTTCCGTTGACCTGGACGGCATAGGTGACCGGCTTGGCGCTGATCTTGTCCTCGTCATAGGTCGGCCACGGGGTAAAGTCGAGAAGGCCGGGCCGGCCAAGAAGGGAGTAGCATTCCTGGGCAAGATGCGGGCAGATCGGAGCCAAGAGCTTGCATAGGCCTTCCAGCATCGCCTTGGGGAGCCTATCGGCCTTGTAGAGCTCGTTGACGCAAATCATGATCTGGCTGATTCCGGTATTGAAGTGAAGGATCTCGTAGTCGTTGGTGCACTTCTTGACGGTCGCATTGTAGACATAGTCCAAAGCGGGGTTTCCTTCCTCCGACCACTTGTCCACGAAGTTCTGGTCGGAATAGAGGCGATAGAACTTGTCCAAAAACCTTTTTGCGCCCTTGGGGCCATCCTCGCTCCAAGGAAGGGATTGGTCGACCGGCCCTTTGAACATCTCGTAGAAACGGAGGCTGTCGGCTCCGTATTCGGCGATGACATCATCGGGAGACACGGTATTGCCGAGGGACTTGCTCATCTTTTGGCCGTCGCTTCCCAGGATCAGTCCCTGGTGATAGAGCTTTTGGAAAGGCTCGTCGCAGGAGAAGACGCCCTCGTCGCGCAGGAACTTGTGCCAGAAGCGGGCATAAAGCAGATGGAGGACGGCATGTTCCGCGCCGCCGACATAGACATCGACGGGAAGCCAATGATCCAACAGGGCCTTGTCTCCGATCGCCTCGTCATTGTGCGGATCGATATAGCGCGCATAATACCAGGACGATCCGGCCCACTGGGGCATCGTGTTTGTCTCGCGCTCGCCCTTCTTTCCATCGATGACGACATCCACCCATTCCCTTTCCTTGCTAAGCGGCGGCTTTCCGTCGCCCGTCGGTTTGTAGTCCTTCATCTCGGGAAGGACGAGGGGAAGGTGCGTTTCCGGAAGAACACTTCCGTCTTCCATGTGTATCATGGGGATGGGTTCACCCCAATATCTCTGTCTCGAGAAGAGCCAATCGCGAAGTTTATAGGAAATCTTGTAGGACCCCTTGCCCATTTGGACGAGCCTGTCCGTGATGGCCTTTCTGGCCTCATCGTTTCCAAGACCATCGGCAAATTCGGAGTGGATGTGCCTTCCCTCGCCTTCGTAGGCCGTCTCGCTGATATCGCCTTCGATGACCTGGATCATGGCGATGTCATGCTTTTTGGCGAATTCATAGTCACGCTGATCGTGGGCGGGAACGGCCATGACGGCGCCTGTGGCATAGGTCGCGAGGACATAGTCCCCGATATAGATCGGGACTTCCTTCCCGTTGATGGGATTGACGGCATACGAGCCGAGGAAGACTCCCGTCTTTTCCTTGCTTCCGTCCGTTCTTTCCATGTCCGATTTCTTGGAGCAGGCCTCGATGTACGACTCGACTTCCGCTTTTCTGTCGGCTTTCGTCAATCTTCCGACCAGAGGATGCTCCGGTGCCAGGACGCAATAGGTGCACCCGAAAAGGGTATCCGCACGCGTCGTGAAGACGTCGAAGGAAAGTTCCTCCCCCACCACGTCGAAAGTGATCAGGGAACCTTCGCTCCGCCCGATCCAGTTTCTTTGCATCGTCAAGGTGGAAGACGGCCATTGGATCGTATCGAGTCCGGAAAGGAGTTTGTCGGCGTAGGCCGTGATCTTCAGACACCACTGGCGCATGGGACGTCTTTCGACGGGATATCCCCCGCGCTCGCTCTTGCCATCGATGACTTCCTCGTTTGCGAGGACCGTCCCGAGAGCTGGGCACCAGTTGACGAGTCTGTCGTCCTCATAGGAAAGGCCCTTCTCATAGAGTTTCGTGAAAATCCACTGGGTCCATTTATAATAGGAAGGATCGCTTGTCTTGATTTCCCTGTCCCAGTCATAGGAAAAACCGAGCCTTTTCAGTTGCTTCCTGAAATTGTCGATGTTTCTGTCGGTATAGATCGCAGGGTTCTGATTGTTCTTGATGGCAAACTGCTCCGCCGGCAGGCCGAAGGCGTCATAGCCGATCGGGTGCAGGACGTTGAAGCCTTGCATTCTCTTCATCCGCGAAAGGGCATCGGTCGCCGTATAGCCTTCGACGTGGCCCACATGGAGACCGACCGCGGACGGGTAGGGGAACATGTCTAGGATATAGTATTTCGGCTTGGAAAAGTCGTGACAGTCCGTGTGATACGTCTTTTCCTTGTCCCAGACCTTTTCCCACTTTTCTTCGATGTCTTTGAATTCGTAGGCCATAGAAAGCCTCCTTGTCCGATAAACCAATATGAAATTATACAATTTTCTTATCTCTTTTGGTAACCGGTCTTTCCATTACGAGAAAGGAGCCCTTTACAAATGTAAATCTCCTTTGATTGAAGGCTGATAAAAGCAATATTTAGTAACTATTTTTCGACTTTAAAATAATCTTTTGTAAGAAAAATATTGCTTTTTTGGTTTTCCTTTTTTATTGTCAATCGGTTTCAAGGAGGCTAATCATGAAACTTTTCAAGAAGATATTGATCGGAACAGGCGTGACGGTCCTAGTTGCCGCACTCGCCTGCGGTGCCACCGTCTATGGTCTTTGGCACAACGAGATCTCCGGGATCCTTTCTATAAGGAAACTCGTGGACGGAAAGAAAGAAAATGCGTCCGGACCCGTCTATGAAATCGAGGTTCCTGGCGATTACTACTTCGACGACTTCCTTGCCCAAGGCGGAGCCAAGAACGACCAGGAGCTCATCGATTTCCTCGTCAAGAACTTGACGAAAGGAATCATCCCCATCACGTTGAACGCGCCGAGCATCGGCTGTTCCTCATTCACTTTCCAGGACGAGGACGGCGATCGCTACTTCGCCCGGAACTACGACTTCTCGACGACGACTTCGATGATCGTCCATACTGCCCCGGGAAACGGGCGCCACGCCTCGATTTCTTCCGCCGACCTGCAATTCCTTGGCATCACCGGAGGCCGCGAGATCGATTCTTTCATGGACAGGGCCCTTGCCCTCGTGAGCACCTATGTCCCTTTGGACGGAATCAACGACGCCGGAGTCAGCTGCGGCATCTATATGTCCTACCAGAAGGACGATGGTGTCGTTTCCAGCACGGACCAGAATACGGACAAGCCCGACCTCACCTCGACGACCATGCTCCGCATGATTTTGGACTATGCCGACGATGTCGATGAGGCGGTCGAACTGGTTAAGCGATATGACTTCCATGACTCGGCGAACACGTCCTTCCATTACATGGTCGCCGATGCCAACGGCAAGAGTGCCATCCTGGAATGGGTGCAGCCAGAAGGCCATGTCGATGACGATGACGGGACAAAAAGGGAGCTCCGAGTCTATTACAACGATGACGACGATGCTTTGGGAACCATGGAAGGCGAGGACGACTTCCAGTACATCACCAATTTCCTCGTTACGCCGGGCTACTACGATTCCGACGATCAGAAAGGCGGCTATGACCGCTATCGCGAAATACCGGAAACGATCGACCCCACCGGATCGAACGGAAAAGGACTCTTTTCCAAGGAAGAAGGCCTTTCCCTCCTCAAGACCCTCGGGCGGCGAAGTTGGGATGCCGACAAGGAAAGCGACGGGAACGGCATCACCGTCTGGTCCTCTCTTTACAATCTGACGGACAGGACTGTGACCTGGGTCTCGAACGAGGAATTCGACATTGAGGGCTCCGTCTTCGAATATTCTCTTTAATTCTTCATTTTGTGTTGAAATCCTAGTCTTACTTTGCTAGAATACCCCTCGCATCAGTAGCACGATGACAGCTTTTCGCCCGATGACGCCATAAAAAGTAGCCTTGCTACGAAGGCGAACGACGCTCATCCGGAACGGCCAGGCCATCGCCTATCTTATGCATCGTAACGCATAAAGAAAGGAGAATTTCACATGTCACGTTACACAGGACCCGTCTGGAGAATCTCCAGAAGACTCGGATACTCCATCCTCGGAAGCGGCAAGGAGCTTCAGAAGAGGCAGACCGTCCCCGGCCAGCACGGCGACGCCCGCCCCAAGAAGAAGACCGAATACGGCATCCAGATGACCGAGAAGCAGAAGCTTCGCTTCACCTACGGCATCAGCGAAAAGCAGTTCCAGCGTCTCTTCCGCATCGCCAAGAGCGATCGCACAAAGGTCACCGGAACCTACTTCATGCAGATTCTGGAATCCCGTCTCGACAACCTCGTCTACAGATTGGGCTTCGCCCAGACGAGAAGGCAGGCCAGACAGCTGGTCACCCACGGCCATGTCACCGTCAACGGCAAGAAGGTCGACATCCCTTCCTACCTCTGCTCCATCAACGATGTCATCTCCTTCAAGGAATCCAGCAAATCCCTCAAGGTCGTCCGTGAAGCCATCGAGAAGAAGCCCTTGATTCCCGCCTTCGTCGAATCCGACCCCAACAAGGTCGAAGGCAAGTTCCTCCGCCTCCCCGAGAGAAGCGAGCTCTACGCCGACATCGACGAAGCTCAGGTCGTCGAATTCTACAACAGAAAGCTCTAATCACAGTTGAACCGGATGCCTTCGGGCATCCTTCCTGGCGGCTATGGTGAAGTGGTTAACACAAGCGGCTGTGAACCGCTCATTCATGGGTTCAAGTCCCATTAGCCGCCCCACTCTCTGAAGAACACCTATAATGCATCGTCATTATAGGTTTTTTTATGCGGTTGCTGGATTATCTCGACAAAATATAGGCATTGAAAAACAGAAATTCTTGGTCTAGAAAACATAAAACTTGACGTATATCAAAGAGAACAAAAGTGATTTCCAAAACTAAGTAAGAATCAAATAAGCTACTATTATTGTGGCTGTGACAGATATGATAGTAACAATAAGGCTTAAGGCATTTGCCCCCTTTTCATCGCCCTTAAATGTACCAATCAAAGTCGCAAAAAACAGCATAATTGAGGCAATAACAACTGGAATGGCAATACCGATCAGAACACCGATTGAAAGGATAGTGCCAATAATGAAAAGTACGAAACTTTCCTCTATCGTATGAGTAAACATTACCTTAAGACCATAAAGTGCCAGCAAGGAGATTGCAAACATGACCAAGGTTTGAAACGCATAAAATACCCGTCTTTTTCCATCGGCCGAAAAAACATTCAACATCATTCCGATAGGACTATATTTGCTTCTAAATAGGTTTTTCATGTTTTGAGATTACACGAAAAAACTTAATTGTGTCAATAGCCACGGGTGAGCTTATGACAATGTCAAACACAGCGACAATCAATGTAATCCGTGTTTCCAAATATACGTCTTCTGAACAAATGACTAGGATGGCTGGCAATTAAATTTTAAATATTTTTCTGTTTTGCCGTCCTATTTGTATCTTAATCCATGCGTAAAAATGTACTGCTCTCCATCCCAGCCAATAGTGGCATTATCCTTTTGTATCAAAGGCGGCATGCCTGTTTTTGGAGCTTTCTAGATTGTTCTCGGCGCTTTAACGCCTTCGCAAATTTAGACCGGTTTTGAATGCCGATTGTATTCATTGTTGCTTTGTCGTCTGTTTATAGACGCTTTCCTCATCATTCCTTTGCGTATGTACCGTCTTCAAACGTCTATCTATAATGACATGTGATTGTGCTCAATGCCTCTCATGAGAAAGATATTCGATGGCTAGCTCGACAAGATGCCTCCTGGATTCGCTTCGTTTCCATTCCCTCGTCGAATATTCACTGCCGGAAAGATCATCGCCGGAATAAAGTATCGCCCCGTATGGGACATTTCGGAAGCGACATAAAGCGATGAGGCCTGCCTGTTCCATCTCGACCATCTTTGCCCCCTCTTGAATACGACGTCGAATCTTTTCCGGCATCTCACGATAGAACGCATCCGTTGTCCAGACGCGTCCCTTGTCATAAGAGACTCCTTTTTCCTTCAGAAAAGCGGCAAGCTCCTCCAACATTCCTGCGTCGGCCTCAACATAGCGTGAAGGTCGCATATAGTGAAAAGAAAACCCCTCATCTCGGATCGCCGAGGAGACCAGAAGCGGCCTGCCCAGCGGACTTGGGACAAGACTCCCGGCCCCACCGATGAAAAGGACTTTCCGTATGCCTTTCGCAAACATTTCCTCCATAAAGCCGCCGGTCGCCGGTGCACCGATGATGCCCAGAACCAGAAAAACATCCGTCCCAACGATCCGATAGATAGGCATGTCATTCTCACCCTTCAGTGTCAAGGAGAGCTCTGCCCCGCCGCTCCGAACCATCTCCTCGACGACCTCCGGGAAAAAGGTGACCAAAAGTTTTCCAGCCATTTCTTTTCCTTCTTTTGGCGTGATGAATCCCGGTTCATTTGTAAATTCCGCAAGAGGAAAGTCAGATAGTCTAAGTCCATCTCTCCGAATGCGGAGATAGTCATGTTCTTCGTCCACATGATGGCAATAGCCGCCGTTTGCCAGGACGATCTTTTTCGAAGCCGGGTTGTCTTTCCGGATTTGAAAATACACTTCTTCGTCCTGGAAATCCGGCGAATCGAACAACCATTGCAGGCAAAGCCGTAGACCTTCCTTCCCATAGCCTTTTCCCCTCTCCGAAGGAAGGATGGCATAGCCGATGTGGCCAGGCCCCGAAGCAAGGAAATCGTTCAGACGTGGACGGACTTTGAAAAGGCCGATGACTTTTCCCGCCTCAAAGAGAAAGAGCCAGTGGTCTGGCATGTAGCCTTCCGGCAGGTCCTTCCCTTGGGCGCAATCTTTTCTTTCCGGTATCGCCCGAAAAACGAAATCGTCGAAGCCCATGCCATAATAGGGATTCTCGAATCCATTCTCGGAGGGAGTCTTTCGGATGAAGTCGTAGATATCCTTGGCATGCAAGACGTCGATTTCGCGAAGGATCATGTTTTTCTCCTTTCATGGCGAGCAAGACTATTGGCGGAGGAGGGGGGATTGTTATATATTTAATTGCATCTATTCTATCAAAGACGTTTCTATAGACAAGGAGACATCAATATGTGCACAACCTGTGAAAGAATCGAGCAGATCAAGCAAGGAAACGACCCCTTTTTTGTCGCGGAGACACGGAGCGGATACGTCGTTCTCGCCCAAAGCCAGCTTTTTGAGGGTCACGTCCTCTTCCTTTCCAAGGCCTGCAAGAAGGAGCTTTACCAGCTCGATTATCATACCCGCGTCGCTTTCCTTTCGGAAGCCAGCCTGATCGCCCAGTCCCTGCTGGAGGCCTTCAAGGCGGACTTCACCGAATTCGAGATGCTCGGAGGGGAGGACGGGCATCTTACTGCCCACATCATTCCCAGGCATAAGGACGACCTCCTTCCCTATGGGAAGAAAGAGGGATCGATCTTCTCGCTTCCTTCCGATGTTCTTGACGATCCCAAGAACGTCCCTTCCGCAATGACTCTCTCCTCCCTGCGTGAGACTTGCCTTGAGGGCCTCTCTCGCAACATCCAATGCAAAGGCATGGCCAAGAAGGACATCACCGAGGAGTTGCTCCTGGACAAGATCTTCGACGGCGAGCGGGTCACGCTCTACGACAGACGCGGGACCGTCGTCGCCTACGTCGACATCGGAAAGCGGGATCCCAAGACCCGTATCCTGTCAAAGACCTTCGTCCACGAGAGCTACCGCGGAAAAGGGCTCGGCACCTTCCTCCTCAACGAGGCCGACACCATCGCCGCCAAGGAAGGGACGGAACTCATCAAGACCTGTTCCTTCGCCCAGAAGGCCTGACCTTCTCGACAAAATCGCAGCAGGCGATATCCGAACCTTTTCGGAGATAGGCGTACCTCCCGTCGAAATAGAGGCCGTCTATCTCTTTTTTCATTCCGATTCGATAGTCCAGGAGGGAAAAATCCTTGGTCGAGAAGAGATAGACGGCCTCGCCTCTTTCGTGCCGCGTCAGATAAAGACAGTATCGGCAGTCCTGTGAGAGAAGGAGTCCGGCAAATCTCTCGGTCTTGTCGCCCTTGTCGATAAGAAAGTCCAGTCGCTTGAGAATACGTCCTGTTCCGCTGAGAAGATAGAAACCCAGAGGCGCATCGGCCAAAAGGACATTCCCTTTCCCCAAAGGAAGGACAGTATGGCACTGCGGGATCTTGGCCTCGCG
This sequence comes from Candidatus Enterosoma merdigallinarum, assembly GCA_018714385.1. Lineage (GTDB taxonomy): Bacteria > Bacillota_I > Bacilli_A > RFN20 > CAG-288 > Enterosoma > Enterosoma merdigallinarum. Next base: position 11,895 of record DVNL01000010.1, on the reverse strand, counting down.
AACGAGACACCCACCGGCCAAAAAGGAGGCCTTGCCTCGCGGAGAAAAGAGGATAGCCGAATTGAAAAACTCGGAAAAGCGGATACCTGTCCAACGATGACCATCCCTGCGGAAGAGAACAGAGACGTCGCCATCCTTTCGACAATGGAGAAGATAACTGCCCGTCTTCTCCTCTGCCAGAAGAAGGAAGGAGCCGTCAACAAGGAAACAGCCATCGCGAAGATAGGATTCACTATCCGTCGGGAGAGGAATCGTTTCCAAATCTTTCAAGTCTCCGGACATATGATAGGCTTCCTTCGCAAAAAGGGAGGGAAGCAACAGGAAAGTGCCGTCCCGTCCCCTAATGATCTTGGAAACGTAAACAGGAAGAGCACGGCGTGCCTTCACTTTTCCGTCCATGCCGAGAAGTCGGACGTCCTCCTTTGTTTTGACAAGAAAATCCGTCCCTGTGTAAAGGACGAACTCCGCTCCGGAAAATAGACAAATCTCTTTCAAAACTTTCATGTTCATCCCTCCCGATAACCGCTTTCATAGACTTAAAGGCGGTATTGTATGAGTTTCGGCCTGATGGCAAATATAATTTTCGCACTTGTCAAAGATTTTTTGGCTATAATGTATCTGTCAGGAGATTGCACGATGGCATCCATGAGGAAGCGAGACGCAGACAGAGGCAGACGCAGGGACTTTCTACCGAAGTCTCTTTCGGCGGACTTGAGCCTTCCCGGAAGAAGAAAACGGAAGAAAAGGCCATGGCCTGCTTCATCGTTCGTGGACGAGGGGAAATGATCCCCTTTTTTATTTTCTTCGTCCCTCTTTACGGCACGCCTTGACGAAATCGACTCCTTCCGAATTGAAATCCGTTTTCTTTGCCCTATAGCTCCAGTTTCTCGTCGAAAGGAGGGAAGGCGTGTTCATCCGGCTTTCCTCTCCGAGGAGAAGGATATCCTGCATCGGGATGACGCAGGCCATCGAAGGGCTGGCATAGGCTAGGCGGATCGTCGTCTTGGCGAGGTCCGAAAGCGTTTTTCCACAATAGCATAGGCCCATCTTCTCGCATTCTTTTTCCAAGGAACGCGCATAGACTTCTCTGGCGCTCTCCGAAAGGCCAGAGAGATATCCGAAAAGCGGCATATTGTCATGCGTCCCGGTATAGGTGAAACTGTTTTTGTCCGATAGGCTCGGAAGATGGTCGTTCTCTGCGTTTCCGTCGAAGGCGAACTCCAGGACTTTCATTCCGGGATAACCGGTCTTACGCAAGAGAGAATAGACGTCCTCGTCCAATTGCCCCAAATCCTCCGCCACGATGGGGTAAGAGAGAAGATCTTTGAAGAGGGCAAAGCCCGGTCCTTTTACCCATCTTCCGATGACGGCATCCTCCCGACCGAACGGGATTTCGTAATAAGCCGAAAAACCTCGGAAATGATCGATCCGCAAGATGTCGAAAAAGCGCAGGGAATAGTTTATTCTATCGACAAAGAAGCGATAGCCGTCTTTTTCCATGCGATCCCAATCGTAGATCGGGTTTCCCCAAAGCTGTCCCTTGGGAGAGAAATAATCCGGCGGGCAACCGGCGACGACCGTCGGGACGCCTCGCTCATCCAGTCGGAAAAGCTCCGGATATTTGTAGCATTCGACGGAATCCCGGCTGAGATAAAGAGGCATGTCTCCCATCAGAAGAATGCCTTTCTCGCGACAATGGGCCTTGAGAAGAGAAAACTGCGAAAGGAATTCGTATTGCGTCCACAGATAGAAGAGATAACGTTCCTTCTCCTTTTCGACTATCTCTTTCTCCATTTTCGAAGAATAGCGGTCGAAAGGCTTCTCCCATTCATGCCAAGGACGGAAGGCATGCATTTCCTTGAGAGTCATGAAGAAGGCAAAGTCATGGTATTCTCCCTTGCGGACAAACCGGAGGAAGGATTCTTCATGCGAGTCGAAACGCGAGAAAGCCTTCTTCAACAAAGGAATGCGGGTATCGAAAAGGCGGCCGTAGTCGACACGAGTATCCGCCTCGTAACGGGCTTCCTTTCGGCATTCCTCATCGCTCAAAAGCCCCTTTTTTCGAAGCACGTCCAAATCGATGAGGTAATAATTGAGGCCCTTGGCCGAGGGGGATTGATAAGGACTGTCCCCATAGCTCGTGACGCAAAGCGGAAGGATCTGCCAAATCCGGCTTCCGCAGCGTGAAAGATACTCGACAAAGTCATGCGCAGGCCTGCCAAGGCTTCCAATCCCGTATGGGGAAGGAAGACAGGTCAGATGAAGCAGGATCCCGGAAAGTCTCTCGTCTCTGTCCATGGTCACACCTCCGCCAGGACGAATCTCTCATATTCGACGATGCCGTCCTCGTCGCCCACGCCGACAAGATAGGCGGAGTCACACAATCCATCCCGATAGGCCTCAAGATGGACGGCGACATGGAGTTCCGGATCGACAGGGTCGAAAAGGACCGTCGAAGTCAAGACAAACTCCGTCCCGTCCGCATCTTCATGACGGAAGGAGGGAAGAGAAAGCTTCAAGGAAAGAGGGTCAAGGGATACCCCCTCGCTTTGAAAGACCGGGAGAGAATCGATCATGTCGTCCGTGTCCAGCAAGACATGGCCGTCTTTTCCGAGCACGATTCTCTGCCTCTTCCTGGCAGGATTGACATAGACGCCAGCCCTGTCCGCAATAGCAAAGGAAGGGAAGATGTGAAGACGATAGGTTTCACGAAAATCGTACTCCCTGCTGGACAGGGTAAGCATGACGAGTCTCTTTTCCGTTTCGGACGAAAGATCAATCCCTATCTCGTTTCCGACAACAGAAAAAGACAGAGGCGCATCCGATTCACCGACCAAATCCGAAATCTGTCGATCAGGATAAGCAAGAAGGCGGAGGCGATGCTTTCTGCCCGCCATCAGGTGCACGTCATAAAGCGAAATCTGGTCATGATAAAAAGTATCGTCGAGATAGACGTTGCTTATTCCCCTCATTTTTTCTCACCCTTTTCCAATCCCGTGACCGTCGCCGAATGAACCCCCTCCATGATACGGAAGGATTCCCAGAACTCCGCGACAGCAAAAGTCAAAGACTTGTAAGCAAAAATGATAGTCACCTGGGCTTGTCTTTCTTCATTGTCTTTCAATGGTTTGAAGCGAATGTCTTTGATCGAAAGGTCAAGTTCCTCGGCTTTTTTCTGTATGCGAGAGAGTATCGGAAGAGAAGAATCGGCAATTAGCGTGACAGCCGGGGCTTTCCTGTCGAGAAAACGCTCGAAAATGATGAGGCCCATCAAGAAGAGGAAAGCGACGGCCATTGCGATGATAGCCTCCAGGACAAAGCCGGCGCCGCAGGCAAGACCGATTCCACCGCAGATCCACAGAGTTGCCGACGTCGTCAGCCCTTTGATGTTGTTGCGTGTCCGGATGATGCAGCCGGCGCAAAGAAAACCGATTCCGGAGACAACGCCCGCTCCGATTCGTGACGCATCGAATTCCACGAGGCCTGTCGCGCGGATAGCATAGATGGAGATGGACATCATCAAGGAAGACCCGACGGCCAGGAGAACGTGGGTCCTCAGTCCGGCGGACTGGCCGCGAATCTCTCTCTCCAGGCCGAGAATCCCTGAGAGCAGGCCGCTCAAAAGCGTCGTGACCAGAATGAAGACGGGCATGCCCCATCCGTCGTGTTCCAAAAGAGAAAGAAGCCAGTCGTCCATAAAAACCTCCAACGTATCGTTTTCACCTATTATAGCTTATTTCTCTCCGTTTGGAGACGTTCAGGCCGCGATCACGATTCCGTAGGCAAAGTGAACATAGATAGCGACCGCGGAAACGGCTATGGCAAGAATCGAAAGGAATATGGCCCAGATGTAAGGCGGGATACGACTCCTTTCTCCCGAAATTCCATCGAGAAGGAAGGTTTTCTTGACCTCGCTGGTGGGAAGAAGGGCCAGCCGGACAAAAGCATAGACCAAAATGGCCAATGCAAAGACGATGGACACGTAGGCCAAGGCGAGGAAATCGACGACAAAACTGTCACCGGCAGCGACATAGGAGATCGTCGGTATGCAAGAGAGGGCACCGCAGAGAAGAAGGATGGCGGAAAGATAGGGCAAGGCGACGTCGAATCCGATCTTCGAGAGAAAGCCTTGACGCTTCCCGGCATCTTTTTCGGTCGACTTCGGCCGAATGTTGGCCAAAACCCGGCTGTCCGACAAAAGGAAGATCGGCTTTGAGATGAGGCAGAAGACGATGATCGAAAGGACGATGGACGGCAAGATGTATCCGAGATTATAGACAGCGGAATAGGTGACCGTCGCAACGTCGAAATGCGGGTCGAAAGTTCCGGTATCGGCTATATCCCACATGACGACACAGCCGGAAAGGAAAGAGCAGAGGAAGCGTAGCGCCCCGCTGAGGACCATGCCCGAAACGGGACCGGCAAGGCTCTTCCGATAAAAGGAACGGCAGAAGAAGCCGCAGACGCCGCAGACGCCGAAGCCGAGGATATAGTCCAGAAGGATGGACGCCCAGTTGAAAGCCCAGGCGCTGCCGATGACGATGTCCAAGACGCCGAAAAGAAGAGAAACGGAGAAGCCCCAGAAGGGCCCACAAAGGAAGCCAACCAAGAAGAGTGGAAGCATCGCAATGGTGATGGTTCCCCCGTTTGGCCAATTGAGGCCAGGGATATAGGCGACGACGAAATCCAGAAGGACGGCGAGAGCCAGCATCATGGCCGATACGACCATCTGCATGACACCTCTGTTGACGGAACTTCTCGTACCATGTCTTTCCATAAGGATCCTTTCCGGCAATAAAATTGCCTCGACCCGTCTGGATCAAGGCAAGATAAGGACTTTCGATGCGTCCGGCGAAACGAACCGGTGCGTTCACTCCCTACGATGGTCTTGACCAACAGGTTCCAAGCGTCAGGTTTCAACCTTCTCAACCGCCGTAGCGGTCCCGCTGTGAATACAATTTAATATAGCAGTTCTGCAGAAAAGGTCCAACTACTTTCATCTTTTTTTACACCAAAGTCAGTCTTTCGAATTATTTCGAAAAATATGGGCACATTTGTTCATGTGCTTGTTATAATAAGGTTCAAAAAAGGAGCACAATCGTATGGCATCAAAATCTGGATCCTTCTTCCGTAAGTTTTTCAAGCTCATCTTCTCCCTTGCCGGTCTTCTTGTAGCCGCCCTGGCCGTCATCTTGATGGTTCTTCCCTTCACGGGGACGGAAGTCATCGTCCCGGTTGTTGGTGAAATCTCCCTTGGCGTCTCAGGCTTTGCATGGGCCTTCGGGGGCGATCCCACCATCTTCCTCAATGACGAGCTCGTCGATTTCTCGGAGGTCAAATCAGCCCTGGAATCGCTCCAGCTTCCGATCGACACGACTGTCGAGATGAACGCCGGCATCACGGCCACCTTCGTCCTTCTTGCCGTCGCCGCCCTCCTCGCCCTGGTCTATGTCATCTTCTGTTGGGGGCATCGCAACGCCAAAGTCAAGAAGGGTATCGGCGCCATCAGCGCCCTTCTCCTTCTCGTCGGCGGCATCCTCTGCTTCTTGGCTTGCCCCTTCACCGAATGGCCTGTCGAGTCCTCGGAAGAATTCCTGATCGAATACACGTCCGGACTTGGCGTCGGAGCCATCTTCTCTGGCGTCGCCGGTATCCTCGGCGCCATCCTGATGGGCGTCGCAACCCTCTTCGGACCCAAGGAAAAGTAATCGAAATCGCCTTCTTTCTGCCCGGGTGTTTGCCCGGGCTTTTTGCATGAAAAAAGCCCTGCCGAGGCAGGGCCGAAAGCCTATCGATCAGGATCGGGAACGAATCTCGTCCTTGTCCACGAGCACAGACGTCGCGATGGCAAGGACGCCCGGTCCCGTATGGACGGCAACGGAGAGGGAGAGGGGATCCATCATGATATCCTCGACGGGGACATGGAGTTCCTCGGCGACAATCTTCCGATATTCGATCGCCTTTTCCTCGTTGTGGGTGTAGGCCATGGCGAAGGCGATGCGATCCGTCTTGCCTTTGAACATGCCGTCGAGATCGTCCTTGGTGAACTTGATGAGGTTCTTCATCGCCGCCTTGCTTCCGACCTGTTTGCTCTTGGCGTCGAGCTTTCCGCCATCGATCTTGAGAATGGGCTTGATGCTGAGGATGCTTCCCAAAGCAGCGGCTGCCGGCGTCACGCGGCCTCCCTTCTTGAGATATTTCAAGGTATCCACCATCAGGTAGATCATGGAGTCGTGGGATGTCTCTTCAAGGTATTTCTGGATTTCTTCGGCGCTCTTTCCGCGAGATATGAGCTCCAAGGCATCGTAGATGGAATGGCGAAGCGTGATGGAGATGCGATGATTGTCGACGACGAAAACCTTTCCCCTGTACTTTTCGTCCTGGGCAAGCGTCTTTGCCGTGTCGATGGTACCCGTAAGGCCGGAGGACATGCCGATGAAAAGGATCTGGTCATGCACGCTCAAGGCCTCGTCCCAGACGCGGAAAAGTTCGCCTATCGTCGGCTGGGCGGTGTGGATATTGTGGCTGTCGTCAGCCTGAATGTCATAAAACTCGTCATGGGTCAGGGTAACGTTCTCGTAATATTCCTTCCCATCGATGATGATGGGCATCGGAACGAGGTAGAGTCCGAGTTTTTTCGCTTCGTCCCTGGGGAAGCCGGAGTTGTCGTCGGTAACAATGCCAATGTTCATTTTCCTAACCTCGCAATTTCTTCAAACACGTGTTCATTCTATCGGCCATATCCAGCCATTTCAAGGCTGTCGATATCGCCCGACTAGACAATTCAATGTTCCTGTCTTCTTTTTACAATAATTATACTATTCTTATATAACTATATCGCGGATGGGCATCGAACATTTCTTTGCGAAACTTGCCCCACGCTTTTATTGTCTCTCTATAACTTCGAAAAACGACGTCCTTTCATCTTACATCGTTCTTTCAAACAAATCGGCACGTTCGAGAAGACATCTCTCATGAGGCAGACATCTACCGCCAGCACCATCTTTTATTATCCTTCCCCATGGAAAAAGAATTCTTCTTTTTCTTCATCCTCTGGCCTCAAACGTCAACATATCCGAATACAAAAAAGCCCGACAAACTCGGGCGTTTTCTTTGCCTTGGTGGAGCCGACGGGGATCGAACCCGCCACCCTCTGCTTGCAAAGCAGATGCTCTCCCATATGAGCTACGGCCCCAAAGCCTAACAAGTATACGTCAGGAAAAGACCAAAAATCAATTCCATTCAATATCCTGAAAACAGCCCCGGATATCTGTCGCGGAAGGAACGGAAACGATAAGATAGCTCTCCGTGTAGCCGGAGTAGATTCCTTCCCTTTCTTTCTTCTCGATCAAGACCCGCGAACGCGTCCCGCGAAGACTCTTCCGGTACCGGGCTTCATTTTCCTCGGAAAGGAGAAGGAGACGACGCGTCCTCTCCTGGCGCAGGGCGACAGGAACCTTGTCCGGCAGGGACAGGGCGCGGGTGAGCGGCCTTTCGGAGTAGGGGAAGGCATGGATCCGCATGAAAAGAAGATCTTCCAGAAGATCGTATGTCGAGCAGAAATCCTCTTCCGTCTCTCCCGGGAATCCCGTGATGACATCCGTGGAAAAGGCGCAGTTTCCAAGGATGGCGCGGATCTTCTCGACCTGTCGCCGGAAAAAGTCCACACCATATTTCCGGTTCATCAGCCGGAGGACCTTGTCCGAGCCGGACTGGAGAGGGATATGAAAGTGGGGGCAGAGTTTTTGGGTGTTCCTGGCAAACACATCGATGAGACGGTCATCGATCTGGCTGGCCTCGAGAGAGGAGACACGAACGCGAAAGTCGCCTTGAAGGGAGACGATGTCCTCAAGAAGGGAGGCAAGAACATAGCCCTCCCTATCGGGAGAGGCATAGATCCCGGTGTCGATGCCGCCGATGACGATTTCCTTCACACCGTCTTCGATCAAGGCGGCACATTCCTGGAGGACGCTATCCTTTGTCCGGCTGCGGGAATTCCCCCGGGCAAAGGGAACTAGGCAATAGGCGCAGAAATTGTCGCACCCGTCCTGCACCTTGACATAGGCCCTTTCCTCATGCTCGCCATGTCGGATCGGCGTGTCGTCGTAAGAGAGATTCCGGTTTTCCCTCACGACGTGATCTTTCGTGGACAAGCCGAGACAGGATTCGACCTGACTCTTTTGCGAAGTCCCGAACACATGATCGCAATTTTCCAAATAATATTCCGGATGGATCTGGCTGGAACATCCCATGACGACAATGACGGCATCCGGAAACTTCCGCCGGATGTTCCGGATTCTCTGACGGTCTTTTCTTTCCGCCTCGCTTGTGACGGCGCAGGTATTGACGAAGACGACGTCCGGAGCTGTCTCTTTCCCGGCAGGAGCGAAGCCCTGCCGAAGAAGCCTTTCGCGGAGCGATTGCGATTCGTAGGCGTTCACCTTGCAGCCGAACGTGTGGATGGCAAAGGTCTTCATTCTTGCCCTCTCTTCCTTCTTTTGGCCTTCCGGCTCTCGATAGCATCCTGGAGTTCCGTACCCAAGGACGGGGAAAGGAGGCCGTATTCCACCAAATGCTTCAGAAACTGTGTCCGGTCCTGCCGGAAATAATCCTCGGAGACGAGAACGAGCTTGTCGAAAAGGTCCTTGGGGGGCCATGCTCCGAGCTTTTCATCCTTGAGGGGAATCTCCTGTTCGAGGTTTCCTTGTCCGTCGATGATGAAGAGCGTGGAAAACTCGGGATGATAGAAGACGGATGTGTCGTCCTTGCGGACATCCAGACGGACAAGGCGCGAGAATTCCGAGGAAAACGGGACGTTGCCATAGAGGTCGAAGGGATGGGAGAGGGACAGATTGCCGTCCTTGACAAGCGCCTGGTAAGGGAAGCTCTTGAAAAGCCAGGGCGAGGAGGAAAGCCTCGCGTTGATCTGTGGGCTGTAGGTCGGAATGTAGATGTCCTGTCCATGGAAGCGGAAGGCGGGGAGGCCTTGGAAAAGACTGGAGAGGGTATCCGGATCCTTCAGGGAGTCCTCCGTGAGCAGTCCGATACGATGGAAGAGTTCCTGGCGATTCTTGAGGGAACGCAGGATGATGACGCCACGTATCAGTCCGAAGAGGGAAGAGAGATCGTTGTATCGGGATAGAGGCATATTGAAAAGGGAGGCGTTCTCGTCGAAGAAAAGCTGTTCTTCCGAAAGGGCGCTGCTCTTCGGGTTGGCCCAATGAAGATACTCGAAAAACGTCTTCGTCATCCTTGTGCCGCCTTTTCCTTTCTGGCCTTTTCCTTGGCCAGGGTCTTCTCGACCATGCGGGCATAGCGTCGCTTTTCCTTTTCGGAAAGAGTGAAATACCAAATCTTCTTCGGCTTTTCAGGAAGGGGGAGAAGTATTTTCTGGCTGGACGGGTTGCGCTTAGCCACCTTCCAGCGCAGCTTCGTCACGCAGCCGAGGCAGTTGCAGATGCCATAGACGAAGGTGAAGAGAGGCGAAAGCAATATTCCCTTCCACATGCCTGTCAGACGATCGTCCAATCCGTTTTTCCTGCGGTCGAGATAGACGGCCAGGAAGGATTGGATCACGCAGAAGAGATAGAGGGAGACGATGACCTGGGCCGCCATGACAAGAAGGTCGATGATCGACTGGACGCCGCAATTGGAAAGCTGCGCGAACGCATCGCTGATGCCCGGATCGATCGTCCCGGCTGCCGTCATTTGGAAATAGGAGAGCGTGAAGACATGGACTCCGGCCGATTGCATGAGCATGCAGATCGCATAGGCGATGTAATAGATCGGGAACCAGATGAAGCAAATGACGGAGACGGGGTTGAATGCGATCTGGAGGAGCATGTCCAGATACATGGGCTTTCCCGTCTTGAAAAACATTTTTACCATTCGCCAGCCGTCGGTGAAGAAGAGGCGGTTGAGGGAATGCCCGAGACGGACCAAACGATTGAAAGTATCCTTGAAGCTGCTGGGCTGGTCCTCGTAGACGATGGCATCCGTGTTGAAATAGATCTTGTAGCCGTCCTCGAGCCTGCGGAAACAGAACTCGGCATCCTCTGCGGCCGTCATGCAGTCCCAGCCGTCCATCCTTTCGACGACGTCCCTGGTGAATGTCAATCCGGGAGAAGTCGACATGGCCGTGGAATTGATCGCCTGCCGGAACGTGTTCTGGACGCGGGAATCCTTGTAATAGAAGATGCCGGACTGCTGGGTCCAGAGATTCTGCTTCAGGTTGCTGCTCGCCTCATAGCCGCGGACGATCTTGCAGCCTTCGACGATGGCATTGTTCATCCTCCTGAGATAGTCGGGATGGAAGATGTTGTCGGCATCGGCGCGGACGAAGACCTCCGCCTCCTTGTCCTCTTGAAGGATCCTTCTCAAGGCATAGCGCATCGGATAGGAGACCATGGCATGCTTGGGATCGTCATCATGATATTCATAAACGATGGCACCAGCCCGACGGGCCTTTTCGACGGTGTCGTCCGTGCAGTTGTGGGCGCAGACATAGACTTTATACAGCTCCTTGGGATAATTCATTTCCTCGACAAGATGGCGCACCGTCTTCTCGATGACATCGCCCTCGTTATGGGCGCAGACGAGGACGGCGAATCTCTTCTGCGGTTCGACTTCCTTGAAGTGGCGTCTTTTCAGGAAAAAGAAAAGATAGAAGAGGAATTGTGGGACAAACGAGATGGTGACGATGGCGACCATCACCAAATTGACGTAGAACAGTATCGTGAATATCCAGTCTGCAGCGTTCATAAATTCTCCTTGTCCATCTTCTAGAGTATAAGGGGACAAAAGTGCCATTACAATAGACGAAAAACGACTTTGTAGGCAACATCCGAAATCTTCATGGCATGAAAAAAAACCCGGATAGTCCGGGTAGATTTCATCGATGGAGCAAGCGACGGGAATCGAACCCGCATATCGACCTTGGCAAGGTCGTGTTCTACCACTGAACTACGCCTGCAGATGGCGGATCTAGCGGGATTTGAACCCGCGATCTTCTCCGTGACAGGGAGACGTGATAGGCCACTACACTATAGATCCGTGTCTCTCTCCGTGGAAAGAGCTTAAGTATTATCGCAAGACGCTTTCGGAAAATCAAGCCTTTTCGAAATTTATTTTCCGCTTCGCTAGTTCCCAGACTAAATGAAAATTTTGGAAAAACTGCTATTCCCGAAGAAAATGAAGCGTTTTTTCCTGAGACGTTTCATTTGACTCCCGATTGGGCCTTGTTTTTGCCCTGGTAAGGAATGCGGCCAAGACGGGGCAAATGGAACGTCCCGGACTAAATGAAATTCAGGCGACGACCCCTTCGCCCTTGGCGACCCTGAACCTAAGCTGGCCGTTGGTCGCCTCGACCGACGCCTTCTCGTCCGAGCAGTACGGATGGCAGAAGAATATCGTGGTGAGCAGCTCGCCGGTCGGCGACCAGGCCTCCAGCTCCCCATAGGCCGAGAAGCAAGGCCGTTGTCGGTGAGCATGAGGGGGAAGACCTTCTTGAAGCCCTCCGGGCCGAGTGCCGCCTTGAGGTTTGCGAAGAACGCCGACACCGATTTAGCGTCATGGAGTTTCAGCCTCTTGGTGATGGTGAACCTCAGCTCCGGCATCCTCATCACCAGGACGCCCATCATCGATCCCTTGGGCGCCGAGGAAGTCGAACTGGGTGGTGTATAGGCCAGGGTTTTCCCTCCTGAATTTGATGTAGTCGTCGTATTGCCGGCCTTCCTTGGAGGCGTATGACCCGCCGTATTCATAAGGGCTCATCGGCTTTTCCTTGCGCTTCCTCTTCTTGAGCATGCCCTGTCTCGGGAGATCCTTCGGCTTGACCGCGGCGCATCCGGCGTTGACGTGCCGGCAGACCGTCGTCTTCGACGGAACCCCGGCGAG
>DVNL01000009.1 GCA_018714385.1 Candidatus Enterosoma merdigallinarum | reverse complement strand
TGGCGTCTGCGGCCTTCGCTTTACTTCTTACTATCTTTAGATAGTAAGAGCAAAGGTATCGCGCGCCTAGGCGGACTTGCGCGGCTTCCTCGCCCCAGGCCTCTTGCGAAGCACCCTGTCGGCGAGGTCCTCGTCCTTCGGCTGTGACGGCTCGTCTGTGAGCCTCCACCGGGACTGGGAGATGAGACGGCGCTGCACGGAGTGGAACTCGAAGGTGTTGGTGCTCCCCCGGCAGTAGCGGACGGGTATCACCGCCCTCAGCTGGTCGACGGCACCGTTCGCGGGCTTGGCCTTGCCGAAGTCGTTGGCGTCGTGCCATATCCTCCCCTTGAAGAAGACGAACGAGTGGGAGGCGACCCTCTTGCGGAGGTCCATCGTGCGGCCCAGGAACGAGCGGGCCTTGGAGTTGACAAGGTAGGGGTCCGTCGGCCCCTTTCGCAGCCTGCGCCACCAGAGGACGATCCTCGCCGGGATCTCGACGAGGCGGATGAGGGCCATCTCGCAGAACCGGGGGTTTATGGCGACGGACTTCTCCATCGCAACGATCTCGGTCGCGAGATCCCTCTCGCGGTTGACGTCGGAGCCCCAGTACTGGTTCGTGGTCGTGTAGTAGATGGTCTCCTGGCCAAGCTGGCCGATGAGCCTCATGCAGTCGGCGGAGCCGGAGTCGGCCTTGGCGTAGGCCATGAACTGCGTGCAGTCCTTGCCGGAGAGCTGCTTCTCGTCCTCGCAGATGATGGAGTAGGGGAGAAGGTGGTAGTCGTCCTGGACGGAGGATCCCTTCGCCCCGGGATTGAGTGCCCTGTCCTTGATGGCGAGCATATCGGGGGTGTAGTCCATGGCGTCGTTCCCGGTCACCCAGGAGTGGAAGGCCTTGGCGTAGTAGTAGACGTAATTGTTGCGCATGAGTGCCCACTGGGCATCGACGTAGTCGGCAAGGAGGGTGACGAACGGGACGGGCTTGGCGGCGAGGTGGTTGTCGTAGGACAGGCCGGCATAGCGGGAGAGGATCTGCCCCTTCGCCAGCAGGCCCTGGGCGGTCGCCAGGGAGTCGATCTCGCCGCGCTCGAAGGCATCCCTTATGCGGCCCTGGACGGCGTCGAACGGGACCTCCGGGAAGGCGAGGGCGACGAAGCGGACCTTGCGCCTGGCACGGCGGATGAGGTCCTTGGTGCGGATGTTGGCGTAGCCTGCCTGGAAGGTGGTCTTCCCGGAGCGGACCTTTCCTGTGATGTAGACCAGGTAGCGGAGGTGGGTGCAGAGGAAACCCTCTGTCCGCCTTGCGGAGCCACGTAGGGAGATGACGTAGATCAGCTCCGCGATCCACGGGAGGACGGCTAGGCCTCCCAGGACGGAGAGCACGACGATTCCAGCGATGCCCATCGGTAACGTTACGGTTCTATTTTCGGCCACCCCAGGACAGGTGTCCACAAACTTCGATAAAATTCTGAAATATTGCGATTGCACAGCCACTTTTTTTGCGAAAATTGGTAGTAAACAGACCAAAAAAGAGCCCTTTTCGGGGCTCGTTTCGGGACAAAATGCGTGACAGGGCGCAAAGCGGTTGCCGGCACAGGTCCGTCGTGCCGTTCCTCGCCGGCGCCGTCATCCGTGGGCGGGGTCGAGAGGATACCATGGAGCGTGCGATCCATCGCGCGCGGAATACATCATAAACATTACAGAGTGAATTAAAAGAAATAAATATACAGATCATTATTATGGGGGTCTGGGGGCACGAAAAAATTTTCGTGGGTACTGACGAAAAATATTTCGTGGGTGTGACGAAAAGTTTTTCGCCTACTAACGAAAAAAATTTCGTGGGTCTGTCCGGGCACAAGAAAAGCCCCTATCCGGGGCTGTCTGCCATCGATTCCCTCTACTTTTCCTCTCTGTCCCCAGAATTGATGTTGACCACGTTGTTGTCCCCGTTGATCCGAACGCTGTTGTCTGCCCCGGAGATCCCCTGGATTATATGGGTGATCTTTTCGTTCGCCCTCGCGTGCTCGTCCTTCGCCTCGATCAAGCTTTGGTACTGTTCGCGGGAGATGATGAGATAGTCCTTCTCGTCCCCAAGGAGCTGATTGAGCGATATCCCATAAAAATCGGCGATGTCGACGAGGGTGGCGCAGTCGGGCTCGCTGACGTTCTGTTCATATGCGGCATAGGTCTGGTTTGCCAGATGGAGATGCTGGGCGACATCTTTTTGCTTCAAACCATTCAATTTCCTGTAATAAACAAGTTTTTTGGCAAGTTTTTCCATGCCTTAATTCTAAAAAAAATGGAAAAATTTATAGCCAACTCTTTACAAAAAAAAAAAAATGGGAAAATAATAAACGGAACTTCCAAAAAAAATGGAGGAAAGGTATGGAACATCCCGTAAAAAAGATAATTCGCGAAAAAGGCATATCGAATGTCCGCATAGCGCGCCTTCTGGGCATCTGCGACGAGACACTGTACAGCAGATTGAACGGAAAGACGGACTTCCGTCAAAGAGAGCTCGTCAAGCTAGCGGAGTTCCTAAACGTCCCGGTCGAAATCTTCTTCGAGGAGGAAAAGCGATGATCAAGGACAGGTACCTCGTATCGACGATCTCCGGCGGCCGATACCTGGACGAGAGGCTCTTCACCTCTCTGTCGAAGGCAGTCGACTTCGGATGCGGCGCCGCCGTCGCCCTCATCGGTCTCGGTGAGGGCTACTGGATGGTGACGGTGAAGGACAGGAAGAAGGACGAGCAAGTGGACTTCTGCCAGGCGGAGGGCCTGGGCAGGAGAAGGATGTCGAAGAGGATGGCCAGGAGGATGATGCGAAAAGGAGGGGGAAGGAAATGACGAAGGAGCTGGAGAACCTCATCAAGGGGTTAAGACCGGGACGGGACGCAGACGGCATGACTGTCGCGATCGAGGGGTCCCTGGGCTCCTCCGGCGTCTGGCGGGAAGGAATGTGCGCCATCGCCTATGGGAAGAACCTGAAGGCAGACCTGAATGCCGTCGAGAACATATACAGACTTTACGTCCGCAACGTCATAGAGAACGTCCGCATGGGCTACGACGAACGATACCGACTCGTCGCCAGGCGGAGCGGGCTGAACTACCCAGTGGGCATCCAGATGCCATCGAGAGACATGGTCTACTTCGCACGATCCCTCGACAACATCGGATTGAAAGACAGCGTCATTTTAAAGGACAGGGAGGCAGTCAAAAGGATGGTGGACGAGATCGGCGACCTCGAGTTCGGGGGGATGTTAATCGTCCCCGAGGCCGTCAAGCGAGTCAAGGCCGCACTGCAGGACTGCCTGCAGACCCTGCAGAGGAGCTACCTGGAGGAGAGGAAAAGGATGGAATGGATCCTGGACGAGGCGACGGACAACTGGCTCAAGAACTACGACTCGGGGGAGACGATGACCCTCCTGTTCCCACAGGAGAAGCCCTCCAGGCCGATAGAGGTGCCGAAGAAGGGAGGATGGGGGAATGAAGGCAAGAAGCTATGAGGACTTCTCCGCGATGCTGGACAAGCCCTACTACGATCGCTCTCTGGTCATGTTCATCCTGGAGTCCCTTCTGAAGATATCCCGGCACAGGTCGTCGAAGACATACCGCTCCATGGAGGAGAGCTTCGAGGACGAGATCCGGCAGAACGGCCTCGTCAACCCGGGCATCCACTCCATACCGAGTCCGATCGTCTACCGGTACCTCGGGATCCTAGGAGTGGACAGGGAGACGGTCTCCAGGCGGGCAGAGGACTATTTCTCCCATGCGTGAGAGGTTCTGCCTCATCTGCGAGTCGAGGAACAGGGCCTACTACTGCTCGTCGAGGGGAAGGGTCCTCTCCGTCAGCAAGACGGACAGGACGATGGGGAGATACCTCAAGGAGCTCCCGGGACGGAGACACATGGTCTACGTGGCGGGGAGGAGGCTGTCCATCCCGATGGCGATGGCCATCTCCTTCTTCCGCGCGACGATGGAGGCATACAGCCCACGCGGCATCCGCGTCACGTATCGTGACGGTGACGAGGGGAACCTCGCCATCGAGAACCTGCTCTTCTGGTTCGAGGACGTCGGGGCGGGAAGGGGAAAGGAGGAAAGATGCTCAAGATTGAAAACTACATCCAGATCCCCGCATGGATGATCACAGGTCTGGGACTGCAGGGCAACGAGCTCATCTGCTACGCCCTCATCTTCGGTCTGTGCCAGGACGGCGAGGAGAAGGCCATCCGCCTCTCCTGGTTCGCAGACTGGATCCACATCGACGGCAGGGCGATACAGTACGTCCTCTCCCGGCTCAAGGAGAAGGGACTCATAAACGCCACCTACGTCAAGGGAAAGGCCACGCGCTACTCGGTCAACCCGATGGCGCTGAGGAAGGGCGTGGAGAAGGCGTTCCAGACCGGAAGGGACGAAGAGGCGGCGAAGAGGATAGACCCGAACGCCACGTTCGACACCACCCTCAAGGACATGGTGAAGAACACGATCAAGGAGCTCGGTCGCAAGAAGGAAGTCGAGACGATATCGCCGGCGGAGCTGAAGCGGAGGCAGGAGATCCGGGACACGCTGATGTCCCCGCACTGGCCGAACTAGGAGGAAAGGGAGATGATCCACAGGATAGTCCGGGAAGGGAAGGAAGACGTCTGGGGAAGGATCCGGCACGCCGACACGGAGAAGATCGTCGTCGCCAAGTCGGACGGAAGGACGGAGACCCTTTCCAGGAAGGGGAGCCGCATAGACGAGTTCCCAGAAGAAACGGACTGGGGAAAGGAGGCAGAGCGATGAGAGAGACAGAAAGGAGGACGGAAGGTATGGGAGCGACGATCGACGACGGCAGGCTGGCCGAGATCGTTGACGGGGTGGGCGACCCTCCCACGGACGCGGAGATCGTCGCGATCGTGCGTTCGGCGGTGGCGCACTGCCGGAAGCGGGTGAACGACTGGAACAAATACGGGACGATCTCGATCAGGCGCGGGATGCAGGGATGGACCTGGTACGAGGCCTTCAAGGCCCTGTTCAGGGACATGAAGGAAGATCCCCCGTTGTCCCTGAAGGACTACGGCAGCTATCTCGTCTACCAAGGCGACCTCGCGGACGACGACTTCGTGGGGTTCGCGCACGAATACGGCGAGGGGATCGGGATCCAGGTGGAATCCGCGGACTGCGATGTCGCTGACGTCATGAACGCGAACCCGGCAGGGTTCACGCTCGTCCCGATAGTCGGCGTCGTCTGGGACCGGGCCGTGAGGGCATCGGAGATATTGGAGGACGGGGAAGAATGAGAAAGGGGAACGAAGGCTATCGGGAGAGGATCGAGTACGTCGGATGGACCTACGAGGGGAAAAAGCACGTCAAGAAGATCTTGACGATCGTCGGGGAAGTCGTGTCGGAGTCCGACAGGAAGATCGTCGTGAAGAGGGACAGGATCCAGGCGACGATACGCAAGGCGCTGATCCTGGAAAGGAGAAGGGCATGACGCACGATTTGAAGGTAGAGAAGCAATACTATCGGGCGATAAGAGAAGGACTCAAGCGTTTCGAGCTCCGGAGGAACGACAGAGGCTACAAGGTCGGGGACAAGATACGCTTCCTCGTAAAGGAGGACTTCTGGGGGACGTGCACGGTCACGAAGGACCGCTACCGCATCACATACCTCCTCGAGAACGTCCCGGAATACGGACTCAAGCCAGGGTACTGCATCCTCGGAATCAAGAAAGAAAGGAAAAGCAAAGGAAAGGAATTGGTGAAATGAAAAGCAGAGAATATGTAATAGTATGCATCAATTACGGATACAACCACTCTATTCGAGAAAAAAAGACTTTGCGCCTCGTGGACTCGAGCCGAAGGCCGATCACGTTCTACGAGGCGATCGCCAAGGCAAAAGAGATAAAGTACTCCGGAAAGTGGGACGATGTCCATCTTTATCAATCCCGAGAGGAGCTCGAAGAAATCGCCATCGTCGGCTTCTGCGCCCCCTACCCCAAGACCGTCTTCGGAACGAAGGAGGGATAGGATGTTCGGCAAGCGCTACAGGGGGATCACATCCGCCGAGTTCAAGTGCCTCCTCATCTGCGTCGGCCTGCACTCTCCTTCGAAGCTGGTAGAGGCTCTGCTCCAGAGACGTCACGAGATGACCCAGAACTTCTTCCTTCCGGTCGGGGGATCCCTTCCAGTCTGCCTTTCCCTAGAACGGAAGGGGATGCTGACAGGCGACGGGGAAAGCCTCCAAGCAACGGAGAAGGGCATCCGGACCCTGTCGAACTTCCTCGGGATATCCATCGTGGACGTCCGTCCCGAGAAGAGGTGACCGGATGTCGCTCTACAAAAGGAAGGAGGACGGAAAATGGCGAGTCCAGATATCCTACAAGGACAAGGAGGGAAGATACCGTCATATTTCCAGGACTGCCCGTACCAGGAAAGAGGCAGTCGCCCTGGAGGCGGCCCTACGTGCCCAGATGAACGGATCGACAGATCCGCACACCACTCTCAATGCCGTGGCGATCGCCTTCCTCGAAAGGATCCGAAGGACCAGAAGGGAGTCGACATATTTCTTCTACGAAAAGATCGTCCGCATCAACATCCTCCCCCATCTCGGCGACCTCCCAGTGATCAGAATAGGCGTGGCAGACATCGAGAGGTGGAAGTCTACGCTCGATGGGAAGGGACTCGGCCTGCCCTACCTCAAGAGGATCTTCAAGGTTCTCCGTCAGCTCTTCCATTTCGCCGAGCAGGAGTTCTCCCTCTGCAACAGGGAGCAGGGACGCGCGTCGAACTTCACGGAGGATCCAAACTCCGTCCACGCGGATCCTCCTCTTCGCTACTGGACGATCGAACAGTTCTGGCGATGGGAGAAGGCCGCGAACGAAGCGATCGAAAAGGAGAGGGAAAAAGGAAAGAACACACAACTGCTCTCCCATGCGAGGCTTCTCGTCCTCGTCCTCTTCTTCGCCGGGATGAGGAAGGGAGAGGCGAACGCCCTCAAGGTGACGGACTTCCACGACGGGGAATACCCCTTTCTCTCCGTGACGAAGAGCCTCTGCCAGAAGATACGCGGAAAGCCCTACGTCATCACCAACCCGAAGAACAGGTCCTCCGTGAGGGACGTGCCCATACCCTCCCTGCTCGCCGAGGAGCTGAGAAGGAACGTGGAGGCCTTGCGGAGGATGCCATACTACTCGGAGGAATGGTTCCTCGTCGGTGGGCCGAAACCGGTCGCAGACACGACACTCGAGGTATTCAAGGACGAATGCGAAAGGATCGCCGGCATCCCCCATATACGGGTGCACGACCTCCGGCACTCATACGTCTCGATGCTGATCAATGCCGGGACGGAGGTCCCCGTCATCGCGAGCCTCGTCGGGCACGCCACGCCGGAGATCACGATGCGGGTCTATGCACACATCTTTCCGAAGAAGAGGAACGCCGCCGTGGTCACCATCGACAGGATGGTCGAAGGGAGGAAGAAGAAAGACGGACAGTTCTGAATCCTTGCAAGACTGCCACGGCGACGGGATGATCGACAAAACCGATCGACAAGTAGGAGATGATCGGGAACGATTCTCACCAATTCTCACCAGAAAACGAAAAAAGCCCGACATAATCGGGCGTTTTCTTTGCCTTGGTGGAGCTGATGGGGATCGAACCCACGACCTCCTCCATGCCATGGAGGCGCTCTCCCAGTTGAGCTACAGCCCCAAACGGACTTTTTACAGCGGAAATTATTGTATTATATCCAAATCCCTTAGTCAACTTTTTTAAAGGGAATTCTTCACAGCTGGAAAGCGTCCGTAAGATTCTTTTCAGAGAATTCTTCGTCCATTGCTCTTTCTTGGCTTTCGCCCAAGGAGGCCTTTTCAAGCTCCCGACGAAAAACGCAAGTCAGCACATCAATGGCCAGATTTTTTCGGCCATCATTGTTGACGATGACATCGGCATAATTGCTCGAAGGTGCAATGATTTCTTCAAACATCGGTTGGACGGTCGAAAAATACTGAACGACGATACCCTCAAAATCTCTTTCTCTCTCCTTACGATCGCGGATGATACGCCTGAGGAGCCTGCGTTCACGACTCGCAGAAATAAAGATTTTCATATCGCCGATATCGCGGAGTTTTTTGTCCACCAAGGCCATGATACCCTCGACGACAACAATCTTTTTTGGAACGATACGCTCCGTTCCCTTTTTTCGGTTGTGAATTGTGAAATCGTATACCGGTTTGTCGATGGCTTTCCCTTCTTTAAGATTTCGAATCTGCTCGCGCAAAAGAGGCCAGTCGAACGCTTTCGGATGATCATAATTGACCTTTTTGCGATCTTCGATATCGATAGTCGTTTGATCTTTGTAGTAATCATCAAGAGTCACTCTCGTGACATTCTCCTCGCCGATATTGCGGATGACTTGCGTCGTCACATAAGTTTTTCCGGAAGAAGAACCGCCACCGACCAATATGATTCTTGCCATGTTTGGGCCTCTCTTGAAATATAGCCTAACAAAAGCATCAAAAATTATCACCACTTAAAAGCAAAAGTTGATAGAATAAATTAGATAGGATAGGTATATATACTATGAAAAACAAAAAATTATTGTTAGTTGTTCCCCTCCTCTCGCTCACGACCCTTGCCGGTTGCTCTCTCCGTACCCCTTCGGATCTCGTCGAGCCGAGCACTCCCCCGGCTTCTTCCACCACATCTTCCGAAGATCCGGATATCGCCACCGATATTTTCAGCAATCCGCTTCCGGGATTGGATGTCGAAAACGAAAACACTTACGATTTCTCCGACTGCGTCCATTCTTATGTCGTGGGAAATGTCGCCTATGGCTGGGTCCAATATGAAAGTTGGGGAAATCAATACGGTGTCGCCGTCAAGGTGACCTTCGACAGCAACAACAAAGCTCTTGCCCTTCAGATCGGTGCCCCGGGCGAAAATGTCCACAACTTCACGCCCATTTGGGCTGCGGGTGATGGAAAAGACTATTACCCCGAATATCTTGCCAATCTCCAGGGAAACATGGAGAAGCTCATCCTCGACAAAACCGACTATGCCATCACCGATGCCCTGAAAACCGTGACTGTCGATCCCGAAGAAAACAATTTCACTGCCGTCGACACCATCATCGCTCACGCCACACAGACAAATGCCAGAACTGAAATCGCCGTTCTCGCCGCTTCGGTCGCCCATCTTATCGAGCGTGATGCTATCAACACGAACGTCATCGACGAAGTCTCGGATTATCTCGACGAAAACAACCTCAAACCCACTTCCAATTCCACTTCCGTCACTGCCCAGGGCTTCCAAAGCTCGACGGATTCGTCCATCTACTATGGTTTCTCCGTCTATATGTCTTGGTCTAGCATCTATGGCGTCGCCATCAAGGCCAAAGTTGAAAACAAGGTTATCAAGGAAATCGAAGTCGGCGTCCCTTGCGAAGGCGCCCACAACTTCACTCCGATGTATGCCGTTTCCACCGGTGGCGTCCAAGCCTACGTCAACTATGTCGATACCTATGAAGAAACCCTCTCCAAGGCTCTCGTGGGCAAGGAACTCACCAAAGACATGTTCGACGATGCTTCCTATGATCTTGCAGGCAACAAGTACGACGAAGGCACCGCTTTTGGTGAAATCGGCGCTGGAGAAACCCAGTCCTATGCCAGAGCCGGTCTTGCTGCCAACGCTCTTGTCGATGCGATTCTCGGCTAAAAGACCATAAGTCAAAACAGAAAAGTCGATCCTTCGGGATCGGCTTTTCTTTTTCAAGGAGGCAACCATGAGACAGGAAATCGATTTACAGACTTATGCCAAAAGAAACCAATATGAGTGGTTTCGCTCTTTCCCCGATCCGACATACGGCTTCGATGTCGATATGGATGTCACGAGAGTCGTCCTTCTGGCAAAAGAAAAAGGGATTTCCTTCTTCGAATCCTTCTTGTATTTCATTCTTCTTGGTGTCAACGCCATTCCGGAAATGCGTATGCGCGAGGTGGATGGCCATATCTATATTTACGATGTCGTCCACCCGACTTTCACCGTCATGGGAAACGATGGCATCTATCAAAACGCCGGATGCGAAATGAAGATGGACTTCGATGGTTTTACATCTATCGTCAGAAAAACGATCGAAGAAGCAAAGAAGCTCCCTTCGACGCAAGAGTTGGATCGCTTTCCGATGTGCAAAGAACCGAACGTCATTTATGCAACATCCATTCCTCTTCTTTCTTTGAAAGGAGTTCGACATCCAACACCCGCCTACAACTACGATTCCCTGTCCGTTCCCCGCTCTTTGTTTGATCGCTATCGTCAAGAAAGCGATGGCACCTACCACTGCACGCTCAATCTGACGGTCAGCCATACGCTTGTCGACGGATATCCGCTGGCAAATTGCTTCAAAGAGATTCAGAGAAGAATCGAGGCCTTGCCGGTTTTCTTGTGATTTTAGGCAAAATTCCCTATACTCTTCAAGGTTTGACAAATCAGCAACCATCTATCAAGGAGGGTCAAGAATGAGTGAATTTGTTCTCAGCTGTTGCACCACTGCCGATTTGAGCGCCTCAAAGCTCAAGGAGCGTGGCATCCCATATCTGTGTTACCACTATGTCCTGGGCGACGTGCAGTATGTCGATGATTTAGGCAAGACAAAGAGCATGCATGAATTCTATCAAGCCATGCGCGATGGGGCGATGACAAAAACATCACAAGTTGCCGTCGGCGAATACTACGATTATTTCAAGTCTTTCCTCTCGCAAGGAAAGGATCTTCTTCATTTGACGCTTTCTTCCGGAATCACGGGATCCTATTCGTCTGCTCTTACAGCCAAGAAAATGCTGGACGAAGAATTCCCCGACAGAAAGCTCTATGTGATGGATTCCCTCGCTGCTTCCTCGGGATACGGCCTCCTTATGGACAAGCTGGCCGACCTTCGCGATGAAGGCAAAGATATCGAGGAACTCAAGTCATTCGTCGAAGAACATCGTCTGGATGTCAACCATTGGGTTTTCTCCACAACATTGGAATATTTCGTCAGAGGCGGAAGAATTTCCAAAACTGCTGGCTTTTTTGGCAATATGCTTGGCATCTGTCCCATCATCCACGTCAATGCAGACGGAAAGCTGATTCCCGGAGAAAAGGCAATGGGAGTCAAGGTGGCACAGAAGAGGCTTCTCTCCAAAATGGAGAAATTGGCTGAAAATGGCATTGATTATTCACAAAAGTGCTTTATCTCTCATTCTGATGTTCCTGAAGAAGCCAATTCGCTTGCAAAGTTGATTGAAGAAAAATTCCCTCATTTGAATGGAAAGGTGGAAGTCTATGATATCGGCACGACTATCGGTGCCCATACTGGCCCCGGTACAGTCGCCCTGTTCTTCTGGGGCGCCAAGAGAGAGGATCATTCAAAGTGACAAAAGAAAAGCTCGTCTCTTTTGTCAAGCAGTGCCAAACCTACTATTTGGCAACGATCGATGAGCATGGGAAGCCTTCCTTGAGACCTTTCGGAACCTTTTCCCTCATTGACGATAGAATTTACATCCAAACAGGCAAAAGGAAGTCTGTTTACCAACAAATCCTCTCTTCTCCTTTTGTCGCTCTTTGCGCCTTTGACGGCAAGGCCTGGGTCCGTCTGACTGCCGAGGCCTTTGAAGTCGAAGATATCAAAATCAAAACCCTTCTCCTGGATGAATATCCTGCCCTCAAAGAAATGTATTCTGCGACAGATCCCAATACGATCGTCTTCCGCCTTGACAACATTCATGGCGAATTCATAGATTCCGAAAAAGAAGACTTTCAATTTTAAGGAGCTTTCCAATGACTAAGGCAATATTCTTCGATTTGGACGGCACTCTCCTGCCGATGGACGAAAAGCAGTTTACGAAAAGCTATTTCGGCCTTCTCTATAAGAAGATGCGAAGCCACGGCTATGAGGATCTCGACATGATGGTCGCCACGATCTGGGAAGGAACCAAGAGAATGATGCTCAATGACGGTTCCAAGACAAACGAGCAAGTCTTTTGGGATTATTTCGCGGAAGTCTATGGCGAACAAAGGCTGGCAGACAAGCCTCTTTTTGATGCTTTTTACGAAAACGAATTCTTTGATTCCAAGGCCTTCTGCGGCTCCAATCCTCTTGCCGCCGATATCGTCCGTTTTGCCAATGAGCATTTCGACAAAGTCATTCTGTCGACGAATCCGATATTTCCTTTCGTCGGAACAAGAACTCGCTTGTCCTTCATCAACCTGAAGCCGGAGGATTTCGATTACTTAACCTATTACGAAAACAGCACCTATTCAAAACCGAACCCCAAGTATTTCAAATCGTTGCTGGAAAAGTTCAACTTAAAACCCGAAGAAGTCGTTCTCTTTGGAAACAATACATTGGAAGATGGAGATTGTTCCGCCGCTTGCGGGATCCGATGCTTCCTTGTCAAAGGCAATATCATTTATGATTCAAAAGCGATGGGTAGCTATCCCGAAATCTCGATGTCGGAAGTCATCCCGACCATGGAAAGCCTTTTGACGGAGTAGTTTGCAAATTCGGCCACACCAGAAAGGATGTGGCCTTTTCATTCCTTGCTGTCTGTAAGGGGTTTCAGACTTTTTAACCTCTTATGAGAAAAAAGTGGTATAGTAACTATTAGGAGGACACTTTCATGTCCTTAAGATTCATCGAAGGCGATCTGACGGAGATGGACAGTGACGCCATAGTCAATGCCGCAAACTGCTACCTGCAACCAGGTTCCGGTGTTTGTGGCGCCATATTCAATAAGGCGGGCTTCACCGAACTGATGGAAGCCTGCAACCAAATCGGCCACATCAACATCGGCGAATGCTGCATGACAGATGGCTTCCACCTTAAAAGCCGCTATATCATTCATACTGTCGGCCCAATCTATATCGACGGCAAGCACCACGAAGACACAATATTGAGAAAAGCCTATTGGAATTCTCTCAACATGGCCTTTGAACACGGCCTTCAATCCATCTCCTTTCCCCTCATCTCGACAGGAGTGTTCGGATATCCCAAGGAAGAAGCGATCTCGATTGCCATTCAAACCATCAACGATTTCCTGAAGGTAAAGAATATGACAGTCAATCTCGTCGCGCTCGACAACATGACATACAAAATGATGAAAAACTCGTGTATCGACTAGAAGACGGATATCAGAGGCCTATCTTTCTTAGCCTCTTTTGTAATATTATGATTTAAAGATAGAACAGGAGGGGTTATGGCAAAAGAAAAAGAAATCAACGAGGAAAAGGAAGACGTTCGGACCGCAGGGAAGATCTACCATCTTTCCAAAAGAGCTTCTGATGGAAAATGGCAGGTCAAAATCGCAAGCGGCCGTGTCTTGAAACTTTTCGACACCAAGCAGCAGGCGATGGAGTACACCAAGGCAATGGCGGAAAATCAAGACGCCGGTGTCCTCGTCCATCCCAGCAAAGGGAAGAACAAAGGGCGCTTCAGCAGCAAGTAAATTCTTCCAGACACAAAGCCGCCAAGAAAATGGCGGCTTTTCTTTTTGTCCTTTTAGAGCTGCCAATCAGAATCTGTAGACAAGCGAAGTGTAGCATCCTCCTCGATAAAAGTCAGAATGCCATCAACATATTGGTTGTATCCCACAGCCGTACTACCTGTGCCAACAGCCTCAAACAAATCGCAAAATCTTATTTTTTCATCGATGGTTGCATAGAACGCCAAAGAATAATCGTGGCCCACAGCATATTGAAATGAAATCGTGGCAACGCCATTGCTAGCGTCGTCCAGAGGAACTTGGTGGAAAGATTTGACGTCTCCCGTATTGGGATTCTTCGTCCCAACGACATGATCATTATCCGAAATCTGGAGATAGGGTATGACACCATCAGGTATATTCTTTTGAAGGCCTGAAAAATCGATGATCAAAGTCTCGTTCCAATAATCGACAACGATTTCATCGACAACCGTTATCTTCTTGACGACTGTCCCTGAATTCGACGTGTTACCGGAATCCAAGGACATTTCGATGTAAACTTCGCCTATTCCGACGATCTTTGAAGTATCGATGACGATATTCCCGCCATTGATGATGTTGCTCATGTCTTGGGTGGTATAGGAGACCTTCACGGCATCATCGGGAAGAATGGATGTATCCGAAAGAGAAACCTTTTCATCAATAAGCGTCGTATTTCTCCAGCTGATCGAGAAGGGAATCCGGACTTCCCCCATGTCCTTTTGAATCTCGACAGGATCCGAGTTCAGCGTCACGCCGCCGTCACTCAGTTTTTCCTCCCAGACACGAGACGGTGTAGTCAGATTCGTCGACGGTTCAAAGACAGAACCATTGTTGGAGGTCGAATTACTTTGCCTTCCCGAAGAGTCCTCTTGTCCCTTGGAACAGCCGGCAAGGAAAGCGAATGGAAGACAAAGAAGAAGGGAAAATACTCTTTTTCTTTTCATTTTTCGTTCCTCTTTTTATCCACTATACCACATTATGCGGTCAGTTTTCCTTAAACAAAAAGGGAGCGAATTTTCTCCCCTTTGTTATCATTCGTTCCTCAGATACTCAATCAATATCCTGCCGCCGACATGCCGGCGCACATGACGATGCCCATCAAGATACCCAAGAAAACGCCGAGACAAATCTCGACAATCAGCATGATTTTTGCCCCCTGCTTGGCCTCCTCATCCCCAATCACATAGACCAAAATGAAGCCTATGATGCTCAGCAGGAAGACAATCAATACACCCAGCGCTTTTCCCTTTATGGGTTTGTCGTCATAGGAGTAGGAAGGTCTTGTGGAATAATGGACAGTGGTTGACGCCTGCTTCACTCTCGGGTCTTTCCCGCATCTCGGGCAGAAAGCAACATCATCCTCGACAATCGCGCCGCAATTCTGGCATGTAATCTTATTGTCCTGCCGACTCCCGCAATAGGGGCAGACATTAAAGTCATCTTGGATCTCATGGCCGCATTTTCTGCAAGTCTTCATTTTTCTTTTCCTCCACGGGCATTTTACCCCCCCCCAGCGATTCAAAATCAAGGGCATCAACCAATAAAGCTATCAATCAGAATAGCAATCAATATGGACCACTAAAAATTGTCACCATAAGACTCGCCCCGATTTGGCAAACAAAAACCGGCACGCCCTAAGACATGCCGGTATTTCTCTCGATGGAGCGGCCGACGGGAATCGAACCCGCGTGATCAGCTTGGGAAGCTGAGGTTCTGCCACTGAACTACGGCCGCATAATGGAGGCCAGGCGTTGCCTGGCGCTCCGAATGAAGTCTCTACTTGATGAGCTGGGCTTTTCCGCCAGTTTCGGGGAGATCCTGGGGATCGAACGGGGCCGGATTGGAGGAATCCTCTTCCTTCGGGTAGAAGTCGCTCAGGGGTCGGATGCCGGTTCCGGCAGGAATCAGCTTTCCGATCATAACATTCTCCTTCAGGCCGACAAGATAGTCCATCTTGCCCTTGATGGCGGCATCGGTAAGGACGCGTGTCGTTTCCTGGAAGGAAGCAGCGGAGAGGAAGGATTCGGTATCAAGCGCAGCCTTGGTGATGCCGAGGACAATCGGACGTCCGACGGCAGGCTTTCCGCCGTGGACGAGAACTCTTCTGTTCCTGTCGGTGAAGTCGATATGGGTGACCTTCCTGCCAGGGAGCAGGTCCGTGTCACCGCTGTTGATGACAAGAAGCCTGTTGGTCATCTGGCGGACGATGATTTCCAGGTGCTTGTCGGCGATGGCGATGCCGTTGCCGGCATAGACGGACTTGACTTCCTTGATGATGTAGTTGCGGACGGTGGCAAGATCCGTGCAGTCGAGCAGTTCTTTGAGGTTGATGTGCCCCTTCGTCAAGGCCTGTCCAGCCTTGACCTGGGCCCCCTTGGCGACACAGGGGACAGAGAAAGGATACGACGTGAACGTCTTTTCTTCAAGTTCGTTCTTGATAGTGAAAATCTGTCTCTTGCCTTCTTCGCGCACGTCGATGACTTCGCCGCGAATCGTTGTGATCAAGGCAAGATCCTTGCTCTTGGGGTTCCTGGCCTCGAGCAATTCGGTGACACGAGGAAGACCGGTGGTGATGTCCTTCTGGCCGGCGACACCTCCAGTATGGAAGTTCTTCAAGGTAAGCTGAGTTCCCGGTTCGCCGATGGACTGGGCGGCCATGATGCCGACCGTATCGCCGATTTCGGCAAGACGACCCGTGGCAAGGTTTCTGCCATAGCAGTGCACGCAGACGCCATCCGTCGAATCGCATGTGAGGATGGAACGAATCTCGATTTCCTTGATTCCAGCATCGATGATGTCTTGAGCAAGCGTTTCATCAATGAGAGTGTTCTCAGGAACAATGACTTCCCCCGTCTCGGGATTGACGATGTCATGCATGGAGAAGCGGCCGACGATGCGATCATAGAGGTTGGAGATGAGTTCGCCGGAATCATCACGAAGTTCACGGACGATGATACCATGGTCGCAATGGCAATCCTCTTCGCGGACGACGACGTTGTGGGAGACATCGACAAGCTTTCTTGTCAGATAGCCAGAGTCGGCTGTCTTCAGGGCGGTGTCAGCACCGTTCTTACGAGTACCATGGGTAGAAGTGAAGTATTCGCTGACGGAGAGTCCATCGGCATAACAGGAAGTAACAGGAACCTCGATGGCTCGGCCGGTGGAGTCAAGCATACAGCCCTTCATACCGATGAGCTGCATGTAGTTGTCCTTGGAACCTCTGGCGCCAGATTCCATCATCATGAACATCGGATTTCGGCTGGCCTCGGTCATACGCTTGTTGAGCATCTTGGTGATCGGGCCGGTCTTCAGACGGTTCCAATATTCGACGACGGCATTATGCCTCTCCTCTTCGGTGAGATAGCCTTCTTCGAATTTTTCCTCGATCCGATGGATCTGCTTTCTCCCCTCCTCATAGAGCTCGTTTCTTCCCTTGAGCGGATTCATATCGTCCAAGGAAATGGTCAGGCCGGACTTGGTGCAGTAATCAAAGCCCTGATTCTTGAAAAGATCCATGATGTGGGCCGTTTTGACAGCTCCGTATTTGCGGAAGACAAAGTCCATCATCGTCTGGATGCCCTTCTTGTCGATGGGAGAACGCAGAGGCTGGAGACGGCAGTATTCCTTGAAAGCATCGAAGTCGTCTCCCTCTTTGAACTTGCCGGAGGCGATGACAGCTTCATAGGCCTTCTTGGGCGTCACAAAGAAAGAATCGGGAGTGGCAGAGAAATTGTCGGCATAGTCCTTCTTTGCGGTCTTGCTGTCGCGGAAGGGGAAATTGATGAAGGGGAAGTCTTGCGGGAAGATGGCATTGAAGATAAGCTTTCCGACGGTCGTAAGAAGATAAGACTCGCTCTGCTGCTGGCTGAAGCAGCTCTTCTTCAAAGACTTTCCAAGAACGTAAATGCGAGTGCGAAGAGAAAGGAGTCCGTTCTGATAGGCAAGGATAGCCGTGCTGGGGTCAGAGAAGACCTTTCCTTCATACTTCTCATAGGAACGGAACTTGGCAGCCATCTGAGGCTCGCCGCGCTTTTCGTAGTACTTGGCATAATCTTCGTTGATCTTGACGTCATCTTCGAGAGTGAGATAGTAATTTCCGAAGATCATGTCCTGGGAAGGAACGCAGATAGGCTTGCCGTCCGAGGGCTTGAGAATGTTCTTGTTTGCCAACATGAGGCTCATGGCTTCGACCTGTGCCTGTCTGGAAAGAGGGACATGGACAGCCATCTGGTCTCCGTCGAAGTCGGCGTTGAATCCCGGGCAGACAAGCGGATGGAGACGAATGGCCTTGCCCTCGATGAGGATGGGACGGAAAGCCTGGATGCCCAATCTGTGAAGCGTCGGCGCTCTGTTGAGAAGGACGGGATGGTTCTTGGCGATCTCTTCGATGGCATCATAGACCTTCGGATCCATTCTGGCGATAAGCTCGTCGGCTTGCCTCTGGGAAGTGACGCCAGAATCGGGATTGGCGATCAAAGCGTGGGCGATGAAAGGACGGAAGAGCTGGACGGCCATTTCACGCGGCAAACCGCACTCTTCCATATTGAGTTCCGGACCGACGGCAATGACGGAACGGCCGGAATAGTCGACTCTCTTTCCGAGAAGGTTCTGACGGAAGCGTCCTTGCTTTCCTTTGAGGGTGGAGGACAGAGACTTCAAAACAGTTCCGCCATTGGAAGAAGAAGGCTTGTTTCTTCTGTCATTGTCGATGAGCGCATCGACAGCCTCCTGAAGCATACGCTTCTCGTTGATCATGATGACGTTCGGGGCATGCTCTTCCATCTCTTTCTTGAGACGATTGTTCTTGATGATAACCTGACGATAGAGGTCGTTCAGATCGGAAGTGGCATAACGGCCGCCGTCAAGCTGCATCATCGGCCTCAAATCCGGCGGAATGACAGGAATCACCGTCATGACCATCCACTCGGGCTTGATTCCGGAATTCTTGAAAGACTCGAGGACTTCAAGTCTCTTGATGGCCTTAATTCTCTTCTGGTTCTTGTCTCCCGTGGAGCTCTTGAGATCTTGGGTGACCTGCCTGATCTCAGCATCCAAGTCGATTTCCTTGAGAAGTTTGAGAACGGCTTCGGCACCGATTCCGAACTCGGCTCCGAGATACTTATGGACAAACTTTCCGATGGTGAAGAAATCGAAAGGCTGGTTGGTCTTCCGAATGTGGCTCAGATAGTACTGCCCTCTCTGATAATCGGCTTCGCCATCCTTGAGCTTTCCCGCCTTGAAGATTTCATTGTCGATGACTTGCTGGAAGACTTCCCTTGCGGTCTTCTCATCGAGAACCTCGCGATACTTGAGGATATTGGATTGACCGGGATTGGTGACGACATGGGAGACGAAATAGACGACTTCCTCCAATTGCTTGGGAGGAATGCCAAGAACAAGACTCATCTTGGAAGGAGAGCCTTTGACATACCAGATGTGGGTGCAAGGGAAAGCCAGGTTGATGTACCCCATCCTTTCCCTTCTGACAGACTTCATGGTGACTTCGACGCCGCACTTTTCGCAGACCTTGCCAGCGAATGTGCGTTTCTTGTAGCGTCCGCAATGGCACTCATAATCCTTGACAGGACCGAAAATCTTTTCGCAGAAGAGACCGTCAGGTTCCGGTTTCTGGGATCGATAATTGATGGTCTCGGGCTTGGTGACCTCGCCCTTTCCCCAGGAGTGGATTTCTTCCGGGCTGGCAAGTCCGATCTTGATGGACTTCAGCTTGTTGAGATCAAACATTTCAATCGACCTCCTTAGTTGTTCTCGTCTTCATCCTGACCAGGGACGGGCTCGGGGTTCTGATTGTCTTCGACATCGGTCTCGTATTCCTCTTCCTCGAGATGAGCATTGCGCGCTCTTTCCATTTCGTCGCGCTCTTCCTTCCTCGTATCGAAGTTGACGATTTCGTGATGGATTCTGCGAGACTCTCTTTCGGCATCTTCGGCGATAGTGTTCATGTCGATGGTATCGCCCTTTTCATCGAAGAGCGTGACATCGATGGCAAGACCCTGGAGTTCCTTGATAAGGACACGAGTGGACTCCGGCATGTTGGGCTTGGGGATGGGTTTGCCCTTGAGGATAGCCTCGTATGTCATGTTTCTTCCGATCATGTCATCGGACTTGATGGTCAACATTTCCTGCAGAGTGTAGGCGGCGCCATAGGCTTCCAGTGCCCAGACTTCCATTTCTCCGAATCTCTGTCCGCCGTTCTGGGCCTTGCCGCCAAGCGGCTGCTGCGTGACAAGAGAATAAGGACCGGTGGCACGGGCGTGAAGCTTGTCTTCGACCATGTGGTCGAGCTTGATCATATACATGACGCCGACGGCAATACGCGAATCGAATCTCTCACCGGTCTGGCCATCGTAAAGAACGGTCTTTCCATCAGAATCGACTCCGGCCAGTTTCATCATATCGGCAATTTCCTGGGCAGAGGCACCGTCAAAGACCGGCGTCGACACCTTGACCCCCAATTTTTTGCAGGCCAAACCAAGCTGGACCTCGAGAACCTGTCCGATATTCATACGAGAAGGGACGCCCATAGGCGAGAGCAAAATATCGACAGGTGTTCCGTCCGGCATATAGGGCATGTCTTCGACGGGAAGAATGCGAGAAATGACACCCTTGTTTCCGTGACGTCCGGACATCTTGTCGCCGACTTGAATCTTTCTCTTCTGGACAACATAGACCTTGATGGATTCCAAAACATCCGGCGGCAGCTCATCGCCTTTGGCACGGGAGAAAGTGCGGACGTTGAGAACGATGCCCTCGCCACCATGAGGGACTCTCAAAGAAGAATCCTTGTCCTCATCGGACTTGGAAGAGAAGATCGACTTGAGGAGATGATCGTTGTTCGTCTCGGTCACTTCGCCCTTCGGGGTGGTCTTTCCGACAAGAATGTCGTTTTCGCGAACTTCCGTTCCCGGAACAACGACACCTTTCTCGTCCAGATGCGCCTTGCGGTCGTCCGAAAGGTTGGGGACATCACGCGTGAATTCCTCGTCGCCGAGCTTCGTCTTTCTTCTGTCGATGGAATACTCCTCGATGATAATATTGGTGAAAAGATCTTCGGAGACGCATCTCTGGGAAACAAGGACGGCGTCTTCGTAATTGTAACCATGCCACGTCGTGAAAGCGATGAGGACGTTCTGTCCCAGAGCCAATTCGCCATGATCCATGGCCGGTCCATCGGCAATGATCTGTCCCGCCTTGACGCGATCGCCAACATTGACGATGGGGGTCTGATTGATGCACGTGCGCTTGTTGGAACGGATGAACTTGCGCAGGCGATAGCTTCTTTCTTCTCCGGAATCCGACTTGATGACGATAGTGGCACCATCGACATAAGTGACGATACCGTCCTCGACACAGAGAAGCGCTTCGCCGGAATCGTGGGCAATCTTGTCCTCGATACCCGTTCCGACAAACGGAGCATGCGGCTGGAGCAAAGGCAGAGCCTGTCTTTGCATGTTGGAGCCCATCAAGGCTCTCTTTCCGTCATCATTTTCAAGGAAGGGAATACAAGCGGCAGCGATGGAAACGATTTGCTTCGGGGAAGCATCGATGAAATCGACTTCGTCCCTGTTGGCCGTGATATATTCACCGTTTCGACGTGCAGAAAGCTGCTCATCCAGGATTTCCCCTTCGGGGCTGACATGGACGTTGGCTTGAGCGATGATATGGTTTCTCTCGCCGTCAGCCGAAAGCCAACGGACGTGATCGGCATTGTTGTCAACAAAATGATTCTTGACAGGACGATACGGAGTCTCAATGAATCCATACTCGTCGATTTTGGCGTAGCAGGCCAAGTTGCTGATAAGACCGATATTCTGACCTTCCGGAGTCTCGATAGGGCAGATTCTTCCGTAGTGGGTGGGGTGGACATCACGAACGGCAGAAGAAGCGCGGTCCCTGGTCAATCCGCCTCTTCCCAAAGCGGAAAGACGCCTCTTGTTAGTGAGCTCGGCCAAGGGGTTAGTCTGATCCATGAACTGGGAAAGAGAATCCGAGTTGAAGAAAGAATTGACAGCAGAAGTCAACGCCTTGATATTGATCAAAGAAGAAATCGTAAGCTGGCTCAAGTCAGAAGTAGACATTCTGTCATGAATGGTTCTCTTCATCTTGGACAGGCCGGCACGGAATTTGTCTTGGATGAGTTCACCGACACAACGCACTCTCTTGTTTCCAAGATGGTCCGTGTCATCAACCTCGCCAAGTCCCTCCATCAGGTTGAGCATATAGGAAAGAGAAGCGATGATGTCCGGTATGGTGATGTGGGTTTCGCTGACGGTCAAGTCCGTTCCAAGGATGTTGATGGGCTCGGAAAGTTCCGATTTACGCACGCGGACGATATTGACGCAATCATGTTCGTCAAGTTCGCGGTTGCAGGAGACGTGGACAGTATGGGACTCATTGTTCTCGAAAAACTTCTCTTCCTGCAAAGCCGTGACTTCCTCGATGGTAAGCCGATGCCCCTTCTCAAAACGGATTTCTCCGTCCTTGGAAATGAGATCCTCATCAAGATAAGTGTCAGCAAGACGAGAATAGATTCCGAGCTTTTCTTGAATCTTGAACCGACCAGCCTTGCCAAGATCATAGTGTTCCTTATCAAAGAAACGCTGTTTCAACATGATGGTGGCAGATTCAAAGGTATAGGGTTCTCCCGGTCGAAGTTTCAAGAAAATATCACCGATGGCTTCATGAGCGACCTCGAGAGGATCCTCGTTCATCTTGACAGGATTCTTGGACAAAGCCTTGACGAGTTGCTTGGAATTGCCGAACAATCCCCGAATGCCGGTGACAATGCGTTGTGTTCCCGAAACGGAAGGATAAGAGGTGGTGTCTTCAAGTTCAGTAGAATCAGAAACAAGGCCCAAAGCGCGGAGAAGAGTAACCGCAGGGACCTTCTTTTGCTTGTCGATACGGACCGACAAAAAATCCCTATTATCGGTCAAATACTCCAGCCAGATGCCTCTAGCAGGAATAATATCCGATCCATAAATATTCTGAATATCCGATTCAGAATCTCCTTTTTCGCTCTTTTCAGGCAGCTTGGAAAGAGAAACATCGCCAATCTTACACGAGACATAGGCACCAGGGCTACGGATGAGCTGGGAAGCAATGCACTTTTCAGACCCATTGACAATAAATGTTCCGGACGGTGTCATCCACGGAAAATCGCCCATGAAAATGGTTTCCTGAACGACAGTTCCATCAGGATGCTTGAGACGCATTTTGACATGTAACGGGGCACAATATGTCAGGTTCGAGACCTTGCACTCAAAATAGTCGTGCTTCGGTTCGCCCCAAGAAGCCGAATCGAAGTCCAATTCGGCAATCTGATCCGTATCATAAAGATGGGCACGCTGATCCTTGTTGGAATAGACAGGGAAAATATCCCGGAAAACATCATCGACGCCCTGATTCACAAACCATCGGAAGGAATCCAACTGGACGTCGCAAAGATTCGGAAGAGGAACGGAGGAAAAGGTCTTAGAAAAATCAATGCGTCCGTTCGCGTTCTTCTTATATTTGGAAAGGTCTAATTCACCCATGTTTATACCTCGTGTCATTTCTTCCGCAAAGCGGATCGGAACAATAGTTGTAAACTACAGGAATCAATAAATATTTCTATAGACAACTAAGCCCACCCCGCCAATAAGGCAGGGTGGGTCCTTGGTTTTCCAGAAGAGTAAAACGGGTTACTTGATTTCGACTTCGGCACCGGCAGCAACAAGCTGCTTCTTGATGTCTTCGGCAGCGGCGGGGCTGATCTTCTCCTTGATCGGAGCAGGAGCGCCGTCGACAAGCTTCTTGGCATCCATAAGGCCGAGGCCGGTGATGGCCTGGACAGCCTTGATGACGGCAACCTTGGCCGTTCCGAAAGACTTGAGGATGACAGAAACTTCGCTGGGGCCTTCGGCAGCCTTGGCGGCAGAAGCGGCAGGAGCAGCGGCGGCAGCAGCCTTGACACCGAATTCTTCTTCGATGGCCTTGACGAGATCCATGATCTCGACCATGTTCATCTCCTTGAGGCCAGCAATAACATCTTCTTTGACTAACTTAGCCATTTCTTTTTTCCTCCATTGAATGGTTCGACAACAGCAACCTCAGATTAGGCCTGAGGAGCTTTCTCCGCCAGAGCTTTGAGAGTCAAAGCAAACTGGACAAGAGGAGACTGCATGGTAGAAAGAAGGATGCTGAGAGCGTTGGCTTTGGTTCCGATAGGAGCCAATTCGGCAAGTTTCTGCTGATCGCAATAGACACCGCCAATGACGCCGCCCTTAATAGCGAACTTCTTGGAGTGGTCCTCATAGAAGTCGTTGAGAACCTTCAGACCGGCACCTTCTTCGACGGCAGTGACCAGAGCCGTGGGTCCCTTGAGAGCCGAATCCAGAGAAGACAGACCATCTTCATCGATAGCCTTCTTCAGCAAGGAGTTCTTTCTCACGGAAAGCTTTGCTCCGGCCTCTTTCAGATCGTGACGAAGCTTGTTGATTTCGTCAACGCTGAGCCCAGAATAAGAAACAATGATGGCGGAATGAGAATTCTTGAGAATGTCATTCAGCTCACTGACGGTCTCTTTCTTTTGGGCCAAGACCTGCTGATTCATCTTTTCACCTCCTTTGTTTAGGTTGGTGTATGAAACAATATACTTTTGACCTTTCAGTTACTCATATCCTCGGTAACGAATTAAGCCCCTTTGTGCACGGGCAGTTACTGTCTTAGGTATATTGAGACACCCAGAAAATCGTAAAGACCGACTAAAGATTAGAGAGCAATGTGGATGCCCGGGCCATAAGTAGAAGAAATGGTGCACGAGCGGATGTAGACGCCCTTGACAGCGGCAGGACGAGCCTTGGTGACCGTTTCAACGACAACCTTGAGGTTGTCCGCAAGTTTCTCAGCATCGAAACTGGCCTTGCCGAAGTTGATAGCAAGATTGCCATCCTTATCATTACGATAGGCAATCTTACCGTTCTTGATTTCTTTGATGGCTGAAGCGATATCGTTCGTGACAGTTCCAGTTTTAGGGTTCGGCATAAGTCCCTTGGGGCCAAGAACACGACCCATTCTTCCGAGAAGGCCCATCATGTTGGGAGTAGCAACGATAACATCGAAATCGAACCAATTCTCTTTGGAAATCTTATCGAGCATATCCTGCTGGCCGACATAATCAGCGCCAGCCTCTTTAGCAGCTTCGGCCTTGTCTGTAATGGCAAGAATCTTCTTCGTCTTTCCGTTTCCGTGAGGAAGCGTAATGGTTCCTCTCAACTGCTGATCGGCCTGCTTAGGGTCGATATTGAGACGGAAAGAAACATCGATAGATTCATCGCACTTGGCAGTGGCAGTCTTCTTAACCAAATCGCAAGCCTCAGCAATAGTGTATTTCTTGGTTTTATCGACAAGTTTGAGGCTAGCAGCATATTTCTTGGAAAGTTTCTTCATTGTCTTGCTCCTTTAGTCATCAATAGCGATGCCCATGCTCTTGGCGGATCCTTCAATGCACCTTTCGGCGGCCTCGATAGAATCGACATTAAGATCCTTGAGCTTATACTCGGCAATCTTACGGACATCAGCTCTACTGACGTGACCGACAACCTGCTTGGGGTTGCCGCCTCTGTCAGTGCCCTTGCGGCCCTTCTCAAGATGAGCGGCTTTAAGGAGCAGGAAGGTGACAGGAGTGGTCTTGAAGGCCATATCGAAAGTGCGATCCTCATAAATGGTGAGGATGCAAGGGACAATTTCGCCCTTACGATCGGCGGTCTTCAGATTGAATTCTTGGCAGAACTTTCCGCCAATGCCAAAGGGACCCAGTTTCTGTCCCAGTTTAGCGGGGTTGGCAGCTCCGCCTTCGGCTCTGATGATCAGAACCCTTGTGACTTTTTTCACGATGATTCCTCCTTTTAGAATTTCGTGCGTGGTTTTGCCGACTAGTCACCGGCCTCCCACAATTGGTTAGCGCCCATAAAAAGGGCATAAAATGCCTAACCTAATGAATTATACAAGTCTTTTCTATTTTTTGCAACGAAAAATTAAAAAATATACAAAAAAGCGGCGACGAGCTATCTTGCCCCGAGGGGTATTTTCGCCGCCGCGGCGCTTAACTTCCGAGTTCGGGATGGGATCGGGTGTGTCCGCCGGGCCGTCGTCGCCGCCGATGTGTCGCGCGGGGGCA
>DVNL01000008.1 GCA_018714385.1 Candidatus Enterosoma merdigallinarum | reverse complement strand
TTTTGTCCCAATCAAGCACTAATGGTGCCGTGGGAGCATGGAGCAGTACCCAAGAGGTTGAAGGGACTGGTTTCGAAAACCAGCAGTGGGCGCAAGCTCAGCCAGGGTTCAAATCCCTGCTGCTCCGCCATATTAGAACGACATGTCTGATACAAACTTAGAACTTCTAAGGGTGTGCAGACTTTTTTCTTTTATCTCTCCAAGATCTTAATGTATAGCGATTAATCCCTAATGCTCTTGCAGTCTTAGATAATTGTCCATCATAGGTATCTAATAAATTTAATGCTTTTTCAATTTCTTCTATTCTGTGCATACTTGTCCTTTCTATTTAGCCCAAGTTTTTGTCTGCACTCCCATTTGGCAGTTTTTATAATGCCACTAACATGCGAGAATAGTTTAATCTTTGCGAGAATAGAATTTGTTTAAAAACTATAAAATGTTGATTGAATTAACGGTTTACTGAGCAAAATCTGTATGTGTAACATAAATAGAAGAAATGTTTCACATGCTAAACCCCTCGATTTCGATAGGTTTAAATTGCTTGTATAGTAGGGAACAATATGATATTATTTTATTGCAAAAGTTCCCTACTAGGGGGTTTCACTAAATGAACAGTTTTGAAGAAATACAAAAATTATTAGTTCAAAAAGCAGATTTGCAAGCTCGCTATAATCTTTTGCCATATGATGGAACTCCTGAAGTTAAAGAAAAAAATAATCAAAAATATATTTATATAAGGAAAAGAGTAAACGGAAGAGTCACCTCAACATATGTTGGACCTTTCGATGACGTCTTGCTCACTTCTTTGTTAAAAAGCACCAAAGAAGCTAGAGAGATTAGAAAGCAAATAAGAAAATTAGATAAAGAGCTAGCTTTACTTGGATATATAGACAATGAATTAAACCCAAGAGTTCAATTAAATTTAGATTTTGCTAGGTCAAATATGAAACAAATTATTTATGATCAAGCTATTCTAGAGGGTATTGCAACAACCTTTCCTGATACTGAAACCATTATTGAAAACGGAAAAATACATAATGTTGATGCTGAAGGTGTTCAAAAAATATTAAATTTAAAACATTCATGGGAATTCATTCTAGATAAAAATGTTATTCAATCTAAATGCGATTATTATCTGTGTTCCTATATTGCAAGATTAGTTAATGAAGGATTCTATCAAGATGGTGGACGTATTAGAGGAGTACCAGTAACAATTGGTGGTTCATCATATATTCCGCCTCTTCCAATGGAATTTGCTGTTAAAGAACAAATTGAAAATATTGTAAATTCATCTTTATGTGATGAGGATAAAGCAATTGAGCTATGCTTATACGTCATGAAGACTCAAATTTATAATGATGGAAATAAAAGAACAGCGGTTATCTTTGCTAATTTTTATTTAATTTCAAGAGGCAAAGGCTTATTAATTATTCCTTTCGATAAAGTACCTCAGTTTAAAAAAGAACTTGTTGGATATTATGAAAGCACTGATATAGATCGAGTTAAAATGTTCCTAAGAAGGTGTATTGTTTCATTTTAAAAAAGCCAAACAATGTCTAGCAAATTTAAACGTGTCGAATTCGATGCGGTTACAATAACCCTTTAATGTATTAGTGCATATAATAAACAGTGTGTATTAACGGCAAATTGCACACAACTTAGTTAAATAGGATTGATACAAAATATCAGTCCTTTTTCTTATTTCAACACTTTTTCCTTTTTGTGTTGTTCATAGTGTCTACTCCAATTGATAGATTGTTTGTGTCAGCTCAAGGAGGAAAAAGAAATGAATACTGATAAAACATACGCAGAAAAAGTGGCAGCGGACTATGCTCCAAAAGAAACTAGCAAAGTTGTGGCCCTCAAGAAATTAGATAGAAAAGCCAAAATGGGCGCCAATATCTTTGGCTACACATTCGGGATTATAATGACTTTATTACTTGGTGTCGGTATGTGTTTCTCTTTAAAAGTTATCGGTAGTGGTGAATTATGGCAAGATATCTTAGGATATGTCGTCGGGGGTATTGGAATTATAGGTGTATCAATTAACTATTTCATCTATAAGAAGATTCTTGCTAAAGGGAAACAAAAATACGGGAATGATATTATTGCTTTAGCAAATGAAATCGTAGAAGCATAAAACAATAGTGATGAATAAAAACGAATCAAAATATTTCAATACTGCTTTATTGATGGACGAAGCCCT
The DNA here is from genome assembly GCA_018714385.1 of Candidatus Enterosoma merdigallinarum. GTDB lineage: Bacteria > Bacillota_I > Bacilli_A > RFN20 > CAG-288 > Enterosoma > Enterosoma merdigallinarum. Next base: position 121,674 of record DVNL01000008.1, on the reverse strand, counting down.
TCTTCAACTTTTAGAGAAGAAGGATTTTGCCTTTATATCCGTTAAAGAAATCTGTCAAAGAGCTGGTGTTAATAGATCAACGTTTTATCTTCATTATGAAAACACTAATGAGTTATTAGAAGAAACCATTGAACTATTAAACGAAAGATTTGTTACTTCTTTTCCAAAAGAACTAATAATCAACACAAAAAGAAGAATATTAACTTCTCCAGATTTTTTAACTCCTTATCTTAACTTTGTTAAAGAAAACAAAAGAGCATATAAATTGATACATCAAAAGCCAGAACTATTTTCTGCTGATAAAGCATTTAAAAAAATGTATAAAGATATATTTGACCCAGCATTAGATACTTTTAATGTTGATGAAAAAGAAAAGAAATATGTTTTCGAATTTTACACGAAAGGATCATTGGCAATCATTCAAAAATGGGTCGAAGAAGACTGCAAAGACGATATTGATTTTATTGTTAATTTAATCGCTAAACACACATTTGCAAATGAAAAAGATTATCAATAGAATTAGAGATTTTTATAGTAGAGGTGATATAGCGTTTTATATATCGCTGCTTGGGCCTTTTATTATGGGTACAATTCACCTTGTTTTTGTCATTATTAAATTTGATTGGATTTTGATTAATTACTGTATCTTTTCTTATCTCATGCTTCTATTTAAAGTGTGGCAGTGGGCAATAGAAAAATATCACATAAAACCAAGTCATTATCTTGCTGGTGTTATTTCGCTATCAATAGTTCTTGCTCCCATGATGGCGGCATTCATCTTAACAATCTTATATAAGGACTCTCCTCACTATTTTATTGATTGGTTCATTTACGCTTATGCTTTATATGGCACGCTTAAAATGATTTTTGCCATCAAAAGCCTAGTGAAGAAAGATAAAACCGATAGGCAATATGTCTTGTCATTTCTTGGTCTAATTGGAGCACTATACACAATACAAATGATGGAATTTAGTTTAATCAAAATCTTCTCTGAAAGTGGAAATGATGACTCTATGTATTTAATGCAATTATTTACTCAAGGCGCTATTTTCTTGTTCTCACTTTTTGTTATTGGATTATTCATTTATAAAGCAATTGCTTTAAACAAAAACAAAGATTGCTGTGGTGTAGCGTAAATTTGGAATTGGTGTGTTGTATCATTTCTGCACATTTAGGCCATCGATTTTTGTTTCATTTAGTGATAATCTCGCCGATCCAATTGAAATACCAATTATTTATGTTGATGCCGACAAAACAGCATGGGACGAAAAAAATATTAAAAGAACATAAAGAGCAACTTGCTGAAATAGTAAATATAAACGTTGTATTAGGCGATTCTTTAATAAATATTCTGTATAACCCATTAAATGATAAATATTCTTACAGCGTTGTAACACTTTATTATGCTTTTACGAAGCAAGGGAAAAGGATAAAACCTATCAAACTATGGGTAGTTTTAAGTCTGAAAAAGATAAGTTTTTTATTCCTATTATTAATTTAGGATATGCCTCATATGCAATAGTTTTAAAACAATATAATAGCGAAAATAAAGTCATATATGAATCTGAAAAAATAGAATTTACTTTAAAACGTCAGTCAACAACTATTTATAGCGGAAGACCAACTGTGCATATTGTTTAAATGAAATAGCGCATTATTACGTCTTAAAAGTTGCCGTTGTTGCAATTGTAAGGGTGTGCAATGTATCAAAAGCGTAGTATGCAGGCATAATTGTACGACATGTCTGATACATTCTTAGTCGATGGCTAGGGGTGTGCAGACTTTTTTTGATTTTAGGCTTAAATGACCACTTTTTAAATTTACGCCGTTGTAATAGTGCAATCCGAAATTCATAAAACTCAATGAAAAATCATCATTTTTAGGGCTCACTTTGAAACGGCAGGTGTGCACTATTACACGGCAACCCTTTTTTTGCACACCCTTGCACACCCATAAACATGGCAACTGCACACCCCTATTTTTTGCTACTTTAGCAATTTTAAGTGTTCAACGATAAATGAAAACGTTTTAGTTAGCCATAGTTAACTTATTTGTTGTAATCGAATTATAACACTGTTATAATAACACTGTTATAGGAGGTGTTCCAATGAACGAAGAAGTAATGGAAGAGATCCTTAAAGCAGCGAAAGAGGAGTTTTTAACGCTTGGTTATACAGAGGCCTCGATGAGAAACATCGCCAAAAAGGCGAACCTTACAACGGGGTCGTTATATTACCGTTTTCTTGACAAAGCAGAGATGCTTGATGCCGTTGTTGGCAACGAAGCGGAAGAACTGCTTACGATGTTTAAGAGGATACAAAACGATTTTGCCAAAAAAGAAATCGAAAACCAAGTATCGGAAATGGGCTCATATACCGAGAACGGGCTTCATGTCATGATTGATTATATCTATGACCACTACGACGCTTTCAAGATAATAATTTGCAAAAGCAAAGGTTCTAAATATGAATTCTATATCGATAGCTTGGTTGATATCGAAGTCGAAAATACATATCGCTTCATCAGTGAACTAAAAGCAAAGAAACTTAAGGTAAGGGAACCTAGCGAAGATTTGATACATATTCTCTGCACGTCATTTTTTGCAAGTATTTTTGAAGTGGTCCAACACGACATGAAAAGAGAAGAAGCTCTTAAGTATGCGGATGAAATTTACGCTTTCAACGAAGCCGGCTGGTCCGTATTGCTTGGCTTGGATTTCAAGGAGGTAAAATGAAAAAGGAAAAAGTGTTCCCACGTTTGATGGGATATGCCGGAAAACACAAGATACTTACCTATCTATCGTTAGTATTTTCGGCTATTAGTGGCGTACTGGCAATCATGCCATTTGTATATATCTATTTCATCATTAGGGATGTCGTTCAGGTTGCGCCTGACTTTTCTAAAGCTACTAATCTCGTGTTCTATGGTTGGATGGCGGTCATGTTCGCTATTCTTTCCATCATTGTCTATATAGGTGCTTTGATGTGCTCGCATATCGCCGCCTTTAGAATTGCTGGGAACATGAGGATAAAAGCTACCGAGCATCTTACGACAATACCTGTAGGCGAAATCGAAGAGGAAGGAAGCGGGAAATTAAGAAAGATCATTTTAGATTCTAGCAGCGCAACCGAGACATATTTGGCGCATCAGCTTCCAGATATGGCTCAAGCTATGCTCATGCCGATCGCGATAATAGTTATACTGTTTATTTTTGATTATAGGCTCGGACTTGTTTCGCTTATTCCGATAATTCTCGGCTTTTTGTGTATGTTCAAAATGGTCGGGCCAAAGATGAGGAAAGACATGGCCGAATATCAAAATGCCATGGAAAGCATGAACAATGAGGGTGTGGAATATGTTAGGGGAATTCCAATCGTCAAGACCTTTAATCAATCCATCTATACATTTAAGAGATTCAAAGGGGCAATCGACAACTATTCTCATTTCTGCATTTCCTATACGAAGAGATGCAGAGGTCCGATGATCGCCTTTGAGATATGTGTCAATTCCGTATTCGCCTTCCTCATTGCGATGGCGCTCATCATGAACGGGGTCAAGGCAACCGATCAGACATTCATCTTGAATTTGATTTTCTATATTGTCTTCACTCCAATTATCTCGACGACTCTTTTAAGGGTCATGTATATGTCCGAGAACACCATGATAGTTGAGGATGCCTTAAGAAGGGTGGATTCGATTTTATCCATCGAGCCTTTAAAAGAAGCTGGTAATCCTTTAATGCCAAATGGTGATGAAATTAGGTTTGATGAGGTCTTCTTCAGATACAAAAACAAAGAGAACTACGCTTTAAATGGTGTTAGTTTCGTGGCTAAGGAAAACTCAATCACGGCTTTGGTCGGGCCTAGCGGAGGAGGCAAAAGCACGATAGCGAGCCTCATCAACAGGTTTTACGATGTCGAAAAAGGTTCCATTTCTATTGGCGGAGTGGATGTAAGAAATATAGCCAAGGAAAAGCTGATGGATGAGATTAGCTACGTGTTCCAAGATTCAAAGCTTTTAAAAACTACCATCCTAGAAAACGTAAAGATGGGTAAAAAAGATGCAAGTTTAGAAGAAGTGAAAGAAGCATTAAGACTAGCTCAATGCGACGATATAATTGCAAAGCTCCCAGATGGATTGAATACGGTTATCGGCGCTAAAGGTACATATTTATCCGGAGGAGAGATGCAAAGGATATCTTTGGCAAGAGCGATACTCAAGAATTCCAATATTATTGTTTTGGATGAAGCGACCGCCTTTGCTGATCCGGAAAATGAATATCTGATTCAAAAGGCGTTCCAAAACCTAAGCAAAAACAAGACAGTCATCATGATAGCCCATAGGCTTTCTACAATTAAAAATGCAGACAAGATTCTTGTTGTTAATGATGGAAAGATAGTTGAGGAAGGGACTCATGATTCTTTGATCAAGGAAAATGGAATATACACGAATATGTGGAACGACTACCAAAAATCAATCAAATGGAGGGTGAGAAATGCTTAAGTATCTCATGCATAAATTTGCCCTGACTGAACAGGGTGCAAAGGATTTTATAAAGACGATGATCATGAACGTCCTAAGCAATATCGCCTTGATGGTGCCGGTATGGCTACTATACATCTTGGTCGATGATTTATTAGGAGACGGCATACCTACTAGCCATTACTATTTGTTTGCATTTGGCTCGTTAGGAATAATCGTCGTCTTGGGACTAATTTATTATGTCCAATACCATTGCTCATATTTCCTTACCTATAAAGAAAGCGGAAAAAGAAGGATTGCTTTGGCGGAAAGGCTTAGAAAACTGCCCCTGTCATTCTTCTCACACAAAGATTTGACGGACATGACGCACGTCATCATGAACGATGCGACGGCTATAGAGCAAAGCTTTTCTCATTTCATGCCAAGCTTCTATGGTTCGATGATTTCAACGGTCATCATCATGATCCCGATATTCATCATGGATTGGAGGATGGGACTTGCATCTTTATGGGTGGTTCCTGTTTCTATACTTATCGTCTTTGCTTCGAAGAGAGCGCAGAACTATTTCAACAGGAAAAAAGACAAAGCTGATTTGGAGCTTCAAAACAATGTTCAGGAATGCATTGAGACGATAAAGGATTTGAAGGCGACCAATTCCGAAAGTGAATATGTAGGGAAAATTAAGAAAAACGTCAGGTTGGTCGAGAAGTTCCATATCCAATCCGAATTAGGGGTGGCCTTGTTTGTCGTAACAGCTCAAATGATCCTTAAATTCGGCATAGCGACGACTGCCTTGGTTGGGTCATCCCTTCTTATTGGTGGAACATTGGACATGATGGTCTTCTTCATGTTCTTGCTTCTTGTTTCAAGATTCTATGAGCCAATGGCGACTGCACTTCAGAACTTGGCGGCAATCAACTCTACATTTTTAAATATTGAAAGGATGAATGAATTCTATGATTGCCCTGTCCAAACAGGTAAGGATGATTTTAAACCTGCCAATTATGATATTACCTTCGATGATGTAAAATTCGGATATGACAAAGACGAAAGCGTCATCAATGGGGTATCGTTTACTGCAAAGCAAGGGGAAGTAACTGCCTTGGTTGGTCCTAGTGGGTGCGGGAAATCTACAATTTCTAAACTTTGTTCTAGGTTCTGGGATGTCGATAGCGGAGCTATCACACTCGATGGGCAGTCGATAAAAGAGATCGATCCAGAGTGTCTTTTGAAAAATTACTCTATCGTATTCCAAGATGTGAATTTGTTTAACAATACAATCATGGAAAATATCCGCATTGGAAGAAAAGATGCAACTGATGAAGAAGTCATCGAAGCTGCTAAAAAAGCCAATTGCGATGAGTTCGTATCAAAGCTACCTAACGGCTACAATACATATATCGGCGAAAATGGCGCTGAATTAAGTGGAGGCGAAAGGCAAAGGATTTCGATTGCGAGAGCTTTGTTGAAGGATGCTCCTATCGTCCTTCTTGATGAGGCGACCGCATCACTGGATGCGGAAAACGAAACCATCGTTCAAGAGGCGATATCTAATGCCACGAAAGGGAAGACCGTTGTCGTTATCGCCCATAGGATGCGTACCATCGAAAATGCTGATAGGGTCATCGTTTTAGACAAAGGTAAAATAGTAGAAGAAGGAAAACCAAACGACCTAATAGAAAGAAAAGGGGAATTCTATAAGATGGTGAATCTGCAAAAGGAATCATCTAACTTCCAAATTTAGACACACATTATTATTTCGTTTATGACCATCTAGTTCTAACTGAGCCAGGTGGTCTTTTTTTATGCCAAGAAATATTTTTTAACTTTTTTCAATTTATACCCCCAACAAAATGACCTCCAAATCTCCATATGGTGAGAAGGGCAGTTTCTCTCTTCTCTAGAAACTATAAGGAGGAAAAAGTCATGAAACACAAATTAACCATTGGCGTTTCTAACAAGTCTCCTAAGAGCAGAGTAGTTACCTACAAAAAAGTATCACCAGATGCAAAAGTAAAAGACGTAATTGGTGATGCAAATAAGGTGGCAATCATTGTTCCAGGGGATTCAGTTAAAAGCGTCACCATTGAAGAAACCAAGGAGGGCCAATATGGAAAGTAAAGAAGAAAGACTTCTAAGAGCCATCTTTGGGAACGAGTCACAAGCAAAGGCTATCAAGTTTTCTATGAATCTAGATGATCTAACAGTCGACGTAAGTATCAGAAGAAACAAGAAAAACGAAAACAAAACTTGTGAATGTTCTAAAGGATGTAAGTGTGGAGGTAAAAGATAATGAAACCACAAGTCCATTCAAAAACCTTCGCGCCTAGTAAGAGTATGATTTGGCTTCAATGTTATTTATCCATTGTTTTTAACGATGGAAGTAGTGATGAGAGCAGTGAAGTCGCCGAGTTTGGAAGTAAATGCCAAGAACTTGGATCAATTCAAATCTCTAATGCTCTAGGTGTTAGCGACCACGAAGGCGATATCAAATCAGCAGCAGAAGCTATAAAAGGCTTTAAACACTACGATGAAAATATGCAGGAAATAGCTGATAAATACACTGAATTCGTAGTCTCTACCTATGAGTATGAAAAGGCGAATAGCAAAGAGAAGCCTTTAGTCCTTATCGAACAGCAACTCGATCTAGGATTTGACGATGATTCTATAGGCACTTTGGATCTAGGAATCATATCCGATAGAAATGGTGGAACTTTGACTATCATCGACTTGAAGACAGGACATCTACCTATTTCGAGCTTCGATAAAGAACTAAATCAGCCAAATCCACAGTTAGCTTTGTACTCTCTTGCCACCTATAAGTGCTTCAAGGATGTCTATCCAATCAAGAATATCAGGCTAGTTATCTATCAACCGGTAATCAATAACACCAATGAATATGAGACGACGGTCGATGAACTTCTAGCTTTTGAAAAAGACATAGTTGAACCAGCGGTTAAGGCTATTAAAAGTGGTGATAGGACTGCTAAAGAAAACTCTAAATGCAAGTACTGTCCTGGACTGGTTTATTGCAAGAAAAAGTTAGATTCTGCAAGGAATTTGGTCGATTTAGAGAGAAATATCGATACTTTGACCGAAGAAGAAATAGCAGGAATCCTACCTAAATGCGATGACTACATAGCCTACTTTGAAAAGGTGAAAGAGCACTGCTTAAAGAAGGCAATCAAGGGACAAAAATACATAGGATTCAAGTTGGTCCATTCTCGAGTCACTAGAAAGATCATCGATGAAGACAAGGTGGCAAAAGCACTCGAAGAACTAGGCTATTCACCTTATCAAACACCGAAACTTCTAGGAATAACAGAACTGACAAGAATCCTAGGAAAAGACAAGTTCAAAGAATTAGTTTCACCTTACATCTCGCTTCAAGAAGGCAGTCTGATCTTGGTGCCTGATAGCGATGCAAGGGAAGAAGTAATAATCACTGAGGAAAATGAAAATGCTAAAAATTGAAACAGGTATTAAACCTAGAGCCATTAAATCAGTGCTATATGGCCCGGAAGGCATCGGGAAATCAACGCTTGCTAGCGAGTTTCCTAATCCGCTCTTCATCGATACGGAAAACGGGACCAGCACACTAAATATCAGAAGGGTCATCTGTAACAAAAGTTGGGATGAGCTTATCTCTATCATCGGTGAAATCAAAAACGATCCAACCATAAGATGGGAATAGATGAGCTAAATAAGACTTAAATAACATTGAGGCTACTAGTGATGGTAGCCTCTTTTTAATTATGAAAAATTTGTGAAAAATATACTAAATCTTTACTTTTTTGTTATAATTTCATAAAGGAGACGCTTTTTAGCGTAAGAGAAGTTATGAAGAAAACAAGTATAATTTTAACAAGTTTAGTGTGCATAACTGCAGTGTTTGGGCTTGCTTCTTGTAACGATGGCGGAGGTGGAGACCCAGCTATTTATAACATCACTTATGAAGAAAATGATAATTACAGAGTTATTGATTGTGATAGCCAAGGACAAGAAGGAAGCAATATCCTATTTGATGTAGAGTCAACTAGTGTGTTTTATGAGATTGGTGAAGTCACTTACAACGGAACACCTATTAGCAGAGGCTCTTTAGGTTATCAGTTCATAATGCCTGGCGAAGATGTTGTTATTAAAATAGAACTAGAGCCAATCACTGAATATGATGATCCAAATGATTATTTAAGTTGGAGTAGTAGTGTAATTGATGAAATATCGATGGCTAGTGAAGAAGATAAAGGCTATCAGTATCTAGATTGCGTTCAAAATCTAACCTTGGATTTCGATATGGCTGAATTCGGATCATACAATAGTGTCGACGAAAACAACACAGAAGTTCTATCTTCCAATCAAGACGTCATACCTAATAGTGCTATTAGTTTTGACCCTATAAAGGAAAGCGATTTGATTGGCTCAAGTGGCTCTAATATGGTTCGTGGTGGTTCAATAAGAGTTGACTTAAAGCAAATCAATCCAGGAACCGCAACAATCTATGCTCATTTGTCTTTCAACAATGCTGATGATGCAACTCTAATGAGAACATTCACGGTTACTGAATATGGAAAAGTTGAAGTTGAAACTTGGAATGTACCATATACTGTCACTAATGAAACTAGCTATGATGATTTAGAGAATATTCAAATCTCTATTACTGATCAAGATTACGTTTACGGGAGCAATGCACCACAATATCAAGGCTGTTCTCTCGATGAATTAGTAGATGGAAAAGGAACATTAGTATTTGCTGTTGGTCATTCTTATTCTGTAACAGCTAGTTATGCTGTTTGGAATGAAGAAGAGCAAAAATATGAAAACACGGTTGCTCTTGATGTATATGATTGGACAGGACAAGGCTCTAGTACAAGCGGATTTAATCAAATTAAGAATGGTATTTTAACATTAGCTAGTCTTCCTACTGATACTAATCCAATTCAAATTACAATTGACAATTAAACTATAGGAAATAGCTTAGATAATTATTGAGGTTACTATTATGGTAGCCTCTTTTCTTTATTTGCGATAATTTGGGCTTCTTTTGGCTTATGTGGGGTTTTAGAAAGTATAACGATATTTTACTCAAGAAAGAAGAATAAGCGAATGTAGGGCAAATATGAGCCTTTTAGAACACAAGAGAAACGATAGATAATCTATTCCTCAATTATTTAAAACTTAGTCCTTCAGCAGTATAATGTAGGCGAAAACGAGCGTGGACTTTTCCTGAGTCATCATCTTTTTGCCACACAATCTAGTGATGAATAAGTAATTTTGCATTTATCATGATTTTGGAAGGAGAATGATATTCATGGAAACTGATTTTATCAAACTAATTGAAACTAGAAGAAGCATAAGAAGCTATAAGAAAGAACCAGTATCAGAAAAGGATTTAAATGAGATTCTTGAAGCCGGAACTTATGCTCCTACAGGTGGTGGAAGACAATCGCCTACCATTGTGGCTGTTACTAGTCCTAAGTATCGTGAAAAGATAACTGAGCTTAATGAAAAGGCCAGAAAGACAAGCAATGATCCATATTACGGAGCACCTGTCGTTGTTTTAGTTTTGGCTGATGGTAATGCCTCTAATTTTGTTGAGGATGGCAGTTGCGTTCTTATGAATATGATGCTTGCTGCTCATTCTCTTGGACTTGGCACTGTTTGGGTTGCTAAAGAGCGTGAGATATTCGATAGTGAAGAGGGAAAAGAGCTTCTTAAAGAATGGAATCTTCCTACAACATTAAGAGGCGTTGGAGCTCTTGCTCTTGGCTATGCCAATGAAGAACCTAAGGAGGCAGCTCCTAGAAAGAAAGATTATATCCTTAAGGTATAAAGCTAATTACAAATTACTTATTTAATCACTTAAGCCATCATTCTTATTTGACTACTTTGGCGGCTTTTTATTTTTGTTAGGATTGGTTAAGAAGACAAAGTCTCGAGATTGCAAATGATTAAAGATTATCCTGAACTTTAAAGTCTTTCAAGCGGTATACCTTAGAGAAGATTTTATCTAGATTTCAAAAGACCTTAGAATTACCTTGGAGTGCTTGAAGTCTTTTAAGGAGTATACGTTAGAAGAGATTTTTGTCTAGATTTGGCTCACGTTAGCTTTACCTTAGATACGTTAGATGAGTTCAAGGTAGTACGTTAGAAGTGAATGTTGATGCCGAATAAGATCTAACATGGGCTAAATCAGGCAAAATAGAGGCTATTATTGGCATAATTTGAGTAGATTCTTTAATTACCTTTGCTGCTTAGAAAATCTAACGTATTTTAAGGTGAAGAGAATATTGGCAGTAATTTAGTTACGTTAGCATTTTTAAGGTAATCTAAGGTAGGCTGATGTTTTTGAAATATTGAGTTCTAATGCGGATATGTTAAATTACCTTAGGAAGTTTAAGCTATTTAAGCAGTAGAGTTAAAAAAATAGTAGTTAATGAGAAAAAATAAGAGTTAAATGCGACTATCATAAAGCTGTCAAGGGGTGTAATATGATATCGTGGGGTGTTGGGTAAAGAGCTATTATCTTGGCATTCCCTACGAGACGTCCTACGACTATGAGGATTTCAAGACCTTTTACCAACAGAGCCGTCAAAAGTTGGTCCAATACGATGACAAGAATGCCACGATAGCATTTTCCAATCAAATTCTTCTGACTGTTTCGGAAGGAAGCGTGACCTTTAGCCGATGGTCCGATAAGCGATAAGGTTCGTTTTATTTTTTCTTTTCATTAATGGGGTAAAAGAACGGAAAAGAGCGGAAAACAACAAAAAATTGTGGTCAATAATTATTTCCCTAGAATCCTATTTTGAAGTCTCGATTTAAAGATCCGTCAAGACCTCTCTTACTTTTCCGAATCGGCCTCTTCGTCCTTGATCGGCCTCCCCGAAGAATCGTAGTTGTCGGTTTTCTTCTTGTCGGGATCGATGAGCATCAATCGACGCATCTTTTCAAAGAGCCTTCCCGTCTTTTCCTTGGCAGTCCTCTTGTTCTCCTCCACCTTTTCGCCGAACCCCTCGGGAAGGATGGAGGTCAGAAGCTCCTGTCTCTTCCTCTTCAACTCGGCACGCTTCTGCTGGACGATGGCCTCATAGGCGACAAGTTCCTGACGTTTCTTCGCCATTTTGGCGATACGCGTAAAGACGCCCAAGGAGTTTGCAAGGTCGAGGAAAAAGACGCCATAGATGATGCCGAGAACGAAAATGAACGAGAAATGGGCGACGGCGCCATCGCTTCCGAACATATAGCCGAACATGTTCTGGAAAAGAGCGAGGACAAATGGCGAGAGAGCATAGTAATAAACGACTGCCGCGATGAGCCACACAACGGAAAACTGAGGGCAAATGACGCCGAGAATATTGCCCTTCATATTGCTGTAGTCCCATAATTTGATTTTGAAACCCTTGACAAAGATGATTCCAGCGATAAATTCCAGAATGATGAGCGAAATCCACATCAAGGATATCGGAATCAAATCATTGACAGTCGCTCCGTTTGGCTCCCCGATATGCCCGACCATGTTGCCCCAAGGATTGTAGAAAAGCATGTCCGAAGGCAGGTTTCCGACAATGAGCATAACCATCGTCAGCATGAGAACGAGACCGAAGCCATAAAGTGGAAGCCACGGCCCTCTCATGAACCCTGGGTTGACCCACTTCCCGGCGGAGACAAACCGCCTGAAAAGGACTTCGAACGCATAGCCGATGACATTCCCCAAAAGGAACATGAAGAGATAGACGATGATAACCATGCCAGCGGTGATCCCGACATGCTGAACCAAGAACATAGCCATTACCTCTGCCACAATGATAACATATTGTCATAGAAGAAAAAGTACACGAGGCAATCAATGAACGGAAAAAAGATCGTTTTCCTGGGCACGCCCCAGATATCGGCCTTCGTCCTGGAAGGTCTGGTGAGGAACGGCTTCAATGTCGTCTCCGTCGTCACCAAGGAGGACAAAGTCCGCTCCCGCGGAAACAAGGTCGAGGAATCCGATGTCGCCAAAACGGCACGAATACTTGGAATCCCATGCCATAAGCCACACCGGATCAACAAAGAACACGACTTCCTGCAGGAAGAGAAGCCGGATCTCCTTCTCACTTTTGCCTACGGCCAGATCCTCTCCGAGGAGGTTCTGGGCCTTGGCACTCTCCGCCCCTTGAACCTCCACGCCTCCCTGCTCCCGAAATACCGCGGGGCTGCACCCATCCAATATGCGCTCCGAAACGGCGACACGACCACTGGCGTCACCTTGATGGAAATGGTCAAGGAGATGGACGCCGGAGATATCTATGCACAGGAAAGCCTAGGAATCGATCCGGAGGACGACTATACCTCCCTTTCGAACCGCTTGGCTGCCCTTGCCCTGGACATGGCCGTGAAATACCTCCCCCTCTACTTTGATGGCAAACTGCAGGGAAGGAAGCAGGTGGAAAGCGAAGCGACTTTTTGCCCGACGATAAAGAAAGAGGAGGAGAAGCTGTCCCTGACGCAGTCTCCGGAAGCCTTCGTCAATGCCGTGCGGTCCCTGAGCCAGGAGCCGGGAGGCCACCTCCTTCTGGACGAGGAACCCATCAAGATTTTCAAGGCACGAAAAGTCTCCGACGAGAAGCTCGCCCCTGCAGGCACCGTTCTCCTTGCCAGAAAGAAAGAAATCCATCTCCAGCTTTCAGAGGGTATCGTCGCGCTTCTTGAACTCCAAAGGCCGGGAAAGAAGCGTCTCTCCGCCGTCGATTTCAACAACGGCAGCCACATCGAAGGAAAGACGTTCCGATGACGAAGACCAATGCGATACGGCTTCTTGAAAAGGCCGGAATCCCTTATGAGACCTACGATTATTCCTCCTCCGGGGCTATCGATGCCCTCTCGGTCGCTTCTTTCCTGAAGGAAGACCCACGGCATGTCTTCAAGACTCTCGTCACCATGGGCAAGAGCCGACAGCATTATGTCTTCGTCGTCCCTGCCGACAAAGAGCTGTCCTTGAAAAAGGCCGCCAAGGCCTGCGACGAGAAAAGCGTGGAAATGATCCCGCAGAAGGATCTGCTCCCCCTGACAGGCTATGTCCACGGCGGCTGTTCGCCCCTCGGGATGAAGAAGGCTTTCAGGACATACGTCGACATCTCGGCAGAGACCTTCGAGTATCTCTATGTCTCCGCTGGGCGCATCGGCCTTCAGGTACGGCTCAAGCCGGATGACCTCTTCAAGCTTGTCGATTGCCAATATGCTGACATCGCCGAGGAGGCAAGACGATGACAAAGAGAGGAAGACTGATCCTCGGATTGATGCGCATCGAGGATATGCCCGTCGAGTCTCTCCATGACCTTCTTCTTTTCTGCCTGGAAAAAGGCATCACCACACTCGATGTCGCTGATATCTACTCCGACGGGCGCTCGGAATCCGCTCTCGGCGAAGTCTTCCGAAGACATCCTGGATTGAGAGAAAAGTTCTTCATTCAGACGAAGGTCGGCATCGTTCAAAAAGAAGGAAAGACTGTCTGTTATGATTTCTCAAAGGAATATTTGCTAAAGGCAGTCGACAATTGTCTATCCCGCCTTTGCGTCGACCATGTCGATTCCCTTTTGCTCCACAGGCCGGATATACTGATGGACGGGGAAGAAGTCGGCGAAGCCGTTTCTTCCCTTCTGGAAGACAAGAAGATTCTTCATTTCGGCGTCAGCAACATGGACAGAAGCCAGATCGAATATCTCGAGGAATTCCTCCCCTGTCCCATCGAGGTCGACCAGCTGCAACTCGGTCTTGGACAGAGTTTCCTTCTTTCCGGACCCCTGAACGTCGACAACCCAGTCCAAAGCCCGCTTGAAACGGGTGGCCTTTTCTTCTTCCTCAAGCGTCGAGGAATTGCGCTCCAATGCTGGTCTCCCTATCAGGTCGGATTCTTCGAAGGCTCCCTTTTCCTCCATCCGAAAATGGAGAAGGCGCAGGAATGCCTCGCGGATCTTTCAAAGAAATACGGCGTTTCCCCATGCGCCGTCGCAACGGCGTTCCTCTCCTCCCTCGGCGAGAATGTCGAGATCGTCATCGGCGCCCTACGAAAGGATTACATCCAGGAGAGTCTGGACGGTATTGCTCTCCCCCTTGAACGGGAAGACTGGTATCGTCTCTACTGCTCCGCCGGAAACGTTCTTCCTTGATTCCTCCCTCTTTCCGAGCACAGAAAAAGGACCGGCTTTCCACCGGTCCTCTTTTTCGTTCCGTATTTTAGTAGTTGGCCTTGCCGATGGAGCCGAAGACTTCCATCCTCTCCTTGACCTTGGCCTTGATGGCCTCGTATCCAGGCTTGAGGAGCTTTCTGGGATCGAATCCCTTCTTGTCCGGATCAGGAGCCGCCTTGCCGGCGATGCAATACTCGACCGTGGCAGCGGCGAAGACCAACTGACAATCGGTGTTGACATTGATCTTGCTGACACCGTTGGCGATGGCCTTGCGGATCTGCTCATCGGGGATGCCGGTTCCGCCGTGAAGGACAAGAGGAATGTGGTTCGTCGCGGCATGGATCCTCTCGAGAGCATCGAAGTGGAGTCCCTTCCAATCAGCAGGATAGATGCCGTGGATGTTTCCGATGCCGGCGGCAAGGAAGTCGACGCCCAGAGCGGCGATCTTGGCGCACTCTTCGGGGTCGGCGATCTCGCCATCCGCCGTGATGCCGTCCTCGGTTCCGCCGATGGCACCGACTTCGGCCTCGATGGAGAGGCCCTTGTCATGGGCAAGGTTGACAAGCTCGGTGGTCTTCTGGACGTTTTCGTCGAAGGCGAAATGAGAGCCGTCGAACATGATGGACGTGAATCCGGCGGCGATGCAGCTCTTGGCCCCTTCGAAAGAGCCGTGATCGAGATGGAGGGCGACGGGAACGGTGATGCCGAGGCTCTCGTCCATCGCGCGGACCATCGCGGCGACGGTCTTGAAGCCGGTCATGTACTTGGCCGCGCCTTCGGAGACACCGAGGATGACAGGCGAATTGAGTTCCTGGGCGGTGGTCAAGACGGCCTTGGTCCACTCCAGGTTGTTGATGTTGAACTGTCCGACGGCATAGTGTCCGTCACGGGCAATCTTCAGCATTCTGCTAGCATTGACTAACATTCTGTAGAAACCTCCCTATGGTTTACGACAAAGCTATTTTAGTGTTTTCATTGTCTCAATACAATTGCCATGTTCCGAATGTCTGTTGTCAATATTTTTCTTCTGTTTTTGTTGAAAGGGGTTCACTGCATTACTATCCTCATTTCTTGACTTGCTGTCGGCTCTGCGTCTTTGAAAGGGCTTTATTGTAAAAATAGAGCCGCCTTTCGTTTTTCGTCCTTTTTTCGGTGCTACAATTGTCATCGAAGAAATGGGTATAGGGGACCAATCCTATGGCGGTCCTGTCTCTAGCCCCGGCCATAACAGGGGACTATCCATTTAATCCAAAGCATCGGCTTGACACCACCGGATTAAATGGGCTCATACATCGGTTAGGGCCCATTTTTTCATTCGAAGTTTCGTTTTCATACAAAAAGGAGGGAAAAACGTATGAAAAAGAAGATCTTCAGTCTGGCTCTGTCTCTGATCGCCGTCTTCGGTATGTCTTCCTGCGAAACCAACGATGAAAGCATCGACATCGCCATGGTCACCGACGTCGGCAACATCGACGACGGCTCCTTCAACCAGTTCACCTACGAGGGTGTCAAGCAGTTCGCCTCGGAGAACAATCTGAAACAGGCCTATTTCAAGCCCAGCGAAGACTCCACCACCGCCAGAGTCGCTTCCATCGAGCAGGCGATCAGCAGAGGCGCCAAGGTCATCGTCTGCCCCGGCTATCTCTTCGAGGCTTCCATCTACGAAGTCCAGGACAAGCATCCCGAAGTCGCCTTCCTTCTTCTCGACGGCGAGCCCCACGAGGAGGACAACTATAATGCCGATGCCTACAAGACTGCCAGCAACACCCACAACATCCTCTACAAGGAATACGAGCCGGGCTTCCTTCTCGGCTACGCTGCCGTCAAGGAGGGCTATCGTCACCTCGCCTTCGAAGGCGGCATGAAGGGAAATGCCGTCATCAAGTACGGCTGGGGATATCTCTCCGGCATCCTCTCCGCCGCCAACGAGCTGAAGGTCAACGTCGAAGTCGAGTACGACTATTCCGGAACCTTCAACCCGGACGACAAAATCGTCACCCGCTGCGACGGCTGGTACAGCAGCGGCGTCGAGGCCATCTTCACCTGCGGCGGAAAGATCTTCCAGTCCGTCGTCTCCTCCGCCAACAAAGACAAGGCCAACCGCAAGATCTTCGGCGTCGACGTCGATCAGCACAGCCAGGCTCCGGATCTCGTCGTCTCTTCGGCCATGAAGGGCCTTGCCACCTCCACGATGGATGCCCTCGAGGCCTTCTTCGACAACGACGGAAAATGGCCCGAGGCCTATGCCGGCAAGACCGCATCCGTCGGTGCCGCCGAGGATATGATCGGTCTTCCTACCGAAGAGGCTTCCTGGGGCTTTGAGAACTTCACCGTCGAAGAGTACGAGGATGTTTTCGACAAGCTCGTCGCCGATTCCTCCTACACCGGTGTCGCCCTCGAAGGTTCAAACGTCACCTTCGACCTCAAGGGAAGGGATACCTCCTATGTCACCGTCAATTACACCGATGCCGAAGCTGACGCCGCCTGGTAAATCGTTTCGTTCAATCCGCACTGCCATGGATCTTCTTCCGTGGCAGTGCCTTTTATAAGAAAGGAGCTTTCCATGGCCACTGAAACCCTTCCGGCCGTCAGGAAAAACGCGCCATACGTCATCGAGTTCGACGGCATCACCAAAGTCTTCAACGGAACGCTTGTCGCAAACGATAATATCCACATACAGGTCCGTCGAGGCGAAATCCATGCCCTCTTGGGCGAAAACGGCGCCGGCAAGTCGACGCTGATGTCGATTCTCTTCGGCCTCCTCCCGCCCACTTCCGGACGCCTCCTTCTCAACGGCGAAGAGATCCGGGTGAAAAACCCCAACGATGCCAACCGTTTCGGAATCGGGATGGTCCACCAGCACTTTATGCTGATCGACGTCTTCACCGGCCTTGAGAACATCGTCCTCGGCCACGAAGATGCAAACAGGCTCGGTTTTCTCAAATATCGGAAGGCAAAGGAAAAAATCCAGAGGCTCATGGATACGTATGGACTCCATGTCGACCTCCGAAAGAAAGTCCAGGACATGACCGTCGGCATGCAGCAGAAGGTGGAAATCCTCAAGATGCTCTATCGCGATTCCGACGTCCTCATCTTCGACGAGCCGACGGCCGTTCTGACAGCGGACGAGATCGAGGATTTGATGAAAATCTTCCGGATGCTCAAGAACGAAGGGAAGACGATCCTTTTCATCACGCACAAGCTCAACGAAGTCCGCGAGGTCGCCGACAGGTTCACCATCCTGAGAAAGGGAAGGGCCATCGGAACCTACGAATCGGGAAAGCTCACGAACGAGGAGATGGCAGAGCTCATGGTCGGCCACAAGGTCGACTTCACCACGCCCAAGGGCGAGGCGCATCCCGGGGAAATCGTCCTTCGCATCGAAAACCTGCAGGTCAAGAGCGCCGAAGGAAACAAACTGGCAGTCGACAACCTTTCCCTGGATGTCCGCAGGGGCGAGGTCGTCTCGGTCCTCGGGATCGACGGGAATGGACAAGAAGAGCTAGTCAATGCCATAGCCGGCCTTCAGAAGACGAAAGGCGGCAGGATTTTCCTCAACGGGAAAGCGATCGAACATCTCTCCATCAAGAAGAGGAACAGACTCGGCATCAGCCACATCCCCGGGGACAGACACCGCTACGGTCTTATCCTGGATTATTCCGTCATGTACAACTTCATCCAAGAAATGCCCGAGAACGCCACCTTCTCGAACAAAGGCTTCCTCAAGGAAAGAGCGATCAAGGATTATTCCGACGAAATGATCCGGAAATACGATATCCGCTCCTCCATGGGCTCCTACACGCTGACGAGAACGATGTCGGGCGGGAACCAGCAGAAGATCATCGTCGGACGAGAAATAGAAAGGGACACCGATCTTCTCTTATGCGTCCAGCCGACACGCGGATTGGACGTCGGGGCCATTTCGACCATCCACAAGGAAATCATCAAGGCCAGGGACGAGGGCAAGGCCATTCTTCTTGTCAGCCTGGAACTCGACGAAGTCTTCGACATCGCCGACACCATCTACACCCTCTTTGAGGGGCGCATCACTGGTCGTTTCAATCCGAAGGAGACGACATACAAGGAGCTTGGCCTCTATATGTCCGGTGCCAAGTGCCAGGACGAATTCCGGAAGGAAGGAGGACGATAGACCATGAAAGCCACGGACATCAATGCTGCCCTCAATGCCCCTCTTAGCTACCTCGACGGCAATCCGAAGAAGCCGCGGAAGCTCAACAAGTGGGAGTACCGGAATCTTGCGGCCTATCGCCTGCTGACGAGTTCCCTTCCCGTCGGGGAAAACGAAAATTCCCTGTCGGAAAGAAAGGCCCACAGACGTTTCTTCATAAAGTCGATGGGAATCACCATCCTTTCTTCAATCCTGTGCATCGCCTTCGGCCTCCTTCTTGGATTTCTTCTGATGCTTATGGATCCTTCGCATATCGGAACGGGAATACAGTCCTTCTTCTCATACGGCATCAACAATCTCCCGAGAGTCATCTATACGGCAGGTCCGCTCCTTCTTTGTGCCCTGTCGGTCGGCTTCTGCTATAAATGCGGCCTGTTCAACATTGGCGCCCCTGGGCAATACATGATCGCCGGCATGGTCAGCATCATCTGCGCCCTCAATCTCCACCTGCCCTGGTTTGTCTCCATCCTCATCGCCATGGCCTCTGGCGCTCTCGTCGGTTCCATCCCCGGTCTCCTGAAGGCCTACTTCAACATCAACGAGGTCATCACCTCCATCATGGTCAACTGGATCGTCCTCTTTGTCAACAACGTCCTCCTGAACAATGTCCCGGGCGTCCTCAACGAAAAGAACCCGACCAAGTCCTTGGCCTTGTCCACCGTCGGAGATCCCTTGGTCATGCTCCCTTCCTTCACAAGCGACAAGTACATCAATCTGACGATCGTCATCGGCATCGTCCTTGCCGTCGTCCTCTTCTTCGTCGTCTTCAAGACCACCTTCGGCTATCGCCTTCGCGCCGTCGGCTTCAACCGCGATGCCGCCCGATACGCCGGCATCTCCTCCAAGCGGAACATCATCCTCTCCTTCGTCGTCGGCGGCCTTCTTGCCGGATTGGGCGGTGCCTGCTTCTATCTCCTGGGAAATGCCCAATACACCTACAACATCTCCTCGGTCGACCAGATGGGCTTCGATGCCATCCCGATCGCCCTCCTTGCCAACAACAATCCTATCGGCATCCTCTTCACGACCTTCTTCATCTCCTTCATCAAGGTCTCGGGTATCGGCTTGCAGGGCGTGGGGACATACAACGACAAGTTCGCCGAGATCATGATCGCCCTCATCCTCTACGGGTCGGCCTTCGCCGTCTTGATCAACACCGTCTTCCTGAAAGGGGGCAGAACCCTGAAGAAAGGCAAGAAGGAAAAGGAGGGAAAAGAGAATGGAAATGCTTAGCTTCCTTGCGGACGGAGCGGCGATCGTCCCTGTCGCCCAGGCCGCCTCGATCCTCTCCACCCTCATCGTCATCGCTCTCCCCTTGATCCTCGTCGCCTTTGCCGGCATGAGCGCGGAGCGTTCCGGCGTCATCAACCTGGGCCTAGAAGGCATGATGGTCCTGGGAGCCTTCGCCGGCTTCTTTGTCCTCAAGATGTTCACGCCCCTTGTCGAGAGCCATCCTTCCCTTGCCCAGCTTGCCGTCCTTCTCGCCATCCTTGCCTCTGCCCTTCTTGGCTGGATCTCCTCCCTCCTTCTCTCCTTCGCCTCCATCAAGCTCAAGGCAAACCAGGTCATCGTCGGCACGGCGATCAATATCATCGCCCCCGCCTTGGCCACCCTCGTCGCCTGGGCCATCTTCGGCCAGGGCATGACCGCCATGACAGACGGCACGCCGGCCTGGGTCTCCATCGGCAAAGCCATCCCCCAAAGCAGTCTCCCCTCCGATCCCTCCGTCGGCGAGCTGGTCCGCTTCTTCTTCTCGAACATGTTCTTCCAGAACTTCTTCCTGACCACCCCGATCATCCTGGCCTTGATCGTCCTTGTCTCCCTCTTCCTCTTCAAGACGAAGACCGGACTTCGCCTCAGGGCCTGCGGCGAGAACCCCCAGGCCGCGGACACGGTCGGAATCAACGTGGGGAGGATGCGTTTCTTGGGGACGTCCCTCTCCGGCATCCTTTCCGGCCTTGGCGGATTTGCCATCTGTCTTGCCATCGGCTACGAGGCGACGGTCATCGGCTTTGGCTTCCTTGCCCTCGCCGTCATGATCTTCGGAAACTGGAAGCCCCTTCCCATCGTCCTGGGCGGTTTCGTCTTCGCCTTCGCAAGGGTCCTTGCCAACTCCGGCATCCTTCCCGACATCCCCGGACTGACCCGGGGAGACGACCTCTATCTCTGCCTCCCTTACCTTCTCACCCTGATCGTCCTCGTCTTCGCCTCCAGGCATAGCCATGCCCCGAAGGCGGAAGGCATTCCCTACGACAAGTCGGCGCGGTAGAATAGAGAGGCCAGGGCAAAGAGTCCTGGCCTTTTCGAAAGGAGAAGAACATGAAAGTCCACATCCTTCCCATCGTCTCTCCCCTGCATGGCAAGAGGGTCGAGAAAGAGACGGAAGAGTTGCTTGCCTCCCTCAAGGCGGAAGGGATCGATTCCCTCCTCGTCGAGGACTTTTCTTCCCTCTATCGCGATTGCGACCTTTCCCTTATCCTGGTCCAGTCCGGAGGAAGCGAGAACGTCTTCAAGACGGCCTTCGAAGCAGGAAGAATCAAGACCCCATGCCTCCTTCTTACGACGGGCAAGGACAATTCCCTCGCCGCATCGCTTGAAATCCTCGCCTTCCTCCAGAAGAGACACCTTCCCGGGGAAGTCCTCCATGGCCCAGTCGACTATCTTTCCTCAAGGATGAAAGCCTTAGCCGAAAGAAAGGTCGAAGACACCATCCGCCTTGGCGTTCTCGGAAAGCCTTCCGACTGGCTCATCGCCTCCGACGTGGATCCCGACAAGGCCAAAGCCCTCTTCGGGTTCGAAATCGTCGACGTCCCCATGGAAAGAGTCGTGGAAGCCTATAGAAAAGAGACGGGGAACCTTCCTTCCGACTTCGATGCGAAAGGCTTTGCCGAGTCGGAGCTCGAAAAGGCCTATCGCCTCTATCTCGCCCTGAAGACGATCGAAGAGGAAGAGCATCTTTCCGGTCTTTCCATCCGCTGCTTCGACCTTCTCGGAACGCTGAAGACGACCGCCTGCCTCGCCCTTGCCCTCCTCAACGACGAAGGGGACAATGTCGGCACCTGCGAGGGCGACATTCCGTCCTTGATCGGCATGGCGCTATGCAAGAAGATCCTCTCCCAGGGCGTCTTCCAGTGCAACCCCAGCCGTCTGGACATACTCAAGAAGAGAATCCTCCTCGCCCACTGCACCCTACCTCTTTCCCTCTGCCGCAAGCATGCTTTCGACACCCATTTCGAATCCGGGATCGGCGTCGCCATCCGCGGCGAGATAGAAGAAGGGGACGTGACCCTTTTCCGTCTGGATTCGGACCTTGGGCATTTCTTCCTCCAGGAAGGGAGACTCGTCGAGAACCGGCATGAGGAGGGCCTCTGCCGCAGCCAGGTCGTCGTCGAGGCGGATGGGCTGGAGAAGATACTCCGCCGTCCTCTGGGGAACCATCTGCTCTTGATCAAGGGGCATCATGCCGACAAACTTGCATCCTTCCTGATCGAAAAGGGATTGGAAAGAATCTGACACATGAAAGAGTCGCAATATTCGCTAGTTTCTTTTTGAAAAATAAAAAAACAATTCAGCTGGATTTTACTATTAAAGCAAGAGGCCTTGAGAAACAAAAGATTCCGCATCATCTAAGCGTTTACTTTGTCGATCGACAATCTTAGGAAATGCTCCGCGGATCCGATTTTATGGATTCGTTTTGTCTGTTTTTATTGGACGAGCTTCTTCACCTCATGCAGGACGTCCTTCCGATAGGGTTTGTTGAGTTCGAGGATGATATCCTCTCCTTCGATCCAGTTGAGGACGAGCTTCTGGCCCTTGTAGTCGAGGCGGTACTTGCGCTTGTATTTGACCGGCCCGATGTAGAAACCGGCGGAGAGGAAATCCTTGAGGCAGTCGCTCTCCCCCTGCCATACCTTGTCGAACTCTCCCTCCCGGACGAGGATATTGATGGGGCGGATGATCTTGCCGTCCTTTCTGAGCTTGGTCTTTCCCTTGTGGACAAGCGAGGAAGGTCGATAGGTCTTTCCGCCGTCTTCGGAGAGGCTTCTCAGACGCAGGACGTTCGAGACCAGGGAGTCGTTCTTCTCCCCGGGGCAAGTAAAGTAGGTGTCCTTCTGATAAGCCAACGATTCCACCTGGCAGGCGGAAAGAAGTTTCTTTGCCTTCCTCTCGTCCAGGATGTGTATCTCCTCCTTAGTGGTGTAGAGATCTCCGGCCCGGATCTCGGAAAAGGCCATGTCGTTGTAAAGGAGGATGTCGCTCTCGAGTCGGCTGGGGAAGATCGTCTCCTGATAGGATTTCAGAATGGAAGTGAAGTAGAGCTTGGTGGTGAAGGCATTGGAGGCGGAGGAAATCTTGCTGTCGCGGATGATGCGGCGCAAAAAGAGGGATTTCGCATTGCCGGCGATGAAGTCCTTGACGACGTTCTTCGCCTTTCCAAGTTCCCTCAAAACAGTCTTGTCCAGGGCATAGATGCCCTCGACGATGATGCAGTCGTAGTCCTTTCCATCGATGATGAGGTCGGAAGGAACGCGCTCGCTGACGATCTTGGAGTACTCCTTCGCCCGGATTCTCTTGCCCTGGCAGAGTTTCTTGATGTCCCGACAGGCCTCCTTCAGGTCGTAGACGGTGGTCTCGTCGAAGTTGAGTTTCGCCCATTCCTCCTTCAACCCCTTCAGAAAGGTCGGCATGCAGGAGGGATCGATGACATCCGAGAGAGAGTCGGCGATCCTGTCGAGAACCTCCGGGGCGTACTTCTTGTCGAAGGGCACGTCATAGATGATGTCTTTGATTCTCTTCCGGATCGTCTTCATGTCCTTGAGGCCACCGGAAAAATAGTTGGCGTTGACCTTGTTCGGGATGATGCCGGAAAGGCCGACGTTGTACTTGTCCAGGGAGATCGTGACGGCATGATGCCCGTTGTGCTTGAGCATCGTGGCGAGGTAGTCGGCACAGAAGGACTTCCCGGAGGAGGAAGCGCCGGCGATCAGGACGATGGCCTTCTTCTCTTTTTCGAGAACTTCTTCGACGAGATCGAGGTTGCAGTAGCCCCATTTGTCGACATGGTGAACGACGATCATTCTCTCACCCTCCTATCTCGCTGACCCAGCCCAAAAGGGCATAGGCGGTGTCGTAGAAGACCCGTCCAATGGAGAATTCCCCTGTCCCAAGCCCCAGATCCTCGAAGAGGAAGTCGTGCAGGGCGAAAATGTCCGACCGCAAAAGAAGCTGATCGATGAAAACGACGATCGCCATGAGGACGAGAAGCTGCAAGGATGTGTAGAAGACCCGCTTGAGAAGGCCGAGGATGCGGCCGACGATCCCCTTGCCGTCTTCCCCGAGAATCGGTTCCGCGATGAGTCGGAACAGAAGGTTGAGGACGAGGGAGAAGACGATGAGAAAGACGAGAAAGAAGACAGCGATCAACGTATAGTAGCTGAAAGAACTGGCGAGGGCATTGCCGACGTCCGAGTGGAGATCAAACGCACCAGAAATGAAGAATCCTCTGAAGAAAGACGGGAAATGCATCTCCCCCAACGCTTGGGAAAGAAGGTCGGATTGCGCTTGGTAGGAAAGACCGGAAAGAGACTGTTCGAATATATCTCCTTCCGGAAGGACATTGCGATAGAGCCCCAAAAGCCAATCACCGCCGATGTTGGTCCCCATCAGCCCTCTCGCACAGGGGATGCCGATGAAATAGGCAGCCGCTAAGGCAAAAAGGAAAGCAAAACGTCGCAGGCTGGATTTGCCAAACCCCTTGATGAAGCCGAATATCGCCGAGAGAACGAGGAGGACGAGGATGATGATGTCCAGGATTCCCATCAGTAGTAGATGCTCTCCTTGAGGCGATCGGCCTTGTCCTTGCCAAGCAGCTTCTCGACGATGGCCAGGGCGAAGTCGATGGAAGCGGCGCAGCTTCTTCCGGTGATGAGCCTTCCGTCGACGACGACATAGCGATCCACGTATGTCCCGCCGAAGTCCTCGTCCATGGAGGTGAAGCAGGTGTAGCGGCGTCCTTTAAGAAGGCCAAGGTGCCCGAGGATCGTCGGCCCGGCGCAGATGGCGGCGACGTATTTGTCTTCCTCGAAGAACTTCTTGACCATGGCCAAAAAAGAAGGATCCTTTTCCTCGACGACGTACTCCGGGCCGCCCGGGATGATCAGCATGTTGTAATCGTCGACATCGACTTCCGAAAGGGGAACCAGTCCATCGACATGGACCCCATAGCGCCCTGTGGCCTGCGAAGAGTAGAGGGAGGCGAAAGTGACATCGAGTCCGGCCCGTCGAAGGATGGCGAGAGTTCCTATCGCTTCCACTTCCTCGTAGCCGTCGGTGACGGTCATCAAGAGTTTCATCGTTTGATCCTCCTCCGTTGACAATACTTGTAGTATTATAAATCATTGGAATCATTTTAAGCGACAAGGACAAAAGACACGATGCCAGCAATCGAAAAAGAACTCAAGGACGTCCACGGCTACCGCTACCCCTTCGAAGGGGAGAAGCACTTGGCCACCCTTATCCAGATCCCCTATCGCCTGGACACATGGCGCGAAGGGGCCCTTCCGGCTCAGGAAAGCTTCCTTTCCCTGGTCAAGGCGATCTCGACGCACGAAAGGTGCGTCGTCGCAATCGATCCGCGAATCCCCTATTCCGTCGTCCACCGTTTCCAGCTGAAGAACGTCACGATTCTCCGCCTTCCCTATGACGACAGCTGGGCGAGGGACAACTCCCCGATCTTCCTTTCTTCCCCGGACGGGAGGCTTTGCGGCGTGGATTTCTCCTTCAATGCCTGGGGAGGCGAATTTGACGGGCTCTATCCCGACTTCAAAGACGACGATGCCTTTTCAAGAAGGGTCCTTCTCGAACTCCGGATCCCCCGACTGGACAAGAAAGGCTTCGTCCTGGAGGGCGGAAGCGTCCTCACCGATGGAAGAGGGACTCTTCTGACGACAGAGGAGTGCCTTCTTAGCCCCGGAAGGAATCCCGGTAAGACGAAAGAAGAAATCGAAGCGGTCCTCAAGGAAAGTCTCTGCCAGGAACAGGTCCTCTTCCTTCCCCACGGCCTCTATGAGGACGAGACGGACGGGCATGTGGACAACATCTGCGCCTTCCTCGATCCCCGCACCATCGCCCTCACCGTGCCGGAAGACAAAGAAGACCCCCAGTATCGGCGCTCCATGGAAGACATGGCCTTCCTCAAGGCGGCGAAGGATGCGGAAGGGGCTTCCTATACGATCCTCACCCTCCCCATGCCCGGTCCCCTCTATCTGAGCAGGGAAGAGGCGGAAGGCCTCGAAAACACGGGGACGGCCGTCGAAAGAAAAGAAGGCAGGAGACTTGCGGCAAGCTATGCCAACCTCTATCAAGGCGAGGATTTCCTCCTTCTCCCCCAGTTCGGGGTCAAGGAGGATGCTATCGCCCTCAAGACGCTGAGCGATTTCTATGGCGACAGGAAGAAAATCTATCCCATCCCGTCGAGAGAGATCCTCCTCGGGGGCGGGAACATCCATTGCGTGACGAAAGAGATCCCCTATTCGAGCCGTTATCCCATCGAACCGGAGGAAGGAAAATGACAACGATCGCAGCGATTCAGTTCCAAAGCCTTCACGACTACGAGAAGAACGTCAAAAAGGCGACGGACCTCGTCAAGGAGGCAAAGAAGATGGGGGCGGACGTCGTCCTCCTCCAGGAGCTCTTCCAGCGAGACTATTTCTGTCAGGTCGAGGACTATGATTTCTTCGCCTATGCCGAGGAGAGAAGGACAAGCCCGACCCTCGCCCACTTCCGGAAGCTTGCCAAAGAGCTATCCGTCGTCCTTCCCGTCTCCTTCTTCGAAAGAGCGGGAAACTGCTACTACAATTCCCTCGTCTGTTTCGACAAGGACGGCGAGGATCTCGGTCTCTATCGCAAGAGCCACATCCCGACCGGACAATGCTACGAGGAGAAGTTCTACTTCCGCCCCGGCGACACGGGCTTCAAGGTCTTCAAGACGAAGGAATGCGGAAACCTCGGCGTCGCCATCTGCTGGGATCAGTGGTATCTCGAGACAGGAAGGCTTCTCGCCCTCAAAGGCGCCGACTGCCTTTTCTTCCCGACGGCCATCGGAAGCGAGCCTGTCCTCAAAAGAGACACGAGCCGCCACTGGACAAACGCCATCTGTGGGCAGGCGGCGCTGAACATCGTTCCGGCAATCGCATCCAATCGCTTCGGCTCCGAGACGATCAACGGATCCACAATGATATTCTTCGGCAGCTCTCTTATCGCCAATGAGGAAGGAAACATCCTTTCCCAGGCAAAAAAGGACGAGGAAAAGATCCTCATCGCTTCTTTCGACTTTGAAGCCATCCGGGAAAAGAGACGGACATGGGGAATCTATCGGGACAGAAGGACGGATCTCTACGATGGCATCCTGAAGGGCGATCTCACGGAGGAAGGAAAATGAGACTGATATCGTTCAACGTCAATTCGATCAACGCCTATCTCAAGAAAGGCCTTGTGGACCAGGTGATGCAATATGCCCCCGACATGCTCGGGATCGAGGAGCTCAAGCTCACGGAGAAAGAACACAAGGACTTTCCTTTCGTCCCGGACGGGATGAAGCCCTACTGGACGGTGAGCAAGACGAAGAAGGGCTATGCCGGGACGGCGATCCTCACCAAGGGGGAGCCTCTTTCCGTCCACTATGGTCTTTTGGACGGCAAATACGACGACGAGGGACGGGCGACGACTCTGGAGTTTCCCTCCTTCTTCTATGTCAACCTGTACACGCCCAATTCCGGCGAGGAGCTCAAGAGGCTCGACTACCGGATGGTCTTCGAGGACGACTTGAGAGATTACCTCGCTTCCCTGAGAAAGAGGAAGCCCGTCATCCTCAGCGGCGACCTCAACGTCGCAAACGAGCCGATAGACCTGAAGAACCCTTCCTCAAACCATCATTCCGCCGGCTTCACCGACGAGGAGAGGGCGAAGTTCAAGGCCCTTCTTTCCACGGGCATGGTCGACACCTTCCGCCTTCTTTATCCCGAAGAGAGGAAGTATTCCTACTGGTCCTATCTCCGCAACGCCAGGAAGACAAACGCCGGCTGGCGGATCGACTATTTCCTCGTGGACGAAACGCTCAAGGACAAGGTGAGGGACGCCCAGATTCTCAACGATGTCTTCGGGTCGGATCATTGTCCCGTGCTTTTGGACATCGATCTCTCCTTCTAGAAACGGCTTTCAGCAAACTTTTTCCGTCTTTGCTATGTTGTCGTCGGCATATTTTGTATATTATATTTCTACATAAAGATTTGCTTTTTTTCATAAAAGGCTTTCTACCGATTATCGAGGTCAATCTATGGACAATCACAATCCGAACGGTTTTGGCGGGCAGAACTTTGCCTCCGAGATCGGAAACTATCCCGTCAAGGTCGTCGCCCTGGGCGGCCTGGACGAAATGGGAAAGAACTGCTATGTCATCGAAGTCGACAACGATGCCTTCATCATCGAGGCAGGACTGAAGTATCCCAACGCCTCCATCCCGGGCGTGGACATCATCATCCCCGACTTCGACTACATCCGCACCATCGCAAAGAGGGTGAAGGGCATCCTCATCACCCACGGGCATGACGACCAATACGGTGCCCTTCCCTATCTTCTCAACATCACCCGCGCCCCCATCTATGCCACCGAGACGACCATCCAGGTCATCAAGACCACGCTCTCTCCCCGTTTCCGGAAGATCGACCAGTTCTCCTTCGTCAAGGTCAAGCCCAGCGACACCCTCACCATCGCCGGCCATGTCTTCGAACTGTTCCAGACGACCCATTCCGTCGCAGAGAGCTTCGGCTTCGCCCTGAAGACGCGCTTTGGCAATATCGTCTACACGTCCGACTTCATGTCCGACTATTCCCCTCTCAAGGGGTTCCAGTTCGATCTCCCTAAGGTCGCCAGGCTTTCCGAGACGGACAAGACCTTCCTCTTGATGACGGAGTCGGAAAGCGCCAACAAGCCCGGCATCGCTTCGCCCAGGCACAAGATCACCCCGCTCATCCAGAGCCAGTTCGAGGAAGCCTCCGGCAAGACGTTCGTCTCCCTTTATTACCAGAACTTCTACAACATCCAGGAAGTCATCAATCTGGCGATCAAGTTCAAGAAGAAGATCTGCATCGCCAATCCCGACCAGATCCCCTTCTTCGACAAGATGGCCGAGATCGGCGACCTTGTCATCCCCAAGACGATGCGCATCGCCCCCAACGAGATCAACCGCAACGCCAGCAAGGACATTGTCGTCCTCGTCACCGGAAGCGGCGACCAGCTCTACAAATACTGCAAGGAGATCTGCTACGGAAACGTGCAGGGCATCAAGGTCGAGACCAAGGACACCTGGATCGACGCAGCTCCGTCCGTCCCCGGAACCGAGGTGAGCTACACCGATGCCTCCGACACGATCTTCCGCACCGACTGCAAGGTCATCACCTTAAACCGCAAAGTGCTCTGCTCCATGCACGCCCAGGAGGAGGATCTCAAGATGATGATCTCCCTCTTCCGTCCCAAGTACTATATGCCCGTCAAGGGCGAATTCCGCCTTTTGATGGCCAATGCCAAGCTTGCCATCGACCTTGGCATCGGGCTGAACCACTTCAACACCTTCGTCTACGACAACGGCATGGCCCTGGCCTTCGATAACAACGGCAACGTCGTCCGCAAGATGATCGTCGTCAAGAACGGCGACGTGATGGTCGACGGCACCTCCGTCGGGGACGTGAAGGAAGCCGCCATCGAGGAGAGGCAGAAGATGGCCGACGGCGGCATCGTCCTCGTCGGCATCGCCTATTCCGGCAAGGAGAGGAAAGTCGTCTGCAATCCCGACGTCCAGATGCGGGGATTCATCTACCTGCGCGATTCCGAGCCTGTCGTCAACCAGATCAGCTCCCTTTCCGTCAACACGGTCAACGCCTTCCTCCAGGGGGAGAAGTACATGGGACCGCAGGACATCGAAAGAAAGACGGCGGACAAGCTCTCCAAGGCCCTCTATCGGACCACGGAGAAGGAACCGATGATCGTCGTCAAGCTTCTCAACGTCGACGAGCTTGCCGATTTCGATCCGAGATAAAGACAGCAAAGGAGGCAAAAGGACAATGGCGACATATCACATTCCGACGAAGGTTCTCTTCGGAAAGGGCGCGATAAGGACGCTCCACGAGCAGGATCTGCCTTTCAAGAAGGCCCTCATCGTCACCACGGGCGGGGAATCCGTCATCAAATACGGCTATCTGGATGCCGTGAAGAACGAACTCTCCCTGGCCAAGATCGACTTCGTCGTCTTCCCCAAGGTCAAGGGAAACCCGACCCACGAGACGGTCCTTGAGGGCGCCGCCCTGGCCAAGGAGAACAAGTGCGACCTCATCGTCGGGCTCGGCGGCGGCTCCCCGATCGACACGGCGAAGGCCATCGCCTGCATGGCGACCAATCCCGGGACCCTCTGGGACTACCTGAAGCCGGGCTCGGGAAAGGGCAAGGCCTTCAAGAATCCGCCTTTGAAGATCATCGCCGTCAACACGACCTCCGGGACGGGCACGGAAAGCGACCCCTGGTCGGTCATCACCGACGAGACGCTCGACGAGAAGATCGGCTGGGGAATCGAGGGGACCTTCCCCTATATCGGCGTCGACGACGTCGACATGATGCTCTCCGTCCCCAAGACGCTTTCCATGTACCAGGGCTTCGATGCCTTCTTCCATCTTGCGGAAGGTTATGTCCACCCCTTGGCGAGCGACCTTTCCAGGAACCTCTCCCTCTTCGGCATGACCCTCATCAAGGACTATCTTCCCAAGGTATGGCGCAATCCCGATGACGAGAAGGCCAGGGAGAAAGTCTGCCTGGCAAGCCTTGTCGGAGGCATGGTGGAGTGCTATTCCTCCTGCACCTTCGAGCATACGCTGGAGCATGCCGTCTCCTCCCTCTTCCACGACGTGATCCACGGTGCCGGCCTCATCGCCATCAGCGAGGCCTACTTCAACCGCCTTGCCACCTCCAAGAAGGTCAACTCCCAGCTCATCGAGATGGCGAGGATCTTCGACCCCAAGGCGAGAAACGCCTTCTCCTTCGCCAATGCCCTCCACGACCTGAAGGTGAAATGCCACGTCGACAAGATCGACCTCCATTCCTTCGGGATCCAGGAGAAGGACATCAGCAGGATCGCCAAGAAGGCCCAGTCCCTCGTCGGAGGCGACGGCAAGGACTTCTCCGACCCGATCAGCTACTCCTATCGGGACATCGTCAACATCCTGGAGGATTCCTTCCTGGCCAAGAAGTAGGTTCTCTTCTTCCGATCAATAAAAAGGGCCGGCCATGAAGCCGACCCTTTTTCATGACGATGAAAGCTGGCGACTTAAAATCCGTCTTTGAAAATGTCGGTTCCTATTCCTCAATGAGAGCCTTCCCGCGGCTCGTCCCGATGCGGGTGGCACCGGCTTCCACCATGGCGAGCATCGTCTTCCTGTCGCGGATGCCGCCGGCCGCCTTGACTCCCATTTCCTCTCCGACCGCCTTTCGCATCAAGGCGACGTCTTCGACTGTCGCCCCGCCCTTGGAGAAGCCCGTCGACGTCTTGACGAAGTCGGCGCCGGCCCTCTTGGCAAGAAGGCACGCCTTTACCTTTTCCTCGTCCGTGAGAAGGCAGCATTCCAGGATGACCTTGAGGACCTTGTCGCCGCAGCATTCCTTGATGCGGCGGATCTCCTCCTCGACATAGTCGTCCTTCCCGTCCTTGAGGGCGGAGACATTGATGACCATGTCGATCTCCTGCGCCCCCTTCTCTATGGCGTCCCTGGTCTCGAAGACCTTGCTCTCCGTGGTCATGGCACCGAGGGGGAAGCCGATGACGGTGCAGACCTTGACCTCCGTCCCATCAAGGATGTCCTTGACGGTCTTGATGAAGCAGGGATTGATGCAGACGGAAGCGAAGTGAAGTTCCTTTGCCTCCTTGGCAAGGGCGACGATCTGCTCTTCCCTGGCGTCGGGGGCAAGAAGGGTCGAATCGATCAGGCGTTGATATTCCATATGCGTGTTTACCTCGTCTCCATTCTAGCAGAACGCTCGTCTTTTTTTAAGTTTTGTTCCCTCTTTCTATTGAAAGGAAACTTTCGCTTTGCTATAATTCTTAATCGCTGTCAATCATAAACAGAGAAAGTCATAGGAGATTTCAGAATGGCTAACATCAAGTCGCAGAAAAAGAGAATCCTCGTCGCCGAGAAGAGAAGAAAGGCCAACGCCTCCTTCAAGTCCAAGATGAGGACCGCCATCAAGAAGGTCCGCCTCGCCGTCGAGGCCAAGGATCTTCCCGCCAGCAAGGAATGCCTCAAGACCGCCTACTCCCTCATCGACAAGGCCGTCAAGGGCAACATCCAGCACAAGAACTGGGCCGCCAACCACAAGAGCCAGCTCAGCGCCATGGTCAACGCCCTGGAGAAGGAGCTCTCCGCTCCCAAGGCCGAATAAGGCTCCAAAGCGGCAATCTCTGTTTAGGCTATAGACACAAAAGGCCGGGTCATCCCCGGCCTTTTCCTTTGTCTTTTCGTCAGCGTGCCTTCCGGTATTTCCGGAAGTCCAGCAGGAAGAGTTCCAGGAGGACGTCGGGATCGTCTTT
Source organism: Candidatus Enterosoma merdigallinarum (assembly GCA_018714385.1). Taxonomy (GTDB): domain Bacteria; phylum Bacillota_I; class Bacilli_A; order RFN20; family CAG-288; genus Enterosoma; species Enterosoma merdigallinarum. The sequence continues at coordinate 89,204 of DVNL01000008.1, read as the reverse complement.
CTCAAGCTTCACCTTCTCCTCGATATCCCCGAGATCTGCGAGGATGGAAAGAAGGCTCTCCATAGGAAGGAAGGCCATGTCCTTGAGCATGTAGTAGATACGGCCGGGCTTGACCGGGCTTCCCTTCTTCGAGAGCGTCCTTGCGATCTCCTCGTTTCCTTCCCCCTGCCTGTTGAGGGAGAGGACGAGGGCCATGGTCCGGAACTGGCTGACGAAGGAGAGGAGGACGAGAAGGGCCTCCGTCCCCTGCGCGCGGACGTTCCTGTAGGAGAGGAGGGCCTTGCCCGTCTCTCCCTTGAGAAGGTGGCTCACGCATTCGTAGGACTTGTCCTCCAGCGGCTTGTAGACGAGCCTTTCCACGTCTTCGGCGCGGACGGCGTCGGTGTAGGTAAGGAGGAGGTCCAGATAGGAGCAGAAGAGAAGGTAGTCTCCGCCCGTCCTGGAAAGAAGGAGGGAGAGAGCCGCCTTGTCGATCGTCTTGTTCCTCTCCTTCGCCCTTTGATAGCCCAAAGCGAGGAAATCCTCCTCTTTGGGGGCGAGGCATTCCTTTATGGAGACGCCGGCCTTCTTCAGCTCCTTGACGAGTTCCAGGGATGGCGAGAGAAGCCCGGGGACGAGAAGATAGAGGTCGAAGGAGGCATCGGAAAGACCGGGCAGGGAGAGCAGGCCTTCATAGTCCTGCTCCGCCTCCTTGACGGGTCCCTTGGCCGACTTGATGGCCTGGGTCAGAAAATAGCAGTTGGAAAGGACGACGACCTTCTTGTCCCCGAAGAGGGAGAGGGAAAGGCAGTCGGAGACGACGTCCCCGACAGGATCCCTGTAGGCGTCGTACCGGGTCGAGGAGAGATAGTCCTCGCCCTTCTTCGCCATGTCCTTCTTGAGGACGTGGAGGGTGAGCCCCGCATCCCGTCCGTGGTAGAGGAAGACCATCCTAGAGCGTCTCGGGCGCGACGATCTCCTCGTCCTCGACGAGGGCCTTCTCGATGACGACGGGCGTCAGGGGCATGTCGTTCCTGTCCTTGCGGACGGAGGCGATCTTGTCGACGACGTCCATACCTTTCACGACCTTGCCGAAGACGGCGTACTGCCCGTCGAGAAAGAAGTCGTCGTGGTCGCAGATGAAGAACTGGCTTCCTGCCGAATCGGGATCGCTGGTCCTTGCCATGGAGACGGCTCCCCTTTCATGGCGAAGGGGATTCTCGATCCCGTTTGCCGCAAACTCGCCGCGGATGGCATAGCCGGGGCCGCCGATTCCCGTCCCGTTGGGATCCCCGCCCTGGATCATGAATCCCTTGATGACCCGGTGGAAGGTCAATCCGTCGTAAAAGCCCTTGCTTGCGAGGTGGACGAAATTGTTGCCGGTGTTGCGGGCGTATTCCTTGCTGATTTCGATGACGATGTCGCCGTATCCTTTGATCTTGAGCGTAACCATTCTTGTTTCCTCCGTTATAGATTTCCGTCTTCTATTCTATCAGACGAGGCTCTCGACGACGAAGTCGTAGGCGAAGTCCTTGCCGCAGTCGAGCCTTCCGTTGACAAACTGCGTCCGGTAGTTCTTGAAAAGGAACGCGTCACCTTCCTTGAAAAGGGAGGAGGAAGTCGGCCTGTCGGAGAGGCTGACCTTCTTCCTGTCCTTCGTGATCCAGCGGATCTCGTCGTACTTCCCGAAGAAGGGAAGGCCGAAACCTTCCTCGGAATAGCTTCCCTCCTCGGAATTGGAGATGACCTGGACCACCCTTCCGTCATACGCCTCGTCAAGAAGGCTGTCGGGATCCTCGGGGATGGCAAAGGAGCCGTCTTCGGGATCGTATAGGCCAAGGCGGGCATCGACGTGGTAGAGTCTTCCGCCCACCCCGTCTACGACATGGGCGCCATAGCCTTCATAGTCCATGCCGCGAAGCTTCCCGGCGTCGGAATAGAGGTCGAGGATCAGGTATTCGTCGAAGGGATTGAAGAGGACCTTTCCGCTTTCCTCGTCCACCCGGTAGGTCTTCCCTTCGTAGGGCAGGACGATGAAGGCGTCCTCGATGGCGGAGGAGGGCAAGGTGATGGTGACGTCGTTGCCGTAGACGACATAGGGCGTCGTCCAGCCGAGGAGCATCTTGGAATAGGGGTTGTGGTCGCCGACGTTGTTGTCCATCATGTCGATGCCGCCAAGAGGGGAATAGCCCATGCCGGAGTAGCTGTAGTAGTCGTTCAGGCCGAGGAGATGCCCCGTCTCGTGGATGAGGACATGGGCGTCGCAGTCGGGATTGTCCGGCGAGAAGTCCCTGAGGAAGCCGATCCCGGCCCAGCCGAGATTGTTGACGACAGGTTCCTCCCTATCGGGATCGGGCGCGTTTCCCGTGGAGGTGGAGAAGGCCCAATAGGCGGAGTTGGAGTCGATGAAGTCGGAAACGTAGACCATCCACATCATGTCGATGAGGCCGTCCCCGTCCGAATCGTACCGGGACAGGTCCAGGCCATAGGTTTCCTTGGCCCAGTCGGCACACTCCTGGGCAAGCCGAGGAACGTCGTTCTCCTGGAGGCTTTCGACATCGTGATAGAAACCGGAATCCTTCATCGGGTCGAAGTAGTCGGTGACGACGCCCGTGATCTCAAGCTTCCCATGGGAGGACTTGTAATAGTAGGAGCGCAGCGACTCAAAGGCCAGGTCGGCACTGTTTCCGAAGAAGGCCTTCTCGATGGTGTCGAGCGTCTCTTCGTCCGCAAGACGTCCATATCCCGGGACGATGACGGGGACGACCAGAAGAGGCGTCTGCCACCTCTCGCCTTCAAGAGGATGGGACGGGGCGAATTTCCAGCCGTAGACATTCCTCTCCCCATAGTCGTAGTAGGTCTGGGCGACTTTCACTTCGTCCGGGGAATAATAACCTTTCCATTCCTTGTCGATGCCTAGCGGATCGACATTGTCCTCTCTTTCCGAATTTGTGATATGGACGGTCATCGTCGTTTCGTCGACGATCGTTTCGATGGTCTCGTCGGGATAGCACTTGGGTCCTTCTATCTCACGAAGGCACTGGAGAAGGAAAGACGTCGAAAGCGTCTTGAGACGACCTGGACATGTCACCTCGACGAGGACGTTTCCATAGTTCTCGAAAGTATAGTCTCCCATTTCCTTGCCGTCGACGAGGAGAGAGAAGTCCTGGACTTCTTCCTCCTTCTCGACCTTCCGGTTGTCGCTGTCGCGATAGGACAGGGACAAGGAAAGAACCATGCCGGAGAGGTCGATTTTCTCTCCCGGGGCATATTCCGTCTTCGGGTATGTCGTCACGAGAAGCTTTTCCGTGAAGTCGCGAACCTTTCTCACCTCGATATCGACAAAGGCGCTTTCGCACCCCTCCTTGTAGACCTCGAGGGTCAAAATGCCGCTCTTTTTCAGAACGGTGCCGGCCGTGATCTCCTCTCCCGTGCTGCTGTCGGCGATAGAGTAGTCGTCGATCTCCTGGGCATAGATGACGTTCCCTGCCCCGTCATACCTCGTCTCCTGGATGATGAGGGCATCCTCCGGGAAGAGGCTGTATTGGTCGAGGTTCTCGTATCGGGCATCGACCGTCGCCAAAAGGACGCATCGTGCGATGTCCGGATATGAAGAGGAAGAGGAGGAAGAAGAAGATGATGATGATGTTGTTGTTGATGTTGTTGATGTCGAATCCCCCGAGGAAGAGGTCATGGGCGAGGAATCCGATGCGGAAGGGAACTGTCCGAAACAGGACGTCAGAGGAAGGAGAAGAAAGAGAAGAAGACTCAGGTATTTTTTCTTCATTATTGCAGAAACCTCCTAGGCTTGCAGCATATCAAAATGCCCCGGCCGAAAGGCCGAGGCAAAAAGGAACAGAGACAGAAAGGTTTTACTTCTTGGCGCTGTCCTGGTTCTTGACGGCGTTGATCTTGGCCTCGATGGCGCTCTGGTCGCCGAGGTAGTAGTGACGGATGGGCTTGAATTCGTCATCGAGCTCATAGACGAGAGGAACGCCAGTGGGGATGTTCAATCCGGCGATCTCTTCGTCGGAGATGTCATCGAGATACTTGACCAAGGCTCTCAGGGAGTTGCCGTGGGCAGCGATCAGAACCTTCTTTCCGGCCTTGATCTCGGGAAGGATGGTGGAATTGTAATAGGGAACGACCCTGGCGATCGTGTCCTTGAGGGATTCGGAAAGGGGAAGCTCTTCGCTCGGGATGCCCTTGTAATGGGCCTGGAGGGCAGGGTTCCTCTCGTCGGTCGCCTCAAGCTTCGGAGGAGCGACGTCGAAGGAACGTCTCCAGAGATGGACCTGCTCGGATCCGTACTTCTCGGCGGTCTCCTTCTTGTTGAGGCCCTGAAGGGCGCCATAATGCCTTTCGTTGAGACGATAGTCCTTGACGACGGGGAGATAGGCCTGGTCGATGCCGTCGAGCACGTGCCACAAAGTATGGATGGCTCTCTTCAGGACGGAAGTGAAGGCGATGTCGAAAGTGTAGCCTTCTTCCTTGAGGAGCTTTCCGGCATTGGTCGCTTCCTCGTGTCCCTTCTCGGAAAGGTCGACATCCGTCCAGCCGGTGAACAGGTTGAGCTTGTTCCACTCGCTCTCGCCATGACGGATAAGAACTAACTTGGTCATGTTAAACCTCCAATAACTCAATTATTTTATCACATCGACTATCGGAAATAGGCGAGACATGAAAGTTTGTCAGGCCGCCTTCTTTTCTTCCTCCCCTTTCTCTTCCTCTTTTTTCTTGTCTAAAACCACGATCGGAGAATCTTCCGGCTCAGGGTCAAAACCATCAAAATTCAATTCTTCCGACATAAACCAATTCATTTTCCTTTTCTCCTTTAAAAAGCTTGTATCAAATAACAAAAGAAATGACAATAAACAGAATCAAGACGGCAATCATAGACGGAATCGAAAAACGGATGCCGAGAGAAAAACGTTTTGCGATCTTGTCATTCTTTTCTTTGTTGAAGCGAACGATATCCTGCATATCCGAAAGAATCTTCTTTTTGACCGAAATCGTGTCCCTCACGACATATTTTTCTGAGAAGACATTGTGGTTCAGGCGTTTCGTCTGAGTCAAAAAAACGGCGGAACAGAGAAAAAGAAGACCGATGAAAAAGCAGACAACGGAAAGCAGGAAGACAATCAGGAGGGCGATGGCATACCAATTGCCCATGGTCTTTGAAAACTCAGAATAGGGAAAAGAAACAAGGACGATGGAAAGCAAGGTCCCCATCAAGGAGAGGAAGATGCCGTTCTTTTCCTGAAGACGATCCGAACGCGCAAACTCGGCCTCGTATTCCTCTCTGGACAAACCGATAAGAAAGTCGAGATTCTTCTCTTCTTCCATTCAAGAATGTCTTAATTCGAAACGTAAAACACGTAATTCTTTTCGAGGATCATGTTGGGATCGACGGCATTTTTGGTGACGTGATCACGAATGGTAGGATAAGTTCTCAGAATTTCCTCATATGGAACCCAGGCGTCCGGGTTGTCCGCATTGCCCGGAGAGCGGAAGCGCATTTCAGACAAGGGAGATCCGAATTCATTGAAATTGGCGACATAAAGAAGTTCGTTCCTACCTGACAATGTCCCATTATGATCATTATGATCGATGAACCCATTCTTTCCGCTAGCATCGGAATAAAGTCTGTCGAAACTATCGTTCCGATAGATTTTCACAAAGTAATCGCTCTTGACTGGGGAGACAGCAATCTTGATGGATTCCACATAGCTTTCAAGATCGGTTGTGCTGGCAGTACTCTTAAACTTGACCTGGATTCGGAAATTGTAGAAACCTGTTTCCGTTATTTTCAAAAGCGTTCGAACGGCCTCGGGATTACTGACGTTCGAAAGTTCATAGTCATAGTCCGTATCAGTGGAATTTATCTTGGCGACCGCCTTTTGAAGAATGCCGTTTTCATCGATAGAGACATAATTTGGTTTTTCTTCATGATATGTATTAGTTGCATACGAATTTATCGCCGCCAACTCGTCAGCGGTGAAGGCCTGTATATTATTCGCCCATACCGTGTTCATGAAGTCGATAGTAAAGACGTTGTTTCTGAAAATGCCGATCCGGTTTTCGTCTCCGACACCGACATAGGTATCCGTGAACGTTCTTTCGGAAGCATCAAAATACACGTTGTTCAAGCCAAACGTCCTAGTCTTCGCATCCGTATCCGTAACACCGATTTCGCCCTCATAGAAATACTGAGTCTCATCATAGTTGAATGTCCCATAAGGTCCACCTAATAGATGGAACTCATAGACACGTTCGACCTGAATGTAGCAAAGGAAGCCACTATAGCCACTATGGTTTGAAGGTAAACCAAAACTAAGGGTGGCATCTTCCCATGGTGTGGGGGCTTCAGAAGTATCTCCACCATTTTCAATAATGTCACATCCATCAGATTCAATCGCCGACTTTGTGCTTGCGCTGAGATCGATATTAGTTAAAACATACTTTTTAACAACGACACCACTCTCCGGGCTTTCAGAAGCATTCTTATAAGAAGTGGAGGCAAAACTATCCAAATCCTCATTTTTTCTATTATATGCTTGATTATAAAGCCGAACAGAAATGTTATATGTTCCTGGCATATCAACCAGTTGATAATTTCCAGTGGAAGCCCATGCTCCACTCATAGATACTGTGTCCGTTTTTTCCCAACCCCTCCAACCAAGTTCGTACTGAGAAGACCACGACATTGGTGTGACTTCAAAACTATACTTTCCAAGATCATCTTTGCCAACAATCAAGTTTTTGTAAGTATACATTGCCGAATTATCTTCGCCATCTTGAGAGAAAAAATAATGTCCTTTGCCCTCATAGCCATTTGAATACGAAAAAGACAAACGCATAGCGGGTTGCTGATGAAGCGTATTATCCAAATCTGCACTGCGGCTGTAATCCTTTCCGGTGGTAAAAATAGGATACAAATAGATGACGTTGTTTTCGGCCGTTGAGCCGTCTTCATTCCCAGAATCAATTTGCGATAATGGAGAAAAAGCATCGACATAATCAAAATTTCCTTGATTATAGGCTCCAGAATTGAAATTGATAGTGTTGCTTGCCGCTTGCCTATTGGCAGTCCATCCAGAAAAATCCAACGGCCAATATTTATCCTGCCCGTTTTGAGTGTCACAGTCCCAATAGGGGGTGGCGCCACCGCTCTCCGCTGACATATTTCCCTTTCCTGCAACCGGAGTTCCGATATTGTTGAACTGTTCAGCAGAAATAGAACGATAAACTCGTATTTTTCTCCATCCATTTTGTCCATAATTTGACTTTGATGGCTGCGACTCCTGTGCTGCCGTCCCTCCATCCCACCAGTAAAACCGCACGGCACTATCGTATCCATTGCCACCAGTGCCAGGCGCCAACTCAATCAAACGGCTAGGGTCCACTTGGGCCGCATATGGCGTGCAGAAGAAATAGACGTCGTAATAGCTCTCCTGTCCGACACCGGCATCCTTGAGAATATAGTTCTCTTCTATATCGTCAACCCGCGTTCCGATATTGTCGACCGAGACAGGATCCGTATCGCCGACATAAAAGAGACCGAAGCCCGTTCCCACGAGAGTCAGGAGAAGAACGAAGGCAAAGCTCAATGACAACCAGAATCTGTTCTTGCGCATTTCTTCATCCTCCTTTCCTAGGCACCGGGCGTCTCTTCAATCGGCAGATCGCTTCTCAGACTTGCCGTGAAGGTGAAGGACACGACGCTATTGGTATCGGCAATAATATCATTTTGGATTCTGAGGACGTCCGCCATCTCCTGAGGATCTTTTCCTTCGTTGTATTCAAGGGTCGGAGAAATCTGATGAACGACAGTCGGCTCACCTTCCTTGACATCATACGTTCCAACTGTGAAAAGATAGGTTCCCGAATTGGCCTGGTCCTTTGTCCAGGCGTTGGAATGGAAGTATTCGGGCAGTTTGCCGCTCAAAACCATCTTGGCCGTGATGACGACAGGAATCGTTATTCCATCCTCCCAACTGGTGGCAGGAGGCGTATACGTCAGTTCAAAATGGGAGAAATTCAAATAAACGCGGTTCTGCATGATGATCAAATACTTGGCCATCGTGAATTCAGAATAGGTGACGGTGACTCCGCTAGAACTAATATTGACATTCTGCTGGACAGGCTTCACTTCCAATGTCCCGACATCCGCCTTTCCGGAAACGGAAACAGCAGGACCGTTCGTATCGAAAGTCGCCGACGTGCTGAGGTTGGCGAAGGAGAATATAGAATACCCCGTCCCGATCAGGGCCGTCCCGGCAAGAAGGGGAAGGGCGATGCGCAAAATCTTGTCGATCCTCATGCGGTCACCCCCGTTTCTTCCTGCGTGGAAACTTCAACCGTTATCTTCTCATCATTGAAGGCATGAAGCGCCTCCCATTCTTCCTCAGTGGAAGGTTCCCATGTAGTGGCCTCGCCACTGACACTATCAACATCATAGGCAAGTGGGAAGGGGACGTTAAGCCATTTTCCGTTGGTATCGATAGTCAACGATGAGTCCGAAGAATAGGTCGCGGTGGAAGTCATCGACGGATTATCGGTGGTATCTTGCCACTCGCTTCCGATTTCGCTGGTGAGGCTCTTGTCCAGCAGGACGTATTCGAAAAGTCCCTGAGGGAAGGTGATCTTGACAGAGACCGTACCGACGAAGTCGATGGACGTCTTCGTTCCGCCCTGCGGATCGAACTTGAGCTGGACATGAAGGAAATGCCCGTCGATTCCGGTCTCAAGGCCTTCTTTGTCCTCCCAAGAAATCGCCGGCCTGTTCTTGTGGGCCGCCGAACGTGTCGAATCAAAGACAAGGGTAGAATCTGTCCCCAAGGCGATTTGGAAAGTTCCCGTCGTGGCTTTCGCAAGCGAGACAGGAATGCCGCCCTCGCCACCGACATTCGCCTCCGCACCTTGGACATAGTAGAACACCGAAAACCCAGTCCCGACGATGGCGAGACCGGAAGTCAAGGCGATGGCCATTCCTAAAATTCGGTTTCTTCCCATGTTCTTTTCAATGTGTCCGGAAAGAGAGGAGGAATCCCCCTCCTTCCGGAAAGAAGTCAAAAGTTAAGCAACCCAATCCGGAGAAAGCTTGATAGTCAGCGTGGCGTTCTCGACAAGAGAATCCAAAGCACTCCATTCAGAGAAGCTTGTAGGTTCATCTGTCCAAGTAAATTTGAAGGGGATTGAACCTTCAATCGTTTTCTCGCCAGAAGCAGAATAGGAAGCAGGGCGAACATCCTTTGTCCATTGATAAGCACTATTTGAAGTAATCGTGCTGGTGTAGCCATGATCCTCACCGTTCAAATCGATGCCGATATATGTCGTAATGATGTTGATTTTGACATCGACGGTAAGTACAGGATGTTTGTCGAGATCCGTTGTGCTGGCTTGGTAAGTGTAAGACCAGTTGATGTTATCGTTCGCGGCCTGCGTAAAGACGCTGCTCTCCGAAACCGTTCCGAGATGGATGCCGGTGTCGGTGTCATTAGAAGCATCAAGATGAAGCGTCGTAGGAGCAGGATTGTTCGTGATTCTCAAATTTCCAATCTCCGCAGCAGCAGCAAGCTGCACCTTAAGGTTTTGGTCTCCGGTGGTATCGGCTCCGGTCACGAAATACCACGTGGAGAAGCCCGTGCCGATGACGGCCACTCCGGCGAGGACGGGAAGGAGGATACCCAGCATCTTGTTTCTCATATTCTTGTTTCCTTTCTGACGGGCCATGCCCGAATTTTAACCTTTGTTCGTCTCGTCCCTACTTCTTGTAGTCCCACTCTTTGGCAATGCCGCCAATCCTTTCCTGATAGGCCTTGTCGATGAGGCCGTCGGTGATGGAATAGGCCAACAGGAAGAGACCGAATCCACATAAGGCGATGATGCCGAGAGTCGAGCGCAGATAAGTGACGGTGATGCCTAAGCCGTAGTTCTGATAGCCGTCGTAGGTGCCGATGAAGTCCTTCTTGGCGATGGCCATCTCGTCATCCATGGAGGCGTTGTTGCTGTCGCCTCTTGTCTGAAGCGTCCTTTCTCCGTCGTCGTCATGGATGCCGACGACCCTGTGGACGATGATGTTGCCGTCGCTGTCGTGGAAGGCGATGACATCGTAGAGCTCGACCTTGTCGAAGTCGGTGTGCTCGATCCCGATGAGGGAATACTGCTTGATCTGATCGTCGAGGTCGTTCTCTAGGAGATATTCGTTGTCCGGATTCGCCTCCTCCATCGATCCGGTCTGGATGACGATGTAGGACGTGTTGTTGATGAAGATGGGCTGGTCGGTCGTGTTCATGTAGATGCCGAAGGCGGCAAAGGCGAGACAGGCGACGATGAAGATGGCATAGAGCACGTTGCCTAGCCGGACCAGGAAGGTGCTGCCTCTCTGGCAGTCCTTGAGGCTCAATGTGTAGAGACCGTCCTCGACCTTGCTGTCGGGGCCGGAAAACTCCGGCTCGTCCACGGCATCCCTCGCATGGGATGCTCTTCTGCGATATTTGTTGAAGGAGCGATCGAGATATCGTCCCATCATCCTGTCGAGGTCCTTGCCGAGGTTCTCGTCGTCGAGGCCGCCGCGAAGATTCTTGATCTTCTGGTTGGCATAGACGGCGAAGAGGATGGCAAAGCAGGCTGCCATGGCAAAGATGACGATGACGCCGATCACGCTGGCTACGGTATAAAGCTGGGATTGGCCTTCCATTCCTGCCTCCTTTCCTTGTCACTCTCGAAAAAACGGACGATCAGTTGTTTGTTTCGGTCGGATTGGTCGTGATGGCATACGTCGAGAAGCGAAGCGTCAGCTTCTTCTCGACCTTTTCACGGAATGCAGAATAGGCAGTATAGTCGGTCCTGTCGAAAGTACCCGCATAGGAAGGAAGAGGAAGGTCGTTGATGGTGAGAGTGTTTCTTTCAGGAAGCTCGGCAGCAGCACGAAGGGTCATCTCATTGCCTTCGACATCCTGGAACTGGGCAGCAGCAAGAGCGGTCTTGAAAGCATCGAGAAGCTCAGTCGCATGGTTGTTCCCGTTTGTGAAGACGACATAGTAGACCTCGTAGACAAGCGATTTGCTCTCCGACTCCGTATCCTCGATGGTGTAGTAGCCGACATCGGGCGTTCCAAGATCGAGAGTCTGGAGGTAAGTGGCGATATCGTTGGCCGGTTTGTAGTCACCGGTATCGTTCACATATCCCCATTCGGCGACGACACCTGCCTTGTTTCCTTCCTTGTCCTGGGAGAACTCGACTTGGATTTCCTCCGCCGCGGCATGCTGGACATAGCCAAAGCCGACGAAGGCATCGGTCGTGCCGAAATAGGAAATCTCGTTCTGGTCGAAGTTGATCGTCGTCTCGGAGGCAAAGGTGAAGACGCCGCCGGGAAGACGGGCCGCCTCGATCTGGGCGGAGAACTGGTTGGTGATGACTTCGCTGCTCTGCGTGAAGTACCACGTGGAGAAGCCGGCGCCGATGATCGCCGCACCCGAAAGGAGCGGAACGAAGACGAGCGCTGCATGTTTTCTGGACATAAAATGACCTCCTAACCTAAAACCCTTTCTGAAACACCGCGTGACGTTTTCGACCCATGAAAACGTCAGGTGTTGATTAGAATTTTAGGGTTCCTAATCAAAATTTGTCAATCTATTAACATTCCCCAATTTTTTTGTAAAAATCTGTAATGTGTCAAATTCTTTCATCCTGTTTGTCAGACTTGATATCATAGAACAATGACGACTCCTTAAGGAAAGAATTCGATTTTTCACGATTTCTTCCGCAATTTTGAATAAAAACGTCCTGGTCATCCGGTCGCACTTTTCGCCGAAAGTGCTATCTCAAATACCCCCCCCCGATTGCTTTCTCATTTTCAGCCTTTCCCGTGTCAGTTTATATAGACAAACAAGCCTCATTGTCTATACCGATTGACCCTCATCCTTCTTGCCCCGGGGATGGAGGGGATGCTTTCCTGTAAGGAAAAAGGGCCCAAAGGCCCTTCTCTTCCCGCTAGAGATTCTTATACATGATGATCTCGACGGTCTTGGTGACGTTCCGGCACTGGTCGGTCACGTACTCGAAGAGGCCGTAGACCTTCTCCGCCAGGCGGATGTCGAGATAGTTGCTGTTGTTGACCGTCTTGTAGAGGGCGTGGACGTGCTCCTCGTAAATATGGTCGGCCTTCTCCTCGAGGCCCTTGACCTTGCCGATGAGGGGATCCATGAGCTTCTTGTTGGTCAGGGAGTTGAGATTCTTCAAGACGTCCTGGACGGCTTGGACCGCCCTGTAGGCGACATCGACGAAGACATCCGTCCCCTCGGGAAGCTGGCGATAGTCGCGGAGGTAGAGCTTGTAGGAGATCTCGTCGATGGCGTCGGTGAGATCGTCGAGGTTGTCCAGAAGCATGAAGATGTCCTCCCTGTCGATGGGGGTCATGAACTCCTTGGCGAGCCTCTCCTCCGTCTCGTGCTTGATGCCGTCTGCCTCGTGCTCGATGGCGTGGACGGCGTTCTTCCAGGCGTTGACGTCGACCTCCGGGAAGTCTGAGAGGCCTTCCTTGAGCTTGTCCATCGCCTTCAGGGAGTAGGATCCCACCAAGGCGAACTGGTCGAAGAAATAGTTCGATTTTTCCTTCTTGAAGATACCCATCTTTCGTTTCTCCTTTTCCTCAATAGATGCCCGGTATGGCAAAGAGGATGTAACACATCACGAAACCGATCAGGATGCAGCCCGGGAAGGTGAAGACCCATGTCAGGACCATGTCCAGGGCCACGCGCCAGTTGACTCTCTTCGCCCCCTTGGAAAGGCCCACGCCGACGATGGAGCAGGTCTTCACCTGGCTGGTGGAGACGGGCCAGGAAAGGGCGGAGGAGAGGATGAGGGCGACGAAGGCGGAGATATCCGTGGCAAAGCCCTGATAGGGCTCCAGGTCGACCATGCCCATGCCGACCTTCTTGATGATACGATAGCCGCCGACGGAAGTCCCGAGTCCCATCACAAGCGAGACCAGGACCGGAAGCCAGAGGAAGACCGGGGCATGGAGGAACTCCATGGCAAAGCCCGGCATGGTCGGATTGGAGAGGACATACTGGATCCCTCCCTGGAGCATCGCCTCGGGATAGGCGATGGACCCCAAAAAGAGGGCGAGATAGACGATGCCGATGAATTTCAATCCGTCCTGGGCGCCATGGGCGAGGGCCATTCCGGCGGCCGAGGCGATCTGGGCCCACTTGAAAAAGAGTGTCGTCTTCCGCCGGACCATGTTCCGGCAGCATCTTTCGATGCCCTTGACGACAAGGAAGCCCAAGGCCGCGCCAAGGAGGGAGGAGACGACAAAGCCGATGCCGACGTTCGTCCAGCTTCCCGCACCAGGGGCGACCTCCTTCCCCATGGCCATCATGGCAAAGCAGGCACCGGTCAGACCGGCGATGAGGGCGTGGGATTCGCTCGACGGGACGCCGAAGGCCCAGGCGAGGATGCCCCAGCTGACGACGCCGACCATGCCGGAGGATATGCCGACGAGGGCATCCTTGGCGTTTTCGGCGCTGGTGAGATCTCCGAAGTCGACAAGGCCGGCGATCGACTCGGCGACGCCCGCGGCGAAAAGGGCGAAGAGCATGACGCCGATGAAATTGAAAACGGCAGCCATGACGATGGCCTTCTTCGGGGAGATGGCACGGGTGGAGATGCAGGTAGCGACGGCGTTGGGGGCATCGGTCCATCCGTTGATAAAGACGACGCCGAGGGCAAGAAGGATCGTGACGACAAGAAGGGGGGAGGAGGAGAGAAGGGAGAAGAATTGGCCGATCGTCACGTAGTTGACTTCCATAACGTCTTGCAAGGCGTGGATCATGTGCTTTTCCCTCAGTCCAATGAACGGAATCACTATAGCAAAACGAAAAGGAATAGTTAAGAACGGATTAAGGGATTGCAAAGAAAAGTGCGGTCAGGAAAGGGGTGAAAAGAGCCTGAGGAGGGCGTTTACGGGCGTGGTGATGCCCTCTCCCTGGTTTGGGTAGAAATGGGAGACGACGGCATCGACGAGGATGACGGCAATCAAGGCGATGCCGATGCCCCATTTGACCTTGCCGGGGATCGGGGAGAGAAGCTGATACAGGAAAGGGCCGACCACGTAGATCATGAGGATGCAGGCCATGCCGAAGACAAGGCCGCCATAGAGGCAGATCCTACCGTGGAGATTGAAGGGCATGTCGGAATAGTCCCAGTACTTGAGGCCGCGGAAGGTCTCCAGGAACCAGCCCGTGAAATATTCGATCGTCAGGCAGATGGCGATGGAGAGGAAGAAGGAGAGGATGGGCTTTCCCCTCGTTCCCTTCAGAAGCAGAAGCACGACGACACCGCCTGTGCCGTAGATGGGAAGGTAGGGCCCCCAGAGGGTGCCCCTGTTGACGAAGGTCCCATCCTGGACAAGATGCAGGAGGACTTCCCAGCACCAGCCGATGAAGGAGACGACGAAGAAGATGAGGATCAAATCGGCGAAGGAATAGGGGCAGTCGTAATCCACCTCCCGCCTCAGGAGGATGCCTTCCTTGTTCCTGGGATTGACGATGTCGTAGTTCAAGGCGAAGAGGAGGTTCCGCCGATAGAGGGCGGCCTTCAATCCGTCGTAGGCCTTGCCCTTGGCGATTTCCTTGTAGGGATTGGTGAAAAGGGCGTCAAGAAGGCCCAGGGTGAAGAGGGAGAGGATGTTGTAGCCGAGAAAGGAAAGGTCCAGAAGGAAGAGCTGCCATTTGTGTCCCCGCGTGAGTTCCTTGGAAAGGAGGATGGCATTCTGCGGGGAGAGGGAAGGATTCTCCGACAGGATATAGTCCACTTGGCTGTATTCGTAGTATTTGACCGGGACCATGACGATCGTCAAGGACCACAACGCGGTGAGGAAGAACTGGTAGAGTTTCACCAGGACGACGTTCTTGTAGTAGCTTCCAAAGGCCGAGAAGAGATAGTTCTTCCCGTCGTTTCCCCGCCCCTTCTCCAGGAAGTAGCGAAGGCTTCCGACATGGAGGGGATTCAGGACGAAGAAGATGAAGGCAACGTAGAGAAGAAGGAAAAAGAGGACATAGAAGATCTGCGTCGCGTTCTCAAACCCGGTGGCATAGATCCTGGAGGCGATGGCAAGGGGAAACGTGAAGAAGGCCAGAAAGGTATTGCAGAGAGAGGCCAGAAGAAGGCCGAGAAAAAGCGTCGACGGGCTCTCTCCCGTCAAAAAGTCCGGGACGTAGAAGCGGACGATTTCCAAAAGAAAGGTGAAGTTCGTCCCCGACTCGCTGTCGGAGACGAAATCCAGAAGGGAGCTGTTGAACGTTCCCGCCACGGTGAAGAGGACCAGGAAGGCCATGATGACCGTCCGGAAATAGTGCCGACGCAACAGAGGCCGGCTTTCCCTCTTGATCTCTTTCCTCTTGAAGGCCTTGGGATATGGCATGGCTTCAGTATAGCAGATGGGAAAACGAAAAAGGGCCAAGCCCGAAGGCCCGGCCCCAGTTTTTTCAGAATCGGCGCTTAATAGGCGAGATACTTCTCGCGCTCTTCGGCATGAGCCTGACGGAGGTTTGCGAAGTCGCCTGCGACCTTCTCCAGGTAGGCGGCATGCTTCTCTTCCTTGATCTTCTGCTTCTCGTCGTAGGCCGCCCTTTCTTCGGCGCTCATGGCATCGAGCTTGGCCTTGAAGGCATCGTCCTTGGCCTTCTTGGCGGCAGCCTTCTTTTCTTCGTTCTCCTGCTTCTTTGCCGCGGCAAGCTGTTCCTTGGCCGCCTTGTCCTCCTCGAGCTTCTTCAGTTCCTCTTCGTAGTTGAGGTTCTTCTTCTCGCAGCGGTTCTTCAGCTCAGCCTTCTCGGCTTCCCAGGCATCCTTGTTGGACTGCTCTTCCTCCATCTCGAGACGGACCTGAGCGGGGATGTATTCCTCGCCCTTGGCCATGGCGAGAGAACGCTGGTCATCCTCGATCGCCTTGTGGTCGAGGTCGGAGTACTTCTCGACTTTCATGAAGAAGAAGAGGATGAAGATGCCGACATAGCAGAGGGTTTCTCCGCCGATGAAGATCCAGAGGAGGGCGGAGCGGAGTGCGGGGTCGGTGAGGTTGTCGACGGAGTAGTTGGTGGCAGTGAGGGCGGCATTGAGGATGCCGTTTGCAATGCCGGTCATGCCGGCCATGATGGCGCCGTAGATCGTCATCGTCAGACCGTCTGTCCTGGCTCCGTTGAGCGCCTCCTGATGGTCGAGGACGTCGGCAAGGAGGGCGAGAGAGATATACATGGCCGGGGTGGAACCCAAGGCCTTGAGGACGAAGGACGTGGTGACGACGGCGAAGTTGTCCGGGGCGATGAAACCGATGGCGCCGCCGATGACGGCCAAGATCGCACCGAAGAAGATGGAAGTCCCCTTGCCGATCTTATTGGCCAAAGGCCAGACGATGACCATGCCAAGGGCCGTCGGGATGGCGCCGATGATGGAGAGGGTGCCCTGGAAGGTTCCGCCGTTAGTGGAGGAGTAGACACCGTCGATGGCAAACCAAGACTGGCAATAATAGGTTTGAGAGACGTTCTTGAGCATGCCGCCGAGCTGATAGAGGAAGAAGAAGCCCATCATGATCCACCAGAACTTGTCCTTGGCGCAGATGTTGAACTGCTCCTTGACAGGAAGGGCCTTCTTGGCGGGTTCGTTTGCCGCCTCTTCCTTCTTCAGGGAGAAGGATTCCTCCGTGATTCTCTCACGGGTGAAATAGTATTCGACAAGGCAGCCGATGACCGTGATGACGATCAAAGCGATGATGAAGATACGCCAGGCATTGAAGGAAGGCTCGGCATTGACGATCGAGATGACGTTTTCGCCCGTCGCATCGGCAGCGAGCTCTGCCCCGGTCACCTTGTCGAACTTGGTCTCGTTGAAGAGAAGGCCGACGAAGAAGGGAAGGACCATGGAGGTGAGACCCATGGCGGCGAGGGCGGTGGCGTTGGAGATGGTGGCGAGGAGCGATCTGTCCTTGGAGTTTCGGGTGGAAAGGTTGATCAGGGCAGAATGGTTCGTGAAGTAGAACGGATAGGCGACGGCGAACCAGAGGTTATAGCCGACAGCGAATAGAGCCAACGTCGCTATTGAAGGATCGCCCACCGTCAGACCGGGATGTGCCGGATTATCCTTGAATGCTACCGGGGTGAAGATGAAGAGGAACAGAAGAGCGAGAATCGAAAGGGGAATGGAAAGAAGGATGAGCGGTCTTGCCTTTCCGGCCCTCGTCCGGCTGTGGTCCATCAAGCGGCCGACCAGGATGTTGCCCAGGACGACGAAGATGACGGAGATGACCGGGAGCAAGGTGAGATAGGTGCCCGTCAGGCCGAGGACATCGGTCATGTAGCGGTTGAGGTAGGAGCTGAGAATCGAATTGGAGAGAAGGGCGAGGGTGGGCCCGATGAAGTAGCCGAGGCCACCTTCGGGGAAGATCTTCACTTTTGCGGATTTGACTTTGGTGGACAACAACGGGTTGTCGAACAGGCTTTTCTTCTGTTGCTGCTGTTCTGCTTCAGCCATGTCAATTCCTCCTTTCCTTGATGTTGTTTCCCGCCTAAAAGCGGTTACATAGTATTTTAGTTTCTCGATAAGCCCTCTGTCCACTGCCTTTCCTGAATTGCCATAATCCCTGCAACGATGGCATTTTTGTAAACTCTTTCATGCCGCCTGCCCCCCTTTTTCTTTGTCGAAAATCCTATGCTCGTTTCCGCTCGTTTGGAAAGAACAATGATCAATTTTTGTTTTCTTTGTTCAACTTTGCGCATAAAATAGGGACAGACAAGGAGATTTCCCATGGAAAGCAAGAATATGTTCTCTTCGGAGCGCTTCAAGCTGATCGCCGACTACCTCAAGGAGCACAATCGGGCGACGGTGGACGAGCTTGGAAAAGTTCTTTACGTTTCCCCGGCAACCGTCAGAAGAGACCTCGCCGAGATGAGCAAGCTCGGCCTCATCCAGAGGACGCACGGCGGCGCGGTCTTCCTGGACGCCTCCAACGAAGTGAACATCTTCGTCCGTATCGAGAAGAACGCCAACGACAAGGAGAAGACCGTCTCCATCGCCATGGACAAGATACCGGAGTTCAACTCCGCCTTCATCGACAATTCCTCCACCTGCCTCGCCTTGGCAGAGAGGATGGACTTCGCCTACAAGACGGTCATCACAAACGGTCTCCAGATCGCCGTCAAGCTGTCCAACAAGAGCGGCGTCAACGTCATCTTCCTGGGCGGAAACATCCAGTACAATTCCTACTCGACCGACGGCAGCCTTACCACCGAGATGATGGAGAAGTTCCACGTCGACGTCTTCTTCTCCTCCTGCGCCGGCGTCCGTCTTGACGGATCCTACGAGACGACGATGGAGTGCATGCAGATAAAGCGCAGCGCCTTCAAGAGGGCGGACAGGCGCTATCTCCTCATCGACAGGAACAAGTTCGATTCCTCCTTCGTCTACCGTGTGGAGACTTTGGACAACTATGACGCCATCTTCACAAACGCCAACGACCAGACGATCGAACCCTATCTCGCCAAAGGATTCCGGATGATCAACAAATAAACGGAAAGAAAGAAAAAACCGCGGCCTGAAAAATAGGCCGCTTTTTTTTCGGCCGAAGAAGACGGGATCTTCAGGTGGCAAAAGAAAAAGCCATCCCGAGGAAAGGGGCGGGATGGCCAGAGATATCTAGCGCGTCAGCTCGAAGCGATGTCTTCCGCTTGTCAGTTCTTTTCTTTCCCCATCCAGAAGGAGGGTGCAACGCGTGTTGGCCGGGACGAGAACTTCGATATGGCCTTCCTTGCGGTCGTAGCTGACGGCGATGCGGCCATAGGGCGTCAGGACGCTTCCTTTGCAGGAGGGAATCTCGTCGAAGAAGACAGGCTCGACCGTGAAGGCCTTGTAGCCAGGCTCCTTCGGCTCGATGCCGAGAAGCCTGCGATAGAAGAAGTCCCCGACGGCGCCGGAAGCATAGTGATTGAAGGAGATCATGCCTCCCGTCCCGTCCTCCGGGACGTTGAGCTTCCCACCGTCGTCCAGGCCGTCGAAGCGTTCCCAGATGGTGGTCCCGCCGGTGACGACCTCATGGAGCCAGGACGGGTTCTTCTCGTTGAGGAGCATCTTGATGGCCTCCTCCTTGTGTCCGTTGTCGCACAGGGCAAAGAGGATGTAGGGCGTCCCCGGGAAGCCGGTGGCGATGCGATAGCCGTTTTCCTTTACGAGCTTTGCAAGCCTGTCAGAAGCCTTCTTCCGCATATCCGGCGTGAGCATGCCGAAATAGAGAGGAAGGACGTAGCCCGTCTGGAATTCCTTCTTCCTAAGCCGTCCGTTGTCGTCGAAGAAGACAGACTGATAGGCATCGGCAACCTTCTTTGAAATGGCGTCATACTTTTTGGCATCCTCTTTCTTTCCAAGCAAGGTGGCAAACCGAGAAAGCAAGCGCGATGTATTGAAAAGGGAAGCTGTCGCCGTCCAAGGATGGCGGGACTGGCATTCCGCCATGCTCTGCCCTGGGGCGACCCAGTCTCCGAAGTGGATGAAATCCAAACTCTTCCAGATATAGCGTTTCTTCCCGAAGGAGAAAAGACGTGCCCAGAAGAGGCAGGCATCGACATACCCCTTCATCGTAGGATAGAGGTCTTCGACGATCTTCCTGTTCCCGTAGCTGTTGTACATGGCAAGAGGGACAAGGAGGGCGGCATCGCCCCAGAAGTCGCAAGCGACCGTGGGGAAGGTCTCCGGGAAGCCGTAGCCCTTGTGCGGGACCGTCGTCGGGATGGCGCCGGTCTTCCTCTGTTCGCTCTTGAGGTCAAGAAGCCACTTCTCCAAAAGGCCGTTCATCTGGAAGAGATAGGTGGCGACGGGACTGAAGAGAGCGATGTCGCCCGTCCATCCCATCCTTTCGTCTCTCTGCGGGCAGTCTGTCGGGATGTCCACGAAGTTGGAGCGGCTCGACCAGACGATGTTCTCGTGAAGCCTGTTTATCCTCTCGTCGGAGCAAGAGAAGCTTCCCGTCAAGGGCATGTCCGAGTAGAGGGCTCTGGCATAGACATCGACATCTTCCTTGGCGATGCCTCTTATCTCGACATAGCGGAATCCCATGTAGGTCAAGGTGGGGTGGTAGTCCTGCTCTCCCGCCTTGCAGAAATAGCGGATCTGCTGCTTGGCACTCCTCAATAGGGCGACATTGATATGGCCGTCCTCGCGGAGAATCTCGGCATGGCGGACGTCGATCTCCTGTCCCTCTTTGGCGTTTAGGATGTGAAGGTGGACGATGCCGGCGAAGTTCTGGCCGAAATCATAGACCAAGGCGCCGTCTTCCATCGCCTTGACGGAGACCGGATCGAGCCTTTCGTGCCCGACGACTGGGAGGCCGTATTCGGCCTCTATGGACGGATGGAGCTTCACCGTCTCGAAAGAGGCCTTGTGGAAGGCGACCTTCGAGTAGTCCTTCCGGGCATCATAATCCTCGCCGTCATAGATGTCGGCCTTCCTGTAGGGGCCATCCATCGTGACGTCGAAGCTTTCGTCGGAGACGATCGTCTCGAGGCTTCCGTCTTCGTATTCGATGCGGATCTCAAGAAGAAGGGCCTGCCTCTTGGCATAGATGCGGTTCTTCCTGGACATGACGAAGCTTCCGACCGCCCATCCGCCGCTGACGGGGACGAGAAGTTCGTTCTCCTCCTTGAGGAGAGCGGTGATGTCGCTGACCTGGTACTGGAGATGGCTGGGATAGGAGGTGTATCCTGGCGCGAGGTACCGGTCGAAGACCCTCTTTCCGTTGAGGAGAAGGTCATAGATGCCAAGGGCCGTGGAGAAGATCTCGGCCTTCCGGGCCGTCTTTCCCGCGCGGAAGATCTTGCAGAATGTCATGACTTTCGGGGAAATGGCTTTCTCCTTGAAGACATATTCCCCGTCGGTGATCCATCTTCCCTTCCAAGGCAAGTCGAGCTTCCCGGTCCGGAAAAGGACTTCTTTCTCGGCTTTGTCGCCGTCTTCCGTCTCGATAAAGAGGGAGGCGACATAGTCGGTATGCGCCTTCAAGGCCTTGCCCGGATAGGGGACGAAGACCTGGGACGTCGCATCAAATGACTCGCCGGCGAGTCGGATTTCGGCCTTCCTCAGGAAGACGTTCTCCCTGTCGGAAGAGAAGGCGAAAGAGAAGCGGGGATGTCTCTTGTCCGTGACAAGGCCTTTTTCCCTGTCCTCGACGCGGAAGGAATCGATCTGGACCATATCATTCTCCTTTTCAATAAAACGGCTGGCGAAGTTAAATTTCACCAGCCGTAGAGGTTATGTCGAATCGACTTAGGCCTGCTGTTCGCTGACGGCTTCCCTTTCCTTCTTAGGGATGTTGAAGAAGGAGGCGACGATGCCAAAGATGGCGGAGATGCCGAAGAAGATGAAGCCGGTGATGGCGGTGCTGGCGCTGGCCATGTTTTCCGGCGACTGGACTTCCTCGAGGGCATTGGCATCCGAGCCGTAGATGAAGGCAAGGCCTTCGGCGCGGATGGAGATGAAGGAGAGGAGGCAGACCATGAGAAGGACGGGGACGAGGATGCTCAGGACGCTTCTGAGGCCGTCGACGATCTTGCCGACGATGCCGTCAAAGTGGAAGAGGGAGGAAGCGATGGCGACGACGCCGAAGAGGACGGCCAGGATGCCCGTGGCGACGACAGCGCCGCTGCCGAGGCCTTGGAAATAGCCGACGCTAGAGACGTTGACGCCGTAGATGATGAGGGAGACGATGCCGAGGATGACGGTTGCGGCAAGAAGGATTCCTCCAGGGGTCAGGATTTTCTTGATATCGAGCTTCATTTAGTTTTGCTCCTTTTTATCCAGAACATAGCTGAGAGCAAGGGCGACGGTGGAAGCGGCAGCAAGCGTGAAGGTGACGGCGATGAGGGCGATGAGGGCCGTCTCCCAGAACGGCGTGACACGGACGGTGGAGATGTTCTTGATGGCGGTGTTGGCGAAGGCATAGAGCTGATACTTCATGGCGTCTCTGGAGGCATCGACGAGAGTCTGGTCGTTCTCGATGGCTTCGGGAGAGAGATAGGTCCAGGTGGCATCCTTGCCATCGGCTCCCATGTTGAGGTGAGAGTTGTTTCCGGCGAAGTCGGCCATCATGGTGATGGTGGCCATGGCGCAGGATTCGGGGTTGAAGTAGTAGGCGTTGTTCATCATGTCGGTGGTGATCAGGCCCTTGAAGCCCCACTCGCCGCGGATGAGGTCACGATGGAGTTCGGCATAGTGGGAGACGTTGGTGGCACCCATTCTGTTGAAGGCGCACATATAGCCGAGGGCACCGCCTTCCGCTATGGATCCCTCAAAGGCTCTGAGGTCGGTCTGACGGGCCTTCTGCTCGGTCATGTAAGCGCTGACGCCGGCTCTATTGTACTCCTGGTCGTTGAAACCAAGGTGCTTGGGGCCGACGAGGATTCCCATCTCGCGGGTGGCGCGGATGAATTCGCTACCCCAGATGTTGGTCAGCATGGCGTCTTCGGAGAGATATTCGATGTTACGGCCATTGTAGGGGTTTCTGTGGACGTTGAGACCGGCAGCCCAGACGTTGTAGACGCTGGCCCAGAGGCCGAAGTTGCCGAGGGCTCTTCCCCAGCGATAGGCAAGGGCAGGGTTGAAGGAGGAACCGGAGAGAGTCTGGGAGTGGATGTTGTCCTTGAACTTTCCGGCCTCGCTCTCGGGATCGACATAGTAAGGATCGGTCTCGGGATCGCCGTTGTTGGTGGAGAGGGTCTGGTTGTTGAAGCCAGCAGGGCCGTCGTACTGCTTGACGATCGGGTTTTCGGCACCGGTCAGCTCGTCGGCCTGGCTTCCGCCGTGGGCGATGGCACCGAGAGCTTCCTCGGCAGGAATCTGCTCAACATATTCATCCCAGAACGGATGGTTGATGTCGTTGATGGCATCGCCGGGCATGTTCTCCCAGGTCCAGCCATTGTCGACGCCGTCCATGTTCTCGACGGGCTCGTCGGTCTTGACGGTGTACTGCTCGTTGCGGAGCTCCTTGATCCACTCGTCCTTCTTCGGCGAGTCAGCGAGCGTGAATCCCTTGCCGTCGTTGATCTTGTTGAAATCGACGGGATAGGTTCCCTTCCAATCCTGTCTGGAGAGGTAGGTGATCTGGTCCTCGTCGGAGAGATAGTAGTTGATATCGGTCTTCTCGAGCTTGTTGGTGACCTGTCCGCCGGAAGCGGTACGGCTGAAGGTAGTGTAGTCGACGGTTCCGGAACGGATTCCGCTCCAGGTCTTGACTTCGCTCTCTTCGCCTTCGACATCGTGTCCCTGATGGGCAAGGACGTTGTTGACGGCCTCGTGGGCGCCGTTTCCGAGAGCGAAGACATATTCGCCGCCATCGAGGATATAGGTGCCATAGCCGTTGGCATCATAGGAGGCGAGGTACTTGCTGGGCACGCGGATGGTGACATCCTCGAAGGCGCCAGGCTGAATGACCTTGGTCTTGGCGGAATTCAGGAACTGGATGGCGCTCTTCTCAACAAGGTTTTCCCTGTCATATTCAGTATAGGGGGCGTTGACATAGAGTTCCGTGCGGAACCGGCCGGCCTTGTCGCTGGTATTGGTGACGCGGACGACGGCCGTGATGTAGCCGGCGGGATCGAGCTGGACATCGATGCTGCGAAGTTCCTCGGTGTAGTCCAGATAGCTCTGGCCGTAGCCGAAGGTGTAGCAGACTTCATCGTCGTAGTTCCACGTTCCCGTGCTGGCATAGAGACCGGCATCGGAAGCGGCGTTGTAGCCGGGGTTGGCGATGGAATCGTAATAGCGGGTTTCGTAATAGTTGTATCCCGTGTAGATGCCCTCGGCCTCGACATAGTACATGCCGCCGTTGTAGGTGACGCTGCCGCCGAAAGATCCGGCGCCTTCATTTGCGATGTCGATGTTCCAACGAGGATCCTGGCCGGCCGTCGTGGCGACCGTCTCATAGTCGGAATACATATCGCCGCCGAAGTTCATCATGGAAGGGGAGCTTGTGGAATAGGTGGCATAGGTGTCCGCAAGGGCGCCCGTGGCGTTCTCTTCGCCGGCGAGGACCTTGACGATACCCGTGCACTGATAGTCGTTGGGAAGGCCGATATAGGCGATGGCATCGACTTCGTGCTCGCCGCCCTTGACGATCGGGCCAAGCTCGAACTGGCAAGAGGTGTTCAGAAGGACGATGACAGGCTTGCCTGTGGCCTTTGCGGCATCGATGACCGCCAATTCATCGGGAGAGAAGGCGAGAGGATTCTGATCGAGGGGGTTGCCGTCGGAATCCGTGGTCGCACCAGGCTTGTAGGTGTTGCCCTCGCCGCCCGGACGAGTGAAGGTGACGATGTTGACATCGCCGGTCAAGGAAGAGGCCCAGCCGGAAGCTGCCGTTCCAAAGCCTTCCTGAGTGAACTTGGAAGGATTGACTTCACGGATCGAATAGACATCATAGGCCGGAGCACTCTGGTTTGGATACTTCGGATCAATTCTCGGTCCGCCCCATCCGGAGGACTCGACAACCTGTTCCTCATTGATTTCGGTATAAATGGCTTCCAGAGTGGGATCGAGAGTGAATCCGGCTGTCTTGAGAGCGCCGACGAGATCGACCGCATCGCTGTTTTTAGCCTGGTTCATGCCGCGATAAAGATTGTAGGAACCACTGCCCCAGAGATTGATCTTGGCCTTGGAGGCAAGAGGCAGAGCGTTTTTGTCGTTCTTAAGAATCGCCGTGCCGTCGATACCTTCCTGAACGGAAATCTCCTTCAGCTCATTCATCAGATCGTCTGCTTTGGTGTAGTCAGACTTGTAGCGGGGTTCGGAGTTGGCACTGATTTCATAGGATGTGGTCCCCAAGGCCGCATCGACCGTGCTTCTCCACGTGTCCGCGATGCCATAGCCCATGGTAGCGAGGACGGCAAGTGAGAAAGTCGTCGCCGCCAAACCACGGAAGACAGGGACGTGCTTTTTGTTAAAAATCATGTTTCCCCTCCTTGTTGGGTTTGATTTTTCCGCCCGGAATCGCTTGGTATTCCACCCTCTCCTTGTCAGAGAATGGCGCTAGCAGTTTACAAGCGCTTTCAAGGCAATGCTACTTTAGCACAAGAGATACAAATAACGCTTATTTCCTTTCAAGTTGAGAGCAAAATCGGTTAAGCGTCATATAATTTGGCCTTGATGAGCAGTTTCGCTCATTTTCAATCAGCGTTTTTCTATCCGTGTCACAATCTTTGAATGCCAATCATTTGTTTTGAAATCGCTTTATCGCTCCTATTCTGTCTTTTTCGTCGCCTCTTTGGTCCAGAAGTCGCTCCTTTGACATACGCTTCCCAATCCGATTCCTTCCTGCAACGGCCAAAGAAGTAGCTTTGGAAGTGCTTTACAGACAAAAGAAAAAGCCGCCCGGGAAGGAGGTTTCCCTAGACGGCGAAGAAAGACGGCTTATTCAAAGCAGAACTAGATGATTTTCTTGTAGTCGACCTTGAAGGCCTCGGCGAGCTTTCTGAGCTGCTCGTCCGTGATGGATTGGCGCACGTGGTCCTGGGTGAGGAAGTAGATCTGGCTCGCCTTCTCGACCGTCTCGACAAGGCCGAAGGCTTCGTCGAGGTCGTCGCCCATGGCGAAGATGCCGTGCATCCCCCAGAAGACGACGCGATAGTGGAGGGCCTTCCTGGCTGTCGCCTCGCCGATCTCGTTTCCGCCGCAGACCATCCAGGGGAGGTGCCCGACGCCTTCAGGGAAGACGACGATGCATTCGGTGGACATGCGCCAAAGGGTCTTGGTGATCTCGTCCTCGTCCTCGGGAAGGACGTAGGTCAGCGCCAGGGCATGGGTGGCATGGCAGTGCATGACGACATGGTTCTTGGGATTGACGGAAAGGCGGGCGATGTGGTTCATCAGGTGGGTCGGGAATTCGCTTGTGGGCCTTCCGCCGTCCTCAAAGCCCCAAAGGAGCTCGGCGATCCTTCCATCCTTGCCGATGCGGACGATGCCGAGGTTGACTTCCGGGGCATAGTCGACGTTCTTGAAATACTTTCCCGTCCCGGTCACGACGAAGACGCGCCCGATGAGGGGCGTCGCATCGAAACCGAGTTCGAAGGTACGGACGGGCTTCTCGGGAAGATAGCCGCGATATTCCTCCGGATCGATGATGACGGAGATGTTGCCGCCGTTTCTCTCGTCCCAGCCGAGACGATACATGTTGCTCGCGCAACGGATGACCTCGCGGACGGTCGGCAGTTCGACGATTCTCTTGTTCATACTCAGTTTCCTCTCTTTTCCAGGACTTCCTTCTCGTAAGCCTTGACGGCATCGAGCCAATCGTGATTGGGAATGCCGTTCTTGGCAAGATAATAGGCATAGACATCGCCCCACGGATAGGACTTCAGCTCCTCGACCAGGGCAAGCCTTTCGGTATAGTCCAAAGCCTTTTCCTTTCCGAGCAGATATTCGGTCGGCTCGAGGAAAGCCTTGAGCAGGGCCTTCTGGGTGGAACGGATGCCGATGACGTAGGCCGCGATGCGGTTGATCGTGGCATCGAAGAAGTCCAGGCCGATATGGGTCCTGTCCAAAAGGCCATCCCGGACGAGACCTTCCATGATGTGGTTGAGCTCGTCGGTGTCGGTGACGACATGGTCGCTGTCCCAGTTGACCGGACGGGAGATGTGGAGAAGAATCTCCGGAACGTAGAGGAGAGCGGAGGACAGCTTGTCGGAAATGAATTCATTGGGATGGAAATGGCCGGAGTCGAGGCAGAGGGCGATCTGGTTCTTGGCCGCATAGCCCAGATAGAACTCGGAGCTTCCAACGGTGTAGCTCTCGGCCCCGATGCCGAAGAACTTGCTCTCGACAGCGAGGATTTCATCGCTGTGGTCATAGTCCGTGGCGAGAATCTCGTCGAGGGAAGTCGTCAGTCTCTTGCGTGCCTCGAGGTGGGAATAGGGATCGTCCTTCATGCCGTCGGGAATCCAGATGTTGGTGACGCACTTCTCGCCCAGGGCCTTTCCGAAATAGTCGCCGATGCGAACGCAGGCCTTGGCATGGCGGACCCAGAAAGAACGGACTTCCTCATCCGGGGAGGCAAGGGAGAAATTGTCCTTGAACATCGGATGGGAGAAGCAGGTGGGATTGAAGTCCAGTCCCACGCCGTTTTTCTTTGCGAATTCCACCCACCCAGCAAAGTCCTCGGGTACGAGGGCGTCGATGTCCCTCCCTTCCAAGGGTCTAGTGACATAGATGGCATGGAGATTGACCTTCTTCTTTCCGGGGACGAGCGAAAAGACCTTTTCAAGATCCTGCGTCAGCTCCTGGAAATTCCTCGCCTTTCCGGGATAGTTCCCGGTGACCTGGATTCCGCCCGTGAGCGCATTGCTGTTGACGAATCCCTGAATGTCGTCAGCCTGCCAGCACTGGATCGAGATGGGCACCTGGTCCAGCTTCTCGATGGCCTTGTCCGTGTCGACGCCAATCTTGGCATACGCCTCTTTCGCAAGTCGATACGCTTTTTCAATCTTTTCTTCCATTTTCTTTCCTCACTTTCCCGTGATGCGACGGAACGTCTCGTATTTCCTCTCCCACAAAGCCCTCTCCTTGGGCAGATACGTCTTGACGGAGATGGAGTCTCGAATATGTTTCCTCCCCTCTTCCTTGTCCGGAATCTCGCCCAAAGCGATCATCTGACAGAGGGCGTTGCCAAGGACGGTCGCCTCGATCGGGCCCGTCTCGACCGGAAGGCCCGTCGCATTTGCCGCGAACTGGTCGAGAACGACGGCCTGGTTTCCCCCGCCGACGATGAGAAGAGACTCGAAGTTCTTCCCCCTCAACGTCGTGAGCCTGTCCAAGGCGCAGCGATAGTTCAGGGCCATGGACTGGTAGATGACCTTGAGGAAGGCTCCCTTGCTCTCGAGCTTTTCCTGCCCTGTCCTGGCAAGATAGGCATTTACCTTATGTATCATGTCTCCCGGCGTCTCCAAGCTCGGATCGTCCGGATCGATATAGACATCGATTTCCTTTTCCTTGCTGACAAGTGGGACGATGTCTTCGACTTCGATCGGGTCTTCCAAATCCAGGAAGTTTTTCCGGATCTCGTTTGCGATGAACATGCCCATGGTGTTTTTCAAGAAGCGGACTGTCTTTCCATATCCCAATTCGTTCGTGAAATTGGCCTTGAGAGATCTTTCGTCAATTATAGGATGATCGAGTTCCGTTCCGATGAGAGACCACGTCCCGCTTGACAAGTAGGCGAATTCCCCGAAGCCATCCGTGCCCAAAACGGCGCTCGCCGTGTCGTGGGTAGGGACGGCAAGGATTCGGACATCGTGTTCAAGCTCCGGAAAAATCTTTCTTGAAAGCGTCCCATAGCTTTCTCCGGGATGGATTATCGGCGGAAAGAGATTCCTGTCGACTCCGATCGCATCGCAAAGGACGGGTGAAATCTCGTCATGGACGGGATCGAATAGGGATGTCGTCGAGAGATTTGTATATTCAGTCCACATCTCCCCGCCCAAGCAATAGGCGATCAGATCCGGGATGAGGAGAAGCTTTTTGGCCCGGGCGAAGTTCGGCTCCTCTTTTCTTCCGTAAAGCTGATAGATCGTATTGAAATGGAGATCCTGGATGCCGGCGATCTTGTAGATTTCGGCAAACGGAATCTTTTCAAGAAGTCTCTTTCGGCTTTCAAAGCTGTGCGCGTCGCGATAGCAGACAGGATCCTCGAGGAGTTTGCCTTCTGAATCTATCATGCCGTAGTCGACGGCCCACGTGTCAATCCCGACAGTGCGGATGGCGGGATCCTTCCTTAGTGCCTCGTGGATTCCCGAGACGATGTTATCAAGGAGCAAGGGGAAATCCCATCGGAGGGTTCCGCCGTCGTCATAGATGCGATTGACGAACCTCTTGTCTTCCCGATAGGAGAAGATACCGTTTTCATAAGTGACGGTCATCACCCGGCCGCTCGTCGCGCCGATATCCACTGCAATGCATTTCATAATCGATAAAAATATAACAAATCCCAACTGCCTTTTACGGCTTTGATTGGCACATTGAGTAAAAATCTTTTAGTTTGCCGATTCAGTCATCTTCAATCATGTTCAATCATGTTTTTGCCCTTTTGAAATTGAATTCAAAAAATGTAAGCGATTGCTATGATTGTTTTCTTTCTTTATTGATTGTCCGTTGATCATCCATCCCAGGTTTTTCAAGATCTTTTCCACGTCACTTCCGACTATTCTTCGCAAATGAAAACAGAGAGTACATCGATGAAGCCGTTATGTTTTTAAGCGCTTTCTTCTTCGTCTTTGATCTTCTTGCACAGCGTGACGCTCTTCTCCAACGGATCAAAGCCATTCTTCCGATAAAAGGAATAAGCCGGATAGTCCCTTTCCGTCACGAGTAGAAGATAGGAGATCCCTTCCTTGCGGCAGGCTTTCTCCACCTTGGAAAGAAGGAGGCTTCCATATCCCTTCCCTTGCAAGGAAGGATCGATGCAGATCTCGTCGATGCGGAATTGGATGCCTTGATAGAAATGCACTTTCCTCCCCAGGCAAAGCCCGATGAGCCTCTCCTCCCTGAACAGGCCATATGCCAAAGCATTGTTTTCGTCGAGGAGCTCTCGAAGATAAGTCAAGAGGAGGGAACGATCATGCCAGTCGTCATTCCATGGCTCTCTTGAAAAGGCCTTGTCAAAAAGGTCAGCCGCCTCTTCCAAGTCTTCAATCGGATCCAATTCTCTAAGAAGGCAGTCCCGATCCATGACTTTCATTTCTGTCATCGAACGTTCTCTAGAAACGGAACGTATCCGGATAGGCGTTATGAAGCTCAGCCCTTTCCGCTTCGTCAAGGACTTGGTAGCAGTAAGACACATCGAATTCTTCCGCTTCGGCGTCTTTCTCGACGGCGATCATCAAATAGTCGCAGGCGATATCGTTCGTCACGACCTCGCCGCAGAAAGCATGGACGGTGATCACATTCCCCTCCTTTTGGACATAGTGGACATACGATCCCGTCCCCTCCTCCTGTACAAAGGCAAGAAGAGAAACGCTCGAGAAATCCACTTCCGAAGCGATGACATCAAAGACTTCCGGACGAGACCAGCCGACGCTGAAACGAGATTCATCCAGGAAGAAGGTCTCGACTTCCTCGATAGAATTAAAGATTCGCTTGTCTTTGTAGGGGGAGTACCCCAATCCATCCATGACATGAAGAGGGGCTGTATAGAGGCCATAGACGCGTTCGGGAACAAAGTCCAGCGGCATTTCTCCACGGCAGCCAAACAGCATAGCCAAAAATGCCATGGACAATTTCACTCCGCATTTTCCGTTTCTCATCGCCTCTTCCTCCCCTAATACTTATTAACAATATTTTTATTATTCTACATAAAAATAAGCGGTATAGCCAAGTTTTGACGCCATGCAGCTAAGCGGGAAAGATTGAAGCATTGTTGCCAATATCCTAAAATCACAAAATATTCTCGTCGAAACTCTCGGTATAAACGACTTTGTTTCCAATCTTGATTGTTACCGTCTTTCTTTGGCCACCGAGATCACCTTTTTCCACCAGGTAAAATTCATCGAAATAAGAGTCAGCGGGAAGATACGTATCCGACTCCGGCACATCGTATTCAAATGTAATGACTATTTTTTCATTTTCTGTTTCGTCAATATAAGCCTTAACGGAAGTCGCTACATTCAGCATTTGTCCAAAATACACGATTAAATGATTGGCAAATCCGAATTTTGTCTCAAAATGTTCAATATCAGCATAAAAATCCTCTCCCGGATCATACGGGTAGACGCTGGCAAAATCGACCAGTTCCTCTCTGTTTTCAAATACATGTACAGATGGCTTATAGTCGTCATTGGAAATGCTAGAAATATCGCGGGACACATCGAAAGAGACGGTTTGGAGATTCTGTTTCGCAGTGCATGAGGCAAAACAGCATGAACACAATAGTAGCATTGACGTAGAAATCAGCCTATTTTTGAGTCCCATACGTTGTGCCCCCACTTTGAGGATCATATTAAGTTATCGTTTCAGTATGTGTCAAATCGGGCTCGAGCCAGTCGCATGCAAGTCCCTTTTACGTCTCGTTCATAGTTTTCAATTGAATTGGCAAAACAATAACTATCTCTGAAGCGATTAGCCCTATCTCTATAATCGAGTCGCGCAACAATTTAGATCAAAGCAGATATTTTATTGTCCTCTTAATTAAAATTTCAGCAAGTATATTAGAGACGCTAAGTGAAAAAATTTCGTAAATACTAAATGTTGTCGAAAGCCTTAATAAATTCATTATCTAAATAGTCAATCAAATCCGCTTCCACCATGTTTTCAGATTGCAGCATCCCGACTTCAAATTCATCTATATAAAAATGATATCGATAATCATCGCTTTCATCCGCTTGAACAAAGTGATTCGGGTCATCCGGCCGATCGACTTGGGATATATCAAAAAGATAGAGAGACATACCGTCAATTGAAATCACGAAGGAAGGATTCGGAAAATCATAGTCATATGTTTTCTCATGAATAACGTGGCTGTTTACACCGCCAGAAACGAAATAATACTCGACATCATGCTCGAGACTATCAAGATTAAGAACCAGAAACTCTTCGGTATTTTTAATTCTATAGACTTCATAAAAGGACTCGAGTTCAGCATACGAATCGAATTCATAGATTCCCGAAATTAACGGGCCGGTGAATTCTTTTCCGCCACGTGTCGAGCTATTGTCGTCTTCAGACACGGCACAAGAACTGAGAACGGTCAAACAGAGGATTGATTTAAAAAGCAAAATTATCCTTTTCATACTAACTTTATAACTATTATACGATACCCAATATTTATTTTTACTGTGCAATTGGAAACGTGACAGTTTTTCTATAATAATTTTTAGCGTAGTGCAATTCTTTGCCTTGAAAGGCATTTTTTGCTCTAAAACAAGTTATTCTCTTCTTTAAACTGACCTCTTTTCTTAGGCTTAAAACACAAATTCACCTGCCAGAAAAGGATAAGAGACGGCAAATTCTTCATAAACGCCAACCAGCTATTCGGGTACAAGTTCGACAAGGATAGGAACATCGTGATCGAGGAATGCGAGGCCAAATACGTGAAGGACATCTTCATAATGCACCTTGCCGGCAAGAACACCGGTGAGATAAGCGACTACCTAGAGGAAAACCACATCCTTACACAAACCGGATTGTCTCGTTGGTCAGGGCAAAGCATCAGGCAGATACTTAGAAACGAGAAATACTGCGGGATGGTGATACTCCAAAAGACCTATACCGAAAACGCATTGACTCAGAAAAGGCATAACAACGACGGGAAGTTAGACAAGGTGATAATCGACACCTATTGTAAGCAAGCAGGTCTACATGGGGCGCAGGAAATGATGAAGAGCCTCGCCGAGAAATATAACATTACGTGAAGGAACACCTACAACCATACCAACTCCTATACAGCCTTCGGATATTGCCCTTACTGCAGGAGCCCATACTTCAGGAAATGAAACCACGGAAACGAGGCCCTCTACTGCTCCACGAGCAAGGAAAGCGAGTCCGTGTTCGTAAAACACCTAGACGAGATAATCCTATCGATGGTGAAGAAGCTGCTCGCTAACGAAAACGAGTTCAAGAAGGAACTATTGGATGCGTTCAGTGACAAGAGCCTCATAGAGAAAAAGGAAAGGATAGATGCCTTAACCAAAGAACTTGGTGAACAACGAGACAAACTCCTTCAATACGATGGGCTTTCCGGAGATGCATTCGACGCCATCAAGGAATATCTAAGGAAGAACATAAACGAGCTTTCTGATGAAAAGGCGGTGTTGGAAAACGAATGGCTGATCGAGGCAAATCCCGAAACGAGGGTGCACGAGATCATCAAGGAACTGCATAAATTTCCTGCAACTGATAAGATTGGCGACTACGATTTCAGGAAATTGTTCAAGAAAATGATAGTCATCAATAGAGACAGGCTAATATTCGTGGTCGGTTCAGATAATTTGGACAATCTCCCCTACAACCCGCAATCCATAACCATGAAGTTCATAGAAACCTATAGATATAAGATTAGATGCACTTGGTTCACGTGCAACTTCGGAATTTACATCAGCAAATAAAAAGAGCCTCTCTCGATATAGTTTGACCCTATGCCATGGGAGGCTTTTATTGTGTTTGCGAATGTTCGAACCCGAAGTGCTATTGCGGTGGTTCGAAATTTTAGCGGTATTTTTGACTGATTTTGGTGCTTGAGATGGGCCCCCAAGACTTTAAAATACGACATAACGAGCACAAATCGGTAAGATTTGGTAAAAAAATAACCTATAATGTTTAAACATTATAGGTTTTTGTCAAATGTGGTGACCTGGACGGGGTTTGAACCCGTGAATGCATCCTTGAAAGGGATGTGAGTTAACCGCTTCTCCACCAGGCCTGAAAACGGAGATGGCGCCTACTGTAGGACTCGGACCTACGACCTACCGGTTAACAGCCGGTTGCTCTACCAACTGAGCTAAGTAGGCAGCGGTGAACAATATATCAAATCAAGGGATGCAATGCAACAGTTTTAGAGGATTTAAGCTCTCTTCTTCTCGATGAGGTTCTTGACATCCTCGACTGTCTTGACATCGAGCATCTCGTCCTGGGTGACTTCGGGAAGGTTGAACTCCTGCTCGATATTGATGAGAAGCTCGGCCGTGTCCAAGGAATCGAGACCGAGATCTTCAAGACGCGTCTCGGGCGTGATCTTCTCGACATCGAACTTTTTCTGACGGACTTGCTTGGAGAGAAGCTCCTTGAGCTTGGCATAGATGTCCATATTTGTTACCTCTTTTCTCTACGACGTGACTACTATAATACAAAAAACTTTCCTTTTCTATCTTTCTTTGTCCCGGCGCTCAAGTTATGTATATAATATTTTGTCTATATTTAACAAATGAACAACGTTTTGTTTGCCTTGATAAACTCCCCCGGATGGTTCTATGGCGGATGGATGATCGCCCTGCTGATTCTCGCCTTCCTTTTGGCGATCGCGATCCTTCTTTTTGCGACGGTCCTCTTCCATCGACATAGAAAGATAAACGACAGCAACATCCGGATCTACACCTATGACTACGGCAAAAAGACATTCTTTTTCTTCGACCGGAACAATCTTCTGCGTCGCAAGGAACTCTCCGAAAAGGAATTCGTCTCCCAGTTCCAGACGAGCGACTCCTATCAAGTGAGAAACTGGCTCGACGACATCATATCCGGGAAAAACAGACGGGATTTCATCCAGGCGGACGTCAAGATTCACATCAAAGGAAAGGCGATACCTTCCATCCTGGAGCTGACCGGAATCAACCGTGAAAAGTGTCTCATCCATTTCGAAAGCCATTTGTTGCCCTTCACCGCCTTTGGACAGAATGCCAGCAAGAGACGCCGGGCGAAATATATGTTCACTTCTCCCGAAGAGGCGGAAAGCTTCCTGGCTGCCAGCGACCCCAACAGCATGGCCTCGTGCTACTTCATCTCTCTCTATGTCGACGAGAAGAACAAGGGAACGGACAGCTACCGGGAATTGATGGAACTGAGCCGGCTCACCCTCGACATGCTCGGCGGCTATCTTGGGAAGGAGAGGCGCCTTCTCGCCTTCAGCGACAACGACTTCTTCCTCATGTCCACTCTGAACATGTCCAAGGCGATGTGCATGCAGTTTGCCGACACTCTGGAGACGAAGATTCGCCAGGAGATCAACCGTTCCCGGCCGGACACGAAAGTCCGCTTCGCCATCGGCCTCTCCACGGGGACCTTCTTCCAGAAGGACTACAAAAAGGCGAAGGAACAGTGCCAACTGATGTGCGAAGCCATCAAGAAGGGCGACTTCCCGAACGACATCCTCTTCTATGACCAGGATTTCTTCCAGAAAGAAAGGAAGCGAAAGACGGACAAGGAAGAGATACAGATGTTCATCCGAAACGAGACGTTCCGTCTCTTCTTCCTCCCTTCCCTGGACATCCGCTCCTTCCAACGTTCTCTCTATCTATTGGAAGTCCTCTCATACGGCACATCCATTCGCGACTTTTCCGAGATCTTGCGCATCGCCGAATCGATCCGGGGTGGGAGCGAAGCCATCGTCTCCTCGATCGCCAAGAGGCTCGATGCCATCCTAGCGGAAAGAAAAGACCGCATCAGCCTGTTGCTTCCCGTCATCTACTCCTCTCTCGACGGTCTGGTCAAGGCCCTCGGACACAACGATGCCCGCCATTACGACTTGGTCCTCTGCCTGAGGGAGAGCGACCTGCTCCCGTCCCTTCCAAACCTCAAGCAGATGATCGACAAGCTCGGCGAGCTCAAGAAGAGGGGATTCTCTCTTGCCATCCGCATCGCCAATGCCACCTCCCTCCTTCCGAACCGTCTTCTCCGCCTCTTCTCCTATGTCGTCGTCGGCAAGGAATTCACGGGAAGGATGGGCGACGCCTCGGCGCTGGCGACCTTCCAGCTGATCGAATCGGACTACAAGCCTCTTTCCATCCCGATCCTCTATTGCGATCTCCAGAACAACAGTCAGATCGAGCTATGCGCCCACTATGGGGGCAGCCTCTTCCAGGCAAGCTCGCTCGGACAGCCTTCCTCCCGTCCCGAAGAGATCGATGAAGACGAGCTGGACGAACTGAAGAAAAACCTAGCATGACCGAAAAGGAGAAAACACCATGGCTGACAAGAAAGTGAAGTTCATCTGTTCCAAAAGCGACGACCTCGCCAAATGGTACACCGACGTCTGCCTGAAGGCAGAACTCATGTCCTATGCCAAGACGAAAGGCTTCATCGTCTATCGTCCCGACGGCTATTCCCTCTGGGAAGAAGTCCAGTCCTATCTGGACAAACGCTTCAAGGCCCTCGGTGCGAGAAACGTCTATATGCCCACGCTGATCCCCACCAGCCTTCTCAACAAGGAGAAGGATTTCGTCAAGGGCTTCGCCCCGGAATGCGCCCTCGTCACCCAGGGCGGAGGAAAGGACCTCACCGAGACGATGGTCGTCCGTCCCACCTCCGAATGCCTCTTCTCCGACCATTTCAAGGACATCGTCCACTCCTATAACGACCTGCCCGTGAAATACAACCAGTGGTGCTCCGTCGTGCGCTGGGAAAAGACGACCCGTCCCTTCCTTCGCGGCGCCGAATTCCTCTGGCAGGAAGGCCATACGCTCCACTATTCCAAGGAAGAGGCCAAACAATTCGCCCTCTCCATCCTTCGGGTCTACAACGATCTCGGAAAAGATGTCCTGGCCATTCCTTTCGTCATGGGAAGAAAGCCCGACAGCGAGAAATTCGCCGGCGCCGAGGAGACCTACACCATCGAGGCCCTGATGCCGGATGGCCAGGCCCTCCAATGCGGAACGACCCACTATCTGGGAACAGGTTTCCCCGAATGCTTCAACATCCGCTTCCTCGACAAGGACAACCAGCTGAAATATCCCCACTACACCTCCTGGGGCGTCTCCACGAGGCTTCTCGGCGCCCTGATCATGGTCCACGGCGACGATGAAGGTCTCGTCCTTCCTCCTCGTGTCGCCCCAATCCAGAGCGTCATCATCCCCATCCGCATGGAGACGAGCGCCGAAGTCCGCCAAGCCTGCCATACGCTCTGCCATGCCCTCGAAGAAAAGGGTGTCCGCGTCCTTCTGGACGATTCGGACAAGACCCCTGGCTGGAAGTTCAGCCAATACGAGATGAAAGGCATTCCTCTCCGCATCGAAATCGGGCCGAAGGATCTCGAAAAAGGCGTCCTCTCCCTCTCCATCCGCTACAGCGGCGAAAAGAGGCAGATCCCCTTGGAAAGGGCCGCGGAGGTCATCCCCGACCTTCTCGACGAGATCCAGCAAGGCATGTACAAGAAGGCCTACGACTACCTGCACTCCCATATCTATCCCTGCACGACCTACGAAGAAGTCAAAGACGTCCTCTCCAGCCACAAGGGCTTCTGCAAGATGATGACGACAGGCGAGAGCGAAGATGAAGAGAAGATGAAAGCCGAATTCTCCGCCACGCCAAGAGTCATTCCCTTCGACGAAAAGAAATTCGCCGATACCGATCCCCTCTCCGGAAAGGAATGCGACCAAGTCATTTACTATGCGAGAGCCTATTGAGAAGGAGGCCAGACATGAACATTTTCGATGAACGAATCAAGACGCTCCAGGACAGGATGCGCAGGGACGGACTGAGGGCCTATATCATCCCGGCTACCGACCCCCATATGTCGGAATCCTACTGCGACCGTTATGGTGCCATGCGGAAATACTTCTGTCCCTTCCGCGGCCAGGACGGCACGCTTTTTGTCACCCTGGACAGCTATGAAATCTATACCGACGGCCGCTATTGGATCGAAGCGGAGAAGGAGCTGGAAGGTTCCTCCTGCCTCCTGGTCAAGGATGGCCATCCCGGCGTGAAGAACCTCTTCGACCGCGTCAAGGACGAAGACCTCTATCCGCTTGGAATCGATACCGCCATGTGCTCCATCGACGACCTGAGGCGCTACTACGCCGGAAAGGACAAGCCGATCTACTCCATCGACTATTCCTTCCTCGTCAAGGATCTTCCCTCTCTTCCGAAAGAGAAGATATTCCGGGTCGACCCGGCTCTCCTTTCGACGAGCCTGGACGAACGGGTCTCCCTTCTTCTGGAGGATGCGCGCAAGGCCGGGGCGGAAAGCCTCGTCCTGACGGCGCTCGACGACATCGCCTATGTCCTGGGCTACCGAGGAAGGGACATCCCCTATACCCCGGTGTTCTACTCCTATCTTTTCCTTTCCGAGGGAGGAAAGGTCGATCTTTTCATCGATCCGGACAAGATTCCCGCAGATTTTGACACGGACAGAATCGCCGTCCACCCCTATGAAAGCATCTTCTCCTTCCTCAAGGAGAGGACGGAAAAGGTCCTCGTCGATCCCAAAAGGACCAATGCCCGCATCTATGGTGCGGTCAAAAACAAGGTCCTTTCCCTCTCCCCGGCCTATCTCCGGAAAGCCGTGAAGGGGCCGCGAGAGATC
This sequence comes from Candidatus Enterosoma merdigallinarum, assembly GCA_018714385.1. Lineage (GTDB taxonomy): Bacteria > Bacillota_I > Bacilli_A > RFN20 > CAG-288 > Enterosoma > Enterosoma merdigallinarum. The sequence goes on along the minus strand of DVNL01000008.1, from coordinate 51,190 downwards.
GAGAACACCCTGCGCATCCATGAGATCGACGGCATAGCCGTCCTTCGCCTCATGAAATTCTTGGAGGACAACCTGCCCGAAAGGGACATCGACGAGCTGGAGGCGGCAAGCTATCTCGACGGCATCCGTCTTCGCGGAGAAGGGTGTTACGACCTTTCCTTCGAGACCATCGCCGCGGCAGACAGCAACGGCCCGATGATGCACTATGCCCCGACCGCGGAAAGCCATTCCCTCTTCACCAAGGACAGCCTCACCCTCCTTGTGGATTCCGGCGGACAGTACTACGGCGGGACGACCGACATAACCCGGACCTTCCTGGCGAAGCCGACAGAGGAAGTCATCCACGACTATACGCTGACCCTCAAGAGCCAGATTTCTCTCTCGCGACAGATCTTCATGCGCGGCTGCACGGGACACAGCATCGACATCGCCGCCAGGGAAGTCATGTGGCGGGAAGGGCTCGACTACAAATGCGGCACGGGACACGGCGTCAGCTACATGGGGCCGGTCCATGAAGGCCCCATCGGCTTCCGCTACTACGATTCCCCGCAGCGGGACGACAAGGGCATCCTTCTTCCCGGCCATGTCATCACCATCGAACCGGGCGTGTACAAGGAAGGAAAGTATGGCATCCGGCTTGAAAACGAGCTTCTCGTAAAGGAGCATGGTGTCACCGACCAGGGCGATTTCCTGGAATTCGAGACGATCACCTATTGCCCTTACGACAGGAAAGGCATCGACGTGACGATGCTCGACGACGGCGAGCTCTCCTGGCTCAACGACTATCTCGCCCTCGTCTTTGAAAAGCTCTCCAAACACCTGGAGAACGATCCCGAACTTCTCGCCTACCTCAAGAGGCAGTGCGCCCCCTTCACCCGGTGAGAAAGATCGTCCTCTTCCAGCCGGAGAAGCCCGGTAACACGGGGAACATCATCCGGCTTTGCATGGCGATGGATTTTTCGCTAACGATCATCGGCCCGACTTCTTTTCAGCTCGACGACAAGAGCCTGAAGAGGGCGGGGATGGACTATGCAAAAGGCTTTCCCATCGAAAGGTATCCCTCCTTGGAGGCCTTTCTCGCAAAGCATGTCCACTACCTTTCCTACTTCGTCACCCGATATTCGCCGAACATCTATTCCGACTTCGACCTGTCCGATTCGACGGCGGACCAGTTCTATATGTTCGGAAAGGAATCTTCAGGTCTTCCGAGGGAATTGCTGGAAAGGAACATATCGAGAACCATGCGCATCCCCATGGCCATCAATGCCAGAAGCCTCAATCTTTCCGACTCTGTCAGCATCGTGGCGGGAGAAGTCAACAGACAGCAGGGATACCCCGGACTCGCATTGCAAGAGACGATCAAGGGCGAGGAAGCCATCTTGCATTGAAGACAAGGCTTCTCTATACTTAAAGAACCTAGGACACAAGCGGCTTTCCGACACACATGTCTCTTGGGCCTATATGCCGGCGCAGCGTCGAAAGCCTATCCTCGAATAGGAATCCCAAACGCCCGTTGCGGTCCTTAACAACTTAAATCAAGGGAAAATGTCCCTCGTCCTTAGGGAAAGGCGGAAGCCTTTGGCTTCCGCCTTTTTTCATGGCTTTTATGATAGAATACCCGTGAACATATTGGAGGTCTTATGAACAAAGACACATTAGCCGTCAACGCATTGCGAGCGCTCTCGCTGGACATGATCTGCCATGCCAAGAGCGGTCATCCCGGCATTGCCCTTTCTGCCGCGCCATTGCTTTATGCCCTCTACAAAGACCATCTCAATGCCGCCCCCAGCGATTCCAGCTGGATCGACAGGGACCGCTTCGTCCTTTCCGCCGGACATGCTTCCGCCCTTCTCTATGCCCTCCTCCATCTCGCCGGCTATCCCATCCCGATGGATCAGCTCAAGGCCTTTAGAAAGATCGACTCCCTCACGCCGGGGCATCCCGAATTCGGCCATACCGCCGGCATCGACTGCACGGCCGGCCCTCTGGGGCAAGGCATCGCCCAGGCGACGGGTCTCGCCTTGGCCGAAAGGCATCTCCGTGCCCTCTACCCGGAAGGCGATAGGCTCTTCGACCACTACACCTATTGTCTTGTCGGCGACGGCTGTTTGGAGGAAGGCATCAGCCAGGAAGCCATCTCCTTTGCCGGAATCCAGAAGCTGAATCGGCTCATCGTCCTCTACGACCGGAACGATTGCACCCTCGACGGTCCCCTCTCCGATTCCTCCGTCGAGAATGTCTCTCTTCGCTTTGAAGCCGCCGGTTGGAACGTCCTTGACGTAAAGGACGGAAACGACGTCGAAAGCATCAGCAAGGCTATCGCCCTTGCCAAGAATGCCAAGAGCAAGCCGACCCTCATCGTCTGCCACACGGTGATTGGCTACGGATCCCCCTATGCTGGATCCCACAAGAGCCATGGCAAGGCCTTCAGCCCCGAGGAAGTCCTCCAGACGAAGAAGAACCTCGGCTATCCCTATGGCGAGTTCGAGATCCCGCAGGAAGTCTACGATATCTTCCGCGAGACCTTCGCCGAAAGGGGCGAGAAGAGGCTTGCCGCCTACAAGAGCGGCCTTGCCCTCTATCGCAAGGACCATCCGGAAAGCTATCTGCAGTACGAGAAATATCTCCATAGCGATGTCTCCCACGACCTCTTCAAGGCCGCTCCCGTCTATCCCGAGGGATTCAAGGAAGCCTCCAGGGACACCTCCCAGAGCCTTCTGGAGCTCCTCTATCAGTCCATCCCCGTTCTCGTCGGCGGTTCGGCCGACGTCGCCGACTCGGTGAAGACCCGCATCCCCGGCCTCCAGGACATGACGCCGGAACATCCCGAGGGAAAGAACATCCGCTTCGGCATCCGCGAATTCGCCATGGCCTCCATCGCAAACGGCATCCTTCTTCATGGCGGCCTGAGGACCTATGTCGGATCCTTCCTCGTCTTCGCCGACTACATGAAGTCGGCCATCCGCATGTCCGCCCTGGAAAGATTGCCTCTTGTCTACCTTTTCAGCCACGACTCCATCGCCGTCGGCGAGGACGGCCCGACCCACGAGCCTATCGAGCAACTGACCATGCTCCGCACCATCCCGGGCGTCGACGTCTATCGACCTTGCGACAGCCGTGAATGTGCCGCAAGCTATCGCCTTGCCTTCGCCAACACCGCGAACCCCTCCGCCATCATCCTCTCCCGCCAGGCCCTCCCTCTCGAAAGGCTTTCCTCCTTCGATGCCGTCGGAAAAGGCGCTTACGTCCTGGAAAAGGAAGAAAAGAGCCAGCCGGATCTGGTCCTCGTCGCCTCCGGAAGCGAAGTCCCCCTCGCCGTCGAGACCCGCAAGCTTCTCTTGGAGAAAGGCATCGATTGCCGCGTCGTCTCCATGCCCTGCACGAGCCTCTTCGACAGGCAGGATAAGAGCTATCAGGACGACGTCCTCGGAAAGGACTACGGCCGTCGCGTCTATATCGAGATGGGCAAAGGCGACATGCTCTACAAATATGCCGCCCACGTCCTCTCCATCGACACGTACGGAAAGTCCGGAAGCCTCTCTACCCTTCTTGAGGATTTCGGCTTCACCCCCGAGAAGGTGGCCGAAAAGCTCCTGGCTATCCTTGAGACCCGCTGAACCGTTCTTCCAAAGGAGGGCTCTGACGCCCTCCTTTTTTGCTGTCCGCTTTCTTTTTGTCCGCTTTCCTCCCAAGACTGGTTGAACATGCTTGGAAAGGAGAGCACATGACAAAAAGAAGCAAGCTGACCGTGGGATTGGCCTCTTTCTGCCTCTCCCTCACCGTCTTGGGTGGTTTTGCCACCCTGACGAAGGGATTCACGGACTTCTCATTCGGCCAAGAAGGCATTTCGGACACGCTGAACGTCAGGCCGATAGACAACATCCGCTTCCAATCCGTCCTGGAGACAGAAGGAAAAGACGGAACAGTGAGAAAAGAAATCCTCTATACGCTCGAACCGGCATCGGCGAAAGACGAAAACTTCAATTGCAAGTTAGAATGGAACAGTGCCCCCGAGGCCGGGAAGGAAAGCGCAGACTGGTCTAACGGCAAGACGCTTGAGGACTACATGACTTACGAGCTTGATTCCTCCGCCTCCCGGATCACCTTCGAGTGCAAGAAGGCTTTCGGCCACCAGATCCTCTTCACGATGGCTGCGGAAAGCAATCCGGACATCTCCGCCTCTTTGACTCTGGACTACCGGAGAAAGCTATTGAAGAATGCCGCGATCCAGGCAACGCCTGTCTTCGATCCCGGAAAGGGCATTCCCGTCACGGTCGTCGACGAAGTCTATAGCATCGGCACCGTCGGCGACAAGGCCCAGAAGCTCACTCCCGAGATCCAGGTGGAATATCGGGATTCCGGAACGGCCTACGACGACCTTTTCGAGCCCATCCAGACCCAAGGGATCCACAGCCAGAAGTACAAATACCTCGGGCAGTCCTACTCCGGCAGCGCCAACCTGCTTGCGGAGATGAAAAAGCAGGTGAAGGCCTATCTGGTCTCTATCCCCAGCCAGGCCGGGAGCAAGAAGTTCGACCTCGCCGAGTTCAAAAAGCTCTTGACCTACAGCTATCATGCCTACACGACGTACACGGAAATCTATCAGGAGACGACCAAGAGCTTCAACGGCTTCATCCGCAAATACAAGGCCGCCAACGCCTCCGGGTCGGGCTTCCTTCTGAAAGCGAAGGCCGGGACGAAAGCGACCTATGAATCCCTGATCTCTCTCAATCTCGAGGCCTCGTCCTTGACGAACATCGATCTTTCGGAGGACGGCATCGAATTCTAGCCGATTCGGTTGCGCTTTCATTCTCTCTTTTCCGCGATCCCTTAACATTTCTCTCTTCTCGGACGTAAACTAAGATAATCCTCGCGAGGTAAGAGAAAATGAACAGAAAACTGAAAATACTGACAAAGGGGCTCGACAAGAAGAAAGCCCGCCTGAGACGTGTTCGCATCGCCGTGATCGCCGTGCTATCCCTCTTCATCGTCCTCGTCGCGGCAAGCTTCGGAGTCGGCGAATACCTGCTCCAGTTCGCCCTCAAGAGACAGGACGACTTCTCCACCAATCTGGATCCCTCCGCCGGCAATGCGGAGACGGAGGACGACAGGATCGTCGCTTCCAACAGGGAAAGCTTCCGCGAGGCGACGAATGCCTGGCTTGAGGAAGTCGAGAGCGAAAGCGTCGCCATCGAGTCTCAGGAAGGCCTTTCCCTGAAGGGCACCCTCTACCATGCCCAGGCGGAAAGCCACAACTATGCCATCCTCATCCACGGATACCGCTCCGTCTCCTCCTCCAACAACGACCTCGCCTACGTCTATTGCGACAAGATGAACTTCAACTGCCTTCTTCCCGACATGCGGGCGTGCGGCGAGAGCGAAGGCGAGTACATCGGCATGGGCTATCTCGACTCCAAGGACATCCTCGGCTGGATCGATCTCATCGACGAAAGGGATCCGTCGGCCAACATCCTCATCACTGGCGTCAGCATGGGCGGGGCGACGACCATGATGACTTCCGGACTGGAGCTTCCCGCCTCGGTCAAATGCTTCGTCGAAGATTGCGGCTATACTTCCGTCTGGGACATCTTCGAGCACGAGCTGGACTTCCTCTTCGGCCTTCCTCCCTTCCCCTTCCTCTACACCGCAAACGCCCTAAGCTCGCTCCAGGCCGGCTACGGCTTCAAGGAGGCAAACAGCCTCGAGGCCCTCTCCCGTTCCACGCTCCCCATGCTCTTCATCCACGGCGACAAGGACACCTTCGTCCCCTTCGAGATGCTCGACACCCTCTACGCCGCCAAGACGGAGGGACGGAAGGAAAAGCTCGTCGTCAAGGGTGCCGGACACGCCGAAAGCTACCTGCGCGATCCCGTCACCTACTTCACGACGGTCTATGAATTCATCGACGAAAGCTTCGACATCGTCCTCTCCGAATGAAAACAGCACAAAAAAACGTCACCTCGCCAGGCGGGATGACGTTTTTTCATGGAAGCGATCAGTGCTTCCTTCTTGCGTTCTCGCTCTTCAGCTTCCGCTTGAGACCCTTCTTGAGGAAGAAGTCATGCTTGCGGTAGTCCGCGATGGTTCCGGCTTTGTTGACCTGACGCTTGAATCTCTTCATCGCGTCGTCGAGAGTCTCGCCGTCCCTGACAGCTGTTCTTGGCAAATGAAATCACCTCTTTTTCTGAAAAGTGCCGAATAAGATTCTATCGAAAGTGGACACTCTTTGCAAGTGTTTCCTCCGTCAATAGGGAATCTCCTCCCCATCGACATCGTATGTCTTCTCGATGATGCCGCTGGCAAGGAGCCTCTCCCCGAGGTAGAGACAGGCGATCTGGCCTTTGGCGACATAGGAATAGCGCGGATAGGACAGTCTGGCCTCTCCGCCCTTGAGAATCTCAAGCCGGACGGGCATGTCCTTTCCGCGATAGCGGAACTTGCAATTGCAGGACAGGGGACCTTCGGGAAGGTCGCTTCCGATCCAGTTGAAGTTGGAAAGCAGGCAGCCATAGGAAAAACGGTATTCGTTTTCGTCTTCCTGAGCGACATAGAGGATGTTCCTTCCGACATCCTTTCCGACGACAAAGAAAGGCAATGCCTTGTATCCCTTCAAGCCGCCGATGTTCAGTCCTTTGTGCTGCCCGACGGTGTAATAGAGCACGCCGTCGTGCGTCGCGATGCGGTTTCCCGTGGCGATGTCGACGATGGGACCGGGTTTGGCCGGGAGATAGTTGGCGAGGAATTCCTTGAAGTTTCTCTCTCCGATGAAGCACACTCCCGTGGAGTCCTTCTTCTTTGCCACGGTGAGATTGAGCATCTCCGCCTTCTGACGGACCTCCTGCTTGGTCATGGATTCCAGGGGGAAAAGACAGCAGGAGAGCTGCTCCGTGCTGATCTGTCCCAGAAAATAGGACTGATCCTTGTTCTTGTCGAAAGCCTTATAGAGGTGGCTTTCCCCGTTTTCGTCGATCCTTTTGGCATAGTGGCCCATCGCGATCATGTCGAAGCCGGATTTCTTGGCGAAATCGAGGAAGGATCCGAACTTGATATACTTGTTGCAGAAAACATCCGCGTCAGGCGTATAGCCCTTGCGGTACGTGTCCAGGAAATATTGGAAGACGTCCTTCCAGTATTCGTCGACGAAATCTTTGCGGAGGATGGGAATCGAAAGCTCGAAGGCCGTCGCCGCGGCATCGTCGTAGTCGAGCTCCTGGGAGCACTTGGTGCCAGAGAGGGTCGGATTTCCGAGAATGTCGTTGTTCGCGATGGAATCCCAATTCCGCATGAAGCATCCGGTGACATCATATCCTTGGAGGAGAAGCATATAGGCGGCAACAGCGGAATCCACGCCTCCGGACAGACCGAGCAAGACGCGTTTCTTCATCCCCAAAGCTCCTTGCTGTCCAAAAGAATGGTGAACGGACCGTCATTGACAAGTTCCACCTTCATATCGGCTCCGAAAATTCCTTTGTGGCAACGCCCTGGCAGCCTTTCCTCCATCTTGACGAGGAATTTCTCGAAGAGCGGCTGCGATTCTTTGGAAGGCAGAGCCTTGACGAAAGAAGGACGGTTTCCGCCTGTCAAATCAGCATAAAGAGTAAATTGACTGACGAGAAGCATCTCCCCATCGATTTCCGAAAAAGGCAGGTTCGTCTTCCCTTCCTTGTCCGCAAATATACGAAGCTTTAGGAGCTTGTCGATCATTTTGTCGATGATTTTCTCATCGTCGCCGATTGTGAAGCCGACAAAAACGACTTCGCCTCGCCCGATTCGGGAGACGACCTCACCATCGACGGTGACACTGCCGCGAAGGCATTCTTGAATCAAAAGACGCATAAAAACATTATACCCCATGGCAAGCAAAAATCGCTTCGATAGAGTAGAATATTCTAGAGGAAAAACGACATGGATTACCAAAATCTTCTTGCGATGCGGGACTTCATCAAAGGGCTATGGGATAAGGCGCCTCTTCTAGGCATCGTTCTAGGCTCTGGTCTCTCCTATCTCCAAGATTACGTGACCGTCGAGACGATTTTGGAATATCGGGACATCCCCGGTCATCCTGTCTGCACCAACAAGAACCATCGCGGCCGCTATCTCTTCGGCAGGATCGGCGGCATGCCCTGCGTCGTCATGGACGGAAGGCTTCATTACTTCGAAGGCTATTCCCCGGAGGAATGTACCCTTCCCGAACGGCTTCTCGGCTTGCTCGGGATCAAGACCCTGCTTTTGACCAATGCCGTCGGCGGCATCAGCTTTGCGCCAGGCGAGGTGATGATCGTCGAGGACCATATCGCCTGTTTTGTCCCTTCCCCGTTGCGGGGGAAAAACGAAGAGGAACTTGGGCCTCGTTTTCCAGACATGTCCGATGTCTATGATCCTGTCCTGGCAAAGAAGATCGAGGCCAGAGCGGAAAAGGAGGCCATCCCGGCCCGTCGAGGCGTTTTCTTGCAATTCCCCGGTCCACAATTCGAGACACGCGCCGAGATTCGCATGGCAAAGACGCTGGGAGCCGATGCCGTCGGTATGTCCACGGCGATCGAAGCCCTCGCCTCTCGTCACATGGGCATCCGCAATGTCGCCCTCTCCCTCATCACCAACTATGCCTGCGGCATGAAGGAAGGGAAAATCACCGACGAGGAAGTCATAGAGACGGCGAAGAAGAGCGAAAAGACAATGCGTCGAATCTTCGAAATCGCCATCGAGGAGATTGGAAATGATCGATAAGCCCCTAGCCTTCCGCATGCGTCCCGAAAAGATTGAGGAGGTTCTCGGGCAGGAAAAGATAAAGGCCTTCCTGAACAATCTCCTGGAGAATCGGGCCTTGGTATCCATGATCTTCTATGGCCCGCCGGGAACGGGCAAGACCACCCTCGCCCAAGCTTTCGCCAACTCTTTCGATGCCTATTCGGTGAAACTCAATGCGGTGTTGGACAACAAGAGCCGGATGGAGGCCGCCTTCCAGGAAGCGATACGGTTCAACCCGGCCATCGTCATCATCGACGAAATCCACCGTCTCGACAAGGGGAAGCAGGATCTTCTTCTGCCCCATCTCGAAAACGGCGACTTCTACCTCATCGGCTGCACGACGGCCAATCCCCTCATCTCCCTCAATCCCGCGATCCGTTCCCGGACACGGCTTCTTGAGTCGATGCCTCTGTCCAAAGAAGACATTCTGACTGGCTTGGAAAGAGCCTTGGAAAGCAAGAAAGGACTCTCCGGTCAGCGGGAATTCGACAAAGACGGCCTCGAGCACCTGGCCGCCATGTCCTCCGGGGATCTTCGTTTCGCCTACAATCAGCTGGAGGCGATCGCCCTCTCCTTCTCGAAGAGCCATCGCATCACGCTCGAAGATGTCCGATCGGTCGCGATCGCCCCGAACTATCTGACGGACAAAGACGAGGACGAGCACTACGACACTGTCTCCGCCCTGCAAAAGTCGATTCGCGGAAGCGACGTCGACGCCGCCGTCTATTATCTGGCAAAGCTCCTCAAAGGCGGAGACTTGGAAGGGCTCATTCGACGCCTTCTTGTCACTGCCTACGAAGATGTCGGATTGGCCAACCCCCAGGCCGTCGACCGGTGCTATCACGCTTGCCTCGTGGCCCGGGAGGTCGGCATGCCGGAAGCGATGATCCCGCTGTCCTTCTCGGTCTGCGATCTCGCCCTCTCGCCGAAATCGAAGGCCTCCTATCAGGCCGTCCAGGAGGCTAGCGCCCTCATCGACGAAAAGCCTACCCGTGTCCGAAGCTATCTGCGGTTGAAGACATACGGCACGCCGAAGGAGGAGCAATACGACTATTCCGATCCCGAAGTCTGGTCACATCTCGTCTATTTGCCCGAAGGCATGGAAGGCTTGGAGCTCTTCCATGGATGGGGGAATGGAAAATATGAAAGGGCCTTGATGGAGCAAAGGGAGAAACTTCGTGCCCTGAAGAAGGCGACATCCATCAAGGAAGCCAAGAGAATCGCCATAGAAAGCAAAAAGAAATAGCAGAAAAAAGCATCTCCTGTTGTCAACTTCGGAGATGCTTTTTTAGTTCAGAATTTGAATTCCGTGTTCAGTTTTGCGTTGATGACATTGTAGAAACCACCGACTTTCTTTGCCATCGCCATAAAGAGCATATAGCCGAGGACGCTGACGGCGACAAGCTCGCCCAAGAGTATCCAGCCGAATTGGACCCAGTAGTAGACAGACAAGGCGGATCCGTCCGTCGGGCCGAGAATGAAGGTGAACTCGGCAGAGAGGATGAAGCCGTTGAAGAGACCGGGAAGAAGGCTGGCGGCAAAGAGATTCCGTGTCAGAGGCATCAATAGGCAGGAAAGAAGCGTCGCAAGGCTTCCGAAGAGGATGTCCATCGGTCCGAGGAAACCGGCCTGGATGGAGTAGATGTTGGACAAGGCGCAGCCGATGGTCAGTCCGATGGCGTAGTTCGGATTGAAGAAGCAGAGAAGTGTCAGGAATTCGCTTATCCGGCATTGAAACTGCCCGTAGGACATGAAGTAGAAGGCATAGGTCAAGGCGATGTAGAGCGCCGCGATGATGGCGTTTGCCGCAATGTCCTTCGTCTTGAGGCGGAAGCAATGGAGGTAGGCGCGAAAGAACCCCTCCTTCTCCCTGACCTCGACATTCGTCCCGTCGTTCGTCCGTGTTGTCATGAAAAAAGCCCCCTGTTAATGTTTTAAGCGGGGTTGCATGGGTAGACCCGCTCGATACGGAGAGTACTATACACGGCCTCTCAGAGATTTGCAACAAGAATCTTCGGGTCAGCGACGAAGAGGAAACAGGTCAACAGCCCGTTCCTCTCGGGACCGAGATCGAAATCGATCGTCCTCTCGCCGAGCTTCTTGAATCCGACGTGCGGATAGAACCCGTAGTTGCAATCGGTGTCCGAATAGAGATAGATGGGCTTGCCGTTCCAATACTTGAGAACCTCCCGACAATAGGCCTTGAGAAGGCTTCTGGCCAATCCTTTGCCTCTCGCCTCGCTTTTCAGGGAAAGCAGCGTGACTTCGCCGGAAAAAGAGAGGCCGGTCGCCTTCTTCATCCCCTCGCAGGCCTCGCCATAAATGTCTTTTCCCCGGTCCGGACCGAAGGCGATGGCATATTGTCTCTCCGCCTCTTTTGACAAAGAGGCGTCGAAAAGAAGAAGGGCTTTCTCGATCGTCCCCAAAAGGACGCCCTTGACCTCGCCTTCCCCTTCATAGACTTGGGCAAAGGCGCTCTCGCAGAGATGGCGCAGGACGAAGCCGCGTCCGAAGGCAAGGCACTTTTCCTCGGTGTCGCAGTATCGGGAAAAGTCCAGGCTCTGTGCCGTCAGGGAGACAAGAGCATCGAGGTCCGAAAGCCGGACGTCGCGGAAGAAACCCTTGTTCATTTGCGATAGGGCTGCAAGGCCTCCAGAAGCAAGGCCAGGTCTTTCGGATTCTCCTGGATGTCCACCTTGTCGACGTCGAGGACGATGATCGGGGAAGCCTTGTAGGCATCCATGACCCAACGGTCGTAATCCTCCCACAGGAAATGGTAGTAGGAGACAAGCTCCTCTCCCAATTCGAAAGAACGGCCGCGGGCGGCGATGCGCTTCAGGACGGTGTCGAAGCTGCCCTTGAGATAGACCATGACGTCCGGTGCCTTCTTGGGAAGGCTCTTCAATGCCGAGAGGAGCTGGTCGAGGAGGTTGTCGTAGATTTCCATCTCCAGGTCGGAGATGTTGCCGAGATCATGATTCCTGGAGGCAAAATAGCTATCCTCGTAGATGGACCTGTCCAGGATGGCATTGTCCTCCAAGAGTGCCTTCCGGATGGAACCATAGCGATTGGACAGGAAGGAAAGCTGGAGCAAAAACGGATACCGGTTCCTCTCCTTCTCTTCTCGACTTGCCTTGTAGAAGAGGGGAAGGACCTTGTTCCCTTCGACCGATTCGTAGTAGACAGGCAAGGAAAGCCTTTCGGAAAGGATCTTCGCCGTCGTCGTCTTCCCGAGGCCGATCATGCCGCCGATGACTATCACCATGTTCACCTCCCGATGTCACGAAAACTTTTCCATTCTAGCATCGAAAGCCTTTGCGAGATGCAAAAAGCTTTCCTACGACAAGAAAAAGTGCTTAAATGGAACAAAGGAGGCAACGAAATGGAAGAAAAGAAACTGCACCACTTCAAGTGCCTGCTCTGCGGATACATCGTGGAGATTGAGGACGAGGAGCTGCCGGAAGACTACGTCTGCCCTCTCTGCGGCGCCCCCGCGAGCGACTTCGAAAAGATCGACTGAGGCCGATCGAAAGAAAGGGAGCCGGAAAGCTCCCTTTTTCTATGCTTACTTGGCGAAGATGACAACCCAGCGATTGTTGCCGTTGCCGTAGCAGTTGTCGTAGATGCGGATGTGGATCTCATAGTTCTTGCGGCTGTCGCCGACGAACTTCAGGACGGAACGGGGATTGACATAGACGAAGTCCCTGTCTTCGCTCTCGGAGTGGCGGACAAGGGCGTTCTCGGCCTGGAAAAGCTTCTGGGCTTCGCCTTCGAGGGTGTAGCCGTGGTTCTCGCCTTCCTTGGTGGGATAGACGTCCTTGAGGCCTTCTCCGCCGACGAACGTGATTTCGCCCTGGTGGAGCTTGCCGCGATAGATATACTCCTCGACGCCGAAGATGGACGTCTTCTTCTCCAGCTCGTGGACCTTGCCGAAAGACTTTTCGTTGAGGCAGATGCCCTCGGGAGTCTTGATTATGTCAACCTTCTTGACGGTTTTCTTGGCCATTTTGTTTATTCCTCTTTTTCTTCCGGAACGATTCCGGACGTCTTCATTTTATGCCTTGTGTCTCGGTCTGCTTCGTGAAATGGCTTACAATTGTGACAAAAGGGAACATTTATAATGCTTTTCGTCTTCCAAAGACCGAAGCAAAAAGACATTTCCTTTTCTTTGTCAGCAAAAAGGGATCCCGAAGGATCCCCGAAGAGACAGAAGAAAGTTACTTGGAGAACATCCGCTTCTCGCGGGCCTTCCAGTCGACGCGCTTGCCGTCGGCATCCTCGATGCCGTAGCCGTCGTAGCCGAGCGTCTTGACGACCTTGTATTTCTTGCCGCGGACGACGAACTCGGGATAGTCCGAGATCTCCAGGGCGGAAAGCCGCATCATCGGCTCGAGGTTGTTGAGATTGTCGACGTCCGTAGGATTGAGACGGGCGAGTGTCCAGCTGTAGTCGTAGACACGGCCATCGCGGGAGGAAGTGCAGAGGACCGCCTCGTCGGAATAGGCGTCCTTCTTCATGTAGGCGCCAAAGCAATCGGGGACGACCTCCTTGTCGCCGTAGATAGCTTCCCAGATCTTCATTGCCAGTTCTTTGTCGATCACCATTCTCACAATTCTCCTTGTCTTTTATTCTAAGACAACTTTCTTTAAAAGAGAATGCCTTGAAAGCAAAAAGACGTGTTTTTGGCCGAAAGGATCACTCGCCGCGCTTCATGGCATCGACCGGCTTCATCGACGCGATGGAATAGGAGGGGATCAAAGCGGCAAGAAGGGCGACCAGGACCGAGACGAGAAGCAAAAGGAGCGCCGTGACGTAGTTGAATCCGATCAGGTGAAGGGGGATGGCGAAGAAGTTCTGCAGGAAGCCGTCCAGGAACCCGATGACGAAGAAGGAGAGAAGAGAGGCCAGGGCGAAGTTGAAGACGCCCAGGATGACGGCCTGGATGGCGAAGATCCCGAAGATGTCGGTGCTTCTGGCGCCGAGTCCCTTGAGGACACCGATCTCTTCCTTCTTGAAGGAGATCGACGTGAACATATAGTTCATCGTGATGAGGACGGAGAGGACGGCAAGGGCAATTGCCGCATAGATTCCGATCAGGCTGATGGTGGAGAAGGCATTCTTGAACGATGCCCCGTTGAGAGAAGTATAGACCGGCGTGGACGGCACGTAGGACTTCTTGACGAAGTTCTCCTCCAGGGCGCTGTCGTAGTCGGCGAAAGGGAAGGTCTCCTGGGCGAATCCGTAGATGTCCTTGAGTGCGGCCGATTCCCGGCTAGGGACCAGGGCGAAGGAAATGGAGCCGTTCATCATCAAAGTCGACCGGACTGTCCCGTCCCGAAGAGCCTCCTCAGTGAGATAGCAGGTCAGGGCCGGTCCGTAATTGTAGTAGTTGCGGACGATGGAAGCGAAGGAGATGACGTCCCGATTGTAGTTCTCGGCGGTGAAGGCCTTCTCCAGATCCTCGCCGGAAAGCTCGGTCATGAGGATGCCGGAGACGACGAAAGGCGAGGCATTCCCGCCGGAGGAAAGGAAGAGGGATTTTCCGACGAGGTCGGATGGGGCGAACGAAGAGGCGGCAAGGGAATCTCCGTCGGCGAAGCGGACGCCTGCACGGGAGAAAAGCTCGTAATGATAATTGGTGAGAAGGACTTCATCCTTCCCTTTGGGAAGGGAACCGACAATATCATAGTCGAGGGAGGCGAAGTCATAGTTTGAAGGAAGAGCAGTCGCGGTATAAAGAGCCGTGCGGAAATAGGTGTCCGATCCTTCGAAGTCCGTAGCGAGGAGGTCGGCAGAGAGCGAGGCGCCGATGGCGCGATAGGAAGGAAGGGCCTCTTCAAACCGCTCACGGACGATAGCAAAGTCCTGCTCCGTCATGTTCTGACTGCCGGAAGTCGATTCCTCCCCGTCGTCGCGGAACACCTTGGTGATGGCGGTCATGTGTTGGGAATAGATTTCCTGGGAAGAGGCAAAGGCACCGGAGGCATCGAAGGAGGAGACGGCGGAGACGACGCCGAGCATCGTGAAGGCCATGATGGACAGGACGATCGTGATGCAAAGGCGGGTGATGCCATGGGTGATATTCTCTGCCCCCATCTTCAGGATGGTCAACAAAGACAGATGAGAATTGCCGCTCTTGTAGGAAAGCGTGTCTTCCTTCTTGTCCGCGAGAAAAGGATCCCTCTCAAGGAAGCCGTAAGGGATCTTCTCCGAGTCGTCCCCTTCGATCAGATCGACGGGAAGACGGATGGTCTCGCCATAGGCGTAATAGGCCTTTCCCGGAACGTCCTTGGTCGATTCGAGGATGGCGGTAAGATCGGCTCCGGTGACCTTGTCCGGCTCCGGAATCTCATAGAGGCCCTTGGACAGGACGTAGACGTTGTCCGAACCGGCGACGGTCTTTTTCTCCTCGCGGCTTTTGACATAGTCGCCGATGATCCTTCCTTCCTTGAGACGGACGATCCTGTCGGCATATCTCTCGGCATATGCCCCGTCATGGGTGACGCAGACGACAAGGCACTCCCGGCTCAGTTCGGAAAGAAGGTCGAAGATGTCTTTCGTGTTCTGGCTGTCCAAGGCACCGGTCGGCTCATCGGCCAGGATGACCTTGGGTTTCTTGACCAAGGCTCTTGCGATGGCGACACGCTGCTTCTGGCCGCCGGAAAGCTGGCCGGGCTTCCTGTCCTTGAGATCGAGGATCCCGACCTTGGAAAGAATCTCCTCGATGTCCTTCTCGCTCGGGCTCTTGCCTTGGATCTGAAGAGCGAGGGCGACGTTTTCGTAGACGGTCTGGTGCGGAAGGATGTTGTATTCCTGGAAGATGAAGCCGACGTATTCGCTCCGATAGGAATTGTAGTCCTTCATCGTGAACGTCTTCGCCGACTTGCCAAACAGGATCAGGTCGCCTTCGTCGAAGGAGTCCAGGCCTCCCAGGACGTTGAGAAGGGTCGACTTTCCCGATCCGCTCTTTCCGAGGATGAAGACGAAACCTGTGCCGGGAAGCGTGAGATCGATGCCTTTCAGGGCCTCGACGGGAGCCTGCCCCTTGACGCGGTAAAGCTTGTGGAGGGACTTCAGAGAAATCATCAGGCGACCTCCCGCAGGCTGGACAGGGTCTCGTCGAAAATGTCCTCCACATAGGCATCGGGAATGTCCTCGCCCTCGAAGGAGACGAATTTCGTGTCGAAGCTGGAGGTGAGACGGACGAGGTCGAAAGCCTGGAGGCTAGCCTGGTAAGTCTCTTCGACATGCATGGAAATGGGGAGGAAAGTCTCGTCGACGACGATGCTTGCCGCCAAGGTGCGGATGGAGAGCTCCACCATGCTGGACGTGATGCCCGATCCGCTCGTGGACATCATGTGCTGCTGCTCGCGAAGATAATACTTGCCGGCGTTTTTCTCCTCGCTCGTCGAGAATTCAAAGTCGAAGGTGTATTTGCCCTCCTCATAGGCCGCCCGCGTCAGGCTCACGTATCCTGAATCGGGGACGTAATAGTTCGTCACGCCGCAAAGATCGTGCCCGAAGGTGTCGAGGAACGTGGGACGGGAATTGACGGAGATGTCCTTCTCTTCCCAATCCTGGACATGGCCGAGGCCGGTCTCCTCGTCGATCCAGCTGGTGGAGGCGATGCCGCGGCGGTAACCGTAATATCCCTTCCTCACGTCCTCAAGGCGCTGTTCGACGTTGTTGACGGAAAGGTTTGCGAAAGTGTCCTTGGAGAGAGCGACGGCCTGGCTGACGCCTGTGGTGCCGACGAAGGCCTTGACGCTGGATACGTTCTGGGAATAGTGCATGCCGACGATGTCGACATTGACGTCGACGACGCCGTTCATGGTGCAATAGTAATTCGTGTTCGCCAGCCTGTGGTCGATCAGGGTATAGGCCTTGAAGCCATCATCGATGACATCCAGAGGCGAAACGCCCTCATAGTCTTTCGGCGCCTCGCCCTGAAGGAGGATCGGCGAAGGGGTCCCGGGAATGCCGTCATAGGTCGGTATCTCCACCTGGACGGGGCCTTTGGAAGACGAGGAGGAGGGAGAAGACGAGGAGGGACTTGAAGAAGGACTCCCGCTCGAAGCCGGAGGAAGAGAAGGCGTCGCCGAGGAGGTCTCCCCTTGGCAGGCGCAGAGCAAAAGGGCAGGGACGAGCAGGAGGAATTTCATTTTTTTCATTTTCGGATAATCCTTTCAACGCAAAAAAGAGAACTTGAGTGCAGATACTATTTTCTGAAATTTATATATTTAAAGCAAACATTTGTTTTTTGAACAATTTTGAATCCGAACCATCGCACAACAGTCAAAAGAAAAAATGGGGTTTCCCCCATTTCCTCTTTGGCTTACTTTGCGAAGATGAGATGCTTGAAGAGCAGGGACCAGACCAAATCCACCCAGCCGAGAATACCGACGGAGAGGACGGCAAGGATGAGCATGACCAGATCGATAAGGCCCTTGGTGTGAAGGAACTCGTCTCCGCGGACAAGAATTTCCACGATCCAGTTGACGACAGGGATGAGAAGAAGGATGACCTGGACGAGTCTGGAGCAGCTGTTGAACCACGCTTTCATTTCTAGGTTGACCTCCAAAAAGGATTATACCCTAGCATGCGGGAAAATGATACCCATTTGAGACGAAATCGGAAAAGGCCATCCGGATCGTCTTTTCTTCCTCCGGCGAGAAAAGATAATGTCCGGATTCCGGAAGGAGGACCGTCTTGCCCACGGGAGGAAGATGACGGATGGCCTTGATCGAGACAAGCTCGTCCTTTCCGGCCAGAAAAGCCAGATAGGGGACCGAAAGATTCCCGATCCTTTTCCGCACCTTCGGAATGTTCCAAAGAAGGCTGCAAAAAGGCCTTGCCCATGGGATATAGGAAAAGGGATTCCGCGAAAGGGGAAGGCCCGAACATCGCCAGGAGGCAGCCATCGCCTCGTCTCTCGGCGGCCTTGCAAAAAGCACTCGCGCCATGCTGGAGAGCATCGGGACAGGACGGACGCCTATCTTCAAAGGCGGGCAAAGAAGGAACAGGTAAGAAACCCTGTCCGGACAGGAAAGGGCGATCTCCATCGAGAGGAGGCAGCCCATGGAATGGCCGACGAGGACGATGCGGCGATATTCCGAAAGCAGGATGTCCGCACGGCGGAGGACTTCCTTCCGCCAAAGAGGATAGCCTTTCCTTCCGAAGGACCGGCTGTCCTCTCCGTGACCGGAAAGGACATGGAAAAAGACGTCCACCCCGGAAGGAAGGGACGTCTTGAGAAAATCGAAGACGCGAGGCGACCCGGCAATGCCGTGGATGAAAAGAAAGCAGATCTCCTTCATTATTGTTCGACCTTCGTCTTGCTGCGCTTGAGCTTCTGCCATTTCGGCTTGGTGAGGATGCCCTTGATGATGGCGATGGCGTTGATGATCATGAAGAAGGGGAAAAGCAGGATCGAGGACCAGAGGACCTTCTTGTTCGTGACGATGAGCCTCTTCTTTTCGGCAAGGTAAGAGACGAAAGGCTGGATGAGGAAGGGAACGATATAGCAGCAGGCGACAACGATGACGATAAAGAGAAGGAACCATCTCAGGCCGAACGTGCCAAGTCCATATATCGTCAAAGGGCCTTGGATTCCGACCCAGATGAGGGTGTAAATGTAGTAAAGCGGGAACCAGGCGACGGCAAGGAAGGCCGCCGGTATGGTCGCGAGATTGAAGAACTGGTCGAGATAGGTGAATTTCGTCCCCATGTCCATGTCCTTGCGGAAGAGGTTCTTGAAGAACATCTTGAAGCAGCGGACGCCTTTGGACCAGAAGAGCTTGTTCAGGCCGTTTCCCATGCGGGAGTTCCGCTTGAAGATATCGTCCAAGGTCGTCGGCTGGTCTTCGTAGACGACCGCCTCGTCGATGTATTCGACCTTCTTCTCGTCCTTCAGAAGGCGGTTGATGGTGAATTCGATGTCGTCGGAAGTGGACATCGCATCCCACGACAGGGCATATTCCGCCTTGACCAGGGAGGCACAGCCGTTCATCACGCAGCCAAAGCCCAATGCGCTCCTTCCCCGGCAGGCGAAACGATCGTCCCTGGCATACCAGAGGCCCGTCATGCAGGAGAGGATGTTGTCGGTGAGGTTCTTGCTGTTCTCGAATGTCCTTCCCAGCTCCACCCCGTCGTCGACGGCATCGTTGCAGGCGCGAAGATAGTTCCTGTCGACCTGGTTGTCGGCATCGATGAAGAGAAAGTACTCATAGGCGCCTTCCCCGTCCTTCTTCAGCTCGTTCATGCCATGGTACATGCAATAGCTCGCCTTCTGGTGGTCGGGATGGTCGTCGAATATCTCTATCGCCCTCGCGCCGTGTTCCCTTGCGATCTGTGCCGTCCTGTCGGAGCAGTTGTGGCAGAAGACGACGACGTGCTTCTTTTCCGCCGGGTAGTCGACTTTCAGACAGGAGTCGATGCAGTCGCCGATGACCTCCTCCTCGTTCCTGGCACGGAGGATGAAGGTGAAGTCGTGAAACTTCTCCGCCTTCTTGTAGCGCCTCGGCTTGAGGAAGAAGAGCGCCATGAAAAGGAGCTGGAAGACAAAGCAGGAGCCGACGAGAATGATGACGACGATGTTTATCCACCAGACGACGTTGTTGAACATTTCCATAAAAGAGCCCTCGCAAGAAAACGTCCCGGAAACTATTGCCATTTTATAGTATTCCTGCGCGCAAGGCAAAGCCTTCCGGACAAAAAACACCCCTGCCCGAGGCGGACAGGGGTGCGATCATCGTCAGGACTACTTTTCCTCGACGACTGTCTCGACTTTGTTCTTGGGCTTGGAGATCTTCATGATCGTGGCGGCAAAGCCGGCGGCGATGGCAAGGACGAGGAAGACGACCATGCAGATCCAGGCCGGATCGAGGGCGTTGTTGTCGATGGCGGTCATGACATTGGAGAGATAGAGCATCTCGGAGTTGAGCCAGACGCCGAGTGTGACGACATAGAGAATGTAGGGGACATAGGCAAGAAGGCCGAAGTCCTTGATCAGGACGACGACATTCGTCAGGACGGCAAAGACGAGTATGACGACGGCGGCGGTAGAGACGGGCGAATAGCTGTTTCCTCCTCTGGCCGTGTAGACGATGAGGGCAAGAAGGCCGAAGAGAAGACTGGCAAGGGCGAAGTAGAATCCGCTGGCCTTGGTGGACAGGAATTTCTTGATGAAAGCCATCTTAGTTTTCCTCCTTCTTTCTGAGGGAATCGATAGTCGAGTAGCCGATGAGACCGATGGAACCGACCATGCCGACGGCGCTGACGGCGATGAGGGCGATCAAGGCCGCTTCATACCACGTGGTGATGTCGACGATGCGGGAGGTGGAAGAAAGGCCGTTCATGGCGAGGGAGTTGGAGAAGTTGTAGAGGATGCGATGTGTGGCTTCACGCATGTTGGTCAGCAATTTCAGATCGGTGGAAGCCCTCGGCGCGACGATTTCGGAGAAGGAGCTTCCGGAAGTGCAGAACATCGTGGTTCCGGCATCGTAGGCGAGAAGAGGATCCATCAAAGACTGCGGTTTCTGCCCGAAGTCGGTCGTGACATTGCCGGTGAAGCCCCACTCCTTGGCCATGACGTTCTTCCAAAGGTTGGAGTAGTGGCCGGTCCAGGTGACGCCAAGGCGGTTGAAGGCGCCCATGACGCCGGTGCAGGCCTTGTCGTCTTCTCCTGTCGTCTCGAAGGCATCCTGGAAGGCGCGGAGGTAGACTTCACGGATGGCCTGCTCGTTTGAGAAGGTGCAGACACCGATACGGTTGGTTTCCTGATCGTTGAGGAAGAAGTGCTTCAGGTAAGGGATGACGCCCTTTTCCATGGCGCCCTTCGTCTCGGCTTCGGCAAGCTTTCCGGAGATGAAGCCATCTTCGGAATAGTATTCGAAGTTACGTCCGGAATAAGGCGTGCGGTGAATGTTGGCGGCAGGGCCATACCAGCCGACTCCGCCACCCCAGAGGCCTTCTTCTCCAAAGCTGACGCCAAGCTTGTGGGTCAGATCGACGTTCCATGTCCCGGCGATGACAGTCTCCGTCGGATAGAGGACCATCGCCTCTTCGGTGACCTTGGCATTCTCGCTGTAGTCATCGTACTTTTCCTTGTAGTGGGATTTCGTCCAGGCGGCAGGTCCGTCGACGGCAGTCGTCTCGGGAAGGCCGATGGACTTGATGGCGCTTCTGCCCTGTTTGTTGAAATCGGCCATCTCCTGGATGGATATCTGATCGAGAAGGACATCCCAGTTCTCGTCGTCATAGTCGCGTCCGCGCATCATGGCGATGTTGTACTGCGTCGCGGTCGATCCCGTGGTGATGGAGGAGGTGTCCTTGTCGCTAGGCTGATAGGCGCTGGGATTGTTCGTCGGGCTGTAGAGAGCATCCATGTCGGCGATCATCTTAGCCGGGGCGGTGTAGCCGGCCATGTTCTTGGGCCAGGTTCCCTGCCAATCGTTGCGGCTCAGGTAGGTGACGATGTCCTTGCCCTCGCCATAGTAGTTGATGTCGGCCGTCTCGAACTGGTTGGTGATCTCGTTGAGCGTAGCGGAGAGGGAGTAGTCGGCCTCGTCGCCGGACTTGTTCCATTCCCGAACGAGAGAGGAATCGCCTTCCGCATCCATGCCGTCGCTGACGGTCTTGCCCTTCATGTCGAGGATGTTGTTCAAGGCATCGTGAGCGCTTTCGCCAAGGGCGAAGTAGTAAGTCCCGTCCTCCATGACGTACGTCTTGGCTCCCTTGTAGTCGTAGCTGGCAAGATCGCTCAGGTCGATCTCCAGTTCGACGGTGCCCGACTGGTCGGGGGCAAGGCTTTCGGTCTTGCCGAATCCGATGAGCTGGACGGCGGCCTTCTCGATGCCTCCTGCCTTGTAGGGCGCCTGTCCGTAGAGTTCGACGGTATGCTTGCCGGCGACGTCGCCCATGTTGGTGACGCTGACGGTCATCGTCGCGCTCTTGTTCTTCGCATCGACCTCGAATCCGGTGATGCTCTCTTCGAAGGTCGTGTAGGAGAGTCCGTGACCGAAGGGGAACTGGACTTCCTCGGCATAGTCCCATCCGCTATCGGAGGCGAAGGTCCCTGTTGTCGAGGAGGCGTTTCCGCGTCCGAGGACGCTGTCTTCGTAACGGGTCTCGTAATAGCGGTAGCCGACATAGATGCCTTCGTTGTACATCAAGTACTTCTGCGAGTCGGCATTGGCGATGCTGTCGGCATTGGCGAAAGTGAAGTCGCCATAGTTCTGCATGGCCGGCGAGGAGAAGGTGTCATAGGCGTAGGTGTCGGCAAGCTTTCCGGAGGGATTGACGTTGCCGACGAGGATGTCGACGACCGAATCCAGGCCGCATTCGCCCGGTCCGCCGATGTAGAGGCAGGCATCGATATCGTATTCGTCAAGCCAGCCGAGTTCCGGCGTGTTGAAGGTGTTGACGAGGACGATCCTCTTCTTGAAGGGGCCCTCTTTCATCGCCTGGAGGACGGATTTCTCGTCCTCGGTCAAGGCCAGGTACTTGTCGGCATCCGGAGTCGCGCTGGTGGTGATGAGATCGTTTCCCTCGCCGCCGATGCGGGTCAGGACGAAGATGGCGGCATCGGAATAGTCGTTGAAACTTTCCTTGAGGTCATTGGTGAATTCGCTGGCGTTGATCTCGGGCACCTGGAAGGAAACGGGGGTGGCGCTAGGCCCCCAGCCGCCGCCGGACTTTCTGGTGATCTGACCATTGGACGCCTGATAGCCTTCATCGAGCTTCCCTTTGTAGAAGTTGTACATCTGCTGGTTCATTTCCAGACGGCCGTCGGCAGCGCAGGCCTTGGGAAGATCGATTTCCCTCTCCTCGCTGGCAGTGACGCCGCCCGAACCCGTTCCGCCATAGGCGATGTCGACGGTGGAATAGGAGAAGAAGGTCACCTTGCTCTTCTTGGCAAGAGGCAAGGCGTTCTCCTTGTTGGTCATCAAGACCGTGCCCTCGTCCTGGACTTGTTGGGCGATGTTTCTGGCGTTGTCGCGGACGTCGGTATAGGAGGAGAAGTCGCTCTTGAAGTAGGTGGTGTCCTTGTCGGCATTGTCGTCATCGACGATGGCCGTTCCTTGGATGTTGAGGAACTTGTTGATGTAGCCGGACCATTCCTGCGTGACCGCATTTCCCGCTATCGCCAAGATGTTGACAAGCAGGCAGACGGAAGCGACAGGACGCCAGATCTTCTGATTCTTGAGAATGTCTTTGATCATGTTTGTCCTTTCTCATCGGTCAACTTTCCGATGAATTACCTAATTGGCAATCAGAAAAGACTTACCGGTGAAGGCCTTTTCCGTTGTTGCTATTTAAAAGCTTCGCAGCTCTTAAACCTTCTCTTCCTCGGCGAAGTCCTCCAAGAGGACTTTTTCGAAATAGGGCGTCCACCAATAGAGGTAGCCTGTCCGATAGGGATGGATGGCATCCGCCATGTAGAAGCGATAGTCGTCGTCGGAGATGTCATTGAAGGCCTCATCGTTGAAGAGGTCGACCAGACGGACCTCGTAGCCTTCTTTCCCGTCGTATTTGGCGACGATCTCTTTGGCCCCATCGACAAGCTTGGCATAATCGGATCCTTTGGTGTTCCCGATGGAGCGGAGCCCCTCATCCCCGAAATAGGCGTTGGTATAGATGTAGATCGGACAATCCCATGTCTTTTCGACATAGGCCAGGATGCTCTCGATGGCACCATAGGTCGTATGGATGTCGAAGGCATCGGGAGAGAAGACATCATCCGCCGTGATGGTTCCCCACTTCTCGATCCTGTCATGCTGTGCGTCGTTGGTGGAAAGCTGAAGAACGAAGGCGTCGATTCTCGCGTTCTTGTCGAACCTATCGGAATGGACCAGCCTGGCATAATAGGAATCCCCTTCTTCCTCGGAAATGAGCGTCGTTCCGCTCACGGCATCCTTCACGCAGTTCATGCCGTCGATGGCAGAGAGATAGTCCGGGATCGCGCACTCCTTGCTTCGCATCCCCAAGGTGACGGAGCTTCCCAAGAAGTAGAGCGTCTTTCCGTTGAGGATGTTTTCCTTCGCCTGCTGTCTTTCGGGGGCATACTCGTTCCCGTTGGACGTGGCGAAAGCATCGCAAGAGGACGTCAGGGCAAGAATCGATAGGGCCAATGCAAGAAACTTTTTCTCGTTCTTCATGCCACCATTATAGGTCCTTCTGAAAGCCCTTTCTCCTTTTTGGCATTATTTGCATCGTAGAGCCACTTTTCGCTATTTCGTGGCAGATTCGGTGTCGTTTTTGGCATTTTCGGCAGGGAGAGGAATGAAAATGTCGACCATGAACTGGCCGTTTCGATAAACCATCGTCAGATTGCCGCCGTATTTCTCCGTGAGGAAAAGCATGCTCTTGGTCCCATATCCGTGGCCTTTTCCGGCCTTTGTGGACTTGGGAAAGCCGTTTTCAAAGACCGGTCTGGCATGGCAGGCGTTCTCCACATGGATGTGGCTCATCCCGCGGTTCTTCACGGCGCGAAGGAAAATACGCCTTTTCCCTTCCTCCACCCTCTCCTGCTCCTCGATGGCATTGTCCAGGGCGTTTCCGAAAAGGGAACAGAGGTCCCCCGTCCCGATGAAGGAAAAGGCCGCTCCGTCTACCAGGAGAGAGAAATCGATGTTCCTTTCCCGGCACTGGCGCATCTTTTCCGTCAAAAGATAGTCCAGGGCCTCGTTTCCGCTCTCGACCATGGCGTCGTAGATGTCCACCTGCTTTTCCAAATCCTTCAGCTCTCCCTGCTTGCGAGTACTGTCCGAGCTCTGAAGTTCCATCAGACGATGCTTCAGGTCATGGGAGAGCATGTTGATGCGCTCCATGTTCTCTCTCGCCATACTGTAGTAGCGTGTCTCGGCCTCAAGCCGCATCTGAAGTTCCCGGTTCCCCTCCTCGAGCCTCGCATTTCGGAAGATGCCGAACTGGATGAAGAGAATCATGCCGGCGAGGATGGAGGAATAGAGCTCGTAGACCATGGCGACCGAACCGTTCTCGAGAATGTCGCTGTTGAAATGGCGAATATAGATTCCCAAGACGATCATGATGGTCAGGAAGGACATCGAAAGGAGAAGGGTGGAGACTCTCGGGATGCGCTGCAGGTCCTCGACGCGAAGCTTGCGGAGGATCAAAAGGTAGAAGAGGGCATAGAGAACGATATAGACGGCCGTAAGGACGAGAAGATAGGTGACGTCGTCATACTGGTTGGCAAGCGGGATGCCGGCAAGGCGCATGATAAGCCCGTAGAAATGGTGTCCGAAATTCTGGACGACCATGGCTCCCGTCCAAAAGAACAGCGTCCGGAAGACATTCAGCTTGAACGGAAGAAGGACCAAAAGGAAGGAAAAAAGATAACAGAGAAGATAGTAGAGAAAGACGCTGACCGGCTCGGGGAAGAACGTGAGAGCATCGGGCGTTCTGAAAAAGATGCTGATGGTCAGTTCGACGGCAAGCTGCGGAAGCAACCAAAGCCAAAAAGCCTTCTTGCGTGGAAAGCGATAGAACATCAATGCCAGAGGCACGATGAGCTGCACGAAAAAGCCGATCATTTCCTGTCACCGTAGAAGACGGCCAAGGCTTCCAGGAACTCCTTCTTCCGAGACCGGGAGATGGGGAGGACCTCCCCGCCTTGCAGGGTCAGGCTTTCCCCCTGCACCCTGTCGACATAGGAGAGGTTCACCAGAAAAGAATTGGAGGACCGGACGAAAGGCAGTTTTCCGAGACTGTCGGGAAGATCTTTCAGGGAGCCCCGGATTCGATAGCTCTCCTTGCCGACATGATATATGAGATAGTGAAGCTGGCTTTCGACAAAACGGACATCCTCCAGCTGCACGCGCACTTTGCCGTCGGAAGTCGGAAGAAAAAGAGAGATCTTCTGCTTCTTGGCGCAAAGCCGGACTGCCCTTTCCATCCGATGATAGAAGGGGAAATAGTCGATGGGCTTGACCAGAAAGTCCATGGCATCGACCTCGTATCCCTTCAAGGCGTAATTCGCCAGGCTGGTGACGAAAACGAGAATGGCATCGGAATCCCTGGAGCGGAGCCTCTTGGCCGTTTCCAGGCCGTCCATGCCGGGCATGGCGATATCCATGAAGACGATTTGAAATCCCGTGTCATATTCCGCCAGAAAGCTCAATCCGTCCTTGAAAAGCGTCGTTTGGACCTCGATGGATGCTTCCGAGGCAAAACGTTCCACATAGCGCTGAAGAAGGAGACGATGGCTCTCTTCGTCCTCCACAATGGCGATTTTGATCATTTTCTTTCTTAAAATATCACAACATCCCATCGATGCAACAGACTTCCTGTTTTTCGCTTCCAAAAGAAAATCCGGGAAAAACAAAATCGAAAAAAGAATCATCGAGAAAATGACGAGAGATGGTTCAAAAGGTAGCCTTTTTTATTTTTGTCGGGATTGTCAATGACATATTTCAACATATTATTCAATATTTTTCCTATTTCAGGGCCCTTTTCAACACCACAAGCAATCAAATCGTTTCCATCCACGGCCAAATCCTTCAGGCCGAAGCATTCCGCTTTGTCCTTTTCCGCCTCCCACAACTTCTCGACGGCAGAAAGACGTGCCAGATGATCCACTCTTGCCATGTCGCTCTGGGAGAGAATGTCCGCCTCCTGGATCGTCAAGAAAGCCGGGAAACGTTCTTTTCCGATCTTTGCGATCGCCCTCCGGACGGCCTTTTCAGTCGGCACGACGACATCCCCGTGGTGAAGGACGAGAAAAAAGACTTCCTGGACCACGGCATTGGGAAACTTGAGACGGCGCAGGGCCTTCCCGGCGATCTTCGCGCTTTCAAACGCATGGCCATAGAAATGGGCGATCCCCTTCTCGTCGAATGTCTTCGTCGATGGTTTTCCGGCATCGTGGAAAAGCATCGTCAGACGAATGATCTTATCCTTCGGAGCGTGCCCTATCGCCTCCAAAGTGTGGTGTCCGACATCGAGACGATGGTATGGTGTCTCTTGGGTCGTCGCCATCATCGAATCGAACTCGGGAAGAAAATATCTTGTCAATCCCAGGCGATAGGCTTCTTCGAGTTTTTCGGGATGATCGGAAAGAAGGATCTTCATCAATTCGTCGCGGATGCGTTCCGAGGAGACATTTTCGAGCCGAAACGCCTCTAAGGCACAGGCCTCTTCCGTCTTTCCCTCCAGTTCGAAACCCAGCTGGGCGGAAAATCGGATCGCCCGCAAGATCCGCAAGGCGTCCTCTTGGAAGCGTTGCCTTGCCAAGCCGACGGCACGGATTTCCCTTCCTTTGAGATCCTGCCTTCCCCCAAAAAGATCGACCAAACCCTCTTTGGGGGAATACGCCATCGCGTTTATGGTGAAATCCCTTCTTCGCAAATCCTCGGCCAACGATGGTGTGAAGGTGACGGAAAGCGGGTGCCTGTTGTCCGCATACTCTCCATCGATGCGGAAGGTCGTCACTTCATAGCTTTCCTTTCCCATCAAAACAGTCACCGTGCCGTGTTTCAGGCCTGTGGCGATGGTTCTCGGAAAACAGGAAAGGACTTCCTGGGGCGTGGCGGAGGTGGCGATATCGTAATCGCTCGGTCGACGTCCCAAAAGGGCGTCCCTCACGCAACCGCCGACGAGATAGGCTTCTTTTCCGCGACGGGCAAGGACATCGATTATCGTCCTTGCCCCCTCCGGGATTTCCATGCAAAAATCCATGCCTTTATTCTAGCATTTCCCGCTTCGGAAGGTGTCTTTGGCCGTCCACCGGAAAAAGTTCATTTTTTCTTTGCCCTCCAGTCGAAATAATGATATGATTTTGTGAAATGTCTAGGAGGTAGACATGAATCCAAACAGCCTTCTGACCATGACCGCGCTCGGAAAGGAGGGGACGATTCATCTCCTTCAAGAGGCTTTTCTCTTCCAAAAGAAATACACGGATTGGCAAATCGGTTCACAAAGAGGACCTGTCGCCAATCTTTTTTTTGAGAACTCGACCCGGACCCATTATTCTTTCGCCTATGCCGAAGCCACGCTCGGATTGAAAAGGGCGGACATCGAGGCCTCGGCATCCAGCGTCATGAAAGGCGAAAGCCTCTACGACACCTGCAAGACCCTGGAGTCCATCGGCTATTCCCTCCTAGTCATCCGCTCGCCGGAGGACGCCTACTATGAAAAGCTCGACTCGCTTTCCATCCCCGTCATCAACGCCGGCGACGGAAAAGGCGACCACCCGACCCAGTGCCTTCTTGACCTCTACACGATGCTGGAGCACTTCGGCCATCTCTCCGGATTGAAAGTCTGCATCGTCGGGGACATCCTCCACTCCCGCGTCGCCAAGAGCGACTTCGATGCCCTTAGGATGTTCGGCGCAGATGTCTTCTTCTCCGGCCCTGCGGAATTCGAGCGGGAAGGTTTTCCCTTCGTCGACCTGGACAAGGCCATCGAAGTCAGCGACGTCGTCATGCTCCTTCGCATCCAAAGGGAGCGTCTGACGATCCCCATGTCCCTTTCGGACGAGGAATATCATGAGCGTTTCGGTCTGACCAAGAAGCGCTACGAAAAAATGAAGGAGAACGCCATCATCATGCATCCCGCCCCGGTCAACCGCGGCATCGAGATCGACTCGGATCTCGTCGAAAGTCCCAGATCCGTCATCTTCCGACAGATGCACAACGGCGTCTTCGTCCGCAAGGCGGCCATCAAGAAGGCCTTGGGCTTTTCCCGTTTCCCGGAAGACATCTCTTCCCTTCCCTGGAGGTTCTGATGAAAAAGATATTGGAAAACGTACTTCTCCTCACCGGATCCACTGTCCGCAGAGGGGAAGTCTTTTTTTCCGAGAAGGCGATCCTCGCCATCGCGGATAGCTTCGACGAGAAGGACGTACCCCGAATCGACGGAAGAGGCCTGCTTCTTCTCCCTTCTCTGGTCGATGTCCACGTCCATCTCCGCGATCCCGGCCTGACCCGGAAGGAGACGATCGAGACAGGGACCCTGGCTGCCGCAAAAGGCGGCTTCCTCCATATCTTCCCGATGCCCAACGTCGATCCTTGTCCCGATGACGTCGAGACAGGGAAATACTATCTTGAAAGGCTCCGCGAAAGAGAAAACGTCCACTGCCATCCCTATGCCAGCCTGACGGAGAACCAGAAAGGAAAGACGCTTGTCGACATGAAGGCCCTCTATGGCCTCGGCTTCCATCGATTCAGCGACGATGGCGGAGAGAGCACAGAGGACGAAAAGCTCTTGAAAAAGGCTTTTTCCTTCTCTGAGGAGACGGGAGCGATCATCAGCCTCCACTGCGAGGACAAATCCCTGGAAAGAAAGGAGCGCATCCTTTTTGAGGGGGAGAAGGCAGAGAAGCTGGGTTTCCACGGCGGCATGACAAACGAGGCCGAAAGCACCCAGGCCGCCTTCTATATCGAGATGGCAAAGCGTTACGGCGGGCACATCCACATCTGCCACGTCTCGGCGAAACAGACAATCGAAGCCATCGCAAAAGGCAAGAGGGAAGGCGTGGATGTCACAGGCGAGGCGACATGCCACCATCTGACATTGACGCAGGATGATGTCATCGATACGAACTTCAAGATGTCTCCGCCATTGAAAAGAAAAGAGGACAGAGACGCCCTCGTTCAAGCCTTGAAGGATGGCACAATAGACTTCATCGCATCCGATCATGCGCCGCACACCGAGGACGAGAAGAAAAAAGGCTGGAAGGAGGCCCCCTTCGGGATTGTCTCACTGGAAACTTCCCTTCCCGTCCTCTATACCGATCTCGTTCTGGGCAAAAAGGCGCTGACCCTTCCGGAGCTGATCGAGCGGATGGCCAAAAAGCCGGCCGAGCGCTTCGGGCTCCGAAATGTCGGAAGCCTCTCCCCGGGACAAGAAAGTTCCTTCTTCCTCTTCGACCCGGAAGAGCATTATCGGATCGAAAAGGCAGACTTCCTATCCAAGGGGCGCAACACGCCCTATCAAGGCAAGGAAGTCCAAGGTCGGGTCGTCATGTCGTTCGTCGACGGCAACGTCGTCTATCGCTACGGAAAAGGAGGCACAGCATGAACAAACGCATCGTTTTGGAAGATGGCTTCTCCCTCGTCGGGCAGGCTATCGGGAGCGAAGAGGACTCTCCCATCTTCGAAGCCGTATTCAACACCTCGATGACCGGCTACCAGGAGATTCTCTCCGACCCCAGCTATTATGGTCAGGGCATTATCTTCACCAATCCCCTCATCGGCAACGTCGGCATCAACAGGGACGACTTCGAGGCCCTCGACCCCTCTCTCTTCGCCGTCATCCTCTCCTCCCTTTGTCCGACCCCGTCCAATTTCCGCTGCAAGATGACGCTCGGCGACTTCCTGAAGCAGAAAAAAGTCCCCGGGATCGCAAACGTAGACACCCGTGCCCTTGTCCTCCACCTTCGCGACAAAGGGACGCTGAGAGGAAAGATCGTCGACGTCTCTTCTTCCATCGACGATGTCGCAGCAGAAATCCAAGAGACGCCCTGGCTTCATGACCACAGCGCAAAAGTCATGACGAAAAAGGCCTACGAGATCCCGGCGACCGGGAAACGGATCGTCCTCCTCGACTTCGGGGCCAAGCTCAACATCGTCCATACGCTCGTCGACAGAAACTGCGCCGTCATCGTCGTGCCCGGAAGCAGCTCCCTTTCCGACGTCCTCTCCTACTCCCCAGACGGCATCCTGGTCTCCAACGGGCCGGGCGACCCCCAGGACAACAAGGGTGGCATCGAGACGATCCGCGGCCTGATCGAAAAGGACATCCCGATGTTCGGCATCTGTCTTGGCCACCAGCTCATCGCCCTCTCAAAGGGGGCAAAGACCTACAAGATGAAATTCGGCCATCGCGGCGCAAACCAGCCTGTCATTGACCTGAAGACGGGAAAGGTGAGCATCACCAGCCAGAACCACGGCTATGCCGTCGATGCCGATAGCCTTGAGGGAACGGGCCTTCTTCCCACCCATCTCAACCTGAACGACAGGACCATCGAAGGCCTGAGGGACGAAAGGCACCCCGTCTTCTCCGTCCAATACCATCCCGAGGCGGCCGCCGGTCCCCACGATTCCTTCTTCCTCATCGACCAGTTCCTGGCCATGATCGACGAAAAGGAGGGCTATATCCATGCCTAAGAGAACGGACATCCGCAAGATACTCGTCATCGGTTCCGGCCCGATCGTCATCGGACAGGCGGCGGAATTCGACTATTCCGGGACGCAGGCGTGCAAGGCCCTGCGCGAAGAAGGCTATGAGGTCGTCCTCATCAACTCCAATCCCGCGACAATCATGACCGACCGGGACATCGCCGACAAAGTCTATATCGAGCCGCTCAACCTCGAGGCGGCAAAGCGCGTCATCTACAAGGAAAGGCCCGATGCCATTTTAGGCACCCTCGGTGGCCAGACCGGCCTGAACCTGACCATGGACCTTGCCAGAGCAGGAATCCTCGAGCAATTCCGCGTCGAAGTCCTGGGAACTTCCCTGGAGGCCATCAACCGCGCCTCCGACCGCGAGCTCTTCAAGAAACTCATGGACGACATCAAAGAGCCCATGGCGCAATCCCTTGAGGTCGAGACGGTAAAAGAGGCTCTCGAAGCCGGAAGGAAGATCGGCTATCCCGTCGTCGTCCGTCCCTTCTACACTCTCGGCGGAACCGGCGGCGGCTATGCCGATGACGAGAAGGCCCTGGCCGAGATCAGCGAATCCGGTCTTTCCGTCTCCCCGATACACAAGTGCCTCATCGAAAAATCGCTGCGGGGATACAAGGAAATCGAATACGAAGTCATGCGCGACGACAAGGACAACGCCATCGTCGTCTGCGCCATGGAAAACGTCGACCCCGTCGGCATCCACACCGGCGATTCCATCGTCGTCGCCCCGCTCCAGACCTTGACCGACAAGGAGAATCAGATGCTCCGCGACGTCTCGCTGAAGATCATCCGGGCCTTGAAGATCACAGGCGGCTGCAACGTGCAGATCGCCCTCGATCCCCTTTCCTTCAAGTATTTCATCATCGAAGTCAACCCGAGAGTCTCCCGTTCCTCGGCTTTGGCCAGCAAGGCGACGGGCTATCCCATCGCCGAAATCTCGGCAAAGCTCTCCGTCGGCTTGACGCTCGACGAGATCCTCAACCCGATCACCAAGAAGAGCTATTGCTGCTTCGAGCCTTCCATCGACTATATCGTGACGAAGTATCCCCGCTTCCCCTTCGACAAATTCGGCTCCGCCGACCGGGAATTGACCACGCAGATGAAGGCGACGGGCGAAGTCATGGCCATCGGAAGGACTTTCGAGGAATCTTTCAACAAAGCCATCCGCTCCCTGGAGGTCAAGAGGGATTCCCTCTTCGATCCGGCCTTCTCGGAGAAAAAAGACGAGGAACTGTGGAAGATGGTCCAAGATTGCGACTATGAAAGACCCTTCGCCATCGCCGAGCTCTTCCGTCGCGACGTCACGATCAAGGCCATTCACGAGGCGACCATGATCGACACCTTCTTCCTGGAGAAGATCCGTAACATCGTCGAGATCGAAAAGGAAGTCCAGGAAAAGCCTGACGACATCGAAGTCCTCCGCCGTGCCAAGAAGATTTCCGTCTCCGACAGCTTCATCGCCAGAAGCTGGAAGATGAATGAGATGGCCTTGGAGAGCCTGCGGAAGAAAGAAGGCATCGTCCCCGTCTTCAAGATGGTCGATACCTGTGCCGGCGAATTCGAAAGCGCGACCCCCTATTTCTATTCGACGCACGAAATGGAAAACGAAAGCATCCCCACAAATCGGGAAAAGGTCGTCGTCCTCGGCTCTGGCCCCATCCGTATCGGTCAGGGCGTCGAGTTCGACTTTGCGACCGTCCATTCCATCTTCGCTTTGAGGAAACTTGGCTATGAGGCCATCGTCATCAACAACAACCCCGAGACCGTCTCTACCGACTTCTCGGTCTCCGACAAGCTCTATTTCGAACCTCTGACCATCGAGGACGTGATGAACGTCATCGACCTGGAGAAGCCTCTGGGCGTCATCGTCCAGTTTGGCGGCCAGACGGCGATCAACCTCGCCAAGGCGCTGGACGAACGGGGGATCAAGATCCTCGGCACCTCTTTGCAGGGAATCGATGCCGGAGAGGACAGGGATATCTTCGAGAAGGTGATGGAGAAGCTCCAGATCCCAACGCCGATCGGCAGGACGGCCTTCAATATCGAGGAGGCGAGAAAGATTTCGAAGGAGCTGGGCTATCCGCTCATCATCCGCCCCTCCTATGTCCTCGGCGGACGGGCCATGCAGGTCGTCAACGACGACAGGGAGCTTGAAATCTACATGAAGACGGCCGTCAAGGAGATCACGCACGACTCCCCCATTCTTCTTGACAAATACATCGTCGGCAGGGAAGTCGAGGTCGATGCCATCTCCGACGGAGAAGACGTCTATCTCCCCGGCATCATGTCCCAGATCGAGAGGGCCGGCGTCCACTCCGGCGATTCGACAAGCGTCTATCCGCCTCTGGGACTCGATGAGAAGACGAAGGAGACGATTCTCGACTACACCATCAAGATCGGCC
This sequence comes from Candidatus Enterosoma merdigallinarum, assembly GCA_018714385.1. Classification (GTDB taxonomy): domain Bacteria; phylum Bacillota_I; class Bacilli_A; order RFN20; family CAG-288; genus Enterosoma; species Enterosoma merdigallinarum. The sequence continues at coordinate 17,895 of DVNL01000008.1, read as the reverse complement.
GCGGCTTCAACATCAAAGGCCTCTTCAACATCCAGTTCGACGTCGAGGCAAAGACGGGAAAGGTCTACGTGATCGAAGTCAATCCGCGCTCCTCAAGGACCGTCCCCTATCTTTCCAAGGCGACGGATGTCCGCATGTGCGAAATCGCCACCGGCGCCGTCATGGGAAGAAGTCTTAAGAAACAGGGCTTTGCCACCGGGATGAAGCCCGAAAGGAAAGACCGCTATTTCGTCAAATGCCCGGCCTTCTCCTTCTCCAAGATCCGCGGCGTCGACACGACGCTCGGACCCGAAATGAAGTCGACCGGCGAGAGCATGGGAAGCGACGTCTCCTTCGAGAAGGCCCTGGCAAAGGCCCTTCTGGGGACGAACGTCACCCTTCCGCTTTCCAGCAACGTCCTCATCACCGTCAGCGACGACACGAAGAAGGAAGCCCTCAAGATCGCCAAGAAGTTCTTCGCCATCGGCTATGGCATCTACGCCACCTCGGGAACGGCCCGCTTCCTGCGCGAGAACGGTCTCATCGTCCGGAACGCCAGGAAGGTGAGCGAGGAGGCTGACGGAACGGAGGACGTCCTTTCCCTCATCCGCACGAAGAAAGTCACCTACGTCATCAACACGCAGCCCTTCCGGGACAAGGTCTCCTCTCTGGACGGCTATCTCATCCGTCGCGTCGCCTGGGAGAACGGCATCTTCTGCATGACATGCCTGGACACGGCAAACGCCCTTCTTTCCGTCCTGGAAAACGAAAGCTACTCCTTCGAGCCACTGAAAGGAGAAGAGGATGAAGACTGAAGAAATGACGATCATAGAAAACAGGGAAGTCGCCAAGGACACGTATCTCCTAATTCTGGGCGGCTTTCTTGAGGCGCAGCCGGGACAATACTGCTCCCTTTCGATACCCGGCTTCTTCCTTCGCCGCCCCCTAGGGATCGTCGCGAACGACGGAAAGAGGCTTTCCTTCCTCTACAAGGTCGTCGGCGAAGGCACCCTTGCCCTCTCAAGAATGAAGAAGGGGGAAAAACTTGACGTCTTCGGTCCTCTCGGCCACGGTTTCGAGGATCGGAAAAACGACAGCCTTCTCGTCTCCGCCGGACTTGGCATCGCCCCCATCCTCTTCCTGGCCAGGACGATGAAGCAGGAAGGGAAAATCTTCCACCTCGTCTGTTGTTTCAACTCAAAGTCGGATATTCCTCTTATGGAGGAACTGAAATCTCTTGATCCTTCTATCACGATCGTCACGCTGGACGGCTCTGTCGGCATAAAAGGCATCTTCAAAGACGGACTGAAGGACGGCGAAAGCAGGAAGATGTGCTATTGCTGCGGTCCTCTTCCTTTCATGAAAGCCTGCGAGGAACATTTCTCGGAAGGCTATCTCTCCCTGGAATGCCGAATGGGATGCGGCTATGGCATCTGCAACGGCTGCACCGTCCTTTCCAAAGACGGAAAGAGAAAGAAAATCTGCAAGGACGGTCCCGTCTTCGCCTTCAAGGAGGTGGCATACTGAACATGGACATGCGCATCGTCATCCCGGGGCTCGACTTGAAGAACCCCGTCATGCCGGCAAGCGGCACCTGCGGCTACGGCGAGGAATTGTCCGCCTTCTACGATCTCAATCTCCTCGGCGGATTCGTCACGAAGTCGGCGACTGGGAAGGAGCGCTTCGGAAATCCCCTCCCCCGCATCGCCGAAGGCTATGAGGGAAGCCTCAACTGCATCGGCCTTGAGAATCCCGGCGTGGAAACAGTCGCCTCCGTCGCCATCCCGAAACTGAGAAGGAACTACCACGGCCCTCTTCTCGTCTCCATCGCCGGAAGCGACGAGGAGGAATATCGATACGTCCTCTCCATCCTTGAGAAGGTCGAAGGCATCGACGCCTACGAAATCAACATCTCCTGTCCGAACGTCTCTCGAGGCGGCATGGCTCTGGGGACGGATCCGAAGGCCGCCAAAGCCATTACGGCCCTGATGAAGAAGGAAGCCTCCCGTCCCATCTATATGAAGCTGACTCCCAACGTCATGGACATCTCCGAGATCGCCCTGGCCTGCCAGGAAGGAGGAGCCGACGGTCTTGTCGTCTGCAATTCCTTCCAGGGCATGCGCATCGACATCAAGACGGGAAAAGCCATCCTGTCGAGGAAGATCGGCGGCTACGGAGGACCGGCGATACTGCCAATGGCCCTGAAAGCCGTCTATCAATGCGCCGAAAAGGTCGATATCCCGATCATCGGCGTGGGCGGGATCGGCTGCGCCAGGGACGTCATTGAGTTTCTGATGGCCGGGGCCAGCGCCGTCGAGGTCGGCACCATGAACCTGAAGGATCCCTATGCCTGCAAGAAAATCGTCGAGGAACTTCCCGAGACGATGGCCCGCTATGGAATCGAGTCGTTGAACACGTGCATCAAGGAGGCACACAGATGAAAAGAACGATCGTCGCTCTGGACTTCCAGGACAAGGAAAAGACCCTCGCCTTCCTGGACAAATTCGATGAGGGCATCGCTGTCAAGATCGGCATGGAGCTCTTCTACAAGGAAGGGCCAGAAATCGTCCGCGAGATCAAAAGGCGCGGCCATTACGTCTTCCTCGACCTGAAGGTCTGCGACATCCCCAACACGGCCAAGGGCGCCTTCCGCTCCCTTGCAAGCCTCGACGTCGACATGATCAACCTCCACTGCTACGGCGGGAAAAAGATGATGGAAGCGGCGATGGAAGGATTGAAGGAGGGATCGAAAGGCGAGCTCCCGCTTGCCATCGGCGTCACCATCCTGACATCGTTCGATCAAGATGTCCTCAACACTGAAATCGGTATCCCCGGTTCCATCCAGGATAGCGCCATCCGCCTTGCCACTCTCGCCAAGGAAAGCGGGCTCAAAGGCGTCGTCTGCTCCGTCTTCGAGGCAAAGAAGATCCACGAGGTTCTCGGCAAGGACTTCGTCACCGTCTGCCCGGGCATCCGCATGAAGAGCCAGGATGTCCAAGACCAGAAGCGCGTCGCCACGCCCGAGGTCGCCAAGGAAGAGGGCTGCGACTTCATCGTCGTCGGCAGGGCGATCACGGCAAGCGAAGACCCCGTCAAGGCCTATCACGACATCGAGGAGGCGTTCGAGAATGACTGAACTCAAGACCTATCAGAAGGACTTCATCGAATTCGCCCTGGAGAGCAAGGCGCTCCGCTTCGGCGACTTCACCCTCAAGTCCGGACGCAAGTCCCCCTTCTTCTTCAACATCGGAAACTTCCATCAGGGAAAGGCCCTCCGCCGTCTCTCCTCTTTCTATGCCCAGGCCATCAAAGAGAACTTCCCTGCCTTCGACATCCTCTTCGGCCCCAGCTACAAGGGAATCCCCCTTTCCGTGAGCACGGTCATGGCCCTTTCGGAGATCGGCGTCGAAGTTTCCTACAGCACTAACAGAAAGGAAAGCAAGGACCACGGCGAAAAGGGCGTCATCCTCGGCCATCCGCTCGAAAAGGACGACAGGATCGTCCTCATCGACGATGTCGTCACCTCCGGCCTTTCCGTCGACGAGTCTCTCTCCCTTATCCACGACATCTCCGAAAGCCAAGTCATCGGCCTCGTCGTCTCCCTGGACCGGAAGGAGAAGTCCCTCGATTCGGATCACTCCGCCCTCAGGCAGATCGGTTTGAAGAACAACATCCACGCCTGTGCCATCGTCGACATCGACCAGGCCATCGCCTACATAAAGGAAAGCCACCCCGAGATCTTCGCTGGAGACCTTCTGGACAGAGTCCTTGCCTATCGGAAGGAATTCGGAAGCAGAGACTGAAAGAAGCCATGCAAAAAGGGACGCCGTCGAGCGTCCCTTTTCGTTGTCTAGATCGTGTGGAAGAGAAGGTCGCCGTAAGAGGGAATCGGCCAGTAGGACTTGTCGACGAGAAGTTCGAGCCGGTCGATCGGTTCCCTGAGGGCTTGCATGTCGGCAAGGAGGACATCCCGGACGTATTCGGCAAGCTTCCTTCCCTTCAAGGCCTTGAACTTTTCGACGTCCCTGTCCAGCTTGACCAAGGCAACGTAGGCAAGATCGATATCCTTCTCGATGGCGGCAATAGTCTCCTCGACATACTGAGGAACCTTCCCGGCATCCTTCTTCTCGCCGTAGAGGAAGGCGAGATAACGATTGGCGCTGGGAAGAAGAATCTTGTGCGCCATATGAGACATCGTCCGGCAATCGATAAGGGCTTGGCTGGCATAGGAGGTGTACTTGATCTCGGCACGGGAGAGAAGCTCGTTCTTCGTCAGGACATGGCTCTCGACGAAGAGGTCGACGACCTTCTTGTCCGTAAGGACAGGAATGGCGTCGACGGCCGTCTTGAGATCGGGCAGACCCCTTCTCTTCGCTTCCTGTGCCCATTCCTTGGAATAGCCGTCCCCGTTGAAGATGACACGCTGGTGTTTTTCGAGATTGTCGCGGATCCATTCCCGGATGGCCTTTTCGGCATCCTTCTTTCCGTCAGCAAAATCGGCAAGGTCTTTCAGCGCGGTCCCGATGATCGTATTGATGACGGTATTGGCCTCGGAGATGTTGCTTTCGCTTCCGACCATACGGAATTCGAACTTGTTGCCAGTGAAGGCGAAGGGCGACGTCCTGTTGCGGTCGGTCGTATCCTTGTAGAGCATCGGAAGGGTCTTGACGCCCGTCTTGAGGACGTTCTTGCCGTTGTTCTTCTTTTTCTCGTCGCGAAGGATGTCCTCCACGATTTCCTGAAGTTCGTCGCCGATGAAGACGGAGAGGATCGCCGGAGGAGCCTCATTTCCTCCGAGACGGAAGTCGTTGCTGTAGGAGGCAGTGGACTCTCTCAGAAGGCCGGCATATTCGTCGCAGGCTTTAATGATGGCCGTGAAGAAGGCCAGGAACTGCCAATTCTCCTCCGGTTTGTCGCCCGGCTTCAAAAGCTCGGTGCCGTCGTCCGTCCCCAACGACCAGTTGTTGTGCTTTCCCGAGCCGTTGATGCCTTCGAAGGGCTTCTCGGCAAGAAGGCAGATGAGACCGTGCTTCTTGGCGATGCGCTTGAGGACGATCATCACCAGCTGGTTCTGGTCCGCGGCGACGTTTGAAGGGGCATAGATGATGGCGAGTTCGTGCTGGCTGGGTGCGACTTCGTTGTGCTGCGTCTTCGCGGCGATGCCAAGACGCCAGAGGACTTCGTTGACCTCGGCCATGAAGGCGGAGATCTTCTCACGGATGGGACCGAAATAGTGGTCCTCCAGTTCCTGTCCCTTCGGGGCGGGGGAACCGAAGAGGGTCCTTCCGGTGTAGACGAGATCTTTTCTTCTGGCAAGCCGGTCAGAATCGATCAGGAAATACTCCTGTTCCGCACCGGCATAGGGGATGACGCGTCTGGCAGTCCTATCCCCGAAGAGACGGAGGACGCGTATGGCCTGGTCGGAGAGATAGTCCATCGAGCGGAGAAGGGGGGTCTTCTCATCGAGGGCTTCGTCGGTATAGGAGCAGAAAGCCGTCGGAATATAAAGGACAGCACCATAATCGTCATGGATGACGAAGGCAGGGGACGTGCAATCCCAGGCGGTGTATCCGCGCGCCTCGAAAGTCGCCCTCAGACCGCCGGAAGGGAAGGAGGAGGCATCGGGCTCTCCCTTGATGAGTTCCTTGCCGGAGAATTCCATCAGCACCTTTCCCTGGCTGTCCGGACGGGAGAGGAAAGAATCGTGCTTCTCCGCCGTGAGGCCGTTGAGGGGTTGGAACCAATGGGTATAGTGTGTCGCCCCCTTGGAAAGAGCCCATTCCTTCAGGCCATGGGCGACGTCGTCTGCCAAAGAGGCATCGAGATCCTTGCCTTCCCGGATGGTCTTGGAAAGCTCCTCGTAGACCTTCTTGGGCAGATGGCGGCGCATCTCCGTATCATCGAAGACGTCGATCCCGAATTCGCTTTCTACATCGATGTGTTTCTCTTGCGACATTCACTTGCTCCTTTCTGGAAGAGAGAGGAGAACATAAAGCTATCTTGTTAATGATAGCGAGTGCCCGTCACCTTACAAAGCGGAAAATTCTGTTAGCGCTTACGAACGTAAAAATGGACAGGATTTCCCCGTCCGACATTCATTCCTTTTCTCTCTCCCCGTCTTGGGTCATGCTTTCTTGCAAGGGCGCATTACGAAGCCCTTGCGGCTCCGGAGATAGACGACGGTCATGCCCTTGAAACGCTGCAGGTACTGGCGAATATCCTTGAGATAGCGCAGACAGGTCCTGCGGCTGCAGCGGCACTCCTCTGTCAGTTCCGCTATGGTGAAGACATCTTCGTGCAAGAGCCTATCATAGATGGCCAGCAAAGCGATCGGTTTTGGCATTGTCAATCCCCCTTTCTTGGACACCTCCAGTGTGTCACTTGCACTGCACAAAACCTATCAACGTGACAGAAACACAGCTCATCAGATTGCTAAAAAACCATTTTTTCGTTGTAAAGAGACAGCTTTTGGCATCGTAAACAAAAACGGCCCTAAAACGCCTTGTTTTTTCGTCTATAATGAAAATATGTCCACGACACAAACATATGGCGCTTTCATTCGTGAAAGACGGAAATCCCTTCATATTTCGCAACAGGCTCTCGCCGATGCCCTACAGTGCACGCCCCAGGCGATAAGCAAGTACGAAAATGACAAGGCTTCCCTTTATCTTGGCCTTCTTGGTCCCTTAGCCAGAGCACTTCAAGTCGATATCACAAGCTTCCTTTTGAAAAAGGAAGAGAAAAACAACACCTTCGCCGATGAGGGACAATTTGATATATCTAAATTTTCACAGTGCCTTTCATACTTGAGAGAAAGAGAACATTTGACGCAAAAAGCGTTGTCTTCAAAGATTAACATCCCCATATTCAAGATAACAAAATGGGAGAACGGGAAAGCATTACCGAGTCTTGAGGAATTCCAACAAATTGCTGATTTCTACCATCTCTCCTACGATGCCCTATACTTCGGGACGATAGAGCGAAAAGAAGAGACGAATCCGATTCACCAGAAAAAGAAACCTCCTGTCCTCCTGATCGTCCTTTCATCCCTCGCCGTTGTGGCAATCGTCCTCATCTCGACCCTCGTCCCTCTTCTTGTCAAACCAGAGCCTTCCCTTCCCTCTTCCTCTCTCCCCTCCTCATCCTTGCCCTCTTCAATCCCCTCTTCAAATAGCAGCGGCCGTCCTCCCTTCATCGTCTCCGTCGACATCGAAGTCTAGAAAGAGGTGAAAAGATGAAAAAAGCATTTGTTCTCGTCCTATTGGCTGCATCGGGTCTTCTTCTGTCCTCCTGCGGTGTCTTCCAGATTCCCGGCAGTAGTTCCCAGATCTCTTCCGGCGAGCCTTCTCTCTCCACCTCCTCGCCCTCCTCTTCCCTTTCTTCCTCTTCTCCATCAACTTCTTACTCATCATCATCATCTTCTTCTTCATCTTCCTCTTCCCAGCCAGAGCCGGATCCAGGACACGGCGACATACCGGAGTTCCTCGGAATGACCGTCCATCGCAATCTTGAGAATGCGACCTATGCGACGAAATCCGATGTGGCCTTTTCTTCCGATTCCACAAGCAGCGACAAGGATCTCTCTTCTTTGGTGGACTATCCCGTCGAACCGGACGACGAAATGAAATACTATGTCGAAGCCGGGGAGTGGTTCTATCTCAACATCTTCCTCTCCAATCCCGATTCCTACGAAATCCAGTCCTTCACGCTCAACGGCGTGAAATATGCCAGCTACATGTTCGAAGCCGGCTCCACATTGGAGAAGATCGTCCTCCATCTCCAGGCTCCGGAACAGCCCGGCTACTTTACCTTCCACATCGAGGCCATGAAGTACATCGACAACGAAGACATCCGTGACGTGGAAATGAATGCCGACACGACTATCCGCGTGGGAATCCCGTATGAGAACCAGCCGACTTGCCATGCGGACATGGAGGTCTACTCCGCCGGTGCACGCTTCAACTTCAAGGTCGAGGATCCCGACAGGCTTGCGACGGGATATCCTTTCTATTTCTATCTCTCCGACGGAAAAAACGTCGTCCAGAAAAAGGAGCTCGCATTGGGCGACAACTCCTTCATGGTCCAGGATCTCGACATCAACGAGACCTATCAATATGGCGTCATCACCGCCTTCGATCTTGCCGATGGACGGGACGACCATGCCGAATGGCTCGTGAAGGAGACCTTCCGGACGAAGCCGCCCATTTCCTTCTCCTTCCTCAGCGCCTCCAAAAACAGGATCGACTTCGCCCTCCACCAGGACGATTCCATCGCCTCGACCATCACCGCAATCACGCTATATGACGGAATCACGCCCGTCTCTTCGATTCACGATCTCACGACCAGCGTCTATGCCTTCGACGGTCTCTATTCCGACCACGAATACATCATCGAAGTGAAGTATACCTATCAAACGGGAGAAGAGACGAGGGAAGACGTCCTTCTCACCTCTTGCCGCACAGACGGTTGTATTGCCCCAGAGGTTTCCTTCGAGGCCCTGGAAAAAGGGACAGACTTCCTGGCCTTTGGCCTCCGCGTGAAGGACGAGGACCAAGTCTTCACCCTCAAGGAAGTCGCCCTCAGCGACGAGAGCGGCGTCATCAGGACGGAGAGCGAAAGAAAGGACACCTATGTCTTCGGCGATCTCCTTTCTGACCACACCTATTTCGTCAAGGCGACGTATTACTATGATCTTCACGACGATGCGGGCATCAAGATGGAGACGACCGCCCCTCTCTCCGCCACGACTCTTGCCAATGTCCCGCCATCCCTCCAGTCGGAAGAGCCTTTGATTGCAGACAAGGAAATCTCTGTTTCCTATAGTCTTTCTTCCGTTTTGGGAAGCATCCAGAAAATCGATCTTCTCCTTGATTCGGAAGTCGTCTCTTCAATAGAGGGTTCAAAAGCCGACTTCAAGAATCTTCTGCCCGATACCGAATACGAGGTTCGCGTGACCTATTCCTACGACCTCAAAGACGGCAGAGGCGACAGGAGAGTCGAAGAGAGCTTCTTCTACAGGACTCTTCCCACCCTTGAAGTCATCGGCCTCTCCCTGCAAAACAAAGGAATCATCCAGCTCGGGGATGCCATCTTCTTCCTCATCGATGTCGACAACCCCGGAGACCTTCTCGTCACCAAGGCGGTCATCAACGGAAAGACACTTCCGGTCAATCCCCTCTCCTCCCCCGATAGGCTCCTTGTGCAGTTTGTCAACGACGGCTCCCTGGGAGTCGGGGAGACGACCTTCCAACTTTCCGGTCTGGTCTTTGAAAGGGACGGCAAGGAATTCTTCGTCTCCTGCTCCTTCGTCTCGGAATCCTATGTCGTCAACGGCCGCTTCAGCCTCGTCGATGCCGCCATCGTGGACTCGGAGGGAAGCAGAAGGACCTACGCCTTCCCCGACGAAACGCTCTATCTTTCTCTGACCTTCGACAATTCGACTTCCTTCATCGTCGATTCCATCAACGAGCTCACCGCCGCCCAGGCGGGACTCAAACAGGTCGACGAGAATCACTATCTCCTCCCACTCCAGCCGGGAGAGGAGGGGACGAACGTCGTCGAACTGGAGAAGATCGGCTACCACAACGACTATCAGAGTTCGGTCCTTCTTCCCGACAAGACTTTCTCTTACCTACGCCTGAGGGACGAAGAAATCGTCCCCCTGACCGACGCCGACGATCTTGAAGACATCGACGACTATCGCTACTATCGCCTGGAAAACGACATCGACCTGACCGGAAAAGATTTCACCGGAACCCATCTGAAGGGTTACTTCGACGGCAACGGACATACTATCTCCGGGATGACCTACATCGGACAGATCCTGTCCAACGATCGGATCGCCCTTTTCAAGACGGCCGAAGGTGTCATCAATGATCTGACCCTCTCCGACTTCTTCCTCTCCGTCGTCTTCACCGACGACATGTTGAACGACGACACTACCCACGCCGCCTTCCTTGTCGGAGAAAGCGAAGGCCTGACCATCCAGGACTGCCACATCCGGGAGGGATCGATGCTCAGCTTCGACAATACGGGAAGCCGGAACAACTCCAGCACCGGGGGATTCGTCGGAAAGGCGACGAAGACGCTCTTCATCGACGATTCCTCCAACGGCGGCAACATCCTCGGCGACAAGGCCGTCGGAGGATTCGTCGGCATGGCAAAGGAAGACGACGAAGCGACGGCTTTCGACCTCGTCATCCGGCGCAGCGAAAACGATGGGACAATCCACGGCGAGGATCTGTATGGCGGATTCGTCGGGCAGGGGAACTGGTTCGGCACGCTCCTTCTGGAGGACGTCCTCAACAAGGGCGACATCATCGACGTCGACGGGGACGGGGACGACTCGGGTTATCAGTCGGGCGCCTTCGTCGGCTATACCTACTACAACACCAAGGTCACCCTGAGGCACGGCATCAACACGGGAGAGAGCCAGTATCTCCTCGGCAGGACAGACGGCGTCTTCAACATCCAGTGTTCCCTTAACCTGTCGAACGGCTCCAGCCTTGCCGAAGACACCTACTACAATCCCGACACTCTCATCATCGACAGGAGCTACGCCCTCAAGTCTCCCACGGCTCAATGGCATCTTTCCCTGGAGCAGGCCATGGATTCCGGGCTCTATTCGGAGCTGGGCTTCGACAACTCCCTCTGGGACATCGTCCTCGGCGACACCTTCGAAGGCATTTCCCTCAAACATTGAAAGGCATATGAAAAGGGCCTCCGGACACACCCGAACGGCCCTTTTTCGTATCGTCTCGTCTAGCTATTCGGCCACAAGGGCAAGAATGGCAGGATCGATCACCGTCGTCCCAACGTCGCTGATAGTGAGGCTGACGGCATAGTAGCCAAGCTCGACTGTCGTCTGCGTCGAGTCGGTGTAGTAGATGCCGTCGTTGAGGACATAGTCGATGGTCAGCGTATCGTTCTCCTCGTCGAAGGTGAGGACGAAGTCTTCGCAGACATCATCATCGCCCATGTTGACGCCGAGCAATTCGCCCAGCGTCGCCTCTGTCTGGGAATTCTCCGGCGCATAGACGGAAGGATCCTCGGAATCGGCGACGAAGGAGCTGTAGGTGGCAAGGTCTCTCATCGTGTAGGCGACGGCAGTCTGATAGTCGCCGTCATAGCTTCCATAGGCGATGGCCTCGCCGTCGATGATGTCATAGACGTCGACCGTCTCGTCTTCCCTGTTGATGGCAAGATAGTCGGTCAGTCCGTATCCGAGCGGGTCCTCGTATTGATAGTAGACGGCCTCGTCGGTGTACTGATAGTTGATCTCGAAGGCATCGAAGGACGTATATTCGCCAGTCGGCTCGTAGGTGTCCTGGTCGCACGGGGCGGAGAAGTACTTGATCGTTCCGGTCATGGTGTAGTTGGTAGAAGAGGTGAAGTTCTCGACGATCCAGGTGCGAAGGGCACTCTCGGAGGGGGCGAGGATCGGCTCGTAGACGAAGAGGTAGACTTCGTTGAAGAAGTCGGAGGAGTAGATGCTCAGCTGGAGGATGTCGCCTTCCTCGGTGACGTATTGATAGTAGTTCTCGCTGTCTGCCGTGTATTGATACTCCCAGCCGAGCTCGACGAGTCCGGCCTCGAATTCCTCACCGACTTCAGTGGCGACCAAGTCATCGGCGATGTCCAAGGCCAAAGTCTCGTAGAGGTCGCTGAAGTACCATTCGCAACCATCCGGGCAGACCCACGGGACGAGGGAAGGATCGATGGCCGCGGACTGGAAGAGCTCGACGGCCCCGGAGACCTCTTCCCAGCTTTCCGGCGCATGATAGGCGACGTAGTCGCTCGCATCGTAGCCAAGCTCGGTTGTGCCGATATCGGAGACGGTCATCTCGACATCGTAGATGGAGACATAGCCCAACATGGCCAAGGTCTCGGTGAAGGCAAAGGTATAGGTCCCGTCGTCGTTGAACGTGATGGTGAACTTTCCTTCGTCGGGATAGGCGTTGGGGTAGGTGATCGGATCGGGAATCAGCAGATAGGCGTTGTCGACAAGGCCGTAGCCGGAAGCGAGGGTGAATGTCTTTCCGTCCTCGGAGACATCGAACATGTTGGCCATATAGGAGAAGGGAGAAAGGCCGACGACCTCTGCAAGGCTTGAGGCGCTCGGGACACCCTGTCCGACAAGCTTTCCGTCCTCAAGGACGACCTCGGCGATCCCTTCCTCGACCTTGAGATAGCCGGACGTCGTCCCATAATAGTTGTCCTGATGCAGGACACCTTCTTCCGTGACCTTCAAGTCGGCATTCTGATCCTCGTAAAGCTCGTCGATGCTCTCACCCCACAGGGTTTCGGTATGAACCGTGTAGTTTCCGGCGGCAAGGTCCTCGAACAGCTCGGCGAGAGGCTCCGTCTTGGGATTCTCAGGCCTCGGTTCGATGTTTTTCGGGACGCCGATTTCTTCCGCCGTGACAAGCTCGAAGACATACTTGGCACCTTCGGTATAGGTTCCATATTGAGGATCGTTCTCGACATGGTTTTCATAGCCGATAGTGACGGAAGTGACGTTATAGTCCTCGTCCACCGTCGCGGTGAGCGTATCCATCGGAATGTCGGAGTAGAACGTCGTGACATAAGCGATTTCGAAGGCGAGTTGATCGGAGATGTCGAAGGTGACGACGCCTTCCTCGACCGTGACGTCCTCCGCGGCGATAGAGACGAAGGGATTGTAGAACATCTCGGAGAAGAGGACCGTCTCTCCGCCGGAATAGACCGGCGTGTCGATGACCGTGTTGGTCTCGGGATCGAGCGAACGCGTAGAGACAAGGCCGTCCTCGTCTGCCACGTAGTCGGTAAGATAGGTCACCTCGCCGTCTTCCATCTCGACATTGTAGTAGCGGGAGTCGGAGATGTAGCAGGAAATCGTCGAGGAGGCGCTTTGGGGCTCATAGCCCTCCTGGTTGACATACTGGGTCAACGTGCCCTGGACGGCAAGCTCGTCAGACTGAAGCTGGACGAGGATGTCGTTCACGGTCGGCTCCGGTTCCGGCTCTGGCGTGGAGGAAGAGATAGGCGGCGTCGAGGGATTTTCGGAACTGGAGTTGGAACTCGGTGGCGTCTGGGAAGTGGTAGGCGTCTCGGAACTGGGAAGAGTCGAAGAGGGAGCGACGGAACTCGGCGGAGTGGAAGGTTCCGCAGAGGAGCTAGGAATATTCTGGCAACCTGCGAGGAGACCGACCAGCGTGAGGAGTCCGAAGAGTTTCTTCTTCATAAGTGCTGTTCTCCTTTCAAGATGCCAAAAATATAAAAAAGCGGGTGACAGATGTTCAACATCTTTTTTTCAAGCGGTTTGAGGCCATATTGACAGACGGGAGGGACAAAAAGCGTATTCTTCCGCATTTTTTCTTATGCTGTTTTTTCCTCTTTCTTTCGCTCTTCATCCAAATCATATTTTGTAAGCGTTTACATAACAGGAAGGCCTTTTGACATTGGTCGGTATTATATATTCTTTGTCTTTTACAATTTCAATACTTCGTCTTCACTTCTTTGACTTTGAAATGCACTCATCCTCTTCTATCTACGACATCCCAAAGTAAAATGCATTCTATTCATGCTGTGCAAAAAGCGATTATGAAAGCGGCATCAAGCCCAAGAAGGATGATGGAAAGACACGTCAGGCACAACAAAGCGGTTCTCAGCGGACTTCTGTCTTTGTGAAAAAGGCAGGCGTATATCGCAAAGAAGATGCCAAGAAGATGGCATGGCGTCCCAATGATGGGGAATAGGCCCATCCAGAGAAGAATCCATCCCCAATTCTCAGCGAATCCGAAGACGACTATCAGGAGGGCGGCAAGAGGCACAAGGCCGAGGCAGTCGAAAACGATGCCGGCGATCTGCAACCCTTTTTCTTTTGATCTTTGCTTTCCGTCCTGTCTTTCCCTATCTTCCATCGCTTTCCCCTTTGCTTTCGATTATATCAAAAAAAGGGAATATCCCTTTTACGCCCGGATTTCTTTTTCTTCCAATATCCCATAAGATATAGTCAAGCGAGGAAACGACAATGAAAAAGATCGACGAGAAATACTTCATCCCGCCTTCTGATCCGAAAAAGCAGGATCTTCCTCTCGATTCTGTTTTGACGGCCGGGGAAGAGATCCTTTGGCGAGGAAAGCCCTTGAGAAAGTCTTTCCTTCTCTCTTCCTTCTTCAAGTTCTTCTTCGTCGCTCTTCTCTGGGGTCTTTTCGATGGCTTTGCCATCGCCATGATCGTCACCCACATCCCGGAGCTTCCCATCCCTCTGATAATTTTCATGATCGTCTTCTTCCTGTTCCATCTCCTCCCGCTATGGCTCTGGATCTATAACATCATCAGCGCCGGAAGGAGACAGAAACTCGAGGAATATGCCTTCACAGGCACAAGGATCGTCATCAAAAGGGGATTCGTCGGAGCGGAGATCCAAAGCATCTACTATTCTTCCATCACCAGCGTCAACCTTCGCATCGGCATCATCGAGAAGCTCTGCAAGGTAGGGGACATCTACATCGTCGCCGATACGCAGAGAAACGTCCTTGAGGATATCCAGGATCCCTATTTCATCTATGGCCGTCTCCAGAAGATCGCAAACGACATCAAGAGTGACATCCTCTATCCCAATGCCAAACGCCCTGGCACCAATCCGGGATACAAGACGAGCTACAAACCTTCCGAAAATGAAAAAGGGATTCATTGACATAAATCAAGTTGGTTTTTTAACATTTTGGCAACACAACGTATATATTTATTTAGTTTAAATCATTTAGAAATTGACGGTATTTCATTATTTAAACCATAAAATAGATTAGTGTGACGATTTAAGATATGGCATTTCTCTTTTCTTTTCCTTGCCCTAGCCACTTCAACGAATCGTAGCTTCGGTCCGAGACCATCTTCAAGACGATCTATTCCCAATTGGGCAAAGAGTCCAAGAACTTCAAGCCCGGCATCGTCCAGAAAAGCCTTCGAAACCGGGATCTGGAGTCCCCGTTGGATTGGCTGAGCCTTGCCCATCTTGTCTACAGATCCACCATGGTCAAGGAAAGAGTCTCTCTCCATCTTATGGAAGCGAAAGAGGCGCTCTACCGTCTCTACCTTTCCGACAGCGGAATATTCTCCTACGAAAGCCAGGTCGAGCCGACCGCCTTCCTTTCACAGACGGGAAGAAACACCCTCTCCGGCATCTTCTTCGAAAACTACATGGCGACAGAGCTCGTCTCGCACGGCTTTCCCCTGTTCTATTGGCGCGGAAAAAACGATGCCGAATTCGAATTTCTCCTTCAGGACAAGGATGCGGTCGTTCCCATCGACGTGAAGAAGAAAAAAGGCACGCTCAACTCCCTCTCGAAATTCATAGCGCACAACAAACTGGACTATGCCGTGAAAGTCTCCGCAAACCGCTACGGCTACGACAAAGAGCACAGGATCCGAACCCTTCCCTTTTATGATGTCGGATTCTATTTGGAAGAAGTAAAGGAGTGAAACGATCAAATCGGAAACGAAATTGGATAAGTTCTGCCGGCGCGCCAGTCTAGTTTTCATCGCTTACAACACTTAACTGGGGCTGCCTAATGTAAAAAAAGCCGATATTATGCCGATTTTCCTCGAATCTATAGGTATGCGAGCAGTAAAAAAGCCCGATTTCTCGGGCGTTTTCATCTAAGTGTCTTCCTAGAGCAAGTTTGATACTTTTGAACACCCTTAACAATTACAAGACACCCTTAAATAGCATCGAATTAATCGCCATTAATAAAAATATAGTCTTCTGCGGTTACTTCCTCTAGGGATTTTAAATTATAAAAGTATAGCTCATAGTTCTTATATCTTTCAGTGATGAAATTAAGATGTTTATTTGTTGAACCTAAAAGAAGTCTTTTGTTATCTAATTTAGATTCAATAAATGGGCCATCTATTAATAGATCAACAGAATTAACTAACTCACAATCTAATTCATCTTTATACTTTCCAGAAAACATGATAATCCCAAGTCCTAATTTATGAATTTCATCATTAAAGTGTTTGAGCCCTTTTTGTAACGATGGCTCTCCACCACTTAAAGTAATGCCTTCCAAATTAAACTTTTCTTTAGCATCTTTAACGATATTAACTAACTCTCCAATTCCTAAAATATGATTTGGAACTAGAGCTTGAAGGCTTTTATTACAGCATCCTTGACAATGAATATTACAGCCTTGAAACCAAATACAACAACGATTAAAAGGACCTTCGGTTTTAGTTAATAGTTTGATATAGGCAACATTAAATTTAATCTGAGAATTCAAAGCTAAATCCTTCTTTGCTTACCTTTGCCACTACTTTGGAACCACGCATAGCTCTTAAATCTTCCTTATTATCAAACAAATACATTGAAAGAGGATCTAAGAGTCTATCATTAATAGCGTTTAAAATATCACGGCCTCCTTTTGATGAATCAACACCTTTTAGAATATAGTCGATAGCTTCCATTTCTTTTTCAAATTCAAGTTCGAGTTTATATTTTTCTTCAATTCCTCTAATTATAGGTTTCATTTTAGATTTACAAATCTTGTATTGGAATTCTCTATCTTGAATGAAGTTAAAAGGAACAATGTTGTTGTACCCTATTCTTCCTAATAATTCGGGCCTTTTAAGTTCATTATCAAAATAGTTTTTAACAATCTTAATGAATTCTTTGGCTACGCCTTCTTTATCTGAACTCGCTTGAACTTCGTTAGCTCCTAAGTTTGAAGTGAAAATGATAATGGTATCACTAAAATAAACAGTTTCACCCTTTGAATCAGTTAATCTTCCATCCTCTAATATTTGCAAGAAAATATCTAAAATACGAGGGTTTGGTTTAGCTGCTTTTTCAATTTCGTCAAATAAAACAACGCTGAAAGGATGCTCTTTAATAGCATTGGTTAGTTGACCGCCTTCTTCATATCCAACATATCCAGGAGCGGCACCAATTAATTTTTGATCACTATTTTCTTGAGCGTATTCTGACATATCGAATCTAATACAAGCTTGTTCATCACCAAATAAAAACTTTGCTAATGCTTTTGATAATTCAGTTTTGCCGACACCAGTAGGACCTACAAAGAAAAATACACCTTTAGGCATAGATCTAGACGAAGTTTTATGAAGTCCAGAAAGACCCATATAAGCTTTAACAACTGTCTTTTCAATTTTAGCTATCGCCTCATCTTGTCCTACAACTCTATCAGATAACTCTTTTTTAATGTTTTTAACTCTAGAATATTCAAGTTTTTCCCAAGGATTCTCCTTTTCGCCATATTTAAAGAGATAGAAAAGCTTATCAAATGACATTTTTTCTTCTTTACGTGACATTCTTGAAAGTTGAATAATCTCGCGATTAGTAAAATCTTCAAGCATATCGATGCATTCAATATTCTCGGTATCTAATAAAGAAGTCGTTCCAGCTTTTAATTTAACATCAAAGGAATCTTCTACTTTTTGGATTATTTGTTTTCTTTCTTCTCTATCAGGCTTTTGAAGAGTGATTATTTCAACTTCTGGATTTCCTTGATAGAAAGATAAAGGCAAACTAGAAGCCTTATTTAAAATCATAACGACAACACTTTCGTTACAATCACTATTGAGATAATCAACCTTTCTATCCTTGATTGCTTTTCCTAAGAGTGTAATATTTTGTCTTTCGTCTTCTGATAACCCATTAGTGCTAAATAAATATTCAGACCAATTAACAATAAAAGCGACTTTTTTCTTTTTATCGATGATATTTTTATATATAACATTCATGATTTCGGCGGGTGTTTTAAATAAGCCTTGCTGAACTTTTGTGTCATTTTCGTCTTCTTCGTCACCACCTAGATCATAAGAATCACCACTAACATTAACTTCATCAGTAAGAGTTAAATCATTTACTGAACCTGTTGCTCCTTCAACTCTATCCCAATAGACAATATCTTG
>DVNL01000007.1 GCA_018714385.1 Candidatus Enterosoma merdigallinarum | reverse complement strand
CTCTTGGCATCGAATATTCAAAAGCCTTAGAATCAAAATACTCTCCTAGATTTTTGTGGTCAGCTTTATCTGGAGTCGCAGTAACACCTAGCACGTTTGCATTCTCAAAATGGCTTAAAACTCTTTGATATGTATCTGCTAAGCAATGGTGCGCTTCATCAACAACAATAGTTTTAAAGTAATCTTTATTAAATTTATTTAATCTAGAGGGATTAGCTAAAGATTGAATAGATGCAACGGTAACGTTAAGAGGAGAGCCCACCGAAGTAGACTCTGCCTTTTCTAACGCCGTCTCAATTCCATATGTATTTTTTAACCTACTAGATGCTTGATCTAAGAGTTCATTTCTATGGGCTAGAATTAAAGCCTTAGAGCCATCGCTAATTTGGTCTTTTATTACGGAAGAGAATATTTGAGTTTTACCAGTTCCTGTAGGGCAAACTAGTAAAGTCTTTTTATTACCATTAATCCATTCATTTTCGATAGCTTGAACCGCCTCTTTTTGATAAGGTCTAAGTTCAAACATACTCTACTCCTTTTAAAATGGTAATTGACTGTCATCCATTAAAATGTCTTCAGCTTCTTTTTCGTTTAGGTCTCCCTTAAATTTATTGATTGTTTCCGCTTCATAAGGCAAGAATTTATCGATTGTATTGATGGTTTTATTCTCACCAAACTTATTGATATAACTCTTAGTTGTAAGATGGCATTTTCCAAAAGAACCATTCACGATGTTCCATTTCATTTGGATTTTTTCACCGCTTTTCTTTTCTTCAATCGATCTAAAGAATTGTGATATTTTCCAAGCAACTGTTTCACAAAGTAAAAACTCTTGATGAACTCTGGTGGCAATTTTAAGCCCATCATAAATCGCAATTGTAACAATCGCTTTAGGACAAGTAGGAACTTTCGCACCACCTGGATACATAGCTCTTTCAAAATTAATAACCTTAAAGAAATATTCTCCTTCAGGCAAAAGTTTATATTCATCTTCTAAATCAGCAATCTCATCGTCCCAAGACAATACTCTATTTTCTAACATTATTTATTTCCTCCGTTTTTAATAGCAGTTTCTATCTTCTTAAAGTTTGTTAATACCCAGCGTGATATAAAATCATCTGAGTAATCATCAAGTGGCACATCAGCTTTATAATGGCCTTTATTTTCCACAAGTTTTTTAAAGCTCTCTTCACTAATATTTGCTTCTTTTAAAAGTGATTTAACTTTATCTACAAGTGGTCTACTTTTTATAATTTGTGTAGGTTTTGCAGTGTTTTCTTGCGTTTTTAGGCCTTTTTTTGGCTCGACGTTTGAAAACAAATGCTTAATCGAACTAAAACCCATATCGAGCTCTTCAGGCAAATTGAAGCGGTTCTTTGCGTCCCAGCAAGGGTGATGAGTTGTGTACATTACACGCTTTCCACCCTGAGCTTTTTTCGTATTATTTTCAGTGCTTACGACATAGGTTTTATAGTTGCAAAATAGAAGCATATCGCACCATTCCTTAATTAGTGGAGCAACTTGTCTAGATAGTTTCATTTCGTATCTATCAAATTGCCCTGCTTCTTCAGGTAATTCAAATTTTCTAGGTTTTGCATGAGCCGTGAAAACTACATTAATTCCTAGCTCGATTAACTTATCTAATAGTTTTAATAACTTAGAAAAATTATCAGCAACGAATGTATAACCTTTTCCATAACTTATAGCTTCAATTGATGCTACACGATTCTTTTGACAAACATCATCTTCGGCTAATTGTTCAGCCCAATCAGCACTATCAATTACCAGTGTTTTTGCTATAGATGGTTCGCTTATGACTTCGTTAACGATAGAAATGAGTTCATCCCAACTTTTATTACAAATTACTCTTCTAACATCTAATGTGCTAGTTCCATTTTCCGTATCTATAAAAAGTGGATTTGGAAATTGGCTAGCAAGAGTAGATTTGCCTATTCCTTCTGGGCCATAGAGAATTGTCTTAATGGCACGCTTTTTTATTCCAGTTTCAATTTTTAACATTATCTTTTTCCTCCGTTATAATTACTTCTTCTCTAGGATCACTATTAGGAACTAAAGCAAGAGAACCTTCTTGAATTGATATGTATGGTGATACAAGTTCTTTAAACTTCTCTTTTCCAAGCTTTCTCGTAAGTTCAGTAATTCCTAACAATTTCTTTGCTTGATATGGTTCATAACCTGCCTCAGTTAGAATTTCAGCAACTTTAGATTCATCATTTATCTTTCGAATAACTCTAGAATGAACTAACTTATAACCTTCATAGTGATAACCACTTAAAGCTTTCTTTAGACAGTGTTCTTTTACAGCTTGAAAGTAAGCAATATAGTCATCACATTTAGGCATTATTTCAGCTATTTCTTGTTCACTTAAAAGTTCTATTTTTGAACCCTTTTCTATAATTTTCCTTGCAGAATCTAACTTTTTCTTACAATAAACAAATCCTGGACAATACTTGCATTTAGAATTTTCTTTAGCGGTTCTATCTCCACTTTTAATGGCTTTTACAGCTGGGGAGATAACCTCTTCTTCAAACTTTAAAAGTTCATCAATTTCCATTTCATACTCATTAGTGTTATTGATGACAGGTTGGAAGATAACTAATCTAACTTTCTTTATTGGATAAACATCTTTGAAGCATTTGTAACTAGCTATTGCATAGATTGATAATTGTGAATTTGGTCGATTTAATTCTTTATCGAAACTCATCACAGGATTCCTACCTGTCTTCAAATCGACAATAGTAAGTGTCCCACCATCTCTATTTGATATGATTCCTAAATCTAATGTTCCGATTGAGTTATCATCAAAGCCAAGATCTAATTGTTGCTCGATAAGAACCAGTGGTTTTAAAGAACTGTTATGAAGCTCGTATTGATAAGTTTTAATAACGAAATCTGCATATTTATCGACTATTTCCTGCATCTCTTCGTTATAACGTTTAAGATTCGGTATTACTTCACTTGGCTTTTTTGAATTACCATCGAAATCTTCGACATTTAATGAATTACTAATTGTGGCAGCTGCTAATTCGTGTGTTTCTGTACCAAATTCAGCCTGCTCATTAGTTTCACTATTATTGCCATCATTAAATAAAACTGATTGATAGCATTCTAGCCACAACATACTTTTACTAGGACTAAATACTCTAGAATGATTTTGAGGTTTCATTATTTTTTACCCCCACATCTACATTGACCGCACTTCTCTACTTTCTCTTTCTTATTTCTTTTGATAGAAACGTCTACGGTTAAATCATCTAAATTAAGAGAGAACTTTAGAGCTTTGGCTTTAGGTTCACTTTCACCAAAGATGGCATGAAGTAACTTTTCTTCTCTACTTTCCATTTGGCTCCTCCTTAGTTTCTTCAATGGTGACGCTTTTAACTGAATCTCCAGGAACGATGATTGTTACTTTGTTTGATTCACCTATTAGGTCTTTAACCTTTACATCAGGTGATACCTTCTTATAAGTAACGACATTGCTCTTTGGAGAATTCTTAGAAACGCCGATTTTAAGTTTGTGTTTCATAAAATTTCTCCTTTCCGAGAAGAGCACACATATCTCCTTCTCACCATAATGGAGAAAACTAGGGTGGTTTGATGGGGGTGAAATTTCAAAAAAATAAAAAAATATTTTCACCAACAAAAAAGCCCATCCCTATTAGAGAACTTAATCTCCAACAAGAGTGGGCTCAAAATATGATAAGTTTATGTTAATTTTCTAGGGGTGTGCATAGGACTTTTTCAAAAGCCTTACGCCGTGTAAAAATTCCTACGCCGTGTAAACTTCACTCTAAAAAATGATAAATTTCCTTCGCTTATCCATAAGTTGCTACACGGCGTAATTTTAGAAAGTGCGTATTTATCGGATAAAACAAAAAAAGTCTGCACACCCTTAGAAGTTCTAAGTTTGTATCAGACATGTCGTACAAATATGGTGGACCTGATGGGGATCGAACCCACTACCTCCTCGTTGCGAACGAGGCGCTCTCCCAAATGAGCTACAGGCCCAGCGAGTGAATATGTTATCAGAAACCGCCTCGTTCTTCAACGGAGGAAAGGAAGGATTTCCTTTCGATAGACCTGGACAAGCTTTTCTTTGCCCATCCTGGCGTTTGCGGAAGATGTGGAGGGGAGAGGCGTAAAATCAATCGAAAATGCCTTTCGAAAGAGACTCTCCGCCTTCTTTCCAGTCGTGAAGATCCGTTTGATGCCCCGGCCTTCGAGAATGGCCTCGAGATCGATGGGGACGACGTTTTCGATGGTTTCGTCCTTGCTCTTCTCGATGTCGCAGGAGTAGACGACATCATAAAGAGCGATGCCTTCTTTTTCCAACAAGGCCTTTCTTTCCATTATGCCTCGCGGTTCCGGAAAGCCCAATGCGGCGGCAAGGACCGGAAAGAAGCGATTGGAAGGATGGGCGTAATAGAACCCCTGCCTCCTGGACTCGACGGACGGAAAGGAACCGAGGATGAGTATCCTGGCCTTTTCCGGGAGAAATGGAGGCAGGGAAGAATGATCGACGTGAACGAGGTTCACTTGACCCGCTTTCCGGAAGAGAGGACGAAAACAGAGATGAAGATGAGGACAGAGAGGACGATGAAGGCGATTCCGAGAATCAAGGAAGCGAAGCGGGCAAAGTCCGCGATGAACCACAGGCACATTCCGAGGGCAAAGAGAGCGGCACCCACGATGGCCTCGACAAGAGTCGGGACGCGTTTCCTGTTGACGGCGGGAAGAAGACCGAGAAGGCCGTCGAGCAGGGCGACGACCCCGACGACGATGATGAACATCGTGATCAACGGCGTCACCTGGATGATGTTCCTGATGAAGCAGAGAACGCCGACGGCGATCAAGGCCGAGGCAAAAACGCCTTCCGCCCGGATGATGCTCTTGTGCTCGATGAAACAGATGACGAGATTGATCAGTCCGCCGAGGAGAAGGGCGACGCCGAGGATGACATTGACGATGTTGTCCAAAGAGACGGAGCAGCAGAGAAGGATGCCGACGACAAGAAGAACGACGCCTTGGATGAGAAGCATCGTCTTCTGATCCGTCTTGAGAGTGACAGAATACTTTTTCTGGGGCATGGTGACCTCCTTTAGTAACAAATCTATTATAGCCCCTTATAATGAAACCGGAATGAAAATCCTTCTCTGTTCCAACGCTTTCAAGGGCACGCTCAGCGCACTGGAGGCAAACGAAGCCATCCGAAATGGCCTCGCCTTCCTTTCCGATGCCATTTTCGAAAGTCTTCCCCTTGCCGACGGTGGAGACGGCACGTTGGAGTGTCTCCTCGAAACCGGAGACTACGAAAAAGTCGTCGGTCTCTATACTGGAATCGACATTCACAAAAAAGAAGAGAGTTACTATCTCGTCGACAAGGAAGGGCGGGCCTACATCGCCATCTATCCGACTTCCGGGCTCGGAAAGACAAGGGAGCGCATCCCGGAAGAAAGGAGCACGCTCGGTTTCGGCGAACAGATAAAGGATGCGTTGGACCGCGGCACAAGAGATTTCGTCCTCTTCCTTGGCGGATCGTCGACGATAGACCTCGGATGCGGCATGCTGATAGCTTTGGGCGCACGCTTCAAAGACGGGGACGGACAGACTTTCGTGCCAAGCGGCCTGACCTTGGAGAGGGTCGAAGCAATCGACCTTTCGGGACTGGATCCCCGCCTGGCCTCTTGCCGTTTCGTCCTCTGCCATGATGTCTTTTCTCCGCTTTCGGGACGGAAGGGAGCCGTCTTCCTTTTCTCCGGGCAAAAGGGAACCAAAAAGGAAGACATGCCACGGTTGGAAAAGGCGGTGACAAGACTGGCCGCGATGGAAGAAAGTCTCCTGAAAAGGAAGGCGAGGGACATTCCCGGCGCCGGAGCGGCTGGCGGAGTCGGCTTTGCGGCACTCCTCTTCCTCTCCGCGACACCCGTAAGCGGTGCGGAAAGGATCCTTAAAGCCCTTCGACTGGAAGAACGGTTGACAAAGGATAGCCTTCTCGTCACAGGGGAAGGAAAGATCGACACATCCTCCCTCGAAGGTAAAAGTCTCTTCTTCCTCTCTCGACTATGCAAAAGAAAAGGAGTTCCTTTCCTTACCGTCAGCGGTTCGATCGACAGGCGATGCAAAGAAAGACTCAGACGCCTTGGAGGGCGGCTTTTCGCCGTTTCGGGAAAACCGGCTGGAAATAAGGCGGATAATCAAGATAAAATCATCGGGGCGTTAGAAAAAGAGAAGGAAAGAATCCTTTCCTTGACACAGGAGGTCATGCGACATGGCTGAAAACTATCCATTCATTTCGCCGCTTGCCAGCCGTTATGCTAGCAAGGCGATGCAGGAAATTTTCTCTGAAAGGGCAAGAGTGCGCCGCTTCCGCCACCTTTGGGTCCTTCTGGCCGAGGCCGAGAAGGAACTCGGATTGAACATTTCCCAGGACCAGATCGACGAATTGAAGGCCCATGTCGAGGACATCGACCTCGATGTCATCCACCAGCGCGAAAAAGAGGTCCGCCATGATGTCATGGCGAATATTTATGCCTATGGCCTTCTCTGCCCCAAAGCAAAGGGCATCATCCATCTCGGGGCGACTTCCTGCTATGTCGACGACAACGCCGATATTCTGGCCCTTCAAGAGGGCATGCGTCTTGTCCGCGCCAAGCTCGTCCTCGCCCTGAAAAAGCTTTCCGACTTCGCATTGAAGCACAAAAGCCTGCCCTGCCTTGGCTATACCCACCTTCAGCCTGCCCAGCCCACGACGATAGGGAAAAGGTTTTCCCTCTATGCGAACGAGTTCTTCCTAGATCTGAAAAACCTGGACTATCAGCTCAGCACCCTCCTCCCCCTCGGCTGCAAAGGGGCAACAGGGACCCAGGCAAGCTTCCTCGATCTCTTCCAAGGCGACGAAAAGAAGGTCGAATCCCTCGACAGAATCATCGCCGAGAAAATGGGATTCGAAAGAAGCGTGCCCGTCTCCGGGCAGACTTACACCCGAAAGATGGATACCTACTTCGTCTCCCCCCTTCGCGGAATCGCCTCTTCCGCCTATAAGTTCAGTTTGGATCTCCGCATCGCTTCCTCGTTCATGGAAGTCCAGGAGGGACAGCTTAAGGACCAGGTCGGCTCCTCCGCCATGCCCTACAAGAAAAACCCCATGATGGCGGAAAGGATCTGCGCCCTCTCCCGATACGTCTTGGCAAATGCGATAAATTTCGATTTCACATCTGCCGAGCAATGCTTCGAAAGAACGCTTGACGATTCGGCAAACAGAAGGCTTGCCATCCCGGATATGTTCTTGGGGATCGATGGCATTCTCAACGTCCTGAATACACTTCTGGATCGCCTTGTCGTCAATCCTGTCGTCATCAAGGCACGCCTGGAAAGCAACCTCCCTTTCATGGCGAGCGAGAACATCCTCATGGAAGCGGTGAAAAGAGGAGGCGACAGACAGGTCCTTCACGAGAGGCTTCGCGTCTTGTCGCGACAAGCCAGCGAAAAAGTCGCCCGTGGAGAGAAGAACGATCTGCTCGAACGGATCATTTCGGATCCGCTCTTCCATCTCAAGGAGGCGGACATCCTCCCCCTCCTCTCCCCCGAAAAATTCATCGGCCTTGCCCAAAGGCAATGCGAAACCTTCCTCGAAAACGAAGTCCTTCCCTATCTGGCAAGAAGCGTGGAGGAGGGAATCGACATCGAGGTGAACGTCTGATGGCCAAAAAGAAGCTCAGGCGGCGCGTGCAGACACTCGTCAAGGCCGTGTCCGTCTTGCTGATCATCCTCTTCGCCGTCATCCTCCTTGCCTATCTCTCCAACCTGTTCCTGGGGGAAGGCGAGCTGACCGAGTTCTTCCAGAAATGGACCAAGGAGAATAGGGCCCTCTCTTACGTCCTCTACCTTGTCATCGCCCCGCTCATCAATATCATCCCGGGAATTTCCTCCATGTTCACCATCGCCCTGGCCAACATGCTCTTCAACTACAAGACGCCGACGGACATGGCCATCACTTTCGGTCTTTGCGCCACGACGGTCGTCCTGACTTCCTCCTTGATGTTCCTCATCGGACGATTGGGCGGGAAAAGAATCGTAGAATGGATCGCCGGGAAAGAGAACACCGAGAAATTCCAGCGCTATCTCACCCTCGGCGGGAAAGCCGTCATCCCGATGATGTACACTCTTCCTTTCTTTCCGGATGACACCCTGTGCCTTATCGCGGGCATGACGGACATGTCCTTCCTCTACAATTTCGTTTGCTCCGTCGTCTTCCGCAACTTCGGGGTCCTCTTCATGTGCGTCCTCGGAACCGACTTCTTCGACTATTCCAGCTTTTCCATCGGGACGTGGTGCCTGGTGGTCTTCCTCTTCCTCCTTCTTCTCGCCCTCCTATCTTTCTTGTCCTATCTCTATTATCGGCACCTCCGCTACAGGGAGGAGGGAAGGCTCTTCCTTCTCGTCTCCGGATTGAGGGCGAAAAGCCTCTGGGAGGTGAGGAAGGCAAGAAAGAAAGATCTCCCTGCCATCGCCGATCTCTATGAAAAAGGACGAAAGAGCATGCTCGAAAAGGGCAACACCTGCCAATGGAACGAAACCTACCCGACCATCAAGGAAGCCAAGGAGGACTATCTCGACGGCTATCTCTATGCCCTGTATAAAGATGGCGTTCCCGTCGCCTGTTTTTCCCTCATCGAAGACGGCGAACCCTTCTATGAGCAGTTGAAAGAAGGTGCCTTCCGCGGCAGCGAAGACTACTTCACGATCCATCGCTTCACGTCGAGCGTCCCGGGCGGAGGAAGACGATGCCTTGCCGCCATCAAGAAAAGACACCACAACATCCGGACCGACACCAACGAAAACAATCCGCGGATGATCGCCCTTCTTGAAAGGGAGGGATTCCAAAAAGTCGGCCTGTTTCACATCCCCGGCTGCGGAGGCGATTTCTATGCCTACGAATATCTAGAAGACGAGGCTCGAGACAAGATTCCCGTCGAGAAGGTCTCGTAAAGCTATCCCCTTCTCGTCCATCGTCATGTAGGAGCGACGTCCGTCCTTGGGGAGAGAAAGGGATCCCGGATTGGCAAGGATGAGTTCTCCCTTTTTCTCTAGCCTCGAAATATGGCTATGTCCCTGGAAGAAGACGTCGCCAGGATTCTTGGGGAGATTGTCGAAGGAGAAATGGTGGCCATGGACACATGTCATCGCTTTTCCGAAGGCGAAAAGCGACAGGGATTCGCCGATCAAAAAGTCGCTGACCATCTGATCCACCTCGCTCTCGCAATTTCCCTTCACGGCAAGGATCCTGTCCGAGACCGAATTCAGAAGCTTGACGACTTCCTTCGGCGCATAGCCTTCAGGCGGATCGTTTCTGGCACCATTGTAATAAAGATCGCCCAGAAGGATGATGCGGTCGGCTTTGTCCTCCAATGCCTTTTCGATAAATCGTTTGGCATAGGGAAGAGAGCCGTGGATATCCGAACCGATATAAAAAAGCATTCTCGTCTCCTTTCTAGAGGTCGACCTTCCTTAGAAGGCCGCCTGTCTCGATCGAGTAGAGTCCGATCGTCTTTTCCGTCAATTTGAGGAACGATCTTTCCCCGTTGCGAGGTTGGGCCAAAGACCCCGGATTGAGGACAAGCTTCCCTGCATAGTTGTCCAGCCGACCGACATGGCTGTGGCCAAGGATCAGGATATCGTAATCCACGGGAACGGAATAGGCATCGTAGAAATGCCCGTGCGTAAGGACGACGGTCTTGCCGTTGAAGCCGGTGTAGTTGATTGTCGGCATCGGGAAATGGACGTATCGCTCCGTCTGGAAGTAGGCGTCGCAATTGCCGCTGACGGCGACGATCTTATCGGCAAAAGAGTCGAGCAGCCTGGCTGAGTCCGGAAGCAAGTCCCCCGTCAGATAAAGCCTGTCGAACTTTTCTTTCTCGAAAATGTCCAGCGCCATCCTCAGGTAGATCGTATCGCCATGGGTGTCGCCAAGTGCCATTGCCTTCATGGAAAAGCCCTCCGACAGAAGATTTTAGCAGAAACGAAGCGTTCTCGGGCTTATAATCGAATCGGAGGATAACGGCATGACACGAATTCGGATCGACAAGCAAGTCTCCGTCAAAGTCGAAAGCGACACGCTTTTGACGCGTGTGACCATCCACGGACGAGGCGATGACGAAGAAAGCTGCCTTCGTGGCAAGAAGGCAGACCAGGAGGCCCTTCTTTCCGCCCTTTCCGACATCGACCTCGAAAGGATTCTTCTGGAGACGGACAGGGTCGGCGAAGAATACGAGAGCATCGACGGAAAAAGGACAAAGACGGGCATGAGCTATACTTTGGGCTACCGGATCGTCGGAGCCATGGGGAGCGAGGAGAAAATCGAAAAAGCCCTCCTCTGCCTCAAAGACCGCGTCTCCTACGTCCATTCCTATGCCTTGAGCGACCCCGACGAGGCCAAGAAGCTCGCCCTGGACATGGCGATACAGAAAGCAAGAGAGATGGCAGAGACCATCGCCGAGTCCCTCTCCCTGCATATCGTCGGCGTCGAAGAGGTGACCAGCGAGGACTACCAGCAAGGCCCCGTGATGCTCCGCTCGGCCAAGGCGATCACAAGCCCCGAGCACGAGAGCAGCATCCAAAGCCACGTGCAGGCGGTCTTTCTCGCCGAATAGGCTTTCCCTTCCCGGCCTCGA
Source organism: Candidatus Enterosoma merdigallinarum (assembly GCA_018714385.1). GTDB lineage: Bacteria > Bacillota_I > Bacilli_A > RFN20 > CAG-288 > Enterosoma > Enterosoma merdigallinarum. Next base: position 275,951 of record DVNL01000007.1, on the reverse strand, counting down.
AAGATGAAATCGGGGCCGGAAGAAGCTATAATAAATCGGTTGCCCTGCAACCAGAAAAGGAAACTCCATGCTGACCAAACAGAACAAACTGGACATCTATGCCCTGCTTTGCTCGGAATTTCCCAAGAAGAAGGCCATCCCGATGAAAGACGTCCAGGCCTACCTGGAGAACAATGGGCTGAGCTATGCGGAATTCGGTTATCGAAACATGAGGTCCCTCCTCGAGGACCTTCAGGAATTCCTCGCTCTTGGCAAATCCCCCGGCACTGCGAAGAAGAAGGATCCCGACGTGACCCTTCACGACTATGTCGAGACGCCTCCCCAAAAAGAGACGAAGCCGAAAAAGACGGAAGGAAAGAAAGAAAAGCCGGATCTCAAGGCGGCTATCCGCAAGGCCCTTGAAAAGGGACGTTATCAAAAGGACAAGGAATACCCCCTTGCGACGATCAGCAAGACATTGCGCGACGACGGAATCGATTGCCATGCCTTCGGCTTCGGCAAGATGAAGAATCTCTTCCTTTCCATGCCGGAAGAGTTTGAAGTGCGCAATGTCGAGATGAACGGTGTCATGCAGCCTTGGATCCGTCTCAAGGAAACGAAGCCGGAAAGACCGCAGAAGACCAAGGCGGACATCCTGAAGACGACCGACAAGCTCATCCCCGTCCCTGCCAAGAAAGCCCGGTCCTCCGTCAAGGCCGTGAAGAAAGAGACGATCCGTGCGAAAGTCGAAAAGAAAGAGGACGGCAGCGAAAACTTCTTCGTCCCGGACAAGCTCCTTCTCTCCCTGAAGGAGATGGCCGCCCTCGGCCTGGACGACAAGACGATCGTCGGAAGGCTTCAGAAGGACTATGCTTCCGCCCTGTCCAATAGGCAGGTCGAAAGACGCCCGGAAGGAATCGTCTTCCCCCTCTCTTTCCTCAACCGGAACGGCGAGACCCTCATCGGCGCGATCCGCAAGGCCGACTCCCAGACCGGCTATGCCTACTTCCTCAATTTCGTCGGAGTCGACAAGGACAAGCCCAAAGACTACCTGCGGCAGATGGTCCACTTTAGCGACTATGAAGAGAGCATCGCCACCCTGGCGAAAATGGCCAAGGCGGAGAGTTGGTGCTACAAAGGAAGCAAAGACAAGCACATCATCCTGAAGATCTTCCTCCAATACACTTTCTATCGGCTCGTGAGCCAGAAGAAGATCATGGTCGACGAGGCTTCTGGGTTCGTCTCCTTCAATACCGGGCTCGTGACGGAAGACTACGATCCCATCTACGCCGTCTTGATCCTCAACCGATCCAAGACGGTCAAGGAAGACTATCTCTTCCAAGGTTTCACCGTCGCCGGATCCCAGGGACTCGGAAAGATCGTCGTCGAACGTTTCTCTCCCCTTCCGGCCAAGGCGACCTACATCGACGATCCCTCCGATCTGCTCCCGAAGGATAACATGCAGATACATACCGACTATCGCCATATCCTTCTGGACAATCTCGACAGGCTCCCCCTGTCCTTCTTAGCCAATATCGCCGCCCCCTTCGAGGGCTGCCGGAAGATCGTCGACCAGATCGAAAAAGAAAAAAATCCCTTCAAGATTCAGAGGCTCTATGCCAACCTGAGCGAGAAGCTTCAGAACGACGACCTTTTCTACAATCTTTTGAGGACATCCTTGGAGATGGCAATCAGCAAAGGCCTCTCGATGCTTCGCTATGATTACAGGATGGTCCTCCCCTCCTTCTTCCCGACCAGAAATGTCCTTTCTTTCATGGTCCCCCTGTCCTTCGGAAGGAACCACGGCAAGGTCGATGCCGTCCTTCTCATCGAGAAGATGCCCAGCGGAAACTACCAGGGCCAGACGATACTGACGCTCAAGCAATGCTACGTCAACTCCCGCCTCATCTCCCCTCTCCAGAACACCTATCTCAAGGCCGAGGAAATCGAGGACTGATGGAGATACTGACCACGAAAAGGCTGCGGATGCGAAACTTCCTTCCCGAGGAAAAGGAAGAGCTTTGTCGTCTCTACAATGACCCTGATGTCAAAAACGCCATGCATTGGGGAAAGACGGAGGACGGCGATGTCTCCCTTCTCATCGGAAAAAGCCTCGGCAGAACCCCGCTGGATTCGGGAGGCTACCATTACGCCGTCAGCTTCCTGAAAAGCGACCGCCTCGTCGGCGAGGTCTATCTCGAGAAGAAGGCGGACTGCTTTCTTCTGGGATATTTCATCCGCAAGGAAAGACAGGGGAAGGGCTATGCCTTCGAAATCCTCTCCGCCCTTCTCAAGAAACTCGATAGAGACTTCCCCGACATCAACGTCGAGGCCATCGTGGACCGGGAAAACGAAAAAAGCCGGCGCCTCTTGAAGAAGCTCGGCTTCCATAACGACATCTATCAGATGGACAATACCCCCTACGTCCTCTACTCCCTCTACGGAAGCATCCGCTAGCCGTTCTTCTTGTGCCGGACGTAGAAGGAAAGAACGTCGATGTCGGACGGGTGGACGTTTTGGATGCGACTGGCCTCGCCCAATGTCTTCGGCCGCAGCCGATCGAGTTTCTCCCGACTCTCCAGTGACAGCCCATCCATCCGCAAATAATCGAGATCGTCAGGCAAAGTGAGGCCTTCCATTTCTTTTCTTATGTTCGCAAGACGGATTTGCGCCTTGATATAGCCTTCATATTTGACATCGGTCTCGAGCTTGAACTGCTCCTCGGCGTCAAGATATGGCAGATCGCCAAGGGCATCCGCCAATCCGGCATAGGTCACTTTCTGTCTTCTCAGGACGTCTTCAAGACTGTCGGCGCCATTGGGTTGGGGAAAGCCCAAACCGGTCAGATAGTCCCTGACGCGAGCGTCGTTTCCGATATGCCGACTCCTTAGAAGAGCCTTTCCTTCCTCTATCCTTTCAAGACGCTTCTTGAGCCTTTGATAGCGTTCCAGAGAAAGAAGGCCGACCCTTCTCCCGTGCTCGATGAGCCTCTCGTCGGCATTGTCGCTTCGTGTGAGGAGACGGAACTCGCTCCTCGAACTCAAGAGCCTGTAGGGTTCCTTCGTCCCCTTCGTGACAAGGTCGTCGATCATGATGCCGATATAGGCTTCTTCCCTCTTCAGGACAAGGCTCTCTTCCCCCTTGATGCGGAGGGAAGCGTTGATGCCCGCCATCAATCCCAATGCGGCCGCCTCTTCGTAGCCGGAGGTACATGCGATCTGTCCGCAGACGTAAAGGCCGGGCACGGAGCGCACCATCAAGGTATGGTCGAGCTGGAGAGGATCGACGGCATCGTATTCTATCGCATAGGCATATTTCAGGAAACGGGCCTTTTCCAGTCCCTTCAAGGAATGGACCATCTCCTCCTGGACTCTTTCGGGCATCGAGGTGGAAAAGCCCTGAAGATAGATCGACTCGAATTCGAGACTCTCCGGCTCCAGGAACAATTGATGTCGCGGCTTGTCCTTGAAGCGCACGATCTTGTCCTCGATAGAGGGACAATAACGCGGGCCGACGCCTTTGACGACACCGCCGTACATGGCCGATTCCTGAAGGTGGTCGCGGATGATCTGGTGCGTTCTCTCGTTTGTATAGCACAGGTGGCAGGAGACCATGTCCTTGACGTCCATGAATTCCGTCGTGTCGTAGGAGAAAGCATGCCTTCCCGGCGTGCCAAGCTCGATCTCCATCCCCGAATAATCGATGGTGGCCGGATCCAGCCTGGGAGGCGTCCCGGTCTTCAGGCGGAGAAGGGAAATACCCAAAGACCGCAAGGAGGAAGAAAGGCCGTGGCTTGCCCTCTCGCCGTCGGGGCCCTCCTCTTTGACAACATGCCCACGGAGAATGACGGATTCCATATGCGTCCCGGTGGACAGAACGACGGCCTTCGAGAAGATGTGCCTTCCGTCCGACAAAGAGATGCCCGACGCATGTCCCTGCTCTGTCAGGATCCCGGTACATTCGGCTTCGAGGATATCCAATCCCGGGATTGTCAGAAGATAGTTCTGGACGTTTCTGGGATAGCCTCTTTTGTCCTCCTGGGCTCTCAGGCAGCGGACGCCAGGTCCCTTGGACGTGTTGAGGACCTTCATCTGAAGAAGGCTGCCTTTCATGTCGGCCATCTTGCCCATGATGCCTCCCAAAGCGTCGATCTCCCGGACGACGATTCCCTTTGCCGAACCGCCGATCGACGGATTGCAGGGCATATTGGAGACCATCGCGAAATTCAAGCAAAGCAAAAGAGTAGACATGCCCATCGCCGAAGCGGCACAGGCCGCCTCGACGCCGGCGTGTCCTCCCCCGACGACGATGACATCATAGCTGTCCTTCGTCTTGTCTATGAGCATGGAATCAACCTACCGAGCCGGACATGTCGAACTTGATGAGCTGGTTGAGTTCGACGGCATATTCCATCGGAAGTTCTTTGCTGAAGGGCTCCAAAAAGCCCATGACGATCATCTGCGTGGCATCCTCCTTGCTCAATCCTCTTGACATCAGATAGAAGAGCTGATCCTCGCTGATCTTGCTGACGGACGCCTCGTGCTCGAGATAGCTATCGGAATTGTCGACGGTATTGTTCGGAATCGTATCGGAAAATGAATGGTCGTCTAAAACCAATGTGTCGCATTCTTCGTGGGCCTTGGAATGTTTTGCAGAAGAGGCAATCTTGATCTGACCGCGGAAATTTGCCGTTCCGCCATTTCTCGATATCGACTTAGATATGATGGTGGAGGACGTATCCTTTCCGAGATGGATCATCTTCGCTCCCGTATCCTGGAACTGCCCCTTGCCGGCGACGGCGACGGATATCGTCGACCCACGGCTTCTGTCGCCCTTGAGGATACAGCAGGGATACTTCATGCACAGCTTGGAGCCGATGTTTCCGTCGACCCATTCCATCAGGCCGTCTTCTTCCACGATGGCCCTTTGCGTCACCAGGTTGAGGATGGAAGACGACCAGTTCTGGATGGTGGTATAGCGCATCTTTGCCCTCTTCCCGACGAAGATCTCGACGATGGCGGCATGAAGGCTCTCCTTGGAATACATCGGCGCCGTGCAGCCTTCGACATAGTTGAGCTCCGAGTCGTCGTCGCAGATGATGAGCGTCCTTTCAAACTGCCCGGAACGCTTGTTGTTGATACGGAAATAGGACTGGAGCGGCTTTTCCAGCTTGACCCCCTTGGGGACATAGATAAAGCTTCCGCCGGACCAGACGGCTGAGTTGAGGGCGGCATACTTGTTGTCCGAAGGCGGGACGAGCTTTCCGAAATACTTCTTGAAAATCTCAGGATATTCCCTCAAGCCCGTGTCCGTGTCCAAAAAGACGACGCCTTTCTCGCTCACTTCATGGAGCATGTTGGAATAGACCGCCTCGCTCTCATATTGGGTGGTCACGCCGCTGAGGAACTTCTGCTCCGCTTCCGGAATCCCAAGACGGTCGAAGGTGTTCTTGATCGTATCCGGGACATCTTCCCAGCTTTCGGCGATGCCTTGGCTCACGCGGGTGTAATAGGTGTAGTCCTGGAAGTCGATGAAATCCAGATCGGGGCCAAATCCCGGCTGATGGTGGGAGAAGAATTCCTTGAGGGATTTCAGGCGGAAGTCCAGCATGAAGTCGGGTTCCTTCTTGATGGCGCTGATCTCCCGGACGGTCTTTTCGGATAGTCCCCTCTCCGTCCTGAAGATGGCGACGTCCTCGTCGCGGAACTCGTATTTCTTCCTTTCGTCCTCGTCCAGGAGGAGCTTTTCTTCTTTTTCAGTCATGTTTGTCCTCCTGTTCCAACGCCTTCTTCATGCCTCGCCAGCCGATGTTGGCGCAGGTGATGCGGCTGGGCTGTCTGTTGACGTTGATGAAGGCGATCGCCTCGCCAAGCTCGTCCTTGTCATATTCTTCCCCCATCAGCATCCTGTTGAAATCGTCCATGAGCCGATAGGCCTCTTCTTTCTTCTTGCCGATCATCATCTCCGTCAGGATGCTCGTGGAAGCCGTGGAGATGGCGCAGCCCTTCCCGTGCCATTTGCAATCCGCGATGACGCCGTCCTTCACCAGGACGTGGATATAGATGTCGTCGATGCAGGAGGCGGAATCCATGTGGACGGTCACATAGCCGGGATCCTTGACATCCTCGAAATTGCGAGGGTTCTTGTAATGGTCGACGATGATCTCCCTCAGGACCATCGGATCCTCAAGCGAAAAAGACATCGAGAAAATCCTCCGCATGCTTGCTTGCCTGGACAAGCCTTTCAATATCCTCCTCCGTGTTGTAGAGATAGATGGAGGCCCGGACGGTGGCTTCGCAGGAAAGAACCTCCGGAAGAAGCTTGGCGCAATGCTGGCCAGACCGGACATAGACGCCCTTGCTTGCGAGATATCCGGCGGCATCCTGGGCGAAGACCCCCTTCACGTTGAACGTGACGATCCCGCTTTCGGCATCCTCGTTGTAGAGGATGGCATTCCCGTTTGCCTTCAGGCCGTCCACCGCCAGCTCCCTAAGTTTCTTCTCGTGCACCTGGATGGCGGAAAAGCCGACGGAGCGAAGGTATCGGCAAGCCTCGGCGAGTCCCATGGCTCCTGCGATGTTCTGTGTTCCCGCCTCGAATTTCCAAGGCGTCTCGACAAGGGAGACATTTCCGGTCTTGCTGAACCGGGCGTTCATCTCGCCGCCGGCGAAAAGGGGTTCCATCCGTTCCAAAAGCGCTTTCTTCCCATACATGACGCCGATTCCGACCGGGCCGAGCATCTTGTGCCCGGAGAAAAGAAGGAAGTCCACGTCGCTGGAACGGACATCCGTCGCCATATGCGGGACCGACTGGGCCCCGTCCTCGACATAGATGGCGCCGACGGAGTGAGCCAAGGCGGCAAGGCTCTTGACGTCCAGAACGTATCCCAAGACATTGGAGACCGTCGCAAATGAGACGACCTTGGTCTTGTTTGACAAGACGGCTTTAAGGCTTTCTTCTGTGATCCGGCCATTGATCAACGGCGCATAACGGACGACAGCTCCGGTCATTTTGGCGACGTTGAACCAAGGAAGGACATTGGAAGCATGCTCTTCCAGAGAAAGAACGATTTCATCGCCGGCGGAAAGCGTCCTTCCGATGCCGTATGCGACTTCGTTGAGTCCCATCGTATCGCCCGAAGTGAAGCAGACCTCCTCGGGCAGGGCATGGATGAAGTCGGCGATTTCCTTTCTCGCCCCCTCGAAGGCGACATCGACGGCGTGGGCAAGTCCGTAGTCGCCGCGATGGGCATTTGCCGTGATGTCGGTATAATAACGATCCTGACTTTGGATCACCGAATAGGGCTTGAACGTCGTCGCAGCGTTGTCCAGATAGACCAAAGGGAGGCCGTCATAGAGCCCCTCCTTGGCATACATCGGGAAGTCCTTTCGGATCTTTTCGGGAGAGAAGCTCATAGCCTTATCTCCTCCAGGCGCCTCTTGGCAAGCGCGACGGCCTTCTCGTCCGCAAGTTTCTCCACGATGGGCATAAGATAGCCGAAAGTGACGAGTCTCTTGCTCTCGGAAAGGCTGATGCCTCTGGAAGTCAGATAATAAAGGACGTCCGCATCATAGGTTCCAAGAGCCGCCCCATGGCTCGCCCTGACATCGTTGTCCTTGATGAAAAGAGCCGGGGAGACCTCGCTAAGGCAATTCGGGGAGAGATTCGTTATCCTCCCTTCCTGCCTCGTATCGCAGCCATGAATGCCGTTCGGGATATAAGAGTTACCGCGGAAGCGGAACGGCTTGTCGGAAAGGTTGATCCCGACGAAACGGACGCGCGAAAAGCTCTCCTTCCCTTCATGGGACACTTCGATCGTCAATTCTTTCTCCGCGCCTTCCCCGAGAAGGGAGGCGATCTCGATCGTCAGGGAGGATCTTTCGCCGAGACGGAAGGAGAGGGTGGACGCATAGCTTCCGGTGAAAAGATCGACCACGGAAAGGGAAAGGCTCTCCTCGGAAGGAATCACAAAGCTCGCACCCCGAGGAAGGGGTCTGTCGAGAAGCAAAAAGGCCTTGGCGCCTGTGGGTGCCGTCTTTTCGAGCGGAAAATCGATGATGTCTTTCATTTCGCCGTGACCTTGGCGCCGCAGACGCCGATGGAGGTCCTTTCTTCCTCGTCCTTGCGGATGAGGATGCCCTTCTCCTTCTCGAGGAAGGAATATCCCTCCTTGGCGATACGCCTGGCAAGGGAGAAGTCGCCTTCGAGAGCGATCCGGCCGTCGATCATGACGGCAGTCCGATTGGGCCGGACAAGTTCCAGAAGACGGTCATAATGGCTGATGAGAATGAACGTCGTCCCTTCTTCGCGTGCCTTGAGGATGCTGTCGGCTATGAGGGAAAGGGCATCGACGTCGAGACCGGAGTCGATTTCGTCGAGAAGGGCGATGGCAGGCTTGAGGAGAAGCATCTGAAGGATTTCGTTGCGCTTCTTCTCCCCGCCGGAATAGCCTTCGTTGAGATGGCGGGAAGCCATGTCGGAATCCAAACCGACGGCCTTGTAGGCCTCCGTCGTCTTCTTGTAGAACTCGAAAAGGGAGATCGGCTTCTCCCGATGGGCGTTTACCATGCCGCGGAAGAAATCCATCGTGACGACGCCGGGAACATCGGGAGGATTCTGGAAGGCCATGAAAAGGCCCCGACGGCTTCTCTCGTCCGTCGACAGCGGAAGGATGTCTTCGCCATCGAGAAGAGCCGTCCCGGAAGTCACGACATAATGAGGAGAACCCAAAAGGCAGTTGAGAAGCGTGCTCTTCCCGTGTCCGTTGGGTCCCAAAAGGGCGATGACGTCGCCTTTCCGGACGGTGAGATCGATGCCTTTAAGTATTTTCTTGCCCTCGGCTTCGGCCGAGAGGCCTTTGATGCAGAGTTCTTCCATGTGGCCTCCTAAAACAGCACCGGTATTCTATTGTTTTTGTCGCCGCGCTTCAAGAAATGTGATAAAGGCTAGACGCCTTTGCGGATGCTGTCCTGAAGCAGAAGCATCTCCTTGTCCTCGAGACGGTGGGGCGGGAAGGCAAGCTGGAGTCCGTCGTCCTCATAGCGAGGGATGACATGAATATGGAAGTGGCGGACGGTCTGTCCGGCACTCTTTCCGACGTTGGTCAACACGTTCGTCCCCGTCGCGCCAAGCTGCCGGATCTGGGCCTGGGCGATGAGCTGGGCCACCTCGAAGCAATGGGCAAGGATGTTCTTCGGGCACAGGGTGAAATCGGGGAAGTGCTCCTTCGGTATCACAAGAGTATGTCCGCGGCTTGCCGGCGAGATGTCCAGAAAGGCCAGGACTTCGTTGTCCTCGTAGACTTTGTAGCTCGGGATTTCCCCGCGTGCGATGCGGCAGAAAAGGCAGCTCTCTTTCTTGTCTTCCATTTTTCGACCTCCTTTTTGCAAAAAGAGAGAAGGCCGAAGCCTCCTCTCGCGAATGACTTACTCTTCGTCGGAGTCCTGGGACTCGAGGACGATGGTGGCATCGCCGTCGGTGGATGCCTCGGTACGGAAGAGATCCTGGTAGTTCGTCTTCATGTATTCGAGGAAGTCCTCGTCGGAATAGTCGATCTCGGTCCTTCTCAGCCAGTAGACGGTGGCATCAGTCTTGTAAGTGCTGGTCGTGGCCATCGCATAGGCGACTTCCCTGGCGATCTGCTCCTGCTTCACGACATCGTTGTAGACGGAGCTGCTGTTCGGCGCACCATATCTTCCCATCGCGGTGTTGGTGACGACGTCGAGGATGCGGACGATATAGTAGGTGCGGCTGCTGATGTCGTAATAGAGGATACCCGGATCGTCTTGGGCGGTGCCGGGATAGGTCAGATAGCGATAGCCATCCTTCTTGTAAGTGGTGATGTCGATGCCGGGGTTCTTGTTGTTCTTACCGGCTTCGCGCATCTCTTCGATTTCATCGAGATCCGTGGTGAAGTCGTTGGAGAAGATACGATCCTTGAGGTCGCCGGGAAGGGCGGAGAGGCCGTCGGAAGAGAGCTGGATGCCGTCGGTGACGAAGTCGAGCTTGGCGATGTTGTCATAGGCCATGCGAAGACCGGTGCGGTAGTCGTAGGTATAGGAGCCGGTATATTCGCTCTCGAGGGCCGTGTCGACGGTGTAATAGTTCTCGGCGTTGCGCTCGAGTTCGAGCTGGTCCGCATAGACTTCGCCGGCGAGGGTGTTCTGGATGGAAGTGTTGCTTCCGACGTCGGTGGAGATGATGCCATGCTCCGCGAGCCATTGTTCTTCCTCATCGGTGAGGATGACAGAAGCATAGCGAGCCTGCATCTCGGCGACGGCGGCGTTGTAGGCGGCAGTGTCGTTTCCATAGGCGCTCTCGTCGATGAGAGCGGCGATGTCGTCGGCAGTGATGCCCTTCCACAGCCTGGAAAGGATGGAGAAGTCCTCGTCCTTCTTATCGCCCTCGATGTAATCGGCGATATAGGCATCGAGAAGCTGACGGGCGGAACCCGGTTCGTCCTCTCTGTCGGTCAAAGCGATGACCTGGACCTTTCTGGCATTGGTGTTTCCGATGGAGGTGAAGGTCTTGGTGTAGATGTATTCGGCAGTCAGATAGTTGAGGACATAGTCGTCATAGAGATAGTTCTCCATGTAGCTGTCGTAGTTGGCCTCGAAGGCATCTTCGTAGGTCATATACGGCGTGACGAGCTTTCCGGGAAGCGTCTGCAAGGCAGAGTCATCGAAATCGGAAGGGAGCTGGAATTCTTCCTTCAAGTACTTGACGAACTTCTTTTCATAAAAGAGGTTGTCAATCGTGTAGGAGTCGGAAGTCGCGTTTCCGAGGACGGATTCCTCGCCTCTGTTCTGAAGGTTGTCGAAGCTTCCGGAAGCGTTGGAAGCGGTGATGTCTTCCTTCGTCGCATCGGCGACGGAGCGATTGCGGCTGGCGATGGAGGAATCATCGGCGACGCCATAGACGCTGGTTCCACGCTTCGTGTCGGTATAATCGTGGGCGACTTCGGCGACATCGAGAAGAATCTGATTGAGAGTCTGGGAGTAGACCTCATCGGATGTCATAAGGCCGTCATAGTAGTCTTCCTTCTTGTTTCCGTAGACATTGTCGACCTCGCCGAAGAGAGGATCGTCATAATCGATAGGGTAACGGTTGTATTCCGTGTCGCAAGAAGTCAGCGTGATGAGGGAGAGGGCAAGGACGGAAAGGAGCTTGATTTTCTTATTTCTCAACATGGCAGATATCCTCCATTTCGTCGCTGTAGCTTCCGTTCTGGAAGGCATTGATGCAAACGGTCGGGACAACTCTCTTGGGGGTCACGTCTTCCTGGAGACTGAGCAGCTTGACATAGGCGTCCCAAGATTCGTCGAGGCTTTCCTCGGCAGTGGCTTTGGCGCTGTCTCTGGTGTTCTCGATGTATTGGGAGATGATCTTCCAGTAATTCTCGCCGAAGAGCTTGCTTCCGATGTCGCCAGTCAGCTGGAGCTTGGTTCCGGCGATCTCGATGTTGTCCTCGAAGCGATCGAACTGCATGTTGGCGTCGAATCCCTGGATGGCCCTCTGGACGTTGTCGATACGAGTCTGATAGGTGGAATTGTTGCCCGGGTCGGAACTCACGTAGTTGACATAGGAAGGCTCAATGCTATAGTCAGCAGTATCATAGCCCGTCCCATCGGCCTTGGGGACGTTGACGCGCCAGTATTCGTAATCGCCTGTCGGATCGACGAAGGGATCGTGATTGACCGTGATGAAGTGGATGCCCTGATAGCCGCTGTCGCCAGAACCCGTTCCGGCACGGACGACGATGATCGGATTGCCCTTGCCATCGGTCATGATCTCGGGATTGCCTTCGATAGCTCCGATGCTGGTATCCTTGCTGTCCGCATCCCACTGGTAGCCGACAAGGTTGCCGGAGATGGTATCGACCGTCTCGAACTTGTTGGCACTGACATTCTGAAGCATCGTGTTGATGCGGTTGAACTCGGCAAGGCGCTCGGTATATTCCGGCTTGCCTTCCAGGTCGGCGATGGAATTGATGCTCGCATCGATGGCATGAATCTGAGCGACGAAGGTCTCCTCATAGGTGTCTGCATCGTTGTAGATGAAGGACACGGAATGATTGTTGAAGTAGTTGTTGAAGAGAATGTTTCTCGGATATTGAGTCTCGTCCGTGTACTGGACGTTCTGTCCCTTGTCGGATCTTTCCTGATCGGCGACCTCGCCCATCGTCAAGGCGACGGAGAGAGGAATGCCATAGGCCTGGCCGCTGCCGATCTTGGTTCCTTCAAGAGCATCGGCGCTGGTGATGTCGCTGGCGATGCCTTCGGCACCGGGCATACGAGTGGACGTCTTGACCAGCTCGCTGTTTGCGGCCGTATCGGGATTGAGGAAGGCATCGTAGGCATAGACACCGAGCTTGAATTCATTGACGTAGCTCGTGGAAAGCTGGAGACCGACGGCGTTGCTGGCATCGTCGGAAGAGCCGCCGAGTTCGCCATAGTTGGCGTTGGAGCTGTCATCGGAAAGAGTCTGGGCGACCGATCCGAAGGAACTTGCCGAAGTGAGCTGTCTCACGACCTGGCTCAACTTCGTGGCGTTGGCCGAAGAAATGTGGCCATCATAGAAGGCCGTTCCGTCGGAGGAGGTGGAAGAAGCATCGACCTGGACGAGGATGTGGCTGATGTGATAAGGACGCTGTTCCTCGACGAAACGCTTCGTCATGGCTTCCGAGACGTTGTACATGGCACCGTTGTCGAGAGTGACGTCTCGCGTGTAGCTGTCCTCGTTCTCCTGGATTTGGAGCTGCGAGAGCTTCTTGGCGCGAAGCTCGTCGAGATCGTCGACGCCTTCGTCCTCGAGGGCATTCTCCATTTCCTCTTTATAGGAGGTGCCGTTCGTGTTGGCATTGCTGCGCCAGCTCTCCTCGAGCGTGCTGATGTCCGTCTCGACATCGGCCTTCATATCGTCGGTGACTTCCGTGGCAAGCTGGGCAACGACATCGCTGGCGATATCATAAAGCGCCTGGGCCGATTCCTTCTTGCCTTCCATGAGCTTGTAGATGTCTTCGTACTCGTAGACCCTGTCGTTGACGGTCACGATGAGGCCGTCCTGCCAGTGATAGTCCGGGTAGACGTAGTCATCCGTGTTGCACGAAGTCAGGGCACTAGCAGTAGCGCTGATGGCCAGCACCAATGCCAAAGTTTTCATGCCTTTATTCATGTGTGTCCTCCTAGTGAATAGCATTCGCACAGAAATAATCCTTACTAATATAGTAGTTTGCCTCTCCCATTTCAAGAAAACTATTTCAACCTTTATATGCAGGCCTTCCGATGCTAAAATCTAGGCATATGTCTGAAATCATAGCCATCGCCAATCAGAAGGGTGGAGTAGGCAAGACGACCACCGCCTACAATCTCGCTTCCGCCCTGAAGAAATACAACAAAAGAATCCTGCTTCTGGATATGGATCCCCAGGGAAGCTGCTCCCGCGCTTTTGGCATCGACCCTTCGCTTTCCCGGAAAACGATCAACGAAGTGCTTTTGGGGGAAGTCGAACTCAAGCGTGCCATCCGCAAGACTCCCGTCCATCATGTCCATCTCGTCCCAGCCAATCTTTCGCTTGCTCTGTTGGAAAGCAACCTCGTACAGAAAGCGGAAAGACCTTCCTTGTCCCTTCTGAAGAGTCATATCGATGACCGAACGAAAAGGCTCTATGATTTCATCCTCATCGACTGCCCTCCCTCCCTGAGTTTTCTGTCTCTGAATGCCCTCTGTGCCGCCAGAAGCCTCATCGCGCCCGTCCAATGCGAATACTTCGCCCTGGACGCCCTTAGCCAACTCTTGGCCACCATCGCCAAGGTCCAGAGGACGGACAACCCGGACTTGGAAATCCTCGGCCTCGTCTTGACGATGTTTGATCCCCGCACGAAAATCGCGACCGAAATCGCCCAGGAGATCCGAGCCAACTTCAAGGAGAAAGTCTTCAACTCTGTCATCCCGAGAAGCGTCTCCGTGGTCGAGGCCTCGATGAAAGGGCTCCCCGTCAACGAATACCGTCCGTCTTCTTCCGCCGCCGTCGCCTATGCGGCGCTGGCAAGGGAAGTGATGGCCTATCTTGAAAAAAACCGGCCTTGAAGCCGGTTTTTCTTCTCATCCGATGATCTCTTCCTTCGCCTTCAAATAGGCTTTCCTTTCCTGAAGGGACCAAAGACAGCCGCAATAGTCCTGCCGATAAAGGTTGTACTCCTTGGAGAGCCGGATCCCCTTGAGCTGTCCGTCCCTCTTCTTGAAATCCGAATAGAGATATTCCGTTCCCGGGAAGAGGACAGCCATCTTTTCGGCGATCTCGTTTAGCTCCCTGGAGGGCTTCTTGCAGGAAACGGTCATGACGGTCGTGAAGAAGTCGAAGCCATGGTCATGGGCATAGCGATACGAAAGGGAAATGCGGTAGGCGTGGCAAAGCAGGCAGTGCGCTCCGCCTTCCCTGTCTTTTTCCCTCCCCTTCATCTTCTCGTCATATCCTTCGAAATCCTCGGGAACAAGGACGAAGGAGACCTTCTTCCCTCTGTCCCGGACATAGCGCTGGAGAAAGGACTGGAGCGTCCGATTTCGTTTTTCGTATTCCGCAAGAGGACGGATGTTCGGATTGATGAAACCGACGGTGACATCGAAATCGTCCAAGAGAATGGAGAGAGGATAGCAAAGGCAAGGTCCGCAGCAGGCATGGAGAAAAAGAGTCGGCCTCTTGCCGGACTTGCGAATCTCTTCCAATCGCTTTTGGAACGTCTCGTCGTAGTTTGCGTTCATTTTTCTCTTGTAATGAACATGGCATCGCCGAAAGAGAAGAAGCGATATCCCTTTTCCACGGCATGACGGTAGGCATGGAGGATATGATCCCTGGAGGAGAAGGCGGAGACGAGCATCAGAAGCGTGGACTTCGGCAGATGGAAGTTCGTGATGAGACAATCGATGGCCTGGTATTGGAATCCCGGATAGATGAAAAGCTTGGTGTCCCCGGAGCAGGCGCGGAAGGTCCCGAAACGCTGATATACCGATTCCAGCGTGCGGGTCGAGGTGGTGCCGATGGCGATGATTCGCCGATTCTCCCTTTTGGCGAGGTTGAGTCTTTCGGCCGTCTTCTCGTCCATGATGTAGAACTCCGAATGCATGTCATGCTTGCGGATATCGTCTTCCTTGACGGGACGGAATGTTCCCAGGCCGATATGCAATGTGACGTCGAGGATCTCGACCCCCTTCTCTTCCAGCCGCCGGAAAAGCTCTTCAGTGAAATGGAATCCTGCAGTCGGAGCGGCGGCCGATCCTTCGACCTTGGCATAGACGGTCTGGTATCGGGAATTGTCCCCGAGCTGGGCGTGGATATAAGGCGGAAGCGGCATCCTTCCGAGGCGATCGAGGACCTCCATGAAGATGCCCCGGTAGTCGAAGCGGAAGACACGGAGTCCTTCCTCTTTGACTTCCAGGCACGTCGCCAGAAGATCGTCCTCGTTTCCGAAAGAGACGACAGTGCCGACCTTCACGGTCTTGGCATTGCCGACCAGACACAGCCATTCGTCTTTCTTTCCTTCAAGTTGCCTCAGAAGCAAGATTTCGACGTGGGCATGTGTTTCCTTCTTTTCGCCCAACAGCCTTGCCGGTATGACCTTCGTATTGTTCCGAACCAGGACATCGCCGGCATGAAGATATTTCTCGATGTCGGCAAAGTGGTCTTCGTCGGTGATCTTTCCAGTATCGCGATCCATGACGAGGAGACGTGAGAAGTCTCTTTTCTGACTCGGGGACTGGGCGATCCTCTCGGGAGGAAGCTCATAGTCGTAGGACGAGAGAGAGAAGACGTCGTAATCGAATCCGGGCGTGTTCATCAGCATCCCCTTTCCGTGCCGAAACGGGCCAAGGTCTCGGCAGCAAATTCCAGGAAACGATCTTCCCGGATGGCTTTTCTAGCCCTTTCCATCGTCCGGATGAGGAAACGGATGTTGTGGATGGAGCAAAGCCTTCCGCCGAACCCCTCTTCGCACTTCATCAGATGGTGGAGATAGGCGCGAGTATAGTTCCGGCAGCAATAGCAATCGCACTCTTCGTCCAAGGGCGTGAAGTCCTTTTCATATTTCTTGTTTTTGATGTTCACCCGGCCATCGCTGGTCATCAAAGTGCCGTGGCGGGCAAGACGGGTGGGAAGGACGCAGTCGAACATGTCCACGCCCTTTCGGATGCCGTCGAACATCATGTCCAGAGAGCCGATCCCCATCAGATACCTCGGCTTGTCCAGAGGCAGGAAGGGGACGGTGAGGGAGACCTCGTGATACTCGGTGATGCGGGGTTCGCCGATGGCGGTCCCGCCGATAGCAAAGCCTTCGAACGGAAGCGGGGTGAGGGCCTCGGCGCAATACTGGCGCAAGTCGGCAAAGTCGCCGCCCTGGATGATGGCAAAAAGGGCCTGGTCCTCCCTCTTGTGGGCCTGAAGGCAGCGCTTCTCCCAGCGGATCGTCCTGTCGACGGAATTCTTCATATATTCCTTCGTGCAAGGATAGGGGGCGCATTCGTCGAAGCACATGGCGATGTCCGCACCGATGTCCTCCTCAAGCTTCATGACGCTCTCAGGAGAGAAGAAATGCCTGTCGCCGGAAAGCGGATCTTTGAACGAGACCCCTTCTTCGGTGATCTTGTCCCGAAGCTTCGAGAGGGAAAAGACCTGATAGCCTCCCGAGTCCGTCAGCATCGGCCCGTCGTAGTTCATGAACTTCTGGACTCCGCCGGCCATGCGCACGATTTCGCTTCCCGGTCGAAGGGCGAGATGATAGGTGTTGGCCAAAACGACACCGGCCCCCATCGCCTTGAGCTCTTCCGGCGAAAGCAGCTTCACGGTCGCCTGGGTCCCGACCGGCATGAACATGGGAAGCTCGACAGTCCCATGAGGCGTGTGCAGATAGCCGTATCGCGCTCCGCAGTTCTTGTCCTGGTGCAGGACCTCGATATAGAAATCCTTGGACATCCTACTTCTTCGACCCGCAGGGGCCTATCTTGGCGATGATGACCTCCTTGGCAAGACCGGGGTTGACCTTGCCCTTTGAAAGTTTCATGGCCTGTCCGACAAGATAGCCAAGAGCCCTGTCCTTTCCTTTCTGCCAGTCGGCGATAGACTGGGCGTTCTGCTTGAGGACATCGTCGACGACTTGTTCGACAATGGAAGAATCGGAAATCTGTTCCATTCCTCTTTCCTTGACGATCTTGACCGGGTCATTTCCGTCTTGAAGCATCTCGGAAAGAACGTCTTTTCCCTGTTTGGAATTGATCTTTCCCGTGCTGAGAAGATCGCTCAGGGAAACGATCTGTTCTTTGGTCGGCTTGATTTCCTTGAGGGAAAGAGAATTCTTGTTGAGATATCCCAAAATCTCGACCATGAGCAGATTCCAGAGCGTGGTGGGATTCTTCACGCCGAGGTCGAGGCACTCCTCGAAGTAGACGACAAAGTCCCTGTCCTTGAGGAGCTCTTCCACTTGATAAGAGTCCAAGCCTCTTGCGGAAAGTTCCTTTCGGTACTGGTCGGGAAGCTTGTTCATCGAATGGACGCAATCGTAGATGAAGCCTTCGTCGAGGTCGATAGGCACGATGTTGGGCTCACGGAAATACTTGTAGTCGATGGCATCGGTCTTCTTGCGCATGAGGACCGTCTTCTTGTTCGCCTCGTCGTAGCGCCGCGTCTCCTGTTCGACCTTTCCGCCGGCAAGGAGAATCTCGGTCTGCCGACGGATCTCATAATCCACGGCGGCGCGGATGTTCTGGATGGTGTTGAGGTTCTTGCATTCGCACTTGGTCCCGAGTCTCGTCTCGCCTTTCGGGCGCAGAGACACGTTGATGTCGCAACGGAGGGAACCGTTCTCCATCTTGCCGTCGGAGACGCCGAGATAAGTGACGATCTCCCGGATGGCCTCGACATACTTCATCGCCTCTTCGCCGGAATGCATGTCCGGTCTGGATACGATTTCCAACAGCGGGGTTCCGCAGCGGTTGAAATTGATCAGGGAAATATCGTTGAGATGAATCTGCTTGGCTGTGTCTTCTTCCAAATGTGCCTGTTCGACACCGATTCGCCTCTCCTCCCCATCGATGGTGATGAGAACGCTTCCGTCTTTTCCGATCGGACGGAACTGCTGGGTTATCTGGTATCCCTTGGGAAGATCCGGATAGAAATAATTTTTCCTGTCGAAATAAAGCGTCCTGTCGATGGTCATGTTCAAGGCGGTGCAGATCTTGATTCCGAAATTCACCGCCTCCTTGTTCACGACAGGAAGGGTGCCCGGGAAGGCGAGATCAAAGGGGACGGTCTCGGAATTCGGCTCCATGCCAAAAGAACAGGGAGCGGAGGAAAACATCTTCGACTTGGTCTTCAGCTCGACGTGGATCTCCACGCCGATAACAGGTTCGAATTCCATGGTCACTTGTCCTCCTTGACGATGTCCTTGAGGCCGGTCAGTTCCTCGATTTCCTTGCCCAAGCCGAGGACATAGCCGTCCTCGAAGATCCGCCCCGTGACGTTGACGCCGAAGGGAAGGCCATCCTCAAAGCCCAAAGGTAGGGTCAGGGAAGGATAGCCGCCGAAGTTTCCGAGCGTCAGGATGTTGTCGAGGAAATCCGGCTTGAGAGACCAGGCGGTGGAAAGCTCGGCGATCTTCTTTGGCTTTCCATAGCTGGCCGGAACGACGAGGTAGTCGATGGAATCGAAGAAGCGGTTCATCTCGTCGACGATGAGGCGCCTTGCCTTCTGGGCGCGGTTGAACATCTCGGCCTGGTTGGCGGAAAGAAGGGAGAAGCTTCCGATGACGAAGCGTCTCTTGATCAGGTCGGAGAAACCGCGCGTCCTGGCTTTCCTCATGTAGTCGGAATAGGTCTCGATCGTACCTTCCGGCTTCGGCCCGAAGCGGATGCCGTCGAGGTTGGCGTTGTTGCTGGTGCTCTCGGCGCAGGAAAGGATCATATAGGTGGGATAGAGGGCATCGAGAAGCTTTTCCGGATAATCGTAGCAGACGACTTCGAATCCTCTTTCCTTGAGGCGGTCGAGAAGGCGGAGATAGCTTTCCTTGATGATCGGATCGGTCATGGCATCCACGACTGCCCGGAAATAACCGATACGATGCAAGGTCTTCTTCTTTTCGACATACGTCTCGTATTTCTCCTTCTTCCGGCTGGAAGAAGACATATCCATCCGATCGTGCCCGGAAAGGGCGGAGAGGACATAGCCCGCATCGAGAACATTGCGTGTGAAGAAACCCACGGCGTCCATGGACGTCGCGAAGGGGAAAAGGCCGAAGCGAGAAATCCTGCCCCACGTCGCCTTGAAACCGACGGTCGCCGAATAGGAGGCCGGCTTTCGGACCGAATCGCCCGTGTCCGAACCAAGCGCGAGAGGAGCGATTCCGTAAGCCAGGCTGGCCGCACTGCCGCAGGAAGAACCGCCGACGATGCGTTCGGGATCATAGGGATTTGGCGTGTTCCCCTTGTGCCCTGTCGTCCCCGTGCCTCCCATCGCCAGCTCGTCCATCGTCGTCTTGGCCACCATGATCATTCCGGCACGCTTCAAGCGGCTGATTGCCGTGGCATCGAAAAGAGGGACATAGCCGTTGAGAATGTCCGAAGAGGCCGTAGTCTCGACGCCCTTCGTCGAGAAATTGTCCTTCGCCAAGAAGGGGATGCCCTTGAGATATTCCTCGGGTTTCACGTCATCGATCTTCGCCGCCTCGGCAAGAGCCTGGTCGAAGGCAGTCGCCTCGAAGCAGTTGCCTTTGTCCGCTTTGACGCCGTCGATGCAGTCTTGGACGAGCTGAAGAGGCGTGACTGTCTTCCTCACGAGTGCGTCGTGCAACTCGGAAATGGGTTTATTCATCCACTTGGTCATGTTTGTTACCTACCACTTTCGGGAGCTTGATCTGGTCGCCGAGCTTCGTTTGGGAATTGTTCAAGGCATCTTTGGCCTTCAAAGGCTTGACGGGCTTGTCCTCCCTTAAGAGCTTCTGATGCTCCTTGTAGGGGAACGTCATCTCGGAGGCCTCGTCGACGCCTTCGATGTTCTTGAGGAAGTCGATCTGGGCCATGACGGTCGAAAAATCCTCCAGGATGAGGTCGGCTTGCCCTTCCGAGAGGTCGAACATCAGGTTCCGAGCGCACTCCTCTATGATCGCTTTGGTGACTTTGATCATGGGAATCCTCCTTGTCTCTAGAAATCAAATTAGTGCCGTATATACAAACTTAAAAATTATATATCAAATCTAGTCTTCCTGTTGAGATTTTTCCGCTTCTTCCAAAAGCGGCCCTATCTCCTCCTCTGTGAAGATCCGGATTCCGAGACTCTTCGCCTTGTCGAGCTTGCTTCCGGCATCGTGACCGACGAGAACGAAATCGGTCTTTCGGCTCACCGATCCAGAGGACAGGCCGCCGAGCATCTCGATGCGCTTTGTCATGACATCCCTCGGGACCGAAATGGTGCCCGTCAGGACGAACCGCTTTCCCTTGAAGAAGTTGTCCTTTGCCTCTCTCTTGGGGTGGAGGAGAAGGAAGTTCAGGCCGTATTGGCGGAAGCGTTCGATGTCTTCCAAATTCTTGGGGTCTTTGAAATAGTCGGCGATAGCCTTGGCGGTGATATCCCCGACATCGGAAAGGAGGGAGAGCTCCTCCTGGCCCGCCTTCATGAGGGCATCCAGACTCCCGAAATGGTCGGCCAAAACGATCGCGGTCTTTTTCCCGACGAGAGGAATAGCCAGACCGCAGAGAAGCATGTAAAGATCGTTCTTCTTCGATTTCTCGATGGCCTCCATCAAGGCGGCATAGCTCTTTTCGCCGATGCCGTCCATGAGCATCATTTCCTGCTTGTGCTCCTTCAGACAATAGAAATCGGGTGTCGAACGGACCAATCCTTGATTGAAGAGCGCTTCGCATAGTCTCTCTCCCATGCCATCGATATCCATCGCCATGTCGGAGACGAAGAAGATCAGCTTGTTGATCTTCCGGGATGGGCAATGCTCGTTTGTGCAATAGGTCTGTCCTTGGACACGAGAAAGAGGCTCATGACAATATGGACACGTTTCCGGGAAATGATAAGGTGGGACATCCTTCTCTCTTCTCTCGAAAATGACTTTTTCGACTTCCGGAATGACATCGCCAGCCTTATGCAAGGAAACATAGTCACCGATGCGGATGTCCTTTTCCTTGATGAAATCCTCGTTGTTGAGCGTCGCCCTGGAGATGAGGGAACCGGAGACACGGACGGGATCGAGATCCGCCGTCGGAACGACTCTTCCCGTCCTTCCGACCGTGATGATAATGTCCTTAAGCCGAGTGATCTGCTCCTCGGGCGGGAACTTGTAGGCGATTTCCCACTTCGGCGTCTTCATCGTATAGCCGATGGTGTCATATAGACGCATGTCATTGACTTTGATGACAAGGCCATCGATATCATAGTCGAGCGACGGCCTTTTCGCATGGTATTCATGAACATAGGCCATGACCTCCTCGATGCCGTGGACAAGACGCCTCTCCGGATTGGTGCGGAAACCCAGGGACTGAATATAGTCCAGTGCTTCGGAATGCTTGGAAAAGCCCATGGCCATGGCCTCGGGGACGTAATACCAGAAGGCATCGAGCTTGCGTTTTGCAGTGACGGCGCTGTCGAGCTGGCGAAGAGAGCCGGCGGCCGCGTTCCGGGCGTTTGCGAAAAGAGGCTCGCCGTTCTTCTCCCTCTCGGCGTTGAGGGATGCCAAAGTCTTTTTCGACATATAGACTTCCCCGCGGACTTCCAATTCCCTTCTCTCGTCTATGGAGACCGGGATGGACTTGATGGTTAAGACATTATTGGTGACATCCTCGCCGATGGAACCGTCGCCACGAGTCGAAGCGATGTCCAACTCTCCGTCGTGGAAGAGCAAAGAACAGGCGAGGCCATCGATTTTGACCTCGCACATATACTCGATCTTGTCAAGTCCGGTGAGCTTTCGCACCGTGGCATCGAAATCGTAGAGTTCCTCCTCGTTGAAGACGTCTGAAATGGAAAGCATGTATTTTTCATGGACGACCTTTCGGAATCCCTTGGCTATCATGCCGCCGACGCGGACGGTCGGACTGACCCGACTTCTCAAATCCGGTCTTTTCCTCTCCAGGATCTGAAGCTCTTCCATGAGCCGGTCGTATTCGAAATCCGACACGCTCGGCTGGTCGAGAACATAGTATTGGTAATTGTAGCGATTGAGAAGTTCCGTCAGTTCCTGGACCCTCTGTCTTTCCTTGTCGATCGGTTCCATCATTCTCCCTCCCTCATCTTTCGAAACGCCTTGAATCCGACAACCAATTTTTTCTGACCATAAGGCGACGGAAAGTCGACGAGTATCTTATTTCCGTCGACATCTTTGACAACACCGATACCAAAGCTAACATGGACGACTTTGTCACCGACCTCATATTTTTCCGATGTCGAAGAAGGCTTTGAATTGAGGCTTCCTATCGTTGCAGGATTGAATATCCCCTTCGGGAAGAGACTCGTCGAAGGCCTCCGTCCCCCCAGATGGGCTTGATAGTTGTTTGGCCTTTCTTTCGCCAGAGAGACAAGCTCGGCTTCCTTGACGAAGCGCGAAGGCATATAGGGAACGCCTTGACGGAAATTGATGCCGCCGAAGGAGGAGACCCAAAGCTTTTTCTGGGCCCTTGTCATACAGACGAAGAAGAGACGCCTTTCCTCCTCCAACGCCCCGGAACGGCCGTCAACCAGGCTGTGATAGGAGGGGAAGACCATTTCATTCATTCCCGTCACGAAAACGTAGGGGAACTCCAGTCCCTTCGAGACATGCCCTGTCATCAAAGACACCTTGTCGTCATCCTGTATGGTGTCCTGATCCGACTGAAGGGCGACCTCGATGAGGAAATCCTCCAAGTCCGGCTCGCGATTCTTGCCTTCCTCGTCGAGATAATCGGATTCGAAGAAGTTCTGGATCGTTCGGAGGAGTTCCATGACGTTGTCCAGACGGCTTGTGGAGCTGCTCGCCGTGAACGACAGCTTGTCGCTTTCCTTTCTGTCGACGTTGCGGATGTGGGCCAAAAAGCCGGTATCTTCCAAATATGTCGTGATGGCGGAGACGACCTCCTCACCGGACATCCCCATCCGATAGGACTTGGCGAAGGCGTCATAGGCCTTGTAAAAGTCCGCGAGAGCCAGTTTCGTCCCTTTCTGCAGACGGAGTTCTTCCTGATGGTCGCGGAAAACGGTCAAGAGGCTCTCCTCATCGCCGAGGCTTCTCTCCAAGTCCTTTGCCTTTTCCAAGGTGACTTCTCCGATGCCTTTGTTGGGGGCCTTCAGGATGCGTTGAAAAGAAAGGTCGTCGCCGACAAGCACAAGCTTGAGATAGGCCAAGGCATCCTTGATCTCGGCCCTCTCATAGAATTTCATGCCGCCATATATCTCGTAGGGTATCTTATATCCCGTCAATTGTCTCTCCAAGGAATTGGACAGATAGTTGGAGCGATAGATGACGGCAAAATCCTTGAACTTTGCCGTCCCCTTCCGGACCATCCCGGAGATAATGCTTGCGATATCCCGGCCTTCGTTCTCGGCATCATAATAGCGATTGTAGGTGACCTTGTCTCCTTGGACATGACTCGCCGCAACGAGATTCTTGTCGACGCGGTCTCTGTTGTGGCGAATGAGGACATTGGCATGGTCGAGGATTTCCTGCGTGGAACGATAGTTCTCGTCGAGCACGACCGTGACCAGACCGGGAAAGTCTCTTGCCAAACGATCCTTGATAATATCGTTTTTTGCCCCACGCCAGGTGTATATCGTCTGATCGGGATCTCCGACGACAGTCAAAGAGGCATCTCCGCCGAGAAGAAGCCTGAGAAGCCGATACTGAAGGGCGTTGGTGTCTTGGAATTCGTCCACGAGGAAATGGGAGTATTTGTTTTGCCAAGAGGAGAGAATGGCCGGATTCTCCGAAAGGACCTTCACCGCCAGGATAAGCAGATCGTCGAAATCCAGAAGATTCTGTTTTCTCAGATAATCTTGATAGGCCTGATATACATGGGAGAGCTCAGAGAAGGTATAGATGGCCCCCATCGGAACATCGGAAGTCGCTATCGCATCCGGATATTTCCCTTCCGTCTTCAAAGCAGATATCTTTCCTGTGATAGCCTTGCAGAAGTCTTTGCTTTCCCCCTTGGTCATCGTCTTGAAAATCTCTTTGTAGATCGTGTTTTGATCTTCGTCGTCCGCAATGGAAAACTCTCTCGAATAGCCCTCCAAGGCGAGGATCTCCTTTTTCAGGAATCGATAGCAAAACCCATGGAATGTCGCAATAAGAGGATATCCCGGCAAGACGGTATCGGATCTTTCCATGATCTTTCGCACCCGTTCGGTCATCTCTTTGGCGACTTTGTTCGTGAAAGTGATCGCAACGATCCGGAAAGGCGGCACGCCGCTATCCAAAAGATGGGCGATCCGATAGGTCAAAGTCCGCGTTTTGCCCGTCCCGGCGCCGGCTATGATACGCAGATAACGGGCATCGCTTGTCGCGGCTTCGCCCTGCTTTTCGTTCAATTCGGAAAGAATGTCCATATGCGTTTCTCTCTCTTCGTTAACGAAGAAAATTATAGCAGAAACAGCCTTCTTTTCCTTTAGGAAAAACAGCACGATTCCAAAGTCAAAAAACAATTCCGGTAGATTCTCTCTCTTGTTTTGGGCCGTCATCAGCGCAATTCAATCGAGGGAAACTCTGTCCACAACATTTTTTGTAGCCGCAGCCAGGCTCTCGGCGGAGAAACATTCGCCAACAACAAATACCCTGAGTTTTTCTCATACACAGGGGTTGGAAAATCGCTTGTTGCCTAAGCACAAAAAAGGCCCCGGAAAGCGGGGCCGATCATTCAAATGGCTGGGATACTTGGATTCGAACCAAGGCATCGCAGTTTCAGAGACTGCTGTCTTACCGCTTGACTATATCCCAATAGCAAGAAAGAAGTATATCGAATCCACCCCTCTTTGTCAACTGTCGTCAGCTATTTGTCGTACGTCTCTCCAGCGAGCATCTTCATGGCACGGTAGACCTGCTCCAAGAGAAGGAGAAGAGCAAGATAATGGGTGAACGTCATCTTGGAAAGGGAAAAGGAAAAATCCGCCCTTTTTCTCAGGCGATCCGAAAGGCCATGCGAGGAGCCAAGACAAAAGACGATGTTGCTGCGCTTGGACGAAAGACTGGAAAGCGAATCCGCCAACCCCTGACTGTCGATTTCAGGAGCATGGATATCCAAAAGAACAAGGAGATCCTTCTCACGAAGGCGAGACAAAACTCTGTCGGCTTCTTTATCGAGCGCCTTGGCGATTTCCGCGGCATTTCCCCTTCCGGTCTTCTCTTCGGGAAGGAAGACGAGATCCGTCTTGACATAGCCGCTCAATCGTTTGAGATATTCATGATAACCTGAAACGAGGAAATCCTCCCGTGCCTTTCCCGGAACGAGAAAAGTCAGATTCATCGATCTCCTCCACGCGTTTCTTCCTTGGAGGAGGAGACGCGGACGAGAACATCCGGGAGGTAGCTTAGGCGTTCCATCATGACTTTCTCGTATGTCGACTTGGCCAAGACAGGATCGTTGCATTCCTCCGAAAGATGGAGAAGGCAGCATTCCTTCGTCCTTTCCCCCATCAAGACAGAAAGATAGCAGGCACAGTCGACATTGGAAAGGTGGCCCTTGTCCGATATGATCCTCTTGATGAGATAGTCTGGCCTCCCCGACTCGAAAAGCATCTGCGGGTCATGGTTGGACTCCAGAAGGATGTAGTCACAATTTTCAAGATAAGGGAAATCCTTCTCCGGAACGAAGCCGGTGTCGGTCACATAGCAAAGCCTCTTTTGGCCGTCATCGACGACAAAGCCCATCGTGTCTTTGAAGTCATGGCTGAGAGGAAGGGCCGTAACGACGAAAGGACCGACTCTCGTCTTTGAAAAAGGGCGGAGAAGATGCGTAGGAAGAAGACCGCCTTCCACCTTCGGAACTTTCAAAAAGGAAGCGTAGAGCTTCTCGACGGGAGCCTTGTCGGCACAGGAAGCATGATCGTCATGGCCATGAGTGAGGAAAACAGCCTCGACATCATCGAATCCGAGGCCATATCCATTCAAGGCAGAGACAATCCGTTTCTTGCTGATCCCAAAGTCGAGCAAGATGGCATGACCATCAGAAATTACCAAAGTGGCATTCCCCTTGCTTCCGGAAGAAATGACATCATAGAGCATCAGAACGGTGTCTCCTGGTCATCGCTTGCCGCCGCATTAAAGGAGCAATGTTCCTTGTCGAAGATGAACTTCAGCTCGCCGATCTGGCCATTACGATTCTTCATGAGGCTGATTTCGACAGATGAAATGGGGTTGTTCAGGGGTTGCCTCTCCTGTCCATCGTCCTCCATGGCCTTTCCCTTGGAAAAACCGCCGTTGGAATAATAGTCCTGGCGATAGATCATCAAGATCATGTCGGCGTCCTGCTCGATGGCGCCGGAATCTCTCAGATCGGACATCATCGGTTTCTTGTTTTCGCGATTCTCAGACTCTCTCTTCAGCTGGGAGAGGACGATGACAGGGACATCGAGCTGTCGCGCCAATTGTTTGAGCTGACGAGAGATATCCTGAACTTCCGCCTGTCGGTTGTCCGACTTCATGGAAGAGGTGATTAGACCCATGTAGTCGATGGCGATCAGTCCGACATCGGGGATGAGGTTCTTCATCTTTTTGCATTTTGTCGCAATGTCGAGAATCTTTGATCCGGGATTATCGTCGATATAGAACGGAAGACGGTTGAGTTCCTCTAGGCCTCTCTGAAGCTTCGTCGCCATACTGGATTCTTCTTGGCCATGCGTGTTGATGATGAGATGGTCGGCACGGGAACCAGGCTGAAACTCCAAGGAATTGATTTCGTCTGTGGAAAGCGAAGAAGTCAAGGAAAGCAGACGCATCGCGATGGACTCGGCGCTCATTTCTAGAGAGAAGAAGATGACAGGCGTCCCCCTCTTGCTGGCCTGATAGAGAAGATTCAAGGCAAAAGCCGTCTTTCCAACGGAAGGTCTAGCGCCGATGACAATCATGTCTCCCTTGTGCCATCCTTTTGTATAGTAATCAAGATTGGAATAGCCCGTTTCCAGTCCGGTAACACCGTTTGCTTTCCTTCCGTTCTTCTTGAATTCCTGTGTCTGGATGACAAGCTTGTTGATGAGGCTCTCGCTGACTTCCTTCATCTTGACGACATTGGCGACTCGGCGCTTCTGCGTGATCTCCAAAATCGAGCTCTCCGCCATGCCGATAAATTCCGAGATGTCGCTGATCGGCTTGGATTGGGCGTCATCTTTGATATCGTTGATCTTGCCCAAAAAAGCGTTGAGAAGGGATCTGTCCTTGACGTTGTTGACATAGATTTCGACGGGGGCGATGCGAGTCGTCTTCTCCATGATCAAATCGAGATATTTCTCGCCGCCGATTTCGTCATAGGTCTTGTTGTTCTTCAGCTCCTGGCTGACCGTTGCAAGATCCGGGGCGATGTTTCTCTTGCCGAGATCGACGAAAGTGCGATAGATGATTCGATTTCTCGGGTCGAGAAAATCTTCCGGCTCCAGCTGCGTGGCGACAGTCAGATAGGTGTTGCCGGTCCCGTCGTAAAGGATGTTGCCGAGAATGGTCACCTCGTTGAGATCAATGACCTCTTCGTTGTTTTCCGCCATCATTTCTTCTCTTTCAGAGAAACGTGAACCTTGACCTGGCCGAAGACGCCTTTGAAAAGCTCGACCTTGATCGTGGTCGTCCCAAAGCCGTTGACGATGACGTCCTTGTCGACGATCATCTTTTTGTCGATGGCGATATCGTGCTTCTTCTTGAGGGCTTCGATGATTTCCTTGTTGGAGACCGTGCCGATCATGTCCCCGCGCCTGCCGGCAGGAGCCTCGAATTCCAAGGTGATGCCTTCCAGCTTCTTGGCGACTTCTCTTGCCTTTTCAGCCTTTTCACGTTCGATCTCGCGCTCTTTTGCTAACTCTCTCTCATATTCCTTTCTGGCAGAGTCCGTGTATAAGACCCCATAGCCGCGCGGAATGATGTAGTTGGCGCCGTATCCATCGGAAACGTCGACGATCTCTCCTCTTTTTCCGACCTTGTTGAGGTCCCTCTTCATCAAAACTTTCATTTCCTAGCCTCCTATCGTAACATCGTTGTGGATGAGCGCATCGTCGAAGTAATCGTTGAGCATGTCCTTAATCTTGTCCTTCACTTCCTGGATCGTCATGTCGGTGAAGGTCGCACCGGCCATCGTCAGATGGCCTCCCCCGCCTATCTTCTCCATCAGCAGCTGACAATTGGCCTCTCCGTCGGATCGGCAAGAAACCTTGACGGTATGATTATTTGTCTTTCCGACGGCCATGGCGCATTTGATGCCTCGCAAGGAAGAGAGCTCGTTTGCGGCTATCGCCAATGTAGCATCGAGGAAGAAGCAATCCTCCGGGCCGGAAGCCAGCAAAACATCGGTCTTGGGAACTTCGATATTCCGAGTGATTTCGTTCTTTCTGTTGTAGTTGTCGAGATCCTCCTTGAGAAGGTCGTCGACCTTGGCCGTATCCGCCCTATAGGACTTGAGCTGGCTGCACGCCTCGAATGTCGCAGCCGATGTCTTTTCCTTGAAGAAGCGCGTGTCCAGGGATATGCCGGCCAAGAGCAGCGTCGCCGTCCTCTTGTCGATGGCAATATCGTCAAGACTGTAGGTGATGAAAGACGTCAGGATTTCACTTGTGGAACTGGCAGAGGAATCGACGTGATAGAAAACAGGATTTTCGACTTTCCTGGTCCCTGGCCTATGATGATCGATGACAGCGACATTGTCCGCCTTCTGCGCCACCTCGTTGAACATGGAAAGCTCGAAACTATTGTGGTCGACAAGAACCAGCAAAGTGTTTTCGTCGAGATAGTCGAGGGCCTCCTTCATCGTGATGAATATCCGCCGCTTGTCCTCGCTCGTATAAAGCGTGTCGACGGCAAGGCGGGTGGAATTGTCCACCAATTGTTCTTCGAAGGCAAGGCGACATTTGACCTTGTATTTCTGGCACAGCAGATAAACGCCGACTTCTCCGCCCAGAGCATCCAGATCGGCGTTGATGTGGCCCATGACGAGAACTTTGCTGTACTTGTTGTCGCGAAGGGTCGTGACGAACCCACGCGAGAGGGAGCGGATCTTGACACGGTTTCTCGCCGGCTGAAGTTCGGCCTTCCCGCCGAGGAAAATCATCGAATGGGAGAACGGAGCGATGACGGTTTGGTCACCGCCTCTAGACAGGGCGACATCCAGCGCGGAAGCCGCCATTTCGGACAGCTTGGAATAGTCCGGGAAGTCATAGGCGATGCCGATGGAAACGGTGAAGCCGTCCGTCTCTTTCTTTACTTTCTCGACGATGGAAAATTTGTCGGCATAAAGGGAATCGAACTTCTCCTTCGTCGTGATGAAGATATAGCGGTCCGCCTGGACTTGGCGCAGAAGGGAATCGCTACTCTCGATATAGGAAGTAATCAAGCTTTTTGCCTTGAAAAGAGCCCCGGCGAACTTCGTCTCGTCGCTCATCGCCTGTTCGATATCGTAATAGTTGTCGATTGCGACATAGCCGACGACCGGCGCCGTCTTCTTGCGGTAGCTGTCCATATTCTCGAACTCTGTCGTTTCCTTGAAGACGAAAAGCCTCGCCTCCTTGAGAAGTTCGACTTTGAAGATATGGGAATTGTCCTTGATGACAAGACGGTTCCAACTGTCGCTCCCGACAGGAGAGGCCAATCCCGGGAGAGATTGATAAATATTGGTATCGACAAGATTCGGTATTCGGGAAGCGAGAAAACCGTTGACCCAAAGAACGTTGTCCTCCGCATCGCAAACTGCAAGTCCGACCTCGCCGAAATTGTAGGCCTCGTCCATGTCGTTGCCAAGAACTTCGGCGCTGGTGAGTTCCGCCTTTCCTTTCGTTTCTTTGATCAGAATCGAGAAAGCCAGCGAAAAGGCGGCATTGAAAATGATGAACAGACCACAGAATATGCTCAAAACGGCATAGTGCCCATCGAATCCAGGAAGGTAGATCATCATGAGGACGAGGGAGGCCAAAACGAGGATTTCGATGAGAAGCGAAATGCCGAGAATGAGGCGTTGCTTTTTTATGAGTTTATACATAGCACCTCCGAAGCCGGATGGCTAAATATAGATTATAAAATAAAAGGCATAAAACATAAAGAAAGAGCTAGAGGTTGAAACCGATCTCCCTGTCGAAATGATTATCGAGCAAAATCAAGCCGACGATATCAAGAAAACCAGCCTGGCGAAGACATGCGATGCACTGTCGAAATGTCTCCCCGGTCGTCAGAACATCATCGAAAAGGACAATACGATCCGTAGAAATTTCGCTTCTTTTTCTAAGGAGTGAGACGTGTCTTTTGCGATGGCGATCGACAATGCCATTTTGCTTCTGAATTCCGCCTTCCAAGGACAAGATATTCTCAAAATGAGAGGCTGTATTTTCAAGTATTTCCCCTAGCGGAGAAAAACCTCTCCTATTCATGTTTTCGGCCGTGGAAGGGACAGGAACGAATAGACGTTTGCGAAACAAAAGCTTGAGAATAGGTTGATGAAAATGCAGAAAAAGAGGCCTGAGCGCAACATCCATCCTTTCTTTATACTGGATCAATGCCTCTTTCATTAATCCTTTGTATTTAAATAAAAATAAAGTATTAATTCCATCAATTTTACGTATCTTTTCACAATATTCTATCTGAGAGAGACATTCATCGCACAAAAAGGAATCCTTCTCGATAATTCTTCTTATGGGAGACGCTTCAAACGGTCTTAGGCAATACAGGCACAAAGGCTTTTCGGTTGCAGTTTCTGATTTCATCGATTGCCTCCTTCATCTCAGAAGAAAAGACATCGGCCAAAAAATAGACTTCGCCATCTCGACAATCCTGCTTGCGACCGACGCGTCCAGCTATCTGAACTAAAGCTTTGGCATCGAATATCGGATTTGCACTGTCGAATACAATGACTTGAAGAGCCTTCACGGTGACGCCCCTTTCCAGGATGGAAGTCGTCACCAGATAGCGCAGACGCCCCGCCTTGAACAAGGCAATGTCCTGCTGCCGTCCGGTCTCTTTGGAGGAAACGAATCCTCCACCATCCAGGAAAAATGAAAGGTACGCAAAGAGCGTCCTTCCTTGAGCGATCGTCGGAACAAAGACAAAAACAGGCTTTTCCTGATCGAGAAGCTTCGAAAGCAAGTCAAGGCATCTTTTGTGCAGCAACAAGCTATGGCATATGATCGCTTGAGGCAGCGGAAGTTTTCCGCCATGATATCGCTCAAAAAGATCGAGGACAACACCGCCTTTGCTTTCGATATCGTGGATATCAGACATAGAAGGAGTAGCGGATAAAAGAATGGATTTTCCACGGATAGACTTTAGATAAAATCTATTAAGCATCTTGTCGCCACGATAGGGAAAGGCATCAATTTCATCAAAAATGAGCAAGTCGAAATAAGCCTCGTATCGATACAACTGGTGAGCCGTAAGCACGATGATATCGCCTTCAAGTTTTTGGGTGTGCCCGCCATAGACGGCGATTACCTCCGCCATCGGGAAGGCCTCTTGGATTCTCGGAAGCAAGTCTATGACAACATCTCTGCGCGGAGTGGCGAAGCCGACATGAAGTCCCATTTCCAAATATCGCGCCATGGCGGGGTAGACTAGTTCCGTTTTTCCCGCCCCCGTCACCGCATGAATGAGCACATCCTTGCCGCTTTCCAGCAACGACAAAGCTTTTTGGGCACACGCCTCCTGTCGGGGACTAAGCGGATAGGACAGCGAAAGTCTGATGCCTTCTTTGACGCGATACGTCTTGTCCGCCTGCCGTCCCGAAAAAGAAAGGCATGCCCGACAATAGGGTTTCCCCTTCCGATAGGCAAAAAGACGCGGATCAGAATTGCCGCAGCGTTCACAAATAAGATCTGCCATCACCCTTTATCGGGATGCAGAACCAAAAAAGTAAACTTGACTATTTCCCGACGCGACACTTGAAGGAAAGGTGACCATCTTTGACTCCGGAATAGTATCCTTCCTTTCCTTTATATATAGTAAGCGTCTCGGATAGCATACACTCCTTTTCAAAATCGATCTCGAAAGTTTTGACAGGATAGTCGAATCCCGCCTCTTGGACAAGGCGAATATAGACGGTATTGTTCATATGCCCATTTTCATCTATGTCCTCTTGAGAAACGACATGGGAAAAGCACGCCTCCGTTTCCTCTTCCTCGTCCAGATCAGACAGCCTCTCCCCCAAGACAGGCCGAAGCGTCTTCATCTCCTCTGCCAATGGTTCCAGCTGCTTCTTCAGGCCGTCCGTCAGCGTGATGCGGCGATTGAGAGCGGAGATCAGCACCCACAAAGCCGTGAGACGGCCGACGACCTCTCCTGACTCGTCTTCAATATAAGCGTCCCGGTAGAATTGGATTCGCTCCGGCGGCAAAGCAAAAGTCGTCAGGCGATATTTTTTACCTGCTACGATACTGCCGCTCAAGACCAATTTCATGCGGCAGAGGACAAAAAGAAGACGGTTCGGGATATAGAAAGACTTTCCGATCCCAAGCTCCTCGGCATGTCGGATTGCCGCAAGTTGAAAGACCCGGAAAATTTGATATATGTCGGGATTGCCTTTTCCATCGCCCTGTGAAGCGACAAAGATCTCCCGGTGGAAAAGAATCTCACTCATCGAAAAAGCTCTCCGCTCGCAAAACGCTCTATCACTTCCCTGTAGCTGTGGCATTCCGTCATGCGCAGGGAATCATATTCGGATTCGGCATATGATCGGAACTGTTCCTTCTCCCTTCTTCTCCAGTTGAGCCAGATAGCTCCGTTCATCTCTGCCCTGTTGGCACCGACGACATCCGCCATGAACGAATCGCCGATGTAAAGCGAGTTCTCGGGAAGAACACCCATGCGTTTCATGCCCGTCTTAAAAAACAGGGGATTGGGCTTCTTGACTCCAATGGACGAAGAGCCAAGGAGGAAACGAAAGTTTGCTTTGGGCAGAAGCTTGTGAACGATCTCAGCTGTGTCGTCCTCATCATAGATAGTATTGGAAAGGATGGCGTAGGGAATCCCATTGCCCTCAAGGAGGTCCAGAAAATCCTGTAATCCTTCCATCGGTTCCGGAAGGAGATAAAAAAGAATCTCATGGACACA
The DNA here is from genome assembly GCA_018714385.1 of Candidatus Enterosoma merdigallinarum. Lineage (GTDB taxonomy): Bacteria > Bacillota_I > Bacilli_A > RFN20 > CAG-288 > Enterosoma > Enterosoma merdigallinarum. Next base: position 242,737 of record DVNL01000007.1, on the reverse strand, counting down.
ATCGGTCAGGGCGCAGTCCAGTTCCAAATCGAAGTTTTGAACGATGAGGTTCAAGAACTGACACGCAGTGATTTCATAAGGACTGCCGCTTTTGAAGTAAGCCTCGAAAAAGGCATCCGAAAAGGCCTCGACCTTCGAAAAGTCTATACGGTCCCGATTGCGACAATGTTTTTTCAGGGGTTCTGTGTTCCACGTCCTGATCTTCTCTCGAAAAGAAATAACGGTATCCCAGCAATCGAAGAAAACCGCTCTTTGTTCACTGTTGTCCATGTCCGGTCCTCCTTTAACGATGAGATTTTAGCATCAAATGACTCGAATTGAAAAACAATGATTGTCTATTTCACTGATTCAAGCCAATTTTATGTATTTCCAACTTTTTCAATATATAGTATGTACCATTTGTTTTCGTAATCTTTGGTTGCACTCCCGTCCCCATTGGCGTAAAATGAAAACAGCCAATAGGAATGTCAATTCAATACCATTGAATAGCACACAGGCAAAGCCCACCGGATTGTTCGCTAACCGGTGGGTTTTCCTTTTTTTCGAAAGATTTTACCCTCTCTCAACAGCGCATAAGTTGTTTCTTCGAAAATTAATGCGGAAAATATCGGAATTTTCTCATTTTTTCTTGTATTAGTTTTATATATAGTGATATATTGTTTTTGATTATTAGGAATCTGCACTGTTTTGCCAAACAGAAATGGAGGTTAACCATGACCAGACCAGAAACCAAAAGAATCAGTCGCAAGAAGCCGTTGGGGATTGGCTTGCTCGCCGTCATCATCCTCTTCATTCTCAATCTGATCGGTGTCGCGGCCATCGTCGCGAGCCTGACCCCGCTCTATGACGTTGTCAGCAAATACTTGACTGCCAATGCCATCAACGAGGTGACAGACATCGCACGAGTCTATATCTGCGAACCGCTTGGCATCTCCCAGATCTTCGGCCACTACAGCGTTGCCCAATCGGCCTTCGCCCTTCTCTCCATCGCCTATGAGGTCTTGATGATCACTTTGCTCTTCCTCTACTTCCCCTTTGCCGTCATCGGCCACAACCGTAGGGTCAACAAGAAAAACAAAGGCGCTTTGGCCGTCTTCCAAGTCCTCTCCATCCTTATCATCCTTGCCCTTTTGGCCTTCTATGTTCTGACGTGCCTGTCTCAAAGCCCCTATTCCGTCAAATGGTTCAACGACAACTTGATGACTCCCTTCTTCGACCTGTTCGAGAAAGGCGGTTCCTTGGCCTCTTTGAACTTCATCGACAAGTTCTCTCTCCCTCTGAACGCCCTCTTCTGCCTCACCATCGCCGCCTACGTCGTTTCCCTTCTTCTCAACCTCATCGGTCTGATTGGCAAAAACCTCTATTACTCCAACGTCTATGGCATCTCCTCTACGCCTTCTTCCCATGGCGACAATCGTGGCGGAATCGAAAAGCAGCCTGAGCCCTATCGTCAGCTCGATCCTCTCGGAAGAAGGGTTCCCGCCGGTTATGGTGCCATCAAGCTCGCCCCCATCCCCTCTGCGGAGCATATCATCGTCGTCGAACCTGGACAGAAGCCGGTTCTCCCGAAGAGCATCGCCCCTGTCGAACCCCAGAAAAAGATCGTTCCTGTCGCATACGTCCCTGGTGCGGAAAGAGACATGCCCAAGGACGAAGTCAAGGCTCCGGCTCCAAAGCCTGAACTGACGACTGTCGAAGCCGTCGAAGTCAAGAAGGAAGCCCCTGTCCAGGAGGTTCCCGTCGTCGAAGCCGAAACGCATGTCGAAGAAGTCCAGACTGTCCAGGAGCCTGTTGCCGAGACCGTCGCCGAGCCCATCTCCATCAAGACCGTTCCCATTCCCGAGCCGGAACTCGTCCACGAGGAAAAGTCTATCCCGGCAGTCATCCACGAACCGGCAAAACCGACTCCTGTCAAGCCGGCAGAAGAGCCCGCTCCTGTCATTCCTCCCCAACCTCCCGTCGTTGAAAAGAAGGAAGAGGAACGCTGCTGGATCCAGCCGACCTACCGCGAAGTCAAGATTCTCAATGCTCTCGAGCCGATCGTCAAAAACGACGAGCTTACCCTTCCCGCCATCCGCGAGACAAACGTCGAGGCCGTCCTCTCCAACCTCGAGCCCTTCCAGTCCAAGCCGATCGAGAATCTGCCTTCCGAGGAAGCTGAAATCGAAGAAGCCGCCGACAAAGCCAATGAGATTGCCCCGGCCAACGCCCCTGTCGACTATCTCCCCGGCATCGATGATAGCTTGGCCAATCCTTGGGAAGAAGAAAAGCCTGTCGAGAAGACCGACGTGACCGAAGTCGCCGCCCCCGAGCCTGCTGAAGAGCCGGTCGTCGAGGAAAAGGCCGAGGAAATCGTTGAAGAAAAGGCGGAAGAAGAGATCGTGCCGGAGTCCACAGAGCCTATCCATGGCACCGTGATCGCCGACAAGGAGCCCATCGTCGAGGAAAAGACGGAAGAAACCGTCGAGAAAGAAGAGGCCGAAGAGCCGGCAGAAGAAGAAAAGACTGTCGAAGAAGCCACGGAGCCCGAGGTCATCGAGGAGCCTGAGCAAAAAGCCATCGTCACCGCCATCAACCACGTCGCAGAAGACGATCTGCGGCCTCAGGAAGAGGAGCATCCCGACAATGAAATCGCCACTGGCCCCTCTCGCTACGATGAAAAGATCGTCGTCAACAAGAACGTCCTCGAAGAGACGGCAAACACCACTCTCGACGAAGGCTGGACCATCCCCGGATACGAACCTGCCAAGGAAGAAGTGGCTCAGCCCGCCGCGGAAGAAAAGGAGATCGCTCCCGTCGAGCCTGCCCCCATTGCCGAAGAGGAAGCCGCCAAGAGAACCTTCACTCTTGTCGATCCGATGAAGCACGAGGCTGTCGAAGAGAAGGAAGAAGAGAAGAAGGAACTCAGCGCCATCTCCGGACCTCTCCACCAGATCCGCGAAAGAAAGAGAGACATCCAACTCGTCGCTCCGACGCGCGTCAAGTTCGATCTCAAGCATTATCAGATCAAGACCTATCAGGGCGAGCTCTCTCCCGAGGAAGCCTTCCTCAAGGGCGTCACGAAGGTCCAACCTGTCGTCAACCCCGTCTTCGCCAACCAGCCCGCCGCCGACAGCTGGAAGCAGAAGAAGATCGACGAGGAGAACAAGAAGTCCGGCTACTTCAACGTCACGCAAGGAAAGCTTGTCAAGCCGACCCGCCCCATCAGCCAGAAGCCGACGAACACCAAGATCACTTCCATCCGCGACCTCGTCAAGGCAAGAAAAGCCCAGGAAAAGGCTGCCGCCGAAGAAGAGAAGAAAGACAACGAATAGCAAAGAATCGGGCCATTTCCATAGGGAGATGGCCCTTTTCTATGTGAAAAGTCCTTGAATTCGGGACGTCCATGCATTACAATAGCTAAGCTATTTTGAGGCGTGGTGCAGCTTGGTAGCACGCTTGGTTCGGGACCAAGAGGTCATGGGTTCAAATCCCATCGCTTCAACCACTCGTCATACCGCCGATCCGGCTTTGCCTTGGATCGGCTTTTTCTTTGCCTGTCAGACCCGATTTTGCATTTTCAAATGTTTTTGCTATAATTCCCATTGTCGCAAAATTCTCAGGAGTGAAACAAAGACAAAGTGGACCCTGACTCGTGTCACATAATATATAGCCGTCTTCTAGCCGATACGACCGCCGAATCTTCGATTACCGTTTGGGGCATGCCGATGTGGGCATGCTGGGTTTTGATTGCCGTCATGCTTCTCGTCAGCGGCCTTTTCTCCGCCAGCGAAAACAGTTACACCAATTGCAACAAATATCATTTCCAATCCCTGGCCAACAAGGGAAACAGAACCGCGAAGATTATCACGCGCCATGTCGACAACTTCGATAACACGCTGGTCGCCGTTCTGGTCGGAAACAACATCGTCCAGACGTTGATGTCCTATCTTTCCGCCATGCTTTTCTACAATATCTGCAACGTCTATGGCCTTTCGGAAGGTCTCGAGTCCATCCTGTCGACCGTCGTGATGGCCTTCCTCGTCTACATCGTCTCGGACACCGTCCCGAAGATTCTTTCCAAGAGCATGCCAAACAGGATGGCGATCTTCCTCGCCTATCCCGTCCTCGTAACCGAGATTCTGCTCTTCCCGGTCGTCCTTCTCTTCAAGGGTGTCCTCGCCTTGGCCCACAAGATATTCAAGGTCAAGGACCAGTCGCTCCTTTCCAAAGAAGAACTTCTCCAGTCCGTCAGCGTTGCCGTCAACGAAGAAGAAACAACGGAGGACGAGGAGGAAGAGGCTGAAAAGCTTTTCGAAAAGGACGAGACAGAGATCCTGGACAATGTCCTCGCCTTCGATTCCTTGAAGGTGAAGGACATCTACATCCCCATGGAGAAAGTCCACAGCATCGACATCACCGGTCTGACGGCGGACATGGTCAACGAGGAAATCCTTTCCCACGACTTCTCCCGCATTCCCGTCTACGAGGACAGCAAGGACAATATCGTCGGCATTCTCGTCGTCCGGACCTATTTCGAAGAATACAGCCAGGACAAGCACCTGAACATCCGTTCCATTTTGGAGTCTCCGGCATTCATCGAGAAGGATCTTCCCATCGACGATGCCTTCGAAAACCTCAACAGAGAGCACGTCCATCTTGGGATCGTGACCGACGCCGGCAAGCCTATAGGCGTCATTTCGATGGAAGACATCCTGGAGGAACTGGTTGACGACATCGCCGAGGACAACAGCATCAAGAAAGCGAGGAAAGCCGCATGACCGGGCTGGTATTCGGCTATTCGATAGCTCTTGTCGTCCTCATCCTTCTCTCCTTCTTTTTTTCCTCCAGCGACATGGCCTACGGCAGCGTGGACGTTCTCAAGCTCAACGCCGACTATGAAAAGGGCGGCAAGAAGAAGCTCAAGAACGCCAAGAAACTGACGGACGACTATTCCCGAACCATTTCGACCATTCTTCTGCTCAACGACACAGTCAATGCGGGCCTTGATTCCGTCTCCACGCTTCTGGGTGTTACCCTAGCGACGACCCTATTGACGAACGTGGACAGCCAGACCGCGGAGACGTGGGGCCTAGTCGCCTCTATCATCTGTCTTATCGTCAAGATCGTCTTTGGCGAAATCATCGCCAAATCGTTCGGAAAGATTTTCAACTATCGCCTTTCCATCCTCTATTCGAAAGTCATTCTCGTCCTCAGCTATGTCACCTTGCCCATCACCTATCTCGTCTCCGGCTTCGGCAAGATCGTCAGCACCCCTCTCATCCGGAACATCAAGGACGTGGAGATCAGCGAGGACGATCTTCACGAAATGGTCGAGGGCATCGAAAAGCAGGGCATGGTCGACGAAGAGAAGGCCACCCTTCTCCACGAGACCATCCGCTACACCCACACGGAAGCCTATGAAGTCATGACGCCTCGCGTGGACATGTTCGCCATCGACATCGAAGACGACATCCAAGACATCCTGGACGACCCCAAGACATACAAGTTCAGCCGCGTCCCCGTCTATGAAGGTACGATCGACAATATCGTCGGCTACGTCAGGACACGCCGCCTAATGGTTCAGAGAATCCAGGAGGCAGACTTCTCCTTGAGAGACCTGCTCGAGACCCCGCTTCGCTTCCCTCGTTCGACCGAGATCAACGATATCCTCAAGGCTTTCAAAAAGCAGAAGAGCCATTTCGCCCTGGTCATGGACGAATATGGCGGAGTGGAAGGCCTCATCACGATGGAAGACATTCTGGAGGAGATCGTCGGCGAGATCTGGGACGAAAAGGACGATCCCGAAGAGCCGTACCGAAAGCGGAAGGACGGCTCCTACATCATCGATGGCTCTCTCACGCTCGAAGACTTCTGCGACCTCTTCCGCATCGACTACGACAAAACGGACACCGAATATGTCACCATCGGCGGCTATGTCGTCGAGCTTCTGGACGACCACTTCGCCAACGTCGGGGACACCTGCCAATTCGAAAACCTCGACATCAAGGTCATCGCCGTGGACAAGAACGGCGCCGTCGAAAAGCTTTTGGTCAAGCCTTGCCCGGAGACGGACGAGAAAGACACCTGACAGACTCCATCTCCAAAAGATAGCGTTTGAACGATTTCCCGAGAACGTATCCCCCTTCGTTGCCGTCAGCGCAGACGATGCGATGGCAGGGGACGAGGAAAAGAAGCGGATTGGCCTTCAGGGCCGTGCCGATTGCCCTGGAGGCTTTTCCGTTTCCACAAAGCATCGCGGAGACATCGGAATAGCTTCTTCTCTCCCCGTAAGGAATGGATAAGATCGCCTCGTACACTTTCCGCTGAAAAGGCGTCCCCGAAAGCCGAAAAGGGAGGTCTATCTTTGTCTTCTCTCCAGAAAGATAGCGGAAGATTTCCTCTTGTGCCCGAAGCAAAAGAGGAGATCGGTCCATGAAAGCCTCATCCGTCCTTCCGATGCGGACGACCTCATTTCTTTCCATCGCGACGAATAGGGATATCCCTTTGAATTCAAAAGAAATTCTTTCCATGGATTCATTCTACCATTTGAATATCCGCCGCGAAAATGCTAAACTATCTTTCGCTTGTCCCTGCCCGAATGGCGTAATTGGTAGCCGCGTTGGACTCAAAATCCAATGGTAGTGATATCGTGCCGGTTCGAGTCCGGCTTCGGGCACCATATCACCATCAATTGTCTGATATCCGCAAGGGTATGCAGACTTTTTTGTTTCTTCCGATGGAATGGGCACTTCCGGAAATGGTGCCGTTTGCCTGGATGTATCAAAAGCGTCGATTTCGGCAACTGGGGAAACGATTTGTCTACTAGGGAAACGGCAAGCAGTGGGGCAATGAAAAAATAATTTTTTTGAATAAAAAGCCTTTTGCTGCATTAAAAATCTCGTGTTAAAATTACGCTAATTGTGAGGTATGTCAGCTGTTATGCGTGCATATGATATAGCGACATTAGTGATAAGCATCCTTTCCTTGGTCTCTTCTGGGGTCATATCTTTTGCTATTTTTTATATGGGCGAAAGAATGGATATCAAAAGAAATAGACTCGATGTTGAATACATGGCAAGAAAGTTCATCATAGACCATGGGGATGAGGAAATAATGTTTCTACCCTATTGTGTCATTGCCAGTGGAGTGAATCGTCATCACAAGCACATAAGGAGTATTTACAACGATTTCGATGCGCTTCCCGATGACGTTCAAAAAGAGGTCCTTAGACAAGCAAAATATGATTATTCACTCATAAAAGAAAGCACTTGGGTTGATGCTGGGTTAAAAGAAATTAAGGACTTTGCAAAACATTACGGCTTCGGCGATACTTTTCTATACGAAGGGGAAAAATATTTCCGGAGAGCTTTCGACGATCATTCGGAAGCTTTGACGTCAAAATATAATGAATTGGAGGATTTATTCAATGATTCTCTCGGGTGGCAGCCGAAGCACTTAAAGACATTGAAGGGCACAAGAAAGATTTCCTTTTCGCAATATATGGAATCCTACTATCAAGCTTTTGTCCTTGGAAAAAATGAGAAAGGTTTCAAAAAGGAAGACGTGCCAAAACCATTGGATTATCTCAAGGAGGCAAAAAACTTTCCTAATTGTGACCAAGAAGAGATTTGCTTTTGGATGATGGTCTCCGTTAGAAAACTAGCAACATATGTAGAAAGGACTCGACATGGAGGATACATGGACGGTATACAAATACATGGCATTATCGATCGGGGTGATGCCCTTCCTGAGACATTCGAAGACATGTACTACGAGACCCTGATGGCCCTTTACGAACTATGGCTTGACGAAGAATATCCAAGAAAATACAAGAAGAGATAAAACTGGTCCATTTTATACTGGCTAATCCTTTTCTGCCTACATGAAAATGGATATTCCAGCAATTCTCGAGAACACAAGTGAGGCATCTCTTTTTGCAATACAAAGAAATCCAAAAACAGGTATTTGCTTCTCGCCAAAGAATTGATTGACAAATTGTACGGAATTAGAACACCACCTATATGTTTAAACAGGAACAATCTATCAAGTCGGAAAATGATAAACTAATTTAAATATGCCTTTCATGACTTGAAAGGAGGGTCATTCTAGCATGATGACTGAAACGACGATTCTGAAATATAATTTTCTGGCTTCTTTGCTTAATTGTGTTCAATCATATGAAGAGCTTCATGGAGAAGAAAATCCAATCTACTGTCACATGGCAAAAGTCTTGTTTTTGGAAATATTAAAATTCATTTTCTTCTTCACCAGGAAAAAAGAGAATGATTTTAATAGTTTCCTAAAAACAAGTTTTCTTGGCATAAAAAACAGGCAAATAAAAAATATTTTTTCCAGATGCTTTGGCAACAAAAACAACTTGGTTTCAAAAAATGAATTTTTGATATGGGTTCAAAATAATGACTATAGTGACTCAAAACTGATTTCTTTCTGCACACAGTTAAGTTACAAACTGTTTGCTTTTCTTACAGAGAACCTGTTGACAGAATATAAATCTTCCAAGGATTTGGAAAAACAGGCCCAAGAGCTCTTGACAGATAGATTGAATGGCGAGTATGGGAATTTGCAGAAAAATCGACCCTATAACAGCTCGCCTGATCTGGTTGATTACCAATCCTCTCTCGGAGTGGAGGTCACGCGTGGCCTTACTCCCCGTTTTTCCGACCGCGACATTGCAATCGAAGAAGAATTGAGCAGGTTCGCAATGAATTATTTTGGAGAGAAAATACCCGGTTGGCTTAAATTAGGAGGATACCTTTGCCTATCAAGAAAGGCTCGAAAGAAGGTTTCGATATCGAAAAATGGCGATACCGTTTGTTTTGTTTTTATCGGTTGCAATCCACAAGAAGCCTTGATAAATGCCATAAACAAAAAAATAGAGAAGCTGAATGATCCCAAAGGCTCATACAGGCAAGAAATAAAAACGATTGATTTGTTTGTCTACGAATATGGGCAAGATCTAAACCCCACGGAAGAAAAGTACAGGCCTGTGTTCCAAAAAGTCCAAAATTTCATTGCTCAGCGGCAATATGAAAGAAAATTCCGTTATATACTTATTAAAGGTGATTTCTTTCTTATAAGATTCTCGATGGATGGAAAAATAATTGAACCATGCTATTATCTTCCGGAACCCGATAATCTAGGCCAATAAACCTACATCACAAACATTGAAGTAATCTAAAAGCCTGTTCTCCAAAATCAGCAATCTTTTACAACTAGAAAAAGGACAACGCCATCCAATGTCTGATATCCGCAAGGGTATGCAGACTTTTTTTGTTTCTTCCGATGGAACGGGCGCTTCCGGAAACGGCAGGCGGGTTTGGCATTGAAATGAGCATTCCGATAAACCTGAAACTTTGCCTGATAGGTCTCAAAACACTAAAATGACGAAACGTTTTCTCTTCTGTATGAATGTCTTTAATATAAAGGTAAATAACGGAGGGGCGATATGGAAAACTGACGGCCCAGGACTTTGAATTGATCCAAGCTGCGCAAGATGCAATAAAAGGGAAATATGACGGCATCGGCTTCCTTCATACCGTGGGAGCCGCCCTAAGAACGAAACAGGGGAGAATCTACAGGGGAATCAATGTCTATTCCATCCATGGTGCCTGTGCCGAACAAGTCGCCTTGGGCACTGCCATGACAAACGGAGAAAAGGACTTTGAATGCATCGTCGCGGTGGAAGGCGAGAGTGGCGAAAACATTCTTTTCCCATGTGGAAACTGTCGACAGATCCTAAGCGACTATGCGCCGGATTGCTTTGTCATCCTGAAGGGAAAGGAAGGCTTCTTCAAAGTAAAGGCCAAAGACTTGCTTCCTTATCCCTATGAAACAAATTACTGATCCTTCCGCACTTAGGCAACGCAAGACCTATCCACGATGATTTCCTCGCCATCCAAAGGCATGGCAGAAATCTCGTTTCCATCCTTTTTAAAGTTGTCCATTTTTACGGATTGAATGGTATCGAAATCTTCTGTCCTATAGTAGTAAATTCCTTTGTCCAAATTCATGCATGAAGAATAAAGCGTCTTTTCAAGACTGCCGTCCGAATTGATGACTAACCCAGGGAGGAAGGACACGGAAGACAAGACACGGAAAAACGTCATGACGGTTGTTTTCTCTTCTTTTTCTTTGAAAGCGACATTCTTGACGGCGTAACAGGCGCGGACAAAGCGCGAAACACTGTCAAGACCGCCTGGCAGAAAACTTGTTCCGAATCCTGCCGCAAACGGTTCGAGAGACAAATCTGAAGCAAAGCCGTTTTCCCCTTGCCGGGATGACAGGTTTCGATAACGCGTCAGATTGTCCCGGTGGAAGGGAAAAGGAGGATTGTTCGTCAAGACATCGAAAGGATTCTCATAGACATGAAGGCCATCCGCCATCGATTCCAGGACGATTGCTTTTTTGCGGTCGGCGACGATCCAATGGAGCGGAGCCAAAGGAAGATGGTCCGAAAAAGGCTGATTCCACAGGGAAAGAGTGCCTGCCTTGTCAAGAAAATCGTCAACGCTTGAGAAAGCGGAAAGAACATAGGGGACGAGTTCAAACGGCGACACGTTCTTCTTTCCGTCCTGTCTCTGGAAGTAATGGGCATTGCCAGGGAAGTTTAACCCGGCAATGGCAAGCCCATTCTCGTTCATGGCATCCGCAAAGAGCGGGTAGCCATCGACAACAGTGGCCATTCCCATTATGACAGGATGCCTCTGGCTTGATGTCCCGTCCCGAAAGCGAAAAGCATAGTCTCTCGGCACGAACACGACCTTCTGGCCAAAGGCCTTGTCCAGGTCGAGATTCCTTCCGAAGTAGACGTCAGCATTCTTCAAACGTATTGCCGTGCACATAGCGATTTCTCCTTTCTTCCTATTATTACTATAGCATTCGCAGTGACGAAACGTAGGAAGGGAAGGGGCACGATCTCGAGCCTAGACACAAAAAACGGCCGGCAATCGACTGCCGGCCGCTTGTTTCCTGACTACTTGTTTTCCTTCTTGACGACTGCCGTGATGATTGACAGGGCAAGAGCGGCGATATACAGGACGATATCGATGTAGAAGTAAATGTTGATGTCCGAGAGATTGACCTGCATGAGGTTGAGAGACTCCAGTCTGCCGATGAGGAAGCTTCCGAAGGAGAACCCGATGAGGAACACGTCGATCACCAAGTCGACTCCCTTCATGTCGACGACTGTTCCGACGATGCAGAGAATGATGGCGAGAACCGAGAAGACGACGACGAGGGCGAAGTAGTTCTTGAGGATTGCCGGACCATAGAAACACGTGGCAAGAAGGGTGACGAGAGCCGTGACCAAGGCCAGGATATTTCCAAGAATATCTTTCTTGAAATTGGCAAGAAGCTTAGCGACCATTTTACTTTCCCTCCTCATTCTTGGGGCGACGGAACTCCACGACGACATAGAGGACAAGGGTGCCAAGGGCGATGACGCCGAGGACGACGTCGATACAGATGATGGCGATTTCCCACGGAGCGAGGACGTGGACTAGATCCGCGCTGAGAGGCGTTCCGTTCATCGTCAAGGAATTGACATAGATGTACAGGATTCTATGAGCCGCTTGCTTGAGTGCCGCATGAAGAACCGGATCTTCCTCGAGTTTGTCCTTCGTGAAGAATCCGCCATAGAGCGTCGCATCGGTCGTATCGAAGTAATCCGTTCCGGCCTTGACGGCTTCCGGAGCGTGATAGTAGGTCAGCTGGGCGACGGCCATATCCGTGATGGCGGCACCTTGGAAGCCCCATTCATTTCGCAGGATCTGCGTCATGAGAGGATAGGATTCGCCGACCCAGGTGCAACCAAGCCTTGTGAAGGACTCCATGAGGCCCATGGACTTCGTGATGCCTTCCTCGGGCGCAAGAATTCCCTCGAAAGCCCTAAGAGAAATCTCTCTTGCCGTCTGCTCTGTCATGAAGACGCAGCCGCCATAACGATTCGTTTCCGTATCGTTGAAGGCATAGTGCTTGGTGAAAGCGATGCCGCCTTTGCTGGCATAGCCGGAAGAGACCGCAGCGCCCATGATGGCACCGATCATCGGCTCTTCGCCGTAATATTCGCCGTTTCTTCCGGAGAAGGCCGTTCTGCCGATGTTGGCGGCGGAAATGCCCCACATGCCGGTTCTTCCCAAGAAGATGCCTTCATTTCCGAGAAGCTTGCCACGTCTCACCTCGAGATCGCGGTTGAAGGATGCCGCACAGACAAGCGTTCCTTCATAGATTCTCGAAGGCAGGAAACCTTCCGTCACCACGCCGCCCTTTCCAATGTAGCCGGTCGTCCCGTTGTACCACTTGTCGCCCTTGTACTCCATTGTGGAGGAATACCAGCCGATGGGGCCGTCTCCGTCGCGAGAGCCGGGATAGACGATCGACTCGCAGGCATAAGTGAAGCCGTTTCCGGCAGCGACGATGTTGGCCAGATCTTCATAGCTGAGCTGATCCAGGATCAGATCCCAGTTAGGATCGTCGTAATCGGCGCCCATCATCATAGAGACCTGATATTCCGTGCCGACTCCGGAAACGACATCCTTGGCTTCTTCATCCAACGAACCGGCGCTGTAATCCTTTCCGTTGACGGAAGTCTGTCCGATCATCTCCAGGAGCATTTGAGATGTCGCCTCGATCTTGATGGAGGCGCGTCCGTTGTCCTCACCTTCGATGATTTCGGGGAAAGTCGTCCAATCGTGTCTCGTCAGATAGGTCGCCTTCTTGTCGCTAGGCAGCCAATAGTTGATGTCGGCGTCCTCAAGCTGGTTGGTCAGTCTTTCTCCGGTATACTGAGAAACGGAATAGGTTTCTTCGTCACGTTGGTTCTGGTCGAAGGAAAAGACAAGATCGCTATTTCCTTCGCCATCCATCTTGGCCTTGTTGACAGAGATTCCATCTTTCGACTTCTTGGCCAAGACATTGTTGAGCGCATCATGGGCGCCATTGCCAAGTGCGAAGTAGTGCGTTCCTTCCGAGAGAATATAACCGCCTTCGCCGCCGTTGCTTTCGCTGTCCCAGGAGCAAATGTCGTGGAGATCGACCTCAATCTCCAAATCCTCATGCTCGCCTGGAGCCAGGACGTCGGTCTTGTCGAAGCCGGCGAGCTGGATGGCGCTCTTCTCGACCTTGTGTTCGATGTCTTCTTGCGTATAAGGGGTCGCCGCATAAATCTGGACGACTTCCTTCCCGGAGTATTCCGTGCCCGTGTTGGTGACTCGAACCGTAAAGGTATAGGTCTTCTTTTCATCGTCGAAGGTCGGATTGCCGACGAACTCCTGGGAAAACGTCGTGTAGGAGAGGCCATATCCAAAGGTATAAGCCATTTCCTGATCGTAGTTCCAGCTTCCGGTGGAAGCAAACGCTCCGGCGGTGGACTCGGCATTCCCTCGTCCCAGGACGACATCCTCATATCGGGTCTCATAATAGCGATAGCCGATGTAGATGCTTTCCATCTGTGCGGTATACCAAATCTGGCGGAAGGCATTCTCCGGACCGGCGATATATCCGGCCTCGTTGGCGACAAAGTAGTCCTCGACCTCCTCGTAATTGCTAAAAGAGGTAGAGCCCATGTTCTGGGCGGCCGGAGCCGAGAGCGAATCGGACGGCCAGGCATTGATCAGCTTGCCGCTCGGAGCGACTTCTCCGGAAAGCACATTGATGAAACCATCGATTCCGTTGTATCCGAGACCGCCGACCTGGAGGATGGCATCGATGTCCGGGTCATTCTCCAGACCCTGAAGGGCAATCTGCTGATTGGAGTTAAGCATCAAGATGATCTTGCCGAAATTCTTGCTCTTGGCTTTCTCGATCAAAGCAAGCTCATAGGGTGTCAGTTCCAAAGCCGATTGGTAGAGTGGCGTGCCGCTCCCGGAAGTTCCGCTTCCGGATTGATAGAGAGGCTGTGCCGACTCGCCGGACCACAAATCGAATCCTTCGCCGACGTTTCTGGCGATGACAATGATGGCAGCATCGTTGTATTCCTGAAGGCTCTGCTCGACCTCAGGCGTAAAAGTGGACGGATCGACCTCGCCGATGATGAGGTCTCCTTCCAAGCCATAATAACCGGCTGGATTGTTTTGATTGACGCCGGAATTGGCATAGAAATCATACATGGTCTGGTTGACATCGTATCCCGCGTCTTTGAGAGCCTGGTCGAAATGCTTGCAGTACTGGTTCTCATTGGCGATTTGACCGGCGCCGGCATCCATGCCGTAGACAAGATTCGCGCTTGCGTTCCCAAGAAGGGTAACATTTGTCTTTCCGCCATCCTTGTTTGGACGAAGAGGAAGGGCGGAATTGGTGTTCTTCAGAAGAACCGTCCCCTCCGAAACGGAGTCTTCGATGTACTGGAACTTCGCTTCGTGCAATTCGGTCGTATCGGCATAGTCGGCTTTGAAGTATTCGGTGTCCTGCTCCTCGGCATCATCCCTGGCGACGACCTTGGTCGGAGACGTGTTGAAATAATCATGGATATAAGGCGAAATGGCAAACTGGTAGACACCCGTGGACATAGCCAAGCCAACTGCAAACAGTCCCAAGGTGGAGGCGGAGAGGACGCGCAACAGTTTCTTCTTCATATGTCTTTTCTCCTTTGCCCAACATTTCTATTCCCCGCGGGCCCACTGGTTTCGGGGAAGTTATAACTGCCGTTAGCCTAATGGCAGGACGGATAGAAAAATTATTTTTTTCGTAATCTTGATTTTTTTCACCGCCTTCTTTACAACAGAAGAAACCCCTATCATTCCGAAAAACAGCAAAAATCCTTCAATTTACCGCATAACGAAAGGAGGCAGAAATGATTGAAATAGCCATCGTCGAAGATGAAGAAAAGGATGTGAAAATCCTCCGATCATATATCGAAAGATACGGCGTTGAAAAGAATATTCTTTTCAAGATAACCTCGTTCCCGTCAGCCGATGCCTTCCTGTTCGACTACAAAAAGCATTTCGACATCGTCTTCATGGACATCATGATGCCGGGACAAGACGGAATGGAGGCCGCCAAAAGGCTTCGAGAGATCGACAGTGTGACACTTCTGATCTTTTGTACAACTATTTCACAAATGGCACACCGCGGATATGAAGTCGAGGCATTGGACTATATTCTGAAACCTGTCGAATACCCTTCATTCGCCATCAAACTGGACCGTGCCATCCGAAAGCTGAACAAGCACACGGGAGCTTCGATCACCGTCAAGACATCCGACGGCCTTGTCATAGTCAAAACCGAAGACATTCAATATCTGGAGGTCCAAGATCATATTCTGATTTATCATACCGAAAAAGGGGACTACAAAACATACCAGTCTCTCAAATCGGCAATGCAAGCATTGCCAGAACAACTCTTCTTTAAATGTAACAATTGTTATTTAGTTAACCTTTCTTATGTTCAAAAGATATCTGGGTTTGATCTATATATCAATAATAAATGTATTCAAATATCCCATCCGCGAAAAAGCGCCTTTGTCAAAGCGTTACAATCCTATCTCATGGGAGAAAAGAAGATATGACTTGGATCCGCTTTTATCAAGCCTTCATCTTCGCCGCCACATTTCTCATAGGCGCCTTGATCCCCCTTTTCCCACTTATAAAGGCAGATGGAAAGCGAACGCTCAAGCTCGTCCTGTTTTCTCTCCTGACATTTGCCCAGATTTTTCTTGTGGAATTCCTGAACCTCGGTCTCCTCGCTCTTTGGCCAGGATACGCAAGCTTCGCCTATCTCCGTTATCTTCTTGAGTTTATGCTCGAAATCTTTATTATCCCCTTGCTTTGCCGACTATCGTTCATCTCATCCCTTTTTGTCGTAAACATCGCCTACTGCTTTCAGCATGTCTGCCAATACCTCTATCAAATCGTCCTCCTTCCGACGGGTCTCGAGATGCTCTCGTGGCAAGGGATTCTCATCCGCGTCGTCTTTACAATCGTTTATTCCTTGGTTTTCTTCGCTCTGTCCAAAAAGCGATTTGCCAACATCGAACCGGCCAAAATCCACGAATCTCTTACTCTCGTCGTCTCTTCCATGCTCGTCATATTCGCAACCATCGTTCTCAATTCGATGGTCTGGATCAAAACCGATGCCGACCAAAGCCTGGTCCAGCTCTATGTTCTCTTCTCTTCGTTGATAGTCGGAATCCTTATCATCGCCTTGAACGTCAACATCCTGGACAAAGACATCCTGTACGACGAACTGAGCGTAACGAAAAAGCTGTTCCACGCTCAAAGCGCGCACTACCGCAACGAAAGACAGGTCATCGACGCCCTCAACATCAAGACGCACGACTTGAAGCATCAGCTTCTCGCCATAAGACCAAAACTTGCGACATCCGATTATGAAGAGTTGACGCAACTGGTCGACACCTATGACTCAATCTTCAAAACAGGAAACAAGACGATCGACCTCGTGCTCACGGAAAAAGAGATTCTTTGCCGCAACAAAAACATCCGTTTCACTTCCCTTCTCGACGGGAAGCGGTTCTCTTTCATGCACGAAAGCGACCTCTACTCGCTTCTCGGGAATCTTCTGGACAATGCCATCGAGGCATGCGAGAAGCTGCAAGACCCGGAAAAGAGGGTCGTTTCGTTGACCAGCGAAACAAGCAGAGGCTTCCTCTGCCTTCATGAGGAAAACTATTTCGAAGGTTCTCTGCAGTTTGAGAACGGCCTTCCGCAGACGACGAAGAAAGACCGTTTCTTCCATGGCATCGGAACGAAGTCCCTGGCTCTCCTCGCCCAGAAATACGGCGGAAGCATGTCGATGCAGACAAGGGGAGACATCTTTGTCGTCGATATGCTCTTCCCGCTTGCAGAAGAAGGGGAAGAAGGCTCAGCAATTCCCGATGATCTTGGCTAGTCCGCCGAGAGAAGTCTCCTTCAAATCGGGCGGGAGCTCCTGCCCGGTCTCCTTCATGGCCCTGACGACGTTGTCGAAACTGACGAGATTGTGTCGATACAAAGCGATGTCCTTGCTGAAAAGATAGGCCGCATAGCTGTGGATGGCCGCCATCGCATTCCTTTCGATGCAGGGAATCTGGACATAGCCGTCGACAGGGTCGCAAGTCAGCCCAAGGAAATGCTCCATGGCGACCTCGGCCGCATATTCGATCTGATAGACGGAAAGGCCGTCGAGATAAGCAAGGGCGGCGCTTGCAAAGGAAGCGGCAGATCCGATTTCTGCCTGGCAGCCATACATCGCCCCAGAGATGGCAGCGTTCTCCTTGATGAAGTCGCAGATAAGGGCGCCGACGAGATAGGCTCTGGCCAATTCATCGGGCTGACGCAGGCGAAACTTCTTTTCATAATAGAGCACGGCGGGAACAACGCCGCTGGCGCCGCAGGTCGGCGAGGTGACGACCTCTTTCCCTCTTGCGTTTTCTTCACTGGTGGCATAGCTGAAGGCCGCCAAAAGAAGCATTCGCCTGTCTTTTCTTCTGTCTTCTTCCATCGCCTTTTGACAAATCTTCCCGGCAACAGGAACAAGTTTCAATGGTCCTGGAAGAATGGCCGTCTCTTTGAGCCCTGATTCTATCGTCGAAAAAGAATGCTCAAGCAGAGACTTGCCGTATTCAAGAATATCCTTGCCTTCCACCATCTCGACAAGCTCATAAATATCCTCCACGCCATGGCTGGCCATATACTTTTTCATGCCGTCGAAGGTTGAAAAAGGATAAATATCTTTCGGAGCATAGGCCTGCCCCTTTTTGCGAAAGGCCCCTCCTCCGATGGAATAATAAGTCTCCTGGATTTCTTTGCCGTCTTCTTTATGTCCGATGAGAACCATCGTGTTAGGATGCTCCGAGTCTATCGCATCCTCAAAACGGACACGGACAGGCGTTTCATCGAAGGCCTGCCGAAGGATCCGGTCCGTTCCATGTCCCTTTCCCGTCAAAGACAGGGAGCCCTTAAGAATGACCTCGACGTCGTGGAAATCTGATCCATGCTCTTTCTTGAAGGCCTGAACGATGCGATAGGGGCCGATCGTATGACTCGAAGAAGGCCCTGGTCCGAGTATCAATAGTTCGCGAAGGGATTTCATGTCTACCATTATAGCTTTTTGTCCATCGCCCGTCTCTTTTTTCGTCCTCCGTCTTTCTCTGAACTTGAAAAGCCACTAAACTATTGGCAACAGGATTTTCACGAATGAAATTTCTTCATACTGCCGATCTTCATCTCGGGCGACGGCTCAATGACATTCCCCTTCTCCAGGATCAGAGGAAAGTCTTGGCGGCCATCGTCGACATCGCAAAGCAAAAAAAGGTGGACGCCGTCCTTCTTTCCGGGGACATTTACGACAGGGCGGCCCCCTCTGCGGAATGCTATGTCGTTCTTTCCGACTTCGTCACGGCACTATCATCTTCCCACATCGCCGTCATCGCCATCTCGGGAAACCATGATTCCAACGAACGCGTCGGCTATCTCAGCGCTCTGCTCAAGCATTCCAACGTCTATTTTTCCGATGTCTTCGATGGTTCGATCGGAACCGTCGCCTTGAAGGACGAGTATGGCGAGGTCCTCTTTCATCTTCTTCCCTTCGTGCGCCCTTCCGATGTCCGTCTCTATTACCCCGACGAGAGAATCGAGTCCTATCAGGATGCGATCAAAGTCCTCCTCTCCCACCACCCCATCGGCAAAGGAATGCGAAACGTCATTCTCTCCCATCAGTTCGTCGCCGGCGCCCAGATATGCGATTCGGAAATCCTGTCCCTCGGCGGAAGCGAGGCGGTGGAGGCCTCTCTTTATCGCGACTACGATTACGTCGCGTTGGGTCATATCCACCGCAGCCAGAAGATGACAGAAGAAAAGATTCGCTATGCCGGCTCGATAATGAAATATTCTCTCTCGGAGGAGAAACACGTCAAATCCGTCACACTGGTCGAGCTCAGGGAAAAGGGCAAAACATCGATCGAGACGGTCGCCCTGCCTATCGTGCACGATGTCCGCACCGTTCGCGGCCATTTCAAAGACATCATGGCCATGCCCTATAGCGAGGATTTCGTCCACGTCGTCCTGCTGGACGAGGACGTCGTCTTCGATGCCCGCCTCTCTCTCGGCACGGTATTTCCGAACATGATCCGTTTCTCCATCGAAAACAGCAAGACCACGGAGGAGGTGGACATACAGTCCCTGGAGTCCATCGAAAAGAAATCTCTCCCCGACCTTTTCGAGGCCTTCTATTCGATGCAATTCGGCGGGCAAAAGCCGGATGAAAAGCGCATGCAGGCGCTTCGGAATGTCCTGAAGGGACTGGAGGAGGAAAACAAGGAATGAAGCCCATCGAATTGACGATGCAGGCCTTCGGCCCCTATGCCGACAGGACGACGATCGATTTCAGGCGCCTTGGCGAAAACGGCCTTTTCCTCATCTCCGGCGACACCGGTGCCGGAAAGACAACCATTTTCGATGCGATATCGTTTGCCTTCTATGGGGAAAGCTCCGGCGGAAAGACAAGACGCAGCTCGACCAGTTTCCGTTCCGACTATGCGGAGCCGTCCGCAAAGACCGTCGTTCTCCTGACTTTCGAGCACCGCGGAGAAATTTATCGCATCGAAAGGAGTCCCGCCTACCAAAGGCCGAAAATGCGCGGTGCCGGAACGACATTCGAGCCGGAAAATGCGCAGCTGGAAATTTTGGGAAAGAACATCGTTCTTTCAAAGAAGGAAAACGTCGACAGGGAAATCGTCGATCTGCTCGGACTCACCCGGGAGCAATTCAGTCAGACCGTGATGATCGCGCAGAATGACTTCCTCAAAATCCTCAACTGCAAAAGCGACGAAAGAAAAATGCTGCTGCAGAAGATTTTCAAGACCGAGAAATATGCTCTACTTCAAGACGCCGTCCAAAAAAAGCGGCAGGCTCTCGCCCTTGAAAAGGACAGGATTGAAAGCAAGATGCTGGCGGACATCCTGGCAATCCATTCCATCGATTCGTTTTCGGAAACCGAAGAGCTCTCCCGTATTCTGGACATACATGCCGTCGATAACCTTATCCCCGTATTGTCACGCCTTACAAATCATATGGAATCTTGCATAAAGGAATGTGACAAAAATATTGATAGAATTGATGAATCAATAAACAAAAACGAAATTTTCATTGCAGCAGCTGAAAAAAACAATTCATTGATCGAACAGAAAGACATCTGTCAAAAGGAACTCCTCTCTCTCAGAGAGAAAAAGGATGATTTCGATAAGAAGAGTCTCCGTGTCCAAATGGGCCACAAGTGCCTTTCGCTCGCCCCTTTCGTCCAAGAAAGGCAACGGTCCGAGGATAACGTGCATTCCCTTAAGGACTCCATCAAAATGACCGAGCGAAGCGTTTCGGAGATCGAGCAGGCCCTTCCTGACCTTGAAAGGGATTTTGAGGATAAGAAGAAATCGAGGCTCTCCCTTGGAAGTCTCCAAAAAAGGCTAGCCGAACTCGATAGCGGCCTTTCTCTTATGGACGCCATCGAAGAGGACGACAAGGCTTATTCCCTCAAAAAGAATATCCTCCAACGTCATTACGAGGATTTCCGATCCATCGAAAAAACATATCAGGACAGACGCGATGCCTTCTATCTCGGACAGGCCGGAATACTTGCCGCAGAGCTAAAGGATGGAGAACCCTGCCCCGTCTGCGGTTCTTCCGACCATCCACACCCGGCGAGCCGTCAAGAGTCCCTGCCTTCAAAGGAAGAGGTCGACTCTCTCGAAAAGAGAGTGCATGCCCTGCAATCGGCATACCTCAAGGAAAGTGAGGACATCGCCTCTCTGTCCTCCGCCCTCCAAGAAAAAAGAAGACAGCTTTCCGTGCTCAACCTGTCTTCCCTCAACAAAAGCGATGCGGAAGACGAAAAAGAAGCCATCTCCAGCAGAATCCAGGCGATCGAGAAGGACTACGAAAACAGCGCGCAGACGCTTTCCAAGATGCGTCTTCGCCTCCAAGAGCTCAAAGGAATCCTGTCCACGGCAACAGACAGCCTCAACAAAGAGCAGTCGAGACTGTCGAAAGCCCGTGAAAGTCTGAAAGAAGCCCTGGGGAAAGCCTTGATGACGGAAGAAGACTACAAAGCATGGTCTCTTCCTCTGGAGACTATTTCCTCCTTGGAAGAGGAAGTCCGCGCCTATCGGGAAGGGATAGCCGAGAAAGAAGGCCGTTTTGCGACATTGAAATCCCAAGTCGGCGATGACGAAAAAGTCGACCTTCTCCCGTTGCAGGAAAAAAAGAAAAATCTCCTAGACGAGAAAACCTCCACGAAAGAAAAGAGGGAAAAAATTGCTTCCGATCTCATCCGAAACAGGGCAAGCCTCGAGTCACTGCAAAAATGTGCGGCG
Source organism: Candidatus Enterosoma merdigallinarum (assembly GCA_018714385.1). Classification (GTDB taxonomy): domain Bacteria; phylum Bacillota_I; class Bacilli_A; order RFN20; family CAG-288; genus Enterosoma; species Enterosoma merdigallinarum. The sequence continues at coordinate 221,436 of DVNL01000007.1, read as the reverse complement.
GAAAGAAAGGGAATCCTTGAGGAATTCAGCATCGTCAGCGAGATCTATCTGCTCATCGCCGGGCAATTGCCTGACCGACCAAAGATTTCGTTCGAAGCCTATGTTCAGCAATACTATTTCAAAATCGTCGTTCGAAGCGCCAACAAAAGGCTTTCCCTGCTCACCGATGGCGTCTATTCTTTCCGTCTGAAAGAGGAAGGACGGGACAGAAGATCCCAGACCGGATTGGACCTGGAAATACTCGACCGCGGGACGGGGCGCTATCGCGACGTCTCGACTCTTTCCGGCGGCGAATCCTTCATGGCGGCCCTCGCCTTGGCGTTGGGCCTAAGCGATGTCGTCCAGGAGATGAGCGGCGGCATCCGATTGGAAGCCATGTTCATCGACGAAGGCTTCGGGACGCTCGACGAAAACGCCCTCCATAGCGCCATCGCTCTCCTGCAAAAGCTCTCCGACGGAAAGCGCCTTGTCGGAATCATCTCCCATGTCGACGAGCTGAAGGAAAGCATCGACAAGCAGATCGTCGTGACCAAGGACGGCAAGGGATCGCACGTGACGATCAAAACTTGATTGGAAGCCTTTACAAAGAAGAATCGCCCTGCTAATCTATTTTCGACTTCAGGGTAGGGTGAAATTCCCACTCGGCGGTAAACCCCGCGAGGAACGGTCATGGTTCCACGATCCGGTGCGATTCCGGAGGCGACAGTAAAGGCTGGATGGAAGAAGTCAAGGTCATGGTCATGAAACAACTAGGCCTCCCTGAAGAAAGGAGGCTTTTCTCATATGAGAAGAAAATCGTCACTCGTCGTCTATCGTATGGCCATCATCGCCCTTCTTTCCGCTCTCGGCGTCGTCTTGATGCTCTACGTCAAGATTCCCTACCCCTTTGCGTCCTGGTGTGAAATCGAAATCTCCGACCTCACCATCATCGTCGGATACGTCCTGACCGGATTTCCCGGGGCTTGTTCCATAGCCTTCATCAAGACACTGATCCATATGCTGACGATGCCCACATCCGTCGGTGAGGCCTTGTATATCGGCGATCTCGCAGCCATTCTTTCTTCTTTGCTCTATTTGTTCGGCATCTTCATTTCAAGCCATCTTTTCCATCTGTTCAGAAAAGGGTTCAAATTCCGTCTTGTTGGATACCTTTTTATCGCCCTCTTTGTGGCCGTCATCATGACCCTCTTGAATTTCCTTTTCATCACACCGACTTATCTCTCCCTGCGGTACACGACCTGCTTTGATTCCGCAGCCGTCAAGGCGGTGGAAGATAGCTTGGGAAGCATGGGCTTCCCCTTCCCCTATGCCGGCATCATTTTCGCGGTCTATATCCCGTTCAATCTCCTTAAATCCGCTTTGATCCTCGCCCTCTACGAGATCTTGTTCAATACGCTTTTCTTCCGGCTCTTCAAAAACAACGAGCTTTTCCAGGACATCACCTCCAGCAAGGCGAAGACACGCAAGCAGCTGTATCGAGCCTTGACAAAAGGTATCGATCTCCCTTCGGAAGAAAAACGCTGAGTCTGCACCTATAATGAATCATAGGAGGTCAATCCTATGGAGATCCTTTCTATCCTCTCCCTCTTCGTTTCCTGTGCCGTCCTCATCCTTCTTCTCATCTTTTTCCTTCAGTTTCGAAAGAAGAAGGAAGAGGAATCGCCCGCCTCTTCCGCCAAAGACATTACCTTTCTGAAAAGCCAATTCGATGCGATGGACTCGCTGCTGAAGAACCAGCTCGATGCCATCCAACGTCTGCTTTCGTCCTGGACTTCCGCTTTCGATAAAAGCCAGGAACAGGCGCAGAAGCAAATGGCTGAAAGCCTCCATCTGCGCCTAGAAAATATGAACAAGATCCTCGCGGATGGACTTTCCGGTGTCAAAAGCAGCCTGCAAGAGATGCGCGAGAGCAACGAGAAAAAGCTCGGCGAGATCCGCAATGTCGTCGACGAGAAGCTCCAGAAGGCTCTCGACGAGAGACTCGCCCAATCTTTCCAGAGCGTTGTCGGCCAACTCAAGGATGTCTACAAGGCCGTCGGCGAAATGACGCGCATCGGCGAGGACGTCTCGTCCCTGAAGAAGGTCCTGACGAACGTCAAAACGAAAGGAATCCTGGGCGAGACGCAGCTTGCCAACATCCTCGAGGAGATCCTCGTCCCGGGGCAATACGAACGAAACATCGTCACGAAGAAGGGCTCGCGGGACCCGGTCGAATTTGCTATCGCCCTGCCCGGCAAGGGCAAGGAACCCGTCTACGTCCCTGTCGACAGCAAGTTTCCTCTGGCCCCTTACGAAAGGCTGGAAGAAGCATTGGAAGCCGGAGACAAAGAAGGCGCGGACTCGGCCAGAAAGGAGCTGAAGAGAAGCGTCCTGCTTTTCGCCAAAGATATCGCGGACAAATACATCGACGTCCCGCACACGACGGAATTCGCCGTTCTCTTCCTCCCCGTGGAGAGCCTTTATTCCGAAGTCCTGAAAATGGGACTGCTCGAGGAACTGCAGCGCCAGCACCATGTCGTCATCGCCGGCCCATCCACCATGTGCGCCTTCCTCAACGCCCTTTCCGTCGGCTTCAAGACGCTGGCGATCGAAAAGAAGACAAACGAGGTCCATGCCCTCCTCGGAAAGGTAAAGCAGGAGTTCTCGAAATTCTCCCGGACCCTCTCCGATGCTTTAACGAACCTTGACAGGACACGCGAAAAGCTGGAGGACCTCGTCGGGGCAAAGACGAGGAAGATCGAGGCCAGCCTGCGCTCCATCGCCCTTCCGGAAGAGGAAAGAATGCCAGAGCTCGGACAGGACGTCCCTTTGGAGTGATAGAATAGTCGAGGAGAAACAGAAACATGGACAAACAGATCATCGAAAACTATGCCCGCCTCATCGTCAGGACGGGTGCCAACGTGCAAAAAGGGCAGGAAGTCTTCGTGACGGCTTCCGTCGAAATCTATGATTTCATCCGACTCGTCGTCAAAGAGTGCTACCTTGCCGGGGCGAGCCGGGTCTACGTCAAGTACACCGATTCGGAAAGGAGCAAGCTCGATCTCGCCTATGGCGAAGAGGAACTCTTCTGCCATCTCGACGAGATGGAGAAGGCCGAGCAGGAACACTTCCTGAAGAAGTTCCCCTGCCGCATCTTCATCGAATCGGACGATCCTGATGCGCTGAAAGGCATCGACCAGGCAAAGAACGGACGCATCACCTCCTCCAAAGCCAAAGAGATCTGGAACTATCGTTCCAAGTGGGACAGCGAGTGCCAGTGGACCATCGCCGGCTATCCCTCTCTGGGATGGGCCAAGAAAGTCTTCCCCGATCTTGACGACGAAGAGGCCAAGGAAAAACTCCTTTCCCTGATCCTGAAAGTCTCCCGCGCCGACGAGGGGGATCCCATCGAGAATTGGAAGAGACACGACCGGAACCTCGTCAGCCATATGGACAAGATGAATTCGCTCGGCCTCGTCGCCCTGCACTACACCTCCAAGAAAGGCACGGACCTGCATGTCGGCCTCGTGGATGACGTCATCTGGGAAGCCGGCGGTGAATATGCGAAGACAAGCCGCATCCACTTCCAGCCCAACATCCCGACGGAGGAGTGCTTCACCTCTCCGGACAAGTACAAGACGGAAGGCATCGTCTATGCGACAAAGCCTCTAAGCCTGCGAGGCGAGGTCGTCGAAAACTTCTCTCTCCGTTTCCATGAAGGAAAGATCGTCGAGGTTCATGCCGAAAAGGGCGAGGAAGTCCTCAAGGACGCAATCTTCAACAGTGAAAACGGATATTACCTCGGCGAATGCGCCCTCGTCCCCGTCGACTCTCCCATCAATGAGACAGGAAAGCTCTTCTTCTCCACCCTCTACGACGAGAATGCCTCCTGCCACCTCGCTTTCGGCCGCGCCTTCAGCATGCTCATCAAAGGCTACGAGAAGATGGACGAAGCCGAGATAGCCAAATATCCGCTCAATGTCTCCACCGTCCACGTCGACTTCATGATCGGCGACGAGACTTTGGACATCGACGGCACGACGAAAGACGGGAAAGTCATCCCCATCTTCCGCAACGGCCGCTGGGCGATTTGATCATTTTCCGTTTTCGAGATAGATGGAAAGAAGCTTCCTCGTGTACTCGGAGCACTCCTCCGCCACTTTTGGAATGTCTTTTTCCTTGCGGGTCAAGACCCAACGCGTGATAAGATAGGAGCAACCGCCGACGATGTAGCCGAACAACCCTTCCATCTTTTTCGAATCGTATGCCACCCCATGCCCCTCCAAGTCGTGGATGACTTTCTCGCGGATCATCCCTCTCACCTTGGCGATGAGCTCGGAATCGTGGACGCTCGTCGCCGAGATGCGAGCCATGACGGGGGAATCATAGAAAAATCTCAGCAGGGCGACAAAGAAATCCGTGTCGAGTTTGTACAGACTGATGGCATCGAGACGGGAGCGTATCTCGTTGAAGAAATCGCTTTCAACGTTGCGATAGACATCGTAGATATCATAAAAGTGGTTGTAGAAAGTCCCACGATTGATTTTGCATTCCTTGCATAGCTCGGCAACGGAGATTTTGTCGATTGTCTTGGTCTCAAGAAGCTGAACAAGAGTCCTTTTGATGACGCTCTTTGAATAAAGGGAGCGCAGATCGTTTTTTTCCGTTCGCATATTCGCCTCCACATCAGTCAACATTTTAATCAAATCTGTCTATTTTATCAACACCATTTGATTTAATGTTAAAATTATTAAAATTGAAAACAATCAAGAGAAAAACTATAATTTTATCGAGACAGAAATCACAGCAAACCTATGAAAAAAACCATGGTCAAAATCTCCCACGTCATGAAAGTCTTCCACGTGGGCGACAACGTCATCAAAGCCGTCAACGATCTCTCTTTCGATGTCGAAGAAGGCAAATTCTGTATCGTCCTCGGCCCTTCCGGATCGGGGAAGACGACTGCCCTCAACCTCATCGGAGGCATGGACAAGGCCGATGAAGGCGAGCTTGTCATCGATGGAAAGAATCTTCTTTCTTTCAACGACCGGCAGCTCTGCGACTATCGTCGCAACGATGTCGGATTCGTCTTTCAGTTCTACAACCTGATGCCGAACCTGACGGCCAAGGAGAACGTCGAGCTCTCGACGGAAATGTGCCGTGACGCCTTTTCTCCGGAAGACATCCTCGCCAAAGTCGGCCTCCAGGAAAGAATGAACAATTTCCCTGCCCAGCTTTCCGGTGGCGAACAGCAGCGCGTCTCCATAGCCAGAGCCTTGGCAAAGAATCCCAAGATCCTTTTGTGCGACGAACCGACTGGTGCTTTGGACTATCAGACGGGAAAGACGATCCTCAAGCTGCTCAAAGACATGTCCCATGACCAGGGGAAGACGATCATCGTCGTGACCCACAACTCCGCCATCAAGGACATGGCGGACGAAGTCGTCCATATCAAGAACGGTTCTGTCGAATCCATCGAGATGAACGAAAAACCGAAGGACATCGAGGAGATCGAGTGGTAAGATGCATTCCTATTTCTTGACCATCACGCGAAGCATCCGGACGAACATATCCAAGCTCTTCTCCATCGTCGTCATCATGCTTCTTGGCATCGCATTCGTTTCCGGCCTCGGGACAATCTCTCCGATGATCCAGACCTCCTTTGGAAACGAGCTGCGAAGGGAAAACGCACCGGATCTCATCCTGAAGTCTTCTTCGGATACCGGATTCCAGGACGAGGATGGCGATGGAATCCTCGATATCGTCGATGATCTGCTTCAGTCCCGAATCGCGACATCCGCAGAAGGTCTGACGATGCTTGACTCTTCCGTGTTCGAATCCATGGATTATGACATGGGCTTCCCAGAGGATATGCCTTTGACGCGTTTCTATGGCATCCCGGATGGTATGACTATTGCACCGATTTCAATCGTTGAAGGAAGAATGCCTGTCAAATCAAATGAAGTTGTTGTCGAGCGTGCACGTTTGGATATGGTTCAATATTCCGTTGGCGATACAATTGATTTGGGAGATGTTTTCGGCACCAAAACTGTGGTGGGGATCGTTGCCAACCCCCTCAACTTTTCACGCTATGAAGAGCTTGACCTCATCAATCTCGAAGAAATCAAGCAGATCATCTATATGCGTAGCCAAGATTTCGTGATGACCGTGGAAATCATCCCCGGCGTCACGTTGGATGTCTCCTTTCCGACCACGGATCTTTATGTGACACTTCGCGGCAGCAGCGAATATAGCTACTTCACCGATGGCTATAACGACTTCGTCAAGGAATGCCAGGAATCCATCGCGTCAGTCCTGGGGGACAAATACGGCGAGATCCACTATCTGACCCTCGAGGAGAACATGTCTTATGCCTACATCGTAAACTACACAGGCAAAATCGACATCATCGCCCTTCTCTTCCCCATCTTCTTCATCGCCGTCTCCGCTCTTGTCGTCTCCACGACGATGACCCGAATGGTCGAAGAGGAAAGAAACATCATCGGCTGCTATCGCTCCCTCGGCGTGCCGGATTCCAAGATCAAACTGAAATACCTCCTTCTCTCCCTGATATGCGGTGTCATCTCTCTTGTCGTCGGAACGATCGTCGGCGTCTATTCCTTGCCTCTCGCCATCTACCCGGCATTCGAGACGACCTTCTTCTGTCCCGAGATGGCAAACCTTATGAATCCCGCATTCGGTCTCGTCTGTGGCATCCTCATGATCCTCATCGTCCTCCTTGTGACATATCGCGTCGTGAGGAAATTCCTGAAATCCTCCCCCGCCGAGCTCCTTCAGCCTCTCGCTCCGAAAGCCGGGAAAAAGATACTTTTCGAAAGGATTCCCCTCTGGAAAATTCTTCCCTTCCGCTACAAGTCCACGATCCGGAATCTCTGCCGCTACAAGAAAAACCTCATCATGACGGTCCTTTCCGTCGCCGGCAGCACGGCCTTGGTCTTCTGCGGCTTTGCCATCATCGACGTCGCCAATTCCTTGCCGCCGCTGGATTATCCGGGCCTTTCGGATACCATCGTCCCGATCGCCATCATCATCATCGTCTTTGCCCTGTTCCTGTCCATTTTCGTCGTCTACAACCTGACGAACCTCAACATCGGCGAGAGAAAGAGGGAAATCGCGACTTTGATGGTCCTTGGCTACCACAACAAGGAAGTCGTCATGTATATCTACCGGGAAATCATGATCATGGCCGGACTCGGCCTTCTTGTCGGTCTTCCCGTCGGCGTCTTGATCATGTACATCGTCCTTCTTCTTCTCGACTTCGGGAGCGTGGCCAGCATCCTGGTCGGAACCTACTTCCTCACAATCGCCCTTGTCCTCGCCTTCATCCTGTTGACGGATGCCCTCCTCCTGAGAAAGATCTTGAAGGTGGACATGTCCACCTCTCTCAAGAGCGTCGATTAATCGAAAACGGTCAAAGAAAAAGGCGGTCCATCCCGCCTTTTTTCATGTCTAGAAGTCTTCTCTCGCCGTCTCGACATAGGGAGTCGGATTGTAATCGTGCTTGGAGGAGAGCTCACCTCCGCCTGTGATGTTTCCAAACATCTCACCCCATCCGCCTTCGTAGTTGAGCCATTCCTGGAAGTCGTTGTAATGGTTGTAGGTGTAGAAGACATAGCCTTCGTCAGGATCCTCGATCTCTTCGTTTCCGCGTTTGGAACGGGTATAGACGATCCTGGCGGCGCCGCGGGTGATCCTCTCGCCATCGTTGTACGGCCTGACGGCATAGCTGGGATCGCAATCGGTTCCCGTGGTTCCGATATCGATTTCATAATAGACCAGGTCGCCCGAAAGAATGTCGGGAAGCTCGGGCTCGTAGGGATAGCGCGAAGTGTCGCCGGAGAAACGGGAGTTGTTCACGCGGAGATAGATCCCCCACGGGGAGTCCTTCGGCTTCCGGTTCTTCCCGGCGTCGTAGTTGGCCGGGACATCATGGAAGGCATAGACGTAGGCTGCCACTTCCTCCAGAGTGATGTAGGCTCCGCCACGATAGACGGCATAGGCGAAACTGCCGTGGGCATCCTGGACATAATAGGCGTTCCCGTCCTCGGAATAATAGGAAGAGGAGTTCCGGACGAAAAGGGAATCCTCCATGGGCTGGTATTCGGAGAGGGTGGGTTCCTGGTCCTGGTCGGCGATTTCGCCGCTCATCAGATGATGGAGACTGCGATAGTAGCTGTCCATGTAGCAGGAGGCCGGTTCATAGTCTTCGTAGAAGGCTTCCCGATCCGCCTCCGTCAGAATGTCCGCATAGGGATCCTCGTCGATGGTGACGCTATCGGGATAGGAAAATGGAGGATAGGTCGATGTCGAAGGCGAAGACGGGGCAGGGGAAGAGGATTGGGAGGTCTGGGAAGTCGGGGAGGACGGAAGGGAAGAAGATTCTCCGACGCAGGAGAAAAGCGTCAGGAGAGAGAGGAGGAAAACGGCGGATAGCGAATATTTCTTGTTTTTCATTTGCGTGTCAATCATAGCAGAAGAAAACGCGGATTTCTATCGGGTCGACGACAGAAAAGGGCCGGAAGTCCCAGCCCGTGAACAATCATTCGAAAGCAAATTGAGAATTGTAGAGCGAGGCATAGAAGCCGTTTTCTGCCATCAGGCTCTCGTGCGTCCCTTGTTCGACGATATTTCCATCCTTCATGACGAGGATGAGGTCGGCGTTGCGGATAGTACTCAATCGATGGGCAATAACAAAGGATGTCCTTCCTTCCGTCAGCTTGTCCATAGCTTCTTGGATTTTTTCTTCTGTCCTGGTGTCGACGTTGGATGTCGCCTCGTCCAGGATGAGAAGCGGGGCATCTTTTATCATCGCCCTGGCGATGGTGAAGAGCTGCTTCTGACCGCTTGCGATCGTGGCGGAATCTTCGAAAACATAGTCCAATCCACCGGGCAATGTCTTGACATAGTGGCCCATGGAGGCCTCATGGACGGCCTTAAGAACTCTCTCGTCCGTGACGTTCGGCGTATTGTAGACGAGGTTTTCGCGGACGGTCCCTTCGAACATCCATGTATCCTGAAGGACCATCCCGAATATGTCGTGGATCTCTTTCCGGGTCATATCCTTGGTGGAGACGCCATCGATGAGAATCTCCCCCTTGTCGACCTCGTAAAACCGCATGAGCAAGTTGACCATGGTCGTCTTTCCGGCACCCGTCGGTCCGACGATGGCGACCTTCATGCCGGGTTCGACCTTGGCGGAAAAGTCATGGATGATCTCACGGCTGTCGTCATAGGAGAAGCAGACGTTACGGAACTCCACCTCGCCACGGACATGCTCGATGCCGTCTTCTTTGAGGAAGACCGGCTTCTTTCCCTCTTCCGATGCCAACTCTTCCTGGTCCAGGAAGTCGAAGACACGCTTGGAGGAGGCCGCCGCCATCTGGACGGTGTTCATCGCCTGGGCGATCTGGCTAAGTGGCGACTGGAAGAGCGAAACGTAGACGGTGAAGGCCGTTATCGTCCCGAAGGTGACTCCCGCATCGGCATCCATGAGAAGGCCGCCGACAAGATAGACGGCCGCATAGGCGAAGTAGGAGATGAAGGACATGAGGGGCTGGAAGAGACCGCCGAAGCATTGGGCCTTGAACATGGCGGAGCGGAGATGTCCGTTGCTCTTCTCGAAAAGGGCATCGACCTTGCTTTGGGCATTGAAGCACTTGACGATAAGCTGTCCATTGTAGGTCTCCTCGACGACGGCATTGACGTCGGCAAGGCTGTCCTGCCTGTTCTTGAACTGAGGCATGGCGAACTTGGTAACGATGATGACGAAGACGATCATGAAGGGAAGGGAAATCAAGGCCGTCAACGCCATCTGCCAGGAAGTGCAGAACATGGCGATCAAGACGCCGATGAGCATGAACAGCGACTGGACGATCATGCCGACGGATTGCTGGAGGGATTGGCCGATCTGGTCGACGTCGTTTGTCAGCGTCGAAAGGATGTCGCCGAAGGGGTGGCTGTCGAAATAGGAGAGCGGTATTCGGTTGATCTTGCCGGCGATATCCTGCCTCAGGCGCATGGCATAGAGCTGGGAGGCGGTCGTGAGAATGAAGCTGGAGCCGTAGGTCGTCAAGGCGACGACAAAATAGAAAACGATGAGGATGATGCCGATGTGCAGGAGCCTTTCCATATCGATCGTCCTGGAAAGATAGTTGTCGGCGATCTCGTTGGTGAAGTCGGAAAGATAGCTCGGCGCCAGAATCTGCAGGACGACGCCGACGACCAGAAGGAGGGCGGCGATGCCGATGGCGATGAGGAACTTGTTGGCGCTCTTTCCGAGTTTCTTGAGGGAGGAAAAAGCCTCCCCTTTCTCGAGCCGGATTGCCGGCCCTTGCTGCATGCCGCGTCTCATATGCCGAGTTCCTCCTTGCTGAGCTGGCTCAAGGCGATGTCGCGATAGACAGGACACGTCTGAAGAAGCTCCTTGTGCCTTCCTTGGCCGACCACCTTTCCTTCCTGGAGGACAAGGATGAGGTCGGCATCCATGATGGTCCCGATCCTCTGGGCGACGATGAGTTTCGTCGCCTCCTTTTCTTCCCGGGCAAGATTGTCGCGGACCATCCTGTCCGTCTTGAAGTCGAGCGCGGAGAAGGAATCGTCGAAGACAAAGATTTCCGGCTCGATGGCGATGGCCCTTGCGATGCAAAGTCTCTGCCTCTGTCCGCCGGACACGTTTGTTCCGCCCTGGGCGATAGGCGCCTCTTGACCGCCTTCCATCTTCGCGACGAACTCATCGGCGCAAGCGATCCTCAATGCCCTGTCGCATTGTTCCTTCGTGAGGGACTCCCTTCCGAAGCCGATGTTGGAAAAGACAGTCCCAGAGAACAGGACGCCCTTCTGGGGCACGAAGCCGATCTTGCTTCGCAAGGTCTTCTGCCTCAATTCTTTCACATTGACCCCATCGACGAGGACTTCGCCTTCCGTGCAATCGTAAAGACGGGTCACAAGATTGACGAGGGTGGACTTCCCCGAGCCCGTCGAGCCGATAAAGGCGACGGTGTCCCCCTTGTTCGCACGGAAAGAAATATGCTCGAGGATGTCCGCCTCCGCATCGGGATAGCGGAAGGAGACATCCTTGAATTCCACCGTCCCGACTTCCGTCGTCTTCTTTTCGTTCTCGGGATCGAGAATCGAGTTCTGCGTCTGCAAAACCTCGTTGATACGCTTGGCGGAGACGCTCGCCCTGGGCCAGAGGATAAACATCATCAAAAGCATCATGAAGGCCATGACGATCTGTGTCGCCAAGGAAGAGAAAGCGGAGACGCTGGCATAGTTCAAAGTCGTCGAACCGTTTTGCATCAAAGTCGCACCGATCCAATAGATAGAGAGGGTAAGGCCGTTCATGATGATCATCATGACCGGGGACATGAGGGAGAGCATGCGGCCGGTGAAAAGCTGGCTCTTGGTGAGGTTGCCGTTGGCCTTCTGGAACTTCTGTTCCTGATAGTCCTCGGCATTGAAAGCCCGGACGACGCGGATGCCGGTCAAGGTCTCTTGAGTCAGGGAATTGATCTTGTCGATGCGCTTCTGCATGATCTTGAACTGCGGAAGGACGGCCCCCATGATCAAGACGAGACAGATGACAAGAAGGACGATCGCGATCCCCGTCGCCAAAGTGAGCTGATAGGAGACTTCCTGGATCTTGCAGATGGCCCAGATGGCCGTCACAGGAGCGGCGAAGACCATCCGGAGCATCATGAGGGTGCACATGGAGACTTGCTGGATGTCGTTTGTCGTTCTCGTGATGAGAGAAGCCGTCGAGAACTTGTTGATCTCGGCGAGGGAGAAAGACGAAATCTTGCCGTTCACGTCGCTGCGGATGTCGGTCGCAAAGTGGGAAGTGATATAGGAAGCCAGGACTTCGATGACGATCTGGCAAGCCGCCAGGCCCAAGGCGACGAGGACCATCATTCCGCCGTTGAACCAGATCTGGCCAGTGGAAGCCGAGGCGATGCCATCGAAAGGCGCCCGGGCGGCAGGATCCAAAAAGCCGAGGAAAGCATTATAGCCCGGATCAGAAAGAAGTCCCGACCAGTCTATCCCGCCTTCTGCTGTCCCGTAACCGGAAATCAGGGAGACGAGACCAGCAAGAACATTCCCTCCCTCCGGAAGAGCTATCCCCTCAAAGACAGAGAGGAAAGCCGACAGATTGTTGTGATAGTTAAGATAAGTAATGGAAAGGATGATGTCGCTGATGTAATCGACCATCAGCATGGTGCACCAGACCTGAAGGACGGTCAGGCCGACGATGATGGCGACCAGGGCCCAATCCCTTTTTCTCAGTCGCGTGTAGAGCTTGAACATGTTTCCTCCTTTCCGGCGTTTTCCTCCTGGGCGGCAGAAGCGAGCTGTGCCCAAGTCTCAAGAAAGGCCTGGAAGCGTTCTTCTCCGACGGCCTGGATGCCATGCTCGATGTTGCGGAGGAGCTCCTGGCGTCTCTCTTCGGTGTAGGCGATGCCCTTTCCCGTCAGAAAGACGAGGACCTTGCGCCTGTCCGCCGCATCGGTCTTTCTCAGGATGTAGCCTTTTTTCTCCAATTCCTTGAGGGCGTTTCCGATCCTTCCCGTCCCGACATGGAGGGAGGAGGAAAGCTCGCCGGAAGGCACACCGTCAGGATGGTTGGAAAGGTAGAAGAGAATCATCCTCTGCCCTCTTCCATACCCGAGGTTCTGCCTGTCGTCAGGCAAGCGCGCCGTCTTTCCGATGAGGTCGAGGAAAGCACGGGCATACTGCAGAATCTTTTCTTTTTCCATGGTTCTTTGTCTCACAGCGTGAGGTTTCACGTGAAGACATTATAGCACCCTGTGAGATAAAAGAAGAACCCTCTATCGTGAAAGCGATTCCAAGCAAGGCACAGAAAAAGCCGCCCTTGCGAGCGGCCGAATGATGTCATTCAACGGAGACGAAGAAGGAATAGACAGGTTGCTTGCCCTCCTCGATGGAGATGTCGCAAGAATCGGAATAGGCATCCTTGACTTTCTTGGAGAGCGTGTCGAACTCTTCCTTGGTGACGTCCTGTCCGGTGAGGATGGTGATGATCTGGCTCTCGTCATCGACCATCTTTCGAAGCATGTCCATCAAAGTGTTGATCTTATGCTTGTGGCAGCAGACGATCTTCTTTCCCGTGATGCCCATGAAGTGATCCTTGGCGACGGTGACCCCGTCGATGGTGGTGTCCTTGATGGCATAGGTGACTTCGCCGGACTTGACGGCGAGGATGTTCTCCTTCATGGAATCAACGTTCTCCTCGACGCTGGAGCCGGGATTGTAGACCATGCAGGCGACAAGGCCTTCGGGAATGGTCTTCGTTGGGATGACGACGACGTTGCACTCCTCCTTCATCAGTTCTCCTGCCTGGGTGGCAGCCATGAGGATGTTGCCGTTGTTGGGGAAGATGAAGACGTTCTTGGCATGAACCTTCTTGATGGCGTCGACAAAGTCGGCAGTGGAAGGGTTCATGGTCTGTCCGCCGGAGACGATATAGTCGACGGAAAGATCCGTGAAGAGGCGCTCGATGCCTTCGCCGACAGCCACGGAGATAAGGGCATATTCCTTTCTCTCGCTCTCCTTCTTGGAAAAGTCGGGAGCGGAAGTCGTGACTTCGATCTTGGGAGAGGCGGGATCATCGAGGACGCCCGCTTCCTCCTTCATCTCCTTGTCCTCGAACACGAGCTCTTCATGCTGTTCGGTCATGTTGTCGATCTTGATCATCTTGAATTCGCCGAACTGCTGGGCATAGGTGAGGATGTTTCCGGGCTTGAGGGTATGGATATGGACCTTCACAAGGCTGCCGTCGCAGACGCAGACGATGGAATTTCCGTGCGCTTCGAGAACAGCCTTGAAGCGTTTTTCGTTGAAAGCCTTCTTGTCCCTTGGAAGCTTCTCGGGAATCTCCATGAGGAATTGGGTGCAATAGCCGAACTCCTTGTGCTCGAACTTGGACTGGACGTTTCCGACATCCTCCTTGGGGGCGGCAGGCTTGCCCGTGGAATAGCTTCCCGTCTCCGTGACGGAGGGCATGCTCTTCTCGACTATCTCGTTGTGAAGGGCCTTGGCAAATCCCTCGAGGACCTTGCAAAGACCGGCACCGCCGGAATCGACGACCCCGACTTCCTTCAGGACGGGGAGAAGCTCCGGCGTCCTCTGGAGGGACTTTCTGGCTTCGTCCAAAAGAAGGTCCATGCACTCATCGATCGGCATGTTCTTCTCCGCCTTGTCATAAAGAGCCTGGCTCGCCTCGCGGATGACGGTCAGAATCGTGCCCTCGACCGGACGCATGACGGCCTTGTAGGCGACGTTCTTTGCGGACATGAAGGCATTGGCCAGCGCGATGGCATCGACCTCGCCCTTGCCTTCGAGGCCCTCGGAGAATCCGCGGAAAATCTGGGAAAGAATGACGCCGGAGTTTCCTCTGGCGCCCATGAGAAGACCTCTGGCGAAGTCTTTGGCGACCTGGGCAATCGAGGCATCGTTCTTGTTGGAGACTTCCTTGACGCCTGACTGCATCGTGAGATTCATGTTGGTTCCGGTGTCGCCATCGGGGACCGGGAAAACGTTCAGGTTGTCAATCTCGGGATAGGAGTTGTAGAGATTGTTCGTCCCGGAGATGATCATCTGCTTGAAAATAACGCCATCTATCTTGATCATGTTGCGATAATCCTCATTGAATAACGAAAAAAGAAGGCCTACTTCACCGCCTGGATGAAGACATTCACGGCCTTGAAATGCATGCCAAACTGCCTGTCGAGAGCATAGTGGACCTGCTTCTGGATTTCGGTGGTGACCTCGCTGATCTTCACGTCCTTGCTCACGACGAGATACAAGGAGACCTCGTAACCATCCTTGACCTTCTTGACGGAAACGCCATCGGCGTAGTCCTCCCGCTTGAGGAACTGGCCAAGCGGATTGAGAAACGCCTTCTTGCTGACAAGGCCGACGACACCGTAGACAAGAGTGGCCTGGTCTCCGGCGACATTAGCGATGGCTTCCAACGAGATTGCGATCTTTCCGAACTGATTGGTTTTTTCTATGTTCATGTAAAAAGCCTCGGCAGGGCCATTTTAGCAGAAATGGTCATTCAAATCAAATGACGGACAGGACGGGAAACGGGCGGAAAAAGAGGAAAAACAGCTTCTGCTCCATACAGAAACCAATAAACCGAAAATCACTCCTCCGTCCTATGCCGGCTCTTCTCTGCGGAAAACGTATTCCCGCCATAGCGCCGATGGAGCTTGTCCAGGTTCGTCTGGGCGACTTCGGAGAGCGAAACGCCCAAGCCCGAAGCGGTCTCGGCGACATACCAAAGGACGTCGCCCAATTCCTTGACGAGATCCTCCTTCTTCAGCTCGTGCCCCTGGAAACGGCTTTTCTTCACCAAGTCGCAGCATTCCCCGCTCTCGCCGGCGAGTCCCAGGACGCCGTTGAGGACAAGGTCCTTTCTCCCTTCGGGAGAGACGAGGTCAAAGGCCGCCTTCTGATACGCATCGAATCCGATCTTTTCTTCCGCCATCTTTCTTGCCTCCTAATCGATGAGAAGCGACCTTTCCCCGGAGAGATATCGCTGGAAGATGCGATAGGTCCCCCTAAGGCAGTCTTCCTCCTTGGGAAACGCGTCGAAAGGGACAAAGCCAACGAAGGTGGATTCCCCGTCGTGTTTCGGTTCATAGGCCGACGCATCGTACTCGCCAAGGAAAATGAAATCGCAGTATTCCGTCACGTCCCCGTTGGGATAATGCAGCCGGCACCCTTCCCCGGAGAGGACCATGAAGAGACTCAGGGGCCCGCAGTCGGCTATCCCCGTCTCCTCGAAAAGCTCCCGCCTTGCCCCGTCGAGTACTTTCTCCCCGAGGTCTATCGATCCTCCCGGAAGACAGAAAAGACCATTGTCCGCCCTTTTCTCCAGAAGGACGAGACGTCTTTCCGGATCGACGAGCAAAACCGAGAGCCCGACGGAGAGAACGAGATCATGGCCGACTTTCCGGCGCAGATAGGGAAGATAATCGATTTTCATGGCTTAACAATTATACCCCCGGATGCTAGCATATCTCCATATGGAAACATATCTCGACTGCCAAAAGGCGCTCAGCCTTCTCAAGGCCGGCTACGTCCTGAAGACGTTCAAGGAAGGCAAGGCGGTCTACCGCAAAGGCGGGAAAATCGTCATCAAGGGGGAAAGGGACCACATCGCCCTGTCCGAATACGCCTTCCTCTCCCTCTATGCCGAAACCCTCTTTTCTTTGGACGAGCAGGCAAATGACGAAGAGACGGTCGACCCCAAGAGAGATCAGGAGTACTATTCCTGGAATCAGTAGTTTTCCCATCTTGCATTGGAAGGCGCAGTGGGTTAAAATTCTCAATTGCGACAACAAGTAGAGAGGTCAAGAATATGGGAAAGAAAAGATTCGAGTGCCGCAATTGCGCTCAGCAGTGGAAGGAAAGAAGAGAGAAGAGGCTTGCCAAGGAAATGAAGTCCGAGGCCAAGAACAAGGCCCGCAAGAAGGCGCTGAAAGCCCAGGCCGAATAAGCCGTTCCGTTCAAAAAAGGGGGAGCCAAGGCTCCCCTTTTCTTTTGTCTTCGTTCTTCTTATTTCTTTTCTTCTGGATTCTCCTGGCCGGAGACAGGCTGGTTGGAGACGTCGATCGTGGTCTCCATGAGGATCTTCATCCTCTCTTCCCTTCTTCTCTCGACAGCCTTTTCCTCGCTGACCTTGGAAGAGTAGGCATAGATGGCGATGAAGAAGCAGAGCATGCTCACGACCATCACGATGGAGCCGACGATGCGGAAGTCGAGGACGCTCCCTTCGGGCATTCCGAAGAAGGCCGCCCAGGCCCTTTCCGCCCCGTAGAGCGGATTGAGGGAGATCTTCCCGACGTTGTAGGCGCACACGCCGAGAATGGCAAGTATCAGCCCGAAGAGCCACAGGCCCCCCAGGATCGAGTACCAGACTATCTCGGAACGATAGATCGTCCTTCTTTTCTTCTCAGCCATTGGCTTGTTCCTCCTTCTTCTTGGCCGCCTTCTCCGCCTGTTCCTTGTTGAAGGCGTCGAGATCTTTCGTCATGGCGACAAAGAGATCATTGGTGGGCTTTTCCGTCGCGCGGATGATTTTGTCGAAATAGGACGTGAAGACCTGGCGGAAGGCCTTCAGATCGGTGGGTTTCTTCTTTCCGGTGAAGAGCTCGCAGTCGCTGTAGAGGCTCTGCCTGGCGAACTTGAACTCCTCGTCCGCATCGCCATACGCGTTCAAGGCCGTAACCATGTCCTGGTTCAAGGTGCGGAACTCGTTCTTGAGCATTCGGACGGACGGATCGTCATCGACATTGAAGTGGCTGTCCTTCCTCGGATCCGTGCCGCCATGGCTCTTGGAATAGGCCTGGAGATACGTGTTGGCATTGTCATTGATCTCGATGAACTTGTCATAGATGAGATTGGAGGCGAT
This sequence comes from Candidatus Enterosoma merdigallinarum, assembly GCA_018714385.1. Taxonomy (GTDB): domain Bacteria; phylum Bacillota_I; class Bacilli_A; order RFN20; family CAG-288; genus Enterosoma; species Enterosoma merdigallinarum. Next base: position 203,999 of record DVNL01000007.1, on the reverse strand, counting down.
CTTTCCGGCAAGGGCATGATAGAGGCGGATGTCGGAAGAGATGGTCTTCTCGAAGCTCTCCTCGAGCTCGTCATGTTCCTTGAGATACTTCAAAGCGCTGTTCAGGAAGCCTTCCAGATAGAGCCTGAGCTTGACGATGGAGGAGAAAAGCTCGATGGTGAGGGACTTCTCGACATGGACGCTGCCGTTGAGATCGACGGTCACAATCCTTCCGGGATCGCCATAGACATCGTCGATGAAGTAGTTCATCTCCTCATAGAGAGTCTTTCCAGCATCGCCGTTGTTGTCGCAATTGATGGCGAAGGGAGTCCCTTTGCGGGTGAGCGCCCTCAAAGCATCGCCGTGTCTCCGCCGCTGTTCCGCGGAGAATCCCTCGGGACTCTTGTTCGGGACGCAGTAGGCAAGAGTATTTTCGACGATTCTAGCGATGGTAAGAATCGTCACAACGTTTCTTTCAGCAAAATTCATAGCGTTACCTCAATAGCACCAACACGATTATAGATTATAAGATATGATGAAATATTAAGAAAGTACCTTTTCCAAATCGACCTTTCGAATCCGATCCGTGGCCATGAGCGAAGGATCTTCCAGATACGTCCTCAAGTCACTGACTCGGCGGATGACATGGTTGGCATTGTCCTTGACAAAGGATGGGGCGTGCTCCATCGCGAAAGAATGCGGAAAACAAGAGAACATCGAGAGATCGTTTCCGCTGTCCCCGACGACGATGACCTCATCGGGAGCGATGCCGTTCTGCTTGCAATATTCGACAAGTCCGACTCCCTTGTCGACACCTTTTGCCGTGATCTCCAAGGCCGTATTGCTCACGACGACGGAGAAATCATCGGGGAAGATCTCCTTGATGGGAAGATAGGCCATTCTCGCTCTTTCCCTGGCATCGTCCCCAAAGCCGAAGGAAAGCATCATTTTGTAGTTGTCGCTTTCCTGAAGCTTGCGGAGGAACTTTTCCTCGCCATGGACGATGTCCTCTTTGTAGGCTCCGTTGCACTTGTTTCCGATCCACAGGGCGACGATGAACGAATCGGGAAGGTTCCGGAAGCAGATATAGAGAGGAGCATGCTCATCGAAAAGGAAATAGGCAAAGATACCGAACCGGCCATAGATTTGCGAAAAAAGAGCCGTCAGTTTTTTTCTGTCCATCGGATGGCTTTCCAAGAGCTTTCCGTCATGATAGACATAGGCCCCGTTGCATCCAAGAAGTTTGCACTTCTTTCCGACGATCTTGTTCAGCCGATCCAAGATCTTCGGACTTCGTCCGGAAACGAAAATGATGTCCACGTCATAGCGACCGAGTTCGCGCAAAAACTGCCTGTTTGTCTTCGGGACGGTGAAGATCCTGTCCTTGGGATAGAGCAGGGTCCCGTCAAGATCGGTGGCGATAAGCTTGATCATTTTTCCTCCTCCTTTAAGACGGCGAGTCTCTTTTCAGGATAGGGGACGGAATTCTCGTCCACGACCAATTCCAACTCCCCGTAGACGCCGGAAGAAGCGAGATACGTCATCCGGAAGTCCCGTTCCGGTCGACTGACGCTGGATTGAATATCTTCAGCAGCGATATCCGTGTAATCCCCTTCGTAGCGAGCCTTGTCCTTCAAGTTGACGATGGGAAGACCCAAAGAACTCAATGGTGTCAATTCGCTGTTTTTATAACAATATCCGGTCAAGGCATCTTCCTTCACGGACTTGAAAACAAAGATCGATTCCGTATCGAGTTCATAGATCGCATCCAGCCGATCGATAAGATCCAAAGCCTCTTGAACCGACGAAGCGAGCATCAACGTCGTGGTATACATATCCGCAAGGCCGGCATCTTCGTTGAAGACAGAGACCTGGTCGAAGAAGGAAACGGAAAGTCCCGTCGCCGGATAGATGATGTGATCTCGGCGAAGATAGTGTTCTTCCTCAGGGTCGTAAACATAGAAGTAGTTCCCGTAATAGCCGGAGGTCGACATGGTGAAAGGCCCGTCGTGGCGAAGGCCGACTTCATAGGGATTTCTTCCTTCGTTTTCCGCATAGGCCCGCTCATCGTAGTAGGGATTCGTCAAGCGGATGTTCCAGGACTTTCCGTCCGGTTTTTCACCGATGGCCTTGATGGAACTCGAGCCGGAGTTGATCAAGAGGGAAATATCGGGATACTCCTCATCGATTTCCTCTGAGATCCTCTCGGTGGCAAAGCCTTTCGCGACGGCGCTCAAAGATATCTCAACGTCATCGTAGGTGATGCCGTTTTTCACAAACGGCTGGAATGTGACGGTCGAATTCTCCTCATCGAATTCCAAGAGCCCTTCCGCTTCCTCCTTCGTCACCGGCGTCCTTGCGATGATTTCGTCGAGGCTTTCTTGGTCCACGTCAGAAGAAAAAATGGCGTTGTTGGCCATGGAAAGGGCCTTGTCGAGCGGAGTTTGGATTGCCGTCTTCGACAGCTTTTCTTCATAGAATCCGTTCAGATTCCCGGCAAAAATGTCAAAAAGAAGGTTTCCGTCATCATCGGCCGTATTGAGGGAAAATTCATAGCTTTCCTTCAGCAAATCAAAAAGGAAAGGGTCGACCGCCACGGCAGTCCCCCGCGGCGCTTCGTTTATCGTCTTGACGTTTACGATTTCCTCGCCATCCAATGTATAGTCGTAATGCCTGTCCGAAAGGGCATAGTAGTACTGAAGGTCGAAGTTGATCGCATCGTCCAAAGCCTCGAGCTCCTCTTCCCGAAAACCGCCATCATAATAGTAGACCGTCGCGGTGATGCTCGTTCGGAAAGGGGGTAGGATCAAAGCCACGCCGGGATCATCACACTGGACACGAACCCGGCCGGTATTGGTGCCGATGACATCCGAAAACACCGTATAGACACGCTGATCCTTCTTCTCGTCAATCCGGCAGGAAGAGAGAGAAAGAAGAGTGAACAGCACTAATAAAAGCGATTTTTTCATATTTGAAATTATAGCAGAATTCCTTCCTTTTTCTTATTCAAGAAAAAGAAGCAAAAAAAGCCTCCCCGGCAAACCGGGGAGGGAAGAGAGAAGCGTCAGGAGGAAACGCTATTTGTCGATTTCGATAAGACCATATCCATGGTCCGCTCTCTCATAGAGAACGTTGACCATGCCCGTGCTCGAATCAAGATAGATGAAGAAGGAATGGCCCAGAGCATCCATTCTGGCCAGAGCCTCATCGACATCCATGGGGGCGAGGCTCAGTTTCTTCTTTCGGACAATCTCCAGATCGAGAGTGTCGTCCGAGGGGATGTTTTCCATCATCAGATTGTCGACGAAAGAGCCATGCTTATGGGCCCTGTCAAGCTGCGTCTTCAGCTTCCGCATCTGGCCATCGAGCTTTTCGATGACAAGATCAAGCGCGGCATAGAAATCGGCATCGACGACTTTGGCGCGCAAGGCGAAGCCGTTGGTGGATGTGATGGCGACCTCAAGGCTCTTCTTGTCTTGGTGGATGCATAGAGTCACCGTGCAATCGACTTCTTCCCAAGCCCGGAAATAACGATCGAACCTTCCCAGCTTCCCCTCCAAGGCCTCTTGCATGGCGCCTGAAAGAGGGACATCTTTGCACACGTACTGGATTTTCATGTTATGTGGTTCCTTTCTGGTATTTCCGTCTATAGTATAGCGCCAATACGACCATTTTTAAAGGGCTTACATCCTTGAAGACGCTCACTCTATCCCAATAAACGATTGTTTAAATAAAGCAATTTCATTCTCTTTGGCGGTTTTCTAAAAAATACTTCATTTTTGCGATTTTTTAACAACCAAGTTTTACGCTTCCTTTTTCTTTCAGACGGCCGTTATTCATTACGATTTTATTGAAAGCGTTTCCATATCCTCCGCTTTTCAAACACAAAAAGATCAGTCACAAAAAGAAAAGAGATGCTGTTCAAAATCTTAAAGACATATGGATATAATAGAAACAAGGAGACCCGAACATGAAGAACAAGCCTCTAGTCATGGTTTCTGCGCTTGCCCTTTCATTTCTTTCATCCTGTGGGTTCAAGACAAGGCAGAACATCACGATACTTCACGGTATCGAATACAGCGACAGGGCAGTCGACAAAGAAGCGCTCGATGACTATTTTTCTGACAACGACGATTATCCCTCCTATTCTGCCCTGAAAGAAAACGTCCCGGATCTCTTGGACAACGTCAAATCCCTGAAGGTCGATGACGCTTTTGAGGAGAGCCTGCATCTCATGCGCTTTTCTGCGGGCCCTAACGGACTTTTGCAAGGAGAAACATTCCTGTCCCATCATGACACCTTCTTCCGTCTCGGCGGTGCCTGGGGAGGCTATGGCGTCACTCAGTTTGTCATTCAAACGGGCGATGACGGGGATTGGCTCTACTACCTCTATTCATACGGAAGCGGAATACATCAGACGGACATCGGCGTTTTCAATCTGATCACGGACAAGTTTTATCAAATCGAAGGATTGGATCTGGAAATAAACAAAGATTATGCCTTTGTATTGGATGAATCCGATAATTCCATCGACATTTACGAGGCCGGCATTTTTCCATTCGTGCTCGAAGGCAACTTTGACTTTCAATCGTATCACGTAAAAACAAAGGCCCTCATCATTGAAGACGTCGGCAAAATGGAGAAGAAAGCAATCGAATAGACACGAAAAGAGCCCTTTCCGCATGCGGCCCCTTTTCCCGCTATCGCTTCTCAAAAAATCTTTTTATCAGAGAAAGGGATATTCCTGGGCGAGATACCAACGGCTCCGATCTATGACCTTCATCTTCCGAGGTTCGCTGTCCTTGAGAACCTGCCCGTTTTCGCGATAGTAGAATTCGATCATGCGGACGACGTCCCTGTCGACGAGTTCTCCCGGAATGACAAGGGGTATGCCCGGCGGATAAGCCATGACGGTCTCGGCCGAAATCTCGCCAACGGCATCCTTCAGCGAAACGACCTTGGAGGGGGCATCATATCCTTCGCGCGGCGGGACGACCGTCTTCGGGAAGGCAAATTGATAGGTATATCGGCGACGCGTCTTCTTGTCGCCGGAATGACGTTGAGACAGTCCCTCGAAGGCCTCGACGAGACGATCCACATCTTCTTTCTGTGTCCCCGGCCCGATCAAGGCAAGGACGACGAAGACTTCGCCCAACTCCAGCTGGATGTTGTCATGCTGACGAAGTTCCTTGTAGACATCGTATCCATAAAGGCCCAAGCCCCGGACAGAAATGACAAGTTTCGTCTCGTCGACGTCATAGACGGCATCGCCGTTCCCTTTCGACAAAATCTCCTTCTTGGTCTTGCAGGAAAGACCGGGGATGCCATCGATCTTTTTCTTGGCATAGACGGCGAGCTCGATGTCCTTTCGATAGAGTTCCTTTCCGCGCAGGTACATTTCCTTGCGTGCGGCATCGAGGCTGGCGATCAAAAGCGGATTCGGCGAAGTCGAGGAAAGCATCGCAAATGCCCTTTTGATCTCCGAGAACTCCACTCGGTTTCCTTTCGTCAGGATGATGGAGGACTGGGTCAAAGAACCGGAGTTCTTGTGGAAGGATACCGATGTCACATCGCAATCGGCATCCATGGCAGAGACCGGGAGGCCCTTCCCGAAGTAGAACGACGAACCATGGGCCTCGTCGACGAGGACGACCATCCCGCGCCGATGGGCTTCCCTTGCCACGGCGCGAAGATCGCATGCGATGCCGTAATACGTCGGATTAATGACGAAGACGGCCTTGGCCTCCGGATGCCTGTCCATCGCCTCGACATAGGTCGCAAGGGACACGCCGTTTGCGATCCCGAGTTCCTCATCGATTTCGGGAGAGACGAATATCGGCACGGCTCCGGAGATGATCAGGGCGTTGATGACGGACTTGTGGGCATTGCGGGGAAGGATGACTTTGTCCTTGTTGTCCAGGACGGCGAGGAACATCGAAAGAATGCCCCCGGTCGTCCCATTGACGGAAAAGAGGCAGTGGTCGGCATGGCAAAGCTTCGCCATCAAATCTTCGCTCTCCTTGATGACGCCTCGCGCATTGTAGAGATTGTCAAGACCGATCGGGGCGTTGGCATCATAATGGAGGATGGCAGGCGAAAGCCGTCTTGAAAGATCCGTCTCAAGCCGACCGAGTTTATGGCCCGGGACATCGAAGGGGACGGGGGAGGATTGCACATAGCTGATCAAGGCGTCGAGGAAAGGCGTCTTCAGCTGAGCCTCTGATTTCATAGTCTAAAAGAGTTTCTTGAGAGCCTCGACCTTGTCGAGTCTCTCGTAAGGAAGGTCGAGATCCGGCCTTCCGAAATGTCCGTAGGCAGAAAGATCGCGATAGCGGAACGTGGGATGCTTAAGATGGAAACGATCGATGATGCCTTGCGGAGTGAAGTCGAAGATGTTTGTATCGCAAAGTGCGGCAAGTATCTTTTCCTTGTTGACTTTTTCTGTCCCGAATGTATCCAAGAAGATGGAAACAGGCTCGCTTACGCCAATGGCATAGGAAAGCTGGATGAGGCATCGCGAGGCAAGACCGGCAGCAACGATATTCTTGGCAGCATGCCTTGCCGCATAGGCGGCAGAACGGTCGACCTTCGTCGGATCCTTTCCCGAGAAGGCACCGCCGCCATGGGGCGCACTTCCGCCATAGGTATCCACGATGATTTTTCTTCCCGTGACGCCCGTGTCGCCAAGCGGCCCACCGATCTCGAAGCGTCCCGTCGGATTGACATAGTATTCTTCGACACCCGTCCTGTCGATCCCGAAGGAATCGATGACCGGGAAGATGATTTGTTCCTTGACGATTTTCCGGAGGGCATCGATCGTGATGCTATCGTCATGCTGGATGGACATGACGACGGCGTTGAGTTTCGGCGTATCGCCGGTATAGTCGATCGTCACCTGGCTTTTCATGTCGGGCCTCGCAAAAGGCAGACGGCCGCTCTTTCTCAGGGCCGTCGCATAGCGGACAAGCTTGTGGGCCATGACGATGGGAAGAGGCATGTCATTTTCGGTCTCGTCTGTGGCGTAGCCAAACATGATGCCCTGGTCGCCGGCCCCGAGCTTCTTGTCGCTGGAGGCATCGACACCCATGGCGATGTCCGGGCTTTGCTCCCGGATGTAGACCTCGACGGCCATGTCATCGGCGGAAAGACCGATTTCAGGCGCCGTATAGCCGATTTCCCGGACGCAATCTCGGGCGATTTTCTCATAGTCGATCTTCGCCCTTGTCGTCACCTCGCCGGAAATGACGATGCGATTTCTCGTGGCAAGGACTTCGACGGCAGTGCGGCTTTCCGGATCCTGCTCGAGGCAGCAATCCAGGATGCTGTCCGCAATCCTGTCGCAGACTTTGTCGGGATGGCCTTCGGAAACGGACTCCGAAGTGAAAAGATGGCGGTACATCCTAGGCCTCCACGCCTTCCAGGCATCCTTCCAGACAGGCCTTCAGCCCTTTTGCGATCTGATCCGGGCAAGAGGTCGTCTTCATCCCGCACGTTATGCCGTCCAGGCGAGAGATGACCGACTCGGCCTTCTCGCCGATGATGAGACTGCGGATTCCCTTGAGATTGCCGTTGCACCCTCTTTCCACGGAAAAATCGCGGATGATGCCTTCGTCGTCCAAGGTGAAGTCCATCCGGACGGAACAGGTGCCTTTCGGATAATACGTGTATGTCTTCATATGAGCCTCCATTGTTGTTATCTTTTCGATGTGACCCAATAACTATAGCATAGTCCCATAAGAAAGGGTCATTGCTTTCTTCGTCGGCTTTCCTCTTCGCGGAAGGAAGAAGGCAATCTCTTCACCACCAGCCGGTCCAAGAAGGCGATCGCCAAGCCTGTGGCGATGCTTATGGGCCCAAGAAGGGCGAGATAGACGAAGATATATGGCATCTGGAAGAAGATGGCATAGGCCGTCAGTTGGCCGATGGAGTGGAAAAGGGCGGACACGGCCGAAACAGAGAAGATGGAGCCTTTCACAAGCCTATGGACAAGAAGCGTCCCGACGATGGCGAAAAGGCATCCCGACAGGGACATGAGGAAGGTCGGGCCGAAGCCCGAGGCAATCAGAGCGACGAGAAAGACCCTTGCGATGCTGACGAAAAGGAAAGAGGGAATCCCGTAATAGTACAGGGCAAAAAGAGAGACGAGATTGCTCAATCCCAATCGGTATCCCGGTATCGATACCAGAGGGATGAAGCCCTCGAAGTAGTGCAGAGCCGTGGAAAGCGCCACGAGGAACGCCAGAGCGACAAGTCTTCTCGTTTTCATGCGTCCCACTCCGGGAAATAACCGGCGACGATCGTCGCGGTGAAATTGTTCGGCATGCAGACAAGCGGGAGGTAGGCCGAATAGATGCGCCCCAGATTGGCACAGACGTTTCTGGGCGACTCCTGCTTTGTGATCTGGATGGACTTGTCGGCATAGAGAGTGACTTGCATCACCTCGCCGTAGAACTGAAACTCCTCTCCCGGCCCCAGGAACATCTCGCCGTCCTCGCGTGTGTAGGTGATGACGTATTCCCCCTCATCCGGAAACGGAATATCCGTCCGCTTGTCAGGGTCGTCGGGATCCCAAAGCAAGGTCCGCCCGTATCGGATCTCGACGTGCACATTGTCCAGATCCGGCCGGAGCACCAAGGTCACGAGGACGATGATTCCGACCAACAAAAAGGACAGGACGACAAGAACCGTATCCTTGACGGGCCGATAGGAGAGACCATCCTCCCCCAAGAGCCCGGAAACGAGCCTTTTCTTCCTGTCCACGGAAATCTAGAAGGTCAAAGAAGCGAAGCAAAGGCACATGCCGGCCATGGTGACAAGCATGAGCGGAATGCCCTTGAAGCCCTTGGGCGCATTGGAAGCCTTGATCCTGTCGAGAATAGGCTCAAAGAGAACGAAGGAAAGAAGATATCCGACGGGAAGGCCGCAGATATTGACGAGGATGAGAAGGAAATCGCTGCTCCTGGACGTCAAGGTGATGGTGGAAAGAGCGATGGCATAGATGGACGTGTTGAGAAGGACGCTAAGTTGCTCGGGCTTGATATCTTCCCGCATCTTCGGAGAGAGGTGGACGATGAGGAAGAAGAGGCCGAGAAGAATCGCCATGGCGAGAACCAGGATGATGGGCTGGCAGTATTCGACGACGGGACTCACCCATGTCCAATTGTCCCCTTCGGGAAGGACGCCGGGAAGCCATTTCGTGAGCTTGCTGTAGCCAAAGGCGACAAAGCCCATCGCGACGGCGGCGATGAGATAGAAGACAAAGATCCAGAACTTGCGCTTGGAGCGGATCTTGGCGAAATCGGAGACGGTGTTGATGCCTTGTCCGTCAAGAAGGACGCTGTTGGCGAAGATGCTGGTGAAGAACGTGGTCAAGTAAGCCATTATTCGATACCTCCGACGAGCTTCTGCTTCCTATCGGTGATGCTGTGGCAAATGCAGGCGTGGATTCCGGAGAAGAAACCGGTGAGAAGGAATCCGCCGAACGGATTGAGGATGACGGGCAACGTCCACGTCCAGGCATCGGAGTGGAGGAGATACTGGCTCTCTTCGTCAATGGTGAATTGGATGGAAGCCGTGCCGATCCATTCTCGGCAGAAGGCGATGATTCCCAAGGCGATGCCGAATCCGATACCCGATCCCAGCGCATCGGCGATGGCGTGGGGGATATCCAATTCGCTTGCCTGCTCGCCCTTGATGAGGACGGCGGAAGTCGTAGCGATGAAGGGAATAAAAGAGGCGATGATGCAATTGGTCCAGACGGAGAGGCCCTCGATGACGATAAACGCATACCAGGATTCCAGAAGCATGGTGGCCAAGACGGAGATGGTAGCGGAGAGCAGAGCGGCGATGACATAGGAAGAAAGCTTCCCGAGATGCTTGCGGAAGATGGCGATGAAAAGTTCGACGACCAACATATCGACAAGGACGATCCCGGCGATGTAGAGGGAGCTTTGGAAGGAGGTCGTGCAGATGACGGCAAGGGTCAAGCCGAGGAAGAGGCTGAAGACGGGATTCTTCAGGTAGATGCCATCGAAGAAGGTCAGAAGGACGTTTCTCTTTTTCATACTCTCTTACCCCCTGTTCGCCGCATCGGTAAGAGCGGCGATGACGGCCTGTTCCATGCCTTTCCACGTGACAGTAGTGCCGGCAAGGACATTTTCGCTTGGTTTTTCCAGCGTATAGCCGATGAAAGCATCCTTAGACTTACTCGCGGCATCGAAGCCCATGGAGTGCTCGCCACCGATATTCCCGTTCTCAGCATCGCAGTAGTAGTTGGTGACCTTGCCGTCGCGGACACCGATGAAGAACTCGAACGTTCCGCTATATCCCTTGGCAGATTCCAGATCGTAATAATAGGCGATGCCGGTGCTCGTCTGGACCTCATAGGCCTCAAGGATGTATTGCGGATCATAGTCTTCCAGCTTCGTGGCGGCGGTCCGATCAGGGAAGAAGGAGGCGAGGGTAGTGGGAACAGGAATCTTCTGGTAGTTTTCCTGGATATTCTCCCTGACGCCGAAGTAGCAGCCCACGGATGCGCCAAAGGCCGCAAGGACGGAGAAGATGACGACGACCGTCTTAGTGATCTTTCGATTCATATCAGAGGACCTCCTTCAGACCGGAAGCCAAAGAGGTGGGAAGGACAATGCTTTCGGAAGTCAGACCATAGCCGCAGCCGACAGCAAAGACGCCTCCGATCATGACGAGAATGACAAGGCTCTCGACATAATTCTTCATCGTGCGACCGACGAGGCACTTGTCGATGAGCGGCGTGAAGATGTTCATGATGAGGATGGAATAGGCGACACCTTCCGGCGAATTGGTGAAGAGACGGATGACCATCGTGAGGATGGCGGCGCCGAGGGCGAAGATGATACGGCCGGCCTTGTTCGTCGGGGAAGTCACAGGATCGGTGAGGCAGAAGACAGCGCCGAAGAGAATGCCGCCCATCATGATCTGTCTGGCGGCTTCCTCAAAGGCGACAAGAGGCGTGGCATCGGCAAGCAGGAAAGCGACAGCATAGCTGAAGAACATCGGGACGACATAGAAGAAGGGGACACGCCAATCGATGATCCTTCTCATGACGAGATAGATGCAGAGAATGACGATGATCAAGGCGAAAGTTTCGCCGAGGGTGCCGTAATAGTTGCCCAGAAGCATGTTCCAGAAAGTGATGCCATCGGCAGCAGCGAAGTTGCCACCGCTAACAAGACCGGGAATCGTGGCACCGGCGGAGATGAGAGTGGAATTGCCTTCGGGAACGATGTCGCCAAGATAGGTCGTGAGATGGTTGGAGAAGCAGACCTGGGCGAAGATGCGGCCGAAGATGGCGGGGTTCATAATATTGCTTCCGAATCCGCCGAAGATAAGCTTCGTGAAGAAGACGGCGACAAAGGAGGTCAAGGCGATTTCCCACCACTCCGGTCCGATCGGAAGCAGCAGGACGAGGATAAGACCGGAAACATAGGAATAGGAATGAAGGACCTTGCTGATATAGCCTTCCACGCCTTCCTTGCGGAAGACATAGGGGAAGTACCAAATGAGATCGGCAATGACGGCGAATCCGACGCCGACGAGGCCGTTCTGGAGAGCCATCAGGCCATACATCGTTTTGGAGTAATCATCGGAAGGGCCGCCCTTGATGAAATAGAAGAGGACGGAAGCAACATATAGGATAAGGACGACGATGAAGAACTCCAGCATCATGAGAGAGGTCTTGCGCGTCCCTCTCATATGCGGATTCTTTTCGAAGATAAGCGTATCAGGCATCCTACTTTCCTCCTTTCTGCGTGGAGGTGCTCTTTCGGAGCAGTTCCTTTGCTTTCTGAATGTTGGCTGCGACGTCGATCTTGCTGGGGCAGACGAAGGAGCAGAGGCCGCAATTGACGCACATCGCCGCGTCGAGCTTCCGGATCCTTTCGACATTGCCGCTCTTCAAGGCGAGCTGGATCTGGACAGGCTGGAGGCCCATCGGGCAATTGTCGATGCACATGCCGCAATGCCAGCAGGGCTCGGGCTTGTTGTTCATCGGCTTGAGAAGAAGGACGCCGTTGGACTGAAGCATGGTGACATAATCGGACTCGTGGGCATTTCCGCACATCGGGCCGCCGTTTATCAGAACGAACTGTTCGAGCTTCGGGCCGCCGCAGCGATTGATAAGTTCGCTAGCAAGGGCGCCATAAGGAACCAGAAGGTCCTTCGGGGCAAAGACTTCGCCGCTGACCGTGACGCAACGGTCGACAGCCACCTGGCCAAGGACAAAACGACGTCCGAGACTCATGAGCGAATAAAGATTGTTGACGACAGCGCCGGCCTCGATCGGGAGCGCCTTGTATTCCTTATGCAGGATCTCGCGGACGATGGAACGTTCATAGCCCATCGGGTAGCGATCGGGGAGAAGCTTGATGACGAAGGGAAGATCACGATTCCCTTTCTTTCTGGCCTCGATCTTGGCAGCCTGGATGAGAGCTTCCCTATCCTTCTTGACGGCAAAGAAGATTCTCTTGGCGCCGGTGAGCTTGAGCAGATAGGGGAGGGCATAGAACAATTCCGCCATATGGCTTCTTCCATAACAGAAGTCGGTGGTCAGATACGGTTCGCACTCGACGGCATTGATGATGATATAGTCGATTCTCTGGTCCGTCAGGTACTTGCGGTAGGTCGGGAAGCCGGCGCCGCCGAATCCGACGGTTCCGGAGTCCTTGATGGCAGCCATGATTTCATCCTTGGTGCATCTGTCGACCCGCTTGAGGGCGGGCTTCAGAACCCAATGCGCCTGCTTGTCGTTCTCGATTTCCAGGCAGTCGCGGACTTTCCCGTCAGCCATCATCATGAGTTTGTGTCCAAGCACGCGTCCCGACACGGACGAATAGACCGGGAAGTCATCGACACCCGTTCCGATCAAAGTGCCCTTGTAGACCTTCTCGCCGTCGGCGATGAGGTTCTTCAAAGGCTGATTGCGAGCATCGACAGCGGGAATGTAGACGACAGTAGGCTGATACTCCTCGTAGGCATGGCCAATCGTCAGTTCCTTGTGATCAGGGATTGGAAGTGACAATGCCGATTTCAAAAAATGTAGACCCATTGCTGTTATCCTCAAGCAGTATTATAGACTAATCGCAAATCATAAGAAAATACTAAATAGCAACTTTCAAAACAAATTTCGCTTGCGGAAAATCGGAGAAAAAGAAAAGGGGCCACCAATGGGCCCCGAGGATTCTCACTCCGGTCTTCGGTATTGCCAATGACTGCCGATAGGAAGGCCGTAATAGTCCCGTCCATCGAGATACTTCGAAAAGACCTCGTAGCTATAGCCATAACGGACTAAGTCTTGATAGCAGGCATCCAAGATCTGATAGGCACGGGTATGAATGTCGATGAACGACTCGTTGTGCAAGGCGCCGCTGACAGGATCCTGCCACGGCTCGCGATTCAAGTTCAAAACAGACTCGTCAGCCTTGTCGGAAGGAAGATAGAGGGCGCCCAGGGAATTCTTGCCGACCAAGGCCCGCTTGACTTTGCCGTTTTTGTTCATGAAACGAATCGTGGCATGCATGTTGACGATCGATTCGCGATAGATATGGGCAGGAATCCGGACCTGCGGAAACATCTTCTGAAGCACGGGGACGAAAGCCTTGTCGATCGTCTCAAGGAAGTTGCGATCAAGACACAAGGCATCCGAAGGATGGTTCAAGAAATAGGTCATCTTGAACTTCTTGGCCAGGCAGACATCGATCATGCTTTCAAAATAGGTGTGCCGAAAATGGTACTTTCCAGAAATCCTTCCTTCCTTGTCGAAGCCGGAAAAGAAGAGAATGTAAGGATGGGCTTCCCTGTCCAAAAGATAGTGGGCAAATTGGCCCAAGACAAAGGAGCGCATCCGAGCCAGAGTTCGCGGATCATCGATGCCGTAGCACTGCTCAAGCAGAAACTTGAAAAACTTCCGCCCGTCCTCGCGATGTATTTTCTCGCCAAGCTTTTTCCTGGCGGTCAGAAAATGAGGGGCATGGAAAGGGACGATGCCGAAATAGAAGAGGGGATCGGGCCCCTGTGCGCCGAGGGAGAGAAAATCATAATTCCCGGCGATGAAGTTCTCTTTGCCGGGAAGGGTCTGCTCGGCTTCCTTGATGTAAAGTCTCTTGGCGACGAGATTGTGGGCGAGAAGATTCGGCATCAGAACGCCTCTTTGACGATCGTTCCGTAAACGCCGAGGGCCTTGCCGCCGACGGCATTGGACTCATCCGTATCGATATGCATCGCAAGAGCATATTTCTCGCTGACGCGGATGACGACATCGCCAAGAATGGCGCTTCGGCCATTGTCGGACTCAATCTTGACACTGACGATATCTCCGTTCTGAACGCCGTATTCTTCCGCATCCTTGGGTGTCATATGAATGTGTCTCTTGGCGACAATCATGCCTTCTTCACAATCAACCTTGTTTCCATTGAGCGGATTGACAAGTGTAAAGGGAGCGCTGCCTTTGGTGTCGCCGCTTTCACGAATCGGGACTTCCGCCTTGATGGAACGAGCTTCAGTCAAAGAAATCTCAACCTGATTTCCGCTGCGGACAGGCCCAAGGATGGAAAGGTTCTTGAGCGTGAAATCCTTGTCTTCGATCTCGCCGGTCTTTCTGTTCTTGACCTTGGCGTGATAGACGACATCCAAACGCTGATTCGAAGCAAACTGACCGGGCTGGGAAAGCATCTTCCGGACTTCGAGCTGGAAGCCTTCTCCGAAGAGCTTCTCCAGGGTCTCCTGGGTGACGTGGATGTGATGGGCGCTCGTCTCAACGATAAAAGGTTTATCTGCCATATTAAATATACCTCGCAAAAAGATTCTAGCACAGCAAAGACGAAGCGTGTAAAAAAGTGCGATGTTTTCCTATCTTTCAAAAGATAGGAAGCCCATTGATGTTCAAATATGTCACTTGACGGACTTCCGGAATGCTTTCTTTCAAGAGGGACGTCAAATCGCCCAAGTCATTTCCTGCAAGAGCACAGCCGACACAGGCACCGGAGACCGTCAGATACAAAACGCCGTCTCGAAAATCCTTCGTCACGACATCGCTGCCCTCGTTCCTCAGAAAAGGTCGGATGGAAGAGAGGATCTTCTCTGCCTGAGACAGGACCTTAAGCTCTGTCCTTGGATCTCTGCTCTTCTCTGGCGTCATCCTTTTCTTTCTCAAGTTCTGCTTCGGCCTGCTGTTGTTCCGCCAGCATGCGCAGAAGGTCATCGAAAGACTGCTGGACGGTCGGAGCAATGAGCTCGACTTTCTTCACTTCGGGCACCTCGTCCATGACCATGACTTCCACGGATTCGGAAACATCCGTGGATGCCATCACGCAACCGGCGCAAGCGCCGATCATGTCGACATAGCAAATGCCGGTCTCGCCATCATAATGGTCGAGTCGTATATTCCCGCCTTCCCTCTGAAGGAAAGGACGAAGTTTGTCAAGGACCTGCTCGATGCGTTCCTCAATGTCTTTTTGGTTTTCCATAGCAATCACCGGTTGGCCATTATACCAGCTTTGCAAGCCGAGAGGATAAAAAACGATTTCAGTCGGAAAGAATGCCGTAAAGCTGCGTATGGAACTCCTTGACGTTTTCGGCGGAAAGCGTGCTGCCCAGGAAAGTCGATTCGACGCTTTCGAGCGTCTCTATGTCCAAGCGCATGGCCAAGAAAGTGGCCTCGAGATTCAAAAGACTGTCGGAAGCGGAAAGAAGCCGCTGTTCCAATGCCTTCTCTTCGGCCCGGACACTTGCCGAAACGGCGCTCCGCTCCTCAGAGGAAAGAAGAGTCCTGTCAAAGAAATGATCGTTTTGGACACCGTCGGAGGCCTCAATTTCGCTGAGGGTGTCGAAATCCGCATTGAGAAGTTCAGAAGAAAGATACGTATGGAAAGGCGTCTTCAGGCTTTCCAGGACATCTTGGTAGGATGCCTGGATCGTCTCGTAGCGCTTTTCCCTGTCGCCCGAAAGATAGCCGTCCGGAATCTCGACGATTTCCCGCAAGTCTTCGTCCGCTTGAAGGGCTGTCGAAAGTGTTTCGGAGTTCGGATTCTGGACAAAGGACTCAAACGGCGTGCCCGATACGCCTTCCGAAAGAAGCGTCTCGATCCGGTCCATCCGGGAATCGAGATAAGAATGGAGGTCGGACAAGGCATTATCTGCACCGTAATCCGTAAGGCCTTGTTCCCAATTGGCATATGAGACGACAGGATCAAATAGTGTCCGGTAGTTGGAATCGTCGACTGTCCCTGCCTGGGAATGCTCGGAAACAAGGGTCGCAATCTTGTCGACTCCCTGCTGGTGCCTGGCAAGAAGCAGATCTGTGAGCTCATCCTCGTTAGCGGCAGAAGAGAAGACGGACCCCAACAGGCCTTTTGCCTCATCGGAAAGCAAGAAGTAATCTTTGGCAGCCTGTTCCATCGTCGATTCGATGGTCTTTGAAAGATCAATTTTCGATTCATCGAGGGACTCGCTTCCTCCGACTCCGGATTTGAAAGGAGCATAATCTCGAACGACATCGAAAAAGGGCAGGGCTTCCTCGCTGGTCTGACGGTGGCCTTCCGCCTCCGCCATAAGATTATCGAAGAAGTCCAAAGGCAAAGGCTGATGCGTTTTCCCCAAGTCAGCGTCGAAATAGACCCCGAAAGAAAGAAGCCCCTCCGTTTTGAACGAAAAATCGACGCTGGAAATCTGATTGAGAAGAACATCGTCATTGAAGATGCCGATGCTTAAAGAAAATTCTCCAATTTTCAATGAAAGCATTGAAGTGCCAAACATAGTATTGATTTGATTAATCAATCTTTCTTTCCCGATATCATTGAGATAAAAGATAACTTCTGCCTCATTTTCATCGTGTGGTTCAAGTGCGATGGAAAGACCGTCTGAAAGGAAGTCGACAAGATCCCCGACCGTTGAAAAGAACGGACGAAGAATGGATTCCTCCGGGAAAAGCTCATCGAGGTAGGCCAGCAGAGCAGGAGCATTCAGCTGAATCGTGTCGAGATCAAAGCCATCCAGGGGGTTGCTTGTCTGTTCGCCTTCTTCGAAATAAGTGAGCCTGTTCTTTCCCTCCTCTTCGATGGTGTCGAAAAAGACAGGTCGCCCATCCAGGGAGTTCATCAAAAACGTCTCGTCCGGCAATTCTTCCAATGACTCAAACGGCGTCGCATAACGGTCCGCAAGTATCGGCAAAAGACCGCTGTCAGCTTCTTGTTCCTCCAAAAGTGAGTTGGAGAGGGAGAAGAGGAGCTGAAGAACCTCTCTGTTCCTTTCGGCCTGCTGAAGTTTTTCGGCTTCTTCCCCGTCGAGCCGGAACGGGTATATCTGCAGGGAGGCATCATCGCCGTAGCGTTTCTTCTCGTCAGCCTGGAACATCAAGGCGATCGGACTCTCATAGCCCAGAGTTTCCGAGCTCTCCCGATAGGAAAAAGAAACTCCCATTCGCAGGTTTCCGTCCCTGCGATAGTTTTCAT
Source organism: Candidatus Enterosoma merdigallinarum (assembly GCA_018714385.1). GTDB lineage: Bacteria > Bacillota_I > Bacilli_A > RFN20 > CAG-288 > Enterosoma > Enterosoma merdigallinarum. Next base: position 186,540 of record DVNL01000007.1, on the reverse strand, counting down.
GAAGATAAATAGGTTCGCCGGTCGAAGAAGACGAGGATGGTGAAGTCGAAGACGGAGAAGTGCTCTCCCCCGAGCAGGAGAAAAGGGGAACGACGAGAAATGTGCATATGGCCGATAGAGCTATTTTTTTATTCATGGCTATCCTCCGACAAAAGACTCGTATACTTTATTATAACTTTTTTCTTCCTTCTTTTTGTCCTGGGCGAAAGGTTCCATCCATAGCTTTTCGTCATTGTTCTATGACAATTGAATGGTTTTGTTATTTTCTTCTGTTTTTAACCAGTCCGTTCTCACAATAGTCTAAGTGTTTTAATTGACCATAATTCTTTTTTAGGTTATTGTGAGTGCACAAAGAAGGAAAGCGACTTCTTGACGGAATCTCGTCCGAAATCTTTGCGGGATTCCGGATGGGCACGGCCCAAGAAAGGAAAAAGACGACATGAAAGCACGCAGATTCATCCTCCCCCTCTTTTCACTCTTCCTTTTCCCCTCCTGCACGACCACGCCCGGCACCGACCCTCTTTCCAAGGCAGAGGACTCCCAGCTCTTTGCCTTCGAGGCAGCCACCTCCGTCGGTCTCCTCTCGGCACTCGAGACAGCAGGAGCCACCACTTCCTCCTTCTCCATCAAAAGAGCCGTCTCGGACACTCTGAAGCAGACGATCCTTTCCTACCTTCCCTCCATCGAGGCGACATTGAAAGGAGAAAACCTTTTGACGGAAAGCCTCGTCACGGAAAGCGACCGGCCTGAATATGAGATCAAACTCGACATCCGCTACACCGACATCAATCTCGAAGAGACTGCCTTCACAATGTATTACAACCAGACTCGCATCCTGGACGATGACGACTGGGAAGACAGATTCGACGACGAGGAGGAATATCGCATCGACGGCATCGTCCTTCTCGACGGCAACGAGTACACAATCCGGGGCGAGAAAGAAAAAGAAGAGGACGAAATGGAGCTCGCCTTCTGGTGTTTCCTCGATGAGGGAAGCTACGTCCACGTCAAGCAGGAAAAGGAACGAGACGAAAGCGAATTCGAGTATGAAATCTACCAAGGAGGAAGAAAGGTGCACGCCTATTCCTTGGAGCAAGAAGACGGGGAAGTCGAGCTGAAGCTTCTCGACAGAGAAAACCACGACTACACGGAAATGAAATTCGTCGACTTCCAGAAGGAGGGGAAATACTACATCCTCGCCAAACTGGACAACGACCGCCTCTACTTCCAGAAGAATGACGACGGAACCTATTCCGAAGCGAGAATCTAGGCGGCAAAAAGGGGAGCTCGTCGGCTCCCCTTTTCATTCGTTTCAGAATGCCTTCAGGATGCGTTTGGCGTTTTCCACACGATCCTTGGTCGGCGGCAGGACATCCGCCAAAGGATAGGGAATGCTAAGCTTCGCGTACTTCGGCTTAGCCAGATCATGATAAGGAAGGACTTCGACGCGCTGGACGTTGTCGAGCGTGTCGATGAAGGCTCGAAGTTTCCTCAAATCTTCATCGAAATCCGTGTATCCCGGCACAAGCACATGTCTTATCCAGACAGGCTTTTGAATGTCGGAAAGATATCTCAGCCCCTCCAAGACATGACGGTTGGTCTTTCCCGTCAAAAGGATATGCTTCTTCTCGTCGATTTCCTTGATGTCGACAAGAAGAAGGTCCGTCACCGCCATCAGCTTCTTGAACTTCTCGAAATATTCTCCTTCCGTCGTGAAATTGGCAAGTGCCGTGTCAATGCAAGTATGAATGCCTTCCTTCTTGCACAGCGAAAAGAATTCGATCAAAAAATCAATTTGGTTTAGGGGTTCTCCCCCGCTGACGGTGATGCCGCCTTCCTTTCCCCAATAGCCGCGATATCGCAAGGCCTTCCTCAAGATTGTCTCGGCATCCAGTCTTTCTGCCCCTTTTGCCGTCCACGTCTCGGGATTGTGGCAATAGAGGCACCGGAAAGGGCAGGAGGAAAGGAAGAGGACGAATCGGACGCCCGGGCCGTCAACCGACCCGAACGTCTCGATGGAATTGACGTTTGCGATCAAAGCTCGCTGTGGCAGGTTCTGGAGATGACGTCCAGCTGCTGCTCCCTGGTCAGATCGATGAACTTGACGGCATAGCCCGAGACACGGATGGTGAAGTTGGCATATTCCGGCTTTTCGGGATGCTCCATGCAATCGATGAGCTTCTCGCGTCCGAAGACGTTGACATTGAGATGATGGCCGCCGTTTGTGAAGTAGCCGTCGAGAACATGGACGAGATTTCCGACTCTCTCGTTCTCGTCATGTCCAAGGGCTCCGGGGTTGATGGTCTGCGTGTTGGAGATGCCGTCCAAGGCGAATTCATAGGGGAGCTTGGCGACGGAGTTGAGGGAAGCCAGAAGGCCGTTCTTCTCGGCGCCATAGGCCGGATTTGCGCCGGGGGCAAAAGGTTCCTTGGCCTTCCTTCCGTCGGGAAGGGCGCCGGTGGCCTTGCCGTAGACGACGTTGGAAGTGATCGTCAGGATGGAGGTCGTCGGCTCGGAGTTGCGGTAGGTATGGTGCTTGCGGATCTTCTTCATGAACGTCTTCAGAAGATCGACGGCGATCTTGTCCGCCCTGTCGTCATCGTTTCCGTAGCGGGGGAAGTCTCCCTCGATCTCGAAATCCGTGACAATGCCGTCGGCATCGCGGACGGTCTTCACCTTGGCGTACTTGATGGCAGAGAGGGAATCCACGACGTGGCTGAAGCCGGCGATGCCGGTGGCGAAGGTGCGACGGACATCGGTGTCGATGAGAGCCATCTCGGCGGCTTCGTAGTAGTACTTGTCGTGCATGTAGTGGATGGCGTTGAGGACGTTGACATAGAGACCGGCAAGCCAATCCATGGTGATGTCGAACTTGTGGACGACCTCGTCATAGTCCAGGTATTCGGAGGTGATCGGGGCCGTCTCGGGACCGACCTGGGTCTTCAGCATCTCGTCCTTTCCGCCGTTGATGGCGTAAAGGAGGCACTTGGCAAGATTGGCCCTGGCGCCGAAGAACTGCATCTCCTTGCCCGTCTCGGTGGCCGAGACGCAGCAGCAGATGGAATAGTCGTCCTTCCAGACAGGACGCATGACCTCATCGTTCTCGTATTGGATGGAAGAGGTGTCGATGCTGATCTTGCTGGCATAGCGCTTGAAGTTCTCACCGAGTCGAGGCGAATAGAGGACCGTGAGATTGGGCTCGGGGGAAGGTCCCATGTTCTCCAGGGTATGGAGGAAACGGAAATCGTTCTTCGTGACCATGCTTCTGCCGTCCATCCCCATGCCGGCGACTTCCAGCGTCGCCCAGACGGGGTCGCCGGAGAAGAGCTGATTGTAGGACGGGATACGGGCGAATTTGACCATGCGGAACTTCATGACGATATGGTCGACAAGCTCCTGCGCTTCCTTCTCCGTCAAAGTGCCTTCCTTGAGATCCCTTTCGATGTAGATATCCAAGAAGGTAGAGATTCTTCCGACGGACATGGCAGCGCCGTTTTGCGTCTTGATGGCGGCGAGATAGCCGAAATAGAGCCACTGGAAAGCCTCTCTGGCGTTCTTGGCAGGCTTGGAGATGTCAAAGCCATAAGACTCGGCCATCTTCTTCATCGCCAGAAGGGCGCGGATCTGCTCGGTGATTTCCTCTCGGCGGCGGATGACATCCTCGGTCATCGTGCCGTCGCCGGTGTTGGCGAAGTCTTCCTTCTTCTTCTCGACAAGATAGTCGATGCCGTAGAGGGCGACGCGGCGATAGTCGCCGACGATTCTTCCGCGGCCATAGGTATCGGGAAGGCCGGTGATGATATGGCTGTGCCTGGCCCGACGCATCTCGGGGGTGTAGATATCGAAGACACCCTGGTTATGGGTCTTGTGGTATTCGGTGAAGATCTTGTGGAGGGCAGGGTCGGGAGTATAGCCGTAGGTGGTGAGGCTCTCTTCCGCCATCTTGATGCCGCCATAGGGCATGAAGGCTCTCTTCAAAGGCTTGTCCGTCTGAAGGCCGACCACCTTCTCGTCTCCTTTGCCCTCAGGGGAGAGATAGGCCGCGCCATAGGCGGTGATGCCGGAGACGACGTGCTCCTCCATGTCGAGGACGCCGCCCTTGCTTCTTTCTTCCTTCTGAAGTTCCTGCAGATGGCCCCAGAGACGGTTCGTGGCCTCCGTGGGTCCCTCAAGGAAGGACTCGTCTCCCTCGTAAGGGGTATAGTTCCTCTGGATGAAGTCCCGGACATCGATTTCCTCTTCGTAATGTCCCGGAACGAATCCTCTCCATTCTTCTCTCATGTGTCTACCTCCTGTTTATTCGTTTGAAATGAAGCCGGAATGGCTTCAGCACATTAAGAATTTAATAGGAGGCCTCTTCCACGTCAACGAAAATGCTCATCTTTCGTCAAGCTTGCATCATAAAGGAGAAAAATTGCTATATGACCAGCATCTCGATCGTCTGCGCCTCTCCCGCATAGGGCACAACTGCGGCGATGGCAAACATGGCCAGACTGATGGCGACAAAGACCAGGTTCTCCCATTTCGGCCGGACCTGCCTTCTGCGGACCATGTCCAAGACGAAGTAGACGACATCGGCGATCACAAAGCCGAAGAAGTATATGAGAAGATTCGGTCGATAGTGATCCTTTGCGATCTGGGAAAGAAGGAACAGAGAGAACCCGAGAAGCGTCAGCGGCAAAAGGCTTCGCAACCCCAGCCAGGACTGGGACGGCTGTCCGCTTTCCTCGCTCTTCTCCCTCTCGGGGACAAGGAGAAGACAGGGAATAACAAGAAAAGCAAAGAGGACCATCAGGATGAAAGCCGGCAAATAGGCGGAACTATAGCCTTGATAAAGAACGCCATGGTCGATGACTTTGACGGAGTCTCCAAAGCTTCCCGCACCGCTTTCCACTACCGTTTCGACGCTATGGCCGATTGCGGAGTTGAAGAAGGCGGTGACAAACGAGACACCGAGCAAAGGCATCGCAAACCAGGAAAGAGTCCTCTCGGCAGCGAGCAATCCCACTCCGAAAAAGAAGAAAAAGAAGAAGGCCTGGAAAGCGATAGGAAGAAGGACGGCATCCAGGACGTTCTTTGCGACCAATGCCAAGGCGGCTCCGAGGCAATAATTGCAAAGAAGGACCAGCAATGCCACGAGATAGAAGGGGATGAAATTGGCAAAGAACAGCCCATCGTTCGGCATCATCGCCTTGACGAGGACGCCGATCAGGAAAGCGACGGTATACGAGGTGCACAAAGAGATATATCCGGAAAGGCCGTGAAGAAGAATCAAGTGCCTTCGGGAAAGGGGAAGAGAATAGAGGATGTCTTCCTGGGCGCGGGAATAGCGGAAGCGGAGAACGTGAACCGGAAGAAACAAGGCATAGATGCTGGCAAGATAAAGTAAAAAGGCGATACCCGGGTCCACAATCTCGATTCTGCTGTAGTAACCGGCATTGACACCGTAGTCCCCGAACATAAAGATTTCGAAAAGATGGAGGACAAGAAAGACCAGCGCGACGACGGCAGTCAAAGGGACAAGAGAACGCAAATAGTTTTTAAAGTATCTCTTTTGGATCATTTCGATAGCCTCCTTTCTTGACTTCGGCGATGAAGAACTCCTCGAAACTGACGGGAAGCTGCTCGATCAAAAGAGGCGAAAGCGCCTCAAGTCTCCGATAGCAGACTTCCGCATCCCCTTGAAGGACTATCTCGCAGACCTTTCCGTTTCGCCGCAAGGAAAGGACAGGCAAACCATCGAATAGGTGATCGTCCACTTCGTCCCGGAAAGCCAGCTGGAACTTCGATAACTTCCCCTCGAAATCGGTCATGGCGCCATAATCGATAAGCCGTCCGTCGTCGAGGATGCCAAACGAATCGGCGATATCCTCAAGCTCCCGAAGAGAGTGGCTCGAGATGAGACATGAGAGTCCCTCGTTCATCGTCTTGTCGACTAGAATCTGCTTGAGCGTCAGCCTTGCAAGAGGATCCAAGCCGTCGAAGGCCTCGTCCAAAAGCAGGGTGCGGCATCCCGTCGCAAAAGCGACAGCGATATAAAGCTGCCTCTTCATGCCCTTGGAAAAAGAAGAGAGCCGGCCGGCAGCCGAAAGCTTGAGCCTGGAAAGAATATCCTCGAAGACGGTGAGCGAAAACTTCGGATAGACGGCGGAGTAAAAGGAAAGAAGGTCGCTGACTCTCCATCGCGAACCGAAATGCGGGTCGTCGTTGAGAAGGAAAAGACCTTCCTTGATTTCCGGATGTCTGAAGAGATCCTCGCCATCGAGAAAGACTTCCCCTTCGTCAGGACGATAGACACCCGACAGCACCCGAAGAAGGGTCGACTTGCCAGCGCCGTTGATGCCGACGATGCCAAAAATGGATCCCTCCTTGATGGCGATGTCGATTTTCCTCAAGACTGGCTTGTCGCCCAAAGTCTTGCTGACTTTCTTCGCTTCAAGCATCTTGTTTCCTCCTTTCACAAACGGCCTCTTCGATTTCATCAAGAGAGTAACCTAATTTTTCAAGGCGAGTAATCTCTGATATCAGGAAAGATTTCCTTGAATTTTCAGTCGATTCCGCTTTGTATCGAACGTAGATACCCTTCTTGGGGACCGTGCCGATAAATCCTTCTTCCTCAAGCCGTCTGTATGCCCTGAGAACCGTGTTCGGATTGACGCCAAGGGAAAGCGCCTCGGAGCGGACGGAGGGGAGTTGTTCCCCTTCCTTATAGACCCCCTCCTCAATCATCCGGCGGTACTTTTTGTAGATCTGCTCGTAGAGCGATACGTATTGTTCCATCTTGCCTCCACTATAGCGCATACAAAAAGTCCTGTCAACAGTTCAGACAGATAATACAGTTAATACAGATTTTCTTTGCGCAAAACCTCTTCTTTTCGGCTCTCAACTCTCTTTTCTCAAATAAAAGGCCTCCGTTTCCAGAGGCCTTGTTGTCATAGCAAAAATCGTCTTTCCTCTTCCAAACAATCACTTGGAAAGAAAAGCAAAGCCCTCCCGGATGGCGACATCCGAATCCTTTTCGAGAATCAGGACTTGCTTTCCATCGCTGATCCATGGGTTTGGCGCCCTATAGACCAGACGGGTTTGGAACATGCAGGCGGTATGGCGGAGATACCGGGCGAAATTCTCGAAAAGGGTCTGCTCCGAAACGCCATGGAACCGAGCCATCCACTCAGCATCGATGACCTGGTAGGAGACATCGGCAGGTCGGACAGTATCCAGCTCGACACCGCTGACATATTTGGGAAGATAGCGTTTGCCGGAGATCTCGATGGCAATATCCAAAATGCGGGCTTTCTTGAAGTAGGACGGGGCATCGTTGAGGAAGAGACCTGTCTTCATGAACTGGATGACCAAAAGAAGGTCGCATCGGAAAGCCACGCCTTTCACCTCGCCAGTCGTCGCATCGATTCCGGAAGGAACGTCGATGGAGACTTTCTTTCCGCCCAAGTCATTGACCTGTTCGATGATTTTCCTGGCCTTGCCGCACACGTTCTTTTTCCGTCCCGTGCCGTATATACAATCGATGAAGACATCATAATAGCAGTCGATCTTGTCGACGATCTTTCCGGTGTAGGCCTCTGCATTCGTCTTGCAATCCTCTGACTCAGGTTTCCCGACGGGGAGAACGGCGACTTTCTTGTAGCCGGAGTCATGGAGGCATCTAGCGATGACGTAGCCATCGCCCCCGTTTCCTCCCGTTCCGCAGAGAACGAGTATCCGATTCCTCTTGCCGATCTCCTTTCGAATCCTGTTGTAGGCTTCGACGCCGGCATTCTCCATCAGGGTAAGCGAACTTGTCCCCTGAGCGATCGTCTCTTTGTCGGCCAAACGGCTCTGTTCCGCAGTGATCACATGCCTCATGCCCGTTTCCTCCACACATTTGTATTGATATAAGTATAGTTCATCACCCTCTTTTTTCGGTATGAAAATATGCCCCTCAATGACAAATTTCGTGTCTTTCTTTTCCGCAGCGGCTTTCATCTGGAACGAAACTGCCATTGGAAAGGTTTATGGTATGAGAAACAAATAAAATAGATTAAAATACATAGTTGCGGTTATTTGATGAAAGGAGGCTCTTATGATACGAATCGGCATCGTCGGAATCGGTCGGGTCGGGAGCACGACGGCGTTCCTTCTTTCTAAGTTGCCCTGCGTCGACAAACTCGTCTTGATCGATCCGGAAACAGAAAGGGCCAAGGGCATAGCCATGGACATCACCGACGGCACGGCCTTCCATTACGGGCCCATTGCCTTTGCCGGCGGCTATTCCGACATCCGCGATTGCGACTACGTCGTCGTCACCGCCGGAACGAAGCCCGATACTCGCCCTGGCGCCACGCGTCTCTCCGGAATGAAAGACGCCTTCAAAATCGTGGAAAGCATCGCCTCAGGCATCAAGGATTCCGGCTTTTCGGGACGGATCATCGTTGCCTCCAATCCTCTCGACACGATGACCTACGCCATGTGGCGCTTGACGGGATTTCCGCGACACAAGGTCATCGGGACAGGAACTTCCTTGGATACGGTTCGATACATCACATTGCTTGCCGATCGCTTAGGCATCGGACGGGAGACCATTTCCGGCATGGTCCTGGGCGAGCATGGCGACACGTCCTTCCCCGTCTTTTCCAAAACCACAATCGATGGCGAGAATCTCTTCGACTATCTTGAAAGAACGAAGACAAACCTTTCCGCCTTAGACAACATCGAGGATGCCGTCCGGAAAAGGGGATACGAGGTGGCTAGGCGACTGGGTTCGACCTACTATGGTATCGCCTCGACGATTGCCGACCTCATCCTGAAGCTGGAATCGGAGGAAGAAAAGACTCTGCCTATTGCCCTCGTCACGGAAAGGAAAGATCTTTTCAAAGTCGCTATCTCCCTTCCTTACAGCGTGTCAAAGTATGGAATTCAATCGATTTCTATCGAACTGACTTCGGAAGAGGAAAGAAAGTTGGTCTTCTCTGCCAAAGCCATACGAGAGACGATCGATATGTTTTTTTGATTAAAAGGAAAGGAGAAACGACATGGTGGATCTTCGCTACGATATCCTCTCCATCCAGGAGAGGGCCGTCAAAAGAAAAGCGGAAGGACATGACGTCATCAACGGCTGTGCCGGCATGCTCTTCGAGGACGACAAGACTCTCTGCATCTATGAGGACGTGAATGCCAAAATCGAAAAGAGCTTCCGTCACTACCTCGCCTACCCTTCCGTGCTTGGAAGCGATGACTATAGAGAAGGCGTCCTCTCCTGGCTTTTCAGGTCGGACAAGGAAAAAATCGAAAGGCGCTTCCAGGTTCCTTTCGGCGTAAGCCTTGGCGGAACCGGGGCGATCAGCATGGCTTTCAGCCATTATTCCCGAAAGAATGCCATCGTTCTGCTTCCGGACATCCGATGGCCGAATTACGACACCATCGCCGACCAATGCCAGATCCCCTTTGCCCTGCATCGCCTCTTGGACGAAAAGGGGGGATTGGACATCCCCTCCATCCGCCAGGCCCTGGAGACATGTCTCGAAAGCCACGACACGGTCCTTCTCGTCCTCAACGATCCCTGCCAAAATCCTCTCGGCTATTGTCTCAGCCGGGAGGAATACGAGAGACTTTTCGACCTTCTCTCCGAATTTGGAAGAAAGGTCGTTCTTCTCCTCGACCTCGCCTACGTGGACTATTGTCCGGAAGGATTCCTTTTCAAGGAGACGCTCCTTAGCAGAAAGGAAATCCCCTTCGATTGCCTCGTCTGCTTCTCCGCCTCCAAATCCTTCGGCCTTTATGGTCTCCGGCTTGGGGCACTGTTCGGTCTCATGAGAAAAGAGGAAGACATTCAGCCGCTCCTTTCGGACATGAAGCGCATCGCCAGAGGCACCTACAGTTGCGCCAACAACGGTGCGATGGGTCCTTTGGCGGAGTTCTTCAGCGACAAAGATGCCATGGAAAAAGTCGAAGGGAAGATCCATGCAGAAAGCCAGCGCCTGAACACCATCGGAAAGGCCGTTTCCGCTCTGCTGGATGACCTCGGCATAAAGCATTTCCCCTATAAAGGAGGATTCTACTTGACCTTCTCGATGGCCAATCCCATCGAATTCTGCAAAAAGCTGGAAGAAAAGGACATCTTCTTCGCTCCGATCGACGACAGCCACATCCGCATCGCCGTCAGCGGGCTCAACGAAAAAGAGGTCGCCGAACTTGGAAGGAGGCTTTCCCGATGAGAAAGATTCTTCTCGACCTGACAAAGATTTCCAGCCACCCGACCGATGAAGCGATTCTCGAAAGCAATCTTCTGGATCGAATCCTAGAAAGCTATTTCAAGGATTCCGAAAAGAACAGCCGTCCAAACTCATCCTATTTCCGGGAATACGGTCCAAAATCGGCTCTTCTTTTTTTCCGAAACATTTTAAAAAGAGATGAGAGGACGCTTCAGATGCTCGCCTCCTTGACGACACAGAAGAGAGACGATCTTCTCAATCTCGTCGATGCCGTCTACGACTATTACCGAAGCCGGGAACGCTATGTCTTCTACAACAATTCCAAAGGAGAACCCATCACTCATCGCGACTTCATGCGACGCTTCGAGTCCCTCTCGGAGAGCATCGTCTCCTTCTACCGCGACATCTACGAGACGATCAACGGCCATGAACAGACCGTCTACCGCATCCTCCCTTCCGGCGGGAACGCCGGAATCCTGCTCGGAAGAAAAAAGATCCCGCTTCCGGAAAGTCTTTCCTTCTTGAAGAGGATCCCTTTGATGGAGTCCGTCGTCATCCATCCGCCCTTCATCATCAAGACGCAGGAGAACAAGAGGAAAGGCCTTTTCGAATTCAAGAATCGAAAGGTGAAAGACAAGAACTTCGACGTCTCGCATGCCTACGGCGTCATCCTCAAGATCTACGACAAAAGAGCGCTCATCTATTTCAACGAGGACTATCTCGGTTTCCTCGTCGCCTTGGGCAACCTCTTCCAGATCGAGCCCTTCCACCATGAAAGCCGCAAGGACTTCGATTTCATCGTCCTCTTCGGCACGAAGGACACGGGAGAGGAGTGCTACTACTACAAAGAGGGCAAGGCGTATGTCGGCGTCTGCCCCAAGAAGGCAAAGATCGACTATTTCGGCTATGCCAAGAAGATGATCCTGACCCTCTACAACCTCACCGCCATCGACAGAAAGCTTCTTCCCATCCATGGGGCCGGCGTCCGCATCCGCAAGGGCGAGAAGAGCAAGAATTTCTTCTTCCTCGGCGACTCCGGGGCCGGAAAGAGCGAAACTTTGGAAGCTGTGAGAAACCTCTCCAAAGGCGAATACCAGATCGATACCATCTTCGACGACATGGGCACCTTCCACCTCGTCAACGGAAAGGTCTATGCCACAGGAACGGAGATAGGGGCCTTCGTCCGGCTCGACGACCTCGATCAGGGATACTCCCTTAGAAGCGCCGACCGAGCCGTCTATTTCAACATCGATGAAGTCAATTCCCGCGTCGTCATCCCGATCGAGGACTTCGAAATGACCTATACGCTCCACGAGGTCGACTGTTTCCTTCTGGCCGACAACTTCACGGACATCGACAAAGGCCTGAAAATCATCAAGGATCCTGTCGAGGCCATCGATGCCTTCAAGAAAGGGGAAAGAGTCGCCCTCAACACGACAAACGAGACGGGACTCGTCTCGACCTATTTCGCAAATCCCTTCGGTCCCGTCCAAAGAGAGGCGGAGGTCGACGAATACCTCCCGGACTTCTTCCACGCCCTCTATGAGAACAGCATTCCCGTCGGGAGGCTCTTCACGCGTCTCTCCCTGGACAGGAAGGACGGGCCAAAGGAAGGAGCGAAGGCCCTTCTCAAACTCTTCGACAAGCTCTGACGGGATATTCCATCAAAAATTTGAGGTTCTGCTCGATGACACGGACGTCGGCGGAATCCAGGAGGGCATACCTCTTGCTCCTGTTGTCATAGTAGATCTGAGAAGGACTGTTGGCCATGATGAGATGGAAACGAATCTCCCGGACATAGCGGAAGCACGTCCTCCTGGAACAATCGCAGGCATTGATCATGTCCTGGATGCGGCAAGGCGTGCCCTTCCGGATGACATCGTAGACGGCAAGAAGGCAGCTGGCATTATTCATCTTTTCACCTCATGGTTCGGATCGTCCCTTCTCGGATGCCGGACTTTCTTTCGTCCTATCTTAAGGCCTGAAGCCGAAGGAAATAAGTGACAACTTTGTCACCGTACTTTTTTCTTGTCTTTTTCCAATGCATTCGCATTCATGCGAAGTCGATTTGCCTCTCGAACAAGACTGGACAAGCCACAAAAAACAAGGCTCCTACAAAAGCGGCAGCCTTGTCTCGAGAGGGCTTCTCAGCTATGCTTCGTTCCCTTGGGTTCTATCGTCACGCCCGTCGTGGTCAAAAGGACGCGGGAGTTCGGGGGTACGGAACGGGTGAGATAAGTGTTCGCGCCGATCGTGGACCCGGAGCCGATGACGGTCTCCCCGCCCAGAATCGAGGCGTTGGAATATATGGTGCAGTCCGATTCGACCGTCGGATGCCTCTTCTTCCCCTGAAGGGAATGGCCGTCGCGCAAAGACAGGGCCCCCAAGGTGACGCCTTGATAAAGCTTGACGTTGTCGCCGATGACTGTCGTCTCGCCGATGACGATGCCCGTGCCGTGATCGATGAAAAAGTTCTCGCCGATCGTCGCGCCGGGGTTGATGTCGATGCCCGTCGAACGATGGGCGTCTTCCGTGGCAAGACGAGCAAGGAAACGCAGGCCGATCCGATAAAGGATGTTGGCTATCCGGTAGTTGCAGATGGCGTGGAAACCGGGATAGCACAAGACGACTTCCTGGATGGAATCGGAGGCGGGATCGCCTTCGAGGATCGCCTTGGCCGATCCCAAAAGAAGCCGGCGCGTCTTCGGCAGCTCCCCGATGAAATAATCGACGAGTTCTTCCCGGTTTTCCTTTAGATAGTCCGAGACGAGAAGGGAGAGCTTCTTGCGGATCTGGCCAAGAAGCCTGTCCACGTCATCAGGAACATAATTCGGTTTGACGAAGTCCAGAGTCAGGATTCGGCGGGAATCGTCCAGGAAAGAATAGAAGAGGCCCCTGTCCAGCGGGAGCTTCCTTCCCTGCTCTTCGTCATAAAGCCCAAGAAGGCTCTGCTTGATTTCCATGTCAGTCATAAAGTCCCTCGACAGAAAGATATCTTTCGCCATCGTCAGGAAGGATCGTTACGATCGTCTTTCCGGCATTCTCCTCCCGCTTGGCTTCCTGGACGGCGCCAAAGAGATTGCATCCGGACGATATTCCGCAGAAAAGGCCTTCTTCCTGGCAGAGAAGCCTCGTGAACGAATAGGCGTCCTCGTCCGACACGGTCAAGACGTCGTCCACGACGGAAAGATCCAAGACTCCCGGCTTGAACCCAGCCCCGATGCCCTGAATCTTATGCGCGCCCTTCTTTCCCCGCGTGACGAATGGGGAGGAAAGAGGCTCGAGTCCCACGACTCGGATAGACGGTATTCTTTCCCGGAGGTAGCGGCCGGTACCCGTCAACGTCCCTCCCGTCCCGAAAGCGGCGACGAAGACGTCGATCTTTCCATCGAGCTGGCGATAGATTTCCGGGCCCGTCGTCCGATAGTGGGCCTTGCCATTGTCCGGGTTCTCGAACTGCTCCGGAATAAAAGCGGAAGGAAGGCTTCCGGCATAAACCTCGGCGGCCTTGACCGCCCCGGCCATCCCGTCTTGCGCCTTCGTGAGGACGACTTCGGCACCGAAGGCTTTCATCATCAGGACACGCTCACGGGAACAGTTCTCCGGCATGAAGATGACGGCCTTCAAGCCTAGAGTCGCACAGACCATGGCAAGGCCGATTCCGGTATTGCCGCTCGTCGGTTCGACGATGACCGTGCCCTTTTCTATCCTGCCGTCCTTCAGGGCCGAGAGAATCATCTCCTTGGCGATCCTGTCCTTGACGGAGCCGGTCGGATTCGCCCTTTCCAGCTTGGCATAGATATCGGCCTTGAGCCCGAATCTTTCTTTTATCCGGGCAAGACGGACCAAAGGCGTGTTTCCGATGGCGTCGAGCGCGTTTTCCTTGATGTCCATAAGAAAGCTTCTCCTTCAGAAAAATTATAGTCCCACACTCTTGCTCGGACAACGGAATTGCTCGAAAACAAGCTGTTTTTGCCGTTTTTTCCGTCTAAAAAGCCTTCCGCATCGAAACGGAAGGCTTTCCTTTATGTCATTTGAAATCGACGAGAACGTCCGTCTAGAAAGTGTCGTCGAGAGCGAAGAGAAGAGTCGTCACATCGCCCGTGAAGGAATCGGTCTTCTTGTCCATGGCATTGAGGATGCCGTTGATGGTGCGGATATCTTCCAAAGCCTGATTGTAGACGGGCTCCCACGCCTCCTTGGTGGGGTTGGTCCTGTAGGTGTCCAGGATAGTCTTCTGGACGGAGGCGACCTTCGCTTCGATGGCCTCTTCGATCAGAGAGTCGACTTTCGTGTCTGCCGCAAGACGGGCGGCAAGACGCTCTTCCAAGACGCCGCGGCTCGAGCTGGGAATCGTGTTGTAGAAGCAATCCACCGAAGCGAACTCCTCGACCAGGACGTCATAGGTCAGAGAGAATCCCTCCTGGCCGAAGACCGAGAAGAGATGATCCAGATAGGCATCCAGGACGACTTCCTCGTAGTTCGAAAGAGAGGTGACGATGGCCTTGCCCGTCTCAAGCTGCTCCGAAGAGAAGAGGTAGGCATACTGTCCCTCGGGATCGACATTGTCCACAAGGGAGGAACAAGCCTTCAAATCGGCGACGATCTTTCCCTCGTTGACGTCGGAGGGGTCGGCCTTGTAGGCCTCGACGTCGGCAAGATAGACCTCGGCATCGCTTTCGGCCTTGGAAAGGACGGAAGAAACGGTCGCGTCGATGGCAGAGACAATGGCCTCTCCCTCGGAAAGTTCGCCGATGGCTTCTTTCCAATAGGCATAGCCCTTGACGGAAGAGACAAAGGAATCGATGTCGGAGAGAGCGGCGAAGCTCTTCTCCTCCAGGGCCTTCCAATTTTCGGAAAGGGAAAGGAGCGCATCACGGCCGGCTTCATAGAGAGCCGGGATGGACGTTGCGGAAACAGTGGAACCCAGCATGAAACGGACATCCTCGGAAAGTCCCTCGTATTCCGCCACCAAGGCATCGACGGTCTCTTTTGTCGCAGCTCTCAAGTCGATGCGGGAGGCATCGTTGAGATAGGGATCGACCTTCCCATAATAGGCTTCGAAGGCCGCATCGATCGCAGAGTATTCCGCAAGGACGGCGTTCCTGTCTTCAAAGTAGTCGTTTTCGACCTGGGTGGCCGTATGGTCGAAGGCGAGGTCGAGATCGACGGACATCGGCATGCTCAAGATGCTCAATCCCAGATTCAGCTCGATGCCGCCGAACTGGTTTTTCAAGGTCTCGCCTTCGTTGAAGAAATTGAGGGAGAGACGCACCTCCTCGACACTGGGATCAATGGAGAAGCCAGGGAGAATGCCGGAGACAGCGTCATCGATAAGCCCGGAAACGATGTTGGTCAATTCGTCGAGTCCATCTTGGTTGAGAGAGAGGACGACGTCGATAGAAGAGGCGCCCTGGCTGTCGGCGACGATGTCGATGTCGAGCCCTTCGCCAAGGAAGGCGATGACTTCGCCGATGGTGGTGATGATAGGCCGCAAAGAGGAGGAATCGGGAACCATCGAATCGAAGAGAGTGTCGATGAGCTGCAAAGCGCTGACGACGTCAAGTCCGCTGAGATCCAGTCCGTTAAGGGTGTCTCCAAGTCCTGCAATAATCTCATCGATGTCGAAGGAAGCGATACTCTCATAAAGGGAGGAGACGTCGCTTTCGATATACGTCCTCAATCCCGTCTTCGTTCCGTCGCTGGAGGTTCCGGTGAAGACGGCATCCTGTCCGTCGACGAGATTGACCGACAAAGTCTCGGTCGTGGCAGGATTTTCTTCGCCGGCCGTGCTGTTTGCCTTGTATGCCGGTGCGGCAGTTTGCATGTCATAGGGAAGACTCGGAAGTTCGCCGATCATCGTGCCGATGCTTCCAAGGCTTTGCGGGAAACCGTAGACAAAGGCAAGGGCGGCAAAATTCGATTCGGCGGAATAGGCGGAATCTTCCGTGGTGTCATCGATGACATTGGGATAGATGTTCCATTCGAGATTCCTTCCCAGGGAGCCGTCACTGACGTTCTGGAAATAAAGATCCGTCGTGGAATCATAGGTGA
This sequence comes from Candidatus Enterosoma merdigallinarum, assembly GCA_018714385.1. Taxonomy (GTDB): domain Bacteria; phylum Bacillota_I; class Bacilli_A; order RFN20; family CAG-288; genus Enterosoma; species Enterosoma merdigallinarum. Next base: position 170,278 of record DVNL01000007.1, on the reverse strand, counting down.
TGTTCGGTATGCCCAAAATATTGAGGATCATAGGAAGCTGGACATCGAGCGTCAAGTTGCCCTCGCGACGGAAATTGGTCGTGACGACCGGTTCGGGTTCCGGATCCGGAGTCGGAGTGGAAGGAGAGGAGGGAGAAGACGGCGTCGAGGGGCTTGAGGGAGAGGAGGGAGAGCTCGGCGAAGAAGTGGAAGGGCTGGTGGACGGCTGAGTGGAAGTGGGCATGGAACTGGAAGGCGCCTGTTGGCTCGAGCTGTTCTGGCATCCGGTCAGGGCCAGACCGCCGAGAAGGGCGAGTACAGGTAAAAAGACTTTCTTTTTCATTTCAAATAATCTCCTTGGATTGAATTCTTTCGGGCATTTGCCCCGATAGATGATAAGCGATTGAGAAAGGCGGTGTAAAATATTTTGTGCCTCAATAGTTGGCACGCAAAATATTGAAGATGACAAACATTCCTGTCATTCGCCCTTCTTTTTTTCTTTTCTTCCGAACGCAAAGGAGGGAAGAGTGATCTCGTAGAGACTTTCGACCATGAAGTCCCTGTCCTTTTCCTGCTCCGAGGAAAGAAGGAAGTAGACGAGGTTTGCAAAGCCTCCGGCGTAAAAACAAGTCAGGACATCCTCGTCCAAATGAATGTCGGCGATGTCGGCATAGAGTTTCATGGTCTTTGCCGTCGTCTTCCGGATGAAACGCTCAAAAGCCCAATAGAGAGCCTTGGAATGGTCGTTGCGAATGATCTTCCGCGAAAGGCTTGGCGTATCGTAGAAATAATCAACGATAAGAGCGATGCATTTTCGATAGATGTCACGGATGTCCTTCCCTTCCTTTATCATGGATTCGGGATCCACGCTGCGCCGCAATTCCTCGCCGTGCCTTTCGAACAGATCGTCGAGAAGCGCCTCCTTGTCCGGATAGTTGTTGTAGAAAGTGTTCTTGCTCACCAAGGCCCTTTCGACGATGTCCTTGACCGTGATGTCCCCGAAATTCTTTTCTTGGAGAAGAGCTTCCAAGGCATCCATCAGATCCCGTCGGCTTCGGCGGACCCGGGCATCCATGGGATTGGCGTTGACTCGCATATCGTCCCTCCTTTTTGTGTTGAAGCTCAATATTTTACCACGTGTAGTTTTATTGGACAATAGTGCGATTATTATTACAAAGAAAAAGGAGGCCTTGCAAGCCTCCCTCTGCCTATTTCTCTGGATCGAGGATATAAAGGATGCCGATCGTCTTCGGCCCACAGTGGGACGATACGACGCAACCCGCGCGAGTGTGGAAGATGTTCTCCTCCGGGACATAAGCCTTGATCTTTTCGCGAATGTACTCATCCTCTCCGTCCATGTGGCCGGAATCGGTGATGAACACGGCGGACTTGTCGATGCGAGGCAGATCTTCCATGAATTCTCGGATCTGCTCGTCAACCGCCCGGCGATACTTTCCGCGGATCTTCCGGTAGACGACGAGTTTGTTCTCGACCATCTTGGCGACGGGATGGATGTGGAGCATGTGGGCCAAAGCCATCGTGAAGCCGGAGCAGCGTCCGCCTTTGTAGAGATAGTCCAGCCTGTCGATGCAGAACTTGGCGGAAACAAACGGGACGAGCTTCCTCACCTTCTCCGCGATCGCATGGACATCATCGCCCTGGTCGCGATAGGTGCACATCTTCAACACGAGAAGTCCCGTTCCCGTGGAGAGATTCCAGGAATCGACGACCTCGATACGTCCTTCCGGGAATTGCCGGCTGGCCAGAACGGCGTTGGCATAAGTAGAAGAAAGGCCGGAGCCGATGCCGGTGAAGATGATGTCATAGCCTTGTTCGATGTACGGCCGGAAATATTCCTGCATCTCGAAAACATTGATGGCGCCTGTCTTCGGCGTCGTCCCAGAGGCCTCTGCCTTTTCATAGACCTGCTCGCTTGTCAGCGTGACGCCGTCGAGATAGTCCGTGGCATCCCCCTGGAACGTGACGTGAAGCGGCACGACATGAATGTCGTTCTTGGCGATGAGATCCGGACTCAGGTCGGCCGTGGAATCGCACATGACGATGATCTTGTTCATAAAATTCCCTCCATCGTTCCTATACGATTTTATCGCAAATTGGCGAAAACGTCACCCGTCGATTTCTAGTTTTCGACCGCCGTTCCTGCACGCAAACGAAAAGGCCCCCCTGTCCGGAAGGGCCAAGACGCGTCATTCCTCGAGAACCTTTTTCAGTTCCTCGACCAGCTTCGCCATTCTGTCGACGACGGCCTGGAAGGGTTCCTTGCTCGTCAAGTCGACTCCGGCCTTGATGACCTCGTTGATTGGATAGTCGCTTCCGCCCATCTTCAGGAGGGAGACATAGCGCCGGAAGTCTTCCTCGCCGCCTTCCTTCACTCTCTTGTAAAGCTCAAGGGAGGCCGAGAAGCTCGTTGCATATTGATAGACATAGAAAGGCGTGTAGAAGAGGTGAGGAATGTAGCACCAGACCAACGGCTTGTAGATTTCCTCGCGGATGTCGATTCCGTAATATTCCTTGTAAAGCTTTGCCATGATGTCGGAAAGAACCTGATAGTCGATGGGTTCGCCTTTCTCGGCCATGCGGGAGGCGATCAGCTCGTACTCGCCGAAGAGGGTCTGGCGGTAGAAAGTCGAGGCGATCTCATCGATGGCCTTCTGAAGAAGACTGATCTTGTCGGCCTTCGTGAGCTCTCCCTTGTTGAGGAGATAGTCCAAGAGGTTGTGCTCGTTGAAAGTAGAGGCAATCTCGGCGACGAAAATGGTATAGTCCTGTTTCATCAGAGGCTGTCCCTCTTCGCTATAGAGCGTATGGATGGAGTGCCCTGATTCATGGGCGAGAGTGAAGACATCTTCAAGCGTCCCCTGGAAATTGAGGAGAATCATCGGCTTGAGTCCACCGCCCCCGCGGGAATAGGCGCCGGTTCTCTTTCCATCCTTGGGCAAGACATCGACCATGCCTTCGGCCGAGACTTCCCTGGCCTTGGCCTTGAAGTCCTCCGGGAATCTGTCGATGGAGGCGAAGAAGATTTCTCTTGCCTCTTCGTAGCTCACCTTGGTGTCGCTCTTGGCCAGTTCGAGGAACCGGTCGTAGGAACGATGCTTTTCAAGTCCGAGATACTTCCTTCTCAGTTCATAATAGTCCTGAAGCGGTTTGGCGCCGTCATGGGCGACCTCGACGAGATTCAGAAAGACATCCGTCGGGATCTTGTTTCCGTCCAGATGCTCCTCCAAAATGGAGCGATACCCTCTCGCCTTCATCTCGCCGAGCTGTTCCTGCAACGACAGAGAATAAATCTCGGCATACGTGTTCTTGTGTGCATCGAAGTAGCGGTAGAGAGCCTCGAAAATAGCCTTTCTGTCCTCGGGATCCTTCTCCTCGGCGATGAGGTTTGTCCAATTCGCCGTCGTGACGACTATCTCCCTGCCGTCCTTCATCGTCGCCTTGCCGGAGACATAGTCACCGACGGAAAGGGTGGAATAAAGATTCCTTCCGACGGAAGAGAAGGCGGAATAGTCGGAGATGATCTTCTCCTTGTCCGAAGAAAGGACGTGTTCCTGGCTGTCGAAAAGCTTCCGGATAGAAAAGTCGAACTGGGAATAGTCCGGATGTTTGGCAAAGAAGGCATCCATCCTCGCCTTGCCCATGGCAAGAACCTCGGGATCGAAGAAAGACGTCTGGCCGTTGAGGTCCCTGAGAAGATTCATCAGTTCGTTTTCCTTGCTGACGTTTTCCACGACGCGACGATCGAGGTCCGCCTTGGACGAGGCATAGGCATAGAGCCTGTTGACGAGAAGTTCCAGCTTCACCTGAAGATCAAAGTAGGCCTTCAGGCTCTCGTCGTCGGAAAGCCGGCCCTTGTAGGAGCCAAGTTCCGGAATCATCTTCTTGAACGTCTCGACATCCTTCCGGTAGCTTTCCTCGTCGGCATAGAGCCCGGAGAGATCCCAGTCGTAATTCATATCGTTTCCTCCTCTTTCAAAACAAAGAAATATAGAAAAAGACTACAAATAATTTAAGTATAGTTACTCGAGCGTCCAAATCAAGACACGAAAACGCCGGGTGAAAAAAGACTTTTCTTTTTCTGTGATTATCCTATACTTTTCCAGGCATGAAAAAAATCAGGGAAACGTTCAACCTGTCGCTTCTTTTCGCCCTCCTGCTGACCTTTGTCGGCGGCTTTCTGGAACTCTATTCCCTGAAGGTCCACGGCGTCTTTGCCGGCATGCAGACAGGGAACCTGATCACGATGTTCACCGCCTTGGTGGACGGAAAGACGACAAGGGCCCTCTTCCGTCTCGCCGTCATCGGGGTCTTCTTCCTCGGCTGCTTTCTCTCCGAGATGATCCGCCTCTTCCTGAAAAAAAGAAAAAGACGTTGGGAACCCGTGATCCTCGTTGGAGAAATCGTCTTTCTCCTCCCCTTGTTCTTCCTCCCGGCAAAAGGAAGGGACATCATTGCGGAGATGGCGGAGCCGACCGGCATCGACATCGTGGCGGACATCTTCCTGGCGCTGTTTTCCTCTTTCCAGTACGCCTCGTTCCGGACGGTCAACGGCACATCCTATGCTTCCACGATGATGACAAACCTGCTGACCAGCATAGCAAAGGATCTCGCCCTGCTATCCAGCAAAAAGGACGAGGATGCGGCTCTACGCCTTTTGGAGCACGGCCTTATCCTCGTCTTCTTCATCGCCGGCTTCTTGGTTTTCTATCTTTCGCTTCTGTTCTTGAACGGCGGAAGCGATCTTTCCTTGCGCCTTATCCTGTTTATTCCAATCATCATCCTTGTCTTCCTTTTCGTCCTGTCCTTTTCTTTAGCGAAAAAAGAAGAAAAGACACGTCTTTGATTTTATATAGAATTTTTAGCTTTCTTCTAAGCTTTCCAAAGCCGAAAAAGCCTCATAGAGATCCGGGAAGCTCCTCTTCAGAAAAATAGGTTTCCCCTTGTCATCAACAAAGCAATGCTCCGATGTTCCTTCGAAAACGAGAAGCCCGTCCTTCTTCTCCATGCGATAGCGAAAGACAAAACGCAGTCCCGTGAAGGAAGAAAGGGAAACGATCACCCGAAAAGAGTCGCCATAGCGAAGCGGACTATGGTATCGACAGGAAAGCCCGACGACGGGAGAAAGGATGCCGGAAGACTCCAAAGCGGAATAGTCGTATCCATTGGCGGCCAAGAAGAAGAGGCGTGCCTCTTCCATATAATGGACATAGTTGGCATGATGGACGATGCCCATCTTGTCCGTCTCGTAATAATAGACTCCCCTTTCGTAGACGCTTTTCTTTTGCATGTTTTCTTTCCTCTCGTCTATCTTACCCCAAAGACCTGAGGCAAGAAAGGTCTCCTCTTTTCTCGACAGGCCTTATAATAAAAGAAAAGGAGATTCCCATGGAATTCGTCACCCTTCCCAACGGCGTCAGGATGCCTGCGATTGGCTATGGTTCCTACCATCTCTTCCCCTGGAAGACGAGAAAGCCTCTCACCTTTGCCCTGGAGGCAGGCTATCGTCTCATCGACACGGCGAACATCTACCTCAACGAAAGGACGATACGAAGGACATTGAAAAATCTCCCCTACAGGAGGGAGGATCTTTTCATCGTCTCGAAGATATGGCCCACCTACTTCCGAGACGAAGATTGCGTCGAAAGGACGCTCAAACGCCTCGGGATCGACTATATCGACGTCCTTCTGCTCCACCATCCCTCGGGCGACTTCCTCGCCGGATATCGGAAGCTGGAGCAAGCCTACGAAAAAGGTCTCGTCAAGGCCATCGGCCTTTCCAATTTCTTCGGCGAAAAGCTCGAAGCCGTCCTCTCGCAGGCGAAAGTCAAGCCCCACATCGTCCAGTTGGAAGCCCACCCCTATTGCAGCGAAAAGGCAGTCCTTGAAAGACTTTCCCCCTACGGAACGAAGATGATGGCCTACTATCCTCTCGGCCATGCCGAAAACGGTCTCTTCCAGGAAAAGATTCTCCAGGACATCGCCCGAGCCCACGGGAAATCCGTCGCCCAGGTCATCCTCCGCTGGCACGTCCAGAAAGGCTTCATCCCGATTCCGGGCTCCGACGACCCCGATCACCTCCGGTCCAACATGGATGTCTTCGATTTCCATCTCTCCGATGAAGAGATGGCCAGAATCGCCACCCTCGATACCGACAGGCGATTCTATGTCCCGACCCCCAAGAAAGAGGCGCATTACGTCCGCCAGATCCCCTTCCTCTGGAAATGAGCCATGAAAAAAAGGACGTCGTTCCAAAGGCGGCGTCCTTTTTCTTTTGATTAGGCTGTCTTCTCTTCGGTCGGCTCTTCTTTCTTGTCCTTGCGGAACTCCATGGCTATGACCAGTCCGCCCCAGACGCCAAGGCCGACCAGGACGACGACATCGACGACGATGAGAATGACCTGCCAGATCGGAAGAAGATAGCCGAGGATGTCGGCGTTGACGGCATTGGAATTGGCGATGGCATAGAGAATGTTGTGGGCAGCTTTCCGCATGCAGGAGACCTGCGTCGGCGTATAGTCGTTTCCGGGGGCCTTGTCGCCCTGATTGAAGACCAGGTCGCCTCCGGCACGGATCTGCTGGTTGACGTTCATGTAGCGAGGCAGGGAGTAGTCGGTGACGACACATCCGCGGAAGCCCCATTCATCCCTGAGGATTTCGGTAAGGAGGGCATAGCTTCCACCAGCCCAAGTCGTTCCGATGCGGTTGAAAGAGGACATGATGCCGAGTGACTCTCCTTCCTTGACGATGATTTCGAAGGGCTTGAGATAGATTTCACGCATCGCCTGCTCGTCCGCCCAAGTCACAAGACCGTTCGTGTCGCGGTTGGTCTCCTGCTCGTTGACGGCGAAATGCTTGACGTAGGTGATGACGCCTTTTTCGCGGCATCCCTTGACGACTTCGGCACCGATGGCTCCAGAGAGATAGCCATCTTCGGAATAGTATTCCCAGTTGCGTCCGCCGAAAGGAGAACGATGAATGTTGACTGCCGGAGCATTCCATCCACTATAGGCCAATGTATTGTCTCCGATCAATGCTTCGTCGCCGATCATGTTGCCGAATTCGTGGGCAAGCTCCTTGTTCCAGCTGGCACCGAGGACGCACTCGGCGGCATAGAAGGCCGTGTCGAAGACGGGTCCGCCCGAAGACATGAAGTTGGTGAATCCGGAAGGGCCATCCGGCGCATAGGTCATGGGAACGCCGAGATTCTCCAAAGGAATCGTTCCGAAGGCACCCGTTCCGATGAGACCGGACATCTGGCCGATCGTGAGCTGGTTCATGAACTCTTCCCATTTGGGATCGTCATAAGGAAGCCCTGAGAGCTCCTTGAAGGTAACCGTGACTTCCTTTTTGCTGAGCTCATGGTCGCTCTGTGTTGGCATCGTGTCTGTCGCCCAGGGCTTTCCTTCATCGTCGATGCGGTAGTTCAGGGAATTGACGAAGGCCATGTCGACCGCTCTCTCGGCAGCAGTCGGAGTCGTGGGCCACGTCCCGTCCCAGTCGCTTCTGGAAAGATAGGTCGAGATATGCCCGGAAACATCGTCGAAGCGATTCTCGACAATCTCTCCCGTGGCATCGTCTTTCTCGTAGCGGATATCCGACGCGATGCTGTAGGTCAACGTCTCGACAGGCTCATGGGCATTCCTGGAAATGGCGATGCCATAGTCGCCGGCTTCCAATTCGTATCCCTTGAACCCGTTTTCGTTGGCATCGTTATAGTCATAGGATTTCATGTCGGAGACGGCGAAGCTCAACGTGACGCTCTTCGTCTCGCCGGGCTGGATCAGTTCCGTCTTGGCAAAGTCAGCCAAGACGACATGGGCCTTTTCGATTCCTCCGCTTTCATAGGGGGCAGTGTAATAGGCCTGCACGACATCCTTTCCAGGGACATCTCCCGTGTTGGTGACATCGACGGTAATTTCGATCTCGCCATCCTGAGGAAGATTCGCTTCGTCCGGATAGGAGGTCTCGCCGAGATGCCATTCGAACGTCGTGTAGCTCAAGCCGTATCCGAAAGGATAGACGACGTTTTCGTCGTACCAGGCCTCGCCATCCGTGAAGCCTCTCGTCTCATAATAGCGATAGCCGACATAGATGCCTTCCTCGTATTCGACGAAATAGGAACCGGAGGAGGCATTGTCGAGAAGATAGGCGTTTCCGTCGGCGACGTTGTTGTTTCCGAAGTTCGCATAGGAGGGGTCTTTCTTGAAGTCCCTCGCATAGGTGTCGGTGGTGTGGCCGCTCGGATTGACCTCGCCGTCGAGCACCTTGCCCAAGGCCATGACGCCGCTGTTTCCGGGAAGTCCCATCCACAGACAGGCTTTGATCTTCTCGTTGTAGGCATAATGCTCCGGATCGTCGAGGAATCCCAGCTCGATGGGAGCGGAAGTGTTGAGGACGACTACAACCTTGTCGAAGTTGTCGCACGCCTCTTTGAGCATATCGGTTTCGTTCCGGTCAAGCTGGAGATAGTGATCGTCGGCATTGCGGACGCCAGCATCGATTTTCTCGTTTCCGGAATAGGACTTTTTCATCGTCCTGGGCAGATCGAAGCCTTCTCCGCCAATTCGGGAGATGACGACGATCGCGGCATCGGAATAATCCGAGTAGGAATTCCGTTGGATCGTCCCGTAGGACGAGATCGGAGTCTCGCCCGTCGAGAATCCCGCGATGATGCTTCCCATGGCAGGATTGGCGGCACGGCCGGATCCCGAAGAGGAAGACTCGTAGAAGGACTTCATGGTCGGATTGACCTCAAAGCCGGCGCTTTCAAGCGATTCGTAGAGAGTATTCTTCTCACCGGAATTGTTTCCGCCGGAAGATCCGGAACCGCCATACACAAGATTGACGGAATTCTTTCCGAACACGGTCACCTTGCTTCCCGAAGCCAGAGGCAGGGTATTCTCTTCGTTCTTCAAAAGGGTGATGCCCTCTTCGACGACGCCGACGTTGAATGCGTTCGCGGCTTTAAGGGCATCCTGCTTCGTTTCATATTCTTTTTCATAGACGGCCTGGCCATCGGCAGTGATTGGCCTCGCCCCGCCGAAGACGATGTCCAGAGTCCCGTCGATGAGAGGAACCTGCGTCGTCACCAGCGAAGCCGTGAGAAGAAGGACAAGGACGGGTGCCGACGTCAGCATCCAGACACGGGTCTTCTTCCCCTTCCATAACCTTTTCAGGATATTCATTTCTTTTCCTTTCTACCATTAAGCAAAAGACCGCTGACCGCTTGCACGGCCAGCAGTCTCTGCGTCGGATTCGATCAAGCGATGTTGTCTTCGATCGGCTCCCAAGTCAAGGTGCTCGTCGTATCGAGCTTGATGGCATCGAAGAGAGGACCGCCGGGGCCGCCGTTGCAATAGGTGTTCTCTCCCGTCGTGAAGACAAGCGTGTTGACTCCCTCGACGAGATCGATCTGAGGCGTGATGGCATACTCGCGGAAGTCCGTGCCGATCTGAGAGGAATTGGCGCGGATGGAGAACTCCGTGTAATTGACGTCGGTGCCGTTGACGGTGATCTCATAGGAGGTCGGATTCATGACCATGGGGCCAAGCTCCGTTCCGAGAACAAGAGTCAAGTCCGCCTTGGCAGCAGCGGAGGAGGTGATTTCGAACGTGATGGCAAGACCCTTCTTGTGGGTATAGCCGATGTACCAGCCGTTGGAGGCATTTCCCGACTGCAAGATCATGTTGATGCCGACGGCGGCACCCGAGATGCCTCCGCCAGACAGGTTGGAAACATCCGTATACTCGGCTTCGAAGGTATATTCCCCGCCTCCGACAGGATCTGGTTCACTGGTGGAAGGGGCGACGCTGCTCGGCTTGGTGCTGCTGGGGCCAGCCCCCGAAGCGGAGGTGACGGAAGAGTCACCTCCGCAAGAGGACAGGATCCCAACGAGACCAATCAACGCGAACAGACCGGTCTTTCTGATTTCTTTTTTCATTGCGTTTTCTTCTTTCTCGTTAGGAATTGTTCTTATGCTTTAGTTCTTCTTGAAGAAGTGAAGGACGATAGCGGCGGCACCTGTGACGATGCCGATGATGCCGACGATGAGGGCGCCGATGGCAAGACCCTGTCCAGGGATCGCATCGACTTTGCCGGTCAGATCATCGATCTTGCCGTCAAGATCGTCGAGAGCGGTGTTGATGTCGGCGATGTCCTGATCGTAATCCTTGGGTTCCTCGACCTCGACAGCCGCTTCCTTGACATGGATGGTGAAGCTTCTCGATCCAGAGGCATAGCCCTCGGCAGAGGCGGTGACCGTGAAGTCGTAGGAGCCGGCGACCGTCGGGGTTCCCGTGATGGTTCCGTCGGCGTTGAACGTCAATCCGGCAGGGAGGACACCGTCCGTGACGGCATAGGTGATGGTGGAAGGATCGACGTAATTGTGCATCGTGTTGAGCTCGGCAGAGCCGATGTCGCCAGTGAAGGCCTCTCCGACAGTGGCATCAGCGAGAGGGGAAGTGGGAGCGGCGTAGTAGACGGATGCGCCGAGAGGAAGCTGCATGGCGTTGGAGTTGGCGACGGTGTAGAGGATGTTGTGGGCTGCTTGCTGCATGTAGTAAATCTGCGTATCGGGATTGCTGGCGGTGTATTCGGTGGCACCAAGCGTGAGGGAGCCGCCGGAATCGAGGACAGCATCGCCGCCGGCACGGATCATCTGGTCGACATTGAGGAAGCCGTAGATGGAGATATCGGTGACGACGAAGCCGCGGAATCCCCACTCGTTCCTGAGGATTTCGGTGAGCAAGGCATAGCATCCGCCTGCCCAAGTGGAGCCGAATCTGTTGAAGGCCGACATGGCAGCGGTGGCACCGCCGATCTCGACCGCCATCTGGAAGGGCTTGAGGTAGATCTCTCTCATCGCCTGTTCGTTGCACCAGACGGAGAGTCCGGATTCCTTCTCGACAGAGCCGCGGTAGCCGGAGATTTGATAGCTCTGGGTCTCGTGGCTGTAGGAGCCGGCGACACCGGCGCCGTCATCGTGGAGAGCGAAGTGCTTGATGAAGACGTAGGCACCCTTGCTCTTGGCACCGAGGGAGGCGTTGGAGGCCATCATGCCGGTGAGGACAGGATCCTCGGAATAGTATTCGGTGTAACGTCCGTCGAAGGGAGATCTATGGATGTTCATGGCCGGAGCATACCAGCCCGTGTATCCGGAGATCTTTCCGCCGACATCGAGATCGTCGCGGTCGCTGCTTCCCCAGAGGCCCTGGTCGGCGACGTTGCGACCCATCTCATAGGCAAGTTCCTTGTTCCAAGTGGAGGCGATGACAGGCTCTGCCGCATAGGCGTTGAGCTTGCTTCCGGCCGTTCCGTTTCCGGTCCAGCCCTTGGGGCCGTCGGTATCAAGGGAATAAGGCTTTCCGATGTAGTCAAGCGAGATGGTCTTGAAGCCGCCGTGGTTGATGAGATTGGTCATCTCTTCAAGCGTCAACTGGCTGATGAGATCATCCCAGAGAGGATCGTCGTAATCCTTTCCGATGAGCTGATCGAGGGTGACTTCCGCCGTGGCGGGTCTGGTCGCCGGATCGGCATATTCGAGCTTCGTGCCGGCAGGGATGGACCAAGGCTTGTTGGTATCATCCTCGGCGCTGTCGATATCGCCGTTCCAAGCCTTGTATTCTTCGGCGGTGAGAGTTCTCTCCGCATCGGTCGGCTTGGTGGTCAGCTGCTTTCTCTGCTCGGCGGTCTTGTTGGCGAAGTCCTCACGGCTGAGGTTTTCGTCGTTCTCGTCCATCCAGGTGTTGAGATCGTCGAAGCGGTTTGTGACTTCGGTTCCGGAACGGCTCTCGTCGATGACGGCCTTGGTCGCGACCGTGTAGCTGACGGTGTCGACAGGATCGGCATGGACATTGGAGCGGACGGTGAATTCATAGTCGCCGGCATCGAGGACATAAGTCTTTTCGGTCTTGTAGTCGTAGCTTGCCAAGTCGCGGACGTCGACATGGACGGTGACGGTCTGGCTCTCGCCAGGGGCAAGAAGATCGGTCTTCGTGAAGTCGCCGAGGGCGATGGTGGCCTTCTCCAATCCACCGACCTTGTAGGGCGCGCTGTAGTAAAGCTGAACGACATCCTTGCCGGCAACATCGCCGGTGTTGGTGACCTTGATATCGAAGGTCAGTGTGTCATCGGCATCGATGGTGGTGGAAGCCGTCGTCCTGGGCGTGACCTCATAGTCAAAGTTCGTATAGCTAAGGCCATAGCCAAACGGATAGGCGACAGTCTGGTCATACCAGGTGTCGTTGCCGTCGATGGCAGCGACCGTCTCGTAATAGCGATAGCCGACATAGATGCCTTCCTCATAGACGGAGATATAGGTGTTGACTTCCTTGCCGTCGACGAGATACTTCAGGTAGTCGCCGGTTCCTCCGGTGAGGTCAGGCTTGTTGGGGTCGGCCTTCTTGACGCCTGCGGAATAGTTGTTGTAGGAAGGAGCGCTCGTCAAATCCCTGGCATAGGTGTCGACGAGGCGGCCGCTGGGGTTGACTTCGCCGTTGAGAATCTTTCCGACGGCATCGAAGCCGTTGTCGCCAGGCTGACCGACGACGAGGATCGCATCGACCTTGTCGTCATCCTTCAAGGCGCCGATTTCGACGGGAACGGAATTGTTGATGAGGACGATGACCTTGTCGAAATTGTCCTCGGCGTGCTTGAGAAGAGCCATCTGCTTGGAGTCGAGCTGATACTTGTGCTGAATGCTGGTATCGGCGACATTGCCGATGGAAAAGACGACGATGGCGGCATCGCCGTAGTTGTTGTAAGTGCCGGTGATGGAAGTGTCCTTGATTAGTTCATCGACCGTCGTGAAATCCGTGGGAGTCGTCGGAGTCTCCTGGGCGGCGCCTTCCGCCGTCTTCTCCTCATAGAAGGCACGAACGGCCGGGTTCGTCACATAGCCGGCGCTACGGAGACTGGAATAAATGTCGGACGTCAAATGGACGGTACCTGCGGAGCTGTCGCCACCGCCCTCGGCACCGCCTTGAGGAGCATAAGAAGCATAGCCAAACAGGGTGACCCTGGTCGCCTCGCTTCCCGAACGCGTCGTCAACGGAAGGGTGTTTCTCTCGTTTTTCAGAAGGACCATGCCCTCTTCGGCAATCTGCTCGTTGATGGCAAGTCCTGCTTCCATAGCCTCCTGCTTGGAAGAATAGTCAGAAGAATAGGTCTGATTGGCGAGAAGCCTTTTTGTGGCTACATCAACCCCCCCCGCACTGTTGCCTGAGTCGATGCCAGGCAAGCAAGAGAGAGAATCGCAGCCGCAGAAAGGGTGAAGAGAGAACGTGTCGAAATTCTGCGTTTTCTAGTCATGATGACCTCCTGTGATTCAGAATTCTGCCAACAGAATAACAACAAAAAGAAAGGCTTTCAAGATTTTCATAAAAGCCCTTACATTTTGTTTTGCGACATTTTTCCAAACCTTCCGATCAATAGACTATTTATTATTATGTATTTGCGATAATTGGGTATTTTCCTTATGGTTTCTTTTCAAAACTCTTAAAAATCTTCTTTGACAAACCGGCCGATTTTAACAAAACAAAAAGGCACCCGAGTCGGGTGCCCGAGAAATCACTTTCTCGCTTTACTTCTCGTCGCGATGGCGGACGCACGCATCGACGAAACCGCGGAAGAGGGGATGCGGCCTGTCCGGCCTCGACTTGAACTCGGGATGGGCCTGCGTGGCGACAAAGAAGGGATGGGTCGGAATCTCGACCATCTCGACGATCCGCCCATCAGGAGAGAATCCGACAGGTCTGAGGCCCTTATCGAGAAGGGCGTTGCGATAATCGTTGTTGACCTCGTAACGATGGCGATGCCTTTCGTTTATCTTCTTGGCGCCGTAGAGCTTGTAGGCCTTGGAATCCGTCTCAAGGACGCAAGGATAGGAGCCCAGACGCATCGTCCCGCCGAGATTTTCGACGGCGTTCTGCTCCGGCATCAGATGGATGACCGGATGCATCGTGGCAGGATTGAATTCCGTGGAATCGGCATCTTCGAACCCCAAAACGTCGCGGGAGAATTCGATGATCGCGGTCTGAAGGCCAAGACAGATGCCGAGGAACGGAAGGGCATGCGTTCTGGCGTAGCGGATAGCTTCGATCATGCCGGGTATGCCTCGATTCCCGAAGCCACCAGGGACAATAAGGCCATCGGCGGACGAAAGAAGAGAATCGACCGTCTCGGGCGTGACGTCCTCCGCCTCGATCCACTGGATGTCGACTTTGTTGCGGCTATGGAAGCCGGCAGCCTTCAAGGCTTCGTTGACAGAGATATAGGCATCGTGAAGCGCGGTATATTTGCCGACGAGGGCGATCTTGACTTCTTTCTTGGATGTCTTGATGCGATCGACCATGCGCTTCCATCCGGCAAGGTCAGGCTCGGGCATCGGCAGATGGAGAGATTCCCCGACGGCTTGGGCGAGGTTTTCGTTCTCGAGCATGAGAGGAAGCTCATAGACTGTCTCGACGTCGAGATTGGGAAGGACGTGATTGGTGGGAACGTTACAGAAGAGAGAGATCTTGTCCATGACGCCCTTGGGGATGGGGTATTCGGAGCGGCAGACGATGATGTCCGGCTGAAGTCCCATGGATTGAAGCGACTTGACGGCCATCTGCGTCGGCTTCGTCTTCAGCTCCTGGCTGGCCTTGAGATAAGGGATGAGAGAGACCATGACGATGCAGCAGTTATCGACGCCGATTTCATAGCGGAATTGACGGATGGCTTCAAAGAAAGGCTGTGATTCAATATCGCCGATCGTTCCTCCGATTTCAACAATGGTGATTTCCGTCTCATCGGCCTTGTAATTCCGGTGGAATTTGCTTTTGATCGTGTTGGTGACGTGCGGGATGACTTGGACAGTGCCTCCGCCATAATCGCCATGTCTTTCCTTGGCGAGAACTTCCTCGTAAATCTTGCCTGTCGTGACATTGGAGTTCTTGTCAAGGTTCTCATCGATGAAACGTTCATAATGTCCCAAATCAAGGTCCGTTTCCGTCCCATCGTCCGTGACGAAGACTTCACCATGCTGGATTGGAGACATGGTTCCAGGATCGACGTTGAGATAAGGATCGAACTTCTGCATGGTGACCTTGTATCCTCGCGCCTTGAGAAGACGGCCGAGGGAGGCCGCGGTGATGCCTTTGCCCAATCCGGAAATGACGCCGCCCGTAACGAAAACATACTTCTCCATCTGCGCTTCCTCCTATTCTCGATTGCTATAGAAATAATACTTCAGGATCTGTTGACGGGTGATGATGCCGATGAAAACCCCCTTGTCATCGACGACAGGGACGAAGTTCTGACTCATCGCCAAGGCGTAAAGATCTTCCATCTTCGCGACGGAATGGATCGGACGAATGTCTCTCTCGATCGGGACATCCAAAATCGGGACATCTTCCGCGGTCTTGAAATTCAATCCGTCATGGTCCTTCAGATACCAAAGGATGTCTCCCTCGGAGATCGTTTTCAGATACTTCCCCTCCCGGTCGAGCAGAGGAATGGCCGTATAGTGGTGGAAGCGCAGTTTCTCCACTGTCTGACGGAGAGTGAAATTATCCTGAACGTAGGCGACTTGGCTCTTCGGCAACAGAAAGAAAAGTATATTCATACGGGAAAATATGATAGGCCAAAAGACCCCCTCCAATCAACTGGGCAAGCGAAATTTGGACGCTTTCCTTGCCCGTTTTTGCTTGGGACGGACATCCTTTTTCCCCAGTCCTTCTCAAGGCTCAGACTCTTTCTCCAAAGATTTGTCATCTTTCAGCGGAAAACAGCTATGAAGCCAAATTAAAAGCCGCCTCCTCTTCCCCCTGGCTTTATGGCTCTTAAAAATCCCAATTTTTGCATATCGGAAATACGTGTCAAATTTGCCATTTCCCTGCACGATGAATAGTCCTTTTACGATATAATAAGAAAGCATTTCAGGAGATCGGACATGGCCTATCAAGCGCTGTATAACAAATATCGTCCGCAAACGTTCGACGAGGTTTTCGGACAGAAGAGCATCGTAACGACGCTCAAGAACGCTATCCGCGAAGACAAGATCGCCCACGCCTATCTTTTCTGCGGTCCCAGAGGCACGGGAAAGACGACAATGGCGAGACTTTTCAGCAAGGCACTCGATTGCAAGGAAGGGCTCGGGCATCAATGCCTGGAATGTGAATCCTGCCGGGCGATCGCAAAAGGGGAGCACCCTGACGTCATCGAAATCGACGCCGCCTCCAATTCCACGGTGGATTCCGTGAGGCAGCTTATCGACAATGTCTCCTATCAGCCGATCATGTCCCGCTACAAGGTCTACATCATCGACGAAGTCCATAATATGTCCAACTCCGCCTTCAACGCCCTTCTCAAGACCCTGGAAGAACCCCCTTCCTTCGTCGTATTCATCCTTTGCACGACCGAACCCCAGAAGATCATTCCGACGATTCTCTCCCGCGTCCAGCGCTTCGATTTCTCGAAAGTCACGAAGGAGGACCTCGTCGCCAACATGAGACGCGTCCTCGACCATGAAGGAATCGGATATCAAGAAGAGGCCTTGAAGGCGATCGCCTCTCTTTCCGATGGTGGCGTCCGCGATTCCCTTTCCCTCCTGGATCAACTTGTTTCCTATGCGGAAAGCAAAATAACCATAGACGATGTCGACAATCTTTTCGGTCTTCTTTCCATCAAAGACGAACTCCGACTTGTTTCTTTGATAGAAGGTCGGAAAACTGATGAATGCCTTCATCTCGTAAGAGAAAAATATGTTCAAGGAATGGATATTCTCCGTCTCCATGACGATCTCATCACCATTTTCAAGGATCTTGCGATCTATCAGGCGACGAGGGACGAATCCCTGCTTACCAAACTTGCCGCCACTGATTGTGAATCGCTTTCGATGCCTCTTCGCATCTTGAGAAAAGATATCGATGCCCTGCTTTCCGCAAGAAGGGAATATCGCCACAGCGAAAGCCTGCTATCAAACCTGGAACTCGCCATCCTGGCCTTGACGGACGATTCCCCTTCCGAGACCGCCACATTCCAAAAGGTCGAAACGTCTCCTGCCCCGAAAGCAGAAAAAGAAAAGGCCGAAGAAACGCTGGCCTCAAAGCCGATGGAAATCAAGACCGAAGGAAAAGGTTTCTCCACCAAGGCCATAGAGAAGAAAGAAGACGACCAGGTCTTGGAATATACTCTCGACGATATCGTCAACCTGATGAATCAGGCCGACAAGGAGGAACGGATTTCCCTGGCGGCAAAATGGGAGAATTTCAGCACTTTCCTCTCCTCCGACAATGCCTTTGAGGCCAAGGCCCTCCATGGTGCAAAGCTAAGGCTTGTCGCCTTGGACGTCCTCCTTCTGACATCGAGAAGTCTTTCCGATCTGGAAACCTTCGCCCTGAAGAAAGAGCAGAAGGCTTTCCGATTCCTGACCAAGGAAGTCCTGGGAAAGGAATATGACGTCTTGGCGATATCGGAAGCGACGTTCAAGGAGGCCCTGGAGCGTTTCAAGGGTCAGACGGAAAAGACGAAGAAGGCTTGCGCGATCGACTTCGGAAAACGGGAGACGCTCTCACCATCGACCGAATTCTTCAATGAACTGATGGGAAATTAAAAGGAGACAACAAACATGGACGACGAGAACATCAAGAAGGCGAAACAGGCTGCCAGCATGGCCCTGCTCCAGAGCAAGGCAAAGGAATTCCAGGAAAAAACGATCGCTTTGCAGAACAAGATCTACCAAGGCACCGTCCAGGGAATCAGCATCACGATGAAGGGAAGCCACGAAGTCATCGAGGTCCGCATCGACCAATCCTTCTACGAGACGAGCGGAAAAGGGACGATGGAGATCGCCATCATGCGCTGCCTGACAAACCTCCACAACGCCATCGTCACGGATGTCGAGCAGCTGCAAAAGGACGTTCAAAGCCAGCTTATGGAGATCGAGAAGAGCAATGGAGCCTATTAAGACCATCCTCGCGCTCGCCGATGCCTACAAGAAGCTTCCCGGAATCGGGCCGAAGACAGCGGAAAGGCTCGCCTATGCGACCTTGCGGATGAGCCCAGAGGATCGGGAACTTTTCATCCAAGCCATCCAGGATTCCATGGACAAGGTCAAAAGATGCCCTCATTGCGGCTTCTATTTCGAAGAATCCTGCCCCCTCTGCGCCGATCCGAGCCGTGACCACCATCAAATCATGGTCGTCTGCGACAGCAAGGATATCATCGCCATCGAAAAGGCGAAAGGCTACGGCGGAATCTATTTCGTTCTCGACGGAACGCTCTCCCCTCTTCGGAACAAGACGCCGGAAAGCATCGGCATCCTTCGTCTTTTGAAGGAAGCGGAAGAAAACGGCGCGAGCGAAATCATCCTCGCCCTCCCGACGGATCTCGACGGGGAGACGACGGCTCTTTATATCGCCGATCTCTTCGCCAAAAAGGGCATCAAAGTCACAAGGCTTGCCTATGGCATCCCCGTCGGAACGAATCTCGAATATCTCGACAACCTGACGATTGCCCAGTCGATACGGCACAGGACGGACATGGACAAAGGAGGACAGGACAATGGCTAGAGGACTTTTTCTGACTTTCGAAGGCTGCGACGGTTGCGGAAAGACGACCGTCCTCAATCGCGTCAGCGTCCTGCTCAGGGAAAAGGGAATCCCCTTCCTTCTGACCAGGGAACCCGGCGGCAGCAAAATCGCCGAAGAGATAAGAAACGTGATCCTGGACAAGAAAAACACCGAGATGGATCCGCGATGCGAAGCCTTGCTCTATGCCGCTTCGAGGCGACAGCACCTCGTCGAGATCGTCCTCCCGGCATTGGAAAAAGGGATCCATGTGCTCTCCGATCGTTACCTGGACTCCTCCCTTGCCTACCAAGGCTATGCCAGAGGCATCGGCATGGAGGAAGTCTATTCCATCAACCTTTTCGCCATCGACGGCATGCTCCCGGATCTGACCTTCTTCCTCGACCTTCCCCCCGAGGAGGGCCTTGCCCGCATCCGCAAGAACGAAACGCGGGAGGTCAACCGTCTCGACCTGGAAAAGGAGAACTTCCACAAAAAAGTCTATGAAGGCTACAAGATCCTTCTGGAAAACTATCCGGAACGCATCGTCCGAATCGATGCCAAAAAGACGGTCGAAGAGGAGAGCCAGGAAATCTTCGACATTCTGGCAAAAAGGATCATGAGGTGATGGACAGCAAGACGCTTCTTCAATATGAACCGAAGTTGGCTAAGCTTTTTATCAATTCCAGAAAAAGAAATCGACTTTCGAATGCCTATATTCTTTATGGGCAAAGAAATGCGCCCTTGAAAGAAATCGCCATCTATCTCGCCCAGTCCCTTTCCTGCAAGAAAGAAGCCCTGGCCTGCAACGACTGCGATGACTGCCTTCGCTTCCGGAAGGGAATACGGCCGGATTTCCACCTCATCGAGGGGGATCGGGCGACGATCAAGAAGGAACAGGTCAAAGCGCTGGAAGAGGCCTTTTCCCTTTCCGCCCTGGAAAAGGGACACACCCTGACCTATGTCATCCATCAGGCGGACAACATCACAGAAGAGGCGGCCAATGCCCTTCTGAAGTTTTTGGAAGAGCCCCGCGAAGGACAGGTTGCTTTCCTGACCACCACGAACATCACGCGTGTCCTTCCCACCATCCGCTCCCGTTCCATCGCCATCCGTGTCGACCCCATCGAACCGAAGGCCTTCTTCGATTCGCTGTCTTCTTCCCCCTTGTGCGACGCAAAAGGCCAGGAATATGGCATCTCCCTCCCTTCCCTCTTCCTCCTTTCACGCCTCTTCCCTTCCCGTGAGGAGATCCTTTCCGCCTTGGCGGAGGACGAGACGATCCTTCCTGCCCTGTCTTCAGTGGAGTGTTTCCTCTCCGATTTCTCCCGTTCCGCCTTGGCGGGCATGTCCTCCCTCCTTCTTTCCTGCCACCAGATACGGGAAGGCAAGTGCTATAATTGGATGTACTTGGCATTGGACGAGCTCTTCGGCGAAGTGCTCTCCGGCGCCTATGACGAACAGAATCCTTTCCACGACGTCCTTTCCGCCCTCGAAGAAAAGAAGGCGGCCATCCGTCGCGGCAAGGAAATCGTAAGAAGGGCATTGAGCCTACGGCAGATCAATCTCTCCCCGACTTGCCAGATGGCCAAGCTCCTTCAAAGACTCAGCGAGGACAACTGACATGCATGCAACCTTATTGGGAATCACATTCGACTTCCAAGGCCTGACCTTCTATCAGACGAACAAAGACGTCGAGATCGGCGACCTGGTCGTCTGCCAGACGAGCCACGGCACCTACCTTGGCAAAGTCGAAAAGAAACGCGAAGCGACCGACGAAGAAATGGCCAAAGCCGATTTTTCGACGCTTTTCCCGCCGATCGTCCGCATCGCCACGTTCCAGGACCAGGCCTTTGCGGCAAAGGCGTGCGAAAAGGAAAGGCTCATCTGCCGCGAGACGCAAAAGCAGGCCGACAACCTGAATCTGGAGATGAAGATCCACGCCGCCCATCTTGACGTCGACGACAACAAGGTCCTCATCACCTTCACCGCCGAGGGCAGGGTGGATTTCCGCGAACTGGTCAAGATCCTCAACGGCATGTTCCGTCTCCGAATCGAATTGAGGCAGATCGGGCCGAGGGATCAGGCTCGCCTTGTCGGCGGCATCGGCACCTGCGGCCTTCCGCTTTGCTGTACGACTTTTTTGAAGACCTTTGACGGCATTTCCATCGCCATGGCGAAGAATCAGCTTTTGGCCATCAACATCCCGAAGCTTTCCGGAGCCTGCAACAAGCTCATGTGCTGCCTGAAATTCGAGGACAAGGCCTACAGCGAATTGCGTCCGACCTATCCGAAGATGAACGAGAAGATCCATTACCGGAACACCGACTATACCGTCACCGGCATCAACGTCCTGACCGACAGCATCACCCTCTACAACGGGAGCGGCTATGAGAATGTCAACCGGGAACAGCTGGAAAGGATCCGGAAAGGGCTCGACAAGGTCGAGGAAAAGACCGTGTTCAAGGACATCAATTCCGGCGTCGACCTCTCCGGAAGAGGCATCCAGGACACCAACGAGCGCATCGCCCAGATCCGTCGCTCCGAAGAGAGAAGGAAAGAGGAACTCGCCAACCGTGCCAAGAAGAACGAGATGGCGAAAAAGGCTTCCGGAAACAACCGCAACAGCCCCCATCATCAAAACGGAGGCAACAACCGCAATCAAAACGGCAACAGAAACGGCCAGAGCCGGAACTTCAATCGGAGCAACCACTATAGCCACTCCTATTCCAATGCCCGGGCAAGGGAATCCGGCTTCATCCCCGTGAGTCAGATCGCTGACAAGGAAGTCCTCTCCATCAAGGGGCACGTCAAGAGCGAAGAGGAAAAGAAGGGGAATGAAAAGAAGTAGCCCCGCCGAAGAAAAAGGCATCGTCTACCTGGTCGGCACGCCGATAGGAAACCTCGAGGACATCACTTACCGCGCCATAAGCATCCTGAAGAAAAGCGACATCGTCGCCTGCGAGGACACGCGGAACACGGCCGTCCTTTTGAAGCACTACGGAATCCGCCCGAAGAAGCTTGTCTCCCTCTACAGCCAGATCGAAGAGAAAGAAGGCGAGAGACTCGTCAAGGAGGTCAAGGAGAAGAACCTCATCCTTTCCTACTGCTCCGACGCCGGCATGCCGGGCATCTCCGACCCCGGGGCCCTCTTGGCCAAGAAGTGCCAGGATCTGTCTGTTCCCGTCACCGTCCTTCCCGGGCCGACGGCTGCCCTCTCCGCTCTGGTGCTTTCCGGTCTCGACACGGCGGACTTTTCCTTCTTCGGCTTTCCGCCGACGAAGAAGGGGGCGATGACAAAATTCTTCTCAAGCCTCAAGGAACGGGAAGAGACACTGATCTTTTATGAATCCCCCAAGCGAATCATCGAGACCCTCTCAATTATGAAAGAGGTCTTTTCTGGAGAAAGAAAAGCGACTATAGTCCGTGAATTGACGAAAATCCACGAAGAAACCATCTTCGGGACACTGGACGAGCTTTCTTCTCTTTCGGACATCAAGGGCGAGTGCGTCATCGTCGTGGAAGGCGCAAAAGAAAGATCAGTCGATTCCAAAGCCTTGGAAAAAGAGATCCGTTCCCTCCTCAAGGAAGGATCAAGCGTCAAGGATGTCAGCCGCCTCATCGCGGAGCGTCACGGCATCAAAAAGAGCGATGTTTACGAAATGGCTCTTGCGATGCAAGGCAAAACAAAGTAAAGCGAATCCGAATCCGGCGCTTCGGCGCCTTTTTAAATTCCTTTGAACAAGAGCGCTATTCTTCCTCGACCTTCTTCGCCTGCCTGTTGTGCAGACGGACAAGCTCGTCCTCCACGGCCATGCGCCGGATGATGAGGCGGACGATTTTGTCGAGTTCGCTCTTATCGCGATAGTCGGCCTCGGCGATGTAGTCCACCCTGTGGTCCGAAAAGAGCTGCTTTGCCTGCGGCATCTTCGCCGGGGCATAGACGGCGATGGCATAGCCGCCTTTCTGTCGGATGAGCTTCATGCATGGGACATCGGTGAGTCCGTCGGCGATATAGATCATGTTGCGGAAGGGGATCACCCTTTCCTCGTCCGGAGTGGAGGCATTGACCTTCTCGTCCTCGGATATGTCCAGGACGCCTTTGTTGACGCGGAAGAGGAACTGGGTCTTCGTCGTATAGTTGATGACGCTCTTGGGCCAGACGGCCTCGTCGTTGACATAGAGAAATTCGCAGGCGAAGACTTTCTTGAAATATTTGTAGATGGAAGATCCCTCGATGATTTCCCGGTTTCCGCTGGAGATGATGTAATGCTCGATATGGACGCCGAGAGACTCTCCGAAATCGTCGATTCTGGGAAACCAGGATTCGACGCCGGGGAAGAAACGAATGTCTTTTCCCATGCTGACGAAGGCTTCCCTGTTGATGGGCAGGTGCTTCTGCTTGGAAAGCTCGATCATCTTGTACATGTAGACGAGGAGAGAATCCATATGATGGAGCCTGGAAAATCGATTGCACTCTTCCCAAAATTCGCTCGGATGAATGTTCAGGGCCGGAATGAATGTATAGTTCTGCATGTCGGTCGTCGACAAGGTCTTGTCGAAATCATAGAGAAGCGCGATCTTCGGTTTCTTTTTCATTTTTCCTTCCTCGGCTGACTTTTGTTTTCTTTCATTGTAACATAAGGTGGAAACGGAAAACGTTTTATCCGCAAATCGAAAGGAATGAACCATGAAAGAATGTCCGTTCTGCCATGAGAAGATCGATGATTGGCGTTGGCTCTGCCCTTGCTGCGGAAAACCGCAGCCGCCAAAGGAGATCAAGGGACACGCCTCTTCCGGAACGGAGGAAGACGAAGGCCGTTTCGATGTCTCGAAAGAAGACCGTTCGATGATTCGGGACAAGTCTCGGATGCGTGACGACGATGACGACTCCCTGGAGCCCGATCAGCCCTTCTCTTCTTCCTTCCGCGAAGAATGACCAAACTGCTGAAATAAATCCTTGAAGAGAGAAAGACAAAAGAGTATAGTAATCGTTGCCTTGCGTTTCGTGAGGCAAACCGACTGAAACAAAAATAGACGAGGAGGACAACGAAATGAAGAAAGACATCCATCCGAAATATCATCGGACCAAGGTCACCTGCATGACTTGCGGCAACACCTTCGAGACGGGTTCCACGCTTCCCGAGATCAAGGTCGATACCTGCTCCCACTGCCACAGCTTCTACACCGGCAAGCTCACCTTCGCCGCCGACACGGGCCGCGTTGCCAAGTTCAACCGCAAGCTCAAGGACAGCGAAGCCAAGAAAGCCGGCAAGTAAGCCTCCTCTTCGAAAGCGATAGGCAAGGCCAACCCTTTGGGGTCGGCCTTTTTCGTTGCCGAGATTTCTTTCTTTCCGTGTGCTATAATCAAGCAAATGAAAAACAGAATCGAATACACCGGCCACATCCACGAATCGGGTGAGGACTACCTCGAAAAGATACTTATGCTCCAAGAGCAGGACAAGAACGTCCGCTCCGTCGACCTCGCCGCGGCCTTTGGCTATTCTAGGCCAGCCATTTCCCGCGCAGTGAAAGTCCTCAAGGAGGACGGCTTCATCCTGGTCGGAAACAAAGGACAGCTGGAGCTGACCGAGGAAGGCAGGAAGAAGGCGGAGGAGACTCTCGCCCGCCATCGCGTCCTGACGAAGCTTTTCAAAAAGCTCGGGATCGACTCCGACATCGCCGAGACGGATGCCTGTCGCGTGGAGCACATCATCCACCAGGAGACCTTTGCAAAGCTGGCGGAGCTGGCCGACAAGCTCGATTGACATGAATCTCTCGGATTTCTACAAGGCGATGAACGCCGAAGGGGTCGAGGACATCCTTCGGCATTTTCCGGTTCGCTACGAATCCCTATTGCCCTCCGGGAATCCCCTCTCTCCTCACGACGGGGAAAGATGCGTCGTCCTCGGCCTTCCCTTCTCCGTTCACGCTATCTCTCCCAGAAACACCTCCATCATCCGCTTCAAGATCAAATCCCAGACGGCTGTCCTCAGCGCCATCCTTTTCAATCAGCCCTTCTATCTGACCCGGCTATCCGGGAAAAAAGAACTTCTCTTCGTCTTGTACTATTCCGAGCCGAGGAAGGCTTTCATCGTCCACGGCGTCCACGACCCGGATTCCTTCTATGCCATGACCGGAATCCGCCCAGTCTATTCGCTTCCGAAGAGCGTCCCGACAAGCTATTTCACCAACTATCTGAAGAAGATGCTCCAGAGCCCCTCGGAGGCCTCCTATCTCCTGTCCCCCGTCCCGAGAAGGCTTCAGGAAAAATATCGCCTTCTCGATGAAAAGGATGCCTACAGGGCAGTCCACTTCCCGCGCACGGAAGAAGAGCTCAAGAACGGACTTCGCGTCTTCAAATACGAAGAGGCCCTGTCCTATTCCGTCCGTTCCCTTCTTCTGAAGAGAAAGGCAGACAGGAAAAAGAAACGCAGGAACCCTCCCATCGACCACAGAAAGATCAATGCCATCGTCAAGACCATTCCCTACCGCCTGACCCAGGACCAGCTCACCGCCATCCGCGAAATCGTCCTGGACATGGAAAAAGAAAGGGTCATGTACCGTCTTCTCCAAGGCGATGTCGGAACGGGAAAGACGATCGTCTGCCTCGTCTGTCTCTACGCCAACTCTCTCCGCGGCAAGCAGGGCGTCCTGATGGCGCCGACGTTCGAACTCGCCCATCAGCACTTCCGGAATGCTCTCCTCTTCTTCAAGGACACTCCTGTCCGTCTCGCCTTCCTCGCCAACGCCGCCTCGATGAAGGCCAAGGAAAAGAGGGAGATCGAAGAAGGGTTGAAAAACGGCGAGATCGACATCCTCATCGGCACGCATGCCGCCCTCTCGGAAAAGATCCAATTCCACGATCTCGGACTCTCCGTCATCGACGAGCAGCAACTCTTCGGCGTGGAGCAAAGGGACAGCCTTCTGTCCAAGGGAGAAAGCGATCTGCTCATGGTCACGGCGACCCCCATCCCGAGGACGCTGTCGCAGATCATCAACGCCGATCTGGATGTCTCCACCCTGGAACAGTTCCCGCAAGGAAAGCGCAACGTCAAGACGAAAGTCGTCCGCTCCACCGATCCGATAATCGACGATGCCATCCGAAAGTGTCTCGAGGTGAAAAGACAGATTTTCGTTGTGGCACCGAAGATTGACGAAAACGACAAAGACAAGGCAAACGCAAAAAGCATCTTTAAAGAGATGTGCCAACGTTATGGTTCTGAAAATTGCCAGCTTCTTCACGGGAGAATGAAAAAAGAGGACCAAAAGGAAGTCTATGACGCCTTCCTCAAAGGCGACAAGCCGATTCTGGTTTCAACGACCATAGTCGAAGTCGGAATCGACGTTTCCAGGGCCGCCCTTTTGATCGTCTACGACGCCAATTGCTTCGGTCTGTCGAGCCTTCACCAGCTGCGCGGAAGGATCGGCCGTTCCGGAGACTTCGCCCTCTGCCTTCTCGTCTATGACGGCAGAGACGAAGAGAGCCAGGACAAGCTTTCCTTTTTGGCCGGAAGCAATGACGGATTCCAGATTTCCCAATACGATTTGAAGCTTCGCGGAGCCGGTTCCTATTCCGGCGAGAGACAATCGGGAAAGAGCGAGCTGAGCGTCTGCAACTTTGTCTCCGACTACAATATCTTCCGCTGCGCCAAGGAGGACGCCAAGGAAATCCTCGAGTCGCCGGAGGAGAGAGAAAACGCCGAATATCTTTCCGCCCTGGACAGACGGAAGGAAATGCTCTTGAGCTAAACCGTCCGATATATAGTTCTAACTTAATTTTTGTTATCATATTAGCTGCATATCTTTTGTTTGAGGTTTTTGCCATGATTGAAATAGCCGTCGACATGATGGGATCCGATCTCGGTCCCGAGACACTGAGCGAAGCGGTCAAAAACTATGCCGCGGACCACAAAGACGTCGCCTTCCGCTGTTTCGGCGACGAAAAAAGACTTCATCCCCTCCTCTCGGGCATGTCCGCCGTGCAAATCGTCGACACCCAATCCATCATCCCGATGGAAATCAAGCCGCTCGACTTTCTGAGAAAGAAAGACTCCTCGATGTACAAGGCCATCGAGGCCGTCCGCGACAAGACGTGCACGGCCGTCGTTTCGGCCGGTTCCACCGGCGGTTTCATCTCCGGTGCGACCATCCTCCTAAGAAACATCCCCGGCGTCACAAGGGCCGGGCTTTGCGCCGCCTTTCCGACTTTCAAGAAGGGAAAGGCCGCCGTCATCCTCGATGTCGGCGCCAACAATGTCAACACGGCGGAAGACCTCCTCTGCTTTGCCAAGATGGGAAGACTCTACGCCAGGGAAGTCCTCGGCGTCGAAGAACCCAAGGTCTACACCCTCTCCAACGGCCTCGAGGAGGGCAAGGGAACCGATGAGATCGTGAAGGCCTACTCCCTTTTCAAGGAGCAAGACTTCCCGGGCTTTGCGGGAAACGCAGAAGCCAGGGAAGTGCTCGACGGCGACCATGACGTCGTCGTCACGCCGGGCTTTGCCGGCAACATCCTCTTGAAGGCGTGCGAAGGAACGGCCAGCCTGATGAACAAGCTGATCAAGAAGGCCTTCATGAAGTCCCCGATCACGAAAGTCGGCTATCTCTTCGCCTCCTCCGGATTCAAGGACATGAAAGAGAGCATGGACTACAAGAAGTACGGCGGCGCGATCCTTCTTGGTGTCAACGGCGTGGCCGTCAAGGCCCACGGGAACTCCGACTCCTATGCCTTCTACAACGCCATCGACGTCGCAAGGAGGATGGCGGAGAGCCATATCGTCGAGAAAATCGGAGGCATGGAAAGCCATGATTGAGGGCCTTGATGCCCTCCTTGGGCGTTTTGGCATCGTCCCGAAGGACGTCTCCCTCTACGAGATGGCCTTTACGCACGCCTCCTACACAAACGAGCATCCCAACAGCCCTAGCTACGACAGACTGGAGTTCCTCGGAGACGCCGTCCTGGATCTGGTCATCGCAAGCTACGCCTACAAAAACTTTCCGACGCTCAATTCCGGCCAGCTTTCCAAGGTCCGGGCCCTCTTGGTCGAAGGCAAGACATTGACGGACTTCTCCGAAAACAGGTTCGGTTTTGCAAGCCTCGTCCGTTATTCCGTCGGCGAGAAAGGCAATACCCGCTTCCACAAGCATATCAATGAGGATATCTTCGAAGCCTTCATCGGCGCCGTCTACCTCGACCAGGGCTTCGCCTTCGCCGAAAGGCTTCTTTTGGACATCTATGTCCCCGTCATTCCCGACCTCCTCAAGGAACTGGACAATTCCGATCCGAAGAGCCGTCTCCAAGAAATCCTCATCAGCAACATCGACTATGTCTGCGTCGACCAGAAGAACCTCAACTCCCCGGATGTCTGCTACGTCGTCGAGGCGAGGGTGAAAGGCACCGTCCTCGGTGTCGGAAAAGGGCACAACATCAAGGAGGCCGAAATGGCCTCGGCACGGGATGCCCTCTCGAAAAGGGTAGGTGATTAAAATGGGATTGATCAATTTCCTCAAAGAAAAGTTCGCCAAGAGACGCGAGGAAAAGCAACGCGCAAAGGAAGAAGAGGTTCAAAAAGTTTCTTCCGGACAAGAGGAAGGGACTCCTCTTTCTTTGCCGGCCAAAGATGAACAAAAAGCACAAGAAGAAACTCTCGATTCTGAAAGGAAGACGTCCCAAGAAGAAGACAGTCCTCTTCCCCAGGCCGAAAAGAATGAGGAAAAGGCCGTCAATACGGAGAGTTTTTCCCAAGATGTGACCGCTCTCCCCGCGGAAGACATCGCATCCGAAGAGACTCCCGACCTCGCAAAAGCAGAGGAAGAGACAGCCTCGGAAGACGGAAAGATTCCCGAAGAAAAAGAAGAAGAAGAAGAAGAAGCGAGAGGAAAAGAAGGTCCGGAAGCAATTAATGAAAAGCCTCTTTCCTCGATTCCGGAAACCGCATCGGACAAACAAAAGGAAGTCCCCGCAAAGGAATCCGAACAGGAAGTGATGGACAAATATGTCGCAGGACTGGACAAGTCCCGCATGGGATTCACCGACAGGATACGGAAGCTCGCCAACGCCAGCAAGGTCATCAACAGGGAATACTTCGACCAGCTGGAGAGAATCCTCATCGAGGCCGATGTCGGCGTCGACCTCGCTTTGGAGCTGATCAAGGAGACGGCAAGCGAGGCCGCCGTCCAAAAGATCGACGATCCCCATGCGCTCAACGATCTCCTCATCGACAAGATGTTCATCGGCTATGCCAACGAAGGCGGTTCGTTCTCCACGGATCTCAAGCTTGCCAAGGAAGGCCCGACGATCGTCTTCATGTGCGGCGTCAATGGCGGCGGAAAGACGACCACCACCGCGAAGCTCGCCAAGAAATACAAGGATCGCGGCATGAAGGTCCTCCTCGTCGCCGCCGACACTTTCCGCGCCGGTGCCGTCGAGCAGCTTTCCTATTGGGCAGAAAGGGTCGGGGTGGACATCATATCCCGTCCCCAGGCCGATCCGGCTTCCCTCTGCTTCGATGCGATGAAAAAAGCCAAGGAGGAGAACTACGACATCGTCTTCATCGACACGGCCGGAAGGCTCCAGAACAAGAAGGCCTTGATGGATGAGCTTTCCAAGGTCGTCCGCGTCATCAAGAAGATCATCCCGGAGGCCCCTCACGAGGCGCTTCTTGTCATCGATGCCAACACGGGACAGAACGGCATCGACCAGGCGCAGGTCTTCTGCCAGAGCGTCCCTCTCACTGGCATCGTCATCTCCAAGATGGACGGAACCAGCAAGGGCGGCATCATCCTCGCCATCCGAAAGCAGCTCTCCCTTCCCGTCCGCTTCATCGGTCTCGGCGAGAAGATGGGGGATCTCGAGGAGTTCGACCTGGACAAATATCTCTATGGTCTCCTGGTCGGGGACGGAGAGGAGGACTGACATGGTTTCCTTCGTCATATGGCTCTTTGTCTGTCTCGTTGTCAACGCCATCATCTCCATGCTCGTCGGCTCCTTGGGCGGAAACGCCTATCTGGCGACGATGATCACTTCCCTCGTCCTCTCCTTCCTCCTGGCATTGATGAGCTCCCGCTATGACAGAAAGCATTTCTACCGGTACAAAGAGTTCTGGATGTACTTCATGATCACGGCGATCGTCTTCCTTCTGGTGGACCTGATCACCTTCCTCATCTAGGATGAAAGAGGAAAACATCATCCGGAGGAAGGAACATTTCGCCTCCCTCTATCTCATCTACGGAAAACTCCTCTCCAGAAAGACGGCGAAGCGGATGGAAAGCTTCTATCTCGACGATCTCTCCTTGAGCGAGATCGCCCTCAACGAAGGCGTCTCGAGAAGCGCCGTTCAGCAAGCCATCAAAGACGGCGAAAAGGAACTTGAAAGATACGAGGAGAAAGTCGGCGTCCTGAAAAGGACGAAGCGTCTGGAAGATCTTCTCGACAGGTTGGGGAAGGAAGAGGACGACACGAAAAGAAAGAGCCTCCTGAAAGAGGCCAAAGGAGTATTGGACAATGGCATTTGAAGCATTGGGCGATCGTCTCGGTCGCATCGTCAAGAAAATCCGCGGACAGGCGACCCTCACCGAAAGAAACATGGACGACATGCTCCAGGAGGTCCGGAAGGCCCTTCTGGAAGCGGACGTCAGCTACACCGTCGTCTCGGATTTCATCGCCGAGGTCCGCAGCGAGGCCATCGGCCAGAAGGTCCTGGACAAGGTCTCTCCTGGCGACATGGTCGTCAAGATCGTCCATGACAAGATGGAGAAGCTTCTGGGCGACGGAGACAACGACGTCTGCTTCCGCATGGACGGCCGTCCCACCGTCATCATGATGGTCGGTCTCCAAGGAACCGGAAAAACGACATCCGCCGCAAAGCTCGCACAGCTCTACGAAAGAAAGAACCGCAAGAAGGTCCTTCTTGCCGCATTGGACGTCTACCGTCCCGCCGCCATCGAGCAGCTCATCAATCTCGGCCTCAAGTGCGATCCGCAGATCGAGACCTTCTCCGCCCCCGGGGACAAGCCGCCCCATATCGCCCAGGAGGCCTACAAGAAGGCCGTCTCGGAGAAATACGACATCCTCATCCTCGATACCGCCGGCCGTCTTGAGATCGACGAACCCCTGATGGACGAGCTAAGACAGATTCAAAGTCTGATCGACGTCGACGAGACCCTCTTGACGGTCGATTCCATGGTCGGCCAGAACGCCACGAACGTCGCCCTCACCTTCGCCAAGGAGATCAAGATCACCGGTCTTGTCATGACCAAGCTCGACGGCGACTCGAGAGGCGGTGCCGCCCTTTCCATCAAGAAGATGACAGGCCTTCCCATCAAGTATGCCGGAACGGGCGAAAAGATGGACGATCTGGAGAACTTCCATCCCGACAGGATGGCCTCGAGAATCCTCGGCATGGGCGACATCGTCTCCCTGGTCGAGGAAGTCCAGGCGAAACTCGACGAGAAGCAGGCCGAGAAGACCAGCCGTCGCATGATGAACGGCCAGTTCGACCTCACGGACATGCTTTCCATGATGAAGCAGATGAACAAGCTCGGCCCCCTCAGAAAGATCCTGACCATGCTTCCCGGCATGCCAAAGCTCTCCGACGACCAGGTCGACATGGCCCAGAAGCAGCTCAAAAAGACCGAGGTCATCATCTCCTCGATGACACGGGACGAGAGAAGGAAACCCGAGATCATCAAGTCCAATCGCAAGATCCGTATCGCAAACGGCTCCGGGACCACGCCCAAGGACGTGACGCAGATCATCGAAAGCTTCGACAAGATGAAACAGAGCATGAAGATGATGAAGAGCAACCCGATGCTCCTCCGGGGCATGTTCGGAAGGAAGTGACACAAAAAGCCGGCGTTGACCGGCTTTTTACATGACGTCAAGTCCCACAAAAATCAACGCCTTTCTTTTCTTCCCAAAACGAAGGCAGAAAGACCGATGAAAAGAGCCAAGGCAAGAAGCAAGACAAGAAAGACAGGCTCGAAGGTATTGAAGGCAAGAAAGTCCTTAATGCCGTCGTAGTAGTCATTCATCGGCTGCTGCGAATAGTAGAAGTATCCGGAGAGCGGTGTCGGATACATGGCAAGGGTATTTGCACGATTGGCAAAGGGAATGAAGACAAGAGGATAGAAAAGAAGACCGAAAGCAAAGAGGGCAAGACAGAAGACGATGCTCGCCCCAATAAGGATCCGGAAAGGTTCCCGCCCCTTTCTTCCAAGGTTCCCGAAAAGAGCCGAAGCGGAGAGAAGCCACTTGCGACGCACTTTTCCGGTGAGCAGGAGAAACAAAAGCAGAAGGAAAAGAGAACCCCCGGAAAGCGAAAGGAAAAGAAGGCCACTCGTCTGGCCCGCGGAGGAAGAGCAAGGAATCACATCCAGCGGTTCCAAGTTAAAGTCCCGCCCCAGCCGCCGATAGTCCTCCCTGGAAAAAGAGAGCGCATAATAAGAAAGACCAGGGCGTGAAATATGAAGCAGAATGTCCTTGTATTGGCCTATGGAGAGGACGATCTTGTCCGAATGGGAATCTGTGGCATCCGTCTCCAACAAAAGCCGGCTTCCCGTGGCATCGTAAAGCGTCACGGAATCATTCTTCCACCCCGGAAGACTAAGAGAAAAAGCATCGTCTGGGACAAGCTCGAATCGTTCCTCCCGTTCTTCCGACACACGCCACTTCACGCCGTCATAGGAAAGGCCGGGAAGGGGAAGAAATTCCTCGTCTCCCCATCGCCAGGAAGCCGTTCCGGAAAGAAGGAGCGTCTCCATGTCCGCTTCCGGAAGGAAAAGAACGGCATCGATGCCAGAAAGAGAGCCTTGATCCCGATAGTTGGCCAAAAGAAAGTCCATTTCCTCATTCGATATAGAAGGCGTTTTTGACGGCTTTATTGAAATATTATCCCCAAGATACAATGTTTTTACAGAATCATTTTTCACAGTCCAAAGGTTCGGAGAAGTGATCGTGCTCGTCTCCACGATGCATAAACGATCCAGCTTTTCCTCACTAGTCAAGATAATTTCCAAACGCGAATCTCCCATGGTGAAGGCTTCCGGCGACAAACTCGCCTTGTTTCTTGCGATGTAGCGCTGATAAGAAAACGGGTCGGCTTCAAGAGAGATGATGTCGTTCTCGTAATCGCTTTTTGTGTTAATGAAAGAGCATCCGAAAATGAGGAAAATAGTCATCGCCAGAAGAAGAAGGCTGTCCAGGAAAACAAGAAAGGGATTGTCTCTGGCATAGGACCGAAGAAGCGGGAGGAACAGTCTCCTTCCTTTCCTCAGTTCACTATCGTCATTCTTTCCGGGGTCCGTTTTTCCGATGACTTCCGTCCTGCCTTCTCCAAGGAAAAGCACTTCCACATCACATTTGGCCGGAAGGGAAAATTCGTCATGGTTCACCAGAACGATCAAAGCCTCTTTACGAAGCCTTTCCATCTCCGAAACCAACTTTTTCTTGCCTTCACCATCAAGAGAGGCGAAGGGCTCGTCGAGAAAATAAACCTTCCTATCTCTGCACAGAGCCGCAATCAGCTCGGCCTTCCTTCTTTCTCCTCCGCTCAGAGTCAAAAGTTTTTTGTCCATCAAGGAAGAAAAGTCGAAGAGTGCCGAGAGTTCTTCCGCCCTCTTCTTTTCCTTCTCGTCCAAAGAAAAGTAGGAAAGGTTTTTCCGCAGGGAATCGTTGTAGAACAGACTCGGTTCCTGCCCGGCATAGGCAAAATCGTTTCCGATGCCTTCAACCTTGCCGCTGTCTGGTCGGATGCGTCCTTCCAGAATCCGTATCAGAGTGCTCTTTCCACATCCGGAAGGCCCGGACAAAAGAAGAATCCCTTTGTCTATTTGAAAAGAAAGATTCCGAAAGAGAAGCCGATTCGTGCTCTTGCTTATATCCGATACAATCATTTGCGACGGATCTCCAGCAATTTCCGGGAGAGGTCTTTCGGGCAAAGAGCCGAAAGGACGATGGCAGAATATAGCAAGATAGCACAGAGGGAGACGGCAAGGGGCAGAAGGAAAGAAAGCGGAGTGAACACTAAAAGGCCGGAAAAAGGCAGCAAGGTGGACGAGGTCAGAAGGATATCCAGGATAGCAACGCCGACACTTCCAAGAACATATCCGATGGATAGACCAGACAAGATAAAGAGGACAAAAAGGCCGATCGATGCTCTGTTCAGGATCGATCTCGAGAACCCGACGACGCGGTAGAGAATGAACTGTCTCCTGTTCCGGACATAGAGGGAGGCGATCAAGACGATGTCAAGGGACAAAATGAAGGCTGAAAGAAGGTAAAGATTGTTGGTAAACGACTCGGCACGAAAGCTGTATCCGTCGAAAGCCGCAGTCCCGTCTCTGTCCAAAAGGAGCGGGGAGAAGTAGCCGCTTCCGTCCAATTCGGAATAAAGTCCCGAGGAAACCATCTCGATCGTCGGAATCGTCCTATTGTGCTCCGTCGCAAGAAGAAGGCAAGAGCTGATATCGGCATCGCTGATTCCGATCAAGGTCTCCGTCCCGAAAAGATAGCAGCCACGAAGATTGATGTCACAGACCTTGCCGTCCGTTCTCTGCAAAAAATGTTCAGGGGCCTCCGTCTTGCCGAAGGTGCGATAGACACCGATCACTGTCATGACAGGAGAAAGAGAAGCCATGCCATCCAAGGCAAAAGGTTCCGAAAAGAAACGATCGACGGCTTCTTCTTCCGTCAAAGAATCCTCCTTCATCCACTGTGCAAGAAGCCGAGCAAAGCAGACATCGGAAATAAGGGATTCTCCCATCGCCGAAGGAAAACGATTTCTCTCGTCTCCGACATCGGCAAGCTCCACATGGAGACGGTCGATGTCTTCTCTGCCCGAGACATAGAGGACACCACTGACCATGGAACCGATGCCAATCCCATCATCCAAATGTGAGGAAAAGAAGGAATCGCCGCGATAGGAAAAACAGGTCCCCTCATCCGCTTCCGGTCGAATCGCTGCAACTGGCCGATTCAAAGAATAGGCGGGAAAGGTCTCGATATAATTCCGGAGCACGGCCTGTTGGACAGGGGAATAGCCATTGAGAATGGGGCGGAACGTGGCGCTGAAGGAATCACTCAGAATCGTCAAAAGGGTGAACAGAATCCCAAAGACAAAAGAGACAAGGTAAAGAAAACGATCCGCCTTAAAGAAAGTCCCCAGGAACGAAAACAGAGAATTCTTCTGATGTTTAATTGGCATATCATAAGCAACCGACTTGTTGTTTTCGCTAGAAGATACTAATTTCTCTTTTTCAATGTGAATCTCAATATATTGGGTGTCTAACTGTTTCACAAAATCTTCGTGCGTGACAAAAATCACCAAGTGATTCTCAGCCAATTCGGCGACCGCTTTCAAAAGAATTGCCACATTGTCCTTATCCAATGCGGTCGTGATCTCGTCAAGAAGAACTATCGGCTTTGGATCATAAAGAAGACGGGCAAAAGCCACGCGCTGCTTCTCGCCCTCTGAAAGAGAGGAGGCTTGCGAATCAAGGACATTTTCCAGACAAAGCTTTTTCAGGATTTCCTCGGCTTTCTTTCTGTCTTTCTTGGCATAAGGAAGCAAGACATTGTCCACTATCGTGAGATCATCGAACACGATGCTGTCCTGGGTCAAATAGGAGACGTCATCGATGGCATAGCCTTCGCGATTCCGAGCATCGATCTTCCGCCCGTTGACAAGCATCGTTCCGGTATAATGGGCATTCTGGCCCGAAAGGACAGAAAGAAGAGTGCTCTTTCCGGATCCGTTCTTTCCTGTCAAAACATAGAGGCTCGGTCCATGAAATTCGAAGCTGATGTCCGTCAAAAGAGGCCGACTGTCGAAATGGACACCAAAGTCCACCAAAGAAATTTCAATAGAGCCCTTACTGCTTTTTGCATATCCACCTCTAGAAGACACTTGACTTGCTTCCATATAGATTGCATAACTCCTTTTTATTGAGAAGTCTACACTCGGCTTAGTGACTTTTCAATCTTTTCTACTAGGCGCAGTGCCGATTTCCAAAAATAGTATTTTGTACTCTTTTATGATAAAATTAATATAGTATGAAAAACACTTTGAGAAAAATCGAATTGAGGGACATTTCCCGTCTTTCCGAGCTTTTGATGGCTTTCTGGAAGAGTCAGCTTTGTTCGCCGAGCGAAAGCGATGTCCTGGAGGACATCCGCCGCATGCTCGATCCGAAAGGGATCGGAAGGCTCGTCTGTCACGGCGATGACATCGCCGGCTTCATCTATGTGAATGAAAAGTACGGCTATCTCAACAACATCGAATATCTCTATATCGACAAAGCCTTCCGGGGAAAGGGCCTGGCGACCTTCGCCATCGAAGAAATCAAGAAGATGGTCTTGGCAAAAGACAACGAGAGAGTGCAGATCGAGGTTTCACCGAACAACGTCCGGGCATTGAAACTCTATCACCGCCTCGGCTTCACGTCCATCGACACGGTGACTTTATCGACCGGGATCGCCGGAAAGACGGAAGACATCGTCCTGCGCGACTTGACATTCCGCATCAATCCCAAGGAAGCCTTCCAAAAGAGCGAAAAGTAAGCTCACTCCGACTCCGGGACGAAGCGTTTTCCTTTTTCCAAGGCGTCTTTCTCGCGGCGGGACAAAGTCTTTTTCCCTTTCTTCAGTTCCTGGAGATATTCGTAGTCTTTCCTATCGTAAGGGGCCCTGTCGAAAAGGTCCCTTCTTTTTTCATATGTGATTCGAAGGCTTTCCTTCCTTCGATATTCCTTGACGGCCTCATGGTTTCCGCAGAAGAGAATATCCGGAACCTTTTTCCCCTCGAACTCGACAGGATAGGTGTATTGATCGTATTCCAGAAGCGAGCCGTCGAAGGACTCCTCTTTGGTCGACTCCTCGCTGATGGCTCCCTTGAGAAGCCTCGTGACGCTGTCGGCAACGGCCATTGCCGCGATTTCCCCTCCCGTCAAGACGAAGTCGCCGAGGGAGATCTCCTCGTCGACATAGTCCAGAAAACGGGAGTCGACACCTTCGTAATGGCCGCAGACCAAAAGAATGTCCTCTTTCCAGCTCAGACGGATGGCATCCTCCTGGGAATATCTCTTGCCTCTCGGCCCCAGAAAGATCTTGTGGGTGTCTTTCCCAGAATGGGCTCTCAAGGCACCGACAAGGGGTTCCAACCGCATGACAAGCCCTGCTCCGCCTCCGAAAGGATGATCGTCCACCCGATGGTTTTTGTCCAGGGAATAATCGCGGATATTGACGATCTCGAAAGAGACCACGCCCTTGGCGATCGCTCTTTTGACGATGGAGGAGTCCAGAAACTTGTCGAAGAAGTCCGGAAAGATCGTCAATATGGTGATTTTCACCTCGCGAGAACCTCGCTTCCAAGCGCCGTCAGGACGATCTTCTTCTCCTTCTTGTCGACGGACTCGATGAAGATGCCCTCCTTGAAGGGGATATAGGACTTTCCGGAGACGAGATAGTCGCCGGCCGGCATCTTGTTGACGGTCTCGACCTTTCCATAGACGTTCCCTTCATGGTCGACGATGTCCATGCCGACGAGGTCGTCGTAGAAGAAAGTCCCCTTCGGGGCCCGGACGTTTTCCTTGACGATCCTGCCGACCATCCATTCGATGTCGTTGATGTCGTCATAGCCTTCCAGTCCGATGATGGCAATCCTGTCTCCCTTCATCCGGAAAGAGGAGATGACGTATTCCTTCTCGATCCCGGTCTCATCATCGATGAGGATTTTCTTTCCTACAGCAAATCGCGTCTCCGGTGTCGAGGTGGAGATGGAAATCTTGAGTTGTCCCTTGATTCCGAAGGTATTGACGATTTTTCCGATGTTCTTGATTGCCATTGTCTTTTTTCCTTTCCGAAAGGAAAGAGGGAGCTTGGCTCCCCCTTCCGCATCTGTTATTCCTGCTCCGGGACGAAATCCGGATGGCTGGCCTTGTAGTCGCTATAGGACTCAAAGCGCAGATGGACCTTCTTCCTCATGTTCTTGATAGAAACATTGAGGATGGTCCTGAGGGAGTCGGAAATGACTCCATGACGTCCGATCAGCTTCCCCAAGTCGTCCTTCTCGCAAAGGATGAGATAGTTCTGTTCCCTGCGCGTCCGATATTCGGGCTTGTCCATTCTCTGGATGATGACCTTCTCGGGATTGCTGACAAGGGGTTCGACGAGGGAGCGGATATCTTGGGTGAGATCGATATCAGTTCCTGTGTTCATTCTTACTTCGCCTCGCTGTTAGCCTTGGCGGCCTTCCTGGCAGCGATCTTGGCGTCGACGAACTTCTTGTAGATGCCCTTCTTCGTCAGAAGAGTCTTGACGGAATCCGAGGGGATGGCACCGTGGTTGAGCCACTTGAGGGCCTCTTCTTCGTCGATGTTGAAGTTGTGGGTCTTGGGATCGAAATAGCCGAGGTCGGCGAGATTGTCGGAACGAGGGGTCTTTCTGGAATCGCTGACAACGATTCTGTAGGAAGGAAGAGCCTTTCTTCCGATTCTGGCAAGTCTGATTTTGACCATGTTGAATATCCTCCGATATGATTATTGGCCCTAAGAATATACCGCCAAAAGAGGCAGGTGTCAATGTTTTTATATTGACAGGTGAGAAAAAGAAAAAGCCGGCCCGTCGGGACCGGCTGACTCTTAGGCTTCAACGACGACTTCGTACTGATGTGAACCCATCGCTGACGGAATCGTGATGATGGTCTTTCCGACAGAGACCGGAGTGATGACAATGTCGACGAACATCCCCGTGGTATCGGTCGGATTCTGGAACACCGCCGTGGCAATGCCGGCATTTTGAGACGAAATCTCGTCACCCTCGATGTCGAAGGGAGGCGGTGTCATCGTGTCGGCCCGGAAGACAACAGGGCCATTGGCAAGACTGATGGTGAAACGTCCCCACAGATCCGGATTGCTCTGATCATAAACGTCCTCATACCCATCGCCCGTAATGGTGAATCCGATCGACGGCGGGTTCGTGTCGACGGAGGACGCCTCGACGACCTCGACCTCGATCGTGCCGAGGTTCGCGTTGAAGATATTGCCGACAGTCAACGTGGCATGGCCGATGCCTTTGGCATAGAAGGAGCCAAAGTCATCGTATCCGATGACTCCCGTGTCGCTGGAAGAAAGGATCACGACGCTGGAAGTGTCTTCCATCGCCGTGACAGGAAGGTAAGACTCAACATGGACCAAAGGATAATCTCCGACCTGGAGAACATTCCTTTCACCGGTAGATCCGCCGCCCATGTCAGTGCTTTCTGCCGTGACGTAGGCTTCC
Organism: Candidatus Enterosoma merdigallinarum; assembly: GCA_018714385.1. Classification (GTDB taxonomy): domain Bacteria; phylum Bacillota_I; class Bacilli_A; order RFN20; family CAG-288; genus Enterosoma; species Enterosoma merdigallinarum. The sequence continues at coordinate 131,452 of DVNL01000007.1, read as the reverse complement.
ACGCTGGTGATGAAATCGCCGGAGAAATCGTAAAGTAGGGGGGCCTCGGGATCATAAGTGCCGAAGACGATGTCTCCTTCTTCGATGACGACAAGCGAACTATAGGCCTCTTTGCTTCCGGCGATCGGACTATGCGTGGCATCGTCCCAATAATCATCGAAAGCCCACTGGGTGCTGGACGTGAGAGAAAGAATCTCGTCATCCTCGTTAAGTTCCAATATGGCCGTATAGGAATAATTGAAACCATCGCCGGATTCGTCATAGGCGCCGATGGTGACCGTGCGGACACCGCCATCCGTCTCATCGGAGAAGGTGTCGGCAATGACCTCTTCGCCATAGAAGACATCGAACACGCCCGATCCTTCAAGCGATCCGATTTGCATGTATGCATTCAAGGTGTTCTCAGCGACTTCCTGAGTGATCGTGTCAGCTCCTGTCGAAGTCGAGATCTTTTGTCTGCTAACGTTTCTTTCAGAATTGGACAGCGTTGCAGTGTAATAGACACCATCTCGAATCGAGGCGTATTGATAATTGTCGTCTTTTGTTTCGACCGTCGTATAGATCTCATCGACACCGAATTTGCTCGTGCGAACCCTGTTGTTGATTCCGTCTTGCGTGTTCGTCTCGGAAAACGTGACTTCCAGGATGTCCTTGGAGAGAACGTCCGTCACGATATAATCGGCAAAGTCGGCAAACTGCTCCTGAACAGTCGGACCCGGATCCGGTTCCGGGGTCGAGGAAGAGGGAGACGAAGGGGAGGATGGAGAAGAGGGGGAAGAAGGACTTGAGGGCGCAGGAGTGGACGGCGAAGACGAGCTGGAAGCAGGCGTGGAAGGGGCAGGCGTTGGTGTGGCGGAAGACGAAGAGGCGCCGTTCCCGCAAGAAGCCAATCCGATGCCGGAAAGAAGCAGGGCAAGAGAAGCGATTCTATGAATCTTTTTCATGAGTTTCCTCCTAAAAGTCTGATAGCGGGATTATAGTGTATTGATAATATCAAGTCTACAATTCTCTCGGGATAACCGCTTACATCATGACATTTGGCCCTAACCTTAATTATTATTTTTCCTTTTTCTGCCCTTTCTTGTATAATCGGCGCGAACTTTTTTGAATGGAGACTCTATGGAAAAAAAGAAAAAAACCATTGGACTGTCTTCTCTCCTTTTGTGTCTGGCGGTTCTCGCCGGATGCCAAGGGCAGGAAAGCAGCCCCTCTTCCAGCACTTCGACCGTGCCCCCTTCGACGCCGAATTCCTCTGTGAGCAGTTCCTCCACCCCGGGAAGCTCCTCTTCCAGCAGCACACCCTGGACACCGGGCAGTGACGCCTTGGAAGACGCAAAACAGCCGGAAGTCAAAGATCCGATCGGGGCTAGAAGCGCCCTCAACAGGCTCAACGCTTCCCAAGGGAAGCCTGGCATGCCTTCTTTGGGCGATGTCAATCTTCTGGTCGTTCCCGTCCAGCTTTCCGACCAGGAAGACGTCGGTGAAGTCTTCGATGATCAGCTTCTCAAAAATCTCGACGGCACTTTCTTCGGAGAAGGCGCCGATTTCCCTTCCGTCAAGGAATTCTATGAGGAATCGAGCGGATACAATCTCCACTTGGACGGTGTCACCACTCCCGTCGTCGAAATCGAAGAGACGCTCAACGATGCCGTCGCCACGATCGGCAGCAAGGGGATGGCGGGATTCCTTTCCGGCGTCACCAGCGAAGTCTATGACTATCTCTTCGTCGACGAGACGAGGACGTATGATCCTGCCGATTTCGACAGCGATGACGACGGAAAGATCGACGGCATCGTCTTAGTCAATCCGATGCTTTCTTTGCTCGTCTACCAGATGTTCGGCATCTCTTCCACGGGCGACACGAGCTACGATGCTCTCCTCTCCGACGCCTCTCTCTTTGAAGACTCCCTCTCCGCCCCTGTGAATTCCGTCTCCTGGACAAGCGTCTTCGCCTCTCTCTACTACTCGATCATCCACTACGGACTGGAGCAGATCCCTCTCATTCCGGATTCCCACTTCTACATCAATTTCGTCGGTGCCATGATGGGACTGGACAGCTATTACGACTTCACGGGAAATTCCACGACCGAGACCTATCGTGCCCCCCTTGCCATGACCGATAGGATGGACGGATATATCGGCGACCACAACCCCTTCAGCAAATATCAATTGGGATGGCTCTCTCCCAGCGTCTACACGCCCGAGAACGTTCCCGCCGAAGGCGTCGATGTCACCGTCAGCGCCGAAAGCCCGATCGTCCTCTCCTATGCCGATGACGGACTCTATGGCGAATATCTTCTCGTCGACCTGTATACGCCTACCGGCCTGAATCAGGCCGATGCCAAAGAGCCTTACATCTACGGCCGTTCTACCTTCTCCAAAGCCGGAATCCGCGTCTATGAGGTCAATTCGACCCTTGCCCGAGGCCGCGAGAACCAGTATGTCCCCTATGTCGGCGAGCCCGACTACGAGGCGACCTACCTCTCCGCAAACGGGAGCCAGCAAAAATACAGCTATGCCTATCGCCACTCCAATTCTTCCGTCAACCCTCTTAGCGAGTATGGCATCATGGACAAGGAGCCTCTTCTCTCCCTCCTCTCCAAAAAAGGCATGAACCGTCACATCACGGATTTCAATGTCAGCCTTTCCGACGATGATCTCTTCCACGCCGGGGATGCCTTCGACCAAGGCGATGTCCCCGGTTTCTACAAGGATTTCGCCTTCGACAGCGGCACGGCCTTGGGCATCACCTTCACGGTGAAGTCCATCGACGAGGCTTCCGGAAGCGCCGTCCTTACTCTCAGGAGGGCCAACTGATGAAAAAGAAAGCATTGCTCGTCCTTCCCGTTCTCCTTCTTTCCGCATGCCAGACGCTCGACACCACTGCGCCTGTCAAGAAGGCCCCAAAGGCCGATTCCGTCGTTCTCGACAATCTCCTCGATTCCCTTTCCGGAGATGTCCGCATCCAAGCCCAGATCACCAGCAACTATAGCGACACCACATACCGCCTCGTCGATGAGGTCGGGGAAACGGCAAGGAACACGATGACGGCCATCGGAAACGGAATCGGCGAAAGACACAGCTATATCCGTGATGAGGATGGCAATACCATCGAAGAGACGCTCAACATCCACAACGATGTCGTCTCCACGGCCTTGGACGACGGCAAGACGGAACCGACGCTCATCGATTTCGACAGCACCTACGGCAGCCCCTTCCAAGCCCTTACCGAAGACAACATCGACAAGTTCTTCACTCTTGAAGAGACGGAAGAAGGCTATCGTGTCCTGCCGAGCGCCTATGGCGAACCCATCTTGGCGACAAGCCTTGACGCCTTCTATCCCATGCACGACTCCTATACTTGGGATTCTTATTCTCTTACGAGCTATGCCGATGATATCGTCATCACGGCTGATGAAAATGGAATTCCTGAAACGCTTTCCTTCGACCATGTCAAGACGGATGCCTATGGCGGCATCGTGGAACACGTCGAAGCCACGTTGGAGGTCCTGCCTTCCATCCCGCGTCTTGCCCCGATCGCCTCGACCCTCCCTGCCTCGGAGAGAGAAGCCCTTCAAAACGCCATCGACACCCTCGGCGACAACATCCGCTCCGGAAACTTCACCCAGCGTGTTCTCATGACGGAAGCCGGCGACAGCGGTTTGCCGGCGATTTATCGCAATTACTACGACCTCCCCTACACCGGCGACATGGAAGAAGGCCTTGGCCTCATGCTCTCCGACTTCGGCGGACTCAACGATGGGACAGGGACGGTCTACACCGGCCTTGGCTACGGCTGGCAAAGCGACGAAAGCCAGCAAGTCACCTACGGCTATTGGGCAGTCGGCGTCACGCCGGTCTCCGGCCAGTTCGGCATGGTCAGCAACGAATTCTATCCTTCCATCGCCCAGGCCATCCCGACTCTTTCCCAACTGAGCGCCGAATTCTTCGAAAAAGAGGAGGAAGGTGTCTATTGTTTCGACCTTTCCGCCTTCGAACACTACAACAGGGAATTTGCCATCGAGGTCCTCACGGCCATCCTCGGCGTCGGCGACTATCTCTCCCATATCTCCGCCCAGTTCTACGTCGATGACAGCGTTGCCCTGACCTTCGGCTTCAAGACGTTGACCATCGATATCACGAAACCCGAGAACCCCACCTTCGAATTGACCTATCTCGATACGGCCGGCACCCTTCAGACCACTCAAACGTCCTTCTCCGACTTCGGAACCACCGACTTGAGGACGGTCGATTCCCTTTCCGATGCGGTCGACATCGCCATCCTCAATATCTTTGGAGTGCAAAATGAAAACGAATAAACTGTTCCTTCTCCTGCCCGCCCTCCTTCTCGCCCTTCCCGGCTGCGCAGGAGCCTCTACCTCCGAGCTCCTCAAGAAGGCCAACGGCGCCTCGGCGACCGGATTGACGCCTTCCCAGATTCTGTCTTTGATGAAGGATGGCTATGGCGTGCAGGGCAACTATACCGAGACCCTCATCTATCCCGAGGGCTATGAGTTCCTCGACACAAGCTATTCCGCTTCCTTCCGTCGAGACTATGGCCATATCGTCGAAGAGGGAAAATCCGTTCCTGCCGTCCGGGAATATATCGGCTCGCGCACGGAAGTCTACTTCCGGGGCGAAAACAACGGAGCCTACCAGGAAGTCCTCCTTCCGGACAACACCGTCGGAACCGTCGCCTACGGATCCCTTGGCATGGATATCCTCTATGCGGACGTCTTCCGCAATCCTTTCAACTACATCGAAGTCTCCGATATCGGCGAAGACCTCTCCCTGGACAGCCAGAAAGCGTCCTTCCTTCTTGAGACATGGGCCGGAATCGATCGTCATGTCCTTTCCGCCTCCTTCGTCCTGGATGGCGATGAAATCATCGGCATGACATTCCAAATCGCCGACAAGCAGATGGGCATTGCCACCGATAGCGGCTTTGCCAACATCGTCTCGACCATGGATGTCGTCGTGGAAATCGACAGAAACATTCCCGAATTCGACCACCTCTCCCCCAGCACCCGCGAGAACGCCGACCTGAAAACGGCCCTGGAAGGCTTCGGAAGCAACTTCACTGCCAGTTTCTCCTCCAACGGACTGGAGAAAGAAAGCCGCCTCTTCGTCACCGAGGATGCTGTCTACTTCCAGGCCGACAGCCGCAGCAAAGGTCCAAAAAACGATGATAGGCTCTATCGTACGGGAGCCGGCGGCATCTACACCGTCTACCGCATGGAAAACGGCCTTCCCGTCCAAGAAGGCATCAACAGGGTCAGCCCTGTCGATCAATATCTCAATGGCTTGTTCACGATTTCTCCCGCCCTCTTCGAGGAAGACAGAGAAGGACTCTATCTCCTCATCGACGAAGCGACCGCCTATGGCGCCAGCGCCATGATCCCGTCCACCTTCGGCATGGGAAGCGGAAACGGCGTCAGCGGATATGTTACCCTTTCCGACGGCAAGGTCCAGGAAGCCGTCGGCGTCATCGCCGGTGCGAACAATGTCACCTTCCGTGACAGCTTCTCCGATTACGGGACGACATCCCTCCCCGCCTGGATCGACCTGGACATCCTGTAAGGAGACAACGACATGAAAAGTAAAGTGAAATCCCTTTTCCTTCTTCTGCCCTCCCTCCTCTTGATTGCCTCTTGCCAGAACAACTCTTCCTCTCAACCTTCTTCTTCCCTCCCCGGCTCCTCTAACACGCCCTCCTCCCAGTCCCCGTCCACGCCGGCTCCCTCTACCCCCTCCATCGAGCCGGAACCCGAGCCCGAAGAAGAGTTCGTCACGGCGGTCAACAGCCTGAAGCGCAACAGCCACATCGTCAATCTCGCCTCCACCGTCCGGGTCCTCCATCCCGATTCGCCCCTGACTGCCGATTTGCAAACCAGCACCGACGCCAACTACACCTACAGCTACAAGACGCTCGAAGACGGCACCATCGAGCGCGGCTATCACGAGGAAGGCGCCCGCACCAACGCCGATCTCATCAAAGAAACGGGCGAGCCCGATCCCAATGCCACACGTGTCTACGACATCACGCCGTTGACGATCTTTGAGGACAGCGAGACGGGCTTAGCCTATAGCGAAGTCCTCAACATCGACAACTCGGTCACGACATCCCTGCCTTCCGAATACAATCCCGAGACAGGCGTCTACGACCCCATCGTCTTCGAAAACAACTACCGAAACCCTTGGGACTTCATCTCAGCGAACGATCTTTATTACGGAGAAGACGGAAACATCCATCTTGCTCTCGACAAGGCGGAGTTCCTGACGGAGTGCTACAAGGCCACTTCCGTGAACTGGGTCACCGACTGCATCGTCAACCTCAACTCGAAAGGCGAAGTGGCGACAGTCGACTTCACCACTCCCGAACTCGTCGGAGAGACTTTCACCCGCACTTCCACCCTTCGCCTCTCCTACAGCCGCTTTGGCGAGAATGTCCTTTCCCACATCGTCCCTCTCACGAACGACAATCCGGATCTTGCGACAGCGTTGAACTGCCTCAAGGATGCCAAGAACTTCACTTACGTCAAGACGATCGAGAACGTGACGAAAAAGACAAAGACCATCACCACCGCCTATTACGACAACGAAGCGGGATTGGCCTTCTACCATCAGGGCGAGGATGACGCCCTTTACACAGCCGGCGATAACTACGACTATGTCGCCGCCAGGCAGACGAGCGGCGAATTCGCCGGAAAATGGCTCGGCTACAACTATCTTTCCGGAACACTCGGATGGAACTGGGCCGTCATCTACGTCTCCTCCAGCTATCCCTACGTCATCGACACCTGGGAGGATCTCATCCCCTCCTTCGACCAGGTCTCCCCGAACGTGTTCACGGAGGAAAACGGCGTCTACACCCCGGATTCTTCGCTCTTCAAGAGCATCGGCTCCTACTTCGACAACGGGTTCCTCGGCGTCAACTCCGAAGCCCTGGAGACAAACGGCGACGGCCTAAGCCTGACTGTCAAGGACGGGCGGATCGACAAGGTCGAGGCCCGCTTCGGAGTCTCCGGCGACGAATACCACGTCACCTTCACCCTCAAGGACATCGACAGCACAACCTTCCCTCAATACTTCCTCGACTCCTGGGACGCCTTCCAAGGCAACTGAAATGACGATATGGCCGGCCTTCGGGTCGGCCTTTTTCCGGCATCAAAAAGGGTGCCCTTTCGATGGCACCCTTTTTCTCAGGCGATAGAGAGAATCTCGAAGCGATAATCGCATGCCTTCCCGTTGTCGAAGCTTCCGTCGACGAACTGGGAGACGTATTCCGAAAGGGAGAAGATATCCCCGGGAAGGAAGAGCGCATCCTCGTTGGGCTTTCCCTTGGCATAGTCGACATAGACGCCATCCTTGGAGATCCACCGGATTTCGTCGAAGGCATCGGCATTCTTGAGACCGAGGGCACTCTCGCCATATTCGGAGGTACGGGAGTTGGTGATCAGCTTGGCGACCTTGCCGTCATAGGAGAGGGCGTCATCGGGATTTTCGAACAGAAGATATTCCGCTCCGGAACGATAGGCAAGGCGGGAATCGACGTGGTAAAGCCTTCCGCCCTCGCCTTGGACCGGATAGTCGCCGGCATAGTCATAGCCGACGGCATTGAAGTTGGAATCCGTGTAATAATCCAGGACGAGATATTCGTCAAACGGGTTGAAATGGACTTTTCCATCCGCATCGACGTCGTAGGTCTTCCCTTCGTAAGGAATCACGATAAGGGCATCCTCCTGCTGACAGGAAGGGATCGTGATCTCGGCATTGCCATAGACGATGTACGGCTTGGTCCATCCAAGGAGCATCTTGGAATAGGGATTGTGATCCATGATTCCCCCGTCCATGACGTCCAGACCGCCGAGTGGACTGTAGGTGTCGCCATCATAGCTGTAGTAATCCATCAGCCCGAGCATGTGTCCCGTCTCGTGGATGACCACATGGGCATCGCCTCCCTTGTCCATGCCGGAAGAATAGCTGCCATCGATGAAGTCCATGCCGATGAATCCATAGTTGTTGACGGCAGGATCCTCTTTCGTCCCTTTGTAGCCGGTGGTCCCGGAAAGGCCCCAGTACCCGGAAAGGTCGTTGCTCTCCCTTCCGATGAAGACCATCCAGACGCCATCGACGGTGCCGTCGTCATCGCTGTCGTAATCGTCGAAATCCAGGTCGTAGGCCGTCTTTGCCCATTCGCAGGCATCCTCGGCGAGGTCGGAAAGAAGGGCAGGCGTCAAAGATCCCGTCGCAGGCAGGTCGCTCATGTCGCCGGCATAGAAGAAGTCGGTCACAGTGCCGGTGATGTCCAGCTTCCCGAAGGACGATTTCCAATAGTAGGAGTGAAGAGACTCATAGGCGAGATCCCCGGAAGCGCCGAAGAACGTCTTCCGGATGAGTTCCCGTTTCGACTCGTCGGCTTCCTTTTCCGCCCCCGGAAGAATGACCGGGACGACCAAGAGCGGTGTTTTGGCCACTGTCGCTTCCTCCAGAGGCTTGCTCGGCGCATAGACCCATTCGTCATAGGCGTTCTTTCCATACTCGTAGATGCCATAATCGATGACGACATCCTCCGGAGCGTAGAAGTTGTCGAAACTGGCATCCGCTTCGTCTTGCACGATACGAACGGTCATCGTTGAATCGTCCGGAGTCAGCTTTCCCTCTTCCGGAAATGTATCAGGGTCGGCATTTTCCTTTGCAAGCGAATAGATGGTTCTTTCAAAAACGATTTCTTCTTCCAGTCCATCGACTGTCGCCTTGAAAGAATGACGTCCGGGATTTTCAAAGAAATAGCCTTCGGCATCCTCGCCATCGATCGTGAAAGAAAGATCGTCGAGGGAAAGGAGCGTCTCGCTTTTGAGGACGTTTCCGTCGATATCGACTCTCTCCGTCCTCAAAGTGAAGGCGATCTCCGGCAGTAAGAAGGTGTCGCCAAGAGAATAATAGGTCGGAATCTCTCCCTCCATTTCCAGCCACTGATTCATGGATTGGAGAGAATTGACTCGAATCGTGAAGGAAGTGCTCAGCCCCGGATATTCTTCGCTCTGCGAGAGAACCGTAATCGTCTTTCTCATTCCCGAAGTGGCCAAGAGGAAGCCTTCTGAGACTTCAACGGCATCCATGGAAAGCGTGTAGTCGTCGAACGCTTCCGCCTTGAGGACCTCTCCCTCTTTAGACAGACCGACAAGCTGAACGACAAGGCCGGAAAGTTCCAGGGTGTCATAGCGATTGTAGGTCGTCTTGGAAGGAAGACTGGAGACTTCCAAGGCATAGCTTTCTACTGTCGGGGCTATCTGGCTTGTTCCCGTCGAAGATGGAGGCAACGAAGAAGAAGAAGAAGAAGAAAGGGAAGATCCCTCTCCTTGACAGGAAGCCATTAAAATCATGGTAGGAAGGAAGACAAGGAAGAAAATTTTTCTTTTCATAATGTTTTTCTCCTTTCCGGCATGATGCCGTCTCTTTTAGGAAAAAAGCCGGCGAGTGCCGGCTTGTTTGTCACATGGATTGAAATGAGACGAATCGATTGGGTGCAAGTCCTTTACTTGCTTTCGGCAGCAGCGGCCTGCTCGGAAGCCTTGGCTTCCTTGGCGGCCTTGGCCTTCTCCCTGTTGGCGGCCTTCTTCTTGTCGGCGTTGGTCTTGGTCGCGGCCAAGTTGGCGGCGATCTTGTCCTTGCGGATGACCTCTTCCAGACGGGCGGCCTTGCCTCTCCTGTCTCTCAGGTAGAAGATCTTCTTTCTTCTGACCTTGCCGTGCTTGAGGACGGTGATGGAAGCCAGGACGGGGGAGTTGACAAAGAAGTTTCTTTCGACGCCGATGCCGGCAGAATCCTTTCTGACGACAAAGGTCTTGCTGACGCCCGTTCCGCGGATGGAGATGACGACGCCTTCGAAGGCCTGCTGTCTCTCCTTGTTTCCTTCACGGATGGTGACCATGACACGGACGGTATCGCCGGTGACGAAGTCCGGGATGTCGTGGCGGATCTGGGTGGCAGTGATCTGCTGAACCAAGTTCTTGTTCATTGCTGTTCTCCTTTGGAATTCATTGTGTTGTCCCCTCATTCATGGGCATGTGACGCGCCTAGCGGACTGAAGGTGAAGCCCAAAATGGGCAAAAGGAATATACCACAAAAGATATTTATCTTCAATGGCTTTTTTCACCCCTCCCCTTGGAATCAGTGGCAAAGAAACGGGAAAAAAGAGATTGCTTTTTCCGCACAAGAAGAAACAAGGGGGAAAATGGCCCAATTCATCAACTTTTCTTGAAAGTCTATTTTCCTGTTTTTATAATATGATTAACTTTTAACGGAGGAAGAAAGTATGTCTTATACCATGGATAAGAATCTGGAAGCCGGTCTGAACCTGTTGGCCGAGGGAAAGAAGATCGACACAGCCCTCAAGCTGATCAACAAATCCGCCAAACACGGCACGACCAAGGGCAAGTCCTTCTTTGAGATCGGACGGATCATCCGCGAAGGCATCCCTGGACTTGAAGGCAACGCCGATGAAGCCAGAAAGTTCTATGACAATGCTTATGGCTATTTCTCCAAAGCGGACAGCAACACCCTCGATTGCCTCGACTATCGCGAGATGGGTGATTATTACAATTATGCCCTCGGAACCGAGGAAGCCGACAAGAACAAGGCGATGGAATACTATAAGAAAGCCATCGAGCTCGGCGACGATGCCGCCAAGGAAAGACTGAGCCAGCTCGAGAAGGAGCTCGCCTCCGGTTCCGCCACCACGGCTCCCGCTCTTTCCACGCCTGTCGTCGAGGCCGCTCCTGCTGCCGAGACGTTCCCTGTCGCCGCCCACGAAGAAAAGGCTGCCCCCGAGGAAAAGCCTGTCGAACCCGTCGTCGCTCCTGTCGAGGAGAAGGCCGTCGTCGAAGAGCCCAAGCCCGAGCCTGTCGAGGAGAAGCCCGTCGAGAAGGCTATCGAAGTCAAACCCGAAGGCAAGACCTATACTTCCGACAGCAAGAAAGTCCAGACCGTCATCGAAGGCGATCAGATTCTCATCCGTGCCATCCGTCTCATCGACTCTCCTGTCTCCACCGAGAAGGAAGTCGCCGATGGCGTCGAGCTTCTGAAGACCGCCGTCGAGGAAGGCTCCATGAGAGCCGCCGTCCTCTTGGCCTATCTCTACGAAGGCAAGTCCTCCTTCGTCTCCCCCAACTTCGAGCTTGCCAAGAGCAACTACGAAATCGCCATCGCCCGCGGTTCCTCCGTCGCCGAATATCGCCTCGGACTCCTCTATCTCTCCCCCGACACCTATTTCTACAATGAAGCCCTCGGCCACGAGCACATCGTCAAAGCCGCAAGACTCGGCTATGCCCCTGCCCTCAACTACATCGGCGATGCCTATCGTTCCAAGGTCACCAACCCCAAGAATCTCGAGATTGCCTATCGCTACTACTCCCTCGCCGGCGAGAGAGGCTATGGTCTGAGTTATCACAACATGGCTGAAATCGATGCCTCCCGTCAGGAAATCAGCCTTTCCAGGGAGCATGAGAGATATGCCATCATGAACGGCTACGATCCCGATACCTGCAAACAAGATCCCCTCTCCTCCGCCCTCCATCTCTGATTCCTCGCTTCCTTGAATTTGAAGCTACGCCGAAAAGCGTGGCTTTTCTCATGCGTGAAAAAAGCCGTCCTTCCGGGCGGCAGTCATTTTAGCGGTGGAGGATCTTGTCGACCTTCTTGTCGGAATAGCCGTTGAGACTTTTCACAAGTCCCCGGTCTTTGGCCTTCATCTCGGACAGGGCGGAGGCGATGCGCTCCCTGGCGATGTCGGCGATCTGTTTCGTGTCCAGGTTCTCGTATTCGGAAGGGAGGATCGGCTTCAGGAAGCGGACCTGGACGGGATAGCGATGATAGTGGTAGCGCTGGTTGAGAATCCTGTCCGTCAGATAGAAGGCGAAGGGGACGACGGGAATCTGGAGCTTCGTCGCCACCTTGAAGGATCCCGAATGGAAGGGGAGCAGTTCGAAATCCGGCCTCTTGGACCGTGTCCCCTCGGGGAAGATGACATAGGACAGACGCTTGTCTTTCTCCATTTTCCGCGTCAGGTTTGCGATCGCCTTGATCTCGCTTCTGAGGTCTTCCCGATCGATGAACGTGCTGTCGAGGGATTTTGCCACCTGCGAGGCGAGGGGCATCTTCTCGACTTCCTTCTTGCACAGGAAACCGACAGGCCTGTCGATGATGGTCGCCATGGCGACGGGATCGTAGAGCGAGACGTGGTTTCCGACGAAGAGGACTTGGCCCTCGGGAATGTCCTCCATCCCTTCGACGAGGAACTCGGCGTGGAATGAGGAACGATTGATCTCCTGGACGACCTTCTTCACTTGGAGGAAACGGTCCATGAGATCGTAACGCTCGGGATGCTTGCTGTGCTTTATGACTTTCGGAAAATCGCGAAGAAGGTAGAATCCTCCGGTGAGGACGATGCGTGCATATTTGATCATTCTTCTCTCCTCCTGGAAATATAGACGCTGACGGAAAGGGCGCTGACGATGGCAAGCTTCACGTAGTAATCCTGTTCCTCGACATTGCCGGCCTCGTTGAAGATGAGCTGGCTGTAGTCGGCGAAGGAATAGGTGAAGGAGTTCCGCGTCGGGTTGAAAATGACGAAGATGGTGAAGTCCCGAAGGCGATAGTCGATCTTGACGGCTCCGAAAGGCAGATTCTCAAACGAGATGAGGGATCTTAGTTCATCGTGTTCTTTGCCGACAAGGCTCACGAGCCTCTTCTTGAGCTGGATGGCATCGCGGAAGAAGAGATAGAGATCCTTCCTCTGGTCGAGGAGCGAATAGTCGAATCCGTTGACGGCATCCCCGGCATCGTAGGAGTTTCCATCCCCCTTCTTGCTCATGCCGATTTCCTGTCCGGCATGGAAGAAAGGAATGCCGCAGGAAGTCAATATGGCGACCGTGATCATCTTCATGCGTTTGAAGATCTCCTCGTCGCTCTCGCCCTGGCAGCATATCTTCAGCTTGTCGTAGAGGGTATGATTATCATGGCATTCCACATAGTTGAGGGACTGGTCCGGTGTCGCAAAAAGAGGAGCAAAGGCGATGGCGATGGAAGATCCGAGGAAGACGTGCTTGAACCCGTCGAGGTAGTTGGTATCGCCGGAGAGGTAGCCGCGAACGGCAAGCTCGGTATGTCCCGTCTTTCCTTTGACGACATCGCGGAAGCGATCATTGAAGAAGGCGCAGAAAGGCATCTTGTAAGAATTGTATTGAGTGGCTTTCAGGTCTGCCGGCAGATTCGTGAAGAGATCCCACCCCTCTCCGTAGAAGAGGATTTCCGGTTTCTTTTCCGAAAGTTCCTCGTAGGCCTGCCGAAGCGTCTCGATATCGGTGATGCCCATGAGATCGAATCGAAAACCATCGCAGTCATAGAAGTCGACGAGATGGTGGAGAGAATCCTTGATGAGCTTTCTCGTCATGTATTTGCGGCTCTCGAGGTCGTTTCCGCAGCCGGAGCCGCCGGAGAGAGTCTGGTCATTGTTGTGACGGAAATAATATCGGGGAACGAGGATCGAGAGAGGGTTGAATATGGCGGTATAGACATGGTTGTAGACGACGTCGAGGACGACGCGCAGGCCTTTCTTGTGCAGGGCGCCGACAAGCTTTCTCAGCTCGACGATGCGGCAATACGGATCGTCGGGATCGCTGCAATAGGATCCTTCCGGAGCGAAATAGAACGAAGGATCGTAGCCCCAGTTGTACGTCGAGGCAGGATCGTCGTCGTCGATCGTCTGGAAGTCCAGGACGGGCTGGAGCTGGATATGCGTCACGCCGAGGCTTGAAAGATAGTCCAGTCCCATCGGCAATCCGCCCTTGGTCTTCAATCCCTCTTTGGCGAGGGCGTTGTAAGTCATTTTGTTGGAAAGGGATGTCTTGGACGTCATGTCCCGGATGGAACATTCATAGAGAATGGCCTTGGAACGATCCGAGAAAGGCGGAAGATGCTCCGAAAACGTCTCGATCCGCTTCACCTTCTCCGGGTCGATGACGTAGGAGCAGAGAGAATTTCTCCCGAGGCCATAGGCATAGGGATCGGGGACATCGCTCATGTCGCCGAAGATTTCCGGGCAATAGAGATATCGTGCCTCATCGAGATCGCCTTCGATCTCCAGCTCATAGATGCCGTACCCATCGTCGCGGCGCATCCTGTAGGTCTTGTATTCCGTTTCCCCCTTCTTCATGAGCTTGAGGACGATCATGGTGGCGAAAGGAGAGAAGACGCGGAAGATGGTCCTGTCGGGATGATATTCCGCACCGAGACGGCCATCGTATCGATATCGCCTCTCGAAATCCGGGGTGAGTGCGAGGAAGGAGATGTCGATGTCGATGAAATAGTTTTCTTTCGTCTTGACCTGATATTTCCGTCCCGGGACATAGGAAAGGCCCTTTGTGATCATGGTGTAGATATAGGAGGAACCGGATTCGGACTGGCTGACTGGACGGACTTTCATCCGCAGCTTGCCGTCTTCATAGATCCGGAAATCGTTCTGCGGCTTGGTGTAGAAATCCTTGCTGAAGGTGACTTCCAGGACATCGCCCTGCTTGGCAATGGCCTGCATCATGATCTTTTTCATAAGTCTCATCCTTTCTTCAGAATCAAGACGGCGACGGAGACGAAATCGTGGCTGAGGGAAAGCAGGCAGTCCACCTTTTCCCCCTTGAGAAACAGGGTCGGCTTTCCTTCCGCGTCCTTCCTCACTTCCAAGTCACGGTAGTCGACGCTCTTGTCCCCGCTAGCCTTGACATAGGCTTCCTTGACGGAAAAACGGCTGGAAAGGAAAGCGGCAGGAGAAGGACTGGTCCGATACGTCTCCCATTCCGCCGGAGAGAGGATACGCCTAGCCAAATCCTCTTTGTCCTGGAACCTCTCGATGAGGGAGACATCGACGCCGAGGCCTTCCATCCTCATCCCCTCTTGAGAAAATAAGCCGACCGCGTGAACGTCGAGAAGTCTTTCAGGAACGTCTTGAAGGAACGGAAGTTCATCTTCGCCGTCAGGGAAAGCAGGGAAGTATAGGGGAGATTGTTGGCATAAGCCTTGGAAAAAGCCTGGACGCAGGCATGGGGATCTCTTAAAAGGGCGATGCCTTTGGCAAAATACCCGTCGAGCACGTCCGAGAAAAGAGGACGGTCGACCATCTTGTCCGCCTTGGAGAGATAGTCCGTCAAGAAGGAAAGAAGGGCAACAGGCTTTTGGGTGTGGAAGGAAAGCAGAAGATACCCGTCCTCTCCGCCTTCATGGAAAGAAACATCAATCAGGTCGCTGTCGACATCCCGTATCCCTTTCAGGAAAATGGGATTCTCCAAGAACAGAGTCTCTTTCAAGACTTCGTAGGCAAAGAACATCAATTGCCCGAATTTCTCATACAACGTTTCTCTCGGCTGGAACTTGATTCCGAAAGTGAGATAGTTTCCGTCCGGAGACTTGGAGGAGGCATACTCGACGCGGGGGTTCTTGTAGTCCTCGTCGAAAGTCAGTTCCTTGCTGAAAGTGACCACGTCTTTGGGAAGGCGAAGTTTTTCGATCTTCGCCATGCATTCCCCAGGCGTATAGTCTCCCCTGATGATGAGTGTGACCCTATTGGGGACATAATAGCGCTGAAGATATTTCTTCAGGGCGGTGACATGGATGGGAATGGCCTGATCCCTGTCCGGAACGACGCCGAGACGAATCGGTGAGGACGAATAGAGATTGAGAAGCAGGTTCTTCTTGGCAAGGGAAAGGCCCTCGTTCCGAGGAGAAAGGACATCCTTCTTGCCTTCGAGGATCTCCTCGGAGAAGTCCATGTTGTAAAGGCGTTCGAGAAGCATCGAAAGAGGCGTGAAGATGTCTTTGGCGGACGTCACCTGGAAATAGGTATAAGAAAGATCGGAGGCCTTTTCGCCATAGGCTCCCTTTTGGGCGAGCTTGGCCCGGAAAGACTCGTCCATCACCATCTCGGAAAGGTAGAATGCCGTTCCGAAAGGAATCTTGCTGGACTCGATCTTCTCGTCGTGGAGATAGCCGCCTTGGGACAGATAGACGATGGCGCTTTCCGTCTTCGCCTTTCCAGGAATGAAAAGGACCTTCAGGCCGCTTTTGAGCTTCTGTTCATAGAAGGGGCAGGAAAGATGCCCATAGTCGCTCTTGATCATTTTCGTCCTCCCAAGGTGGCCCAGGCGATGGCCTCGATTTTCATGGATTCGTAGATATCCTTGGCTTCTTCCCCTTTGTGTTCCACAAAAAGACCATCCGGCGGAAGGGAAAGAAGAGCAAGGGAGAGAAGCAAGGAAAGATAGCGTCTCCTGTCGATATTCAGGAGCAGTTCCTCCTGGCGGAACAAAACGTCGTCACTCCTTGCCCTGTCGTAGAGGAAAGGCAGGCTTTCCTTCGCTTTGAAGGGGATCTGCCGTCGAAGAAGGCTGAGATTGTCTGAGGCAAAGGAAAGGACGATGGCGCTTTTTTCCGGAGAAACGGGACAAAGGCGGTAATCGATGTCGGCCAGCATCATCCGCCGGAAATAGAGCGAGCACGAACGCTTGAAAGTCTCATAGGCCGATAGAAGAGAGAAGAAGTCTTCCAGAGAAGAAAGAGGACGATGCGACAGCTCTAGAAGCAGGCTTTCGCCATCGCTCTTCTCCTTGATAACAATGTCCTTGACGGCGGAGAAATCTTCCGCTTTAGAGAAAGAAGGATAGGGCAAGGAGAAATCCCTCTTCGCCGACCCGGAATAGACTTTCAAGACCTGGCTTGAAGCGAAGCAAGACAAGGCCTTTTCCACGTCGGCAAGCTTCCTTTCTGGAAGTCTCTCGGCATCCGGCACGACCAAAGCGAGAGGAAGTCTGTTTTCATAGGCGATCCTATCCGCAGGGAGAGGATGCCTCCTGAGAACCCTGCGTTTGGCCTGGGCAAGAACGGAATCCTCTTTCGCGAAGCCTTCCTTCAGCAGATGGGAGAGAACCTCGCCGACCTGGCGATAGGGATCCTTGAAAAGATAGGTGAGGCTTTTGTCCTCCGTCTGATCCATGGCGACAAGAAGGGCATTCTTCTTGCCGAGGACGACGGGACGGAAAGAAAGAGAGAGACCGGCCAGGGCAAGGTAGCTTCCCTTGAGTCCCGTTTCGGGGGCCAGATGCAGCATTTCGGAAAGCAGGACAAGATCGTCCCGGTCGACATCGGCCGTCGGGACGAGGATTGAAAGGATGGACCGATGCGAATCGTGATCGGTATAGCAGGAAATATCTTTCATCATTCCTCCATGGGGATTCTTTGGACGACGACATTTTTGCCGCCCTGTATCGTCTGTACGATGCCTTCATTGCGAAGACGGGCGATGAACTGATCGGACTTGGAATAAGAGATGGAGAAGTTGCGCATGAGAGCGGACTTGCTGACGATTCCCGTCTTCATGACGAAGTCCTTGACTTCCTCGTAGAGATCGCCTTCCCCTTCCATCTTGCCGTTGGTCGGATCGTCGTTCTTCACTTCCAAGTCCAGGAACTCGGGATCGTAGTTGGGATCGCCGGCATGCCCCTTGACGTAGTCGAGGACGGTATCGATGTCGGCGTTGGAGATATATGGGGACTGGGCACGGATGAGGGATTTCTTGCCAGGGCATTTGAAGAGGAGATCGCCACGGCCGAGCAGCGTCTCCGCGCCGTTCTCGTCGAGGATGACACGGGAATCGACCGCCGTAGAGCAGGAGAGACCGATGCGGCAGGAAATGTTGCTCTTGATGACCATCGGGATGACATCCTTGCTCGGCCTCTGGGTCGCGATGATGAGGTAGATTCCGGCTGCCCTTGCCTTCTGGGAGATCCTTTGAACGGTCTCGGCCACTTCGCTTCCGCCGGTCTGCATCAAATCGGCAAACTCGTCGATGACGCAGACGACATCGGGCATTTCCTCCATCTCGTCTTCCCGGCCCTTTCTCTTGGCCCGGTATTCGCTCATCTTGACGCATTCCCATTGCTTGAGGACGGAATAGCGCCGATCCATCTCGTCGCAGAGCTTTTGAAGGGCGACGATAGCGGAATTGGCATCCGAGATCACGGGACAATAGAGATGGCTTTCGAGATTGTACTTTGCGAATTCGACCTGCTTGGGATCGATCAGCATGAGCTTGAGCTGGCTGGGATAGTTGCGCATGATGAGCGTCATGATGAAGGAATGGACGAGGACAGATTTGCCTGATCCGGTGGTTCCGGCAACGAGGAGATGCGGCATCTGGTCCAAGGGATAGGTCACGATCTGCCCGGAGATATCCTTTCCGATAGGAAGGAGAAGGTTGGATTCGGGGTGCTTCTCGATTTCCTGGAAGGCCTCCTTGAAGGAGACGGCCATCGGAGCGGCGTTTCCGATTTCGATTCCGGAAGTCGTCCTTCCCTCGACGACGGTCTCGATACGGACCGACTTGTCGCCGTTGAGGGCGATCTGAAGCTCGCTGAGGACGGAACTGATCTTCTCGCTTCGGACGCCGGGCTCCGTCTGGATATTGAAACGGGTGACAGATGCGCCGATGGTGAAGGAGATGGCCTTCGCCTGGATTCGGAAGTCGTTGAAGACCTTGTTGATGACCTTTGCCTTTTCCTGGGCGGACTGGTTGTTGACGATGAGCTTGTCGGAATCGTCTCTCTCTTCCAGCAGGGCATCGTCAGGCAAGGCATAATCGTAACGACGATTGGTCGGGGAGACATATTTGTAGACCTTGGCCTTCCTCTCCTCTTCCTCGCGTCTCTTCTTTTCGTTCTCTTCCTCGATTTTTTTCCTGCGAAGTTCGAAATAACGCTGCTCGAGAACTTCCTCGGGATCTTCCTGGGGCGGTTCCGGCTCCGGTTCGGGTTCAGGTTCTTCGCTTTCGACGAGGAATTCATGCGGGTGGTCTTCGATGACTTTCTTGTCCTTGAGGGATTTCGCCTGGAGAACGAGCGGATCTTCCCGCACGGATTCCCTTTCCTCCTCTTCCTCATGGAGGACCTCGAATGTGCTTCCTCCCTTCAAGGAGGATTCACGGAAGTCCTTCGCTCGTCTGGACGCTTGTTCCTCAAGGTCGAGGGGCAGGGATTTCTTCAGCTTCGGCGCCGGCTCCTCGACGGCTTTCACTTCCTGTACGAGTTCCGGCTCGGGCTCTGGCCGGAAGACAGGGACGGTACGGACGATCTTCTCTTCGATTTCCCTTTCTTCGGCCTCTTCTCTTTCCAAGGCGGGCTCTTGCGCCACCGACGCTTCTTGAACCGGCTCCTCCCGCTTTTCCTGAACGAAGCGGAAACGGGCATCCATCGGCGCCTCTCGTCTCAAGAAGGAATTCGATGACGCTTCCTCGTCATGATCAGATGACCTGTCGGAAAGGAACTCCCGGGATGCCAGGCGAGAGGAAGAGAGATAGCTGTCCCCCTCTTGCTTCTCCTGCTCTTTTCGAATGTCCTCGATAGGGGTCGTCTTCCTTTCCTCGACATAGACAGGCTTGGCCGAAGGGGCCGGACGGAATCCCTTGAGGAGATTGTCCTGCTCTCCAAAAGCGGCACGCTGAGGGAAGACGGTGTCTTCTTCCTTCTCCCTGGGAACGGGAGTTTCTTCTCTCTGCTGCGAGAAAGAAGAGGAGGAGGGGCCATAGAAGGCCGGTTTCTCATCCCGGTACCAGCTGTCGGAAAAAGGCTTGGTCAGTTCCGGGTCGATCTCGTCCTCTTCCTTCTGTTTTTTCTTGCTGACGACTTTCGGTGTCTTCCCCTTTTTGTCCTGGAAAGGCGAAGTATAGACGACCTTGGAGGAACGCTTTCCCATCAGCATCAAAACGAGATCCTTGACCGGCTTTGCCAAGACGAGGAACAGCCCGCAGAGAAGAAGGATGACAAAAAGAGCCAAGGCGCCGGACGGCTTCATGAACGAGGCGAAGAGAGCGAAAAGGAACGTCCCCAAAAAGCCGCCGCCGAGCGAGCCGAAAGCCGCATAATTCTGGACCTGAAAAACCTTATCGGAAAATTCGGACATATCGTCGAGATAAATATCGAGGAACTGCGGGAAGACAAAATCCGAGATTTCCGAAATCCGGGCGCTCGATCCCAGAGCAAGCATACTCAGAAAGAGGAGGATCGCTCCCGTGACGAAGATCCGATTGCCTTTCTCGAGGACCTTGCGACGGATGATCAACAAAAGGGCGACGATGGCAAGAAGAACAAGGACGACCGGGAAAAAGGTGCCGAAAAGAAAGGCGAAAGAGTACGTCAAGAAACCTCCCAGGGCCGTCATGCCGGTAAAGCTCACAACGACAAAGCAAAGAAGGATGATTCCCCAAAGGATAGGCAGAACGGAGCGCTTCGCCCCGGGTTGGACTTCCGTGTTTTTTCTATCGTTTTCCATATAAAGAAAGTATATCACAATCAAGGTTGAAATAACTCGAAATAAACGCCGCTTTTCGCTTAAGCGAAAGCCTCTTCGAAGCGGCCGGAAAAGCCTGCAGGAAGAAGTGTGAGCATCCTGCAACACACCCGGAAAAAAGAAACTATAATTTCCATCGGGAGGATCAAATCCATGGAGATCAAAGTCATCGGCAATATCACAGAGGAAGAAAAAGAAAAATGCATCCGGGAAATCAAGGCCAAGAACCCGGGCAAGGAAATCACGTCCCTCGAGATAGAAGCCAACGGGGAATATCTGGACTGCCACTATCATTTCCGGGAAGCCGACTTCGAGAGGATCCGCCGCATCACCGGATATCTCGTCGGCACCCTCGACCGCTTCAACAACGCCAAGAAGGCCGAGGTCAACGACAGGGTGAAGCACAACCGCTATTCCGACGCTTCACAACTTGTCTCGGACCACGAATGAATCTGAAAAAGGTGGGCTTGCCCACCTTTTCTTTTGCCGCTGTCTCCGACAGTCAATCTCGGGGATGTCCTTAGCCTTCGTTGACGGCCTTGACAAATCGAAGAAGTCCTTCATGGCCTTTCTCGTCCTGCTTGTAGACGCCGGCGCATTCCAGGACTTTCATGAAAGTCTTTCCGATTTCCTTTTCGAGCATGGAATCGATGGCATCGCCATCCATTTTTTCCGGATAGGCCTTCCGGAACGAATCGTACCATGCGGCATGCTTTTCCGTCCGCTCGTCGAAAAGAAGATCCTCGCCTTTCAAGACATGATCCCGCAACACCTGCATCTCCTCCTTCAAGCGGGAGGGGAGGACGGCAAGTCCCATGACCTCGATGAGGCCGATGTTCTCTTTCTTGATGTTCCAGTATTCCTGATGGGGATGATAGACGCCGAGAGGATATTCTTCCGTCGTGATGTTGTTACGCAAGGCGAGATCGATGACGAAGTCCTCACCTTCCTTGTGGACGATAGGGGTGACGGTGTTGTGTGGAACGTCCTCTGTCTTGGCATAGACGAAGCATTCGGGATCCGAATACTTCCGCCACGTATCGATAATCTTGCAGGAAAGCGCGACGAGCCTTTCGACATCCTTCCCCTTCAAACGGATGACGGAAAGAGGCCAATAGAGATGGGATGCCCGGATATCGGGATAGCCGTCGAAATGAAGCGTGGCGACTTCCTTGGCGCAAAACATAGGGAACGTATAGCGGCCGCCTTGGTAATGGTCATGGGTGAGAATCGACCCTCCGACGATTGGCAAATCGGCATTTGAGCCAAGCATATAGTGGGGGAATCTTTCGACAAAGGCAAAGAGATGGCGAATAGCTTTTTCATTGATAACCATAGGAATATGGTCATGATTAAAGACAATACAATGCTCGTTGTAATACGAATAGGGAGAATACTGGAGGTAGAATGCGTCATCGCACAAAGACAATGGGATGATCCGAATCGTCTCCCTGGCCGGATGGTTGACTCTCCCGCGATAGCCTTCGTTCTCCCGGCAAAGCATGCACTTCGGGTAGCTGGACTGCTTCATCATCTTGGCAGCGGCGATGGCCTTGGGATCCTTTTCAGGCTTCGACAAATTGATGGTGATATCCAAGTCGCCATACGGCGTTGTCGTCTTCCACCGCACGTCTTTCTTGATGCGATAGCCGCGGACATAGTCGGAATCCACGGAGAAGGCATAATACCAATCGGTCGCCTTCACCGGGTCTTCCTTCTCAAGGGCATAAAAACGATCGATGACGCTTTGCGGACGAGGGACAAAACAATTCATCACCTTCGTGTCGAAGAGGTCGCGATAAACGACGGAATCATTTTCCACGAGATGATTCGTGACGGCATAATCGAGGATTTCCTTAAGCGTCGGTTCCAGCTCCACGTCCCGATAGCTTTCTTCCGGATCATCGTATTCGTCCAGATTCAAGACATCCAAAAGAAGGTTGATGGAATAGCACATCTCTTCCGTCGTGATCAGTCCTTTTTCGAGAGCGTAGGTGGCAAGTTTCTTGATGCTTCGATTGATGTCCATCAGAAGATTCTCCTTCCGCCATCGCCGACCTCAAGCTCATAGACAGAGCAGCGGAGTCCCGTCCGCTCACGATAGGCCTCCGTCACGTTTCGCCGGAACGCCTCGACGCAATCCTCGCGGACGATGGAGACGGTATTGCCTCCCCATCCGCCGCCAGTCTCGCGAGAGCCGTAGACTCCCTCTTGCTTTCTGGCTTCCTCGACGAGAGCGTCGATCTCCGGGCAAGTCGCATCATAGTCATAGCGCAAAGAATCGCCAGACTCATTCAACAGGCGCCCAAAGGTGACAAGGTCGTTCGCCATAAGTGCCTTGACGGCCTTATTCGTCCTGTCCTCCTCATAGACGGCGTGCTTTGCCCTCATGCGGCAGAGCGGATCTGCGATCAGAGATTTGTTCGCCTCGAACTGTTCCGGGGTCAGCTGGCAAAGCGCCGAAACAGGAAGTGCCTTTTGCAAATCGGAAAGAGCCTTTTCGCATTCCTGGCGCCTTTCGTTATAGTGGGAAGAAACAAGGCTGTGCGGTTTGTTGGAATTCGTCACGACGATCTTGCACCCTTCCAAACGGAGAGGGACGTATTGATACTCAAGCGTCGCCGTATCCAAGAAAATCGCCTGTCCCTTTTTCCCCATTGCCGAGGCGAACTGGTCCATGATGCCGCAGTTCATCCCGATGAAAGCATTTTCCGCTTCCTGACCGATGCACGCGATGTCCACCGGCGTGAGATCGAAGCCATAATAATCTTTCAACATGGTTCCCACGACGACTTCCATGGCGGCGGAAGAAGAGAGTCCGGAACCGGGAATGTTGCCATAGATATAGATATCGAATCCCTTCGTGACGTGCATTCCCCTCTTTTCCAGAACCCAGATGACTCCCTTGACATAGTTCGTCCAGCTTTCGTTTCTCTTGACTAGGTCGTCCAGCGATGCCTCCAGGATGCCTAGCCGAGGATAATTTGCGGAGAAAGACCTCAGCTTTCTGTCGTCTCTTTGTCGAACGACAGCGGTATTTCCCGTATTGAGCGCGCAAGGGAAAACGTGGCCGCCATTGTAATCGATATGCTCACCGATCAGATTGACCCGTCCCGGCGCGAAATACCCGCGAATGTCGCCGCCTCCTCCAAAGGCTTTGGCGAACCCGCTGAGCAGCTCCTCTTTATTCATCTTTATTCCTCCTAAAAATGAATTTTGCTTACAAAACAAATTATAACTATTTATCCTTTTCCGGAAAAGCCAAAAGGCAAAAAGAAGCGTTTTTGCGACATTTTCTTTTTTAAAGGCTTTTTGGGATCGATCAATATGTGTCAAGATAACAATCACTTAGCTGAAAATTTAAGCCACTTTTCAAGATTCATTAGGAAGCGTTTATTCATTTGAAATTTTTATTTAAAGTCATATTATGAAAGTAATAATTTCCAATATGCAAATTATATTCTATTTTTTTCTGTCGCCCTCCTTTTTTAGCCGAATGCACTTGCCAAAAAAGTTTGTTCCTAAGTAAGCTTTTAGCTAGTATTATATATGAGTTTTCTTTTAAAAGAGGTTTTAACCATGAAATGGTTCCGCAAGGCCGAGGATGAAACGAGCTCCTTCCTGATTGACCATCCAAAGGTCAAAACATGGTCCATCTGGATAGGCAAATTCTTTCTCGAGGCACTTTCCGCCTTTATCTTCGCTTATGGTTTCCGCGCCTTCATCTCCCCTTCCCTCGCCTGCGTCGAAGAATGGATGCGGCCCGAGCCTGTCACATCGATAAATGCCCTCATCTCCGGCGGTGCGTCCGGTATCGCCCAAGCTATCATCAAATTCATCGAGATGTTCCCGGGCGTCCATCTACTAAAGATGGAGACGACCCTGATATCCATCTTCTACTTCGTCATCAACATTCCTCTCTTCCTCCTGGCATGGTTCAAGATCTCCAAGCAGTTTGCCGTCTTCACGCTCATCAACGTCGCCTTCGTCTCCCTCTTCAACCAAGTCATTCCGGATTCCTGGATTTACGAAGTCGTCAACATCTATGAAGACAATCTGGCGAGAACGATCTTCGGCGGCATCACCACGGGTCTCTCCTCAGGACTGGCATTGATGGTCGGGACTTCCTCGGGCGGCATCGACATCATTTCCATGTACATATCGGAGAAAAAATCTTCTTCCGTCGGCCAGTATTCCGTCATCTGCAACAGCATAACAGTCCTCTGCTTCGTCATCTTCTCCATCATCGGGTTGAATACCAACCCGTTGCTGGATGCTTCCGGCGAAGCCCTGCCGGCCGACTTCACGCCGACTGTGACGATGGCTCTGTACACGCTGGTCTACTTCTTCGTGTCCGGAAAGGTCATCGACGTCCTGAACACGAAAAACAAGAAGCAGGAACTCCAGATATTCACGACGAATGAAACGCTTCCAATCGTTCTCATCCGCGCCTTCCCGCATTCTTGCACCGTCGTCGAGAGCCGCGGCGCCTTCACGGGGAGGCGGAATCTGATGGTCTACATGGTCATCTCCCGTTCCGAGAAGAAAAAAGCCATCCAGCTGATAAAGGCTGTCGACAAGCTCTCCTTCATCACGGTCATCGACCTCAACCAAGTCTACGGACGCTTCTACATCAAACCCATCGAATAGGATTTGTATCCCAAAAATAAGTGAACACGCCGAAAATCGAAAGAGACAACAAGAAAGGTAACGCACATATGGCAACGAACAAAGATTTGGCCGAGTTGATCTTCCCGGACATCAAGGAAACCGTCAAGGATCTTGAAAAGCGATATCCCGAAAGGGATCTTCCCGATGGCGCGGAAGTGACGCGATTCGCCCCTTCCCCTACCGGCTTCCTCCACACCGGATCGCTCTTCACCGCATTGATGGCATACAAATTCGCCAAGCAGACAAACGGCGTCTATTTCTTCCGCCTCGAAGACACCGATCAGAAGAGAGAAGTGAAAGGCACGGGAATGGACTTGGTGAATCAGCTGGCGAACTTCGGAATCGTCGCCGACGAAGGCTATTTCGGCGATCATGACGAAGGAAACTATGGTCCCTACGAACAGTCCAAGAGAGCCGACATCTACAAAATCGTCATCAAGGAGCTTCTGAAGAAAGGACGGGCTTACCCCTGCTTCTGCACAAAAGAGGAGCTCGACGAGCTCCGCCTCGTCCAGGAAGCCAACAAGGTCATTCCGGGATACTATGGCGAATATGCCAAATGCCGTCATTATTCTCTCGATGAGGCGATCGCCCTCATCAAGGCGGGAAAGCCCTATGTCATTCGCTTCAAGAGCCGCGGCAACCATCTCAACCATGTCCGCGTCCACGACGAAATCCGCGGCGACATGGATTTGAGCCAGAACGACCAGGATATCGTCATTCTCAAGTCCGACGGATTGCCGACCTACCACTTTGCCCACCTTGTCGACGACCATTTCATGCGGACCACTCTGATCACACGCGGCGAGGAATGGATTTCCTCCCTTCCCATTCATATCGAGCTCTTCGAGACGATGGGCTGGAAAGCTCCGAAATACGCCCATCTCCCCGTCATCATGGTCAATGACAAGGAGACGGGAAACCGAAGAAAGCTCTCAAAGAGGAAGGACAAGGAGGCGGCGACTTCCTTCTTCATCCAGGAAGGCTATCCCAAAAAGGGCATCATCGAATATCTCTTCACCATCGCCAACTCCAACTTCGAGGCTTGGCTTATGGAAAACCCCAAAGGCAATCTCGACGATTTCCACCTCTCCTTCGACAAGTTCTCGCTCGACGGGGCCCTGTTCGATCTTCCGAAGCTGAGCAACATCTCCAAGGAAGTCCTGGCCAACATGGACAAGACGACATTTGCTTCCGAGTGTCTTGCCTGGGCAAAGACGTTCTCCAGCGAATCGGCTAAGCTCATCGAAAAGGATCCCTCCTACTTCGAAAGCATCATCAATATCGAAAGAGAGCAAGAGAAGCCTCGCAAGGACTATGAAAAGTTCTCCGATGTCTTCCCCAAGATACGCTTCTTCTATCCCGACTGTTTCGACGAGACACTTCAAAATCCCTTCCCCTTCAACCCCCATCTAGACACGGCTTTGATCAAGGAAGTCCTTCAAGACTTTTCCGATACTCTGGATCTTTCCGTGGACGAAGAGACGTGGTTTGCAAACATGAAGGCCTTGGGGACGAGACACAATTTCGCCGACGACAGAAAGGTCTACAAGAAGGATCCCCAAGCCTACAACGGATGGTATGCCGACAGCATCGCCATCGTCCGGACAGGAATCAGCGGCTCGACCAACACGCCAAAGCTCTACGACACGCTGAAGATTCTTGGAGCCGACGAGATCCGCCGCAGGATAAACGAGGTCATCCATAGGCTTTGATGAAAAAGAAGACCGGCAAAAACATCGTCAAAATCCTGGTCATCCTTATCGTCACGACCCTTTCCGTCTATTACGTCCTCAAGGACGACCCAATCCGAACCTTCTCCTTCCTTGGAGAGGTCCACTTTTTCCCTTTCCTCCTGGCCTTGGCTTTGGCCTGTCTCACCCCCGTCCTCGATGGCATCGTCCTGACCTTCTTCACCCGGCTTTACAATCGTCGCTATCGTTTCAGCCAAGGTCTTGTCAACACGATCATCGGGAACTTCATCGGCTGCATCTACAAGACGGGCGCCATGTTCATCCAAGCCTATACCTTCACCAAACAGGACGTCAAAGGAGCCCATGCCGCCTCCATCCTGACGATGCAGTTTCTCATGTACCAGATCACCTTCACCCTCTATTCCCTGGTCACGGTCTTCGTCGGCTATCCTTTCGTCCGGAACATCCCCATCGAGCTGCTCGGCGGTCTGAAAATCTTCCCTTTGTCCCTCATCGGCCTTTCCATCTCCCTTCTCATCCTCGTCCTCATCCTTGCTTTGGCATTTTTCAAGCCGTTGCATCGTTTCTTTATGGGCACAGGAATCGACTTTCTTTCCAAGATTCATCTTGTCAAGAAACCTGATGAATCAAGAAAGAAATGGACGTTGCAGTTTGCCACCTATCGAATCGAGCTCAAACGCCTCGGGAAGAATCTTCCTCTCGTTGTGATGGCCCTTCTTTTCAACGCCCTCAAGCTGACCATTTTGCTATCCCTTCCCTATCTCGTCTTCTGGTCGATCGGAATCGACACACGATCTCTTTCTTTCCCCGCCCTCTTCTCCGGGGCAAGCTATCTCCAGCTCATCACTTCCTTCGTCGTGGTCGGTGCCCCCGAGATCGGTTTCCAGACCATCTTCAGCTATCTTCTCTCCCTGTCCGCCATCGCCGACAGCTACAACGTCGCCGCTGCCGCGAACCTTCTCTGGCGCATCATGACTTTCTATATCCCTCTCATCGTCGGCGGACTTTTCTACTTCTTTTACAAAGGCGCACCGAAAAAATACGAGCTTCTTTCCAACACGGCGACGATATACGATCTGGAAGTCCTCAATCTCCTCGAGACAAACGACCGGAAGACGATGGAATTCATCAACGGTTCCAAGAAAGAACACGACAGCTTGCCGAAATCCCCTCTCCTCACAAAGCGCGACGTACAGGAATCCTTCGCCAAGATCCGTCGCAACATGGAAAAAGAAAGCACCTATCATCCTTCCGAGGAAGACCTGGACAAAACGATGACTCTCGAACTCCAGAAGAAGCAACTGGCAAAAGCCGTCGCGGAAGCCGAGGAACTTCGAAAGATGTTCCGACCGGATCCCGAGGTCGAGGAAGAATTCAACCGAGCCCTCGATGAAAATCTCCGGCATCAGAAACGCCAGGAGGCAAAACGCAGGCTTCGGAAAGCGAAGAAAATGGCGCGGCAGGCCGAAAGAGACAAGCGATTCCTGGAAAAGAGACATCCCAAGGGAACGCGTATCACCTACGACGAGAAGAGAGGCATGGCCATCGACGGTCCCATCATCGAAGAAGAAAGGACGTATACGACAAGCGACGAATCGGAGAAAGACGACGTCCTGGAAGGAGGCAAAGATGAGAATCGGAATCTTCACTGACACATACTTCCCCGACATCAACGGCGTCGCCACGGCGACGAAAATCCAGCGCGACATCCTCCTGGAGCAGGGAAACGACGTCTACGTCGTCACGACAGGGCTGAAAGGGCAGAAGGAACCGAGCTTTGAAGACGGCATCATCCGCATCCCCGGAAAGCCGTTGAAATCCCTTTACAACTATCGCATGTCCTTCTTCTTCAACCGCTTCGCATACGACATCCTGAAGGCCGCGAAACTGGACCTCATCCACGTCCAGCAGGAATTCGGCATCTCACTTTTCGGTCGTCTGTGCGCCAAGCGCTTCGATATCCCGCTCGTCTACACCTGCCACACTTCCTATGAAGACTACACCAGCTATCTTTCTCACGGCAGAAAAATACCCGACAAACTCGCCAAGAAAGCCGTCAAGGCCGTCATTCACCATCTCGGTCAGGCAAGGGGACAGATAATCACCCCCTCCCTCAAGTCCATGCGCATGCTCCGGGAATACAACATCGACAGGCATATCGCCGTCATTCCCAACGCCGTCGACTTCTCACGATTCTTGACTCCTCTCCTTCCCGAGGAAAAAGACAATTTTCTCCGAAGGGAGAACCTCCTTGGAAAAAAGATCGTCCTATGGCTCGGCCGCCTGGGGAAGGAAAAGAATCTCGAGGAGTCCATCGACGGCTTTTTGGCCTACAAGCGGGACTACGGCAAAGAGGACGTGGCCATGCTCGTCGTCGGAGACGGCCCGGACAAGGAATATTTCCTCAAAAAATACGGCGAGAGCATCGGCAAGGATCTTCTCTTCCTCGGCAAGGTCGAACATGACAGGACGGCCTTCTTCTATCGCATCGCCGACGTCTTCCTTTCCTCCTCGACGACGGAAACGCAAGGATTGACCTACTCGGAAGCCATGGCCTGCGAGACGCTCGTCTTGGCCAAGTACGACTTCAATCTGGAACGGCTCATCGAAGATGGGGTCACCGGTTTCCTCTATGACGAAAAGAAGAACCTGGCAAAGAAACTCGACGCCATCTTTTCCATGACGCAAGAAGAAAGGGATCTCATCCGTCGCCGCGGCTTCAACCGCTGTCTCCTTCTTTTCTCGCGTAACAGTTATTACGAACGGCTCATGAACGTCTATGAAAGAGCGCTCCGAGAAAACTTTTGAGATCCTGGAAGTCCTTTTCCGCAAGGAAAAAGTCCGTTTGGTCTTTGCCTCCTACCAGCTGGAAATCTCCCGCCAGATCTATACGGATGGCTTCTACTACCCCGGAAAGAAATTGTCCTCAAAGGAGATGGCAACCCTCCGGAAGGAAGCCGGACTCTACAAGGCGGAGGGCTACCTCGCCCGTCTGCTTTCCACCCATCGCATGACCATCCGCGGATGTCATGACAAGCTTTCCCGTTTCCCCCTCTCTCAGACGGACAGGGAAAAGCTTCTTTCTCCCTATATCGAGGCGGGAATCCTCGACGACAGGCAATATGCGATCGATTTCATCCAGGACCGGACGGAGAAAGGCTACGGCCGCACAAGAATCCTCGCCGAGCTGAAAAAAAGAGGCATTCATACGGAAGAGATTTTGGAAGACAAAGAAATATCCGATTTGTTCAGCAATGTCATCGATGAAAAGATTATGCAGGCCATGGAAAAGAAGCTATCCGAAAAACCTCTCTTGATGAAAAAGAAAAAGATGGTTGATTCTTTATCGCGCCGAGGCTTCCCCCTTTCCATTGCCAAAGAGGCCGTGGAAGAATTCTTCCGGGAAAGAAACCGAGATGACAAAAAGGAGCAGATGCTGCTGAAGCAGGAGGCCGAGAAGTGCTATAATCTGCTTATGCGAAAAACGGCGGATCCCCGGAAGAAGGAAGAAGCGTTTTGGCGGCGTCTTCTTACCAAAGGATTCCGATCGGAAGACATCCGTTCCGTCATCGAAGAAAGGCGATACACATTCAAATGATCAAAGATTTGCAAGGTTTCGAAGGCCCGATCGACATGGACTTCATGGTGAAGCAGGCCACGCGGGCGACCAGCAACAACGGCACGAGCTATCTCTCCATCGTCCTTCAGGACATGAGCGGCACGCTGGACAGCAAGATGTGGCAGATCACCGAAGCCGATGTCGAGACGGCACAACCCGGAAGCATCGTCCGCGTGATGGGCATCATGGGCACCTACAAGGGCCATCCCCAGTTGAAGATCAACGAGCTTTCCCCCGTCCATGAGGGCGATGTCGATATGTCCCGCTTCATCCCCGTCGCGCCGGTCCAGATCGAGAAGATGCTCGAGACCCTCGACGAGAGGATCGCTTCGATCGAAGACGCAGACCTCCGACTTCTGACAAAGACGATTCTCGACAAGAGGCGCGATGCCTTCTCGAGCTATCCTGCCGCAGTCACCGTCCACCATGCCTACATGGGAGGCCTTCTCTACCATTCTCTCTCCGTCCTGGATCTCTGCCTGAAGGCGCAGGAGACCTACCCGCTTTTGAAGAAGGACTTCCTCATCGCCGGCGCCCTTCTCCACGACATCGGCAAGACGGAAGAGCTCTCCGGATACAAGGCCGCTTCCTACACGGCGGAGGGAAACCTTCTGGGCCACATCGCCCTCGGTGCCATGATCGTGGAGGAAGCGGGGAAAGCGCTGAACACGCCCAAGGAAAAGCTGACCTATCTCATCCACATGATCCTTTCCCACCACGGCGAGCTGGAATTCGGTTCCCCGAAGGTCCCCGCCACCCCCGAGGCCCTCGTCCTCCATTGCATGGACGACATCGATGCGAAGATGGCCTGTCTCGAAAACTACTTGAACGCCACGGAGGAAGGAAGTTTCACCGTCAAGATTCCTTGGATGCAGAACGCCGCCTTCTTCAAGGCCGGGAAGCTGGACAAATAGTTTTTTCGCCTATTTTGCCAAAAAAGGAACAAAAGGGGATATTTCTTTCCCCTTTTTCTTTGTATAATCTTTTTGTTTATCTTTTTTGAGGAGGTCACCCCATGCCTGACAAAAACATCTCCGAGCAAAAGCAGGACGTCTTCGATCCTTCCCGCTTCGCCTACATCGGCGCCTCGGAAACAGACGATATCTTCATCGAAAAAGGACCGGAAGTCTTCTCCAAGACCGAAAGGATCCTTTCCGCGATCCTCCACGGCTTGACGGCTGTCAGCGGACTGTTGGTCGCCATCCTCGGCGCCGTCTATGCCACCATATCCGAATACCGTCTTGAAGACTGGGGCGTCCCGGGCGTCTTCGGCATCGTCCTTTTCGGCATCGGCATCGCTTTCCTTGCCGTCGTGAGTTTTCTGCACCACGAGGCCCTGACGAAAGGAAAGAAGGGCAAGATCCTTCCCATTCTCAACTTCGCCGGCTATGCCTTCTGCTTTGCCACCTTCTTCACCGCCTTCGCCCTGCTTTGCATCCGTCCGTCTGTCATCAACCAATACCTCATGTCGGCAAACGTCTTCCCCTACTCCTCCGCCTCGGCCTTCATCCTCATCGGCATCGCCTGGGCCTTCGCCATCTTCGGAACGATCTTCCAGGCCATCTGCACCAACGATATCGTCAAGGAAACCGTTCAAGACGTCCTCCTCGCCCTCGTCCTCTATGTCCCCTTCGCTTTCTATCCCATTCTGACAAAGACCTATTCCCTTTCCTCCATCAACGATGCCCGTCCCCTTCTTGTCATCGCCCCGATCGTCATGGATCTCGGCGTTGTCTTCAAGCTCCTCGGAAGGAGCAAGAAGGGATTCCACACCGGCTTCCATCTCTGCGCCTTCTTCGCCATCCTGATGGAGGCGAGCTGTCTTGTCGCCTATGCTATCGCCAATATCAAGGTAACTACGATTTAAAAACCAAAAAACAACTTTTGCATTTTCATAGTGTAGACATAAAAAGGGCATCTTCTGGGACAGGATGCCTTTTTTCTTTTCATCAATATCTTTGTTTAGCGGCACAATAACTATGTTTTCTGCTATAATTTTTTTATTAAGAATCGTAAATGGAGGAAACAACCATGGAAGAGAACACGAATCCGCGCCCGGAAGAAAACCTTCCAAAAGAAGGCGCCGAGGAAAATAAAGCAGTCGAGACGGCTCAGGAAGAAAACGCCAAGCCGGAGACGGAAGGAACCATCGCGGAAGAAAAGACCGAGGAAACCAAGGCCGTCGGCGTCGTCCATGACCTGAGCGGCATCGAGGAATCCGCTCCCGACCAGATCGACGGCGAATACCATCCCGTCGCGAATCCCGCCGAAGTCGGATCGGACGTCTTCGCCCCTGTCCACTATCACAACGACAAGACGCACACCATCGACGAGGATCTGGAAAACATCCGCAAGACCTATGCCAAGAAGATCGGCAAATCCAGCCGTTTCAACATCATCAGCATCGTCCTGATGGCTGTTTCCTTCGTCGGCATCCTGCTGACCATCATCCTCAACGACAGCGAAGAACTCGCCTGGGTGACGTGGGTTGTCTTCGGCATCGCCCTCGTCCTCATCATCGGCTCTTTCGTCGGAAGCAACATCATCTACAAGAAGGCGACGGGCGTGAGCATGGAATACCTGAGCGTCTATCAGGATGCGGTCAGCGGATACATCGCCGAAAAGCTCGACGTGAAGGATCCGCTTTTCTCCGCCGCGGGAACTATCGACGACCAGGAGGTCATCCAGGCCCATTGCTTCAAGACCATCAACCATATTCGTTCCCGCTGCGTCCTCCGCGGCGAAAGGAACGGCCGTCCCTTCGTGACGGGCGAATGCGTCATCGGCATTCCCGACAAAACCATCGAGGAGGCCAACGCCCGTCCCGAGAACCTCGTCAATCTCGACGGGACGCCCTATGTCCCAGACCCCCGGGAGACGACGACTTCCACCCAAGAGCTGCCGGCAAACGACATGACGATGATCGACATCGACCTCGCCGACGAGCTCTCCTCCCACAAGGAACGCGAGAAGCGGGAAAAAGAGGCGGACAGGATGCGCAAGAATGTGGCAAAGCCCGTGACCATCCGAAACGGTCTCGTCGGCCGCTTCTATTCCTATCGTCTCCGCATCGACCCGGAAGAGAGCTTCATCATCTGCTTCACCGGCAATCCCGAGAACACCACTCTTCCCGACTATGTCTCGAATTTCACCCCTGTCCACGTCGCCGGGCTCAAGAAGAACATCGTCGTCTATCTCGCCGACCTCGAAAAGGGGGCGAAGTTCTTCGACGAATCCATGGTCTCCCTCCTCAACGAGATCGCCGTCGACAACGTCGTCTATTCCCTCTTCCTGTCGATGAACTCCTATGGTGTCAAGATCGGCATGAACCTCTCCGACGACATCTTCGAGCTGCCGATGCGAAATCCCGTGAGCCTGGGATGCATGGACACTTTCGTCACCGCCTCCCAAAAGGCCTTCGCCTTCGTCGACGAGGTCGAGAAGCGCGCAAGTGTCCTCAAAGATGAAGCGTGAGTTTGTGACATCCTCCGTCGAGGAGACGGGGCGAATAGCCAAGGCTCTCGCCCTTTCTCTCAACGGCGGCGAGACGATCCTTGCCTATGGCGACCTCGGGGCAGGGAAAACGGCTTTTTGCAAATGCCTCGGAAAGGCCCTCGGCGTCAAAGGGACAATCAATTCCCCTACCTTCAATCTCGTCAAGGTCTATCAGGGGGAAAGATTCGTCCTCTACCACGTCGATGCCTATCGTCTGGAAGGAAAAGAAGGAAACTTGACCGACATCGGTCTTGACGAGATCGTCGGCGACAAGGCCTATGTCGTCTATGTCGAATGGCCGGAATTCCTTCCTGCGCTGAAGCAAGCCCACCCACTCATCGATATCCGTTTCGATATTCTCGACGACGAGAGAAGGAGGATCACCATCGATGACCACCGCTGATGAAGAGAGGCTCTCCCTCTTTCTGGACACGGCAAGCAAAAAGCTCGCCCTGGAACTGAGAAAGGGACGGAAATACTATCGAATCGCCCTCGGCGATCCCAAGAAGAGTCTGGAAAGGACACATCTCGGGATTGCGATGGCCCTGGATGCCATGAATGCCCGTCTGGACGAAGTGAAGGCTTTCTATTGCCTTCTTGGCCCGGGAAGCAATACGGGAATCCGTCTCGGGCTGACGATCCCGAGGACTTTATACGCCTTTGACAGCACCATCCAGCTTTATGGGATTGGAACCCTGGCTTTGATGCTTCAGGAAGACGAGACAGGCTATGCCGCTCTCTCCGACAGGAACGGGAATCTCTTCGTTGCCCATATGGAAAATGGGAAAGTCATCGAGGAAAAAATCGAGAAGAAGGACTTCGCCTCGCTTCCCGAAGGCCTCTTCCTCGTCGAAGACGCCGACATGCTCGCCAAGGAGGCCCTAAAGGGAAGAAAGATCAAAGAGGTCGACATGCTCGAGAGCATGGTCCGTCACAAGGATGCCTTCTTCGACTATTCCAAGAAGGAGGAATCCTATCTTCCGCATTATGCATTCCGAATCTGAGATCCGTCCGCTTCGTGAAGAAGACATCCCGGCCGTCCTTGCCTTGTCGAAAAAACGCATCCGGCATGGCTTCCTGGACGGGAAGGGATTGCGGGATTATCTCGATTCTCCCCTGCTCAAAGGCCTCGTCCTGACAGGTGAAAGCGTCCAAGGCTACCTCCTTTATCGGGTCGGGGTGGAAGAAGGCGAGATCGACGAAATCGCGATCGAAGAAACGATCGAAGGCACGGGAAGCGGAGCGAGGCTTCTTGCCTCTTGCCTCGCCCTCCTCGCCGAAGAAGGAAAGACATGCTGTCTTCTGGAGGTCCGGGAAAAGAACGAACGCGCCAGAAGACTCTATGAAAAGACCGGTTTTTGTCCCTATCGGCGACGCAAGGCCTACTACGGCGAAGAAGACGCCATATGCTACAGAAAGGAGCTGCTGAAATGAAAGATGAAATCATCCTCGCCATCGAATCGAGCTGCGACGAGACGGCAATCAGCATCCTGAAAAACGGAGAAGAGCTTTTGGCCAACAGCGTCAACACGCAAATTGAGGACCACAAGCGTTTCGGAGGCGTCTATCCCGAACTGGCCAGCCGTCTCCACCTGGAAAACATCACCGCGGTCCTGTCCTTCGTCCTCTCCTTGAAAGGCTTCGACTACCGAACCATCACCCATGTCGCCGTCACCGGCGGCCCCGGCCTTCCGGGAGCCCTCCAGATCGGTGCCATGGCGGCGAAGACCATCAGTCAATACCTCGGCGTGCCGCTCGTTGACGTCCATCACCTTGCCGGCCACATCTACGCCAATGAATTCGTCGAGTCGTTCGAATATCCCCTTCTTGCCGTCGTCGTCTCGGGAGGAAACACGGAGCTCGTCTATCTCCCGAAGCCCTTCGAGTTCCATATCCTGGGCGAAACGGAGGACGATGCCATCGGCGAGGCCTTCGACAAAGTCGCAAGGGCTCTTGGCCTCCCCTATCCCGGCGGCGTCTGGATCGACAGAACCTGCCAGAAGGAAGGCATCGAAAGCTTCCCTCTCCCGAAGGCGAAAGTCGACGGCTACAACGTGTCCTATTCCGGACTCAAGAGCCATCTCATCCGCATGATCGAGAAGGAAAAGAAGGAACGTGGCGGGACGCTTCCCCAGCACCGGGTCGAAAGCTATGCCCTGTCTACCGAGATGGCCTTCGTCGACCAGCTTCTGGACAAGGTCGAGCTTCTCAAGAACGACAAGCCGGTCAAGATGATCGTCGTCGGAGGAGGTGTGAGCGCCAATAGCTACTTGCGAAAACGCATCCGGGAAAGGTTCCCGAACGGGCCGAAGATCGTCATTCCCCCGCTCTGGTGCACGACGGACAACGCCGCCATGATCGCCAAGGCCGCCCATCATATGATCCGGATGGACCTTCTCAGTCCGCTGTCGTTCAATACGCGACCAAATCGCGACATCGAAGAAGAAGGAAAGAAAACCGCCATCCAATAGGAGGAAAAGAAAAATGGATTTGACAGAGAAATATACCATCCGGGATCTGTGCCTCAAGGAAAAGGCCGGGACGCTCAAGGACATCGACGGAGAGACGATCGATCTCGGTGGATTCGTCAAGAGCAACAGATCGATGGGACAGGTCGGCTTTTTGAGTCTCAACGACGGCTCCTGCTACACCAACATCCAAGTCGTCTACGATGCCAGCGACAAGAAGATCGAGGCCCTTCGTCTTGGCTGTTCCGTCACGGTCGAGGGCAAGATCCATCTCACACCGGAGGCCAAGCAGCCTTTCGAGCTCAAGGCCGAAAGGATCGAACTTGTCGGCGGAGTGAGCGAGGACTTCCCTCTCCAGAAGAAGAAGGCCACCTTTGAATACCTTCGGACGATTCCGCAATGGCGAATGAAGACCAATACCTTCAACGCTGTCTTCCGCGTCCGCTCGACTTTGGCCTACTACATCCATCAGTATTTCTTCGAGCACGGCTTCTATTGGATCCATACCCCGATTCTTACCGCCAACGACTGCGAAGGCGAAGGCCAGACCTTCCAGGTCTATGCCGATGTCAAGAAACCGGCGGAATACTTCAACAAGGACAATGTCCATCTCACCGTCTCCGGACAGCTCCACGTCGAACCCTTCGCCCTCACCTACGGCAAGGTCTATACCTTCGGGCCGACCTTCCGCGCCGAAAAGAGCAACACCACCCGCCACGCCGCGGAGTTCTGGATGATCGAGCCCGAGTTTTCCTTCGCCCATCTTTCCGACGACTGCGATTTGATGGAGGATTTCCTCAAGTATGTCGTCTCCAAGACGATGGAGCGGTGCCCGGACGATATCGCCTTCTTCCAGGAAAGGATCGATAAAGGCCTGATCGACAGGCTCGACGAATTCGTCAAGAAGCCTTTCCGCCGGGTCACCTACACGGAAGCCCTGGAAAAACTCGAGGAAGCCAAGAAACAAGGCCACCATTTCGAGGTCGATGACTTCTCCTTCGGCCTGGACTTCGGAAGCGAGCACGAAAAATATCTGACGGAGGTCGTCTACAAGGGTCCTATCTTCCTGACGGACTATCCCAAGGAGATAAAGGCCTTCTACATGAAGCAGAACGATGACGGAAAGACCGTCGCGGCAGTCGATCTTCTCGTTCCCGGAATCGGCGAACTCTGCGGCGGAAGCGAAAGGGAATGCGACTACGACAAGCTCCTCTCCCGGATGAACGAGCTCCATATGAACATCGATGCCTACCGCTGGTATCTCGACCTGAGGCGCAACGGATCCATCCCCCACTCCGGATTCGGGCTCGGCTTCGAACGTCTGGTCATGCTGGTGACCGGCATGCAGAACATCCGTGACACCCTCCCCTATCCGCGTTGCTACAAGGACATGCTCTTCTGATGGACGAGGAAAGAGAGACAGGCATCCGGGATTCCCTTCCCGATGTCCAGGCGATTGAAGCCGAAAAGAGAAGGAAGACGCTTCACTCCCTTTCCGTCCTCGTGACGAGCCTTCTTGCGATCGCTGCCGTCATCTACGCCGCCTATGCCCTCGTCCTGTCTTTCCTCTCCCTGTCGGGGGATTCGAAAGATCCGACGGCGGAGACGATCGCCTATCGACAAGAGGAAAGAGAGGAAATTGCGTCTCCCTACGACCTCGACTATAATTTCTGATGTCAAGAAGGAGGGGCTGAAAAGCCCGAGTGGAAAAATAGGAGGAATGTTTCCATGGAAGAAGGTAAGATTCTCGTGACGGGCGGAGCCGGATACATCGGTTCCCATGCCGTGAAGCAGCTCTGCAATGCCGGCTATTCGGTCATCGTCTTGGACAATCTTTCGACGGGCCATGCCAAAGCCGTCGACCCGCGTGCCGAAATCGTGGTCGGCGACGTGAGGGATCTCGGACTTCTGGATTCCCTGTTCACCCGCCAGAAGATCGTCGGCGTCATGCAATTCGCCGGAAAGATCATCGTCCCCGAATCGGTCAGCCACCCCTTGAGCTAT
This sequence comes from Candidatus Enterosoma merdigallinarum, assembly GCA_018714385.1. Lineage (GTDB taxonomy): Bacteria > Bacillota_I > Bacilli_A > RFN20 > CAG-288 > Enterosoma > Enterosoma merdigallinarum. Next base: position 93,092 of record DVNL01000007.1, on the reverse strand, counting down.
TACGACGACAATTTCAACGCCGTCCTTTCCATCCTTCGCGCCATGCATGCCCACAACTGCCGCAACATCGTCTTCTCCTCCACCGCCGCCGTCTACGGGACGAGCAAGGAACCTGCCATCTCCGAGGAGGCCCCCCTTCATCCCGAATCCCCCTATGGCTTCTCCAAGCTTGCCGCCGAGCGTCTCATCCGCGACTGTGAGAAGGCCTACGGCATCCGCCATTGCATCTTCCGCTATTTCAATGTCGCTGGAGCAAGCGAAGATGCGACGATCGGCGAGGCCCATCCCGTCGAGACCCACATCATCCCCGTCACGGTCAACGCCAGCCTGAACGGTACCCCGATGCATATCTTCGGAAACGACTATCAGACCCGCGACGGAACGAACCTTCGCGACTACATCCACGTCCTCGATCTCGCCGACGCCCACGTCCTTGGCATGAAGAGGCTTCTTGCCGGCGGCGAATCGGCCATCATCAACCTCGGCTCCGACAAGGGCTACACCAACAAAGAAATCGTCGAGACAGTCGGCGAAGTCACGGGAAGACCCGTCTCCTGGACCTATGGCCCGAGAAGGGCAGGCGATGCCGATTCCATCGTCGCCAGCAACGCCAGGGCCAAGGAACTTCTCGGCTGGGCGCCGAAAAGAGACCTGCACCAGATGATCGCCGATGATGTCCGGTGGCGCCTTGGCCATCCCAACCTCTTCGGAAGGCCGGGCAACAAGCTTTCCAGCGACATCCGCAAGCGCTTGATCAACTATGTCTCCTCCAGGCATTTCTCCACCTTCTACGAGGACATCGAAAATGCCGACAGAGACAGGCTTTCCAAAGTCAAGAACGCCAATCGTCTCGGCTAGTCTCGACCAGGCGAACTTCCGAGCGATCCCCGGTTGTCCCGTCCTTCACGGCGGGGCAACCTTTTATCGTTGCCGGAATCTTTTCAGTCCCTCTCCAGCGCTGAGACTAATTATCAAAGAGAGCCGGATAAAAGCCGTCATCGACCTCCGAGTGGAAAAAGAGATCGCTTCTTTCCCGGACGATCTTTCTTTTCTCGAGGAAAATGGCATCTTATATAAGAACTGCCCTATTCATGACATTCTCCACTGCGGAAACACGGAAGTGCTGTCCGAAGACCTTTTCCTGGACTACCAAGACATCCTTCTTGGCCACACGGAAGAAGTCCGGTCCGTCTTCCAGGCTCTTGCCTTCCTTTCAAAGCCTGTCCTCTTCCATTGCAATGCCGGGAAGGACAGAACGGGTGTCATCGCACTGCTACTGGAAGATCTCCTTGGCGTTGACAGGCAAGGGAAGAGGCAAGATTACGAAAAGACGGAAAGGAACCGTTGGGCGATGCGAAAAGGCGGACTTCCCGACCACTCCAAAAATCTTCCGGACGTCTTCCTTCATGCCACAGGAGAGACGATCGAAAAGACGATGGCTCTCCTCGAGAGACTCGGCGGGGCAAAGACCTATCTGCTCTCGACTGGCGTCGCCGAAGCGGAATTGGAAAACATCAAAAGGGGAGAGTAGGCCTCCCTCTTTTCAGAACAATGTGAGTTGCTCGGAATCCGGAAGGTCGCCCAGAGCGCCGAGGTGGCGGAAGACCTCGATGGCTTTGTCACCGACCTTGCCGCGACGCTTGAGATCCTCGATGGAGGTGAAGGGCTGCTTCTCCCTTGCGGCGACGATGCTGTCGCCCAAAGCCGCGCCGATACCATCGATGCAGGCGATGCAGGGGATGATTTCTTTCTTCTCGGCATCGAATGTGAACTTGGTCGACAAGGAACGATTGACGTCGATCTTGCCGAAGCGGAATCCGCGGTCATACATCTCGATGGTCTGCTCGTAGGCATTGATCAAGGCCGTCTCCTTCGGCGTGACGGTCCTTAGACGGGTCTTCTCCCGGATTTCGGCAAGCCTTCTCAGGCAAGGCTGTATTCCCTTCATCATGGTCTCGATGTCATAGGCATCGCAACGCAAAGTGAAATAGGTCGCATAATAGCTCAGAGGCTCGTGAACCTTGAAGTAGGCACAGCGCATGGCCATCATGACATAGGCGACGGCATGGCCGCGAGGGAAAAGATATTGAATCTTCTCGCAGGAATGGATGTAGTAGTCCGGCACGCCGTGTTCCTTCATGAGTGCGGTATATTTCGCCCTTTTCTCCTCGAATCCAGGCTTGCAGAAATTGCCTTTTCGGACTGTCTCCATGATCTGGAACGAATCGGAGTAGTCGATTCCGTACTTTTCATGCAGGCCGACCATGATATCGTCACGACAGGCGATGACCTCGCGCAAAGTCAGGCCGTCCTTGAGGATGAGGTCCTGGGCATTTCCGGAATAGACATCGGTTCCGTGGGAGAGGCCGGAGATGCGAACGAGGTCGGCAAAGGCCCTTGGCTTCGTCTCGAGAAGGGTTCGCCGTCCTGTCTCCGTTCCGAATTCCGGCAGACCGAGAGCCCCCGTTTCCTGCTGGAGGACGTTGTCCTTCAGATGCAAGGCATCGGCAGACCAGAAAAGGGAGAGGGCTTCCGGATCGTTGACCTTGACCTTTCTGTCGATCTCCTTGAAAGAGATGCCGCAATTGTCGCACATCATCTTGACCGCCTGCGGATCGACATGTCCGAGCATGTCGAACTTCAGGACGTTGTCGTGGATGGCATGGAAATCGTAATGGGTCGTCTTCCAGGACGAATCGACTTCGTCGGCGGGATACTGGACGGGAGTGAAGTCATAGACTTCCATCTCATCCGGGATGACGATGACGCCTCCTGGGTGCTGTCCTGTCGTCCTTTTGACATCCATGCAGCCTTGGGCGATGCGGTCGATCTCGGCGTTCCGGACCCTGCCGGTATCCTTGCCCAAGGATTCGAAATATCCGAGGACATAGCCTCTGGCGTTCTTCTCCTTCGTCGTCTGGATCGTTCCTGCCTTGAAGACATTCTTGGCGCCGAGGAATTCCTTGATGTGCTCGTGGGCCGTGGCCTGGAAGTCGGAAGGGAAGTTGAGATCGATGTCGGGGACCTTTTCGGCGTGGAAGCCCAGGAAGGTGGCAAAAGGAATGTTCTGTCCGTCCCGGTCCATCATCGTATGGCAGTGCGGACAGGGTTTTTCGGGGAGATCGAATCCCGATTCGTATTGGCTCACGTCTCCCCATTCCAGATGATGGCATTTCGGACAGACATAGTGGGGAGGAAGAGGATTGACTTCCGTGATGCCGGACATCGTCGCGACGAGGGAAGAGCCGACGGAGCCACGCGAACCAATCATGTAGCCGCAATCGTTGGACCATCGCACGAGTTTGGACGAAATCCAGTAGATGACGGAATATCCGTTGTCGATGATACCTTTCAGCTCCGTCTCAAGCCTTTCGCGAATCTCAGGCGGAAGCGGATCCCCGTATCTTTGCTTCGCCGTTTCGAACACCAGGTCCGTGAGCATCTTGTCCGCCCCGGGGATGTTCGGCGGATAGAGCTTGTCCTTTGTCGGCCGGACAGAGGGGTCGATCATATCGTTTATCTTCCACGTGTTGTCGATGACGATTTCCTCGGAAAGCTTGTCGTCTCCCAGGAAGCGGAAGCATTCGATCATTTCGTCCGTCGTCCGGAAATGCTGGTCGGGATTGGGGATGGGGTTCTGATACCACTTTTTCTTCACCTCCTCCCTGGCAGAATCGTAGGGGGCAAGATTGAGGGGATGCCTGGCGCCATGAAGAGCCTTGGATGCGATGAAAACGTCCCGGTAAATCTTGTCGGAAGGTTCGACATAATGGCAATCGCCGGTGGCGACGACCATCTTCCCGACGTCCTTTGCGGCCTTGATCAGATCCTTGATGATCTTTTCGACCTCCTCCATGGACCGGAGGGATCCCTTGTTGACGAGATAGACATAATTGGCCGGGGGCTGGATCTCGATATAGTCATAGAAGGACAATGTCCGCTTGAGAACGTCTTCCCCCTTGTTCATGGCATGCTCGAACACCTCGCCATTGAGGCAGGCGGAGCCAAGGAGAAGGTTTGTCCGCGTTTTGGACAGATAAGATTTTGGAACGAGCGGGAGGCCGAAGGAGGACATGTAATGGACATGAGACACCGAGATGATTTTATACAAATCCTTCAAACCGGCCGCATTCTTGACCAACACGGTTGTATGGTATGGATGCATGGAAGTTATCATTTTATCTGTGACAGGTAAGGATGCCAATTCCTTATGGGCCATCTTCTTGTTGTTTTCCGTCAGTTTGCCCAACATGACCTCAAAGACCTTGGACAGCATCTCGGCATCGTAGTTCGCCCGGTGGGCGCTGGTCTCATCGAATTCGATCTGCATCTCCCTTGCGATAGCCCCTTCGCTGTGGCTTCTCTTGTCTTGATAGAGATACCTGGCGATGGGAAGCGTGTCAATGACGGGATTCGCAAGTGCCGGCATGCCGTTGTTCTTGAGCGCCTCGTTGAGGAAGCCGTAATCGAAAGCGGCGTTGTGGGCGACGAGAATGGCATCGCCGAAGAATTCAAGGATATCCTCCAGGGCTTTCCGAATCGGCTTTCCCGAATCGGCCTGCTCCTGGCTGATATGGCTCTTTTCGATGGAAAAGGCGGACAGTTTCATGTCCGGGCGGACGAAGAAATCGATTTCGTCGAGAATCTGTCCTCTAGCGTCGATCTTGACCGCACCAAACTCGATGATCCTGTCGTAGCGGGCGGAAAGGCCCGTCGTCTCGAGATCGAAGACGACAAACGTCTCCTCGTTGAGAATGCGGTCGGAAGGATTGTAGATGAAGGAAGGCATGTCGTCGACCATGTAGAGCTCGCTCCCGTAAAGTATCTTGAGCCCGCTTTTCTTCCCTGCCTTCTGCGCCTCCGGGAAATCCTGGGCGACGCCATGGTCGGTGACGGCGATGGCCGTGTGGCCGAACCTTTTTGCCGCGGCGCAATAGTCTGCCATCGTGCCGACGCCATCGAAGGCGGACATTTTCGTGTGAAGGTGGAGTTCGATCCTCTTCCTGGGATAGGTGTCCTGTCGCAAAGGATCGGGAGGCAGGATTTCGATGTCGTCGATGGCCAAGACGAGCTCGCCCCGGGCAAATTCATCGTTTTCCGGACGCCCTTGGACACGTATCTTGACGCCGACGCCATACTTCAGCATATCTTCCATGGTCGTCTTCTTTCCTTCGAAAAGCGTCGAGGAAATCGAATCCGAACCATCGGTATATTCGATCTTGCGGATATGCCTCCCCTTCTTCGTCACTCTGTCCTCAATCTTGAATATCGTCCCTTCGACGAGGACCTTGCGGAAGTTTTCGATGTCTTTCAGTCGGCAGGGCTGATAGGTGTTGTCGATTTCCTTCTGCTTCTTGATGCGTTCGTCGGCCTCCCGGGATTTCTGGACATAGTCCCGGTCCCTTTCCTGATAGAAGGTGTCAGAAGCAAAGAACTTTTCCTGGGTGAGGACCGAGTAGGAAGAGGAGACGGAATCGAGAAAGTCCTTCAGCAGTCGGCATTCCTCGGAGATCTTGCCCGCATCGCCGGCGGAAGGATAATAAAAAAGGACTTTCTTCTCGCCCTCGAAAAACTGTACGTCGTTCAGAAAGGCCGTCTTCTTCGCGTGCTTGTAGTCCTCGAGAAGATAGGGGAATTCTTCCTTCTCCTCGTCGTACTCGAAAGAGAGGGCTATGGAGAAGCCGCCACGGACGGTGAAATCGTCGCAGGTGTCGAACAAGACCTTGTAGGCGTCATAGCGCAGGTAGGTCGGAAACTTGATCCGGCAGACGATCCGATTGTTCTCTTTGTCGTTTTCAAGCTTCGAAAAAGCTCCTTCGGAATAAGGAGTCAGATCAGGGATGCCGATTTTCGTCAAGAAGCGCGATAGCAAGTTATCCATGTCCATTACCTCGACAGACTATATTTTGCTACATAAGAAAAGGATATAAAAGACTTGAATATCGCATCGCAATCACCTTTATATAAAGAGCCTCCCTCCCTGCAATCTTCTTTTCATCTCATTTTTTACCTGTCCTCTCGAAAAATCTTGGAATATTAAAAATATTTTTAGCAGTCTTGCTTGACATTTGCTAAATTGAAGCTATACTATAATTAGCACTTGAGAAACGTGAGTGCTAAAAGGAGGACAACATTATGACCGAGAACAAAAACACCAATACCCAGAAGAAGGAAGTCGCACCCAAGAAGGAGAATCGTACCGTCGCTCGTCACGACGGGTACCGTTCCTTCTTCGCCCCTCTCTTCAACCTCTTCGACGACCTGCCGGACATCAACGACAGCGACTACAACATCATGAGGACGGACATCAAGGACGAGGAAGACCACTACCTGTTGGAGATGGAAGTCCCCGGCATCAAGAAGGAGGATCTCAAGATCGCCGTCCGTAACGGCTATCTCGTCGTCTCCGCGAGCTTCAACAAGAAGAGCGATGAGGGGAAAGGCAAGTACATCCACTTCGAGAGGGAGACTGGAAGCTTCTCCAGAAGCTTCTATGTCGGCGAGAATGTGAGGACGAAGGACGTCTCCGCCAAGTCGGAGAACGGCGTCCTGCTCATCACCATCCCGAAGAAGGTCGAGCGTGAGGACAAAGACGAGTTCGTCCAGATCCAGTAGCGCAAAAGGGCATGAAAAAAGGTCGCGTCGATCGGCGCGGCCTTTTTGTTTGCTCCATTCAGATCGGCATCGGGACCATCACGTCCTTGACGATGAGAAGGATGGCGAGGATCATCAGCACGGCCATGCCGATCGTGCCGGCGATGCCCTTGACACGGCTCGGGATCTTCTTTCTCGTGACCGTCTCGCCGAGGGCGAGAAGGACGTTCCATCCGTCCAGGGGAGGGAGAGGGATGAGGTTGAAGCAGCCGAGGTTGAGGGAGATATAGGCCCACAGGCTGAAGAAGTAGGTTCCCGATCCGGAGGTGACGGCATCCGTCGAGATACGGTAGATGGAAACGATGCCGCCGACGTTCTTCCAGCCCTCCGGGGTGAAAAGGCTGCCCAGAGCCTTGTAGATTTCGCAGAACATGGAAGAGAACTGCCGTCCGCTGACTTCCAGTGCCTCCGTCGGGGAGAGACGGAAAACGTAGCTTTCCGGATCGAGGACGAAGCCTTCGAAGGCATAGCTGCCGTTTTCTTGCTCTTCGGCAAGGAGGGGGACGGAGACTTCTTTCGTCTCTTCCGAGCCTTTTTCGACATAGGTGAGATGCAAAGTGCGAGTGGAATCCGCCTTGCAGACGACAGTCTGCTCCTTGCCGTCGACAAGGACGGGATAGGCGTTGCTCACGATGTTCATCCCGGCATAGTTGATGCAGTCTTCGGCGATGTCGTCAAGGCCGCCGGAGCCATCCGTCCCCGGCTTGTAGGAGAGATAGCTTTCGATAGGCTTCTGATTCTCCTGCGAGGGGAAGACGAGTTCTTCGACAAGCGCGTCTCCTTCCGAGGTGTAGAGATTTTCGTAGACCTGGTAGAGCCCGACGATCTCGTCTCCGGTCTCAAGTCCGGCCTTGGCGATGGGATCCTCCGGATCCGAGCTGACGGTGACGGCGTTGGAATCATAATGATAGCCGGTCTGGTCGAAGGCGGCATAGGCGACGAAGAAGAGGAGATAGGCGACGAGGAAGTTCATGGCGATGCCCGCCAGCATGATGCAGATCTGCTTGAAATGGTTGACCCCGCCCAGAGTCCTCTCCTTGGGGATGGCGGCGACAGGGATCTCTTCAGGCTCTTCGTCCTCCCCGGCCATGGCGACATAACCGCCGAGAGGAATCCAGCGAAGGCAGTATTCCGTCTCGCCGGGAGTCCCGTCGACGCCCTTCACCAAGGCCCGGAACAGGGGCGAGCCTTCCTTGTAGCGTCTTTTTTCCTCGCGTGTCCGATGCCGGAAGCGATGCTTCACGATGGCCGGGCCGAATCCGATAGAATATTCGTAGCAATAGACCTTGCAGATCTTCGCGACGCAAAGATGGCCGAGCTCATGGAGACAGACAAGAACGGAAAGTCCCAATATGAGGACGATGATATAGACAACGATCATGGTTTTCTCCTTTTCCGATCGACGATTTCCTCGACGATCTCCTTGGCGCGGTCCGATAGGCGCGACTCGATTTCCGCAAGCCTCCCGATGGCAAGCTCCTCGCGGACATCGGCAAGAACGTCATAGACGCGTTTCAAGGCCTCCTGAATGTCCAGGAAGCCGATCTCTCCCTTCAGGAAGGCGTCGATGGCATAGGTGTCGACATAATTGTAGAGAATCATGCCGACGTTGCCATAGTCGCGATAGGTCTTCACCGTCAGATCGAAGAGAGGGTAGAAGTCCGGATCGATCTGCGAGAAGGAGAGGGCGTGGACGGCCTTTTCGTCTTCGGCATTGTTGCGATGCGCCTTCAATGTCCCTTTGGAGAGGGCGTAGGCGATGGCGACTTTCATGTCGCATGGGGAATACTCATAGAGATATTCCTTCCTTCCTTCCTTCGTATAGGCAAGAAGGGCGTGGACAAGAGACTCCCGGCAGATGATCGCCTTCACCTTTTCGAGGGGGAAATGGAAGAGGAAGGCGGCTTCGATCTTTTCGAAGCCCTTGTTGACCATGGTGGCCGAGTCGACCGTGATCTTGCTTCCCATGTTCCACGTTGGATGGGAGAGGACCTTGTCCGGAGTGACGGAGGCAAGCTCTTCTTTTTTCAGATCCCGGAGAGCTCCGCCGCTTGCGGTGACATAGAGGGTTTCGATGTCTTTTTCGGGAATGTCAAGCTCCTTTGCCTGGTCGAGAAGCTTTGCCAAGGCGACATGCTCGCTGTCGACCGGATAGACTTGGCTCTTGGAACGAGCGAGGGCCTTTTCCAAAAGGGAGGAGCCAATAACGATGGATTCCTTGTTGGAAAGGAAGAGATCCCTTCCTTCCTCTATGGCCTCCAGAGTCGGAGCGAGGCCGGCGTTGCCCATCAAGGCGTTGAAGACATCGGCCTCTTTGCAAGCCTGGACAAGAAGGACATTGCAGTCCTCGCCGGAAAGCACCTCATAGGAAGGATGCCTTTCCTTGAAAAGCCTCGCCCTGTCCGCATCGCGAATTGCGACATAACGGAGGGAATCGAAATAGAAAAGATAAGGCTCGAGATTCTCGAAGCGTCCGTTGAGAGAGACCCCGACGAGCTCATAGTCGAAGGAATACTTCAAAATGTCGAGGCATTGCCGGCCGATTGAGCCGGTGGCCCCCAAAAGAACGATTTTACGCCTCATACCAAAAGGTTCCATCCGTTGGCCGTGATCAGCATGACGATCGAGATCATGATCGAGTTGGTCAGAATGGAATCAAAGCGATCGATGACGCCGCCATGCCCGGGGAAGATCGTGCCGAAGTCCTTGATGCCGAACTGGCGCTTGATCAGGGAGAAGGCAAAACCGCCGACATTGCCGACGATCGGCATCAAGAAAGCGATGCCGAAGAGGAAAGGCCAAGCCGTTCCGTCCATGACCCCCGTCGCCTGCAAAAGAGGGGAATGGGAGAATTGCAGGATGCCCGGGACAAGAGGAGAATCAAAAGCGAATTCGCAAACGGCGGCAAAACCCAGGGAAGCCGCCATCGAAAACACGAAACCGCCGAAAAATCCTTCCCACGTCTTATGGGGCGAAATCCGAGGGTTCATACGATGCTTTCCAAAGAGAACACCGATGAAGTAGGCTCCGACGTCCGCTCCCCACGTCCCGATGAGCATGAAGATAAAAGCCAGACAGGAATTGAAAGATTGGCTCAAGCCACGATATTGGTAATAATCAGAAAAATAGGTTTTGCATGTCACGCCGGTTCCCCATTCGACAGGAATGGTCGTTGCCCCCATATACGTGATCCCTGAGCTATTCGGGAAATAGCGGAGGAAGAGCATGCCCTGGAAGCCCAAGGCGAAGAACAATCCGACGGTAAAAAGATAGGTGACATCCGAGAGCTGGACCTTCGGCGTGCAGACAGCGATGAGGAACAGGACCATCGCATAGAGGATGATTCCCAATATCGAAACAAAGATATTATTCAGATAAAACGTCGAGGATCCGTTGAACGGATTGGGGTCCGAAGAATCCGCCCAGCTCTTGATGAATGTCCAATAGATGAAAGACAGGACGAAGAAATACACGGCGATCTTGATGGGCAGGGAATAGCGTCCAGAGCCGGGGGCCTTGAGGATCTCATGGATGCCAAAAACGGCAAGGAGGATGGAAAGAGCAAAAAAGGCCCAATCCCCGAAGACCAGACAAGGGATGACAACAGCCATCAAGACAAGACCGGTCAGGATGCGCTTCACCATCGAGGTCTTGGACGAGGAAGATAACTTGTTGATCATTCCTTGATGGCTCCGAAGCGTCTGTTGCGATGCTTATAAATATCGATGCACTTGGCCAGTTCCTTCCTGTCGAAATCCGGCCAATGGACGTCCGTGAAGATGAATTCGGCATAGGCGACCTGGTAGAGGAGGCAGTTGGAAAGTCTCTCTTCCCCGGAAGTCCGGACGAGAAGATCGACGTCCCCATCCTCCTGTCCCGTGAAAAGCTCCGATCGGAAATCGTCGAGGGTGATTTTGTCCGGATCGACAATCCCGTCCTTCGCCTTCCTCGCAAGACTTTTGGCGGCGGCAAGGATCTCTTGCCGTGAGCCATAGTTGAAGAGGACATTGAAGACATATTTATCGCAGCCTGCCGTTTCGGTCACGGCCTTTTCGATGGTCTTACGCGTATCCGCCGGAATCCTTTCGTCGTCGAGAAATCCCAGGACGCGAATGCGGACGTTCTTTTCCTTGAAGAAGTCGATCTCCTCCTCGAAAAACTGCTTGAGCAGACGGAAAAGCGTCCGGATTTCGTCCTCCGGCCTGTTCCAGTTTTCGGTCGAAAAGCAATAGAGGGAGCAGGTATGGATGCCGTAGTCTTCGAAACAGGAGAGGATGATCTCCTTGATCCGCTTGACTCCGGCACGATGTCCCATGGAGCGCGGGAGGAGCCTCTTCTTGGCCCATCTCCCGTTGCCGTCCATGATAAAGGCGATATGCCTGAGAGATTCGCTCACTTAGATGGTCTCGATGTCCTTGATCTTCTCGGCGAGCATGGTGTCGATCTTCTTGGTGTGCTCGTCGGTCGTCTTCTGGATGTCATCGAGGACGTCATGCTGCTGGTCCTCGGAAAGGGTTTCATCCTTCTTGACCTTGTTGTTGAAGTCCTTCCGGATGTTGCGCAGGGCAACCTTTCCGTCTTCCGCATATTTCTTGCACTGCTTGATTAGCTCCTGCCTTCTATCCTCGCTGGGGGCAGGGAACTTGAGCATGATGGCACCGCCGTTGACGACAGGATTGCAACCGAGATCCGCCTTGTTCAAGCCGGAGAGAATGTCTTTGGCGGTGGAAGGATCGAAAGGCTTGACGACCAAGTCGGTGGCGGAGGCGACGGTGATCGAGGCGACGTGCTTCAAGGGCATGTTGGAATCATAGACATTGACGATGACCTTGTCCAAGAGGCCCGGGGAGACACGTCCGGCACGAAGGGTGCCGAAAGAATCCTTGAGAGAGGAGAGAGTCTTATCCATCTTTTCGATGCATTCATTCAAAATGGCCATAGTTGAAACCTCCAGTTTGTAGATAACTATATTCTACTAGAAGTCCTGTTTCAAGAAAACTACTTGCGAGAGATGAGCGTCCCGATCTTCTCGCCTCGGATGAGACGGACGGCATTCTCCGGATCGGCCATATTGAAGACGCGAATATCGATGTCCGTGTCCTCCAAAAGACCGACGGCAGTGCTGTCCATGACCTGAAGTCCCTTGGCGAGGATTTCATGATACGTGATCTTGTCGATGAGTTTCGCGGAGGAATCCTTCCTGGGGTCGGCGGTGAAGACGCCATCCACGCCGTTCTTGCCCATGAAGATGCTGTCGGCCATCATCTCCTTGGCGCGAAGAGCCGTGCAGGTGTCGGTGGTGAAATACGGACTTCCGATGCCGGCGGCAAAGATGACGACGCGCTTCTTTTCAAGATGCCGCAGGGCTTTGCGGCGGATATAGGGCTCGCAGCAGGCGTTGAGAGGAAGGGCGGACATGACACGGGTCTGGGTGCCGCGGGACTCGAAAAAGGACTGAAGCGCCATGGCGTTCATGATGGTGGCAAGCATTCCCATATAGTCTCCCGTCGCCCGGTCGACGCCGATGGAGCTTGCGACCTTGCCGCGGAAGATGTTCCCACCTCCGACGACGATCATGATTTCCACGCCTACATCCCGGATCTGCTTGACCATGGTGTAGATGCTTTCGAGGAAGGCCGTCCTATAGGGAAGATGGTTTTCCTTGTCCTCCAAAGCTTCTCCGGAAATCTTGATCATGATTCTTTTGTACATAAGGACCTCCGATTCAAAACAAAGGCACCCCGGAGGGTGCCCTTGCGACTTACATCTTCATCTGAGATTCGACTTCGGCGGCAAAATCGCTTTGCTTCTTTTCGATGCCCTCACCGACGGCATAACGGACGAAGGAGACAATGGTGGCATTGTTTTCCTTCAGGAAACTGCCGACGGACTTGGTCTCGTCAAGAACATAGGGCTGAGAGGCCAGGACGTTCGCACAAAGGTTCTTGCGGACGCGGCCTTCGATGATCTTCTGCTTGATGATCTCGGGCTTCTTGGCGAAGGCGGGATCGTTCTTGCTGGCCTCGGTCTCGATCTCGGTCTCCCTGGCCACGATTTCGGCAGGGATTTCGGATTCATAGACATAGGTCGGGTTGCAAGATGTGACATTAAGGGAGACGCCATTGGCGACAGAAGCATCGCCGCCCTGGAGAATGACGATGGTGGCGATCTTTCCGTTCATGTGGATGTAGGGGCCGAAGATCTCCTCGTCCTTCTTCTCGATGATGGCGAAACGGCGGAAATCGAGTTTCTCGCCCAACTTGATGGTGGCATCGAGGAAGAGATCCTTGATGGTCTTGCCACTGTCGGTCTTGCATTCCAGAGCCTCTTCCTTCGTCTTGGGCTCGTTGTCGAGGACGGCCTTGTTGACGGCCTTGACCAGATCGCGGAAGGGATCGGAATTGGCGACGAAATCGGTCTCGCAGTTGATTTCGATGATGGCGGCCTTGTTGCCCTTGGTCAGAACCCAAGCGACACCTTCGGCGGCAGTTCTTCCAGCCTTCTTCTCCTGCTTGGAGATTCCCTTTTCGCGAAGCCAGACGATGGCCTTTTCGATATCGCTATCGTTTTCGAGAAGGGCCTTCTTGCAGTCCATCAATCCGGCACCGGTTCTATCGCGGAGAATCTTGATCAGTTCGATCTGGGAACTCATTTTTACTTGGCCTCCTGGGTCTTGGTCTCGGCAGCGGCGGGAGCGGCTTCAGTGGCAGGAGCAGCGGCAGCGGTCGTGCCATCCTTGGCGGCAGGGGCGCTGTTGCTAGCGTTCTTGTTTCCGAAACGACGGAAATTCTTGACGGGTCTTCTGCGGACTCTGCCCTTGCCGTTCTTTCTCATGGCAATGGCATCGTCTCTCAGTTTGGCACGGATCGCCTTGATGGTCTCGTTGGGATCGACACCCTTGAGCATGTCGGCCATCGTGGAGGTCGCGGAAGAGACATCCTTGTAGGCATAGAGAGGCTCGCCGCCCTTTCCTTCGACAACAGCATCGGCGAAGAGGCCGACGATGATGCGGATGGAAGCCTCGCCGTCATCATTGGCGGGAACGAGATAGTCGATCTCGTCGGGGTTGGTGTTGGTGTCGCCAAGAGCGAACACAGGGATGTGAAGAACCCTGGCCTCGGCAATGGCGTTGTGCTCGGCCTTGGGGTCGACGACGACGATGGCCTGGGGAAGCATACGGATCTCCTTGATGCCCTCGAGGTTCTGGCTGAGCTTGGCCTTCAGCTTGAGCTTCTCGGCGATTTCCTTCTTCGGAAGCTTGTCGAGCTCGCCGGAAAGTTCCTGCTGTTCAATATCCTTGAGAAGTCCGATTCTCTTGCAGATGGTGCGGAAGTTGGTGAGAGTTCCGCCGAGCCATCTATGGCTGACATAGAAAGAGCCGGAACGGACAGCCTCTTCCTGGATGGCCTTCTGGGCATAGCTCTTCGTGCCGACAAAAAGGACCTTGCCTCCCTTGGAAACGATGTCCTTGAGAGCCTTGTAGGCCTTCTGCATGCATTCGGCGGACTTGTTCAAATCGATGATATAAAGATTGTTTCTACGATTGTAGATGTACTGCCTCATCTTCGGATTCCACTGGGAAACGCGATGGCCGAAATGGCATCCGGAATCCAAGAGGGTCTTGGCGCTGACGACAGGGTCATTCTCGCCATGGACCGTAGTGGCCATGACATCTTTCGTCTCTTCTGTGGCAGGGGCAGTGGTTTCTTCGATCGTCTTCTTCTCTTCTTCGCTCATCTTTGGAGCCTCCTTTTTGTTGTTCTTCTAGATGCTTCGAGATGCCAACCCAATATGCTAAGCGTTGCTAGCCAGGATGTGCTAGTCCTGAAGATGTGTGCGGCATAGAGGACTTGTCGACAAGATCCGCATCTATGGTTACTTGCGCCAAAAAGCGCAAAGAAAAATATATCATATATAAGGAATAAAGGAAAGAATTACTTGCAAGAATCCTTCCGATACGATATATTATTCAAGCTTTGCAAGGCAAAGCGTATGGCCCTGTCGACAAGCGGCTTAAGTCTCAGCCCTCTCAAGGCTGCATCCACGGGTTCGAATCCCGTCAGGGTCACCATCTTTAAAAAACACCTATAATGCCTAGTCATTATAGGTTATTTTTTTATCAAAAATTACCAATTCGTGCTCACTATGTCGCATCCTGAATTTTTAGGGTCCTATCGTGACCGTCGAAAATAGTCAAAAATACCTCAAAAAGTTCGAACCACCGCAATACGCACACCGCAATAGCACTTCGGGTTCAAATTTTCGCAAATTATAAATATGGATATAAAAGGAAGAGGATTTATCATATTGATCTAGCCACCACGAAATCACAATTTCTGAAAAAATCTTTGTTTTAGTCGCAAATTGAATATTCAATTCAGCCATCGAAGCTAAATTCAAGGCTAAAGAGGATAGATGGGACAGTAGCTACGATTATTGCTTATGCGACGCTTACTAGATATAAGCTAGATTATGAATCAATGACTAAATAGTCCCGTTGACGAAGAGCGTTTAGTCTTTGCTTCTTCCCATGCGGTTCTTATCGCCCCATTCGCACATCTCATCAAGAATTGGCATCAAAGACTCGCCACGTTTTGAAAGACTATATTCAACCTTGGGAGGGATTTGAGGATATTCCTTCCTGACAATCAACCCATCGGCTTCCAGCTCCTTCAACGAAGTGGTTAAGGATTTATAAGTGATTCCCTTGATGTATCTCTGAAGCTCGTTGTATCTAACGATGCCGAACTCCATCAAGGTATAAAGTATCGTCATCTTGTATTTGCCGCTGATTAACGAAAGTGTGTAGGAAAAGCCTGTGTCGCAAAGCTTCTCGTTCTTGATGCATCTATCGGTCTTCTTTTCCATCTTGTTTCTCCTAACTCTACTTTTCGATAGTATCTAACTATTTTGTGCGTACTAGTTTTTATTATTGTATCAATTTATAATGTAAGCGTAAATAAGGAGGTTCACATGAGATCCAAAATTGAGGAATACAAAGCTGTTGAAGAAGCAGCGATGAAGTTCGTTAAAAGCGTAGCCGAAGGGAACAGCAAGTATGCAAGAGAGCTTTTCACCGACGAAGCCGTATTGTTCGGATATCTCGACGGAAAGCTTGAACATGGTTCAATTGAGCAGTTCTATCACAATGTCGATACGGTATCCGGCGGCAAGAACTTCAAGGCGAGAATCGACGTCATCGATTTGGAAGAGACGCTTGCGGTCGTCAGGGTCTTGGAAGAAGGCTGGGGAGACAGGATTGACTTCACTGATTATCTCTTGCTCTTGAAGATGAACGGAGAATGGAAGTGTGTCGCCAAGGCATACAACCAGAATTCCAATACCATCCAAAAGTAGACGACATCATTCAAGTACGGAACAATGAACAGGGCTCCCAACCGAGTCCTTTTCTTTTGCTTAAATTTTAGAAAAAGGAGGAGTTTTAATGTGATTTTTAAAATGATGGGCTTATAAGATTAAAATCTATTTGTTTGGACAACAAATTAATGCATTAAAGGCGTTCGCTTATCGATTTGGAGGGTATTAAAGGCGTTCGACAAACACAAGAACGGATTAGTAGTGTATGGCAAGTTCAATCATAACGCCCTGCCGACCGATGGCGGACTGATATTTAAAAACGGCATGCACTATAAAGGTCAGCTGTCCGGCAACAAAATGCATGGCTACGGTTATCTGGAAGGATATGCCGGAGGACAATGCATCTGGGGATATTTCGAGAACAATGAGTATATCCATCCGAAGGAGATGACGAGAAGCGAATTTGCGAAACTCAAAAGAAAAAGCGAAGTCTACGGCCTGCCCATCAACTACAGAAATTACACGATAGCCTTTCCCGAAAATTACAAGCCGGAAAAAGTCTTGCGCAAAGAAGGTCGGAAACTCCACGACATCCTGTTCAAAACTCAACGTTTGCCTCCATTGGAGACGATCCTGCAACTCGACGATTATTCGAGGGACATTTCTGCTCCTGAGAAGAAAAAGAGAGAGGCCATATATTGTCTGGCAAAATACTTCGTGGCATATTTCGCCTGCGCACAATATGACCAAACCTTTTTCGACTATGCCAATGCAAGGATCAAGCAGTTGGAGGCCTTCAACGGCAAAAGCTTGAAACGAAAGATCCGCTATCTGAAAAACGCCTTGGAAATCGCCAACAAAATCAAGAGAAACGAAAGAACAGATCAATTGAAATCCTTTGTGTCCATTCTGATGCACGACTCTTCTTCAATTATGCTGTTGGGACAGGAAAAATTCTCCTACGATGACTACGACTACAGCTACTCCTCGTCGTCTTCCTCGTATTCCGATGACAAAGACGTAGAGGAAGTCGAGGAAAAGGAGACGATATACATCAATTTCCGCGACGGGAAGAAGGGGATCGTCGTCGATGACGACAGCCTGTCGAGCTATCGCGGCCAATTGGTCGTCGACGAGTACACGAAAGAACCGACCGGGCTGAGATACAAAGACGACCATCTTTATGACGACGACGGACACGATCTAGGTTCCTTCAGCGACCTCGGAAATTTCTATCCGAACAGATGACAAGGCGACCTGACGTGGCGTCTTCAGAAAATATATCGACCACGAAAAGAAGTTGACGTTTGATTTCTACCTTTCAAACCAATAGAGGCATTTCGGTCGGACTTTCAGATAGTCGAGCAAGGTGAAGTCATCTATGGAGAGATCCGTTATCTCTTTGACGGCCCCAGAGGCATGATATCCGATCAAGCCGACACGAGGATGTTCTTTGAGAAGACGTTTGACAGTCATTTTGAGATCATCATAGTCTCCAAGAGCATTTTCATAAAACAATTTGGAATTCGATTCATAAATTTTAATAAGTTCTTCAGCATTTTCGTTCACGAGTTTCACAAACTCCTGTTTGCTGAATACCTTGTTTTCCTTGACGGAAATTATGGTCGTCTCTTTTCCGTTAAGCAGGACTTTCTTGTCATAGGAAGCCAATCTGAAACGCGAATCCAAATGAAACTTGTCCCCTTCCTGAAGCTCCGGATAGGTCTTGAAGAAATCGTCGAAGTTCTTGGCGATCTCGCTTTTTTTGAACTTCCGATAATGGCCGGCCATCCTGTCCTTTTCTTCAAAGTATTCTTTGGCATACTGTTGATACCGGATTGCCAGATCCTGGGTCTTTTCATAATACCCGTCAGAGAGAAGCTCGGCTTTCGTCTTATCGATCTCCGTCTTCTTTTTTTGGAGGTGTCGTGACAATATCTCCTCGACAGAGGAAGCATCGTTATCGCAAAAGCAGCCGACATCCAGGCAGTCCGAGAATTGAAGACCATACCCGGAATACGCAAGCGGCACGCCGACGGAGAGAAACTCGACTAGATTATCGCCGTCGGTGTCAAAGACAAGGACACTGCAAGGCTCTGTCAATTTGTCCATGGCTATATTCTACCCCGTTTTTATTGTGCCGGCTCTTTTTTCGGCATCGAAAAAGGACCGCCAATGTCCATGGCGATCCTTCCATCATTTTCGGATGGCTTAAAGCGGAATCTCCGTGAAGACAAGAGTCAGCCTGTTGAGTCCGCTCTTGACCGTGAAGGTGATGGAGCACATACCGTAGTCGGCCTTCATGACAAGGTCCTCCGTCGAGCCGTCCGCATAGGAGGCGACGATGGTGCAGGCGTATGTCGTCGAATAGTCCGGGCTAGACAGCATCATGA
The DNA here is from genome assembly GCA_018714385.1 of Candidatus Enterosoma merdigallinarum. Lineage (GTDB taxonomy): Bacteria > Bacillota_I > Bacilli_A > RFN20 > CAG-288 > Enterosoma > Enterosoma merdigallinarum. The sequence goes on along the minus strand of DVNL01000007.1, from coordinate 74,727 downwards.
ACGTGATGGACATCTCTTCGCCGACTTGCAAGTTGAGCGTTCCGCCATCCGGTCCGGGGAAGGTGCTATTCGTCACTGTGGAGGAAGATATCGTGAAAGTCGAATCGACGCAGTTCTTGTCGTAGGGATCCACCACGACGGTGACCATCTCGGCATCTTCCAGGACAACCTCGATGCCGACCTTTCCCGAAGGCATGACGAAGGAACCTGTCCTGGTCGTGCCGTCGAATGTCACTTCGATCTCTTTTCCGTCTTCGCCCTTCGCGACGATCGATTGGATCTGCTTTCCCTTCGGAACGGAGAGACCGAAGCTCACCGTCTCGCCTTCGCCATAGCTGGAACGGCCGGCAGGGAAGGACAGGGAGACGCCTTCTTCCGTCGTCTCGGAGAGGGCGACTTCGTATCCGACCTTCGCATCAAGGACGATGTTTGCCGGGATCTTGTAATCCTCGATCGTGGGCTCCCAGTCCTCTCCCAGGGATTCGTCATAGTAAGGGGCAGGCATATGGAAGGAGAAGGTGTAGGAGCCATCGGCGGCATTGTAGACGGTGGAGAAGGGGATCGTCTCCTCGTTCATGACAGCCGACGTGACGACATAGCCTTCCTTCGGGACGCAGACGACATCGAACATGGCATTGGGGGGGAGGGAAGTCACAGGCGTCCCATAGGACAGAGTCTGGACGCTTTCGAACAGGTCTTCATCGTAATCGACGGTGATTTTCTGGTTCTCGAGCAGGGAGAAGGCAATGGTGACGTCGTTCTCGGGCATGATGAACTCGACCTGATAGGTGTTGTTGTTGAGAATATCCTCCTCCGGCACGCCCTGGATCGTCGGCGGAAGCGGGATGAAGTGATTCGCATAGTTGATCGAATAGGTGAAGGCAACGGTGTCGCCGGGAGTGGCCTCGGTGGGAAGGATGCCGCCGGCGGAGTCCACCTTGACCTTGTCGCCGTCGACATAGTTGATCTTCTTCGTGCCGACATGCTTTCCCTCCACCCGGATCGTGACTTCCGTGGCATAGTCGAAAGTGTAGCTTCTGAGATAGAAGCCGAAATAGTTGTGGTCGAAAGCATAGTCGGAAGGCGAGAAGGCATGCCAGACATCCGCGCCGTCGAGATTGGTGTGGTATTCCATCTTGTCGATCCGATAGCCCGGCTCTCTCACCATGTAGCCATAGAAGGCACTGTACTTCTCTTCCGGGGAATAGCCGATGACGGACAGTTCCTCGTCCATCTCGAAGGAGAGGGTGAAACCGGACGTTTCGTCGATGGTGTTGGTTGCGCTCGCGGCATAGAGAGTGACGTCACTCTCAGGCATCGTGAAGGCAAAATAGACCTCCGTCGCCGCTTCCGTGGACATCGGGCGAAGGACTTCCTCGCCTTCCTGGCTGACGACGTGGAGATAGAAGTTCTGGATTTCGTAGGAACTGAAGCCATAGCTGCTCTTCGAGACGAAGCCGACGGAAACAAGATCGCCGGCTTCCGCGTTCGGGACGACGCTCACGGAGAACACCGACTCCGAGAGATTCCGTCCGACGGCGATGTCATAAAGAACGGGCTCTGGCTCGGGAGTGGAACTGCTGGAAGAGGAGGAAGAGGAGGAACTTCCCGGAAGACTGGAAGAAGGGGTCGTGGAGGAAGGAGAAGAGCTTGAGGGCTTGTCTCCCGTGGAAGAGCCTGGCGTGCTCGAAGAGACGGAGCTGTTGGGGGAGGAGGGAGAGGCGGAAGAAGGATCGCTCGTGCAGGATGTGACGCCACCGACGAGAAGAAGGGCGAGAAGGGAAAGGAATTTCTGTGTCTTTTTCATTTTCTTTTGCTCCTTTTTATGCATTGATGCTCACTATTTCGAATCCGTAGGCGAAAGGCTTGTCGCAATTGAGGCCTCCGCCGTTGAACTGATCGGCATAGTCATCGAGGAGGAAGACGTCGCCTTCCCGGAAGAGGGATTCCGCATCGGGGCGGTTCTGTCCGTCCGGGTTCGAGTCGATGAAGCGCTTGTCGGCGCTGATCCAGCGGATCTCATCGTAATAGTCGGCTTCGGGATCCATCGAGAAGAGCTCGCTTTCGCTCCTTTGTCCTTCATGCGTGTTGGAGATGGCGTTGAGAATCTTGCCTCTCTCGCTCTCGTTCCAGGCATCGTCGGGTTCATCGTAGACCATCGCGGTATAGGTGAAGAGGGAGCCTTCCTGATGCTCTTCGATGCGGGCGAGCCTGGCATCGACATGGTAGAGTCTTCCGCCCTTTCCCTTGACGCTTTCGATGCCATAGGCATCATAGTCCTCGCCGTTGAGCTTTCCTTCGGAGGAATAGAAGTCGAGGATCAGGTATTCGTCATAGGGATTGAAGGCGACCTTTCCGTCCTCTCCGACCGTGTAAGTCTTTCCTTCGTATGGGAGCAGAATCACGGCATCTTCCTTGACCGAAGCGGGGATGGTGATTGTGACATCGTTTCCGTAGACGATATAGGGCGAAGTCCATCCGAGGAGCATCTTGGAGTAGGGATTGTGATCGCCGACGTTGTTGTCCATCATGTCGACCCCTCCAAGAGGCCCATAGCGTTCCTCCGTCAATCCGTTTCCGTAGGAATAATAGTCCGTGAGACCGAGCATGTGCCCTGTCTCATGGATGAGGACATGGGCATCGCATCCGTAGTTCTCCGTGCTGTACTGACGGATGAAGTCCGCCCCTGCCCAGCCGAAGTTGTTGACGACGGGCTTGTCGTAATAGTCAGGATCGGAAACCGCGCCGGTCGTCGAGGAGAAAGGCCAATAGACCGTCATGCCGGAATTGTCGTAGCCGAAGCCGACCCAGACAAGCCAGACGGCATCGACGAGCCCGTCCCCGTCGGAGTCATACTCCGTGAGATCCGTCCCATAAGTCTCCTTGACCCACTCGGCGGCCTCGATGGCAAGATAGGGGACGGTGGAAGAGGTCAACGAATTGTAGTCATAGAAATACTGCGACTGGTCTCCGGCAAAATAGTAGTCCGTCACCGTGCCGGTGATGTCCAACTGTCCGCGGCTCGATTTATAGTAATAGGAACGCAGGGATTCGAAGTGCAGATCCTCGGACGAGCCGAAGAAGGCCGTCTGGATCATGTCCATCGTCTCCTTGTCAGCCTTGCTTTCATAGCCGGGGACGACGACCGGGATGACCAAAAGAGGCGTTTCGCAGACGCCGTCATCGTATGAGGAGGGGGCATATTTCCAGTTGAGATAGCCCCGTTCGCCAAGATCGTAGGCCGTATAGGCGGTCTCGACCTGATCGGGCGAATAATAGCCCTTGGAAGAATCGTTCAGACCGAGCGGATCGACGTTGCTGTCCCTGTCGGGATTGGTGATATGGATGGTGAGACTGTCATCCGTCTCGACAAAGGTCTCCTCCTCGGCATCGACCGATCCGGGAGCGATAGAATGGGTTTGGGTATAGACCGGGAAATAGTCGGTGAGCTCCTTTCCGTCGTCTCCGAAGACGAATATGTTCACCTTCAGACGCGGGTCGCTTTCCTCCGAAAAGGTATAGACCCGGGCATCCTGTCCGTCGATCTCGAGGATATAGTCCGTCACGACGTCCGTCCTGGTCATCTGCTTTCCGACGCTGTCATAGAAGGTGGTATGCATCAAAAGCGTGAACCCGCTGTCGGAGAAAGTCTCCCCGGGCTTGTATGTCCTTCTGTCGGGATAGGAGGCGATTTCCAGATATTGATGGAAAAGCATGATGGAGCGGACATCGATGTCGAAGAAAACGCTTTCATATCCTTCTTTTCTCACTTCCACCTGGTGCATCCCTGTCTGATCGAGCACCGTGTCGTCCGTCAAGCTTTCCCCCGTTTCGACAAAGTAAAGCTCATAATCCTCGATCTCCTGGGAGCTTGTCAGTTCGCCTTTGGCATCATACGTGTCGGCGGAGACAAGAAGGCCTGCTGTCTCGAAACGCTCGTACTGATAATATGTCGTTTTGGACAATGGGCTTTGTATTGTCAAATGGAAATCCAGTTCTTCCGGCTGGGAAGAGCTCTCACCGGACGGGCTTGAAGGCGTGCTTCCGGAAACAGGGGTCTCAGGGGTGCAACCGGTGAGCAGAAGAAGGGAGAGAGAAGCAAAGAGGAGCGGAATTCTGGTTCGGTTTCGTATCATGGCGTGTCTCCTTTCGAACATATTTTCACCATTCGGTTTGTCAAGCGCAAATACGACGACGGAAAGCCGTGATTTGTATTTGCGAACGTCCATACCTTATAACTAACCCGTTTTTCTATACACATTAGGAGGCTTTATGAAAAAAGGCTTATTGACATTGTTGCTTCTGCCTGCCGTCGTCCTGGCATCCTGCACAAGCGGCGAGTCGACGTCCGACAACAGTTCCACGGGCGGAAGCGAGACTTCTTCCACGAACAGCCCCTCTTCCTCCCTTCCTTCTTCAAATCCCCCTTCAACAAGCAGCTCTTCTTCCGTCGAGAAGCAAGGCCTGACGGATGCCAAGCTTGCCGAGCTTGCCCAGGGCTATGCCGCCGACCTTACCGGTCTTCAGGAGATCACCCAAGGCGCAAGCCACGGCTATGTCTCCTTCTACACCCAGATCGCAAACGGCCCGGAGGACTTCCAGCTCGTCATTTATCCCGAAACGTCCGGCTCCGACCCCGACCGCGAGAACATCGACGGCGTCTTCTACTACCATGCCACCGAGATCGACGGCATCGGCGCGGACGAGGGCAAGAAGATCAAGGCCTTGGACAACATCAGCATCGGCCTCGACAACAAGATCCATCACAGTTATTTCGTCGACATGGGGCAAGAGGAGTTCACCTATGCCACCTTCGAGGAGGACAATGGCCTAGGCAACTTCTTCCGCTTCCTCTCGGCGGACGACTTCACGGAGAATGACGAAGGCAATTACGAGCTGAAGGAAGACGTCCTCGAAGAATATGCCAGCTTCATCTCCCCTCAGGCCTACGGCGGATTCCCCGAGCTTCTTGCGGATTCCTTCACCTTGATCTTCGAGAACAACGCCATCATCGGCTATCAGGTCACCTTCCCCGCCTATGCCTCTGCGTTGGGCATCGTCGATTCGACACTCGTCTTGGGAAGTTTCACCAAGGTCGGTTCGGATGCCATCGAGAAGGTCGCCCCGGTCGAGGGGACGGCGGACAAGGCCTTCGATGACATGATGGCCCGCCTCCAAGGAAACAACTACAGGGGCGAAGGCTCCTGGAACTTCCTTGTCAACTCCACCTATCCGGAGGACATGAACTACAGGGCGGCGGACGTCGTCACCGACGGCAAGTACTTCTCCCTGACGACGATGGAGGATAACGACCCCAACGCCATCAAGGAAGAAAGACTCATCGAATACGATGAGACGAGCGAGACCTACCAGACCCTGACCCGCATCGGGGATGCCTACTATCCTGTCGGCGAGGCCAAGGACGAAAGCGCCGTGACCTATGCGAGCTTTGCCCTTTCCTCCGTCTTCTTCACCAAGGATGCGGAGGGCGTTTACCATCTCAACGATGCCGCATCCTATCCTCGCTATGTCCAGTATGGATCCTCCGACTTCCTCGTCGACGGCTTCAACGGCACTTTCGAGGCGATCACCAACCTCGAGGCCGTGGAAGACTTCACCGTCGAGATCGGCGAAGACGAGGCCGAGTTCTACATCCACAACTTCGAGCTTCTCGGCACTGGCGCCGACCAGCGAGAGAACTTCCAGACCTTCACCTATACGGAAATCGGCGACATCACCAGCGAAACGATCATCGGCGATGCCGACATCCGCGAAAATTGCGACAACCTCTCCTTCGTCGACATGCTCTCGTCCGATCCCGGCTATCCGGTCCTCCTCTCCTTCATCGGCGGAGAGGAAAACCTCAAGTCCCTCCCCGCTCCCGGAGGACTCTTCCCGGTCTGGAAGATCAGCTATATCTATGACGAGAATCAGATGACTTTGGAATGCTGGGACTTCTCCACGTCCAAGGAGCTCCAGGATCTCGATTCGCACTATCAGGAAAAGCTCTCCGCCCAGGACTCCGGCTTCACCAAGTGGACCGATGCCCAGATGACCCAATACAAAGACTATTACGATGCCGTCTACCAGGCGGAGGAAAAGATCACCGTCAATGGTGCTGAGAAGACTCTCCTCATCGGCCTCCAGAAGAACGACCTGCAGTGGTACAAGAACTACATGGTCACCCTCTCCTTGAGCTGAGCAAAGACAGAATCTTCAGGCCGCAGAAATGCGGCCTTTTTCTTAGTCCATGACGATGGTATCGTAAAGGAAGAAAGGCCTTTTGAGAAATGGACAAGAAAAGATGTTCCTGGTGCAACCTGAAAAACCCCCTCTACGTGAAATACCACGATGAGGAATGGGGCGTCCTGGACTTGAGGGACTCCTATCTTTTCGAAATGCTCCTTTTGGAAACGTTCCAGGCCGGCTTGTCCTGGGAGTGTGTCCTGAACAAGAGAGAAGATTTCCGAAAGGCATTCGACGATTTCAACCCGAGGGTCATCGCCGGATACGACGAGAAAAAGACGGCAACACTCCTTGCTGATTCAAAGATCATCCGGAACAGGCTCAAAATCAGGGCTGCCGTCCGCAACGCCGAAGTCTTCCTTGCCATCCAAAAAGAATTCGGAAGCTTCAGAGACTATCTTCTCCACTTCAGTCGCGGCAAGATACGACACGAGACAGGAAAAAGCAGAAACGATCTTTCCGATGCCGTCTCAAACGATCTTTATGAGAAAGGCATGCGCTTTGTCGGAAGCACGATCATCTATGCCTATCTTCAGGCCATCGGAATCATCGACTCCCATGAAAAGGGGTGCTTCCGATATCAAAGCAAGGCTGGATGACGATCGCATCTTGATCATTGAACAGACAGATACAAGTTTGATGAGGCGCCTTGAAAGAATACGTCTCCTCCCGCAACTCCGATTCAGTCGAAGAAATCTTCTGCTCTTTTCTCGGGTTCAAAGTCCGACGTGTCCTGCTTGGAATCAGCCGTCATGGTCGGGACTCCATGGGGATGGGAATGAGGCGTCTTGATTGGGGAAACCCTATGCCATTTCGGTTTTTGGCGCGTCGAAACCAAGGAAAAGCAAAAGCAATAAAAGAGGTTGGCAATAGCAAGAAGAAGAAGAAGAAGAAGCATGATCGCCCCAGTGAAGGAGGTCTCTTCAAGTTTGAGATTGCCGGCATAGACGGCATAAGCCCGAAGAATGGCGATGGAAAAGCAGAGAGTCACCAAAGAAAGACTTATGCCTAGAACCTTCCCGACCTTGTTGTCGGAATAGTAGGAATAGTAGGAGAAAAACGGCGAGAAGATGGCGGCAAAAGACAAAAGAAGGACGGAAATCCCGCTTGTAAAACTCACGGAAGTCGCATCCAGGGACGCAAGGAAGAACAGAACCTCTTTTTCTCCTGCGGAATAAGAAAACACCGGAATGTTGATGGCGATAATAAACAGAATGGCAAAAAGCCACGGAACATATCTTCCGGTTTCTTCTACTTTCTCTGACACAAACATAGAATTCTCCTTTCGTTCGATGAAATTATATCATTATTTCCGTTTATTTATTGATGTTTTTAATTATATTTCGATTTGCCAACTTTCAATTTAATTAATAGGTGTCAATTGTTGTCATCCTTATTTATCCAAAAATTGAATCTGTGGAATATAATTAAAATATAGAGGGAGAGAACCAGAACCATGATGAACAACCTCGACGAATTCGAATGGATCCGTGAGCCGAAAACATGGAAAAAGAACGGAAACATGCTGACGATGGCGACCATTCCCCATACCGATCTTTGGCAAAGAACTTATTATCACTTCCGAAACGACAATGCCCCATGCTTCCAGATGAAGACGGAAAAAGACTTTTTCAGCTTCACTGTGAAAACGTCCTTCAAGGCAGCCTGCCATCGCTTCGATCAGTGCGGCATCGTCTTGTATCTCGATAGCGAAAACTGGCTGAAGGCCTCGGCAGAGTATGAAAACGAGACTTTCCGACATCTCGGAAGCGTCGTGACAAACGACGGATTCTCGGATTGGGCGACGATGGAGATCCCTGTTTCCGTCGATGTCCTCTGGTATCGGCTCAGCCGCAGGGAGGATGATTTCCGGATCGAGTGTTCCTTCGACGGAAAGACCTTCAAACAGATGCGGATCTGCCACATGAAAAAAGCGAAAGGCCCGATCCGCTTCGGAGTCTATGCCTGTTCTCCGGAAGATTCCTCTTTCGAAGCCATCTTCTCCGATTTTGACTTCGGAGACTGTCTATGGCAGGCCCATGACGGCCAGAAGCCGGACGAATGACATCTTCCGATTTTCCGGAAGAAAATCATCCTGAAAGCTTTCCTTTCTAGCGCTTTTTGTCATGTAAATTGCCTCGAAACAGAAGCAGATCGTCAATCCCTCAAAGACCGCGCCGGATCCTTTCTGGCGGCAAAAAGGCTCGGCGCAATGGCGGAGAGGAAAGAAAGAAGAAGGGCGAAGGCCAAGACCAATAGGGCGATGGGGAAGGGAAGAGATGCCAAGGATCCCAGGCCATAGGTCGGGAAAAGACTGTTCGCACCTATGTTCACGAAGGCGGAAACGATATAGCAAAGAACGAGGCCGAGAAAGCCGCCAAGAAGGCCGATGAGCAGACTCGCGATGGCAAAGAGACCAAACACGCTCATCTTGGAAAAACCGACGGCACGGAAGAGGCCGATTTCCCTGGTCCTTTCCGTCACATGGGAGTAGAGGATGGTCGAGACGAGGATGACGGCCACCAGAAGCGAGATTCCCGTGAACAGGACAAGGACGAGGAAGACGATGTCCAGGACCATCTCCAGGTTCGAGAAAATCGTCTCGGGAAGGTCGGTGACGACGATGTCGCTCTTCCCCTGCTTCCGCCTTTCGGCGTTGAACTCGCCGATGTAGGAAAGGATTCTTTCCTTGTCCTGGAAGCTCTTCGGATAGATGGATATGGAAGAGACGCGATTCTCCGTTCCATAGAGTTCCCTTTCCGAAAAGTAATCCTGGACGTCTTCCGTCTCCGTCGGCGAATCGAGAATCGAACAATACGTCGGATGGAAGAGGCCGTCATAAGAGACGTAGAAATGATCCTCGAAGGCCTTGGCTATCGGTGTCCGATGGTCTTCGTCAGCTGCGATTTTTCCATCCCCGTTCTCATCGACGAAGAACGGAGAGTTTTCCCTCTCCACGGCATCGGCAAAGGCCGAAGTATAGTAAAGGCCGCCCCGCAAGGACGGGAGGAAGGAATCCTCCTTCGCTTTGAGGATGCCGGAAATCCGGATCGTCCTTCCCCTTCCCTCATTGCGATAGCTTCTCTTTTCCGCCTCGTTCATCTCCCTAAACAGGGAAAGCCTCTTCGTCTGGAAGAGGGACAGGAAGAAATCCTCGATGGAATCCTCGTCGGAAAAGTCGACCGTGTCGATGTCGATGGCCGTTTCGGGAATCTCGACGAACTCCAAAAGCTTCTCCGCCTCTTCCTTCGTGATGTCATCCACGTCGTCGGGAAGGCCTATCGACAAAAAGTCGCCAAGGCGCAATGACTCATTGACAAGATCGTACTGCCTCTTCAAGAACACGCCCGTCTTCTCGATGGGGTTATAAGGATCGGTGATGTCCTTGTAAAAATCTGCATTGGGAATGAGGGTCCATTCCTGCGACAGGATCTTGTCGAAATCCAGGACGGTCTTCCCATCCCTGATGGCAAAGTCGTCCAGTCCCAAGGAAGTCAGGAAAATCGAACTTGCCGAATTGTCCTTTCCCAAAACGAGGACAAGATCGTTTTCGCCTGTAGGATATTCTCCTTCCAGAAGATCGTATTGCTCTTCGATTTCATCGGTGAAGGACGGCAGCTCACGAAGGGTGGACGTATGGGAGAAGGTCGCATCCAAGAAGCTCTCCCTGCTTTGGGAAAAGGTCAAAAGGGAACCGGTCTTCTGGCTTTCCCCGACCAAATGGAAAGAGATGCCGTTACGCATCTTGAGATCGTCATAGAGCGAAGGATCCATGTTTTCGAGATGCTCGATGAGGGCGTCGTCGATATCGTTTGCAACATAGAGATTGTTGAGGCTGTCATCGACGGAAACGAAGCCGTCATTTTCGACATAGTTCTCATCGCCTCCGAAATTGGCAAGGCCGATGGACGGCAAGGCAAAGTCCTCGATGACCAGTGGAATCTGCTTGAGAAGCTGTCCTTCCAGATCCCCGATGTACGTCCCGAAACCGGAGTAGACGGCCATGATCAAAGAGAGGCCGAAGATAGAAAAGGCCGTCCCCAGAGAAGCCAGGAGCGTCTTCAAGCGATGAGAGAAAAGGAAAGTGGCGGCAATCTTGAGCAGTTGAAGAAGGCCGACATGCAAAGGAGCTTTGCTAAAAACACTTGTTGCTACCGAATCTTTCAAGATTGCACCATCTTGAACGGCAACGCCATCCTCGATCTTAATGATTAAATCGGAAAATTCTTTTGCCAAGGCATCATTGTGCGTCACCATGACGACGAGACGTGTTTTCGAGACATCTTTCAGTATCAAGGCGATCTGTCGGCTGTTGTTCTTGTCCAAGGCTCCCGTCGGTTCATCGGCCAAGATCATCCTCGGCTTGTTGACGAGAGCCCTGAGAATGGCGACACGCTGCTTTTCCCCGCCGGAAAGATTCTTGGCAAGCCGCCTTTCGAACCCCTCCAGGCCGACGCTCATCAAAAGCTGCGGCAGCTCCGCCTTTGCCTCTTTCCTTTTGCTTCCGCACGGAAGGAGGATGTTCTCCTCCACCGTCAGTTCGTCGACAAGGACGAAATCCTGGAATACAAATCCGACGTTCCGGTTCCGATAGACGTTCCTCTCCTTCTCGTCGAGGCTCTTCAAATCCCGGCCATCGAAAAGGACCTCCCCTTCATAGTCACGGTCCAGCCCGCCCAAAACATTCAAAAGGGTGGTCTTTCCGCTTCCGGAATCGCCCACGATGGCGACAAGGCCTCTTTCCGGAAGACGAAAATCGATGTCCCTCAGGACAAGACTCTCTCTTCCGGAAAAACGGTAGGCCTTGCGAACGTGGGAAAGCTTGATCATGCATTTATTTTATCGCACCGACTGAGAAGAAAAATCCCGGTGTCTATTCCTATTAGGAAAGCTGGGGACGAACTAAGCCTCCACAATCTCGTACATAACCGGAACATCGAGGATCAAGCATCGGCTGGAGTCGACATACTGCCAGACGAAATCATAGGTTCCGACATCCTGCGTCGGAAGGGCGTTCCAGAGAGCGGCCTGAGCCTCCGCATCAAAGTCCCAAGGCGAAATGTAGCAATGGCTATACCCGATCTGCTCATCATACCGATAGAATTCGATTTCCAAGGAATAATCTTTTCCATCGATGACCTTTCCGTAGGAGTCAAACCGGACAAACAGGGGATCGGGAGAGACATTTGTTTGCATTTCGACTTCGCCCAGGACTTCGTAGCAGAAGGAGAGCTCCGACACGGTATGAGTGCCCGTCGCCTCGCCGGAATCGTCATAGGTCTTGATGTCGACCATTCCCGTGAGGGCCGTTTCAAAGCGCCCCTCGTTTTCCGTGCTCACACCGAGATCATTCAGAGTGAGGTTCTCAGGCTGTCCGTTCCAGACATATTCGGCATCGATAGGCAAGGAGATATGCTCTCCGCTCTCCAAGTCGATCTCGTTGCAAAGAGAGAAGGAATTGCTGTCCACGGCCTGATCCATGGCAAAGAAATCGTCCGTGCCCTGGACAAATATCCTTCCGTCGATCATATAAGGATGGTCGAGATAGATTTCAAAGCCGATGGTGGCTTTGACGGCAGGCAAGACTTCATAGGTATAGGTCTGCGTCTTGGGCGTGCCGTCATCGTCGACGAAGGTGTATTCGTATTGGTTCGGCCCCACCTTGCTGGTGTCCAATGTCGCATAGATCTGACGATCGTCGATGGGAACGGAAGCAGAAAGTTGGAGTTCCTCTACTTCCAGATGCTTGAAGGTGACGGCATCGAAAGCGGAATCGCAGGCGACCAGTCCCGGAAGGGAAAGATAACCTGCGTCTCCATCATAATGATAGAGAATGGCATATGGTTTTCCATCTTCGTAATAAATCCCGAAGTGGAAGCCGTTTTCAACGACGATCTCTTCAAGATTAGGATTCCATACGGCATTACCAAGTGGATTCCATTCCCATCCTTCTGGTTTGCTCTCTTCACGAATGTAAACATACCCGACCTCATTGAAAGCAGATTGTCCGATAAACTCGATGCCTTGAGGAAGCAGAACATAATCGATCGGACAAAGGAAGAAAGCCGTATCGCCGATGGACAGCAGCCCCTCGTTGAATCGGACCTCTTTCAGATCATAGCAGCTATCGAAAGCCCGACGGCCGATTTCCCTGAGGGAGTCGGGGAAGTAGACGCTTGTGAGAGCGTAACAATAGGCGAAAGCATAGGTGCCGATCGTCTTGAGGCTTGCTGAAAAGATTACGGTATAAAGGGATTCGCAGGATTCAAAGGCATGGTCTCGGATGTATTCGATCGAATCGGCCATGTCGACACGATCGATATTCGTGCGTATAAAAGCCCCCTTCCCGATTCCCTTGACGGAAATCGCCTCGCCGCCATAGATGACGCTCTCGGGAATCGTCACTTGGATTTCTTGCCCCATATACAAAGCCGTCTCGGCATAAAGCTGTCCATCCTCGCCTTGAATGATGGCATAGAACAGGCCGCCGACCTCGACGAAGTCGATGACTTGAACGCCAGTCGTGAGCAAAGTCACATCGACAAGAGAAATGGAGCCGTCCGTATACAGACGACAAGGATACATGCTGTTAAAATTGTCGCTTCCCAGGGACGTGACGCTTTCAGGAAGGAAAATAAGCTGGAGGGAGACACAGTTGTGGAAAGCCGAATCGCCGATCCTCTCCAAGCCGTCCGGGAGATAGAGAGAGACAATGTTCCGGCACTCGGCAAAGGCTTTGTCCCCTATCTCAAGAAGGGTCCTAGAGAATCGTATCCTCTCGACGCTCGAGAAGGAGAAGGCAAAGGCGGAAATCTTTTCTATGGTATCCGGCATCGTTATCGATTTCAGGTCCTGGTTATCGTAGAACACCCATTCCCCGATGGAAATGATCTTGGCTTCTTTCTCACCATATCGAATTGTCTCTGAGAGCACGAGGTCGCTTTCCGCACCGTAATAGTCCAGAATATCGGCGACCAGGATGCCGTCCCTCTCGTAGACGTTGTATAGGAAATCTCCGACGACGACAAAGTCGCCGCGGACGACATTCTCGGCATAGTTTAGGGGATTTCCCGAGAAGTACCGGCTACGTTCACCTTCCAGAAGGACAAGCTGCGCATCGTCAAAAGCGCACACACCGATGGTCAAGACCGTCTTCGGGACATAGATATAGGATAAATAGCATCCACTAAAGGCAGACTCGCCGATCGTCAAAAGCCCATCGGGAAGAATGACGTGGCCCAAGCTTGAACACCCATAGAAGGCGTATCCTTCGATCGTCTCCAAGCTCTTCGAAAAGACGACTTCTTGCAAGTCTGTGCATTGGCTAAAGGTACTATTCTCTATTGTCTTGATTCCATCGGGCAGGACGATCTTCTTCAATGCCGTGTTAGAAAAGCACCCCGCCCCGATGCTCGTCAAGGAGGAAGGTAGATCCACAGCCGTCAATCCTGTGTAGCAGAAAGCATTGGCCTCCAGGATCTCTACCGTGTCCGGTATCTCGACGGAAGTGATCTGTCGTTCGCTAAAAAGTTGTCTTCCCAGGATCGTCACAGGGACACTCTTTCCAAAATAGGGAATCTCCGCCGGGATCTTGATGTCGCCATCAGGGCCGGAATAGGAGACAAGCTCCGCCGAAAGTCCCTCATCGCTATCCTCATGGATGCCGACACGATAGTCTTGATATCGGAGGATGGCCTTGAATTCTCCCACCTCGGACTGTGCACTTTGACTATGCCAGTTTTCATCCCAACCCGGAGGGATCTCGTCAAAAGGAAAATAAATATAGGAATCGGTATCGAAAGCGATGCTTCCGACATATTCAACGCTCCCCGGTATGCTGACAGTCTCAAGAAGGGGGCAGCCATAGAACGCGACGGATCCGATAGAAAGGAGGCTTTCCGGAAGTTCGACAACCTTCAGATTTTTGCAATAGGCAAAAGCATAGCGGCCGATTTCCCCGACAGAATCCGGAAGGAGAATTCCCTCGATGTCGTCACCACAGAAAGCGCCGTCTTCGATCTTGACGATCGGCAAATCCCTTCCGCCATAGGCAATAGTGCCAGGAAGGATGACCATCCCGGAAACAGACGGACGAGGACCGATGCAGATCACACCGGCATTTCCGTTCATATCATTCGGGATGCTATAGAGAATGTTATCTTGCTCATAGACTTGAACATTCTTGTAGTCATAGACGACCTTGGCATTGCCAAACCATTGGTCTGCCCAATTTTCGGAAGACTCCTTCGCCTCGCAATAGAGAATCGTGTTGCTGTCGTATTCGAAAAGGATATTTCCAAGGAATTCGATAGCGGAAGGAATGATGACACTGGCAAGGCTCGTGCAGCCGGAGAAAGCCGCCCCTCCGATAGAGACAAGCGAGTCGGGCAGATTGACGGACTGAAGATTCGAGCATCCCCTGAAGGCATAGTCGCCAATTTTCTCAAGGCCTTGGGGAAGGATGACATGGGTGATGCTTGCATTCTCGAAGACGCTGTTGCCGATGCTTGTCACCCGGAAGGTCTTGCCATCATATAGAAGAGTCTCCGGAATGGTGACATTCGCTTCCTCCCCAACATAGGAGACGACCTCGGCGCTTCCGTTTTGTCCGTCCAAAAGGAAGTAGACAAAATCGTCGACCCGGAAAAAGTTTCCCGTGTCATAGGACCAGACGACTGTCAAACCTCTTACCGAGCTGTCCCACCCGGTCGGAGCGTAATTGAAAGCCGTGTAGATCGTCAAAGCCGGGCAATCCCGGAAAGCGTGCCATCCGATGATTTCCGTGGAGGAGGGAATATAGACATAGCGAAGGGCGGAACACCCGTCGAAGGCCATCTGACCGATTTCCTCAAGACCTTCGGGAAGAGACAGCAGCTCCAAAGACGTGCAGCCGGAAAAGGCATCATTGCCTATGGTTCTCAATCCCTCGGAGAACGAAACGTCGCGCAATCCCGAGCAGCCCAGGAAAGCGCCGACGCCGATATGGGAAAGGTTGGATCCGAAGGAAACAGATTGCAAAGTGTCGCATCCATAGAAGGCATAATCGCCTACTTGAACGACCGGAATCTCCCGTCCTTCGCTTGTGATGGTGTCGGGGATCGCGACTTCTGTCTGCGACCCAAGATAGCGGAAAACCGTTGCGGTCAAAACACCCTCTTCCTCGGAAAGGAGATAGCGGATGCCGTCAATGTCAAGAGATCCGGCGACATCGTCATACCGTACCGTCGGGCAAAGGCTTGCATTCCATAGGTTGCTCCAGCTTTCGTCGGTTCCGAGGAGATAGATGACCAGATTCCCACACAACAAAAACGCGCTTGTGCCTACATACGTGACAGAGGAAGGAATGGCGATCTGAGGAAGACTTTCGCACATCTGGAAGGCGTATTCCCCGATCGTCTCGAGCTGCGGGGGAAGAACGGCTTCTTGAATATTCGTGCAGCCGGAAAAGGCATAGGAACCGATGGACTTCACGGAAGACGGAATGCTGATTCGGCGGAGAGAAGTGCAATCTGAGAAGCAATAATCCGGAATGGCATCGATTCGGGAAGGAAGGGCGACGTTTTCAAGAGCCGTACAGTCGCTGAAAAGGAATCTCCCTATAGAAGTCACGGAAGAAGGAAGCGTGATTTCCTTCAGGGAAGAGCACCCGCTGAAGGCGGAATCATCGATTCGGGCGATCGTCTCGGGAAGATGGATCGATGTCAAAGATTTCAGACCGGAGAAGGCATACATGGAAACGCCCGTGACAGGCTTCCCGTTGTAGGCGCTTGGGACGGTCACCTCTTGGATGTCGGGATTCTCGGTGGAAAAAACGAAATAGGTCCCGTCCTCTTGCTTGACAAAAAGGAGTTTGGCCTCGCTGTCTTGGACTTTCACGGTGCAGACGGCAAGAACCTCCCCGTTGTAAAGAACCCGAATTTCGCATCCCTCGCCATAGCCCTTCGGCGTGACGACGCCGTTTTTGTCGACTGTCGCGACAAATTCGTTGCTCGACTGCCACGTCAGCTGATCGGGCGTGACGGAAGTGTCTTCGGGATAAAGATTAACGCTCAAGGCATAGGGATCGTCGTCCAAATCCAGTGTCAATTCATTGACATTGAGCTCCACCCCGCCTAAAGGGACGAAAGAAGAAAGGACCAGGATGCGAACCATGGCATAGGCCGTCTCCTCGCCGTCTCTTGCCGTGACATGGATCATCGTCTCGCCCTCCTGGAGGGCCGTGACGATTCCGTCGGAAGAAACCGTGGCGACCTCTACGTTTTCGCTCGTCCACTCGATAATGGCATCCTCGCGGTTCACCCGAGCGTGAAGTTTCTTTTCGTCGCCCTCATCGAGTGTCAAAGAATCCCCTTCGAGAATCTCGATCGACAAGGCTTCCGCGGAAGAAGAGGAGGAGGAACCCCAAGACGAGCTCCATGAGGAATCGGACGAAGAGGAACTGCTTCCGAAAATAGAAGAAGGGAAAGACGATATGGGCTGATCCGTGTTGCAGGCGACCAGCATCGCCAAAAAAGAAAGCGTCCAGACTCCGAGGATCGTTTTTTTCAGTTTCATGGTTTTACCTTCTCTCCATCAATTTTAGCGTCTACAAAAATGAATGCTCAACCTCTTTTTGCCTTTCGACAATCTAATTTTATCAGATTCAAGTTTTGACACCCATTGTTTCCAAAAATATTCTTGTCTAGATACAACATATCCGGACCTCGGTAATATTATCTTGCTCAATGGAAGAAAAGCTTTTTTCCGATACAGAAAGCCCTCCGAAAGGGATGAGTTGTATTGTACGATCTGGTATACTAGGCGACGAAAGCGGAAGTCCTTATGCAAAAACAGTTTCAGGATATATTAAAAGGCTATCTCGGCCTCAAAACAAAGGTGGACAACACAGATCCGCTTTATCGTGAACTGGTCCGGGAACTGCCGAAAGAAATCGCCGCAAGGCTAGGAAACCGGAAAGAACTTTCCGTCAAAGGCTCCATGGGCCAAGGGAACAAGACCGACTATCCTTGGGTGTCGATACTGAACAAGAACATGACGATCTCCACTCAGAACGGCATCTATGTCTGCTATCTTTTCCGTCGGGACATGATCGGCTTCTATCTCGTCCTCCAGCAAGGCATCACTTATTTTGAGAAAGAATACAAAAGAGAAAAATATCGGGTCGCGGAACTCGTATCGAACTACCTTCGAGATGAAATAGGTCCAACGAAGTTCTCGAATGGTCCAATAGATTTATCTGCAAAGAAGTCATCCCTTGGATATGGATATGAAAAAACAACGATTCTTTCAAAATACTATCAGTCCAATTCTTTTAATGAAAAAGAACTTGTTGATGATTTGTCTTCGATGATATCTATCTACGACGACATCGTCAAACACTCCGGGACAAACAGCTATGAGACGATCGTGGAAAATATCCTGGAATACGAAAGAGTGAAAAATCAGAAGGATTTGACCCTCGACTCAGACACGGCGGAGCAGATCATCAAAGATAGCATCGACGAGGACGGGTTCGAGCCCTATGATTTCAACCGCCGTCTCAAAGAAGTCCAGCCCAAAGTCGACAGAAGCGAAAGATTCGCCCGCCTTACAAACCCTATCCCCAAAAAGATCGACTATCTCAAGAAAGCCGAAGAGGATGCCAAGACCGGACTGCTGGGCGAAAAGCTTGTCCTCGCTTATGAAAAAGAGAGATTGTTGAAAAACGAGAAATTGGCCGACTATGCCGACAAGATCGAGTGGGTCGCATCGAAATCGGACTATTTCGGCTACGACATCCGTTCCTATGACCTCTTCGATGGAGAAGTGAGGGAGATCCATATCGAAGTCAAATCGACGAAAAGCCGAATCGACACGAAATTCCAGATATCAAAAGGCGAGCTGGAAGCCTCCAAAAGAGACAAAGACATTTATTTCGTCTATCGGCTTTATAACATCAATTCGACCGACGTTTCTTTCTATCGTGTCAACGGGGAAATCGAAGACAATTTCGAGATCGATCCGATAACATTCCTTGCCAGTTATCGCGGAAATAAAAAACCTGACACGATGGCTACTACGCCTCCATATTAGATTCTTTGTGCCGGGACCGAACGAAGCTGCGAATAAGATCCTTTATTAGTTCATAGTCTTTGACGTCTCTGTTTCCGATAAAAACCAACTGGAATCCCATTTCTAGACAAAGCGCCTGCTTTTTCCTATCTCTCTCAATGGTCCTGGCATCGACGGAATGTTCCATTCCGTTGATTTCGAATGCCATAACAGGCTTTTTTCTTTCGAATAAAACAAGATCGAATTCCCCTTTAAAAGAGGAAGCTTCCGGCCTGTCGGAAAAAACTTCGGATTCCGGGACATTTCTTCTGGCAGTATATTTCGGGTAGACGCTACAAAGATGACTCATCGTCTTCCAGAATTCGGCTTCGCTTGCGCTGTTGTTCGAATATCCGATTTCCATGGTATATTTCTCGTTCGGCTCAACGACGACATTGCCATTCTTCAAGGCGAATTTAACCAATTCGGAAAGATCATCATCCTGTCCTTTAGACAAGGCGTTGATAGCCTTGACGTCGGCATAGATGATGAACTTCTTTTTGGCTCTTGTCGATGCAACGTTGAACAATTCCGAATTGTTTTTTACCCATTCATAAGTTCGTCGCTGCGTTTTATGCGAAATGGCCGTCGATAAAATCACCGTGTCGTTCTCTGCCCCCTGCATAGTGTGAATCGTTCCGGCTTTGACTTCATGAATGCCAGATTCCTCCAAAAATTTGTTGATAAGATTGACTTGGTTGACAAAGGGGCAAAGTATAGTCGTGTTCATCATATTTGCCTTCTTGACAAACGACACAATCGCCTTGGCTTCTTCGTAGCACGCATTTCGATAATTATCGCTGGTCCCGGCATTTTTGTTTTCGACCTCATGAAGTTCGACGCTGCCCAGACCATTTGGGGATTTTGGTTTGATTTTCTTTCCATAATACCGCTGGTTCGAAAAGGAAATGATTTTTTCTCCACAACGGTAATGGTAAGAAAGAAAGACAAATTTGGAGATATTATCATGTCGCTTCATGACCGTGAGAATAGAATTATTGCTATAAGCATAACTTGGATCGATTCTATATTTTTCCCGAAGAGCGGCATCGGTCGTATCATCTAGCAAGACAATGGGGTGCAATTGCGATTGGTCTCCAAGGATAAGCAAGGAACGGCCTCGAGCGATGGGCAGCAAAGCATCAGAAATAGAGCACTGTCCTGCTTCATCCATAATCGTCAAGTCAAATTTATATTTTCCCGTCCCAAGGCGCGCAGAAGACATGTTGGTGCAAAAAATAATGGGAAAGACATCATTCAGAAGAGCAAGATTGTCATCGTCCGACAGCCAGTGATTAAACTCCGAGACTTTTTTCTTTTCCTCGTCTATATTGCAAATTTCGATAAGAGGCTGATATCTTGGCAATTTAAGCTTGAGAATATAATTCAAAGACTCAAAATACAAAAATTGTAAGAACTTAAAATCATTGGAAACAGGGTTGCAAAGCGAAATGACATCCTCATTCTGAATCGTCGGAAGGGCCTTATATTCTGTGATATATCTTTCCAATTGCTTTTCGAGAAAAGAGTTGAATTCTTCTGGCAATTTACCAACAGCCAAAAAATTACGCAAATTACTCCCCTTTTCACGAATATCCTGCTTTTGTTCATATATTTTTAAAAGAGAAAGCAATTTTTCGATTTTGGAATTGTGATCTGAGAATATCTTTTCGAGCTTTGTCGGATCCGGTTTGCTATTGGTGGTATATCGAGATATCTCTTTGATTCGTTCCAAAGCCTTTAGCATTTCATTTTTGTTTCCCAAACGAAGCCATGGAAAGGGTATCGGTATTTTATCTTTGTAAACAAATTTCAGCTTATCGATGATCGCATCAACAGGTCTGTTGTTTCCAGAAGACATCAAGACTGTTCTTTTATTGAAAAAAGCGCTCAGAATAACATTGATCAGAGTCTGTGTTTTCCCCGTTCCCGGAGGCCCTTGAACATAGGTGACAGGATACTTTAAGGCGTTATAAAGCGCCAAGACCTGATCGATGTTCGTTTTTTCATCATAAATCACCAAATAAGGCTCTTTTCTGGCATGGTTATAGAATGCCCTCGAAACATTCCCGAAGAAAGCCCTAAGGGGATATGGGAGAGTTCCAGCTTGATATTCGTCCTCGATTTCCTGATAGGTCTTTTCAAGACTGCTCATAAAAGGACGTTCAAGAATAAGGAGTTCATTTCTGGAGTCGACGAGATATTCCCTATATTTCAATCCGCCCCGCAAGATATCCAGGCCTTCCTTCCTGTCTCGTTTGAAAATCTCGATAAATTCATTGACGTTCATATCGACGTAGTTCGACAAAGAAAATCTGTCTCTTTCCACAATTTCCGGCTTGTCCGGAAACAAACGGCAGAGAAAGCTCATATTGAAGCAAAGCTCTTTGTCGATCGACAAATATTTCGTCAGGGGATTGAATGTGAGATTGTGATAGCAAACGACATAAATCCTTCCCTGTTTTTCGATAGAAACGACTGAAATGGCAAAGCGATATTCGGCCATTCCCTTTTCGCTTTCTTTCCCATATTTTTCTACGATGGATTTTGCGACAATCTGTTCCTGTTCCTCATTCAAAGGAATCTGCCCAATGCTCAAAAGCCGTTCGACATCAACACCAGGCAAGAAATTTCCTTCTTTTTGTGAAGGATCATTGTCCAAATGTCGACAATCCAAATAATAATTCAATAAACTGTTTCGATAGGAATCGTATTCCAGCCAAGGATATTCCTTGGACGATATCCTCAATTTCTCTTCCAACGCTTCAGGAACTTCATAATCCGTAAAGGGCAATATCGTAGCCGAAAGGATGCTATCGAAAAAGATTTTCCCTTTCAAAACATCCATTGATCGATAAGTATTGAACATATTGACCTCTAGCCTTGCTGCACCATTTTTGTCATTGCAAACATCTAAAACAGAGATCCAATATGTCGTTTTTTCGCTATCTTTACTTTGATAATCGATCAAAAGCCAGTGTCCTTCTTTGATGGCTTGCGAAATGACTTTCCCAATTTGGCTCATATAATCATATTAGTGCAAAACAAAAGATGGTTCAACGCGAATCATCAAAGGTTCTTCATTGGATTAGCAGATCATTTCTTATGATTATCATCTTTCGTTCTGGCAAAGGGGCTCTATAAAAAGGGACAGATACTATCTTTTGCCCCTTGTTTTCATAAACATGCCCTTTCTTTTTTCGTGTAAAATAGTGTGTCAGGAGGAAAATATGCTCAGCGACAAAACCATTGCCAAAATCGATGCCTTCAACAAAGAAAGAGATTGGGACAAATATCATAACGGAAAAGATCTGGCCGTCTCTCTTGCCTTAGAGGCTTCCGAACTTCTGGAGATATACCAATGGAGTGGAACGGATTTGGATTGCGACCAAAGCCTCGAGAAAATCAAGGAAGAACTGGCGGATGTCCTGATATATGCCGTCCAGATCGCCCAGAAATATCATCTGGATCTCGACGATATCGTCCTCGAGAAAATGAAGAGGAATGCCATCAAGTATCCTTCCCCATCGAAAGAATACTAGGATGATCATCTATCAAGACACGAAAAGGAATTTCATGATGGATGTCCGCGACAATAGCATCGCAGACATCCTGGAAGACAAATTCCGAGAAAGAGGCGTTGTCCACAACAACCCAAGCGAACACCGCGCCTGGATGAATTCGATGCAATTCATGCGAAACGCCTTGGACGACGCGGCGATAGACGACGAATGCCAAGTCGCCATCGAATATCAAATCCCTCTCACCTCCAAGCGAGTGGATTTCATGATTTCGGGAAAGGACGATGCCGAAAGAAGCCATGTTATCGTCGTCGAACTCAAGCAATGGGAGGACAGTCAGCAGACCGGACGGCCGGATATCGTCTACGCCTTCACCGGGCATGCCAACAGAGCCGTCTGCCATCCCTCCTATCAAGCCTACACCTATGCCAAGACGATTGAAAACTACAACGAGGATGTGGCCAGAAAGAACATCCGGCTTCACCCCTGTGCCTATCTACACAATTACCTAGAGCAGAACAGAAAACACATCGACAACGATTTCTATCATGAAATCATCTCTCTTGCACCAATATTTCTAGGAAGAGATACGGTAAAACTTCGCAATTTCATAAAAAGATTTATTCATAAGAAAGATGGCAAGGATGTCTTGATGTCTTTTGATTACGGAAGGCTAAGGCCGAGCAAGGCCCTTCAAGACACCATCGTCAGCATGATAAAGGGAAACCGGGAATTCTATCTTATCGACGAACAGAAAGTCGCCTATGAGACCATTCTCGACTGTGTCGAAAAGGCGACGGCAGAAAAGAGCCCCACTTCGGACTCGACTCCAAAGCACACCATCATCGTCCGTGGCGGCCCTGGAACTGGAAAAAGCGTCATCGCCATACAGCTTCTTGCAACATTATTGCAAAAAGGCCTTAGCTGCGCCTACGTCACCAAGAATAGTGCCCCCAGAGAAGTCTATTCCGCCAACCTGATCGGACAAAACTACAGGAAGGGATATGTCAAGAATCTTTTCATGTCGAGCGGATGCTTCGTCGATGAAAAAAGAGATGTTTTCGATTGTCTCATTTGCGACGAGGCGCACCGGCTCAATGAGAAAAGCGGCATGTTCCACAACAAAGGAACCAATCAGGCGAAAGAAATCATCCACGCCTCGAAGGTCTCCGTCTTCTTCATCGACGAAGACCAGATCGTGACGACGAGCGACTTCGGAAACGTCAGGATGATCAAAGAGATGGCCAGAGAGGAAAACAGCCATGTCATCGACGATCCCTCCCTGACCTTGGTCAGCCAGTTCCGCTGCAATGGCTCCGACGGTTATCTCGCCTTCTTGGACAACCTTCTTGGCATTCGCGAGACGGCGAACACGGCTTTCGACTTCGACTACGATTTCCGTATCTACTCGAGCCCGACGAAGATGCGGGAAATCCTGAGGGAGAAAAACGGAAACAACAAGGCCCGGTTAGTCGCCGGATACTGCTACAATTGGGTTTCCAAAACAGACGACACCCAATACGACATTCTTTTGAAGGACGGCTTCAAGGCCCAATGGAATTTCAACAAGACGAAAACCTGGGCGATAGATCCCGACTCCTTCGACCAGGTCGGATGCATCCATACCAGCCAGGGTCTGGAG
Source organism: Candidatus Enterosoma merdigallinarum (assembly GCA_018714385.1). Taxonomy (GTDB): domain Bacteria; phylum Bacillota_I; class Bacilli_A; order RFN20; family CAG-288; genus Enterosoma; species Enterosoma merdigallinarum. Next base: position 51,228 of record DVNL01000007.1, on the reverse strand, counting down.
TTGGACTATGTCGGAGTCATCATAGGAAGGGACCTCATCTATCAAGACGGCCATGTTCAGACCGATTGCACGATGCGGGCAAAAACGGACAAGTCCCTCCTGGGAATCAAAACCTCCCGCAACTATGCCTTGGCGGACAGAATCATCCGAAACACATATCGCGTCCTCCTGTCGCGAGGCCAAAAAGGCTGCTTCGTCTATTGTGAGGACGACGATCTTGCACGATATCTCTCCGCCATGACGGGAAAAGAGATTCAATAGGAAGAACGACAAATGAGAGACCATATCGAAATTCGTGGTGCAAAAGTCCACAATCTCAAGAACATCGACATCGACATCCCTTTGGGGAAGATCGTCGGCATTGCCGGCGTATCTGGTTCCGGAAAGTCCTCCCTTGCCCTCGGCGTCCTCTATGCGGAAGGATCGAGACGCTATCTGGAGGCTCTCTCGACCTATACCCGAAGAAGGATGACGCAGGCCGGAAAGGCACAGGTCGACGAAATCCTCTACGTTCCGGCGGCTCTGGCCTTGCATCAAAGGCCGGGCGTCCCGGGAATCCGCAGCACCTTCGGGACGGGGACCGAGCTTCTCAACAGCCTTCGCTTGATGTATTCCCGTTTGGCAAGACATCGTTGCCCGAACGGCCACTATCTGGAGCCGACGCTCGATGTCGCAGCCGGAAAGACTCTGGTCTGCCCTGTCTGCCATGCCCAGTTCGATGCTCCGTCGGCGGAAGAGCTCTCCTTCAACAGCCAAGGCGCCTGCCCGACCTGCCAAGGGACAGGCATCGTCCGGAAAGTCGACCTTGCCACGCTCGTGCCGGATGAAAACCTCACCCTCGAGCAAGGGGCCGTCGCGCCGTGGAACTCTTTGATGTGGTCGCTCATGGTCGATGTCTGCCGCGCCATGGGCGTAAGGACGGACATCCCATTCAAGGACCTGACTCCGGAGGAAAAGGAAATCGTCTACAACGGCCCGGCCGTCAAGAAGCATATCTTCTACAAGGCCAAGAACTCCAACGACGCGGCCGAACTGGACTTCACCTACTACAGCGCCGTCCACACCGTGGAAAACGCCTTGGCGAAAGTCAAGGACGAAAGCGGCATGAAACGCGTCGAGAAATTCCTGAGGCAGGATATCTGCCCGGATTGCATGGGGACGCGTCTTTCCGACAAGGCCCGCTCCCCTCTGCTTCGGGGAATCTCTTTGGACAAGGCGTGCAAGATGCCCCTTTCCGAACTCGTCGAATGGACGAAAGGCGTGCCCGGAAGCCTTCCCGAGGAAATGCGCCCCATGGCCGAAAGCATCTGCGAGTCCCTTCTCTCCACGGCAAAAAGACTGCTGGATCTGGGCCTTGGATATCTCTCGCTGGATCGTGCCGCCTCGACTCTCTCGACCGGGGAAAGGCAAAGAATGCAGCTTGCCCGCGCCGTCCGAAACAGGACGACGGGCGTTCTTTATGTCCTGGACGAGCCGTCCATCGGACTCCATCCGGCAAACATCGTCGGCCTTGTCGGCGTCATGAAGGATCTCGTCGATGACGGAAACTCCGTCATCCTCGTCGATCACGACTCGCAAGTCCTCTCCCAAGCAGACTGGATAGTCGAAATGGGACCGGGAGCCGGATCCAAAGGCGGCGAAATCATCGCTCAAGGCAAGCCAGACGATTTGGCAAAGAACAAAAGTTCAAAGATTGGCCCATTTTTGTTCAATCCGAATCCAGAAAGAATTCACCATGTCATCGGAAATGACCATCTTTTTGAAAAAGGGAGGATTTGTCTCTCTACGAATGAAATTCATACCGTCAAGCCTCTATCCGTCGAAATTCCAAAGGGAAGGCTCACCGTCGTCACCGGCGTTTCCGGCTCCGGAAAGACGACGTTGGTCTTGGAAAGTCTTGTCCCCGGCTTGAAGGCCTGCATCGAGAATAAGGCTTTGCCTTCCCACGTCAAATCCGTCGACCCTTCCGGGATCCGCCATGTCAAACTCATCGATGCCACGCCGATAGGCATAAACGTCCGTTCCACCGTCGCCACCTATGCCGAAGTCCACGACGAACTGAGAAAGACATTCGCGCGTCAAACGGAAGCCAAGACACTCGGCTTCAAGGCAGGCGATTTCTCCTACAACACGGGAAAACTCCGCTGTCCGACCTGCGACGGGACGGGAACGATCAGCCTGGATGTCCAATTCCTCCCGGACGTCGAAATCCCATGTCCCGACTGCCGTGGAACCCGGTATGGAAAAGAGGCAGACCAGATCCGCTATCGAGCCAAGAACGGACGAAGCTTCACCTTGCCGCAATTGATGGCCGAGGACATCGACGATGCCATGGAAGACTGTCGCGACATGAAGCTCGTTCGGCAAAGACTGGAAGTGCTCTCGAAACTGGGGCTTGGCTATCTCACCTTGGGCGAGGAAACGCCCAGCCTTTCCGGCGGAGAAGCCCAAAGGCTCAAACTCGCCAGCGAGATGGGAAAGGGACAGGAAGATGCGCTGTTCGTCTTTGACGAACCGACGATCGGCCTGCATCCCCTCGATGTCCGAACACTGCTTTCCGTCTTCCAGACGCTCATCGATTCCGGAGCGACGGTCGTCGTCATCGAGCACGATCTCGACGTCATTAGAAATGCCGACTATATCATCGACATGGGACCCGGTGGAGGAAAGGAGGGAGGCCGAATCGTCGAAGCGGGACCTATCGAAAGGATTCGCTCCAATCCGAAAAGCCTGACCGGGAAATTCCTTCAGCGAAAATAGGAATTTCCTTTAGCCCCTTTTCTTTCCTGTTTTTTCCGGGTCTTTTCTAATTTTCCTCTGCTTTGCGGATCCTCTCTTCGGCTTTCCTGAAATATCGATCGTAAGACTTCCGGCAATACTTCTTTTCTTTGGCGATGTCTCCCGTCTTCCTGAAGCGATACGGCCCGTTGACTTTCATGAAGTCCAGGATTCCGATATGGATGGCGTTCGCGGGACAGCGGAAGGCACAGCGCATGCAAAGAAGGCAACGGTTGGAGAAACGGACTCCTTTCTCGGTCATTGCGATGTTCTTCGTCGGACAATCCCGGACGCAAAGGCCGCAGCGGGTGCATTTCTTGGAAACGCGGAAGGTCCTGCAAAGAAGGCCGCTCGCCTTCTGCTCGACACGGAAAAGACAAAGGAGGAAACGCAGGAAGGGCCCTGTCTTCACTGTCGTTCCTCTTCCCTCCAGGACGACCTTGCAATCCAATGGGATAAGGGCCTTTGCCGTCTCCCACATCCGATAGGCCATGTCCTCGGTGTGGCGGAAGACCATATCGTAAGGCATAAGGTAGTGGAACTCTCCTTCGATTGCATAGCCTCTTTTCCGGAGAATCTTGGAAAGACGGGCGGAGGAGTGCTCATTCAGGGAGAGTCCTTCCCCGGAAGTCTTCACCACATAGATGTTTTTGTCCTTGGGAAAGGTGGAAAGACTTTCTGCGAAAGACAAGACGATTTCCGGCGCATTGAAGGCATGAACCGGATATCCGAGAATCAAGACGTCAAAGTCGGAAAGATCCTCCGGCATTCCCCTCTCCAACGGCAAGAGAAAACATTCCTGCCCCCTTTCGTCGAACACCTCTTTCATCTTCGTCACACACATGGCGGTATTTCCCGTGCCGGAAAAATAGGCGATGGCGATTCTCATGCTTTGCCTCCTTTCCGGACATAGGGGAGGAAGTTTTCGTCCATCCCGTAGAGAACGTCCTCCCCTATGGAATGCGACTCCAGCCAGACTTGGGCATAGATCCTATCGCGTTTGGATATTCTGTCGAAATCCCAAACCAACCTCGAAAGGCTCGGATTGTTCCAGTGTCCCGCCTTGTAGACAGAATAGGCGCTCATGCGAAAGTCGTTCCCGTCCTGATCCTTAAAGGCCAAGGGCGTATGGACATCCCCTTTCTGGAAGGACGACTCCAAAAACTCGCCGCCATGGAGCCTGGCAAGATTCTTCAGGTCCTCGAAATCGATTTCCTCCTCCGGCTTGTCTCTGTCGTAGAGAGGATCAAGACCTTTCAAGTCGTCTGGAATCTTTTCCGGGAGAGGGAAATCCTTCCACGTCGAGGGCAAGGACTCATAGGCCTGAAATCCACCGAAGAAAGCCGTTATTCGGGCTTCATCCTTCCTTTTATACCAAAGGGATGGTGTGTTGTCGTTCTTGCCAAGAAGGACGTCGCATAAAATATGGCGGATGAAGGATTGCGGAAGACACCTTGCCATCTTCCATAACGGATGTTTTTTACGCTGCAACTCAAAATAGTCATAGATCGAATCGTTTTGATATGAGAACATTTCCTGCAATGGATTGACATCCTCATACCAGACGCCGTGGAAGTTCCTAGTCACGAAATCCTTGGGACGGAAGACCTTTCGGAAGGAAAGGCCGGCCAAAGAAAGGCCGAGGGAGAAGACCTGGTACCCATAGACCCGAGATCTTTTTCCACCTGCGACATCATAGACTCGTCGATAAAAATCTTCCGGAAGCCTTCCCTCCTCCTTTGCCGTCACAATGCGTGAAAGAAGCGTGGCGCTGTCTTTGTCGGAAACCCATTCCAAGGGACTGTCAAGACGCGTGTGGAACATCAGTCCGTCGTTCATGTTGTTTTTGAGAAGATCGTCGGAGAACATCGCCGTCTGCCTCAAGACGATCCATCGCGGAAGCCCGGACTCCAACACGGCAAGCTCTCCTCTCGCCTTGGTGGTCGAATACATATCAAGCGGCGAGGGCAGGACGGGGTCGCCGACCTTGCCGATAGGATGGGCGAGAGTCCTGTCGCCATAGAGGGCGACGGTCGAGACATGGATGAAAAAAGCCGTCGGATTCTCTCTTTTCAGGATGCGGACCACTCTTTTCGGGCCTTCCTCGTTCGCCGCGACGGCGCCTTTAGGGTCATGGTCGGAGTGGGGCGGGATAGAAGCTGCAAGATCGATGACGACATCGCTGCCGTCGACAAGCCGGGAAAGAGCCTCTTCGTCCGTCGTGTCGCCAAGGACGATGTCGAACCGATCGATGTCTCTGGCAAATGTCTTGCGGAAGGCCTCCTCTTTTCTTCGGCTGCGGATCAAGACGGACAACGTCTCGACAAAGGGCAAGGGCAGGAGGGCTTTTATCGTCGCTCTGCCCATGTTTCCGGTCGCCCCCAATATCGTGACTTTCATCGTCCTTCCTCCTCTTCCTTTCCTTCCTGAATGCGAGCTTTGTCGCGATAGGCTTTCGGTGACATTCCCGTCTGTGCCCGGAACGATTTGGAAAAATGGCTCTGGGAACGGAAGCTGAGATAGGTCGATATCTCCATGAGACTCCGATCGGTCTCCTTCAAAAGGCGTTTCGCCTCTTTCGTCTTCCTTTCCTGAAGGAACGTCTTCAATGGGATGCCTCTTTCCTTGCGAAAGCGATGGGACAGGGTGCTCTCGCTCATGAAAAGAGCCTTGGCGATGGTCTTGACGGACACCTCCTCCCCGAGATGGTCTTCCAGGTATCGGGAAACCTCCGCCGTCAGCTTTGTCGCCCTGCCGTCAAGGGACAAGGCATGGACCCTGGAGACATAGTCCTGGATCATCTGCACCTGAAGGGAAAGGATGGAGGAAGGATCCTTCGTCCTTTCCGCCCTCTGGATATAGAGATCGCTCAACTGAAGCGAAACGTTGATGTCCAACCCGCCCTCGACGGCGGCACGGCTTATCAGAGTCGCCGTGACGATGAAGGTGTTCTGGTTCTGCCTGAGATAGTCTTCCGACAGGAACCCAGGCCGTATGGGAGGAAGGGTTTCGACCAGGCTTCGAAAAGCGGCGACATCCCCTTCCTTGACGATACGAACAAGCGTCTTCTCGACAAGGAAGGTATTGTGGGGAAGCGGATTTTCGATGGGCGGACCTTCCGGGATCCGGGTAGCGGAAAGCTTTTCCCGGTCCTCCGAGACCAAGATGTCCTTGAGAGACCTTTTCCTTCCCGTCAAGGCATAGTCGACCATGAGCAGGATTTGAAGGAGTGTCTCCGCCGGCATGCTGACGATCGACTTCATCGACGAGGCGAAGACATCGGCATCCTCTTTTTCGAGGCCGAGAAGAAAGCCCTTCCTTCTCAGCTCGGAGGGACTTTCCGGGTAGTGTCTCGCCGGTCCGATGACAACGATCCCTTCCGCAAGGCGCAGGAAGGCAAAATAATAAAAATCTTTCGTGAAATAAATGCCGGCATCTTTCGCCTGTTTTTGAATTTCATCCGAAAACAGAATATAGGGATCTTTTTTCAGAAAAACATTCGAAAAAAAGGCAATCGTCCCTTTTTTGTCGACGATCCTGACAGGGACGCCGGCCATATCGGCGATGCTTTTTGCGAAATAGGACAATTTCTCAATATCCATGGCTAGCACAAATATACAAAATTTTTGCAGAAAAAGACAAGAACGATTTTTGCCAGGCTTTAGACTTAAAGTAAAGCGTTTACATGGAGGAGAGACCATGGATGTGGAACAGACATTGAAAGAGCTGACGCTCTTGGAAAAAGCCCGGCTGTTGTCTGGCGACAAAGCCAACAAGACGCATGCCATCGCCGAGAAGGGAATACGCGCCATGGAGCTTTCCGACGGCCCCAACGGCGTCAGGAAGCTCGATGAAACGGGTGATTCCCTCTCCGGCATCAGCGAGAGCCTGCCCTCGACCTGTTTCCCCTCCGCCTCGACATGGGCATGCAGTTTCGACCGTGACCTGATCCACGAGATGGGAAAGGCCCTCGGCAAGGAATGCGGCTATCACAATGTCGACATCCTGCTTGGTCCGGCCGTCAACATCAAGAGGAATCCGCTCTGCGGCAGGAACTTCGAGTATCTCAGCGAAGACCCGCTTCTCGCCGGCGAATTGGCGGCTTCCTATGTCCTGGGCGTCCAAGAGGAGGGCGTCGGCTGCTCAGTAAAGCACTTTGCCTGCAACAACAACGAGAAATATCGCTTCGTCGGCGATTCCATCCTCGACGAAAGGGCTCTTTTTGAAATCTACCTCCGGCCTTTCGAAAGAATAATCCGGAAGGCCCATCCCCTTTCCGTCATGTCCGCCTACAACAAGATCAATGGCGTGCATTGCTCCGAGAACAGATGGCTCCTCGATGACATCCTGAGAAAAGAATGGGGCTTTGACGGACTTGCCATGACGGATTGGGGTGGCATCGTCGATAGAGAGAAAGCGATCCTGGCAGGCCAGGACCTGGAAATGCCGGGCATGAACAAGGAAAACGTCAACAAGATCGTCGACGGCGTTCTTTCCGGACATATTCCGGAGGAAAAGGTCGATGCCTCCCTCCGCCGCCTCTTCAGGACGATCGAAAAAACCGGGCACAAAAAGAAATACGGCGAAGAAATCCTGAAAGAGGACTACGCCCTCGCCGTCCGGGTCGCCGAGGAATCGGCAGTCCTTCTCAAGAACGAAGACGTCCTTCCCCTGTCCGAAGAGGAAGAATACTGCGTTGTCGGCGACTTCTTCGACAAGATGCGATACCAAGGCTCCGGCTCCTCTCTTCTCAACCCCTATCGTCTCGTCTCCCCAAAGGCAGCCTTTGAGAACCACAACATCCGTTTCCGGTTTGCCAGAGGCTACAACGAGTCGGAACTCAATCCGGATCCGGCCTTGGAAGAAGAGGCCCTCCATTTGTCGGAGGGCTATGATACTATCCTCTTCTTTGGCGGACAGAACGACTACGTCGAATCGGAAGGTTTCGATCGGGAAACCATGCAAATCCCGGAGAACCAGTCCCGCCTTCTCAAGAAACTCATCGAGAAAGGCAAGAAAATCGTGTTTCTTCTCTTCGGTGGTAGCAGCATCGAGATGGAAGATATCCAAAGCATCGCCGGCCTCCTTCTTTTTTCCCTTCCTGGAGAAGGGGGCGGCGAGGCAACCTACCGGCTTCTTTTCGGCAAGGTCTCCCCATCGGGAAGGCTTGCCGAAACGTGGCGGAGGAAACTCTCCGACACGCCATTCCAGAAAGATTTCGTCTCCTGCCCGCAAGAGCTCTACAGAGAGTCTATCTTCGTGGGCTATCGATACAGCGAGACGGCGAAGAAAGATGTCCTCTTCCCCTTCGGCCATGGTCTCTCCTATTCCCGATTCCGTTATCGCAATCTCGCTATTGAGACAACGGACGATGGTTTGGAAGTCTGTGTCGATGTCAGAAACATCGGGCCGATGGCGGCAAAGGAAGTCGTCCAGGTCTATCTTTCCCTTCAAGGAAGCCGTCTTGTCCGTCCCCAAAAAGAACTTAAGGGATTCGAAAAAGTTTCTCTCGAACCGCAAGAAGAAAAGACAGTCCGAATAATCATTCCAAAAGAAGATATCCAAGTCTATGACAGGATCGAAAAGCGGTTCGTCATCGAAAAAGGAAACTATCTTGTCCAAATCGGGAAAAATGTCCATGAAAACCTATTGGAAGGCACTGTCGAAATCGATGGCGAGTCCCCATCGCAAGACATCCTGTTCGAGGAAAGCTATGGCGATATCCAGAAGCTCACGTCCTTGAAAAAGGAAGACTTCGAAAAGGTGCTTGGGCGGAGGATTCCAGACTATGTCCGCGGAAAAAGACCCTATACGATGGAAACTCCGATCGAGGAATTCGAATCTTTGTTCGGAAAGATCTTCTGCAAGGCGACAGCCAACGTCGGGAAAGGCCAATACCGCAAGGCCTTGAAAATGGAGGACGGACCGGAAAAAGAGCGGGAAAAGAAGGCCGGCCTCTTCGTCTACAGGATGATGCCATACAACTGCCTACGCTCCATGGCCTATTCCTCAAGCGGAAAGTTCGATCCGAAGATCGCCCGCGCGATATTGGACTTCGTCAACGGCCACTTCATAAAAGGCATCAAAAAGCTTCTGAGAAAGGAGACATACCATGAAGGCAATCGAAAGAGTTAGACGCTTGGACGCTCCCCTCTTCAACTCGCAGGTCAAAAGCCGCAATGTCACCAATTCCGAGAAATGGTTCGGCTATCTCATCGGTCCGGCAGGTGCCCTGCTTCTCAATGCAGTCCTTAGCACCTATCTCAACATCTACTATACCGACGTCCTGAACTTGACGAGCCTCTGGGGAGGCCTCTTCCTGACGGTCTTCCCGATTCTCTCGAAAGTCATCGACGCCGTGGTGGACATCCTCTATGGCTACCTGATAGACAGAACCCGGACGAAGCAAGGGAAAGCGCGTCCCTGGCTACTTATCGCCGCCCCCCTTTTGACCATCACCGGCATCCTGCTTTTCATCGTCCCGGAGGCAAATCAGACGGTGAAGGTCATCTGGGTCATGTTCAGCTACAACCTGTTCTATTCCCTGGCCTATTCCATCTATTCGATGGCCGACAACATGATGGTCACCCTTTCCACGCGAAACACGACGCAGAGAGGAAGCCTCTCCGTCTTCAAGCAGGTTTCGACGATCATGATCACCGGCATCATCGTCGCCCTCGTCTTCCCGATGGTCATCATGCCGATCGTCGGTGTCGACAAGGAAAGCTGGATCGTCCTCATGTCCATCATTTCCATTCTTGCCCTTCCGCTCACCCTGTTGGAATACTACTTCACCAAAGAGAGAATCACCGAGGAGAAGGCCGGCGTGGAAAATGAGAAGAAAACGCCCTTCCTCCTCCAATTGAAGGCCCTCTTCACGGACAAGTACTATCTTCTCCTGCTGCTCTACTTCCTCGTCTACACGGCAGGGACGACATTCAAGAACCTCGGCCTCGTCTACTATTGCAACTACATCCTGGGCGAATACAACGACGGCGTCACGCAGACGCTTGTCTCCGTCATCGGCGGCATCCCGATGGGCATCGGCATCTTTATGGTTTGGCCCTTGGCAAAGCGCTTCGGGAAGAGGAACGTCACCGTCATCGGTTTCCTTCTCTATGCCCTCGGCTCGGCGATCTGCTTCATGGCGCCGACCAACATGGGCGTCGTTCTGACCGGGCAGTTCATCAAGAACATGGGCGGACTTCCTAGCGCCTACGTCTTCATGGCCCTTTTCGCCGACGATCTCGACCACCTCGAGTGGAAGACGGGATTTCGAAGCGACGGCGTCTCCATGTCCGCCTACAACATCATCGCCACCAGCACCGTCGGCATTGCAACGGGCATCTTCAATCTCCTGCTTTCGATGACAGGATATCTCGCCCCCTCCGACACGGTGGTGGAAGGCGCCACGATTCAGAAAATCGTCGACGAGACGACCTACATCTTCAACCAGAACGCCGGAGTCGAGAATCTCTTCGTCTGGTCATTCCTCGGAATTGAAATCATCACCGGTATCCTTTGTGCCATCATTCTTCTCTTCATCAATGTCGAGAAGACGATTGAACGAAAGCAGAACGTCCTCGTCGAAAGAGAGAAGGCACAATACCTGGCTGAGGGAAAGGAATGGAAGCCCGCCGCGGAAAGAAATGCCGAAGACATCCTTCGCCAGGAAGAAGAGGCGGAGAAAAACTATGTCCTCGAGCTTGAGGAACGCTGCAAGAGGAAAGGACTCGACTTCATCGACGAGCTTAAGAAGCACAAGGAGGCGATGCGTCTGAAGAAGGCTCAAGGACTCGAGAAAGAGCAGAAGCAAAAGGAAAAAGAAGCCAAGAAAGAAAAGAAGAGACGCCTCAAGGCGGAAGAAAAGGCAAGGCGCCTGACAGAAGAGCAGAAGGCAAATCGCCGCCTCAAGCAAGAAAGGCATGAGGAAAGGCTCGATGCCTATTGGCGGAAAGAAGAGGAAAAGGGCGAGAAGGTCTATCGCCATTACCAGGAGAATCTCCAGGATCTTTGGCTCCTCGAAGACTTCCGCCGGCTTCTTGAAAAGAAGGAGGAAAAAAGATGAAACCCGTCCGCGTCCGCATCGACGGCCTGAAAGATGTCCTGGCGTTGGGAAACCGGACGCCTCGGGCGACATGGGCTCTGCAAGGCGGGAAAAGACAGCAGGCCTATCGGATCGAAGGAACGATAGACGACACCCCCTTCCTTTTGGAGAGGAAGACGGCGGACATGTTCCATGACTTCGACGGGCTCAAGGGCAGGCAATCCGTCCACTTCACCGTCCGGGTCCAGGACGAAAACGGCATCTGGGGAGCGAAAAGCGAGGAAAGACGTTTCGAGATCGCCCCAGAAGAAGGCGATCTCGCCGCAAAATGGATCAGCGGCGATTATCGTCCTTGCAAGAAAAGGCGCTATCCCGTCGACGGCTTCCTCAAGGAATTCGATCTGGACAAATTGCCCAAAAAGGCAAGGCTCTACATCACCGCCCTCGGTCTCTATTCCTTCTCCCTGAACGGAAAGAGAAACGACGAATTCCTGCTCGCACCGGGATCGACCGACTACGGAAAAAGGGTGCAGGTCCAATGCTACGACGTCAAAGGCGACCTTCTCGTCGGGCGCAACAGGCTGGAGGTGGAACTGGCCGACGGCTGGTTCCGCGGCAGCATCGGCGCCAAGGGAAGAAGGAACACCTTCGGCAAGAGGACGGCTCTCTTCCTTCAGCTCGAGCTGTCCTATGAGGACGGAAAGACGGAGACAATCCTTTCGGACGGATCTTTCAACTGGTCGGATGACGGCCCGATCCGTTTCGCCGATCTCAAAGACGGAGAAAAGGTTGATGCCAACAAGTCCTATTCCTACTCCAAAAAGGCACGTGTCGTCGAGGAGAGACGTCACCTTTCCTTCCCGGACAATGTCCCCATAAGGAAAAAGGAACGTTTCCTGCCCGAGACGATGGCAACGCTCGGAAAGGGAAACTATGTCCTCGCCTTCCGTCAGAACCTCGCCGGCATCCTCGCCTTCCGCATCCATGCCAGGAAAGAACAGAGAATCCATCTGGTCTTCGGCGAGCTCTTGGACGAAAAAGGCCACGTCTCCCTCAAAAACATCCAATGCACCTACAAAGGAAAGAAAAGTCCTCTCCAGGAGGTCGACTATCTCTGCAAGGAGGGAGAGAACGTCTACGAGACCCGCTTTGCCTTCTTCGGCTATCGCTACGTCGAAATCACGACCGATGTCGAAGGCCTCCGAAAAGAGGATTTCGAACAGATCGCCCTCTACTCCGATTTCGAGGAGACATCCTCCTTCGAATGCTCCAACCCCCTGATCACGCGATTCTACCGAAACACCCTTTGGTCACTGAAAAGCAATACCATCGACATCCCGACGGATTGCCCGACAAGAGAAAGGATGGGGTGGACGGGAGACAGCCAGGTCTTCTTCAAGACCGCAAGCTATCTCACCGATTTCGAAAGCTTCGCCAAGAAGCATCTTAGGGATGTCTATGACCGGCAATGGAAAAGCGGCCGCCTCCCCCAAATCGCCCCCTTCTCCAACGAAGATTGGTTCATGTGGGTGATGAATGGATCGGTCGGCTGGGCGGACGTCGGGATATTGATGCCCTACTGGTTCTATCAGAAATACAACGACAGGCGCATCCTGGAAGAATACTACGATGGCATGAAAAAGTACTGCCATTTCATGATCCGCCGCTGCAACCGTTGGGGAGGGCCCTACAGCCATCACGTCCCGATGTCCCGGGAAAACAAAAAGTATTTCGTCAACAGGGGGCAATCCTACGGAGAATGGGCAGAACCGACGGACGTCTGTGCCTTCGCCTGGTATGACTTTGCAACGCCGCACCCAGAGGAATCGACGGCCTATACCTCTTTTGTCTTGAAAACAATGTGTGCCATTATGACAATACTTGGAAGAGATGGCGATGAAGACTATGCCGTTTTCAAAGAGTATTCAGAAGGCTGCAAGCGAGCCTATCGAGAACTCGTGACGAAAAAAGGCTACACTTTGGACACCGACAGGCAGGCAAAGCTCGTCCGTCCCATCGCCCTAGGGCTTTTGACCCCGGAGCAGGAGAACTTCGCCAAGAAAAGGCTCATTCTCGCCATGGAGCATTATCATTGGCGTCTCGGGACAGGTTTCCTCTCGACCCCCTTGATCCTCGACGTCCTGGCCTCCATCGACCCGGAATATGCCTATCGTCTCTTGGAAAACGAAGAGATGCCCGGCTGGCTTTTCATGGCCAAGAACGACACGGGAACGATCTGGGAGAGCTGGGAAGGCACGATGGCACAACAAGGGATCGCCTCCCTCAACCACTACTCCAAAGGGGCGATGGTCGAATGGCTCTTCCACGGAATGCTCGGCATCAACATCCTTCCCGACAGGAGAATAGAAATCCGTCCGATCGTCGGCGGAAAGGAAACTTTCGCCAAGGGAACCTACGAGAGCATATACGGCAGAGTCGAAAGCGCCTGGCAAAGACAGGAGGGCAGCACCTATCGCTTCATAGTCTCGATTCCTCCGAACGTCAAAGCCTCGTTCTTCTATCCGGACGGGACATCCTGCAAACTCGAGTCCGGCGAAAACGCCCTGGTTTGGAAGAAAGCCTGACCGCATATGGAATCTTCACCTCTCGCCTCGGCTATGATATCGTAGTTTCAAAATACCGGAGGACTCAAGGTGGAAAGAATCCAATATATTCGCATCGTCAAGGAGACTCCCGACGAGGCCTTCCGGCGCTTCATCGCCCTGGATTTCGAAACCACCGGTTTAAGCCCGGCCAAGGAGAGGATCGTCGAGATCGGCGCCGTCCTCGTTCCTCTTCTCCTCCTTCTTTCCAAGACGCCACATCAACTCCTTCTGAAAAAGGACGTCTAAGCAAAACGATTGCAATCGGGATGACCATCGCGGATACTGAAAGAACACCGGAAAGGAGAAAGAACATGATCATAGCGATACCGGAAGAAGAAGGCGAAATCGCCGAGCACCTCGGCAAGGCAAAGACGATCCACTTCTTCGAGATTGAAGACGGCAAGATCCTCAAGGACGAGATCGTCCCGTGCACCGGGCAAGGACACGAATACATGCTCGCCCTTCTTTCCGAGAAGAAGGCCGGAGTTCTCATCTGCGGCAATCTCGGAAAACCGGCAATCGACGGCCTTCTCGAGAGAAAGGTCGATCTCTATCCCGCCCTCATGGGAGACGTCAACGAGGCCGTCTACGAATACCTCGACGGTTCTCTCCCCAAGGTTCCGCTCGAGCATCTCCTCGGCGGGCACTGCTGCCACCACCATCACGAAGAGGAAGGCTGCCACTGCCATTGCGGATGCCACGAGGGGGACGACTGCTGCCACGAAGATTGACCTGCTGAAAGGCTTTTGAAACCTTTTCCGGCCGGGACGTTCCATGGGCCGAAAGGCGTCTTATAAAGAGAGGGCCAAGTCCATCGATCGGCTTGGCCCTTTTTCATAGAACTGCCCGATCGAGATTTCTTTCCTTTGCACTTTAAAGCCAAAGAATATCCGACCCTATGAGGACAATCGCCTTTTTCTTGTTCTCTATCGGAAAAGATGGAAATGCCTTCTTTTTGCAATGTATTGCAGAAAACGGTAGAGGAATCCCAGAAGAAGGAAGACGGCAAGGAGGATCCAGATCCAATAGAAGACACCGATATAGTCGCCTTTTCCAAACCACGTGTTGGCCAGATAGTCCAAGAAGGGGTATGGCGCCGCTGTCGTCCCGCCATCCCAACGGACGCCGGAATAGGACATGGCCATGATCATGCCAAGATAGACAATGGGGTAGACAAGGGAGAGGAAGATGTCCGCGATGCGGATTTTATAGACGGTATTGGTCAAAATGAAGTCCGCCATCGAAAGGAAGGGGATCACGACGTGGAAACTCACGGACGTGAAGGAATTCAGGAGTTCGATGCCGCCGACCGGAACGAGGACGAAGTCGAAAAGAAGGCCCGTCATCGTGATGGCGATAATGGCGAAGAAACGAAGCATGAACACAAGGCGCCCGCCATACCACGCCTTGTCGAAATAACGTCCGATGTCCGCGACGAGAAAGACGATCGTCGTGACAAGGATGAAGAAGTTGGAAATGATGGTGAAATAGGAGAAGATGAGGGCCGAACGATCCTCGATGGCCTCGACCACGGTGACGATGAAGGCGCCCAAGGAGAAAAGAAGGATCACGGACTTGAGAAGGACGGAGAGAATGAGCATGTCTTTGGAGCGGGGCGACCTGCGTGCGATCTCAACCATTTTTCCTGTCCTCCGTCTCATAGACGACCTTCGAGTGCTTTCCGTTGAGGAAAGAGGAATAGACATCGTATTTCTTTTCTCCCGTCAAGGGAGTCAGGAAAAAGCGGATCGGTTCCTGACCGAGACGGAAGTCGTCCAGAAGAACATAGAAGGCGAGGAAGGCGCGATATCTCTCCTGCCAGGAAGTCTTTTCCCGGAAAAGCAAACCGACATGATGCTTGACGACCCCCTCCCGGGTCTCTTGCTCGACCATCTTGATTCTTTCCACGCAAGGAAGCTGCACGGCCAAGGAGACGATCCTTTCGATACCTTCCTTTGAAAGGCCGTCTTCACGCATGAGACTATTGGATGTCAGCTCTGCCTTCTCTTTCTCATCCAGCCTCTGTTCGATAAGTCGGATATTGCAGTCGTCCGTCCAGTCTTTCTCCTCCAGAAGGCCGTTTCGCCGATAGAAGGCATCGATGGCAAGAAGTCCGGACTCGAGATAGTTGGCATCGATGTCGCTTGCCCTCTTGACCCTCTCTACCCCTCTTCCGTCGTCCTTCCGCAAAAGAAGGAGACCGGAATGGTAAAGGGCCAAGACGTTCTCCTCATCTTTCAATAAGGCTTCCTCATAGAGCGAAGAGGCTCTTTCGCCCTCGCCGTCTTTTTCGGCAACCAGTCCCCTGAGGGCGATCTCAAGGCTTTCGTCCGATTCGAAGCGGAGGGAGAGAATATCCTTGAAAGCCTGATAGTTCCGGTATCTTGCGATCTCGTACTCCTCCCTCCACCTTTTGAGGTGCTTTCTCCCAAGCTTCATCGCAACACTCTTGGCCTGGCGATAGTATTCGCCCGTGGTGTCTTTCTTTCGAAGATCGATTTCGGCGATGGAATAATGCTCCATCTTCTTTTTGAATATTGGAGAATTGTTCAGATAATTTTTAAATCTATCTTCGTTCTTTTGAATGTATTCGTATTTTTGTCCAAATGTCCTAATAAAGCTGTCCTCAGGATAGTCTTCCCATGCTTTATAGAAAGGATTCGGGAGTTCCAGGCCATCAAAGATATCGAGACTCATCCTCTTTCCGAGGGCAAAAAGATACGCCTTTTCCCGGCCTTCGGAAAGGAGAATGTCATCGCGAAGACGCTCTTCCATCCTGTCCTTGACGTCGAGGAAATCCACGCACGTCTTTTTCTTGACGAAGAGAAGGAAGCGGAAGAAGAGGACGTTCAGGAAGTTCAAAAACGTCATCCTCTCGGTCAACCGTTCCATCGTCTCGATCCTTCTGGAGAGTCGATGCCCCTTCTTCAAGAGCGGATCGCGATAGACAGACGTCTCATAGCGAAGAAGGCCGTCCAATTCCTCGGGATCGAGGAAAAGAAGAAGGTTGACGCCAAGACGCAGAGTGGTCCAGGCGGGCGTCCTGGCGATCGAAAAGCCATTTCCCCTGTCGACGATGACACGGACTTTTTTCTTCGGGAAAAGCGCATGGAACAGCCTATGGACCTGGCTGTCGGAGTCCATTGTGACGGAACGCCTTCTCTCCGGAAGGAAAAGGCCGATGATTGTCGTCGTCAAGGTGGAAAGAAGAAGGGAAAGGACAAGAGCAGGGATGACGTAGCAGACGTTCGTCCTCAAAAAGAACATCGTCGCAAAGCCGAGGAAGAAGAGGCTCAAAAGAAGGAGAAGGATGTAAAGATAGGAAAAGACGAGAAACAGGAAAGGCTTCCTCAGCAACAGCTTCGGCTTCGGCCCCTCTCCCTTTTCCGTTTGGCGGAACTTGTCCAGAACGGCTTTCGATTCCTCGTACCGATCGCGGCGAAGGAAGAGAAAGACCAGGTTCGCGACGAGGACGACGAAGAGATAGCCGCCGCTGACACCGATGAGAATGAACATCAAAAAAGCGGATCCGGAGAGGAGGGATAGCGACATCAAAGCGAGATAGACGGGGAAAAGACCGACGAGAATGAGATATTCGACATTTTCCTTCTTCATTCCTTTTGCCCCCACGATACTTCATTATCTAGATTACCATAAATCCCTTTGAAGTTCCGTTTCTTTCAAGGGACTTTTAGGACAAGGTCGCATCGATTCTTCAGGTCGAAGGCCGAGAAATACTTCTCCTCGAGCGGAATCCACAGGGAAGAGAAATCCTCGAACTTTTCCGGATTCCTCAAGAGGAGCCTTCTCCTCTGTTCTTCCGGCAGCACGTCGACGAAGACACGAAGGCCATACCCGTCCCAAAGATCGGGGTGGAGGCAATACGATCCTTCGACGAGAATGACGGAAGTCCGTGGCACAAAACAGGGGTCGAGAAGCCTTTTCTCCCGACAGGAATAGGGACGGTAGAAAATGTCTCCTCCTCTCTTCAAAGGCTCAAGAACCTCGCTTCGGAATCGTTCGTGATCCACGTTCCCTCCGGGGAGAGAAAGCCTCTCCGACGTTCTTTGCGACGCACGAAGGAAGAAGTCGTCCATCGGGATGACGCTCCAGCCCGTTCTTTTTCGAATCTCACGGCAGAGAGTCGTCTTTCCCGAGCCGCAGCGGCCATCGATGCCGACAAGAAAGACGTCTTTTCCTTCCCGCCTCTCTTGAATCCTATCCAGCAACACGTCTGCCGCCCTCATGCCTTCTCCTCCCTTCGGAAACGGACGAGACCCGCCTTGTCGAGGGCAAGAAGGATCGCCGGGATGAGGACAAGCTGCAGAAGGATTCCGGGAAACGCCTGGAAGAAAGACCCAGCAAGGAAGGCCTCGAGAGTAAAAACATCCCCTGTCGCGGAAAGCTGGACATACTGGACAAGCCCCCAGATGCCCCGGCCGAGAAGCATGCTGGAGATCAAGGACAGATAGACGGCAAGAAGCCCCTGCTTCCGCCAAAGCCCATAGAAAAGGCCTGAGAAGAAGCCATAGGCCGTCAATTCAAAGGCCATTGCTGTCGCGGTCGGAAAGAAGACGGGCACGGAGAAAAGGGCGGAGCGAAGAAGAGGCATCACAAAACCGATCAAAGCCCCGTAAGGAAAGCCGCATATCAATCCGCAGAGAAAAACCGGGACATGCATCGGCAAGAGCATGCTCCCGATCTGCGGGATCTGTCCCGTCAGGAAAGGAAGAACCAGGCCGAGGGCAAGGAACATCGCCGACAAAGTCATTTTTCGAAGAGCGGACTTCAAGCGCATGGACAAACCTCCGCCGTTTCCAGAATAGATGATAGCAAAGCCACAGCGGTCCGTGTCAGAGAAACGCCATCGCCGGATGAGGATGAAAGCCTCTCTCGCCTCGGCTATAATTTCGTGTATGGACGAGACTTCCCTTCTCATCGCGCGTTTCCGCGAGCTTTCCGACCGGGCCTACAAAAGAGGCCACGAAACGATGACCGGCTTTCTCTCCCTCTCGGAGCAGAACGTCTTTTTCGATTGGCTGAAGAAGGAAGGAATCGAAGCAGAAACCGGCAAATGCCGCGGCTCCTTCTTCGCCTTTCTCGGCGGTCACGAGGAAAGCGACAGAAAGATTCTGCTCTTCTCTCCCGAACCGCTCGATAGCGCAAGGAAGGCGGAGATCGAAAAAGAAGCGATTGCCTGCCTTCTGCTGACGCCGAAAAGCATCAAATACGCAGACAGGCTCACGCACCGCGATTATCTCGGCGCCCTGATGAACCTCGGCTACGAGAGAAAGGAATTTGGCGACATCCTGACCGACGGGACCCTAGGCTATCTCTTCCTTGCGAAACCGATCGCGGAGGATGTCAAGGAAAGCCTAGTCCGTGTCAAGCACACGCCGATATCGGCTTCTCTTCTTCCTCCCGGTTCCTGTCCCTTCGTCTTTCGTTTCCAAGAGAAAAGGATTACCCTTGCCCACAACCGGATCGATGCCATCATCAAGGAAGCCTTCGACCTCTCCAGAAGGGACAGCCAGGAGAAAATCGGCAAGGAAGAAGTCTTCGTCGATGGAAGGACGATCAAGGACAACAGCTATCGAGTAAAGGCCGGCCAACGCATTTCCGTGAGAGGAAAAGGCAAATTCATTTATATCGGAGATGAAAAGGAAACAAGAAAAAACCGTATTGCTACGACAATAAAAATTTATTGTTGACATAAAGAATCGTTTTTGTTTTTCCTTGATGCCGACTATGGCTATCTCTGAAAAGGCAAAGAGAGCCGTCTTCCCCTATGCTAGACTAGAACAAACCGGAGGATGTCGACAATGGATAAAACGGCGTTCGTGAAGAAGCTTGGTCTGATTCCTCATCCGGAAGGCGGCTACTTCAAGGAGACCTTCCTTTCGGATGTCCCCTACCAAGAACAGCGTCTCTATTCCTCCATCCTCTTCCTGCTCGGGGAAGGGGACATTTCCCATCTCCACATCCTGAAAGAGGACGAGCTTTGGTATTACCAGGACGGCGAAGATTGCCAGATCTATGAGATCGATAGCCAGGGCAAGCTGACGGTGACGGCCATCGGAAGAGACTCCGGGGTCTTCCAACACCTGGTCAAGAAAGGCACCATCTTCGGCTCCCGCATCCATGGCAAGACCTACACCCTCGTCGGTTGCATGGTCTCTCCCTCCTTCACCTACGAGCATTTCCACATGGTCGGAAAGGACGAGCTTCCCGAGATGGAAAAAGAGGACCTCATGAAGGTCCTCGATATGGTCGCCTAGCCCGGCTTGCGGAAACCGGCATGCCATAGGTGTCGTGATCGAATGTTGGCCTATAAAGCCAAGGAGGCGATGGTCGTCATTCTTTTGCGAGGCGGGCGATGGTGCCGTTGATGGTCTTGACCATCTCGCAAGGAAGCTTGAGGACGGCTCTGTCCAGGGTGTAGATGCCGTTAGCCTCCGTCTCGCAATCGTTGAGCTGCGTATAGACAAGTCCGTTGAGGGACCCGTCCTCGATTTGCCGATAGAAGCCTTCGTAGAGTTTCCGATACCGTTTCTGGAAGGCCTCCTCGGAGCGACAGACATGATGTCCGTAGACTTTGGGATAGAGATAGTGGCCGGCCACTTTCAAAGAGGCTCCCCCTATCTCCGTCAGGACATAGGGCCTTTCCCCTCTCTTCCGCCGCAAATGGGGAACCGTATAGCTGTGGATGGAGAAGAGATCGGATTTCGGCGTGTCCAGCCATCCCGAAGCCGTATCGAAGAGGAACTGTGGATACTCCCTCTTGAGAATCGAATAGAGCTTCTCGGGATCGAACTGACCCCACGCCTCGTTGAATATCGTCACCACGACGATCGCGGGATTGAAGGCAAGGTCCTTGAGGATGGCAAAGCTCTCGTCGATGAACTTCTTGCAGCCCTCGGCGTTCCTTCTTCCGTATCCTTTCCTCGTCAGATAGAAGGGACGATTGAACAGGAAGACGCTCGCACGGGGGTAGACGACGTTGAAGAAGGGGATGTGTTCTCCGCCGTTTGGAATGTCCTGGATCAAAAAGATCCCTTCTTTGGCGGCGAGATAATAGAATCGGTCCTCTTCGACCTTCACGTGCATGCGAAGGCAGTTGAAACCGAGAGCCTTGGCGTTCTGGATATCCTTCAAGAAAAGCGATTCGTCGGGAGCGGTCAATCCGCCGCCCTGATAATAGCCCTGGTCGAGAAGCCCGTTGAGGAAAATCTTTCTCCCGTTGAGATAGATATGCCTCTTGCCGTCCTTGCCGCCGCCGACCTCGATGGCACGGACCCCGAAATAAGAAAAGACTTCGTCGTCCTGCCCGAAGACATGAACATCATAGAGGTAGGGATCCTCGATAGACCACGGGCGGAAAGGGATCAGAGGGACGGCGACCGTCTTTCCGGTTTGGACCTCGACGGACTCCTCGCCGACTTCCACCATCCAGGAGCCTTCGACTTCCGATCGGACGGTGACGTGGACGCATTTGTTCTCAAAGTCGGGGACAAGAACGAGACCATCTATCGCCGCCTTTCCGGCGGATTCAAGATACACGCTCTTGACGATTCCGCTTGAGGAAGAATAGAACCATCCGTTCGGCGTCAACCGCTGCTTGCCCGTCATCAAGTAGGACGAATCGGTCCGATCCCGCACTCGGACGACAAGCTCGAAGGAGGGCGAGGAGAGATAGGGACGGACGTCGACTCGGAAACGCGTATAACCGCCTTCGTGGGAACAGACGTGCTTCCCGTCGACAAAGACATCGGCAAACTGATCGACACCCTCGAAACAGAGGAAGACGTGTTCTTGATAGAAGGCGGAATCGAGCACGATTTTCCGGCGATAGAATAGCCTCTCTTCCGGCAAGAGAAGATGATTGACCCCACTGAGAGGGGACTCGATGGCAAAGGGAACCTGAATCTTTCCGTCATATGCTTCCGGAAGCGCGTCGTCCTTTGTGATGCAATAATCCCACTCCCCTTCAAGGGAAACAAACGACTTTCTTCTGAAGGATGGACGCGGATGTTTCTTCCCACGCTTTATCGCAGGAAGTTCCTCACCATTCTTGAGAAGGCTAGCGACAAGATAGCCATTGTTCTTTTCATATCGCGTCGAACGAGCAAGGAAGAAATAAGGGACGACGATGAGAAGGAGCAAAACCAACCCTGCGATATAGCCGAACTTCGACGGCAACGCGGAAACGATGTCGTACTCGTTGATGTAAGTCTGTCCTGTGGCCTGGTTCAAGGCATCGCCGATAAAGGGGCCGATGCACATGGGGAGAGCGACGACAAAGAGCATGCGGACGCCCATGAAGGAGCCCTCTTTCCCTTTCGGAATGTAGTCTCGCACCAAGGAGTTGAGGATCGTCGGCACGGCGACATAGCCAAGGATCATGACGAGACCGGCGATTGCCGTATAGGCATAGCGTCCCGTATCGGAGGGGATGTCCGGAGCAAAGAATAGCATCAGAAGGCCCAAGCCGAGGATGGCACAGGTCGGAAGGATCATTTTGATCTTTCCCTTCTTATCAGAAAGAAAGCCGATGAGGACGCTTCCAGCCGATCCAAGGAGCAAGGCGACAGCCATGACGATGGCAAAAGGCGTCAGGAAGGACGAGCCGGAATTCGGGACGGAGACGGTCCTTTCGACATAGACCATAAGATAGGGGAAAAAGACCTGGATGGCGACACCATAGACGAAATAGCAAAGAAGCACCAGATAGAGACTCTTGTTCGCCTTGACGGTGGAAGGACGGAAGCCTTCCGCGAGAATCGGAAGAAACTTCTCGTCGCTCGGCTTTTCCGGCTTTTCCTTCGGGATGAGGAAGAAGGAGACGATGCCGACGAGAATGACGATGGCACCGACGACATAGAAAAACAGATCCCATTGCCCATTGGCAGTCAGACCGTTCAGGGCAACGAAAATGATCAGCATTGCCACAAGAGGAAGGATCGAAAGGACGCCTTCGACCTTTCCGCGGTTTTCGTCCCGGACGTTCTTCGTGACGTAGGAATTGAACGCTGCATCGTTGGCCGTCGATCCCAGGAAAGTCATCACGCAGTCGATGACGATGACAAGGATGGCCGCCGTGCTCGCCGCCATGCTGATGGGAACGATGCTTTGAGCGTTTCCGACATCGAGCAAGCCAAAGGAAGCCGTCGCGATGCCCCAAAGGATGTATCCGAGCGAGATAAAAATCTTTCTCTTCCGCACCTTGTCCGTCAACGATCCCATGAAGATGGTCGTCACTGTCGCCGTGATGGCGCTAAGGGCTGTCGTCAAGGCGACCATGAGAGAGGAGTTGAAGCCCTGCCCGGCTTGTGCGTTCATGTTCAAATAGTAAAGATAGGAATTGAGATACATATTCTCTATCGACCAGGCGAATTGTCCGGCAAGGCCGACGAAAATGAAGACGAGCCATTGTCTAAGGGAGACCTTTTCCTTGGTATTGTTCATGCTAGAAATCCTTCCTGCTTAAATTATACGGCAGGAGCAGGAGAGGTTTCGACTGATTTTCCTTTACGCAAACAACAACAATCCCGACTTCTTGACGAAGCTTCCGCCCAAAGGGAAGTGTTCCGAAAAAAGGCAAGAGCCGAGAAAAGAGGATCCATCCGAGATGCCTAGCAATCATCGACGCAATGACTTCAATTCTTTGCCATGAATTAAACGCTTGAAATTCTATATTTTCAATTGATTTTATTCAAAAACCGTTTTTTATAAGAATCATAGACATGTGTTTCTTTTGCGTTTTCGCTTCCCACGGAAAGATATGTCTTCTTGATCTCCTCATACGTCGCCGTGTGCAAATTGACAGGTTTCACATCGATTTCCAGAAGGCCCCATGATCCCCTCCCGGCACGAACGCCATGATCCGCCGGATAGCGATTGACCTTGTATGTCCAGGAGGTATAAGACCACCCCAATCTGTCAAAGAAGTCGAATGTCCTTTGCCAATCCTTGTCTCTGCCCCAGGCATTCCATTCTCCGATATAGACCGGTGCCTCATATCCCATCTTTTCATGAAGGAAACGATAGAATCGCAAACACGTCATTTGGGAAAGAGGTGTCAGATTGTAGATATGGTACTCGTAGCAGACGTTTTTCCATCCATAGCCCCTGCTGTCGGCGCCATGGTTGGGGAAGGAGAAGCATTCGACGATGATCATATGGTTCGGATCGATTTTCCTGACGGCGCGATAAAGCTCATCGTAGAAATCGAAGCAGACTTTCCCACCGTAGCGATGTTTTTTCCTCCTCGATTCGTTGAGAAGGTCATAGCCGGCAACGGTCCTGCTCTCTTTGAAGTGCTCGGCGATCTGTTCCCAGAGATGAACGGTCTTGCGGCGGTTCTCTGGGGAGCCGAAGAGATTGAAATGGGCATCGTCCCCGGAATGGTGGTCCATATTCTGAGAACCGATTGCGCCATGAAGATCGAGAATGACATAGAGACCATGCTTCTTAGCCATGTCCACGGCCCAATCGAGCTTTTCGAAGCCCTTTTCGCGCACGTTCTCGCCATTATCCGTCAGATTGTAGACGGAAAAGTTGATCCGGACGACGTTGAGACCGAGATCCCGGATCCTCTTGAAGTCCGCTTCCTGTATGAAAGTATCGATATAGAAAGCCTCCAGTTCCCGGATCTGCCCCTCTTGCAGGTTCGGGTTGTCCCGCATGGCGGCGATGCCTCTCGACTGGGTATAGATCCCGGTCTGAAAGCCGTCCACGCATGAAGATGCCATCCAGAACTCCTGGACGAACCAATCGCCGAGATTCACCCCTTTCAAAACCAGCTTTTTCCCGTCGCCATCATGGAGAGACGTCCCTTCCGCATGCACATATCCCATCTTACTTTCCATGACTATCACCTCGAGAGTGATTGTACCAAGAAAAGAGAATTCCTTCTCGCCAAAAGATATAAAATAGAGACATGGGGAAAGAAAACACGACAATGGAAAAAGGATGGGAAATCCCTCGGATCGACACCTCCGATACGGACATCTTCGTCGGCGTCTTCTTCAAGGACGAAAAAGGAAAGTCGCTGGATGGCTTTCCGGAGCCCGGACTTTTCTCCTGTTGCTATTGGACAGGGTTGGACGATTTTGACTGCGAACTAGGCTGTTTGCCTGGCTTTGCGGAAAGAAACCCGCGATACGAAGAGATCTCGGACCTCTATGTCTCCGAAAGGAAGAAGGAATGGGATGCGCTCTATGAAAAACTATCCCAAGATGCCCTTCTGGATACGATCCCTGCCTTGGCAAAAGAGTACTGGGCCCTTTGGCACAAGATGAAGAGCTACAAGCATTGGCGATTAGGCAATCCCGATGTCCAAAAATATAATCATTTTTGCAAAGAGCATCCGGAATTTCTTGAAATACGGCCCTATGACCCCATGGCCTGGTCCACCCCGCCGGAGAAGGCGATGACAAACGACGAAAGAAGGGCGAGCATACGGAGACAGCTGGATTACCAAGTCGCAAACGACCGTTTCTTCGTTGAAAGCATAATGCAAACTGGAAAGACGGAATACTCCCTTCTGATGGAAACGCTGAAGGACTTCCTTTCCCATGGAAAACGAGATTTCTATCTCCTCGACCACTTCTATGAATTCAGAAAAGATATCCGCCCGGTCGTGCTTTCTCTCTATGAATTCACTCTCGAAAAATACCTCTACGCCGACATGGAGAAAAACTACTACATCCTAAAGCCTTGATCTTCGGATCAAGAGTCCTTTTTCTCTCGCAAGAATCGGAATATGAAGCCGTCTCCTCAGATGCTTTTAAGATCGCCTCCAAAAGACTCCAGCAATCAAAAACTCAAATTTATTTCCTACGATCTTAATGTTTTCCTTTGTCTATCTTCCCGATAGAAGAAAATCTTTTTCCAGAAATGGAGAAAAGAGAAAACAAAAACCGCCCAGCCTTTCGGCCGGGCGGATCACAAGGAGGGAAAGAATCGTCTAGAATTCTGAACCTGTCTCTTCTTCCTTCTTGGGAGCCTTTTCGGCGATCTTGATCTTGTCGGTGGCGATCAAGGAGATGACGACGATGTCAGCGACAGCCAAGGCACCGACGACACCCCAGGCGGTGTAGAGACCGATGCGCCAAGGCGCCGTGGTCATGGTGATGGAGGCACCGGGGGCAAGGCCGAGGACGGCATTGGAGTTGGCCTTGTTGTAGAGGGTGTGCTTGGTGGCGTCCTTGAGCCAGTAGATGGCGGTGGCGGATTCGGTGTCGTAGAGACCGTTGGTTCCGTTGTTGGCGAGGGTGAGGTTTCCGCCCTTACGGATCATGAAGTCGGTGGTCATGTAGGTGTTGGGCTGTCCGCCGGCATCGGTGATGGTCGATCCGGTATAGCCGAACTCGTTTCTCAGGATGCCGACAAGGGAATCGGAGGCACCGGCATAGGTCGCGCCGATACGGTTGTAGGCGGTCATCATGCCAGTCGCGGCGGGCATGGTCTTGGTCTGCAGTTCCTTGATGTACTCGCCGTTTTCATCGGTGGCGTAGTACTTGATCTCCATCTTGGCTTCCTTGATGTAGATTTCCCAAGGCTTGACGTAGATTTCACGGAAGGCCTGCTCGTTGACCCAGGCGCAATAGCCGTTCTTCTGTCTGTTGGTCTCCTGATCGTTGAGGGTGTAGTGCTTCATGAAGGTGATCAGACCCTTCTCGGAAGCGCCGCTGGCCTCATGGGCAGCCATCTTGCCGGAGAGGAGAGGATCTTCGGAATAGTACTCGTAGTTACGGCCGCCGAAAGCGGAACGATGGGTGTTGGCGCCATAGCCGTAGAGACCCGTGATGAGGGTTCCCTTGCCGTCGTTGTAGTAGGTGTTGGCATGGGCTTCCTCGCCGAAGGCATGGCCGAGTTCATAGGCGAGATCGACATTGAAGGTGGCGGCGACCATCGGGGCACCGCAGTACCACTTGTTGATGTTTCCGATCGTCAAGGCGTGGGCATAGTAGCCGTAAGGAGAGTCGGCATCATAGGAGATGGGGACGCCGTTCTCTTCGTCGGCGACTTCCTGCCATCCGCCGTTGGAGAACATCTCGACCATCTTGTCGACGGTGAACTGGTTGATGTAGTCGTCCCACATCGGATCGTCGAAGTCGACGCCGCGCATCTGGGCGAGGTTGTAGGATGTCCTATCCACGTTGACTTCAGGCATCTCCTCGATGGGGTTGTTCTTCTCGTCCCAGACATCGTAGATTCCGACCTGCTCGAGAGCTCTCTCGTCGGTCAGTTCGAAGTCCTTGCCGGTCGGAGAGGTCGGGAAGGAGGCCTTGAAGTCGGCTCTGGTGAAGTCATGGACGAAACCGTCGCCGGTGCTGCCTTCGTTGTAGGCCTTGAACTTGTAGTTGAGCTCGTTGTCTTCCTTGTTCACAGCTTCGGTCTTGTCGGTCTTTCTCTTGCCGTCGGCATCATCGCGGAAGACGACCTTGTCCGAAAGCGTCGTGCTCCAGAGATGCTTGCTCTTTTCGGCAGAGGCTTCCTTGTCGATCTCGGCCCAGGAGTGGGCGTTCTCGGAGAGGTAGAAGTTGTAGGTGCCGGCATCGAGGACGTAGCTCTTCTCGTTCTTATAGTCGTAGCTGGTGAAGTAGTCCTGGTTGATGTCGATGGAGACCGTCTCGGACTGGTTGGGTTCGAGGGCCTTCTCGGTCTTGGCGAATCCGCCAAGGACGACATGGGCCTTCTCGACCTGTCCCTTCTGATAGGGGACGTTGACGAAGATCTGGGCGACGCCCTTTCCGGCGACAGTGCCGACGTTGGTGATCTTGACGTCGAAGTGATAGACGCCCGTCTCCTCATCATAGGTCGGCGTTCCGGCATACTCCATCTCGAAGTTGGTGTAGCTCAAGCCGTAGCCGAAGGGGAAGACAACTTCCTGCTCATAGTCGAATCCGCTGTAGTTGCCCTTGCTGGCTTCGTAGGCAGCGGTCTCGTAATAACGATAGCCGATGTAGATGCCTTCCTCGTATTCGACGAAGAAGGTCTCTTCCTGATAGGAGTTGAGATCGACGGAGTTGGAATACTTGTAGGAGCCGAAGTTCTTGTAGGAAGGATCCTTCGTCAGGTCGCGGATGTAGGTGTCGGGAAGGTGGCCGGAAGGATTGACGGTGCCGTTGAGGATGTTGGCCAGAGCCGTTCCGCCCTGGGAGCCGCAGCAGCCGGCCCAGACGGCAGCCTGAACCTTGGAGAAGTCATACTGCTTCTTGCTGTAGGGATCGGTATACATGCCATCGGCGGACATGTTGGGATCGTTCTCGTCAAGGAAGCCAAGTTCCATGGTATTGGCGGCATTGATGACAAGGACGACCTTCTTGAAGTTCTTGCTGGCGTAGTCGATGAGGGCATATTCGGCATTGTTGAGCGTCAAGCCAGTTCTGTGGTACTCGCTGGCGCCGGCATCCATGGACTGGTCGTTTCCTTCGCCGGAGTTTCTCTTTATGGTGATGATGGCCGTGTCGTATTCGCCGAAGGTGTTTCTGACGTCCTTGAATGTTTCTTCAGGATTGGCAAAGTCTCCGGAAGCCGAAGCATAGATTTCGTTGACGGATTTGTTCGTGTCAAAGGCAGCTTCGAGTCCTTTTCCGATGGAGATGGCTCCATTGGTCGTGGCAGGGTCTTCGCCGCCGGACATGTTGTTGTGCCAGGAATAATAGCCGAGGATGGTGACCTTCTGCGTCTTGGCGAGAGGAAGGGCGTTGTTTTCGTTCTTCAGAAGGGTCATGCCCTCTTCAGCGGTCAGCTGAGTCTTCTGCTGGGCGTTCTTGAGGGCGTCTTCCTGCGAATCGTATTCGAAGTCGATGTAATCTCCGCTCAGGCCGGATCCGTCATCGTTGACGATGATGTCTCCAGGGAAGAGAAGATCCAGGTTCTTGGCCTGCATGCCGGCTGCGATCTGGACGGCGGACATGATGACAAGGAGGCCAGCACCGACAGAACCCAAAGTGATGATTCTTTTCTTTTTCGTGGTCATTTTTTTATCCTTTCTTTAAGGCATTGCCGACTTTCTTCTGATAGAGGAGCAGAAGTCCGTTGAAGGTCTTCACAAGACACGTGACGATACCGATGAGCAGAACGACAAGAGGATAGGCCGTTTTCGTGAAGGACACCTCACCATTAAGGGCCTTGAGAAGATATTCCTCATAGTAGTTCTGGTAGGAATCGGTGACGTGGGAAGCGTTCCAGATAGACAGCTGGTCGCAGAAGAAGAGAAGGAAGGAGCCGACGAGGATCGTTCCGGCCATGACGAATTCCAGGATGGCCTTCTTCTGGTTGGTTCCTCTCCGCTTTCTGTTCTTGAGATAGATGATGGAGCAGACGAGAATGGCGAGGAACGGAAGGATGAAGCCCAGGAAGGTGAAGATATTGAAGGTGAATTCGGTATAGCCCTGAATGATCATTTCGCCGACGCCGTAGTAGATGGCCTGCCATCCCGGATAGGTGAACGGATTCTCGTATTTCGTTCCGGGAAGGGTCTGGATGGTGAAGACACCGGCAAAGTTGAAGCAGATGAGAAGGACGAACATCGCAAGGCCGAGCACCATCGAGACGATGAAGAAGATGTTGACGAGCTTCTTGATCAGCTCCATCTTGCCGCTTTCGTCGATTTCCTTGAGTTCCATGGGTTAGGCTCCGGGAGTGTAGGTGAGCTCGCAGTCGATTTCCTGCGTTCCGAAGAAAGACTGGACGGTAATCTTGAAGGTGTAGACATACTTGCCATCGGCATTCTTGCTGACCTCGGCAGGCTCTTTTCCGTCGAAGTTGAGGGTGAAGACCTCATTGGCGAAGGAATAGGTTCCTTTGGTGTTGAGCTTTCCGGAGACATAGAGGAACATCTTGTTCTCGTTTTCGGTCAGATTCAGCTCGACTTCGTTGGTCTTTCCGTCCGGGCCGGTGGTCGTATATTCGCCGGTGAACTGGTACAGGGTCTTTCCGTCGAAGTCTTCGTTGGTCATATCCAGGGAGTCGATGCTTCCCGTCGAGCAGAAGAGGGCGGTGTCGTCATAGCTGAGACGATAGCCGGGGTGAGACGTGTTGATGGAGTTTTCCGCAGTGTATTCCGTGCCGGCCTCATCCTTCAGGACGAACTTGCCGTTGGTCTCAGTCCACGTCAGACCGAGAGTGATGACTCTGGAGCTGCGGCTAGCCGTGTCGAACTTGGCGGAGCCATCGGAATGGCAATAGAGATAGGCATGGGCGACGGAGCCGTTGTTTCCGGTCGTCTCGCCGATGAAGATGTGCTTGCTGTCGCGCTCGTCCCACGTCTTGTAATCGGCCGCAAGACTGTTGCGGAAGCCGGAATCCTTGGCCTGGAACAGGACCGTGGCCTTGTCATCGCCATGCGGGACCTGATAGTAGAATTCGTGTCTTCCCTGCGTCAGGTTGTAGTCGACGTGGATGACAGACTTTGTCGCGTCGGAGAGGTTGAGAATATAGCCATAGCCTTCTTCGAGCTCCCAGGTTCCGCCGATGGTGAAGTCCTGCTTCTCGAGTTCCGCCTCGCTCATGGGTTCCTTGGAAGAAGTCGCTTCTTGCTGACCTCCGCCTCCAGGACCGCCAGGGAAGCCTCCACCCGGGCCACCGGGACCGCCAGGGAAGCCTCCACCCGGGCCACCGGGACCACCGCCTTGGCCGCCCTGCTGGGCTTCCTCGAGGCAGTCGGCTTCGAGGCTGACGCTGTTGTCATCCTTGAGCTTGACGTCGAACTGATAGACGAAGGAGCCGAGAGTGACTTCCGCGTCCCACGAAGAATCCGTGCAGGCGACAAAGTCCAGCACGACTCCGTCCTCGCCGACAGGCGAGCTTGTGTCTGTCCCGCAAGAGCCCAGAAGACCAGAAGCTGTCAGGGCGAACAGGGGCAGAAGAACCTTGTGATTAAGCCGTTTCATTTTTACCTCCTCAATCGTTTTGGTTCGCTTGAGGACAATTATAGAAACTCAAAAAGAAAGGGCTTCCATCTGGGACGGAAAGCCCTTTTATGGGATTAGAATTGAACCGAATGGGACGAAATCGAGATTTCTGGGACGAATCTGCTACTCAAGAGTCAGGTTCGTATCCCGAGTGATGTCCAGGAAGCGTTGCATGATTTCCTCGCTCTTGCTTGTGGACAGGGGCAGTTCGACACCGTTTGCCAGCAGGACCGTTTTCTTGTTCAGCCTCCGAATATATCGGGCATTGGCAAGGAAGCCTTTCTGGATGCGCAGGAACCCTTTGTCGAGCAGGGCGTTTTCCAGATCCCGCATCAAGACTCGGGATTCGACCTTTTCGCCGTTGCGGAGGTGGAACACCTGATAGTTCCTCTTTCCTTCTATATATAGGATCTCGCTGATGGCCAAGGTCAGCATCCCCGTTTTCTTCTTGATCGTCAGCGTCTCCTGGTCGTCTTCGCGGTTATAGACCGTCTCGACATAAAGCGTCATGGCCTTTCTAAGATCCTCGACGAAGCGCCCCTTCCGAATGAAGGCGAAAGGATGAACGGAGAGACACTCGAAAACGAGGTCTTCCCTTTGGGAGAGGAACATCACGGTGATATTGAAATTCTGCTTCGTCAGCTTGTCCGCAAGCTCGATGCCGTTGATATCGGGCATGTCGATATCCAGAATGGCCAGCTTGAAGTGCCCAGATTGACTCTCTTCAAGAAGCTCTTTCCCGGAAGAGAAGCACTCGATGTTGACGTCGATCCCTTTGTCCGAAAAGAAGCTCTGGCATCCCGTCTGGGCGATGCTGAGCGCCATGGAATCGTCATCGCACAGACATATATCAAGCATCCTTTTTCTCCTTGAGCATCAAGACGACATCTGCGGTGAACCTTCCCTTGTCGGCCTCGAAGCGGGCATAGCCGTCATAGGAGCTGGCGATCGAGCGGATGATCTTCGTGCCGTATCCGTGCCTCTTCCGCGATTTTGACGTCTTCAAGGCCACGGCTTCCTTCTCCGAGCCTTCGGGAACGGAATTGACGACGATGATCCTCAGATAATCCTTATAAGTAAAGATATCGATCTTCGGCGGAATGCGCCCGTCGGAATAGAAGAAAGCATTGTCCAGAAGATTCGAAATCAAGGAGCACAAGTCGGTCTGTTCGATGGGAAGGTGGGGGGGACGACGGCATGGGCGACAAGCTTGATTCCGCGTCTCTTGGCCTTGGCGGTCTCCATGTTGATGATGCCGGCGATGACGCTGTTTGAGCATGAGAAACTGTTGAGGACGTCGTCGTGTTGATGCGTCAATTCCTCAATGAAGCCGGTGGCTTCCTCTATCTTTCCTTCTTTGAGAAGCGTCCGAATGTAGGAGAGCTGATTTTTCAGATCGTGGCGCATCTTGGAGAGTTCCTCACGATTGAAGATATCCGACTGAAGCTGGTCCATCTGGGCTTCTCCCAAGGAAAGGCGGATGTCGGCCAAAAGAGCCTCGTGCCTTGACTTCGTGAAATAGTAGAAGCAATAGTATGTCAGGCACAGGATGATCAGAAGAACGAGGTAAAGGCAGGAGAACGATGCCAACACCGAAATGGAATCCTCCCTTCCCGGAGAGGACTGGTTTTCAAAGATCGCAACGGCAATAAGGGAATAGGCGATGATACTGACAATGGCCAAAAGCGGCTTGCTGAGGTTCTTGTACTTTGAAATATCGTAGCGCCACATGAGGTAGGAAACAGGGAGACAGAAAAGGAACGGGCATGTTCGCCCGAAGACCACCCAGCCAAAGTTGTCGCCCGTCACTTCACCGAGGATCAGGCCCATGTTTCTTGACACCTCCAAGGCAACAAAGAAGGAGGCTGCCAGAAAGGAGAATTTCACATAGCGATGCCAGAAATCATCCTTGAGGAAGATAAAAATATAGATAAGAGGAAGGAAAAGATAGGAGAGATTGAAAAGAATGCCGAACGAATGCGGAATCATACGATCCAAGGAGAAGAAAAGGGCGCCTATCAACAGGAAGGAGGCATAAAAGATAAGAAAACGCAAAACAAGGAAAAGAATGCTTTTCTTATCGAAGGTCTTCGGCAAGGACAGGGCAAGAAGGGAAAGAGAAAAGATGAAAATGGTGATATATTGCGTCGCATCACAGACCATCGTGAAATAAAAAGAAAGCGATTCCACAAAATTCATATTTATAGTTATAGGAGATTCATCGGCAAAAGACAACAGGCGACAAGAAACCGGTCAACGCTTTCAAAATCCTCCTGCTTTGTTTTGACAACGGGCTGAAGCCGAGCGTCTTTCTTCGCAAGAGCTGGCATCTCGGAAAAGCCTGTCTTCTCTTATCGAAACAAAAAAGCATCCCTCGAAAAGATTTATCGTTTCCCAAGATTCTCAGATGTCTTTCTCTATGGTGCCTGGCTTTTTTCACACTTAATAAAAAGTGGTATCTTTTTTATATGATAAAAATTTCATCGCAAAATTAATTAAATTTTTTTCTTAATTTTTAAAGATATTTCTGTATACCAATCTTTATAATATTAAAAAGCTTTGTTTTATGCTCATAGCAAAAACATGTGCAAGTGATTCAATCCTCCTTTTCTTTTTCGTATCCCTTGTGCTATTTTTTCTCTGAAAAAGATTGGCTTTTTCTTAATACATGAGTTTAATGAATAAATTCAATATTATTATTTGTTAAATTCATTACCTAATATCAACGTAAAATATCTTTTCAGTATACCGAAATTTCTCTCACCTCGCTTCTTTTCCACTCTAAAAACCCAATTCGCCTTGTCTTTGTCACACTTCGTTTCGACTCTCTTCTCAGCATTCAAAATCATATTCTTTCGCATCGAGTTCCGTTTTATCCCTTCTCCCAGGCAAAACAAAAAGCCTCGGCCCAACAAGGACGAGCCGAGGCTTCTCTTGGAACAGAGCTTCAGATCTCAATCGGCCAAGTCGTCTTTTGGAAGTCTGTGAAAGACATGGAAAGACTGCCGGAAATCATGTTGTTCAAATCGACGAAAAAGATTTCCAGCGAGCGGACGTCTTCCCCCTCGACAGCGATTTCGACATCCGTCGCGCAGCTTGCAAGATAGTCCCGGTAGAGCATCGGGGCGACCATCGTCGAAAGGCTTGCGGCGTAGCCGCTTCGGGAGTGGAAGGATTTTCCCTGCGAGACAAAGAGTTCGGGAGCGAAGGAAAGGAAATCCAATTCAATCTCATCCAAGTCATAGGCTTCGCTGTCATCGATCGTCGCCGTGCCGGAAGCATAGGTGAAATAGTGATATCCGTCGTGCTGACGGATCAGGCCTTGAATGGCACCGGAAGAATCGATGCTCGTGTCGAGATGTCCTTCTTCGGTGACGTAGTACGCAAACGGCACAGCTCCGCTTCCGGCATCCAGTTTCATTTCGATGGTGTAGTTGTGTCCTGCGACCTTTTCATCGAGTCGGGCCAAAGCCGCCTCAAGGGTGGCATGCTCTTCTTCCGTAGGATACGGCGTAAGCTCCGGTGCAGAGATCGGCGTATCGTAACGGATGGCTAGGTCGTAGCGATAGGAAAGGCCGACCCCGCCAAGGCCGCCATAGGTCGACGTCTTGATCCGAATGTGCGTGAATCGTCCTTCTTCCATGCTCAGTTCGATCTTCGTAGGCGAGACAGACTGATGGAGGGCATACAGGGAGAAGGTCGAAATGGCATTCGGCTTGAGAAGATAGGTGTTCTCGTAGCTGAGGATGTCGGAAAACTTGAGCACCGAGAACGGGTTGGGGAAATTTTCCGCGAAAGCCACGCTTTCCCCACCCGACAGAAGGGGAACGTCCTCGACTTCATTATCGAGATTGATTTGGCGGCTGTATGTCTTGCCGTTTTCCTTCGCAAAATAGATTGTCTCCGTCCCTTCCACCATCGTCCCATCGGTCGAGACCAGATCCTCACGAACGGAAATGGCCTGTTCGTCGAAACCGAGGACATAGTGGGCATAGGGAGTCTCGCTATCGTTGACAAGAAGGGTGCAGTCCCCTTCCAAAGTCAATGCCCTTTCCTTAGCATAGTTAAGTGCGTCGCTGACGCTCCCGGACAAAGTTGAGGAAGACGATGTTCCTGTCGTCGAGGAGGGGCTAGTTGGAGAAGACGTCGAACTTTCCGAGGAGGGAGACGAGAAAGAAGAGGAACTGTCCACAGTTCCGCAAGAGGCAAGGAAGAGAAGAGGAAGGAGAAGAAGTCCTTTCCTCATAATGCGGCAAGGACCTCTTCCGGAATCGTCGTCGTCCCGACATCCGTTATCGTATAAGTGAAGACATCCGTGTAGCCGGCGGCCCAGTCGTAGGCCGTCCTAGCGATCGTCGAGATCTCTCCATTGCTATCCAGCGTGATCTCGACTTTGTTAGCGATGTAATAGGGGTCGAGCTTGTCGATGAAGGGGCAGAGGAAAGCCCCGATCTCCGCGACGACATGGGGATCGCTAGTGACGAAGACATTCTCCCTGTCTTCATGGAAGAACTCCACGGCGAAGCTGGAAACGTCGACATCCAGCCATTGTCTATCCTTATAGGCCCGGCTTCCCGTCGTGGAGAGTTTCGCCGTGCCGGCATTCTCCCCGGCGGTATAGTAATAGAAATGCTGGAAGGTGCTTCCTTCGCTTAAGACATAGCCTTCGGTATAGGTGTAGATCAGAGGACGGAAGGTCGAATAGATGACGTCTTTCGTGTAGTAGGTTTCATATTGCATGGAAAACTCGCCGCCTGTCTCCTCATCGTCCGCCACAACCGTGTAGTTGCCTTCCTGGATTTTGGCATCAAGGCTGTCGAAAGCCTTCTTGAGCTTGCCGTGTTCTTCCCGATGCTCGTAAGCCGAAATCACCGGTGCCTCTGTGAATTCACAGGGGGCAATCTCGAAAGTGAATTCGAAAATGAAATCATCCGGAATGAGCATACCGTCGCTTTGGGCCTTGGTGGTCACCACACCGGTGGTGAAGCTGCCGTCGAGAATCTCGAAGACGGCAGACTCGATCTCGCATTCATAGGAACGGTCGGAGCGGATGTTCTCGAAGGTGGCGAAGCCGGCAAAAGCCGAGAGCTTCTCCTGGGAGAGCTCATAAAGACCGCTGCCGACGGAAGTGAAGTCCTCGGCCTCAAGGGTAGCAAAGGGATTGGACAGAAGTTTTCCCGCCTTCATCGTCTCGTCCGTGAACGGATTGACATAGTCCACATAGGACGGCACATTGAGAAGAGATATGGTCTGCTCCTGGATCTGGCCTTCCTCTCCGACCTTGAAGGTATGTTCCTCCGATGTCGCATTGCCGTAGACATCGGCATACTCCCTTTCGACATAATAGAAGTCGGCACCGATGGAGACCTCATAGCTGCCTTCGTCATAAGTCGATCCATCCGAAGGATACATCGAAAGATAATCGCCCGTCAG
Source organism: Candidatus Enterosoma merdigallinarum (assembly GCA_018714385.1). Classification (GTDB taxonomy): domain Bacteria; phylum Bacillota_I; class Bacilli_A; order RFN20; family CAG-288; genus Enterosoma; species Enterosoma merdigallinarum. The sequence continues at coordinate 15,439 of DVNL01000007.1, read as the reverse complement.
CGTCGCGGAAGGAGAGACGGCCTCAAGGGCAGAGGCGATATTTTGGAGGACGGGATCCTCGCTGCTCTGGGACGAGCTTGCGGAGGAAGAGCTGCTCGGAGAAGAGGGAGAGGGTGTCGAAGAAGTGTCCGCCGAGGTCGTGCTGGATAGCGCAGCGCTTGAGGTCGATTGACCAGTGCATCCTGTCAAAAGAAGGGGAAGGAAAAGGAAAAAACCTTTCTGAATTCGCATATTCATTGTCTGTCCTTTCGTTATTCTTCGGCTTTCGTGAAAGTATAGTCCCAGAAGCCATCGTAATCTTCCAATTCCATGGTGATCGTCGTCTTGTCTTCGCTGACAACAATCTCGTCAGGGTTGTAATAATAATCGTAATCCCATTCTTGGAAGGCGAGCACACCGTCAGAGTAGGTGTAGATGAAAGTACCCTTGCTGTTGAAATTGTATCCGGCCTCAACCCTGCCTTGCCCGCCATCTTCAAAATAGAGATTGATGGGATTGGAATCATATTCGTCGTAACCCGTCCATTTTCCAAGCAGGAAGTCCAGCGGACTGGTTGCCTTTGTCAGCTTCATATTGACTGTGGTGAAATCCCCAAAATCATCAAGGCAGCGGGCAGTGATGGACAAAACACCGCTTTCGGAATCGTAAGTGACAGACGTAGGTTCACGAATCGTGTCGTCTTCGCTTTCCCATGTCGTGAAATTGATCTTCCCGTCGACATACTCGTATGTGAAAGTGGCGGAATTGGGAACGGCGATGGATTCGACTTTCTGCTCGACACTGCCCGTGAAATCATCGTGAAAGGTGAAGGTAGTCTCGAAGATGTCCGTCGTTCCCGTCCATGTCCCGATGAGGAAGCTGGCATCGCCATGGACCTTCTTCGGCGTGACGACCATATCAAGCGTGGCTGTCTTCGTGGGATCGGCTTTCGACTCGACGGTCAATGTCGCCGTGCCCTCTTTCACGCCCTGGACTTTCACGACATTGTTTTCGAGATCAACTTCCAGAACCTTCAAGACGCTTTCGTCGCTTGAAGTCGCAGTAACATCCTGCAAAGCTTCTTCGGGCATGACTTCATAGGAAATATCTAGGATTTCATCGACTTCCAGTTCTTTTTTGGCATTGTAATCAATATAAACGGAAGTCGGCATCGGCTGAACGACGGTCACTTCAACGTCCTTGGTGACAAGACCCAAAGGATCGCCGATAGTGACTGTGGTCGTGCCAGGCTTAAGTGCTTTGTAAGAGGAAGAGTATTCCGAAACTTTGCCGATGATCGTCTCGTCCTCGACGGCGATGATGTCGAAATCATCGATGTCCAAGGCCGTTTCCGGCGCATAGCTCTCGATCTCGACATTGAGATATTGCCCCGCCTCGACGACCTCCTTGTCGCCATAGCCTTCTGTGTAGACACGAATATCCCCAAGGCTTTCGACAAAATAGGGGGAACGATCAAATTTCGGTGCCCCCGATGGCCTGTCACCAGCCGTGAAAGCGACGACAAGGGAATCTTCGGACTCCGGTTCCTTCGTCTCGTCGATCGGAGCGCCTTCCTCGACGTCGTAATTCTCTTCGCTCCAAGTCCTGTCGAAGAATTCTCCGCGAAGAAGCGTTCCTTCAAGATCGAAAGTCAAAGTCGTTTCATAAGTGTGGCGGGACGTCGTTCCGGACTGGATCAAAACATCATAGTCCTCGCCATTGTTGGTGATATAGTGACTGACACTTTCCTCGACGACATTATAGGCAAGATAGGTCGAGGTCGCCTTTTCCAGGAAGGAAGAAAGGCTATGCTCGATTCCGAGAAGATTCTCATCGACCTCCTCAGGCGTGATCGTTGTCTTGGAGAAGATATCCGTTTCCCCTTCTTCGATCTTGAGTTTGGAACTCGACTGGGACTCCGTGTCGATTTCGTAATAATAGCCATCTTCCCTTGCCCGATAGAGGATATCGTAATCCTGGCTTCCATCGGGATAGGTCTGCTCCAGAATCTCGTTTTCATAAAAAGAGACCGTTCCATGAGAGGACGTGAAACTGTCCTGGAAACTCATGGATTTGTTCTCCTGCGTCGAGACAGCATCAATGTCTTCGAGAATCTCTTCCCACGTCTTTTCCGTCGGATCCGGAAGAACGATGGCAGAAGAACTAGAAGTGGAGGAATCGGAAGAAGAGGAATTTGAAGAAGAAGAAGAATTAGAGGAGGAGGAGGACGAGCTTGAAGAGGATCCGCTACTTGAAGAGTCGGAAGAAGAACTCGAGGAGGAAGAGGAACTCGAAGAAGGCTTGCCGGTCGTAGAGCTGTCAGATGAAGCGGGGGGGGTAGAAGTAGAAGGGCTAGTCGGCAATGAAGAAACGCTGTCGCTGGTGGAAACAGAAGGAAGGGTAGAAGACGCGCCCGGCAAATTGGAACAGGCGGCTAGAAGAGCAAGAGATGAAAGAGACAGAACGGCACAACGTACAATGACACGAGATCGCATTCGTTGTCTCCTTTCTTACAATATGGATTAATTATAAATACAGAGATTCTAAAAGTTATGGACAGAAATCCATTGATACAGGAAAACACCGTAAGTAAGCGCTTTCTTATTTGCCGATGCCCTCTTGCTCTTTTTTGGAAGCTTTGACGTGAGATCTAGGGCTTTTTTTCTTGAAGTATTTCTGCAAGGAGCGCCAGAAACTCTTTGATCGAACGCCTGGAAAGATAGGATTGCAGAACCCTTCCATCAAGCGCTTTGTCCGGATTCCTTGCGATAAATTGGACAGTCCCCATCAGGACAAAGTAATCCAAGAGAATGGTCGTTCTCTCTTTTGCCTCGAAATCTTCGATACGCTTCAAGAATTTTGACTCTACCCGTTTCTCAAACAGATAAATCAAAGGCTCTTGCTCAAAAAACGGACGGATTTCAGAGCTTTTTTGGGCGATAGACAACATATTTCGCCGCCATTTGTCCCCGGACATCAACGCTTCAGACAGGAAAGACAATAGGCCGAGGAAAAAATGGGCCGTGCATTTTTCGAGGAAGTCTTCCAGATTCTGAAAATGATAGTAGAAAGTCTCCCTTGGAAAACCGGCATTGCCACAGATCCGCTTTACAGAAAGTTTTTCGACTCCTGTCGTCGAAATCATTTGCAAGAAAGTCGTGTAGAAACATTCTTTGGCATTTTTGTTCATGAAAACATTCTAATGCGAACCATACAGATTCGCAATTTTTGTATGGGCATGGTAGAAAACATCACTCCCCCCCCACTATAATTTTTACAAGTAATCAACAACTATTTTTTAAAAAACAAAAAAGGAAAAGAGCCGAATGATTGCAATAATCTCCCTCACTAAACAATATGGTGATACGGACTTCTCTTTGGAAATCCATGATTTGTCTTTTCCAGACTCTGGCCTCTTTCTTGTCACGGGGGCTTCCGGCTGCGGGAAAACGACCCTGCTGGATTTGATAGCCGGGTTGAAAGAACCGGATTCCGGAACAATTCTTTTTGACGGAAAGAAGGTGTGCTGCGATGAAAATTTCTATCGCAATTCTTTGACATATGTTCGTGTCGAGAACAATGTCTTCAACGGATTGACCGTTATGGACAATCTGCTTCTTGCCACATCCAATCGGCAAGAAGCATTAAAGATGGCTGACGCTTTCACATTGGAAGAATCCGAAAAGGCCTCCAAGCTTTCAAAAGGGGAAAGCGAGCGCCTGGCTTTGGCTTGTGGCATTCTGAAAAACACGCCCATTCTCCTATCCGACGAACCGACGGCCAACCTCGACGATGATAATGCCCAGATTGTGATTCAGAAGTTGAAAGAATTCTCAAAGGACCACCTTGTCCTTGTCGCCAGCCATGACTTGGAGCTTTTCGAGAATTGTGCCGATGGAAAGATCGTTCTCAAGCATGGAAAAATCGTCGAGAACAATATCAAAAAAGAGGATGGCAAAGCCAAGAATGAGAAGCAGATAGAGGTCAATAGAATCAAAAAGCCCCTTCTCTCTTTGAGTGTTCACAAAGCGCTGTCAAACAAGGCCGCCTATTTTTCCACTGCTGTTCTCCTCTTTGTCGCTTTTTTCTTTGGATTCTTCGGCTTCAACTACTTTGGCTTTGATGCCAAAGGCAGTCTCGCTTCGGCATTGGAAGACAAAAAGACATACGTTTGTCATACAAATTCTTTGATCGATGAGGACATGATCCCCTGTCTTGCGGCAAACAACGACCAAGACGGGAAATATGCCATCTATCTCGATGAGGATATCCGTGATCTTTATGGTGCCCTTCCCTCTTTTTCCGATACCGAAGACAATGGGGATAGCATCCCTATCCTGATTGATTCTGCCATCCGCGATCAGATCCATGACAAAGGTCTCTCTTCCGATGTCGGCTCTTCTTTCCCTCTCGGGCGGAATGACTACGAGTTTGTCATCGCAGGCTATTTCGACTCCGGAGACTTCTCCTCCTACCCGACAGCAATCGCCTCATCATCGGCCTATCGGGAATATCTCAGGCAAAACGTGTCGCTCTTCCAAGGAGGGAATCTTTCCGATACGATCGATGACTTCTACGACTCGATCGGAGTCGAAGAGAACAAAAGGGATACCTATTTTTCGTCCGACCTCAAAGATTGTCGGAATTACACTTTCTTCCCGAGCAGAAGTGAGGCGGAAGAGAATTTCTATGCCACCGGCGAAAAAAGCTACTATCTTCTCGGACGCTTGCCAAAGAACGAAAACGAGATCGTCGTGGACAACTCCTGCCTCGAGCAATACTTCTTCGGTGCGGATAATGCCATAGGAAATGCCTTCCTAAAGGAAGAGGGCCTCTCTCTCGTCCTGGACCTTGTCACGCCGACAAACGCCTTCCAAAAAACGGAAACTTATTCTTTGACGATCGTCGGTTGCTATGGCGTCATCGATGACGAAGCGGCATGGACTCTCCCCTCCCTTGTCCAGAAAGTTGTCTTAGAGAAGATTTCCTCAGAGCTTTTCTCCTTGCGCGTCGGTTTTTCGGAAACGAGCTATCCCTTAAGCTACTTGCTCGATAACGAAAAAGAGGTTCTCGACGGCAAGATCGACATCGACGGTTTCTATGTCCAAAATATCTTCCCCTTCATACAGGGGCAGGCTAGAACCATGTGGATCGTTCTCTCCCTGTCTTTCTTCGGCATCGCCATCTTGATCGCACTGCTTTATCTCATCACGATCGAAAAGGACCTTCGGCGAGAGGAGACTCTTCTCATCCTCTGGGGATTCCGGAAGAAAGACCGCCTTCTCCTCTATCTCTGTTCCATCTTGACGATCGCTTTCCCGTCCTTCCTTCTTTCCGCCATCCTATCGCCCTCCCTATTCCAGCCGGTCGTGAAGGCCATCTACTCCTTCTTCCCCGGATCGCTTCTCTTCTCCTATCTTTACGGCTTCCTGGCCCTTTTCCTGTCTTTCCTTTTTGTCGTCCTTGTCTTCTTGCTTCCCCTTCTTCTGCCACGGAGAAAGAAACATGACCATTCGCATTGAGAAGCTTCGAAAAGCGTTCCTGGAAAGCGGAAAAGAACAGGCTGTCTTGAAAGGGATCGACTACTCCTTTGTCCCAGGCCGACTGTATGTCATCAAAGGAAGGAGCGGCTGTGGAAAGAGTACTCTCCTGAATTTGATAGGCCTTTTGGACAAGCCGACGTCAGGATCCGTCTTCATCGACGGCAACGACACCGGGGCAATGACGGAGAAAGAGCGGGAGGATTTTCGCCGAAGAAACATTTCCTTTCTGTCCCAGGACGAAAACGTCATTCCGGAGTGGAGCGTCTTAGATAACTTGAGACTCGTCTGCCAAAACAACGAAAGAATAGAGAAGTCTCTCTCAGGTCTTGGCATCTTGGACAAAAAGGCGCAGAAAGTCGAAAGCCTATCCATGGGAGAAAGAATGCGCGTGGCCCTGGCCAGAATCCTCCTGGAAGACAAAAGTATCCTTCTTTTGGACGAGCCGACAGGAAATCTCGACGAGAGGAACGCCAAGATTGTCCATGGGATTTTGGAGGAACTCGCAAAAAGAAAAACCGTCATCGTCGTTGCCCATGACTTCAAAGAAGAGGCTCTTCCGCCAGATATCATTCTCCTTCATCTTCATCAAGGAAAGTTCCTTGAGCCTGCGCCGGCATCCGAGTCAAAAGAGGAATCGACGGCAAGCCCGTTTTTGCTCCTTCCCAAGAGAGCCTTCTTTGCCCTTCCCCTTCTGACGATCCGACACTGTCTCTTTCGTACCCTTCTAGGCTTTTTGCTGCTCGCCCTTTTCTCTTTCTTTGCACTTGTCTTCACTTCCCTTCTCTCCTTTGATGCCGATGCCATCTTGGCACAGGACATGATTCTTTTGCCCAACGATGCCAACGCCATGAATTTCCTCGACAAGCAATGGTATCTTGTCTTTCTTCTCCTTGTGGCCTGCCTTCTCTTCTTTGCCGCGACGCTTTTCCTTCTCTCTTTCGCATACGCAAAAGAAGAAGGGAAGAGACGGCTTCTTCTTCAAACGATCGGCTTTTCCAGAAACACGTTCGCTTTTCTATCTTCTCTTCCCCTTTTTGTCGTGGCCGTCTTGGAAAGCGGCATCAGCCTAATCCTCTATTTTTGCCTCAAAGGCAGTTTGGAAAACAGCATCGCCACCATCTTTTCCTCAAGCCTCTATGCCTATCTTCCCTCGACACCTTGGCTTCTCGTGCCGATCCTTTTCGCCCTTTTGCTTCCCTTCCTCTTTGCCTATGGCAAAATCCGCTTTTCTCGCAAACCCCTTGCCATGCAGATAAAAGCTATCAAAGAATAAATAAATTGCTCAAGACATAAAATATCATTATATAAGCACTTTTTATATGATAATATTCAGATAAAAAATAAATTCTTTATATAAATCTCTTTTAACGCCATCCCTCCAGCTGTCTCTCTCCGCCCTTTTTCGACAACCCACGCCTCCCAATAGAACGGAAGCAGAGAAAGCGTTGACAGCTTCTCTTTTTCAATTCGTCTTACTTTCCGGTTTCAATCTGGAAGTCGGAATCCTGATAGTCCCGCCAGTCAAATCCCTCGTCCTCGACCAAGTAGTAGTTGCTATAGGAAATGCCCACGCCCGGGATCTGAAGTCGATAGCCTCTCTTACCCGGTATGTCGCAATGAGACGACAGGATATTCTCTCCGCCAAAGGGAACGGAATAGACGCCGTTTGAAAAGGTCCAGCCATATGAGACAAAAACAACGTTCGTCGATCGACCGTCAGGACCTTGAGGAAACACGTACACGGTCCGACTTTCGTCATCCAGCAGGAAAACCTTCCCGGTGGTCTCCACTCCGCTTGTCGTTCCATGGCCGCTGAATTCGTATGCCCCAAGGCGCTGATAGGCCGGCGAATAGTCCGAGCTCAAATTCTGGACATAGGAAGTATCCTTTGCCTCAAAGCGATAGGTCGTCCCCTCGATTTCGCAGAAGAAATAATGCGTGGCCGAATATCGGTCGAAATCAACGAAAATGTCGTGTTCTTCGGAAGATATCGTCAATCCATAGCCATCGTTTTCCTTCCATCGGAAAGAATCTTCCAGGATGCTGAACGTCGCCTCATGGTCATCGAAAAGGGTACAGATGACATCGCAGTCTTGATCGACATTACGGTTCATGATGGTCGATTGGAATTTCAAATACACCTTATCTTCCGTCAACGAGGAGGAAGTGGAGCAAGAGACAGCACTTCCCATCAGAAGGCAAGCCAAGACCGGCAGGGCGTTTTTCCTTTTCATGAATCAACCTCTCAATGTGAAATAGTGAAAGTTGACGTATGTGAAGTCCAAACCAACAGCAGTTATAAATCCTGACGCAAGCATCTCCCTCCTCCCTTTTTCTTTACGATAAAAAGACAAGATATCGTTTTCAAGAACCTGGGATGAAAGCGCTTTTTCCGGGACAAAATGTTACAAACACAAGTGACTTGAAAATAGAACTATGCCTTGGCATGGGAGCGGCAAGCGATAGATTGCACAAAGCAAAATTGCCCCTCCTTCTCGATTCTCGAAAGGAGGGCTCGCGCATGAAAAGGCGAACGAAAAAAGCACTAGAGATCGCACCTCTAGTGCTCAAACTGATAGTGGCAGTCTTACAACTGGTCACTATCATCTTATCGTTTCTCTAAAATCTTTGCAAGAGGGGGTCAATCCCCCTTTTTTCGTCCGACACCTCATGCCTCACACACACCAGAAGCCCCTCGGGCCGCCCTCGTGATACAGATTTGATACAGGTCCCAAGGAAATGACATTTCCTTGTCGCAATTCCTGCAGGCAATGACGGGGAAGGCAGTCTTTTATTAGCTATCCCTGCTAATAAAAGACTTTCCCCGAAAGTCGCGATTCTTTCCGATTCCCTCCATTTCGGAAGATGGCATAAGGGCTTGTTGAACGCTATTCCTTCTTTTCGTTTCCTTCCAATATCGAATAGGCCCTGCCATCCGTCTTTCGGTAGAGAAGGAAAGCATAAAGCGCACTCAGAAGTCCAAGAAGGACGGAAGGCAGGAAATAGGCAAAGTAAAGAAGCGGGGCAAAGAAGAACGTGAACCCCTTTGCCGCCTTGAATGCCGCCATAAACAAGGCATAGAGAATCAAGGCCAAAAGGCTTCCCGAGAGAATTGGAAGAAGGGAGGAAGAGGTCTTCATGAGAACATAGCCTCGCCTATCCAGGCCGAAAAGCCGAAGCAAGGCCGTCTCCCCAAGATCATCCTTTTCCCTGAGATAGTCGACGATGGCCTGAGAAAGAACGGCACAGCAAAGCACGATCAGGGAAAGGACGATGCCAAGGGCGGAAATGGAATGGATCACCGGATAGAAAAGGGAATAGTTGCGGGCCGGATAGATGAAGTCGTCAAATGCCAACGGGAAAAGGTTCTCCGCCTTGGACATCATATAAAGACGATAGATCTCCTGATCCGTGAGTGTCCCTTCCAGGCTCAAAGTACAATACGTCAGGAAGCTGTCTGCCTTCACCTTCGCCAGATCCATGTCGGCTATATTGAGAATAAGGGCACAATACGACGGAAAGACGATCTGTCCGTTGTCTTCGGCGGGATCCTTGCTCCACAGGATATCGACACCCAAAAGGTCTGCAAGGCCGGAAAGAGAGACGCTTTCCGTCCCGATGGCATAGGCCGTCTTCGCTTTCGGGGCCGTGACGACATCAAAGGGAACAAGACCAAGGGAGAGAAGGGAGAAATCTTCCGAAACAAAGAAAAGATCGACATCGTCGATTGTAAAGCAATAAGAATACTTTGTTTCGACAATGCCTTTTTCAATGCCAAGCCCGGGTATGCTTTCTTCAAAGAAGGCATCGCTCTTTTCAAGAGCAGCGTCCGTCGGGCTTTCATCGAACTCTTTGGCGAGGGTGAGAACCTTCTCGTCCATGAATTCGTTCTGATGGAAGTAATAGGGGCGAAAGAAGGAGACCAAAGAGAACAGGAAAAGAAGGAGAAGGCTCATCAGGAAGGAGAAGAGAAAACGAATGGTGCTCTTCCGATGCCTATTGACAAGAAGCCGAAAAAAGAGATGAAGCCTATTCATCGGAAAGTCTCTCCACTCTTCCGTCTTTGATGCGATAGACGACATCGAAAAGCGGAAGGGTGCTCTCTTCATGCGTCGAAACGATGACCGTCCTCTTCTGCTCATGGGCGATCGAAAGCAGCATATGAAGGAGCCTGTCGGCATTGGAGCCATCCAAATGGGACGTCGGCTCGTCACAGACAAGAACAGGAGAGGATGTCATAAGGGCCCTGAGGACGCTTATCCTTTGTTTCTCGCCTTCCGAAAGGGATGTCACCTTCTTGTCAAGAAGGTCGAAGACTCCGAGGATATGGGCTTTCTCCTCGATAGCCATCTGATCGATCCTCTGTTTTCGGACGAACCGAGGAAGGGAGACATTCTCCATCACATCGAGATAGTCGAGAAGGAACGGCTCGCTGAACACGAAAGCGAAGCCCTGGTTCCGGAAAGCATCGATTTCCTTTTGCGTCTTCCCCTTGACTTCCACTCCGTCATAGAGGATCTTTCCCTCGAAATCCAGGTCGACAAGGGAAAGAAGATTCATGAGCGTCGTCTTTCCGCATCCGCTCTCGCCGACTATGGCATAGATCTTTCCTTCCTCGAAAAGAAGGTCGGCATTCGAGAAGAGCGTCCGGTCGGCAAAGCGTTTCGACAGGTCCTGCGTCTTTATTGTCATTTTTTCTTCCCTCCATGAAAAGCCGAATGCGGATAGGCTTGTTTCGCCTGATGATGGGACAAGAGGAAGTCAAAAAAGGCGACGAAGAAAAGCTGAATGAGGAAAAGGAGGAAAACAGAAAGCTTGCTGGTCCCATTGGCGACCAGGATAGGCAGGAAAATCGCCATCGACAAGAAAAATCCCAGAAGCCCCTGGAGAAAGCGCAGAAGGAAAAGCCGTGCGATATTCGTCATCCGTTTCATTCCGAAAAGTCCGAGTATCGCCATCTCCTTTGTCTCATCCTTCTGAAGGGCGACGACAATCAAGGAGAAGAAGAGCATGGCAAAGGAGAAAGGGACAAGAGTCACGACATAAAAGAGAGGCCTGAAGATATCGAAATTCGACTGATACTCGGCATTGAGGTCCTCCCCGGAGACAAGTCCCGGCACATGGGCCAAAGGAGAGCCGCGGCAGACAAAGGAGCTATTGTCGCCGGAAAAAACGTCCACTCCCGGATCTATGATGACGACAAGGGAAACCTGATCGATCCCGGCGTCTCGATAGGCGGAAAACAGATTTTCGGACAGGCTCGTGGCGAAAGTACCAGCGACAGGATAGCTCTTCCCATCTCTTTCAAAGAAATCGAGACCGACGATATCCTGACTGACATAGCAGTGGGCCCTATCCAAGACTTCCCGAGAAGCATCGATGGAATAGTCGGCGATTGCCATATAGGCCCTTGCCGCAAGGAGGACACCAAATCTTTTGGTGACGACAGTCTCTGTCCCATAGCAGGAATAGAGAGCTTGATCGTCCCGAACCTGACAGCGTATGTCAGAAGCCTTTCCCCATTCTTCTTCTCTTAAGGATAGTGAGGCGTCGTAGTGGACAGGGGATCTCGAATAATAGCAATCGGGATCGTACCCTCCAGAGTAAATGACAATCTTATTGGAGAAAGAAAGGGACAGAAGCAAGACGATATCCATCGCCAAGAAGAGCAGAAAATAAACAAAGGCAGAAAGAAGGAAACGTAAAGGCTGGCGCTTTATTCGCTTAATCAGCAATGGCATTTCTGTAAATATGTGGTGGATTGTCATCTCCAGACCAACGTATGGCATAAGTCGTCATGAGCGAACCTGGACGATAAACCAAAATGTCTCGCGTTTGATCGACCTCTTCTTTGTTATACGTATCATAGTCTCCCCACCACCAATGGTTGAGAACCGAATATTCAATAGTGATCTGGACAGCATTGCAAACAAGACAAGGCGCCACGACATAATCACTCGGACAAGCCGAAAAATCGAAAGTATAAGTCGAAGTCGTGGTCTTGGTTTCCCCATAAGTGTACCCGTAGCTCACAATGTCCGTCGTCGACTGGGAGACCTCTGAGCTGTTTTTCACTTCAACAAGGTCATCGATGCCGAGAATGGTTCCAAAATATCCGGCAAATTCCGTTGTAACCTGATGCGAGAAAAGAACAGAATATTCTGTCGACAAAGTCGTTTCGAAAGACCTCTCGTACCCGCTTATTGCTTGCGGATTGAAAAAGGCTCCATAATCCAAAATGTAACCATGGCGCTCACCGATTTCATAAATTTTGTAAGACGTCACCTTCCAACGAAGTTTCTGTCCTAACGCCGAGTTCCGCCGGCCAAGATCATAATCATATTCTTTATTAAGTTCATGGGTCTCGCCATCCACAGAAAAAGAGGCCTCATTTTCGACATTGTTGTCATCGAAAAGCTTAGCATCGACGAGCGGGGCCGACTTGAAGGAAGCGAGAAGAGGAAAACAAAGCAGAAGAGCAAAAACCGATATTCTTTTCATTCTTCTAAGCCTCTCAAAAGTATTATAACCACCAAAAAATCAAAGGGTTAGTCTTTTCCTACTATCCATATGTAAAAGCCAAACGCCTTTAGTGTCTCAAAAAAACGATGGGGCAAACATCGAGTTGCCTCGTAGTAGTTCCCATCCTTAAATACAATACATTTTATTTATACCATTGAAGAGCGTTTCCAAAGTTTCAATATTCTCTTCTTTTTCTTTCTAATGCCTCGTTATCATAAAAACCTTTTATGACTAATCTTCAGTCTCATGTCTAATCGGTTTCATCACCACCATACGCTATATTTTCAATTAAATTTATGTTTGCCAAAGTCATATTCTCCTATTTTGAATAGATTTTAGGGACTTATTCATAATTTAGGAGAATAGAATACGGATCTCCCTCCTCCACGCTTTTCTATTTTGCCTTCATCACACATTTTCTTTAATGCGTTCTCAACAGATGCTCTGCCAATCTCCGGGCACATTTCCATGATATCGGATTTAGTGAATTTACCCATCTTATGGTTTACTGCTTTTTCAACCATTTCATATGCGGATAGTTTTTGGCTTGCGATATTAACTCTATCCTCAAAATCTCTGTATGCAGAAAGTATTGTCCCAAGCAGATATTTCACAAATGAGGTATCATCATTTTCATTGACAATCCAATTTCTCGAGCTTTCGCTTAACGATCCATAATATTCTTCCTTCGTGATTTGAATTTTCTTCTCCAAGGAAATATATTTCCCGATAAAATAGCCGCTCCATAGTACTTTTTATTTGTAAAGATTCCTTTAATTGTACAATCGGTCCGTTTATCCTTACCCATTATAGTTTTAATACTTTTTCTTCTAAGACCTTTCCTAGGTTTCTCTATTATTAAATTTGCTATATGGTCATGAATTGATATTTTTTGAGCATCATGAGGCTCAATCGGATTTAAACTATATAGTGTAAGCATAAAGTAACTTTTGCTGCCATAAAATTCAGGTTGGCATTCAGTGCCTTGATAGTTCTCAAGCTAACGTTTTTATTTGACATAATCGCATAATAAAATTCAGGACTTATTCCATCAATTTCAGCAAATTTCTTTGTTGTATATCCGCTCTTTTCCCTTAATTCATCAACAAACTTTTTGTTAATTTTCATGTATCCATTTCCTTTCACTATTATTCGTTAAAGACTGCTTTCATATAAAGAAAAGTTTATTTGATTATCTATTATTTTGAAATGCAATGAGCCCATAGATATTGGACCGAAAATGCCTAAATTTTCTTTGATAACTTGATTATCATCATCTAAGAGGCAAATTTTATAGCAAACATAACCTCGTTCAATAGTTATTTCCTCAAGAGGAATAAGATCCTCACATTCAAATATAAACTTATTAGTTGATGAACCATCTTTTTCTTCTTTTTCAGTTACTAAATATTTACTTTCATCAAAAAAGTCAGGCAAGTCAAAATACGCACTCGAAATTTCATTTCCAATTGGGTCTCTTATACATCTTTGAAGTACAACCCTTTCCTAATCAGGTTTAATTGGAAAACTATTCCACTTATCAACAAATCCAGTGTGATATCCAGCATAAGCTGTAAGTGTTGCCTTTTCCTTTTGCTTCTTTTTTGCTTTAACAGCTGTTTTAAGCCAAGGGCTTATTTCATCGGATTCACTATTATTTAAAAACCCAGACTCAACAAATTTAGATTCAATGTATCCATTAGAGCAGCCGGTTACTACAAAGATGCTTAATAACAACGAAGCTAAAGTATAAATTTTTCTCTTTTTCATTTTATGACCATATATAATTTAACAAATTAACATTTTCAATTTGTAACACTAAAATAGCATCAAATCCTTTTTATGAAGAAGCCAATCCTCAATGTTTAAATGGATGATACCGTCAGCGGACATATCAAATTTATCAAGACTTAATACGTATTTGGGCGCATTATCTTTTATAGATTTATAAGCGCCAAATTCTCTTTCAATTACTTCTTCACTCGATAATAAATAGGCAACTTGTATAAAGCACTTCTTCCCATCTTTCATGGCTACAAAATCTATTTCTCCTTTATAAGTTTTACCTATTTTTACATCATAACATCTTAAAACCAACTCATTATAAACTGCGTTTTCTAAAAGATGTGAAACGAGAAGCTGATTTGTTTGTGAACATGCTAAAATGAAACCATTATCGCAAGCGAATTGTTTTTCATTTTTCTTTAAAATCCTTTTTGAAGAAACATTATATTGTTTTACTCTACTAAGGATGCATGCTTCTTCAAGCTTTTTCAAATACCTGCTTATAGTAATTCGATATATTTCGCTATCGTTATTTTTATTAAAAAAATTTACAATCCTTTCAGAAGAAAATCCCTTAGTTACATTTGAAATAATATATGTTGCTATTGTTATGAAATTATCGCGATCAATTTTCGATTTTTTATTACAAATATCTTTATCAATAATTCCATAAAATATCGATTTTAAATATCTTTTTATATCTTCTTCACTATCATAATCAAACCTTTGAGGTATCCCTCCGTAACGTAATTAATTGACTAAAGGTTCTTTAGGTAAAGGCAAATTATTTGTTAAATAAAAATTTAGAAATTCAGCATATGAAAAAGGCATTATTTTAAATTCAACGCACCTTCCAACCAAAAGCATTGCAAGTTTACCTGAAAGCAAATTAGAATTACTCCCTGTAATAAATAGGGAAACATTTTCTGTTGCTTTTAAAGAAGCTAAAACCCTTTCAAATTGATTAATATGTTGAATTTCATCAATAAAAATAAAATACTTCTTATCGTCTTTAATTAGTTTATTTATGTAGGAATTTAATTTATTTGCATTATTTAAAGACATAAATTTAAAATCTTCTAAATTTATAAAAATGATATGTTCTTCATTCGCTTTGCCAAGATAAAGTATTTCATCTTTAATTTGCGAAAGTAAAACACTTTTCCCACATCTTCTTACTCCACTAAGCACTTTAATTAAGGTTGAGTCGTAATATCTTCTAATTATCTCTTTTAATATACTTATTTTATCTGCTTTGATAATACCAAATATTTCAAATATGTGTTACAAACTTAAAATTTTTATCAGTTTGTAACACTAAATTTAATATTTAGACAATTAAATCGCTTTAAAAATTATCTCTTTAATTTTGTCTTATCCTTTAAATACGTAACAAGAAGTAAAGCGATACACGCAATAGCAACCGAGATTATAGAAATCAAAAACATCATCCAAAGGCTTATGTCATGCTCAAAAAAAGAGTAATTAACATCAAAACCATTTGCAATTCCATTAACCATTTCTTCAGGTAATGTTTCTTTCATTTCGCTTAAAACATTATTTAAAAATCCTTTTCGAAAGATAACTGTTGAGTAGGTTCCTGGTAGAAA
>DVNL01000006.1 GCA_018714385.1 Candidatus Enterosoma merdigallinarum | reverse complement strand
AGGAAAGCCTCGCCTTGGCCTTCTTGTCGTCATCATCGTTTGGCATCATATGTTTGTCCTTTCTTCCTTACCGGGGATGAAAGGATTTTTTCATAAAACCGCGGGTAGTCCCAGACTTAATGAAACGATTTTGCTTACTATTTCATTTACTTTGGGATTTGGCGATTTATTTTCTGCTTTATAGTCGCGGCGGATTTCATTAGAATAGAAGCATTCTTTTTCAAGGAGGCAGCTTATGGAAAGGCTTATTCTCGCTGAAGATGAAATCGTGCGCATCTGCAACCGTCTGGGAAAGGAAATCGATGCGTCGCTCAAGGACGAAGAAGGCGTCCCCATCGTCATCGGTGTCATGAACGGAGCCTTGCCCTTCATGTACGAACTGGTCAAGCACATCCACCATCCCATAGAGCTCGACACGATCAAGGTCTCAAGCTACGAAGGGACCGAATCCACCGGTAAGGTCGTCGTCCAGAAAGGGCCGGATCAGTCCTTGAAAGGAAAGGACGTCATCCTGGTGGAGGACATCATCGACACCGGCGTGACGATGAACTTCCTCAAGGAACACATAAAAAAAGAATACAAGCCGCGTTCCTTGAAGGTCTGCATCCTCATCAAGCGCAACAATCTGAAAATGAAATACGATGAAAAGGCCGATTTCGTCGGCCTCACCACCGACGAGCAGAAGTACATCGTCGGGTTTGGCTTCGACTACCACGGCCTCTTCCGCAACGTTCCGTACATCTTCGTCCCGTCCATCAAGGACCTCAAGTCCTGGGAACCCTACTTCGTCGCCGAAGAGAAGAAGAAATAACTACCCTTCAAGCTCCCGGAAGGCCTTCAAGGCCTCGATGATGGTGTCGTCCATATCGAAATACTTGTATTGTCCCAACCGTCCGCAGAAGAAGACCCCTTCCTCGCGGGCGGCTTTTTCCTTGTACATCGAATAGAGTGAAAGATTGACATTATCCTGAACTGGGTAGAGGGGCATGTCCCCGGGTTCGAACTCCTTGGAATACTCGCGGGTGATGTAAGTCACAGGGCTAGGGCGCGGATTGAAGTGCTTGTGCTCCGCGATCCGGGTATAGGGGACTTCCCTTTCGGTGTAATTGACGACGGCATTGCCTTGGAAGTCCTCCATCTCGAGTCTTTCCGTCTCGAAGCGAAGAGTCCGATAGCTCAGCTTCCCGTAGCAATAGTCGAAATACTTGTCGATCTCGCCGGTATAGATGATCCTTTTTGCCATGCCGCGCAGGCTCTCTCTGTTTTCGAGATAATCCACGCCGAGCTTCACGGTCACGCCTTCGAGCATGTTCTCGATGACTTGGGTGTAGCCGTCATAGGGGACGCCCTGATAGATGTCGTTGAAATAATTGTTGTTGTAAGTGAAACGCAAAGGAAGCCTCTTGATGATGGACGCCGGAAGGTCCTTGCAGTCCCTTCCCCATTGCTTTTCGGTATATCCCTTGACCAGGATCTCGAAGACATCCCGGCCGACGAGGGAAAGGGCCTGCTCCTCGAGATTCTTCGGTTCGGGAACGGCGCATTCCCTTTTCTGCTCCTCGATCTTCGCCCTGGCTTCCGCAGGCGTCTTCGTACCCCAGAGGGCATAGAAGGTGTTCATGTTGAAGGGCATGTGGTAGAGCTTTCCTTTATAGTTGGCAAGCGGACAATTGATGAAATTGTTCAGCCAGCCATATTCCTGGAAGAAATCGAGAGCCTCGCGATCGGAGGTATGGAAGATATGCGGCCCATAGAGGTGGACATCGATGTTGTCTTTCCGTTCGCTCCGGATGGCTCCGCCGACCTTGTCCATTTTTTCGACGACGAGAACATTCAGTCCTTTTTTCTTGCAAAGCGCAGCAAAACTGGCCCCAAAAAGACCAGCCCCGACAATGAGATAATCGTACATATGTCTCTCCTTTCGATACGACAGAGACGGACTTCTTTTATTCTATTGAAAAAGCACAAGCAATGAAAGGAGAAAAAGGTTTGTCTGCGATGAGTGGCCGTACTATAATCTTGTAACGGGAACCAAATCATGGACTATGATGTGATTGTCGTCGGAGCCGGGCCGGCCGGCTACATGTGCGCCTATGGTTTAGCAAAGGAAGATCCGAGCAAAAAGATCCTGGTCATCGACCGGGGGCACGAAATATCCAAACGCAACTGCCCTGTGCTCCAGCACAAGATTTCTTGTTGTCCGAAAAACAAATTGTTGGGACAGTCCTGCCTGCCGTCCTGCTCGATGACTTGCGGCTTTGGCGGAGCGGGAGCTTTCTCGGACGGGAAATTCAATATCACTACCCAATTCGGAGGATGGCTTTCGGATTATATTTCCAATGAAAAGCTTCTTTCCTTGATTGAGGAATGCGACAAAGTAAACATCAAATTTGGTGCGACTGCCGACATAACCGATCCCTACACGGAAGAAGTCCGTAAAATCGAACAGAAGGCGATAGGCAACGGCCTCCTCCTTCTTCGCGCCGAAGTCCGACACTTGGGGACGGATCAAAATCTCATGATTCTTTCCAACATTTACAATCATCTTCTCTCCTGTGGCGTCGACTTCCTCTTCTGCACCAAGGTCGAGGACATTCTCGTCGAAGACGGGAGTGCGAAAGGTGTCGTCCTTGAAGGCGGAAAGAAAATCACCTGCCATGATCTTGTCATGGCCGTCGGCAGAGAAGGCTCCACCTTCTTGATGAATACGTTGAAGAAATATGGAGTCGATTTCGTGAACAATAGGGTGGACATCGGCGTCCGTGTCGAGACCTCGGATATCATCATGCAGGATATCAACCGTTATCTCTACGAAGGCAAATTCCTCTACACGACAAGCCAGGGGACCGTCGTCCGGACTTTCTGCTCCAATCCGAGCGGTCACGTCGTCATCGAGAATGACGACGGCGTCATCCTGGCCAACGGCCACTCCTATTCGGACCCGAAGCTGGGCAGCCAGAACACGAACTTCGCCCTCCTTGTCTCCCACAAGTTTTCCGAACCTTTCTCCGACCCCAATCAATTCGCCAAGGATGTCGCCTCTCTAGCCAATCGTCTTTCCTGCGGATCGGTCATCATCCAGAAGTACGGCGATTTGAAAAGAGGCAGGCGTTCGACACCGGAAAGGATTCACAAAGGCTTCATACATCCCACCCTTCCCGAGGCCGTTCCGGGCGACTTGGGTCTGTGCCTTCCCTACAAGACGCTCCAATCCATCATCGATATGATCGAAGCCCTCAATTTCGTGACGCCCGGTATAGCAAACGAGCATACGCTTCTCTATGGCGTCGAAGCCAAGTTCTATTCCGCCAGGCCGAAGATGGACAGCCTGCTGAAGACCCAGATCGATCACCTCTATTGCGGCGGCGACGGTGCCGGCGTGACAAGAGGCCTTGCCCAGGCCGGGGCCTCCGGACTGCTCATCGCCGAGTCGATCCTGAAAGCGAGGTAACGGAAATGGAGTATAGAACGATATCCGTCGAAGGCAGTCAGTTTGGGGACGAAGGAAAGGGGAAAATCACGGACTACATCGCCTCGAAGGCCAACGTAGTCTGCCGATACCAAGGCGGCAACAATGCCGGGCACAGTATCGAAATCGATGGTGTCCGCCACGCCTTGAGAAGTCTTCCTTCCGGCATTTATGAGCCCGGCGTGATGAACGTCATCGCTAACGGCGTGGTGGTAAACCCGTTTGCCCTCCTCGACGAAATCGACGAGAACTTCGCTGGCAATCCCGACAGGCTGAAGCTTGCCATATCCGATCGCGCCCATCTCATCCTGCCATATCACATCCTCCTGGACGGCTGCTACGAGGGGGCGATGGGAAAGAACAAGATCGGAACGACCCACCGCGGCATCGGCCCGTGCTATTCGGACAAGGCGAAAAGAATCGGCATCCGCATGGGCGACTTGCTGGATCCCGACTACCTCAAGGAGAGGCTGGAAAATGCCCTCGCCATCAACAACAGGATTCTTTCTGCCTTCGGCGAAAAGCCCGTCGACATCGACGAACTCTACTCCAGGCTCCTTTCTGCCGCCGAAAGGCTTCGCCCCTTCATCACCGACACGTCCGTCCTTCTGGACGAAGCAATCGATGCGGGAAAGAAAGTCGTTTTCGAGGGTGCTCAGGGCTCTCTTCTCGACTTGGACCATGGAACCTACCCCTTCGTCACTTCCTCCTCCCCGACAAGCGTCTCCATTCCTGTGAACGCCGGAGTCGCCCCCTATAAGGTCAAGAAGGTGCTGGCGATCATGAAAAGCTATATGACTCGTGTCGGCGAAGGACCAATGCCTTCCGAACAGGACAATGCCTGGGGGCAAAGCATCCGTGAACGCGGAAACGAATATGGAACCGTGACCAAGAGGCCTCGCCGCGTCGGCTATCTTGACCTCGCCCTTTTGGGATACACCTCCAGGATCACCGGCGTGACCGATCTGGCCGTCACCCTTTTCGATGTCCTGATGGGCGTGGACGATCTCAAGATCTGCGTCGGCTATTCCCTTGACGGCAAACTGATCGACTATGTCCCCGCTTCCGCGAAGACTTATGCCCATTGCAAACCCGTCTACAAATCCTTCGAGACCATTCCGTTCTTCGACAAGACGAAAATCAAGACCTTCGACGACCTCCCCAGAGAAGCCAAGGAGTACCTCGGCTTCATCAAGGACACCCTCCATGCGGACATCGCCCTGCTTTCTCTCGGCGCGGAGAGGACTGACACCGTTTCCTTCAAGCCTCTCTTCTAAAATGCAAAGGGCCTTGCGCCCTTTTTCTTTTGCGAATATTTCCGTTCTTTCAAACGTTATATTAGTGAGGAGGGAAGGATGAAGGCTATCGAGAAAGCTTTCCTTGAAAAGGACGAGAAAGCCTGCGAGGTCCTCTATCGCAAATATTTCAGGTTGCTTGAATTCTTGGCCCTGGAAATACTGCAGGATCCCAGCGAGGCCGAGGATGTCGCCCAGGAAAGTTTCTTGAAAGCCTTTCTACACTCCAAGGAATACACGCAGGAGGTCTCCTTCCTCGCCTGGCTTTGCCGCATCGCCAAAAACGAGGCTTTGGACCGGTTGAGGAAAAGAAGACGGACCGTCCCTCTCGACGAAGAGAAGATCAACGCCGTCCCCGACTCTTCTTCCCCCTCCGCTACGGCAGACGAGTCTCTTCTTCTGGAAAGAGTGAAGTCGATTCTTTCCCCGGAGGACTATTCTCTCGTCATACTCCGTGTCTATTTCCGCCTCCCCTACAAGGAAATAGCCCTTCTGCTCTCCTCGACGGCCGCGCAGCTCGTCCCGCGTTACGACAGAGCGATAAAGAAGCTGAGAAAGACTTTGGGAGGTAAGTGATGAAAATCGAAAAGGAAATTCGAAAGGAACTGGACAAAAGGCTTGCGCCACCCGATTTTTCAAAAATTTCCGCCTCACTGGAGGGGGCTTCCAAAAGACGCATCACTCCCACGTGGAAAAAAGTCCTTGTCGCCGGTTCACTCTCCGCCATCATCCTCGCCGGGACTGGGACAGGCCTTTATTTCGGCCTTCAGGAGAGACTGGATTCCGCAAACCCTTCCTACAGCGACTATCCCGTCCATGCCAATCGGAAGGAACTTAAGCTGGAAAACAAAGACAACATCGCAAGCCGGGCCGTCGAGCTGCTTTCCCCCTTCCTCGATGTGGAAGGGGCAAACCGGGTCCTCTCCCCGGCAAGCTTTGCGTTGTGCATGGGCGCCAGCCTGAAGATATCGACCCACGTCGAGGACTTCGCGAAAGCCATGGGCTTCTCGCAGGACGTCGATTCCGACTTCAATGCTCTCTTCGACGGCCTCAACTGGGTCGAGGAACAGAGAGGCGGAAGACTGGAGACAGCCTCCTCAATCCGTACCGCAACCCTCGTCCAGCAAGTCGGGGACTCCTGCCGGATCGACCCCGAAAAAGCGGAAGAGGTCGGAGAAGGGCGCATCCCGACCTGCATAAGCACTTCCGATTCCTACCTCAAGGATGCCGAAAAAGTATTCGAGGAAGCCATCGGGCTCGAGCTTTCAATCCCGAACAAGGACAATCCCCCTCCAATGGAGGGTCTTGTCATCTATAACGCCCTCAAACTCCAGGATTCCCTGAAAAATCCGGAAAAAGGACGAAAACAGGCCTTCCATGCGGAGGATGGCTCGACCGAAGAAGGGACTTTCCTCACCCTTTCTCCCGAAACGGGCGAGACCTATTCGTACTACAAGGGCGAAAACTATTCCGCCTTGAGAGTCCCGGTCCGCTTCACGGATCTTCTCTATATCCTTCCCGACGAAGGCTATACCCTCTTTGACGTCGACCTATCCAAAGCCTATGACGCATTCACTGCAAACAATTACAGGACGTTAGTCGAAGGCTACTATCCCCACTTTGAGGCCAGCACTTACGTCAAGCTTTCCTCCATCCTCAATGGCCTATTGAACGGCGAGCAGCGCTGGAGCGACAAGATACTCGAGGACGGGGTTCCCCGGATTCTTTTCCCCGAGGATATCTTCCAGATCTCCACATTCCGCTTCGACGAAAACGGCGTTGCCGGCGAAAGCCTGACCTACATGACCGAACCCATTTCACCAGGTCCTGGCGGCGACGAAGAGGAAGACTATGTCCTGTTTGAGTGCGACAGACCCTTCTACTGCATCAGTCTCTATGACGACTTCCCGCTCTTCATCAATCGGATAGCGACATTGTCCTGAGAAGGGCAGACATACAAAAAGAGGCCGATTGGCCTCTTTTCCATTTCTCAGAGAAGACCCTTTTCCATCAGCCGGGAACGCAGAAGATCGCTCGTCGCAAAGTCCTTCCTCTCGCGTGCCTCGAGATAATCCTGATAGTCCTTCCGATCGGATTCCGTCAGCGGCTCGATGGGGAAGGAAAAGCCGAGAATGTCGAAGAATCGAGTCAGAGTTGCAACCAGAGGCCCGATCTGGGAAAGGTCGCTTTCCTTCTTCTGAAGCAGGGCGTTGAGCATCTTGACCTCTTTGTCGACGATAGTGAGGGCATTGGCGACATTGAGATCGTCAGACAGCGCTTCGAGGAAGGCACGATAATCCTCTTCTAGAAGATCACCTGCCTCGACGCCTTGAATTTCAAGCCTCCGTCTTCCTCTAAGCAAGGCGAGATGGTATTTTTCTGTCGCTTTCTTTGCGGCAGCAAGATTTTCTTCCGTGTAATTGACCGGCGCCCGATAGTGGCTTTGATAGAAGAAGAGACGGACGGCGTTTCCGGAATGCCTGGCGATGACGTCTTTGGCCAGGATCGAATTGCCGAGCGACTTGCTCATCTTGACCCCGTCGGTGAGAAGGAATCCGACGTGCATCCAGAAATTGGCAAGACGCGTCCCGTTTTCCGCCTCGGACTGGGCGATCTCGTTTTCATGATGCGGGAACTTCAAATCGAATCCGCCGCCGTGGATGTCGATCATCGGCTTGTGGAAGACGTCATTGGCCATGACGACGCATTCGGTATGCCATCCTGGCCGTCCAAGGCCGATGTCTGTGTCGAACTTGATTCCCTCGTCGTCTGTCAACTTCCAAAGCACAAAATCGAGAGGGTCCTTCTTTTCGTCGTCGACTTCGATCCTCTTTCCGGACTCCAGGTCTTCGATACGCTGCTTGGAAAGCCGCCCGTACTCGGGGATGCTCTTGACGGAAAAGTAGATGTCCTCCTTCCCCCGGTAGGCATTGCCCTTCTCGAGCAGGTCGCCGATGAAGGAGACCATCTTCCCGATGTATTCGCTCGCCTTGGGATGCCGATAAAGGGGCAAGACGTTGAGTTCGGAGAGACAATCCTCATAGGCTCGGATATAGAATTGGCTCAGTTCCTTTTCGCTCTTTCCTTCCTTGAGGCTTTCCCGGATTATCTTGTCGTCGATGTCGGTATAGTTGGAGACGCAACGGACATCGTATCCCTCCTCCTTGAGAAAGCGGGTGAGAAGATCGAAGGTGATGGTCGGGCGGAAGTTCCCGAGATGGACATAGTTGTAGACGGTCGGCCCGCAATAGTAGATGTCGACTTCATTGCCTTCAAGCGGGACGAACTCCCTCAACTTGCCTTCGTAGCTGTCATAGAGTCGAATGGTCGTTTTCATTCTTCTTCTCCTTTCCCGTCCAGTTTTCGCTCCATGTTCTGGAGACGATAAAGATTATAGTAGATGCCGCGTCTCTTAAGAAGGCTCTGATGGTCTCCGCTCTCCCGGATCTCGCCGCGTTCGACGACGAAGATGACATCCGCCCTCTTGATGGTGGAAAGACGATGGGCGACGATCACCATGGTGCCGATCTTCCGGATCCTCTCGAGAGAGTCCTGGATCGTCTTCTCCGTCTCGGTGTCGATGTTGGCCGTCGCCTCGTCGAGAAGGACGAGGGAGGGCTTGTAGACGAGCGTCCTGGCGAAGGAGATGAGCTGCCTTTCCCCGGCGGAGAAATTCTCGCCTCTCTCGATGACCTTCTCCTGGTAGCCGCCCGGAAGACGGCGGATGAAACTGTCGGCACCGACTTCCTCGGCACCCTTGACGACATCCTCATGGCTCACTTCCGGATCGGACAGGGAGATGTTCTCCTCCACCGTCCCGGAGAAGAGGAAGACGTCCTGGAGCATGATGCCGATGTTCCGTCGGAGACAGGCGAGGGAATAGTGCCGGATGTCGATGTCGTCGATAAGGATTGTCCCTTCGTTGGGGAGATATGTCCGAGATATCAAGGCGATAATGGTGCTCTTCCCGGCGCCGGTCGGTCCGACGAATGCCGCCGTCTGCCCGGGCTCTATCGTGAAGGAGACATGATGCAGGACGTAGTCCTCTCCCACATAGGCGAAGCTCACGTCGCGGAATTCGATCTTCCCCCGGAAGGAAGGGACGTCGATTTCCTCCCCCGGTTTCTCATTCTCCTCCTCGATGTGAAGGATGCCCTGGATTCTCTCCGCGGACGAGACGATCTGCTGGAGGGTGTTGAGCTGCTGCGTGATCTGCTGGATAGGGCCGAAGAACTGGGTCGAGTACGAATAGAGCATCTGGAAATCGCCGATCGTCATCGTCCCGGCGATCGTCGACGGGATGCCGAAGGCCATCACGATCAAAACGCAGGACATCTGGAGAAAGTACATGAAGGGATAGAAGACGGAGAAGAGATTCTGGCTCTTGATGAAAGAATCATAGATTCTCCCGTTCCTCCTGTCGAACTCCTTCTGCATCCTCTCCTCCCTGCCGAAGGATTTGGTGACCTTGACGCCGGAGAAGGCTTCGCTGAGGAAGGCGTTCATGACCGAGACGGACTTTTTCTCGGCCCGGTAGTAGCGCCTGGCCTTCTTCCGGAAGGCATAGGAGATGAGGAAGACGACGGGGATGTAGGCAAGATAGATGAAGCCGTAGAAGTGCTGGTAGACGAAAATCATGCAGACGATGATCAAAAGAGAGAGGAAGGAGCGCAAGAAAGAGGGGAGGATGTCCGAGAACAGAAGCGAAAGGTTCTGGCTGTCGTTCGTGACCCGCGTGACGAAGGATCCTATCGGCATGCTCTTCAGGCTCTTGGTCGAGAGGGAAAGGACGTGGCCGAAAAGTTCGCGCCGCAAGTCATAGATGACTTTCTGGCCGATCTTCTTCAGCTGCAGCGTGACGAAATAGGCTCCTATCAGAGCCAAGGTCATCAGCACGAAGTCTAAGGCGATGAAGAAGGCGGCCTGGCCGATCGCCTCATCCAGAGCCACTGTTCCGTCATTGAGGGCGGTCAGGACATTGATCAGGTAGCGGAGGATGACCGGCTCCATCGTGAAGGCCGCATTGATGAACACGTCGATGAAGATGGCGAGGAAAAAAGGCTTCCGGTAGGGCTTCAAGTAATGGGCGAACGCCTTGAGGAGGCCGAAGTCCTTGAAAGAATACTGTCGGCTCTCCAGCTCTTCTTCGAAGGTCATGCCGACACCTCCTTTTCCAGTTCCTGGAGACGATAGATGTCGCGATAGAGGGGACAGCTTTCAAGTAGGAAGTGATGTTTTCCTTCCCCGACGATGCGTCCGCCGTCCATGACGAGGATGTCGTCCGCCTCTTCCACCGCCGAGATGCGATGGGCGATGACGAAAGTCGTCTTCCCGCGCCGGTAGTCGCGGATGTTTGCAAGAATCTTCTTCTCCGTGTCGGCATCCACAGCCGAGAGGGAATCGTCGAGGATGAGGATGGGCGGATTCTTGTAGATCGCGCGGGCGATCGAAAGTCTCTGCCTCTGGCCGCCGGAGACGGTCGATCCCTTCTCGCCGATGATCGTGTCGTAGCCGTCCTTGAACTGGGAGAGGATGTCCGCGTCGATGCATGCGAAGGCGCACGCTTCCTCGACTTTCTTCCTGTCGCAGAAATCGGGATCCGTCTCCGAGAAGCTGACCGTCTTCCACAGGGGGCCGGAGAAAAGGAAAGCCTCCTGGCCGACAAGACCGATCTGCTCCCTTAGGACCTTCTTCGGCCAGAGGTTGATGTCGATCCCGTCGATGAATACGGTTTCTTCCGGAACGTTGTAGAGCCTGTCAAGAAGGCTCAAAAGCGTGCTCTTTCCACTCCCCGTCCTTCCGATGATGCCGACCATTTCTCCGGCCCGGACGTGGAACGTGATGTTTTCCAGATCGACTTTCCCCTCCGGAGAATCCGGATAGGAAAAGGTAAGGCAGGAATAAGCCACCTCGCCTACGACATGGTCATTGGAGACGGCATCGGGGGAATCGACGACGTCCGGTTTCGACTCGAATATCTCGCTGATGCGTTTGTAGGCACCCCTGCCACGGGAAATATAGTCGATGAGAAGACCGCCCGCGATCATCGGCCAGGAAAGAGAATTGTAGAAGCCGATGTAAGTCGAAAGCTTGCCCACATCCGTGATCTTCCCGGCGATGGCTGGATTCTGGCTGATGATGGCATAAGTCCCAAGGCCCATCATGATGGAGAAGGTGCAGGTCAGGAAAAAATTGATGCCGGAATCGATGAGGGAGGAATAGCGCTGGTACGAGACGCTTTTGGTCCGGGCATCGTCGGCGAGCCTTTTGAAGGACTCCCTCTTCGCCTTTTCCTTCCGGAAGGCCTTGATGACCGAGAAGCCCTGGAGATTTTCCTCCGTGAAGTCGGACATGTCCTCGAAGGCATCGTTCGCTTCCTTGAAGCGGCGCGTCTCGTTCTTTCCGACAGAGTAGCCGAAGACGATGAAGGCGAAAAGCGGGATCGTCGTGAAAAGGGTGATCTGCCACGACATGAGGAACATCAGCGTGAATGCCAGTACGCCGAGGACGATAAGGTCGGTGACCCAGATGATGCACTCGTTGAAAAGCGTCTTGATGGTCATGAGATCGTTCGTGAAATAGGAAAGAAGGCCGCCGACCTTCTTGTCCTTGTAGTAGGAAAGAGACAGAGTCTGGATATGCTCGAACATCTTCTCGCGCAAATCCCTCTCGATGTTTCCGCCGATGTGCGCGGAGAAATAGCGCCAGCCGATGCGGCCCACGACGATTATCAAGGTGATGCCGGCGATGAGCAGCAGATTGACGGTGAGATCGGAGTGATACCAAAGTCCATCCTCGCTTGTCACGACAAAATCGCCCATCTCCAGTTTCGTGATGATGTTGCCGATCAAAATCGGAACGAAAAGCTGGGCGATATCGACGATAGCATCGCTCAAAAAAACGAAGAGAAAATAATACCAGTATTTGCGGTAATAGGGATTGACGTACTTTCCAAAAAGCATTGTTGCCTCTTACCGTGCCTTCCTCAGGATGCGGACGACTTCCGCCTCCAAATCATAGACGAGAGCATTGACGACCTTGGCCTCGACGAGATCGCCCGGATCGAGGGGTGCCTTGGAAAAAAGCACCATCTTGCCATCGATGTCGTCGGCGGCATAGAGAGGGTTGATACACTCGTAGCAGAGATTGACCGGGTCGTAGGACTTGACTAGGCATTTGTATATCTTGCCGATTCTTTCCTTGTTCAATTCGTAGGAGATCCTCTTCTGCAGGGCCATGACCTTCCGATATCTCTCCCTTTTGACCTTGGCCGGGACTTGGTCGGGGAATTTCGCGGAAGGCGTCCCCTCCTCGCGCGAATACATGAAACAGCCCAGGTGGTCGAAGCGGACCCTCTCGATCGCCTCCAGGCACTCCTCGAAGTCTTCCTCCGTCTCCCCGGGATAGCCGACCAGGATCGTGGTGCGCAAAACGGCATCGGGGACGCGGGAGCGGAACTTGTCGATCAAGGAAAGGATGTCGGCCTTCCTTCCCCGTCTGCCCATCCTTTGGAGGACATGGTCGGAGAAATGCTGGACGGGAAGGTCGAAGTAGGGCGTGATGTTGCCGTTTCCGGCATAGAGATCGATCAGCTCGTCGGAAACCTCGTCGGGATAGAGATACATCAGCTTGACGAAGTCGAATCCCGGATGCCTGGCGATTTCCGCGACAAGCTCGGCAAGGCTGTGGCCGATGTCCTTGCCGTACATGGAGGTGTCCTGGCTGATGACGGTCAAGGAACGGATCTTCTGTCTTTCCAGGTCATCGATCTCCTGTTTCAGCGTCTCGAAGGGGACGGACTTGAAGCGGCCGCGGATATGGGGGATGGCACAGAAGCAGCAGAAGTTGTCGCAGCCGTCGGAAATGCGGAGGTAGGCCTCCCCCTCCGGAGAGATGAACTCTCTTCGAAGCGGGTCTATCCTGCCCTCGAAACGCCTGTCGGAGAAAAGTTCCTGGAGCCTTTCCCCGAAACGGGGATAGTCGGAAAGGGGGATCCAGAGGGCGACTTCCGGGATTTCCTTGCGAAGGTCGTCGAGATAGCGCGTCGCAAGGCATCCGGTGACGATGACCGGCTTCTTCGTCCCGACCATCTCGAGGATGGCCTGGATGGATTCCTTCTTCGCGGAATCGATGAATCCGCACGTGTTGACGAGGACGGCATCGGAAAGCTCGGGGGAAGAGACTGTCTCGAAGCCGTTGCGCTTGAGATAGGAAAGGATTTCCTCCAAGTCGACCTGGTTCTTGGCACAGCCAAGGGAAATGACACCGATGTTCATGCTCGTTACCTGCCTTAATTTAATAGACAACTTTATAATTCTATTACTTCCCTTGTTTTCGGACAAGGCACAAGGCTCTTTCCAAAAGAAGGCTTCAAGGCTATAATCGCCAGGGAGGGACAAGAATGGATATCGATCGACTCTATTGGACCTGCGGCAAGACGCTGGACTACTGCCAGAGGATCGAGCATGACCTCCGACTGCTTCTTTCGATCCTATCCGCATGGCGCAATATCCCTCTGGAGGACAAGGAAAGACTCACCTTGGGGCAGGCCATCGTCAAACTGGAGGCAATCGACAAAGAAAGCGAGAGGCCCTATCTCGCAAAGCAGGACTACCTTCTTCTAAGGTCGCTTCGCAACCGTCGCAACGACCTCGTCCACGACTGCTTCCAAAGGTTCCTCTACGCCAAGGAAGAGGAAAGGCTGGCCCGCTTCGAAGAAAGCCTGAGACGGGTCGAGCGGACAAAAAACGAACTCGAGTCGCTGTGGAAATCCTTGGAGGATGCCAGGATCGAGGCCTACGAGGCCTATCGGAGATCGATGGAAAAAGACGAAAGAAAAGCTCCCCGCCCATAGCGAGGAGCTTTTTTCTATTCGAGTTCGAAGGCGCCGGTATAGAGTTGATAATAGGTCCCCTTGAGAGCGATGAGGTCCTCATGGGTCCCTCTCTCGATGATGCGTCCGTGGTCGAGGACCATGATGACGTCGGAGTTCTGGATCGTGGAAAGCCTGTGCGCGATGACAAAGACGGTCCTTCCCTTCATCAGATTGTCCATGCCCTGGGTGACGATCTTCTCCGTCCTCGTGTCGATGGAGGACGTCGCCTCGTCAAGAATGAGGACCGGGGCATTGTTGACGGCCGCCCTGGCGATGGAAAGAAGCTGCCTCTGTCCCTGGGAAAGGTTCCCGCCGTCGTTTGTGATGTAGGTGTCGTAGCCCTTGGGAAGACGGGAGATGAAGGAATCGGCATTGGCAAGCTTCGCGGCGGCGATGCATTCCTCGTCGGTGGCATCGAGCTTACCGTAGCGGATGTTCTCCATGATGGTCCCGGAGAAGAGGTTGGTGTCCTGGAGGACCATGCCAAGAGACCGTCTCAGATCCTTCTTGCTGATCTTGTTGATGTTGATGCCGTCGTAGCGTATCTTTCCGTCGGCGATGTCGTAGAAGCGGTTGAGAAGATTGGTGATGGTCGTCTTTCCCGCCCCGGTCGCGCCGACGAAGGCGACCTTCTGGCCCGGTTTGGCATAGAGGCTGATGTTGTGGAGGACGATCTTGTCCGGATTGTAGGCAAAGTCGACATCGAACATGCGGATATCGCCCCTCAGCATGGTATAGGACACGTCGTGGGAGGCAGAATGAGGATGCTTCCAGGCCCAGATGGTGCTCTCCTCCTTCGGGCATTCAACGATCATTCCATTCTCGTCATACTTGGCACGGACGAGAGTCACATAGCCGTCGTCGACTTCCTTCTTCTCGTCCAGCATGGCGCAGACACGGGCGGTGCCGCCGACGGCCATGGCGATGGAGTTGACCTGGTTTGCGATTTCGGCCGTCGTGTTGGTGAATTGCTTGACCATGGGGAGGAAGGCGACGATGATGCCGATATTCATTTGGGCATTCATCGGAAGGCCGGCGAGATTGTCGATCCCCTTGACGAAGAGGACGGCGCCGACGAGAGCGACCACGACATAGAGGATATTGCCGATGTTTCCGAGAATCGGCATCAAGATGTTGCCGTAGGAATTCGCCTTCGTGCCGACATCCTGGAGGGCGGCGTTGATGGCATCGAAATCCCTCTTGGATTCTTCCTCGTGGCAGAAGGACTTGATGACCTTCAGTCCGACCATCATCTCCTCGACGAAGCCTTCCTGCTTTCCGATCATCTTCTGCTGGGCGATGAAGTTCCGGCTGGAGTGGCCGCCGATGTGGAAAGTGGCAATCCCCATCATCACGGCGCCGAACAGGACGATCAAAGTGAGGTAGACGGAGAAGAGAAGCATCATGACCAGGACAGCCAGGAAGGTGATGAAGCAGATCATGATCGTGTTGAGGGATTGAATGATCAGCTGGCGGACCGTGTCGACGTCGTTGACATAGACAGACATGATGTCGCCCTTGTCGTTCCGGTCAAAGTAACGGATCGGCAGGTCCTCCATGTGGCTGAAGAGATGCCTTCTCAAGTCGTTCATGTACTCCTGGCCGGCGACAGCGGTGACCTGGGAGTAGGTGAAGTTTCCGATGATGGAGATGACATAGCAGATGACCAAAATGATGATGTTCAGATTGATTTCCTGGAGGATGACATCGCGGTTTTCCTCGAAGTGGCCAAGGTTGTCGTTGAGGACGTTCGTCACGGAGCTGAGGATGATGGGGGCGGCGATGTTTCCGACGACGCAGAAGAAGATGCTGACGAGGGAGACGATGAAGGCGATCCGGTGCATCTTGATGTAGTCGAAGAGGATGCGGATCAAGGGAGAACGTCCCTTTTTCTTTTCGGCCATGACGCCGGTGTTGTTCGTGTTCATTCCTGTTCACCTCCGACGCGGTTTTGCAGGTCGTAGATTTCCTTGTAGATGGGGGAAGAAAGGAGAAGCTCCTCGTGCTTTCCCATGTTGACGATACGGCCGTCGTCCATGACCAGAATCTTGTCCGCTTCCTGGACAGAGGAGATACGCTGGGCGATGATGATCTTCGTCGTCCCGGGAAGGGCAGACTTGAGTCCCTCGCGAATGAAGGCATCGGTCTTCGTATCGACGGCGCTTGTGGAATCGTCCATGATGAGAACCTTGGGCTTTTTAAGGATCGCCCTGGCGATGCAAAGCCTCTGCTTCTGACCGCCGGAGACATTGCTGCCGCCCTGAAGGATTTCGCTGTCGTATTTCTTGGGGAAGGACTCGACGAAGGTGTCCGCTTGGGCGATATGGCAGGCCTGGACGATTTCCTCGTCGGTCGCATCATTGTTTCCCCAACGCAGATTTTCCTTGATGGTACCGGAGAAGAGGACGTTCTTCTGGAGGACCATGGAGACGTTCTCGCGGAGCGTCCGGATGTCATAGTCCCGGACGTCGACCCCACCGACGAGGACGCGTCCTTCCGTGACGTCATAGAAACGCGAGATCAAATTGACCAGAGTGGACTTGGAGCTTCCCGTGCCGCCGATGATGCCGATCGTCTCGCCGGGATGGATGACCAGATTGACGTCCGCAAGGGCGAACTTCTCGGCGTCCGCCTTGTACTTGAAGTTGACGTTGTCGAAGACGATGGATCCGTCCGCCACTTCCATGACCGGATTCTCCGGATTCCGGATCGTCGGCTCCTCGATCAGGACTTCATAGACACGACGCAGGCAGGCCGTGGACATGGAGATCATGACAAAAACCATGGAAAGCATCATCAAGGAGGAGAGGATCTGGGCACCATAGGTCAAAAGTGCGGAGATCTCGCCGATTTCCACCATGTCGCCAAGGACCATATAGGAACCGAACCAGATGATGAAAAGCATCGAGACGTACATGAAGAAGGCGAGGAAGGGATTGGTCAGGGCAAGAAGCCTTTCGCCTATGACGAACTGGTCGCGCATCTCGTCGCTGGCCTTGAAGAATTTCTTCTTCTCGAACTCTTCGCGAGTATATGTCTTCACGACACGGATGCCGCGGACGTTTTCCTCGACGGATTCGTTGAGAAGATCGTATTTGTCGAAGACACGGTTGAAGATGGGCACGGCCTTGACGATGAGGAAAAAGAAGATGACGGCGAGGATGGGAATGAGAATGGCGTAGATCCAGGCCATGGAAGGCGCCATCACGCTTGCCATAACCACCGAGAAGATCAGCATCAGAGGCGAGCGCATGGCGATTCGGATGAGCATCATGAAGCACATCTGGATATAGGTGATGTCCGTAGTCTGCCTAGTGACCAAAGAGGAAACCGAGAACTTGTCGATGTTGTTGAAGGAGAACGAAGAAATCTTGTAGAAGAGATCCTTTCGCAAGTTGGTGGCAAAACCGACGGACGCCTTGGCGGAAACCTTTCCGGCGATCATGCCGCTGGCAAAGGAGCAGACGGCCAGGGCAAGAAGGATTGCCCCATAGGTCAAGACCTTGCCCATGAGTTCCTCCGGGTCGATGGCGACGTTGGGATTGTCCATCTTCGTCAAATCCGTGATCAGAAGCGACATGACGTAGGGAATGATGCATTCGAAGAGAGCTTCCAGACCGATGAAGACGATGGAGAGAATGCTCGAGGTCTTGTACTCGCGCACCGATTTTCCCAAGAGCTTCGCTATCCGCAGATAACTGACCTTGCCTTCCGGCGAAACGACTTTTTCTGTCTTTCCCATATTCACCTCATAGCGGACAAAATAAAAAGAGAACAAACTATTGTCTCGCAGTGAAAGATATAACAGATTTGTTTCTTCCTTTTCTAGTAGTCGAAAAAAGCTTTTTTGACATTTCTTTAGCTTTGTTATGGGAAAGCCCTTTCCGCAAACAAGTAAGGTATGCGAGGATCACAAAGCTATGCCAATCGCTTGTGGATTAGCCAACTCATTCATTCCAAAGAGATTGGCTGCAATATTTATTTTTATGACGCAAGAACAATAGGATGGCCCTTCAGTCGAGGATTGCTTCTCCTTTTTTCACTTCCACAATTCATCACGGCTATAAAAAGGGACTCCCTTTCGGAAGTCCCTTCGCTCGAGAAATCACTCCAAGGCTTCTCGGTCCGCGGCGATCAGTTCCGCGATTCCCGGGATCACCGTCGTTCCCGGATCGGTGATGTCGAAGATGGCCTTGTAGTCGAATGAGTGCGTAGCATCGACAGATAGCCCCGGGAAGACGAATTCGCAATGGATTCTGTCCTCCTCGTAGACGATCGTCCCGGTGCACTTCTCGTCCAGGCCAAGGGTTATCATCTGCCCGGAGTAGAAAGAGTCGACGGCAGTGAAGAGGGCAAGGGGGATGGAGTAGTCGAAGTCATACAACGAGTCCTCCCGGAATTCGTTCTCATCCTTCTTCGCGTCGTAGACAAGGGCATCGTATGTGTCGTTGAGTTCCAGGTGCGAATCCTCGACCTTGAACTCGTCCTCGACGAAGAAGGAGAGATCGCTGGAATACATCATCTTGTAGTCGGACCAGCCGAGCATCGCGGAGTAGTAGTCGACGCTTCCCTTCACGGCCTGTCCATTCACGATGTCGTAGTCATAGAAGTAGCCGTCCGGGGAGTTGTAGGATCCTCCCTCGTAGACGTTGCCGTAGCCATCAAGGCCATACTTCCAGTAGAAGGCATCCTGCGTGATCTTGAGAAGGTTTCCCTTCGTCACCAGATCCTCGTAGAGCAAGGAGGCATCCGTCCCGGCGCCGACGATGGCATCGTATTCGGCTTGTGTCAGCGAAATGCCCTCCTCGTCGAGAAACTCTCCCGTCCATGTGATCGTGTAATTGTACAGAACGCCCCAATCGTAGAGCTTGGTTGCCAATTCCTCGGCGCTCAAGGTCGAGACCTCGAACAACTTGGAGACGGAATAGTCCTCGTTTTTGACGCTCGTCGCCGTGACGATGAACAGTCCGTCCTTATCCTTGGTGGTCAAAACGCCGTCTTCCGTGATGCTCGCCATCGTCTCGTCGCTCACAGACCAGGTGACATCGCCATCGCACGTAAGGTTGGCTGTGTCGTGCTGATGGAGCTTCTCCTTGTCGGAGACAATCTCGCCGAGTTCGACATATGCCTCCGGTTCCGTCGAGGAGGAAGGCAGGGATGTCGAAGGCGTGTTCGAAGACGGAGCAGAAGCAGAAGAACCAGGCAGGCTGGAGCTTCCCGCCTCAGGGCTGCACGAGACAAAGGTCAAAGGCAAGGCAAGAAGCGGCAGAAAGAGTATCTTCTTTTTCATTGGGCATCTCCTTTCGTTTCCGTCAGTTCAATCGTCATGTCCGCGTAGGTCGTGCTCAAGCCGGCAAGGCTCTCGTCCGCATCCATCTGGATTTCAAGAGCAGAGATGTTCTCCGGATCGATCCCTTCCCCGGAGACCAAGGTCACGTCAGTCAAGGAAACGGTAAGGCCTTGGACCTGGCAAGAGGCTGTGAAGCTTGCACTCGCGGTGGTCGGGTCGCCGTACCATGATTCGACCGAGCGGGTGATTTCGATATTGGCGGTCATGCCATCCGCCCCCTCGACAAACGAAATCGTATAATCCAGAGTGATGTCTGCCCCTGCCGACCAATCGGTATCTTCGGCTGTGCCGTGGAAGGTCTTGCCGACAAGGCTGGAAGTGAAATCCGGCACGGCCTTGATCTCGATCTGTTTTTCCGCCGTCTTCGTCGGATCGGCAACGGAAGTCGCGACGACCGTCACGGTTCCGCTCTGCGTTCCGCTGACAAGGTACCAGTCTGTTCCGTAAAATTCGCCGGGAAGCTCCTGAATCGTGCAGCCAAGGGCATCCGTCCCTTCCTTGATGGAGAAAGTGACATCCGTGCTGGAAACACCCGTGTACGGAGAGACCGAGGCTTCCAGAACGGTCTTTTGTCCGACGTAGAGAGAAGAAGCCACATCCGAGGCGAATTCGACCTTCTCGATGTCGCGATAACTGACGCGGACCTTGATCGTCTTCGTGACGTCGCGGGAGGATATCGTGATCTCCGTCTCGCCTTCGGTTCGACCCGCCGAGAAATAGAAAGTGCCGTCGCTTGCCTGGCTGATCGTGCTGACTACCGATGTGTCGGAGGAAGTCGCTTCGAGGATGTCGATATCCTTGGAGGCCGTCTCGGGAAGTGCGGAACGGACATCCAGATAGATCCGTTCTTCGGCGTAGACATCATAGACCCCGTCTTGGGACGGCGTCAGTTGCGAACCTTCGACATCATCGCTATCCCGGTAAAGGATAGGCGTGAAATCGGTGAAGAAGTAGGAATCGATGTTGAAGAAGTTGTCCGTATCCTCTCCCTTCTCGCCGTAGGTTATCTTTCCTTGGAAGGCATCCAGCGCATAGGGGGTCGTCTCTGTCACCTCCTCGTTCTCGTCCTCGACATCGTAATCCTTCCTGGAATAGTCGATGGAAACGAGATCGCCGGTATAGTTGAAGACGATGTTGAGCTTCAGCTCGATCTGATAGCTTCCAAGGAAGTCGGAATCGAAGAACATCGCATAGATATCGTACTCATATCCAAAGGCATCCGCGACGATAGTCATATTGTCATAGATGACATCTTCATGCTGCTCGAAAAGGCTGTAGTCTCCGAAGATTTTATCCATCGCGAACCCGGTCAGTCCGGTGTATTCTTTATCAGTATACGAACCGGTGCAGAACTCGACGCTGCCGAAGGTGTTGACTTTCGTCTCGTGCTCCTCGCGGTTAGAACTGGTGATCGCCTCCGGATCGGCAAGGACGGTCGTCTGACCGAGGCCGTCTTTCTTCAGAGCATAGTACGTGTCGTCGACGATGCCGCGGTAATAGCGGTTCACCGCACCATTCTCGTCCGTGGCCGTCGTAACGGCGTGAAGGTCATCGTAGGCCTCGTAATCATAAGTCACCTTATGGGAGGACGTCTCCGAGGAAGTCTTCTCTTCCGTGACGACCTCGACCTTCGAAGTCTGGGCGATCTCCGCCTCCTGGGCCGATGCCAGGGCATTCTTGAGTTCCTTCATGGAGTACTCATTCGCGCTGATCGAAATCAAGGACAGTCTGGCCGACACCGACGGATTCGATTTCAAAGAGGCCGTCACGGTCATGCTGCTGCTATAGCCCTTGAGAACCGTCAGGACGCCTTTCTCGTCGATCTTGAGATAGTCTGTGTCGAAATCGCCGACCTTCCAGAGGACCTCATCGTAGCTTCCCTCCGGCAGGAACCGGGCCTCGAGCTGATAGCTCCGCCCGACGACGGCGATATAGCGCTTGTTGTAAGTATAGTCCGTGTCTTCCATCATGCCCTCGGGGACGATGATTTCCAGGCTTTCCGCGGCGCTGACCACTTCAATGGCGATCGTGTTCAGACCTTCCACGACAGCGAAGGAATAAGCGCCGTCTACCCCCGCAAGAGCCGTCCCGTTGAGGGAAACGGCGCGGACGATATAGTTTGCATCCGGCTCGACCGTGATCTTCACGGACGTTCCGACAGCGACATAGGTATCGAGCGACTGGATAGTGACCTTGGCATGCTCGACCTCCTTGGCCAAGCGGATCAATCCCTGTCCGGGATGGGAAAGAGCAAAGGTTCCCGAAAGGAAGTTCTTTCCTTTGACAACCTCGAATTCGACTTTTTCGGAAAGAGCCATGGCCTCTCCATTCAAGAAGACTTCCTTGATTTCATAGCACTCGTTCAGAGGCGAGAAGGAGAGGCGGACCTTGGTACCGACAGGAAGCCTTTCGTTATCGGCACCGATTTTTGTTCCGTCTTCCAAAAAGGCCTCGATCGTGCCTCCGGTGACCTCATCGTCCAAGACACGCACGGTACCATATTCCTGGACGGGAGGAAGTTCTTTGAAAGTCACGGAAACAACATTCTCGCCCGCGACGACCGTGAACGTATTGCCATCGAGAGCCTTGTCGTTGAAATAATAGGTGTCGACTTCATATCCCGCATCCGGGATCGCCAAAATCTCGACCTTCTCTCCCGCCTTGAGCTTGCCGGTCTTGGACAACGTGACCGTTCCATGGGTCGTTTTCTCAACCGTGACCTCATAGAGCTCGACAGCCGGGCTTGTGGAAGAAGAGGTGGAAGGAGAGGTAGTAGAGGAGCTCGTGCTCGTGCTCGGCGTGGTAGACGAGGACGTTCCCGGCTCACAGGAGGCCAACGAGAAAGAAAGGGCAGCAGCCGAAACGCAGAAGACCAAGAAGGCTGATTGTTTTTTACGCTTCATGTTTTTCTCCTTAAATATCGGAACAGATTGTATCATACTTTAATCTTATTTACTAATGACAGGACTAATCCCACGTTTGAAACATGAAAAGCGACTTTTCTGCCATTCTGTCCATATCCATCGGCAGGACAACAAATTGCCGCCTTACACAACTCCTTTTTCCTCTCCGATAAAGTTCAGAACACGATCCCGCACCAATAACAAATGGATTTCTGCTCAACCATCCCAGAGTTTTCGTCTTCAATTTGACGCGATAATTCGAACTTTTCGAGTCCCTTTTCCCTTTGTCATATCCCAGAAGACGCTACCCTTTTCATGCCCCCATCATATTGCGCTTGCTTTTAAAACCATTCGCACAAAAAAACCTATAATGCCGCAGCATTATAGGTGTTTATCTCGTGCCAATGGTCGGGGCGATGGGATTTGAACCCATGACCTCTTGCTCCCAAAGCAAGCGCGCTACCAAGCTGCGCAACGCCCCGAAGAAAGCCGGCCTCATCGGCCGGCAGAATGATTATAGCCGCAAAGCACGAAAAAGGAAGACTCAATCGACCATGAATTCGAATTCTTTCTTCCCCTCGAAGCTCTCCAGGACCACCTTCGCCGGAGTGGGAACGTTCACCTTCTTGGAGCGGACATAGAAAGTGCAGTACCCACCTTGGACGGGACGGATCCGGGGACCGACGATCTCGACAGGACCGGAGCACTCCGCCTTGAACGTCCTTTGAATGTAGGGGCAATCGAGATCGAATTCGTCCCTGTAGCGGATCTGAATCCGGGCGACGTCGTAGGTCTCTCTGTTGTGGAGAGCCTTCTTCGGGCAGCGGACTTCGTAAAGGAAACGGCTGGAAGAGCCCATCTCCTTTTCGATCACAGGCTTGTCGTCCTTGTAGCCGACGACCTTGTAGGTGGCTGCCTTCTCACCCCAGACAAGCATATATTTGAAGAAAATGTCGACGATCTTCTGGATGGAAAGCCTTCCGGTGATGAGATTCTTGAGGAAGACGGGGATATAGGGGATGACCTTCCTCTTCTTGATGCGGAAGCCTTCGCTGCCGGCTAGGGAGAGGCATTTTCCAATCTTCAGCGCATCCTTTTGTGAAAGACCTTCCTGGAGGAGCATCTCGCCCATGAAGTTGTCCAGGACGATCGGCGGATGCGGGAGGTTGGGGAACGTCTTCCTGTCGGGATAGAAGGTCCCGATATAGGAATCGCCGCGATAGAATTTGACATAGTCCAGATTGGTGAAGAGGACGACATGCTTGATGAGGGCATCGTCCGTATCACCCGGGACCAAAGGACGGGCAAAGTAGAGGAAAGGCTCCTTGGCCGTCTGCATACGATAGGCATAGGCGGCAGGCTTCGGATTGCGGTTGATATCGAAGACGCCATGATAGCAGATCTGATCGCCGGATCCGAAGTCGCAATGGGTGTTGTAGTCGAAGGCGCACCATCCGACGGAGGCGGAGATGCCCTCATGGCGGAAAAGGTCCTCGAGCACGCGAAGGTGGTTGTAGGCATGGTCGATTCGCTTCTGTTGGTTGTCCTCGATCTTGGTCGGGAAGACGTGGCCGTTGTGTTCGCTGACGAAATAGGGCTTGTTCCGGGCGCTCTTGACGCGCGACTTCTTGATAAGGCCGCCGCCGAAATCGTTGAAGCCATAGACGTCTTCGAGAAGATGACTGTTCTTGAAGTTTCTCACGCCGGTCGTCTGACGATAGGGATCCTTTTGGCGGCAGATGCGATTGGCCTCCTCGTAGAGGACGTCGTCATCCTGTCCCTCGTCGATGCGGACGCCATAGAGGACCAGGGAAGGATGGTTGATTTCCTTGTCGACCATCGCTTCGACGAAATGGAGGAAGTTGTCCCGCCAGGGTTTGTCATGCCCGGTATATTGCCATCCGGGAACCTCGTCGACGACCAGGATTCCAAGTTCGTCGCACGCATCCAGAAAGGCCTCGCTTTGGGGGTAGTGGCTGGTGCGGACGATCTGGATGCCGTACTCCTTGAGTATGGTTGCATCGTCCCTTTGAGCCTGGTCGGGCATGGCTGGGCCGACATAGGGGTAAGTCTGATGGCGATTGAGGCCGACGAGCTTCATCCTCTTCCCGTTGAGGTGGAATCCATCGTCCTTGAACGCGGCATCCCGGAAGCCGATCCTCGTCTCCCTTTCGTCCGTTCCGAACGGAGATTCGAGGGAAACCTTCAGGGTATAGAGCTTCGGATTGTCCAGGTCCCAGGGGACGATTCCTTCGATCTTCGTCTTCTCTTCCTCGAAGGTCGACAAGGGCGTGTCCCCGTCATAGAGAGACTTCACGAGCCGGCACGAGCTCCTGTCCCCCACGATATCGACCTTCACTTCCAAAGTGCCGTCCATATGGGCGAAGGCCCGGATATGTTCGATATGCGTCTTGGGAAGGACATCGACATGGACGGGGCGATAGAGACCAGCGAAAGTCATATAGTCGAGAGCCTTTCCAAACGGCGGGATCGCAGGATCCTCCTTGGAAGAGAGGACGACGCGAAGTTCGTTGTCCTTCTTTCGGACGGCCTGAGAAATGTCGAAGCGCGCCTCCACGTAGCCGGAAGGCTTGTTCCCGAGATCCACGCCGTTGAGGAAGACATGGACCTGGACCATCGCCGCGTCGAAGACGAGATAGACTTTTTCCTTCTCCGGATCGAAATCGACATCAAATTTCTTGGCATAGGTGAAGATTCCCTGGTAGTCCTCCGGCGAAAAGCCGTTCTGCGGCAAAGTCACGGGGCAATTGGGAATGTCGACCTTCACGCCTTCGCCGATGGCCGTCGAGAAGTCGACGTCTCCACCCATCAGCGAAAAGTCGTAATCCAAATAATACTTCATCTGAGTTGCTCCTTTTCACTCCACACTACTTTTTATAAAGAGGGGCTTTCGCCCCTCCAAAACACCATCGTCTCAGCACTTCTCGCCGTTCTTCTTGAGTTCCTTCTTGAGCTGCTTCTTCTTCTTTCCTTCACGGAAATAGGTCTTGAGTCCGCGGAAGAAGTGGCCGTTGAACATATCGATCATGCCGAGCAGCTGTCCCCAGGACATGAAGCCGTTTGTCATCCTGGAAATCGTCTTGACGGTCTGGTTCCAGACACCCTGGACAAGCATGTCCGCCGTGCTCCTGGCACCGAAGAAGCGCAGGACCTTGATGCCGAAGCGCACGCCCTTGCCGAAGAACCGGCCGAACCATCCCTGGGCATTGACCAGGTCGCGCATCGTCGTGTTGCTGGTGATGATGTAGCGCCCCTTGGCATTGGTCTCGAAGCGGCTGTCGGGGATGGGCCTTCCAAGAAGGGCGGCAAACTCCTCGTCGGGAACCTGCTGGACGTCGCCGGACTGATAGTGCGGCAGATGGAGATCCTGATAGGGAAGTTCCGTCGTCGTCCCTTCGCGATGGATCATGCCGCGGAGGAGGATATCGACGGAGCTGGAGCCGACGAGGATCTCGTAATCGCCCTCCTCGACCTCGAAGCGGTTGGTGCGGACGTTGAAGTAGCGGAAGGTGTATTTGTCGAAGTCGATGCGGCAGGTCTTGCTCTCATGCGGTGCGATCTCGACCTTGACGAAGCCCTTCAGCTCCATCTTGGCGCGGAAGATCTTGCTCTGGGGAAGGGAGACATACATCTGGGCGACTTCCTTGGCGGGAACATCAGAGACGTTGGTGACGGTGAAGCTGACACCCTTGTCGTCGACCTTCAGGTCGGAATATTCGAACTTGGCGTAGCTAAGGCCATAGCCGAACGGATACAGGACCTTGATGTCGCGTGTGGTGTAGTAGCGATAGCCGACGAAGAGGCCTTCGCGATATTCGCTCGTCTTGGCCTTGCCGGGGAAGTACTTGCTCGTCGAGATGTCCTCATAGGCAAGCGGGAAGGACTCGGAAAGCTTTCCGCTCGGGGAGACCTCGCCGGCGAGGACCTTGACGATCGCCTTCGCCCCGCACTGTCCGGAAAGGCCCGGATAGAGGAGCGAATCGGTATTCTCGTCGACTTCCTTCAGTTCGACGGCGGCGCCGCAGGAAAGGATGGTGACGATCTTCTTCCCCGTCTTGCGGAGTTCCTTGAGAAGGGCAATCTGGTTGTCGTTAAGCTTAAAGCTCTTGCGGTCGAGGCCTTCGACTTCGGTATGTTCGTCCAAACCGATGAAGTAAAGGACGACGTCGGCCTTCTTGGCCAGTTCCAAAGCCTTCCTGGCAAGGCCCTTGCTCTTCTTTCCATATCTCTCGTAGCCCTGCTCATAGCCGACGGTCATCCACGCCTTGGAGGAAGTGATGGCGCTGACGTGGTCGATGACCTCGGGAGGATTGACCTTGCTGGATCCGGCGCCCTGGAAACGCGGAGTCTTGGCGAAATCGCCGATGATGGCGACCTTCGTCCCTTCCGTCAGCGGCAGAAGGTTCCCATCGTTCTTGAGAAGAACGATGCTCTCGAGGGCAGCCTGGAGCGAAATCTCGCTTCCGGCGGCGAAGTCGATGGGTTCCGGCTTTGCCCCGTCCTCACGGCGATAGCGGTCGATGACATTTAGGAGATAATCGACAGAGGTGTCCAAGGCGCTTTCGTCGATCGTCTTGTCCTCGATGGCCTTGACGATCTCCCGGTCGGTCTCGCCGACCGTGGTCGGCATCTCAAGGGAGCAATAGCACTCCAGGGCCTTGACGCGATCGTTGTTTCCGCCCCAGTCGGTGATGATGGCTCCGTCGAAGGACCATTCCTCGCGGAGAATGTCGACGAGAAGATGCTTGTTCTCGTTTGCGAAGTCGCCGTTGACGGAATTGTAGGCGGACATGACCGCGGCGGGATGTCCCTCCGTGATGGCCATTTCGAAGCCGGTCAGATAGATTTCGCGAAGCGTCCTTTCGTCGAGGACGGAATCGTTCTGCATGCGGCGAAGCTCCTGGTTGTTGCAGGCGAAATGCTTGACGCAGGATCCGACCCCCTGGGACTGGATGCCCTCGACATAGCTGAGGGCCATCTTGCCAGCGAGATAGGGATCCTCGGAGAAGTATTCGAAGCAGCGTCCGCAGAGCGGGTTTCTCTTGATGTTCATGCCAGGACCGAGAAGGACGTTGACGTCCAATTCCCGAGCTTCCTTTCCAAGCTGTATGCCGATCTCGCGTCCGATGTCGACATTGAAGGAGTTGGCGATGGTGTTCGCCGTCGGGAAGCAGGTCGACTTCTGGGATTCGTTGAGTCCGAGCTGGTCGGATGCGCCGAGTTGCTTTCGCAGTCCGGTCGGTCCGTCAGAAAGGAAAAGGGAGGGGATGCCAAGACGGGTGATCTCCTGCGTCTCCCAGACGGTCTTTCCGCTCATCAGGGAGG
Source organism: Candidatus Enterosoma merdigallinarum (assembly GCA_018714385.1). Lineage (GTDB taxonomy): Bacteria > Bacillota_I > Bacilli_A > RFN20 > CAG-288 > Enterosoma > Enterosoma merdigallinarum. The sequence continues at coordinate 5,582 of DVNL01000006.1, read as the reverse complement.
CCTTTTCCTTCACCGTCATCTTCGAAATGACTTCTTCGTGTTTCATGCTTATAACCTCTTGTGGAAATTATAGCCCATTCCAAAGCGGTTATGAAAGCTCTTTCCCAAAATCGAATTTTCGTTTCCTCGATGACAAAAAAGAAAGGCCGACTGTTTCGATAGTCGGCCTTTCTCAGGGCGGAAGAATGGCATGAAAGAGGTTTCGTCCCGGCCTCGGGCAGGGGGATGTGGAGGAACCCCGTGCCCGCAGAACAAGCATGCCAGGAGAGGAGCGCCCCGGCATGATCCAAGCATGGCAAGGGAAAAGGCGCACAGTGCGCTTTCCCGTCTTTTTGTCGTCCCGTATAACTGGCTATACGATAAATCAAAAAGTCCCCCATGGGCAACAGGGAGACACGGATTGAAGCTTCGAGAGCGCGGATTGACAAGTCAGTCGAAAGTTTCTTCCTTCAGGCGCTTGGACGGATCCAAGGCGATGTCGACGACGAAGACAGCGTCGAGGGCCCGGCAGGTGATCTCGCCGCCGTAGCTTCCCGCGATTCGGCGCATCGAAGAGACGCCGAGACCATGCGGCATGCCGTCGTCCTTGGACGTCAGGGGCTGGCCGTTGAGAAAATGGACCTCCTCCTGATAGGGGTTTTCCTCATGGACGAAGACCAACCCCATCTCTTCCTTGACGGAGAGGGAAATCGTCCGCCTTGCCGGATCGTCCACCTTGGCAAGGGCTTCCATGGCATTGTCCAGGAGGTTCATGAAAAGCGTATAGACGTCGGTCGGGCGCATGAAGGAAAGGCACTTTCCGTCGGCCATGACGGTGATGTCGATCTTCAGCGCATCCATCCTGGTCCTTCTCTCGGCAAGGACCAGGTCCAGAGGCTCGCTTCCGGTCTTGAGCCCCTTTCCGAAGGCCATGAGCCTTTCGTTGAGCGCCTTGACCCGGCCTTCCTGGTCGCTTGCGCCGATATCCTCGACGACATGCTTGAGATCGTGGGCGAGAATCATCAGATAGTCGAAGTTTTCCTTGTTGACCTGGAGCTGCTTCTTCTCCTGCTCCCATAGCTTGCGGCGTTCCCGATACTCCCGTGCCATCTTGCCCTGGGAAAAGAGACGGAAGAGGAAAAGGAGGGCAAGGAGGGCGCAAAGAAGGTCATAGAAGCTGCATACGATGAAAAGAGGAGATTGCCGGAAAGGATCGATGTTCTCCTCGAAGACGAGGTTGAGCGTCGTGGCGCCGATGAGCAGGACCATCGCGATGAGAATGGTCCTCCGATTGTCCATCAATCTGTCGTCATGCGGTCGGATATGGCGTGCAAAAAGGAAATAGAAGAGCGGCAGGAAGAAAAGATAGAAGAGAAAATAGATGGCGTTGGCCAGGACGGCATTCTCCCTCACGCCCGGCGCCATCGTCTCGATCCAAAGCAGGAGAAGCTGGATGGCCTTGTAGCTGAAATGCTGGCAGGCATATCCGGCCGTGGCGATGAAGAGGGCGGAGAAGAAGGGGATGTCGAAACAGAAATAGACTAAACCGATCAAAAGGAGGAAAAGAAGGGCATAGCAGGGAATGTCCACTAGAAGGGAGCCGTCCCCGAAATCCCAAAGGACCGTGTAGACGGCGATCAACGCCAAAGAAACAAAAAGCCTCAGGGGAAAGAGGCTCTGTTTGTCCAAACGAAAAGAGAAGATGCCGACGAAGAGGAGAAGCTCCAGATCAAAAGTGTAGAGAGAAAGAGGATTGACGGGATTGATCACTTCGACCGCGCCCCCGCCCAAAGAGAGAGGGCCTGGAGAAAGGCCTTGTGGCGAGGCCTGGATATGGTGATCCTGTCGCCATTGTCCATGAGCACCTCCTTGCCATGGATGGTCTTGATGTGCTTGGCATTGACCAAGGCCGAATTGGAACAGCGGAGAAAGCCCTGGTTCTTGAGGATTTCCTCATATTTTCCCAAGGATCCCCAGGAATAGAGAGTCTGGAAGGAGGTATGGAAACCGAGGGAATGACCGAAGACATCCAGATAGAGGATGTCGTCCAGCTGCAGGTTCTGCGATCCATCCTTCGTCTTGACCAGAAGGAAGCGCCTGCCCCTGTCGAGGACCTTCATCGCCCGATTGAGGCGGAAAGCCAGGCCTTCGTATCGGAAAGGCTTCACGAGGAAGTCCAGGGCGTTGACCTGATAGCCCTCGACGGCAAACTGCGCCATCTTCGTGCAGAAGATGATGACCACGTCTTCGTCGATCCGGCGTATCTCCTGGGCCGCCTCCATGCCACTTTTTTCTCCCAATTCGATATCCATCAGGATGATGTCCGTCCCCTTTTGGTAGGATGCCAAAAAGGACTTCGCGTCCCTGTAGTGGACGAGACGGAACTCTCTGTCGATGTCGTTGAAATAGCGCTCGAGCATCGGTCGGATGTAATCGAACTCGCTCTCCTGATCCTCCACGACGACGACGTTGACGGCCGAGGAAACGGAGGCTTCGCTTTCTGGGTTGAACATAAGTATAAATTATCATCCCCGAAAGGGGGTGACAAGGGGAAAAGGCCAATTTCGGGGAGGACACGCCCTAAAGGGCGTCAGTTGAACCTGACGACGAGGTGGGAGACGAAATAGATGATGTTTGCCATCATGACGCCGAGGAAGGAAGGCCAAAAGATGCTTCCGCAATAGAAATCCCAGCGGAAGGCGCGGTATTGCCTCGGATTGAGCTTCTTCATTTCCTCTTTCATCTTCTTGAAGACGAGCCGGCTTTCCCGGTCGTTCTTCATCCGGCAGTGAATGAGCGCCTCAATGAGCGTGATGCGCATCTGGTGAAGGAGGATCCGATACTTCCTGGGATTCTCTTTCTTGATGGCGGCCAAGTCATGGATGGGGAAGCAGATCAGGGCGACACGGACATAGTCTTTATATCGTCCAAGGGCCACCTTCTTCTGGACGGACTGATCAGGCCTTCCGATCGAGTAGAAATAGAGGGCATAAGGCAGATAGAGAATCTTTTCCACCTTGCCAAGAGGGGCGTAGATGAAATAGTTGTCCTCATAGAACGTCTTCTTCGGAATCTGAAGGTTCTGTTCTTTCAGGAACGCCGTCCGATAAGTCACGGAATGGATCGTCAGATATTGATACGCCTTCATGTGATGAACATCCTTGAAGGTACAGACGGTGTTGACGGGGAAGACGTTGCCGTAACGGATCGTCTTGTCCTTCCTGTCTTCGTAATGATAGACGTAGTCTGTCACGACCAGATCGAGATCTTCCCTGCCCTTCAGCTCGGCAAGGAATTTCTTCAAGGCCTCCGGTTCGAGGAAGTCGTCGGAATCGACCACCTTGAAATATTTTCCCGTCGCCAGAGCGAGGGAATGATCGACGCCTCCGCCGTGGCCGGAGTTCTCCTGATGGACGGCCCGGACGATCGTCGGATTCTCCTTTTCAAGCCGGTCGGCGATCTCGCCCGTGGCGTCCTTGCTTCCGTCGTCGATGATGATGATCTCGACATCTTCGCCACCGACGAGAAGAGATGAGACGCACTTCTCCATATAGGCTGCCGAATTGTAGCAGCAGACTGCAAATGTAATAAGTTTCATGGTAGTTTCATTGTAATATGACGATGTCACGAATGATCCGGGATTTTCGCAAACTACCGCTTTCTTTGCATGATAGGGCTTACATATGCAATGAAAAAAGCTAGACAAATCGTCGAATAGTCAATCTTGAATGCGCTTCAGCATCGAAAGGGAAAGCAGGAAAAGAAAAAGTCCGCCCGAAGGCGGACAGATGTTTCAGTGGTGCGCTCGAAGGGAATCGAACCCATGACCCCCTGATTCGTAGTCAGGTACTCTATCCAGCTGAGCTACGAGCGCATGACGATGGAGGTTCCGGTGGGATTCGAACCCGCGGTGAAGGATTTGCAGTCCTGTGCCTTGCCAACTTGGCTACGGAACCATCGCAACAAGTCTAACACGAACGAAGAGGAAGTGGAACAACGTCAGAAGAGATTTCCGTCAAATGCCCAATAGGGCGTCTCCTCGAATTCGACATAGACGCGAGAGGACGGAATCGCCAGGCTCTCCTGCGCAAGAGAAGTGATCGCCTCGGCCAAGGCCTGGTAATTTCTCTTGTCACTTCGGCCATAGAGCTTGACTTCCGCCATCAGGCAGGGAGAGTCGCTCCCCTGGAAGAAGAGGGATCGGCCCCCTTGAACATCGACCATGAGCCACGTCTCGCTTTTTCCCGGAAGAAGGGAGATGCTCTTCCCTAGGCTTTTGACGATGAGTGCCTTCGTATCGTCGGCGACAGGCAAGTTCGTCGACAGCTTGATGAATGGCATGGTCCCCTCCCAGACAAATAAAGCTCCCAGAAGGGAGCCATTTGACCCTCGACTGGAGCAGGCGACGGGAATCGAACCCGCATGATCAGCTTGGAAGGCTGAAGTTCTACCACTGAACTACGCCTGCAGAACAGCCTAATAATTATATGAAAAGGTCTTTTTGGATGCAAGAAGAAAATTCAGCGGTAGAGGAGAAGCTTTCGCGTGACATAATTGTAGACCATGACCACTAGGGTCCGTATCACGAAATCCACAGGATAGGAGAAGAAATGGATGCCTATGTCAAGGAAGAGCCAGTCATAGAGAAGGGCCTGCAATCCGATGCCGAGAAAGAGACCGATCAAGGCAAGGAAGAAAAACAGCGCCATTCCCTTGCCCGTCCTGGACGTCTTCGTCTTCGCTCCCTTGTAGACCATAAAAGTGGACATCAGATAGTTGATGACGACACCGACGGCAAAACCGCATGCCGTCGCAAGGATCGTGACATAGACGGCATCTTTTCCTGCGAAGGCGATGAATTGGACGACATAGCAAAGCGCAAAATCGAAGACCGCCGCGACAAGACCGACGATGGCGAAACGGAATATCTCCCAAAAGAGGGAATTGGAATACGTTCTTCCCTCGAGATAAAGCTTATAGAGAAGAATGAAATAGACGGAGCAGAGAAAACCGGAAAGGCAGGTCGACAGAAGGGCGGGGACGCCAAATCCCGTAAGGAGGACGAGCAAGACGACATGGGCAAGGATTCCGAATAGGGAAAGAATGAAGTAAGGAATAGCGCCTTTGGCTTTCGCTCCGAAAGAGGGAGAAATCCCGGAAGGCCTTAACAAAAGAAGCAAGAGAAGCGACAAAAGCCAGCTCAAGGCACCGCCGACGAGAGAGAAAAGAAGAATCCCCTTCGTAAAGGCAATGGTGAGCCCTTCCGAGTAGACCATCTCGATGACTTCGGAGCCTTCTATTGGATAGAAGACAAACAAAAAGGCATCGGCAAGAATGACCGCCAGGACGACGAGAAGAGACAGGACGAGCTCGAGACCGAAGCCATTTTCGGCAGGACGCGCCTTGACTTCGGGAGATTTTCTTTGCACCATTTCCATATTGATTAACCTGTATGAAAAATAATATACTCTTTTTTGTCCCAATCAAGCACTAATGGTGCCGTGGGAGCATGGAGCAGTACCCAAGAGGTTGAAGGGACTGGTTTCGAAAACCAGCAGTGGGCGCAAGCTCAGCCAGGGTTCAAATCCCTGCTGCTCCGCCAT
>DVNL01000005.1 GCA_018714385.1 Candidatus Enterosoma merdigallinarum | reverse complement strand
GATTTATTACAGCTTTGTCGGCAAGATTGACTTGCCCGAAGCCTAACGCCCGACCTATCCGACACAACGCGCGAGTGCCGGATAGGAACGGCAAAATTTTTTACACTTCTATTACTTCTTTATCGCACATCGGTAAATGCCGCCGACTTCTCTCCTGACGAGAACGTCAATTCCTATCTCGTCCAGGCTGAAGGCATCTATGCTGGCTATCGTTATTACGAGACTCGTTATTACGATATCGTCACCAACGGTGAGCGCGGCGGCGATGACGATGCGGAAAGAGCCTCTGCCGGAACCTATACCGGCACGGACTACAAGCCCGCGACAACAGATGGAACATGGGATTACGAGCATGAAGTCATCTATCCGTTCGGCTATGGCTTGAGCTATACAGAATTCGAGCAGAAGCTCGATAGCGTCTCCATCACCGGCGACAAGAAGACTGCCACGGTCAAAGTCACCGTCACCAACACCGGTGACAAGGCTGGAAAGTCCGTCGTTCAGCTCTATGCCCAGACCCCTTATACCGACTACGACAAGACGAATGGTGTCGAAAAGAGTGCCATCCAGCTTATGGACTTCGAAAAGACCGAGTCCCTAGACCCCGGCAAGTCTCAGACCATCACGATGTATGTCGACATGGCCAACATCGCCTCCTATGATGCGAAGACGGCCAAGACCTACATCGTCGACGATGGCGACTACTACTTTGCCATCGGCGATGATTCTCATGACGCCCTCAACAACATCCTCGCTGCCCAGGGCTATGGCGTCGATGACGGCATGACCTCCGAAGGCGACGAGACCAAGACTTATCGCTGGCACTGGGATTTCGATGATGACACCTTCTCCGTCAGCGACACCGGCGTCGAAATCACCAACAAGCTCACCGAAGGCGATTATGCGATGGATCTCAACGCCTTCATGCCCGGCAAAGTCACTTACATGACCCGTTCCGACTGGAACGGAACGTTCCCCGACAAGTATGAGGGCCTCTCCGCCACCGGAAGACTCGCGACGCTTCTCGGAAACGATTTCATTGACATCCCTCAGAACGAAGATACGGACGAATATGTCTGGGGCGACACGACTTCCAAGCTCACCATCAACGATCTCAAGGGTGCCGAATTCGATGACGAGAGATGGGAAGAGCTGATCAACAAAGCGACCATCGACGAGTTCCTCGCCTATGCCGCCAGCTCCTTCCACCACATCGAAAAGATCGACTCTGTCGGCCTCCTTTCCTACGATGCCGATGACGGCCCGGGCGGTTCCGACACCCACTACCTCGGCGAAGGAACCTATCAAGGCAAAGAATGGGCCGATGCCGAAGACTATGCGGAATACGGAACCAGAGTCGGACAAGGCCAGATCAACCTCGCCTACGCCTGGAACAAGGAACTCGCCTATGAAAACGGCGAGATCATCCTTGGCGAGACGTCTCTCTGCCTCCGTCTTCCCATCATGATCGGCCCTGGCATGAACATCCACAGAAACGGCTACAACGGCAGAGGCGGCGAATACTATTCCGAAGATCCTATCCTTTCCGGCTACATCGGTTCTGCCACCATCCAGGGTGCCCAGTCCAAGGGCTGCCTCGTCAACATCAAACATGCCGCCTTCAACGATTCTGAAATCAACCGCTCCGGCATCGCCGTCTTCATGAACGAGCAGAAGGCCAGAGAGCTCGAGCTGAGAAACCTCCAACAGGCTTTCGAAGGCAAGGGCAAGCCGGCCAGCTTCTATGGCAACGAAGAGTATGACGAAACCTACACCGAAGGCGCCCTCGGCGTCATGTCCTCCTACAACAGAATCGGCGCCGTCGCCTCCAGTGCCAACAGAGGCGTCATGGTCGACATCATGAGAGGCGAATGGGGCTTCAAGGGATACAACGTCACCGATTTCACCGGTGTCTCCCTCAAGGCCGCTCCGAAAGAGTCCATCCTCGCCGGAACCACCAACTTCTGCGGATTCGGAAATTCCGTCGACTACTGGACGGGCGATTACTTCATCAACAGCAAGGAAGCCTGCAAGGCCGTCAAGGACAACCTCCACTACGCCCTCTATGCCCTGGCCAATTCCAACGCCCTCAACGGCATCAACTCCTCCTCTCGCAGAATCGAGTTGATGACCAGCTGGAGAATCCTCTACATCACCCTTATCACCGTCTTCTCCGTCACAACGGTCGCCGGCATCGCTGCCTACACCGTCACTCTTGTCCTGAACAAGAAGAAGGAGAGCAACTAAAATGGCAATCCTTAAGAAATTCACGAAAAACACCTACGTGGTCCTTGGTTCTGCCGTCGTCCTCCTGATTGCCTTCATCATCGCCGTCGTCAGCGGCACGACCGGATACATGGCAGGAAAGGCCGTCAACGGTCTCATCGTCGCCTTCTCCCTCATCGCCTTGATCATTCTCGCCGCCCTTCCCTTTGTCTCCTCCAAGATCGGCAAGATCCCGACGGACATCCTTCTTGTCGCTGCCGGCGCCCTCATCGCCGTCACGACTTGCGTCCTCATCTGGGATCGTGTCACTCTTGCCGCCGATGTCTGGTTCATTCCCGTTAACTACCCCGAGGCTGAAGAGGCTGCCCTCAATGTCTCCATTGTCGGCGCCGTGTTCTACCTCATCAGCTTCGTCGGTGTCTGTGTCTCCTCCTTCTTCGATGATCCTCTCCTGAAGGATGAGGCCAAGGAAACGCCGGAAGAGGCGTAAGTCGGTTCTTCCCTCAAGACAAAAAGACGGTCGGGTACTTCCCCGGCCGTCTTTTCTTTTTCTCTTCTTCAACGGCGGATCCAATCGCCGAAGTAGTCCAATATTTCGCGGAAATGCTTCTCTCGCCTAGGCGAACATCCCCTCACGGCAAAATAGGTCTTGTCCCGAAAGACGACCAGAAGAAAGAAAGAGAGCGAATAGTCGTCATAATCCCCTTCGTATTCATATGCCCGAAAATCGGCCAGATCCTCTTCCATGTTCAAAGACAAAAGGAAGCGAAGGATCTCCTCTTTCTCCTTTTCGGACAAATCCCGATTCTTCCCGCCTTCTTTTCGTTCAACGGAAAGAAGAGCCTTTCCATCCAACGGGAAAGAGAAGCGACAGCTCTCGATATGATCGACCGCTTCCGGGCTTCGTCGCCAGAATTCGATGGATTCAATATCGCATGTTTCCATTCCGATACCTCTAAAGAAGGTCCTCCTGCCGAAGACGAACGCTTGCCAGGAGAGAAAAGTATTCCTCGCGCGTCAAAAGCCGGCATGTCCCCAAGGAAAGGCCTCCCAAGGAAAGAGGGCCGAAAGCGATTCTTTCAAGTCGGATGACATCATAACTGAACTTGCCGAAGATTCGCTTGATTTCGTGATACTTCCCTTCATGGACCGTGATCGTGGCATGATATTCATCCAAGATGGTCAAAGAATCGACATGGGCGACCTCCCCCTTGCCTATATCGATAGGATATTTCACCGCCTCTTCCAGTTCCGGCTTGAGGATATGATTGACTTCCACGTGGTAAGTCTTGGGAATGCCGTGTTTCGGGCTGGCGAGGCGAGCGTTGAGAACACCGTTGTCGGTCAAAAGAAGAAGTCCGGTCGTGTCATTGTCGAGCCTGCCGACCATACGGACGCGTTTTCGATAGTTCTCCGGGACCAGGTTCATGACGGAAGGATAGTGCTCATCCTTCATGGAGCACATATAGCCTTCCGGCTTGTTCATCATCAAAGTGACATAAGGCTCGTTCTGGATTTGCACGCCGTCCATGACAACGACGCTGTTGCCATCGATGGACATAGCAAAATCATAGACTGTCTTTCCGTCCACCTGGACACGGCCATCCCGAATCACTTTCTTGATGGATTTCCGGCTGTCGATACCCCGCATGGAGAGAAAACGATCGAGCCTCATCGTTCCTCCATCTCTTTCTGGATGGCCTTGAGTTTTGCCAAGTCGATTCCATCAATCTTGACATCCTTTTCAGCAGGGATAGGTGCCGTTTCTTCCAAAAGGCCATCGACCAATATATCGTAATAATTCGAAATTGGTTTGTTTGCTTCTTCCGTTTCAATTCGTTTTACACCCTGTTCTAGACTCTCTTCTTCCTGCCTTTCGTCTTTGTTAAGACGGCGATAGGCGTGATAGGTGCAGGCCAAGCCGAGTCCCAATCCGGCAATCGTGATGGCAAGGATGGTGAACAGCTGCGCCATTTCGGAAGTCGTGATCTCCGTAAAGTAAGGCGGCTTGATCTCAAATGCCGCGACAAGAACAAGCGTCGAAAGATGGAAACCGAGAGCCAAGGCATTTTGAGACATAGTGAATCTCTTTCCTGAAAGCGGCCGAGAAAGAGCGAATCCCAAAAGGATTCCCAAAATCAAAGAGCCAAAGAAGAGAGGATTGAAGGGCTCGTCCTTCTGGCTCTTGAAAGCTTCGTAAAAGACCAAATAGAGAGAAGTGACGGAAAAAGCCGTCCCCAACGAGATTCCCGAGAAAAGAAGAAAACCGGCGGCAAAAGAAACGCCGAAAAGAATGGCAAATCCGCCAAGCGTCAAAATGTTCTCAACTTTAATGGTGAAGAAATGGAAAAGGACAGGTACGGCGAGGCCGACTAGAAGAAAGACAATCGCAAGGGGCGTCTCTTTGGCATTTCGCGAACGATAAATTCGATAGGCCTCGTAAATTCCAAACGCCAGGCAAAAGGAAAGGATGAGTCCTTTGATCGCCAGAGGATAGCTTTCCGCGACATAATCGACAGGAAGAAGGAAGAAAAGAAGAAAGCCGACAAGCCCGCCGAGAAGATAGGACCATCTCTTGGCAATGCTGACCTTTACGCCATGGGAGGAGGGGTCAAGACGGAAGGTTTCGGAAAAAGCCCTGGAATTGAAAAAAGGCAACGCGGAAAGAAGGCCGGCAAAGAGTCCCAGAAGACCTCGTCCCAGGCATCGGAAGGTATAAGAAAGATATTCGGATCGTTTCTTTTTCATATGAAAACATTATAGCAAAACAGAAGTGAAACCTAAGTCCGAAGAATAAATGTCGTCCCCTGCCCGTATACCGATCTCACTTCGATATGATAACCATGCCTTTGGCAAATGTGCTTGATGATGGCCAGGCCAAGTCCCGTCCCCTCGACGTTCTTGAGCGTCTTGGAATTGTCGACCCGGTAAAAACGCTCGAAAATACGGGATAGATGCTCCTCCTTGATTCCGATGCCGGTGTCTGAAACCGTGATGTATCTCTCGCAGGCATTCGTCTCGATGGCGATCATGCCATTCTTTTTGTTGTATTTAATGGCATTGTCGATAAGGTTGGAGAAGACCTTCTCGATATCGCCCCTGTCCGTCATGAGATGATATTCTTCCAGCTTTAAGTCGACGGAGATTCGATTCTCTCGAAGTTTTGGCTGCATATCGGCAACAAGCGAACGGATGAGAGAAGAAATCTCGACATCCTCGAGCTTTCTTTCCTTTCCGTTCTCAAGACGCGAGAGGGAAAGCATGTCGGACAGCATCTCACGCATTTTCTTGGCTTCCTTGATCGTCATATGGATGGCTTCCGCTTTCTCCGCATCTGTAGTGAAGATGCCGTTTTCAAGCATTTCCTGATAGCCGAGGATGGACGTCAGAGGAGTCTTCAATTCATGGCTGGCATTGGCAAAGAAGTCCGTCTTGATCTTCACCAGGCTTCTTTCCTCCGTGACGTCGAGGAAAAGGATGACGACACCCCTTCGGGTCTGGTCAAACCAGGGATATGCCATGGCCATGAGATTGCATTGGTATGTTCTACCCTTCAGCTGAATATCGAAAGGAATGTCTTCTTCCCTGCCAAGAAGGCAATTTTCGACGCGAGAGGAAAAGGCCTCTCCGGCAGAAAGAATGTGATAGTCCTTGAACAAGGCATCCTTTTCGCTATAGTCAAACATTTCGCTGGCCTTTTTGTTGAAAAGAACAATCTGGCCATTGCCCGATACGGCAAGGAAACCTTGGCTCATAGAGTCCAGAATCATTTTCGTCTTGGCGCGCTCGTTTTGAAGATCGGTGATCTTTCTGTCCAACTCGGAAGAGACTTCGTCGATAGAATCAGCAATCAATGCCAGATCCTCCCCACCGCCGAGCTTGTTGACAGGCTGGCCGGCGAGGAAAAGAAGTCTTTCGACCTGGTCTTTCAGAGGTTTGACGGTTCGATTGTATTCCCGGTATTTGAACACGATATAGGAACCCATGAGAATGGCCATGACAATCGATCCATAGACAAGAAAATTCCGGGATATCCTCGTCGCCGAGCTTTCGGAAATGGCGACGCGGATAAAATAGTCCGGATTCTCGTCATCCCGGACGGCATAGTAGACCATATCATATCCATAGCTGGATTTCCGGGTGACGAACTTTCCGATGTTTCCCGTCTCAAGTTCCGTGGCCATTCCTTCCGACTGTAGCATGTCATCGGAATCGTAGAGGATGACATAGCCTCCTTGTTCCTTCTGAATGATAGAGACACGATATTCGGATGAATCCGAGAAATAATCGGCAACAGCCTCTCCTGTTTTCAGGTCGTCACCATCGAAGATCTTTTCCGCAACTTGAGAGATGGAACGAATTCTTTCTTCCATGGACTGCCGACTGACCAAATAGAAGGTCAAGAAAGCAGAAAAGAAAAGGATGAGGAAGACAAGACAAAAGACGATGGCCTCCAAAACAACTTTCTTTTTGGTCATTTCGTGTACCGGTATCCGATTCCGTAAACGGACACGATATGCTTCCCCTGCGCTTTAAGCTTTGTGCGAAGCGATCGGACATGGACGTCGATCGTACGACTTTCGTAGCTGTCCTTGTCGCCCCAGAGTACATTGAGGAGGGAATCCCTGGAGACAACTTTGTCCGAGGCCTTCATCAGCTCGTAAAGAATAGTGAACTCGGCGTTGGTCAATGCCACTTCATCCCCTGCCACCTGACAGGTCCTTCTCTCGAAATCCACTGTGACCTGATCAATGCTGATCCGGCTCGTCTTCTTGTTCCTGCGGAACTTGGCATTGACGCGGGAGATGAGTTCCAGAATATCGAAAGGCTTCTCGAGATAGTCATCCGCCCCAAGGTCGAGTCCGTCGACTTTGTCCACGATCTGGCTCTTGGCGGAAACGATCATGATTTCGATGTCGTCATTGTCCTTGTCAGCGCGAAGCTTTCGGAGGATGTCGAAGCCATCAATATCCGGCAGCATGAGGTCGAGAAGAACCAGATCCGGCTTTCTCTTGGAAAAAGTCTCCAAAAAGGAAGAACCATCCGAGAATGACAGAACCTCGTAGCCCTGCTTCTTGAGGGTCAAGGCGATAATCTTGCTGATATTAATATCATCCTCGACCGAATAAATAAGGTTGGCCATATTCGTTTTCCTTTTAAAACCGATCAAATAATGACTTGGTCTTTATGATATCCGTTTACCATAAAAACGACCCATTCTGCAATGTTTGTGGCATGGTCGGCAATTCTCTCGAGATACTTGACGATCATCGTTTGATAGACCACGTTTTCGGGAGAAATACGTTCCGCCTTTGCCAGGGCGATGATGCCATCGACGATTTCCCAAAACTTGCCGTCGACATAGTCGTCTCGGGCAAGAATATCCTTGGCCTGCTCTACGTTCATCTTGACGCAGCAATAGAGAGCATCCTGGACCATCTTTTGAACCACGGCAACAAGTTCGTCCATTCCCTTCACAACCTTGATATCGTCGGAAAGATTCTTGATCCGGTCGGTCGTCTTTTTGATGTCATAGGCCTGGTCCCCGATTCTCTCCACGTCCTCGACAAGGCGGAAATTCCCTATGATATCCCGAAGATCGCCCGAATAGACTTTCTCGCGCAAAAGAATCTGCATGCAGAGAGATTCTGTCTCTCTCTCGAACAGATTGATCTTATCGTCGTCGATTTCTATTCCGGCGTCATAGCCCCTATCCTTGTCGAGATAGTAGCCGAAGGCGACCTTGCACGAATCGATGACGGCATCGAGCATGGCATAGACTTTCTTGTCGATGTTCTGGATTTCTTCTTCGATCTGCATTTCCTTTTTCCTCCTGTCGATCAGCTGAATCTTCCCGTGATATAATCGTTGCTTCTCTTCTCCTTTGGATGGGAGAAAAACTCCTCCGTGGCGTTGAACTCGACAAGCTCCCCGAGCATAAAGAAGGCAGTGTAGTCGCTGACGCGGGTCGCCTGCTGCATGTTGTGGGTGACGATGATGATAGTATACTTCTCCTTGAGCTTCTGAATAAGGTCTTCGATCTTCTTCGTAGCGATCGGATCGAGAGCCGAGGTCGGCTCGTCCATCAAAATGACGTCCGGCTTCATGGCGACGCAACGGGCGATGCAAAGACGCTGCTGTTGGCCGCCGGAGAGGGCCATTCCGGATTCCTTGAGACGATCCTTGACCTCATCATAAAGAGCGCCTTCCTTCAAGGAATCGGTGACCAGCTGCTGGAGATACTTCTTGTCCCGGATTCCTTGGCACCTGGGACCATAGGTGATATTGTCCCGGATGGACATCGGAAAGGGGTTCGGCTGCTGGAAGACCATGCCGACCTTGGTACGCAGAAGAATGGGATTGATCGTATTGATGTCGATTCCCTGGTAAAGAATCTCGCCCTCGACCCGACAATCATCGATCAAGTCGTTCATTCTGTCGAAGCAGCGCAAAAAGGTAGACTTTCCGCATCCAGAGGGCCCTATGAAAGCCGTGACCTTGTTCTTGTATATCTTGATGTTGATATTCTTCAAGGCTTGCTTATCGCCATAGAAAAGGTTGAGGTTCCGGGATTCAAAGACGACGTTCTCATCCTTTTCATAAGCCTTTTCCTCGTTGTATCGGCTATCCAGGCTCACAAGCCCTTTTTCTTCCTCATTCGGCATCTTCGTTCTCCTTTCTTGTCACCATCAGTATTCTCTGGTGGTTTTCTTTTCTAACTTCCCACCTTTTCTTGAGATTGTCATAAATCCTGCGATAGAAGGATTTTGGGCCTTTCGGCGTAAACTTGTCGAACCGGCTTGCGAGAAGCTTGACGGAGATATTGAGAACGAGGACGACGATAAGGATGAGGATGGCCGTCGCGGAGGCAGCTTTGTAGTTGGGGGCTTCCCCAGACATAACCTTCCAGATATAGACGGCAAGGGAGGCGGCCGATTGCGTCGTCGGATTGACAGTATCCTGTATGGAAACACCGCAGGCGAAGACCAAGGCAGCCGATTCGCCGATGATGCGGCCGATGGCAAGAAGGGCGCCCGTCAAGATGCCGGGGATGCTGTTTGGCAAAATGACCTTGAAGACCGTCTGCGTCTGGCTTGCCCCAAGTGCGAGAGAGGCGTTCTTCATAGAGCGCGGAATGGCGTCGATGGCTTCTTGGGTCGACTTGATGATGGTCGGAAGGACCATGCATGCCAATGTGGCCGAACCCGAGAGGACATTTCCGATCGCACCGCCTCCCGTAAAGACAGGAATGAAGATGATGGCTCCGGCAAGGCCGAAAATGATGGAGGGAATGCCGGAGATCATGTCGATCATGGCGCGGATCGTCCTGGTAACTCCGTTCGGTTTGGCATAGACGGAGAGATAGATGGCTCCGCCGACACCGAACGGGACGGCCAAAAGAAGGGCGAAGAGAATCATCCAAAGGGTCGTGACAAGAGGCCCGCGGATCCCGTTCCCGCCGATAGAAATCGTCCCCGTCCGGATATAAGCCATCCTGTCGAAATTGTAGGCTGCCCTTTCCGCACCGTTCCGGGCGAAGACATTTATCGTCGTCCCATCATCTGCGATGCCGGAGAGAACAGAGACGGACGTGCCCGTTTCGATGTCCAGGAAAATGTCCGTCGTCCTGTCCCGAATCTTTTGAACGGGAGAGCCTTCGGCGATATAGCTGATCTGCATATCCTCCGAGCCATCATCTTTGGTCGCATCGACGAAAGCGACACCCCAACGGGAGGAAAAGTACTCGTTCTCTCCCGTCTCGTATTCGAAGTGGCTTCCGGCGACAGTCTTGTCAGATTCTTCCATGGTGACGTTGTATGTCGTTGCAGCATAGTCTCCTGTGATAAAGCGCCAGCTCAATGTCGACCACCCCGTGGAAAAGCAATAGACGATGATGCCGATGAGAAAGGCAAGAGTCAAGAAAGAACAAATATATGTGGCAGATCCTCGCAGAATATCGAAAAGATTCTTTCTCTTTCTTCTGGCAGCAGCTGTCGATGCAATTGTCTCAAGAGTCTTGGCTTTCTCTTCGCGAGTATAGACGAATTCCCCATCGACGGTATCCTCCAGCTCCGAGACATCGACTGTGTGATCTTCTCCAAAAGGATTCTGCAGCTCTTCGAAAATTCTCTTTCCCTCCGCACGTGCCTCCTTCGCTGAAGAAAAGCCGTATTTCTCGACCGTCTTCGGAAGGCCGAGACGAAGCTTTGCGGCTTCCCTGACCAGCCATCTCTTCGCCTTCTTTCCGTCATGGAGTTCCACGGCAAGCGACCGGAGGATGTCGTTTGCGGAAATGCCTTTGATATCAGTCACTTTCTTTTCCTCCCAAGGAGCAAATCCTCATGGCAAACGGACGAAGAGTCGCAATGATCTTCTTGAAAGTCGAAACGTGCACCTGTCCCGTCATATTGTCGTGAATAGTGTCCTTGATTTTGTTGAGGACGATATCGATGGCAAAAAGAATGATCATCAAGAGAATGCCCGCGGAGAAGCGGATATCATAACCGATGGAACCGGAGACGGCCTCGCCGATGCCCATTAGCATCTGAGTTGTCAAGGTTGCGGAAATGTCGAAGGGGTTGAAAGTCGGGCCGCTCATAGCATTGCCTATGACCATCTGAGTCGCTGTCGCTTCTCCGACTGCCCGTCCGATGCCGAGAATGATGCCGGCGAAGATGCCAGATTGCGCCGCTTTAATTACAATTTTAAAGTTTGTTTGTGTTTTGCTTGCCCCAACTGCAAGGGATGCTTTAATAAGATTTTGATCAACACTTTTAATTGCTGTCACGGACATCATAGTCATGGTCGGAATCGACATCATCGCCAAGACAATAACACCGGAAAGCAACGAGTTTCCACCGGAAGTCTGCAGACCAAGTGCGGAGGCAAAGTCCCGAATGATGGGATTGACAATACCCATACCGAAAAGACCGTAGATGACAGAGGGAATGGAGGCAAGAAGCTGGATGCCTGTCTCAAAGAGATCCGCAAGAGGCTTTGGTGCGACCCTACCGATGAGAAGAGCCGTCATGATAGAGATAGGAACGGAAAGAATCAAAGAAAGCAAAGTGACGAAGAGCGTGTTGACAGCGAGATATCCGGCCGAAAAGTTTGCCCCGCCTTGATTCCAATGCGTCCCGAAGAGAAAGTTGTAAAGAGAATCCTTGCCAACCTCGCCCCCTCCAAGATCATAGTCCTGAATGAACGGCATCAAACCCTTGTAGACAATGAAGACGGCGATGAAAATGATGATGCTGGCACAGACGAGAGCGATGCAAAAGAAAATCCATCGGACAATCGTGTCTCGGAGCCTTTTGCCGTTCGCCTTTTTCTCGTCCTCCGGAAGAAACGGCGAAGTGTCTTTCCTTTCAATGTCTTGCATGACGCCTCCTTAGAATGGGCAAAAGCCACCTTAAAGGTGGCTTTTGAATTTATCAAGCTTGACTCTGCCCGTCAGCCAAGAATCTGGCTCCAGGTCGTGATGGGCGTCTCGCTGGAATAGTCGGCGCCGAAATTCTCTTCGGAAGTCTCTTTGTCCTTGATGGCTTCGGGATTGACGTAGATGTCGCGGATCTGTTGGGTGGTGATGTTCTCGATGGGGTTGTCGACGTTGACGATGACGGAGATGGCATCGAGGCAGATCTTGCCATAAGTCCATCCGTTGGTCGTGGCCGTCTCCTTCTCGCTATCCTTGAAGTCACGGGAAGCAAAGCCGATCTGTCCGGTGGCGTTCTGGAGATTCTTGATGGCATCGCCAGAGCCTGTGTGATTGTGGACGACAGAAGGCTTGACATCGCCAAAGAGGGCGACCCAAGAATCGGAAAGGGCTTCAGACATGGCTTCGACAGAGGTAGAACCAACAAAAGTGATGGTTTTGCCGGAAACGGCGGAGTTGATGGTATCGCCATTCAGGCCAAGCGTGACGGCCCAGCTGTTGCTGGTATCGGCACAGAGCTCATCCCAGCTCTTTGTCGCCTTGGAGGCATCCTCGATGATGCCGCCTTCAGATTCGACGATAGCCTGTCCATCGGTGGAATTCATGTAGGCAATATAGGACTGGACCAAGGCATTCATGACGTCATCGCTGCTCTTGTCGTTATAGACGTAGTTGAAATTTCTCTGAAGATTGTAATCGCCGTCCTTGATGGATTCCTCAGTGGCGACGACACCATCGACCTTGATGCCCTTGATATCCTTGTTGGTGCTGATTTCAGAGAAGGAAGCATAGCCGATGCCATAGAGATCGCCGGCGACCTTGGTCATCATGTCGCCATTGGATGCCGCCTGGCCGATGCCTCCCTTGAGAAGACTGTCGTCGCTCTTGGCATCTTCGATACCGATCTTGGTGCAGAATCCGTCACGGGTTCCGGAAGTCGTGTCTCTCGTGTAGGCGGTGACATTCTTGCTGGTGTCGAATTCAGACGATCCGCCACAACTAGCAAGGATGGAGACGGAAGCGAGGACAACAGCGCAAGACAGAAGCGTTTTTTTCATTTTCTGGACCTCTTTGTTTTGTAAACGCCCATAATCTACCGATTTCAAAAAAGGGGATATACCTTGTTTCTGTTAATAATCGTAAAGAACCTGTAAAGGCTCTTTTTTCTCCATCGCCTCTTGAAAGTAAGGTAGAATAGAAAGCGAAAATGAAAACAGAAACAGAGCTCGACACGCTGAAAGCGATAGGAAAAACGCTCCAAGAAGCCTATTTCCTGCAAACCATCGACGATGACATATCTTTTCTCGAACAAGGAGAAGACGACATCGCCTTTCTTTCTAGCCTATTGCCTCTCTCAGAAGAGGTAATGACCACGATCCGCAGCGATTTTTCCCTTCTTTTTCCTTATAAAAAAGAGAAGAGACTATCTTTCGATGCCATAGGATATCTGGGAAGAAATATCTTCCTGATTGATTTCTTCGATCCTTCCAAGCCTCCCCTTCCCCTGTCTCCTTATCCTGTTTTTCAATATGAGGAGAAACTGAAGGAAGAAATGGCTCTGGAAGGTATTCCTGACAAGGCCTTCCCCTTCCTCTCTTCCCGTTTCCATGCCCTGGTCGAAAAGCTGCAATTCCTCGATTTCCTCCGCTGCGAAAGAGGCCTGAAAGACAAGGACGTCCGTTTTTATCTCCCCCAATGTCTTCTCATCGGGCCGGAAACGACCCGAGAAGAACGGTCCTTCTTTTCCAAGGCCAGCTACATCGAGAGAAAGATCCTCTCGCAATTCGTGGAACCCCTTGGGATCGTGGAGAAAGGAGACGAGGCAGAAGCGAAGCCCGTCCTGGTGAGATTATGAAAGAAAAAGCAGAAAAATTGATCGGAAGACTCAATGAAAGAAGGCGTCTCCCTCACTATCTCACAATCCTTTTCGCCATTCTTTTCCTGCTTTTCTTCCTCATCCCCTTCCTGCGGACGAACGTGGGCGGAGAGATCGCCTACATGTCCGGTTACGAGTCCTTTGCCCTCTTCACGGACCATCAGGATATCTCCCATTATGGGGCGGCCTTCCTCATCGTCTCCCTGATTTTGGCGTGCGTCCTTTTCCTGCCTGCCGGCATCGGCCTGCTGGGCGAAGAAAAATATCTTCCGAAGTCGTCCCTATCCACTATCGGCATCGGCATCGCGAAGCTCGTCTGCGAAATCATCGTCACGATATTGTTTTCCCAGACGGAGACGAACATCGAACTATCCTTCGGTTCCTACCTCGTGCCATCCCTGACTGCTCTCTTCCTTTTCCTCTTCCTTGTCGTATATGTCAATTTCAGAAATTCCGAGAAGACTATATTCGAAAATAAAAAGCAGGAAGATTAATATTTTTCTTCCTGCCAATTCTTAGATTCAAGAAAGAGTTTATTTTATTGCGTAGATACCGAATTCATAGGGGAGAAGAGACTCTTCTTTCTTCCCATGCAGATAGTTGGAAAGCAGGAGGTTCTTCGTCGTGTTTTCCAGAACAAGGGAAGGAATCGGCTTTTCCTTGTCGGAAAGATTGAAAACGCACAATCTCTTCGCCCCCTTTCTTTCTCTCAAAAAGAGGAGGACTTCTTCATCGGAAGGAAGAAAACGAATATTGCCGAGGCTGAGGACATCATCGACCTGTCTCAGGCGCAGACATCGACGGAAAAAGTGGAGAATGGAAGTTTCGTCCTTTTCTTCCAAAGCGACATTGATACGCGAGGAGAGTTCATTGAACTTCTGCCATGGCTCGACGGAAGAATTCGTGAATCCGTGTCCCGACTCCGGAAGGAAAGGCATGGGGCATCTGGCATCGTCGCGTCCATACTTTCTAGCAAACCACCGTCTCAATGGCTTTGGCATCCAATAGCGCTTGAGCATGCCGTCCAGAAAATGGGCGACGGCATCGTGGCTTTCCTCAAGAGAAAGATGTCTGTAGTCCTTCATGCCGATTTCCTGCCCCTGGAAAAAGAAGGGAACGCCTTTGAGGGAACAGAGCAAGGCGATGAGCATCTTTCCCCCTTCCTTCTCGAAGGGACCTTCGCGGACATATTTGCCTATCGCGCGATGCTGGTCATGGTTTTCCAGATAGTTTCCATTGCATTCAAGCTTCTGCCATGACATAAGAATCTGGCGGAAACGTTCTGAGGCCATCGTCTTTTTGAAGATGCCCGGATCCGTGATCTCGAAACCGAAAAGGGTATCCAGCTCATCATCAAGAAAAGCCGCTGCCTGATCGCGTTCTACACCATAGCACTCCCCGATCAGAACGCCATGTCTCGGCTCGATGACCTCTTTGCGAAGTCGCTTCAGAATCCGATGGCACCCGGGGGTCGCGATGTAGTGTTCAAATCCCGTCGGACGCCCAGGCATGCCCCGCTTTCCGTCCTCGAGACTTTCCTTGTAGATTTCCGAGATGACATCGCAGCGGAAACCATAGACTCCTTTGTCCATCCAATATTCGACGATTTTTTTCACTTCCTGATAGACGGCCTCATTGTGCCAATTAAGATCCGGTTGATGTTCGGAATAGAGATGGAGATAGAAAGTCCCCTGCTCTTCCGGGACCTCCTTCCAGGCCGAACCGAAAAAAGTGCTGGTCCAATTGTTCGGGGGTTTCCTCCCGTTTTTCCCCTTTCCTTTACGGAAAATATAATAATCACGATATTTGGAATCCGGATTTCGCAACGCCTCCAAAAACCAAGGGTGCTGATCGGAAGTGTGGTTGACGACCAGATCCATGATGACCCTCATCCCCCGTCTCTTCGTTTCTTCCATCAGCAAATCAAAATCCGCCATCGTCCCGAAGATGGGATTGATATCGTAATAATCGGCGATATCATAACCCATATCCCACATCGGGGAGGGATAAAGAGGGGAAAACCAGATGACTCTTACGCCTAGGCTTTGGAGATAGTCCAGTTTCGAAAGGATTCCGGGAATATCGCCTTTTCCATCGCCGTTGGCATCGCAAAAAGACATCGGATAAATCTGGTAGACTCCATAGCGACTGAGAAAATCCCGTTCCATAATGTCTTAATTTTAGGGAAAAAATGACACTTACACAATAGCAAAACCACCAAAAAAGCCCTCTATGAGGGCTTGAGATGGCCTAATGGTTCTAGAAGGCGACGATTAATCCGCCCTGCATGGCGTAAAAGGAGCACAGGGCATTGTTTTTGCGGACTATCACAGAGTCAAAGTGATAATTCTTTTCAATCTCTCCCTTGAGATAATCGACACTCTTCTCGGCATCCGTATGGGAGATGATGCATTTTCGCCCCTTCTGGTCCGGGCAGACAAGACCGATATTGACGATAAGTCTTTTGAGCACGCCCTGAATGGTGCGAACCTTTTCTTTTATCTTGATTTCGCCATTTTCACCGCAGCAAAGCGGTTTGATCTTGAACTTTTTGGCAATGAAACCAACAACCTTGCTAACTCGACCCATTTTGATAAGATTATCAAATTTATCAAGGACAAAAAGTAGATTGACATTTTTTCGATAAGAAACAAGCTTGTCACAAAGCTGATCAAACGGAATGTCTTGATGGGCAAGTCTATAGGCTTCTTCGGCCATGAGTTCCATCGCCCCCGCCGTTAAAAGGGAGTCCAAAACAAACACATTTTCCGGCTTCTCGTGACTGGTCTTGGCCAAATAGGCGGAATTATAAGAGCCAGAAAGCTTCGACGAAATCGTGATGACGATATAATAGTCCGCCCCTGTCATTTCTTTAAGATATTCATTGGGAGAAGGGCAAGAAGTCGTGGTCTTGTCATTCGTATGGATGATTCGATCCATCATTTCGGGGACATCAGCCGTCCCATCGTCGCAATAGGCTTTGCTGCCAACGAAAATGGAAAGAGGAACGTTCGCAAAGGAAACGATGTCATCCTCCGGGAACATGCCGGGCAGTAAGTTTGCTGAACTATCGCAAATGATTTTATACTTCATTCTTTTTTCCTGTTCCAATGGCTTTTTCGCCATTGTGAGTATATTATACGTTCTCTTCGCTTTTTTCCATATCGTTGGCCGATTTTGTCCGGCTCCTCCCTCCCGGTGCAATTTCTCTTTTTTTATATTCATCCTTGATATATATTAATAAAGCTGTCCAAAAGCTATTCAAGTCGACAGAATGGTAGTTGTCCCGATTTTATCGGTCCATACCGAAAGGAGAACGGCATGAGTTTTCTCGACAAACTGTTCCGGATTGACGCTCGCGCTTTCAAGAAAATCGAAAAGAAAGCGAAGAGGGTCTTCCAGTATGAGGATCGCTTCAGCAAGATGTCCGACGACGAGCTGAAGGCCCTCACTCCGATTTTCAAAAAGAGACTTCAAAACGGAGAGACGATCGACGACATCCTTCCGGAGGCTTTCGCCACCGCAAGGGAAGCCGCCAAGAGAGTCCTCCATCAGTTCCCCTATCCGGTCCAGGTCTTCGGTGCCACCGTCCTCAACGAGGGCGACGTCGCCGAGATGAAAACCGGCGAAGGAAAAACCTTGACTGCCACCATGGCCGTTTATCTCAACGCCTTGGAAGGAAAAGGCGTCCATGTCGTCACCGTCAACGAATATCTCGCCGAAAGAGACGCAGAGTGGATGGGCAACATCTACCGCTTCCTCGGTTTGACCGTCGGCGTCAACCTCCGGGAAAAGAACGCCAAAGAAAAACAGGATGCCTTCAAATGCGACATCACCTACTCCACCAACTCCGAGCTCGGCTTCGACTATCTGAGAGACAACATGGCCAAAACGGTCCAGAATCGCGTCCTCAGGGGTCTCCATTACGCCATCATCGACGAGGCCGACTCCATCCTCATCGACGAATCCCGTACTCCTCTTATCATTTCCGGCGGTTCCGGCATCACGGCCTCCTCTTATGTCACGGCAGACAGAGCCGTCAAGGGATTGAGAAAAGACAGAGATTATACCATCGACGTCGAGAAGAAGACCTGCTCCTTGACCGATCATGGTGTCGAGCTCATCCAGAAAGCCTTCTCCATCGACAACCTCTTCGATGCCCAGTGGGCAGACCTCACTCACAGAATCCAGCAAGCCCTCAAGGCCAACTACATCATGAAGAGGGATACCGAATACATGGTCCAGGACGACGAAATCCTGTTGATCGACGGTTTCACCGGCCGTGTCATGAAGGGAAGAGAATATTCCGACGGTCTCCAACAGGCCATTCAGGCGAAGGAACATGTCTCCATCAAGCCAGAAACGATGACACTCGCCACAATCACTTACCAGAACTTCTTCCGTCTCTATGACAAGCTGGCCGGCATGACCGGTACCGCCAAGACCGAGGAAGAGGAATTCCGCAAAGTCTACAACATGAGAGTCGTCTGTATCCCCACCAACCGTCCCGTCCAAAGAAAGGACGATGTCGATTCCATCTTCGGCAACGCGAAAGCGAAGTACAACGCTCTGATCCAGGACGTCAAGGAAAGACATGAAAAGGGACAGCCGATCCTGATCGGAACGCCTTCCGTCGAAAAATCCGAGATCGTCGACAAGATGCTCAACGAAATCGGCATCGAACACGAAGTCCTCAATGCCAAGAACAACGCCAGGGAAGCCCTCATCATCGCCCAGGCCGGTCAGAAAGGCGCCGTTACCATCGCCACGAACATGGCTGGTAGAGGTACCGACATCAAGTTGGGAGAAGGCGTCAAGGATTTGGGCGGTCTTGCGGTCTTGGCGACGGAAAGAAACGAATCCCGTCGTATCGACAACCAGCTCAAAGGCCGTTCCGGACGTCAAGGCGATCCCGGCTATTCCAAGTTCTACGTTTCCATGGAAGACGAGATCTTCGTCCGTTTCGCTCCCGCCTCCTACAAGAGCCTCTACGAGAAGCTCGGCGACGATTCCTTCCAGTCCCGCATGATGTCCGGCGCCATCACCCAGGCCCAGAAGCGTGTCGAAGGACAGAACTTCGACACCCGTAAGCAATTGCTCAACTACGATGATGTTCTCTCCCGTCAAAGAAAGATCATGTACGCCAGGAGAGACCAGATCCTCTATTCGAAGTCCGTCTCCGAAACAATCCCTTCCTACTTCGACCTCATCGCCAAATCCATCTCCGATGCCTCTTTCTTCCTCAAGGATCAGGAGAAGCTCATCAACGGAAAGAAGCTCTCCGAAAACGCAGCCAAACTGCTCTCCATCGATCCCAATTGGATCCCTCAGAAAGCCTTCAACGAAATCCCCTATGCCGACTGCCTCGATTTGCTCTCCGCCCAACTCCAGAAAATCTATTCCGAGCACAGCAAGGACTGGAACGAGGACATGCGCAACTTCGCCGAAAAGACGGTCACTCTGGACTGCATCGACAGACGTTGGACCAAGCACATCGACCAGATGTCCAAGCTCCGCGATGCGATCTGGCTTCGTTCCTACGCCCAGACTGATCCTCTCCAGGCCTATACCAACGAAGGCTTCGACATGTTCGAGAAGATGAATGCCAACATCGCCACCGATGTCGTCAGGACATTGCTCCACGTCACCTTCCGCAAGAGGCCGCAGCAGCCGACGCCGGCGGTCAAGACCGTCGGAACAGGCGAAACCCCTGCCCCCGAGCCGGTCAAGTACGACCCCGCCGCCAATGCCAACATCACGCCGGACGACGACGGCATCGACAGAAGCAATCCGACTGCAAAAGTCCACTGATTAAAACACAAGGGTCATCGGCGCTGTTCCGATGGCCCTTTTCTTGAACTCGAAGGAATGACTCCCTGGTCAGCCGGACTAGGATCGTTGGGTACACGACAATAGTGACAAGGCTCTAACGAAACAACCTTTGCATACGAAAGCATCACTTGACGAATGTACTATTTTCCAAATTCCGTTTCTCCTTGAAAGCTACGCTTTATCCTTCCAATATGCTCGCCCGTTCTTTGATTAGGCTGACAAGATGTTTCTGTAAATACTCCGGCAACAGAGAATCGTGGCACATGACCATAAGTTTCTCTTTTTTTGCCACAAGCATGGCGATCATTTTTTCAGCGGAGCTTCGTGCCATTCCGCATTCCTCCGCAAACACAAGAAAATCCTTCCTACGAATATGCGTCTTTTTTCCGTTCAGGGCAAGGGCGAGCTGCTCCCCGTCTTCCGGCATGATGACGTCGACCGGAAGCAAGTCAAAGGCGGGAGAAAGCACATATTTCCCGCTTCTTTCTTACATTTCGCAAAAAGCACCGTCGAAAATTCCTCGGATATAAACATAGGACATTCGGAATGCCCCAATTATTCGTCATCCTTTCTACCAGGGACGGCTTCCATATCGAACATGGCAAGAGCGGCATTGACCTTATCCAGCCGAACCGTTTCTTTTCCCTGTTCCAATTCCCGGACAAATCGAAGCCCCAGCCCGCTGCGGGCAGCAAACTCCTTCTGCGTCAGTCCAGATATCTCAAGATACATCATATATAAATCCTCCATGAACACTCCGGCAAAAGACAGATTTACTGATGTTACAGATCCGGTAAAACCGGTCTGACTGCCCATGTATTGCATGATTGTTATCAATTTTCTCAAAAACACGATCTGTTTCGTGGTTTCGACATGAATAATTCAACATTTCTGCAGTTTTTTCATCGATGACAAGACCGGCAGAAGCTAACACGAAACAGGCTAAGCCTTATACGCGCTTGATAAAGCTCAGAAGTTCTTATCGATCACTATTGTTCTCAAAGGGAAAATCATTCTTCCTTGAACGGCACGACATGGGCGACAGCTTCCTTACAAGTGATTTCCTTGTCGCCATTGTCGATATCGATCAAATGATAGCGATCATTTCCCATGCCCAGCTCCTTCATATAGGTAAGCTGACGAAGACCATGTCGGCTTTCCATTCTTTCGACAAGAGCGTGCCTGTCCTCTTCCTTCATCGCATAGACGAGGTCGACACAGGCTTGGTCAAGTGCCAGGATATCCAAAGAGGCAAGAATGCCGACGTTCGGCGTGACGACAGGAGCCGCTGCCGTCCCTTCACAATCACAAGAAACGGACATGTTCCGCATCACATTGACGAAACTTATGTTCTTCCCGAAATGGTCGACGACGGATTTCGCCGATTCGGTCATTCTTTCCATGAACTCTTCTTTGACGATGTCCCACATGTCGCTGGAGCCCGGCGTCGTATGGATCATGGCCTTGCCGATCCGACCGTCGGCACAACCGATGCCGATGTTTTTGTTGGAACCCCCAAAGCCGCCGTTGGTATGTCCCTTGAAATGCGTCAAGACAAATAGGGAGTCGTAATCCAAGAGCCCTTTCCCGACAGACATCTGCGTGAACCATTTTCCGCCGACGACAGGCAAAAAGGCCGTTCCTTCCGAATCGATGATATCGACAGGACAGAAATTCCATCCGTTTATCTTCAAAGTTTCGCGATGCTGGGCAGTCGTGTATCTTCCGCCTTCATAATAGGTATTGGTCTCGATGATGGTTGCCCCTTTCAACTCCGTATCCATGAGATTTTCCACCCAGGGTCGGGGAATGATATTCGGTCCGTGAGGTTCTCCCGTATGGAGCTTGATTGCAATCTTACCGACGAGATTGGCAGAAACCCGTTCATAGATTCTCCTTAGACCGGCCGCAGAAAGGTCGCGAGTGAAGTAGACGATGGATTCCTGGCCTGTTCTTTGATCGTAAGGAACATAATGATCGCCGTCTTTTCCTGGAATGATTTTTGCCATAAATGCACCTCTCCTCAGTTTATTTCATTTTAGCGCTTGTCGATGGCGGGATGCCAACGAGCTCAGAAAAAAGAAACTCAAGGATTTTGATTTTTTCCATTCTTTAATTATAGTTAACAGATTGGCTCTGCAATAAATATCCTTTTCAACCATATTTTTTCATATTTTTATCTTTCTCTTATTTTTTAACTTGGAAAAAATAAAACAATTTATATCAATACTTTTTTTATTTTTTCTTTAACATTTATAGTTTCTATGTTGCTTCTTTTTGACTTCTTTACCACTTTCAATTGCTTTTGAGGCCTTTTCTTATCTATACTTATTTTGGCAAGCGCTTTGCTGTTCAATGAAGGTCGACACCCCTGTGTCTCGATGGACACATAAAAAAACGGCACCTTCTCAATCAGCTACCTTTTATGACAAACATTTAGTTCGGTTGGGAAGTTTTCGACTCCAAGATTCCAGCAAAGCTTTTAATTCAGACTTTTTCTGTTTTCTCGAAAGGATAAAGAATAATGAAAAAGAGATCTGTCCTAAGCGTTTTGGTGTTGGCTTCTATGTTCTGTCTTGCCGGTTGCACGAACAATTCTTCCCAAACTCCCAGCTCCGAAACTCCGAGTTCGACTACCATTGCCGTCACTGGTGTCACCATCACCAGCGCCAACAACGTCCGTTCCATCAAGGAAGGCGAGACCCTGCAACTGACTGCCACCGTTCTCCCCGAAGGTGCCAATCAGGGCGTTACTTGGACTTCTTCCAGCGAGACTAACGCCACCGTCTCCAATACGGGTCTTGTCACTGCCGTCAAAGCAGGCAACGTCACCATCACTGCTACTTCCACTGCCGATACCACGAAGAGTGCGACCTTCAGCCTCGTTATCGAAAAAGGCGAAGATCCCCTCCCTACCGCCATCACCGTCACGGCTTCCAGCAAAGAAGTCGAAGTGGGGGGCAATCTGACACTGTCCGTCACTGTCACTCCCGAGAACGCCAAGGATGCCGTCACCTGGTCTTCCTCCGATGAAGCCAAGGCGACCGTCTCCGCCGCCGGTGTCGTTCGCGGCATCGCCGAAGGCGAAGTCACCATCACTGCCACCTCCAAGGAAGCCCCGACCGTCAAGGGATCCATCACCCTCACCGTCAAACCCGCCACGGCTCCTACGCCGACCACCGATTGGTCTAAGCTCGATTATTCGACTCATGATGAGTTCATGGAAGCCGAAAACGACACAGCCTTGAAGATCAAGGGTGTCGTCACCTTCGTCAGTCCGGCTTCGGAAGACAACGAAATCAATTACTACATCCAGAATGACGAAGGCGGATTCTATGTCTATGCCCAGAACAGCGCCACCTTCCCCGTGGAAGCCGGCAAAGTCTACGAAGTCGGCGGATACAAGGCTCTCTATGCCGGTCAGCACGAGCTCAAGGAAGTCGAGCTCTGCAAGGAACTCAGCGAAACCATCACGGCCGACAAGGAAGACATCAGCGACAAGAACGTTTCCGACGCCGAAGCCATGAGTGCTTACTATGGAAGCTATGTCTCCGTCACCGAAGCCAAGGTCAAGGAAGCCGATGTCAATGAAAAAAAGGCCTACAACATCACCTTGACCCTCGGCGAATACGAGCTCGATGTCCGTGTCGATCCTTCCATGATGACGGATGCCGAATTTGCAGCCATCAACGAAAAGGTCAAGACCGCTGTCGTCGGCGCGGAAGCCTCTGTCAGCGGCATCATGTCTCTGTACGGATGGGGCAAGGCTTCGCCTCAGCTCATGCTCATGAAGGCCGCTGACCTTGTTTTGGCCGACCCCGAGCCTGAAGAGTGGGTGGCTGCCGCCAAGACCGCTCTCACGTTGCCCTTCGCCATCGAAGAGGATGTCACCACCATCAACCTGCCCAAGACGCTGGATGGCTATAAAGGCGTCACCATCTCCTATGCCTCCAGCAACGAAACCGTTCTCAACGGCAGCACCGGCGCCGTCACCCACCAGGCCGAAGACACGATGGTCACCGTCACGGCCACCATCACCTGTGAAGATGTTTCCGACACCAAGGAGTTCGTCATCAACGTCTTCGGAACCGCCGTCACCGATGATCTCGAGCTTGTCCACACCTTCAATTGTGAAGACTGCACGGCTGGTGAGCACAACAATGCCGCCGAAAAGGGCAGCTATGCCGCCGGCACTGTCAAGCTCGGTACCCCCGAGAAGAAAACGTGGATGCTCGACAACGTCCTCATCGGAAGCCTCGACAACGACTTCTTCAACGGCACTTACGGCATGCGTGGCCGCAAGGAAAGCCACATTCGTCTTGAGGAAGACATCAACGGCATCGTCTTCTTCGACTTCCAGGCCGCCGTCTATGGCACCGACTCCGCTGGTCCGACCCTGACCTTCTCTTATCTCCCTGTCGGCGCCACGGGCGAAGAAGCCTGGAAGCAGGTCAACTACACCGTCGTCCTCGCCGAGAAGGAACTCAACACCGTCCGTGTCACGTTGCCCGAGGAAGCTAGCCGCATCTCCATTGATGCCACCGCCAGCAACGGAAGCGATCGTTACAACGTCGACGATCTGCGTCTCTACACCGAGAAGTAATAAGTCATGAAACACAGAATCGCAAAGTGGAGCCTTCTCTGCCTCCTTCCTGCCGCTCTCTTCTCCTGCCAATCCACTTCTGCGACGACTGGACCGTCTGCCGGGACGAGCAATTCGACGGAGGAGGCTCCCTCCTCCGTCGACATCCTTGCCGGCGGGATCAGCGTCGGAGAAGTCGACATTCTCAAAGGAGAGACAACATCCCTGACGACCTCCCTTCTCCCGGAGGGACTGGATATCGATTTCCAGTGGACCAGCTCCGATTCCACCATCGCTACTGTCAGCGCCACCGGAACCGTCGAGGGCGTGGATGAGGGAACAGCAATCATCACTGTCACGGCAGTCGACTATCCCTATGTCACCGACAGCATCTTCGTCAACGTCTCCCTCCCTGTCGAGCAGACAGGCATCGGCTCTGGCCTTACCCCGGATGACCCGATCTTCAAAGGCAATGCCGGAGACGAAAACATCGAGGTCTACTTCCTCGAAATGCAGCACATCTATTCCGACTCCATCTTCATCAAGAGCGGAAACGTGGAAGTTCTGATCGATTCGGGATATGCCTATGATGGAACGTATATCGATTCCTTCCTGGACACCCACATGACCGATGGCCGTCTCGACCTTCTCATGCTCAGCCATTCCGACGGAGATCATATCGAAGGCTTGGAGAACGCCCTGCAGAACGTCGACAACATCTCCATGATGATCGACTATGGCGGGAAAAACACCGGCAATGTCGGCCAAATCCGCGAAAAGTATATCGAGAAAGGCATGACCTACCATTCCGCCTACGATTGCGTCAATTTCATCGATGGGGCAAATGATCGCTACTATCTGACGGAAGACCTCACCATCGACATCCTCGATACGGGCAACTACGTCACGGCCGAAGAATCCGGAGCCGGCAATGCGAACAGCGTCGCCTGCATCTTCACCTACAAGGACGAATTCCGTTTCTTCACCGGCGGCGATCTCACTTCCGGATCCGAGGCCGACTTGCTCAAGAACGAGGATCTTCCCCAGGTCACCCTCTTCAAGGCGCACCACCATGGCTCTCACGGCTCCAACAGCCAAGAGTTCCTCAACACGATCAACCCCAAGGCCGTCGCCATCTCCGCAGCCAGAGCAGATCGTTACGGAACGACCCCTGGGCCCGCCTCTCCCAACAACACCTACAATCTCGACGGCACCTCCGGCCATCCCGCCGAGGAAGCCATCGGAAGATTCTACAAGGCACCCCGGATCAGCCAGAACCTCAATGTCTACTGGAATGCCGTCAACGGCACGATGAAGTTCACAAGCGAAGGCGACGACGATTTCACCTTCCAAGGTTCCGCCACAATGAAAGGCTACTATGATCTTACCCTCACTGACGGAGTGCCGGTCTGGGACGACAGCATCAACGACTTCAAGAACAAGGTCACGGGCGAGGAGAATAAGAAACTCCACGAAACCAAGGTCTTCCAGTTCCGCAACTATGTCCCCCTTCTTCCCCAGTGGGCTCAAGACGAATACTTCCCTGAAGTCTGATTAGGACAGAATCCGCAAGAGAAACAGCGCATCGTCTCCCGGAAAGGGGCGGTGCGCTTTTTCTATTAGCTTTGTTATGGACATTATCGAGCCTTCCATCCTCCCCTTTTTCTTGTTTAAAAGGGATTCTTCTTTCCTGTCTTTGGCTCTATCCTCAATACTGCTTTCTTATATCGACGAGGACGCAAGAAGACCTAATCTTCCTTCGCCAAAGCTTCGATACCTTCCCTGGTCAGGCGATAGTTCGTCCACTCCGACATGGGGAAAGCGCCAAGAGAACGATAAAAGGCAATACTATTTTCATTCCAGTCCAGGCACGTCCACTCCATCCTTCCGTAGCCTCTTTCCTTGGCGAGGCTTGCCAGCTTGTGAAACGCCTTTTTGCCATATCCGCGATGCCGATATTCCGGAAGGATAAAGATATCTTCCAGATATAGTCCTCCTCGCCCCATGAACGTCGAGAAGTTTTGGAAGAACAAGGCAAAGCCGATTTCTTTTCCTTCCAGGACAAGGAAAAGGACTTCGCAGGCTTCCTTGTCGAAAATCCACTCCTCGAGACTCTTTTCGTCCGCCTTCACCTCGGAGGTCAGCTTTTCGTATTCCGCCATCTTTCGGATGAAGAAGAAGATCTTCGAAACATCGTTCCTTTCGGCACTTCTGAAAGACAATTCCTGGTCCATGTTCAATTCTCCTGTCGGGCTAGTATAGCTCTTTTGGCATCCTGGGAGGAGAGAGGAATCTCTCTTTCATCTCCGCCTTGCCTTTTCTCTCCCTTTCTTGTTCCGATTTGATAAAATGGGTGTGCCTAAAAAGAAAGGAGAGCCGAGCGATGAAAGAACTTTCGGAACTCTCGGGCCAGAGCAAGGCCCTAGAAGAACAGCTTCTGGATTTGCGAGGCTGTCTTTGACCTCGACAAGCTCAAGAAGGAAAGCGAAGAGCTCAGCGCAAAGACAGCCGATCCCAGCTTCTGGAAGGATCCCTTCCAGGCCAAGGAGATCAACCGCAAGCTGAGCGAAGTCAACGAAAAGATCAACAAGGAAGACGCCTTCGGAAAGAAGCTTGAGGGAATCAAAGAATATCTGGAATTTCTCAAGGAAGAGGACGATCCAGACATCCATAAGGAATGCGAAATCGCCTTGGGACAGCTTTCCAAGGAAATGACGAAGTTCCAGAAGGCCCTCTTTTATAGTGGCCCCTACGACGAGAACAACGCCATTTTGGAATTCCATCCTGGAGCCGGCGGAACGGAAGCCCACGATTGGGCGAGCATGCTTTTGAGAATGTATCAGCGCTATGCGGAAATCGCGGGATTTTCCTGCAAACTTTTGGACATCCTGGAAGGCGACGAGGCGGGCATCAGCTCGGCCACGCTGCTCATCTCGGGAAAGAACGCCTATGGAAACCTTCGTTCGGAAAACGGCGTCCATCGTCTCGTCCGTTTCTCTCCCTTCGACGCCTCCGGCGGCAGGCATACTTCCTTCGCTTCCGTCAACGTCATGCCGGAGTTCGACGATTCCATCGCAATCGATATCAATCCCGCCGACCTTTCCATCGACACCTACCACTCCTCCGGGGCGGGAGGCCAGAACGTGAACAAGACGGAGTCGGCGGTGCGCATCACGCACAAGCCGACGGGGATCGTCGTTGCCTGCCAGGTGGAGAGGAGCCAGATGCAGAACAAGGAGATGGCCATGAACATGCTCCGCTCCAAGCTCTTCCAGCTCGAAGAGAAGAAGAGACAGGAAAAGATGGACCAGATCGGCGGCGTGAAGAAGGACATTTCCTTCTCCAGCCAGATCCGTTCCTATGTCTTCTGCCCCTATACTCTGGTCAAGGACCTGCGCACAGACTATTCCGAAACGAATGTCCAGTCCGTCATGGATGGCAACATCCAGAATTTCATCGACTCCTATCTCCGCTACGACTTCATGGAACAGCAAAAGCTGCAGAGACAGCTGAAAGACAATGGGTGAGAAAAAGAATGTCCTCGCCTTCTTGAAGGCGAAGATTCAAGGGATCCCGAAACACGTCATCCGCCAATTCAAAGAGGAGTTTGCCGGCGAGACATGGCAATCCTTGCTGAAGAACAATCTCTACATCGTCCTTGGCGCGCTCGTCTATGCCATCGGAACGAGTTTCTTCACCGTCCCGATGAACATCATATCGGGCGGATTGGCGTCCATCGCCATCATTCTGGAAAACAGTCTTGGCGGTATTCCTGTGGATACATACATCCTCATCCTCAACTGGGGCGTCTTCATCCTGAGTCTTTTCATCCTCGGCATCAAGTATTCCCTGAAAACGTTGGTCTTCACTCTTTGCAACCCTCTGTTCATCATGCTTTTTACTTATATCGTCGAAAATTGCTCCTTTGAAATAAACGGCGAAATGATACGAATATTCGATATCACGGAACTTCGGGATATCGTCATTAATGAAAACCTGTCCATTTCAGCAGACACGCTCTATCCCATCGCCTATCTTGTTTCCTCCCTTCTTGGCGGAGGCATCATGGGCGTGGGAATCGGCCTGACATTGATCGGTGGCGGCTCCAGTGGAGGAACAGATCTCATCAACATCACGGCACATAAATATCTTCACGTCAAAGTCGGAACATCCTCACTGTGCTGCGATGTCCTGATCATGACG
The DNA here is from genome assembly GCA_018714385.1 of Candidatus Enterosoma merdigallinarum. Lineage (GTDB taxonomy): Bacteria > Bacillota_I > Bacilli_A > RFN20 > CAG-288 > Enterosoma > Enterosoma merdigallinarum. The sequence continues at coordinate 35,990 of DVNL01000005.1, read as the reverse complement.
GCAGGATTCTTCACCGTCAACGGGTTCAACCTTCTTGCAACTATGGTCGGCATCGGCGGCTCGGTCCTCTGCTCCATCATGATCGATGTCATCTTCTCAAGCAAGAACCGCTCCTACATGGCCTTGATCGTCTCAAGCAAGTGGGTGGAACTCAACGAATACATCAACCAGACGGTCGGTCGCGGAACGACGTTGATCAAGGCACAAGGCGGTTTCTCCCGTCTCGACACGATGGTCCTGGAGGTCTGCTTCGACCGTCGCGACTACTCCCTTCTGGAACGATCTGTCCACAAGATTGATCCCAATGCTTTCATGACCATCATGAAAGCTCAGGAAGTCCTGGGATACGGCTTTTCCAGACACAAGAAGGACACCCCCGGCTATATTCCGGAAAATGAGGTCGATGCCATCATTTACAAGGCGTTAAGAAGCCATCAGAAGGAGATGAAGGATGAAGGAAAGAGAGCTGATTGAACTTGCCGAGGAAAAACTCGGCCGCCCCATCCGCAAAGCCATCGTCGGCTATCGCGGAAATGCAGAAAGGGAAATCTTCCGTCAAAAGGGAATCGTTCTGAAAGACTGTCGCTTCGAAGGCCCGGGAGAAAGTCCGGTCAAGGAATGCACGGACGTCGTCTCTCTCCGCTCCCTCTTCCTTGCCCGCTATGCCTTCTGGGAAGGCAAGAACATCCTTGTCGAAAAATGCTCCTTCGCCAACAGCGACAGGGCTCCTTTCTGGTACGTCAACAACTTGCGTCTGGAGCAATGCCGAATGAGCTCCCCAAAGAGCATCCGGGAATGCGACAACGTCGTCGTGAAAGACTGCCGTCTCAACGGCATCGAATCCTTCTGGCAGGTTCGTCGCTTTGCCATCGAGGGCTTTCAGTTCAAAAGCTACTACCCCTTCCTGGAATGCTCAAACGGCACGATCCGGAATCTGCAAATGGTCGGAAAGTATTCGTTCCAGCACTGCCACGACATCACGATCGAAGACAGTTCGTTAGACACCAAAGACGCTTTCTGGCACAGCCACGACATCGTCGTCAGGAACAGCCACCTCAAAGGCGAGTATATCGCCTGGTATGCCGAAAACCTGACCTTCGTCGATTGCGTCATCGAAGGGACCCAGCCTTTCGTCTGCTCCAAAAATCTCCGTTTCGAAAATTGCACCTTCCTCAAGGATGCCGATCGCGCCTTCGAAAGGACGACGGCCTCCGGCACGCTGAAGACCCTGCCCTTCTCCATCTACAATCCGAAGGACATCCGCTTCCAGACGGAAGATACCTGCCGAATCGAAATCGACCTTCCGGGGCGATGCCGATACGACATCCATCCCTAGAATCGCGCCAGCTCACAAGGAGGTCTTCAAGAAGGCCTCCTTTTTCGTCGTATCGAAAGCGACATGGAAAGCTTTGACAGCCATGAGAAAATCTCTCGGGATGATCGGAAGAAACTCTCTCTCCATGGAAGAGAACCCTTCTTTGGCATAGAAGGCTTCCGAAAGGGCGCCTGCCATGCAGGCAAGCGTGTCGCTGTCGCCGCCAAGGAGAACGGCCTTGCGAATGGCTCCTTCCTCGTTCTCTGTCGTCAAAAAACAGGCGACTGCCTGAGGAACAGTCCCCTGGCAGGTCGGATCGAAGCGTCTCGGCGTCTTTTCCAGAAGCGCCACAGGATCAGAAAGGATGGGATACCAACAAAGAAGCCTCCGACGTATGGTTTCCTTGTCCACTCCTTTCAGCGCCAAGAACATCGCCATGGAAAGACAGGCCGCCCCTTTGAGTCCTTCGGGATGGTCATGGGTGATATCCGTACAGGCTTTCGAAAGCCGCAAGACTTCCTCCTCGTCCCTTGCCGCCCATGCGACCGGCGATATCCGCATCGCGGCCCCGTTCCCGAAGGAGCGATAGGGACGGTATCCGTTCTCTCCTTTCAACCAGCCTAGAAAAGCCTGGCCATATCCGCAATCCGGGTAACGGCGATACCATTCGACCATTCTCTTGACAAGGACATCGCGGAGATTTGCCCAACGATTCTCTCGGGCATCCATCAAAGCCTGAAGAACGGCCATGGTCATGACGGAGTCATCCGTAACATGTTGTCTGCCATCCCAAAGAGGAAAGCCCGGCTTGGCCTTTTCACCATGTTCATAGACAGAACCGACCATATCGCCGATAATGGCACCGAGCATCCTTGCCTCCAAATTAACTTGCCAATTTATCTTTTCTAAATAAGGACATTAATTAAGCAATACCTCAGCAATCATTTGCTTTCTTTTCTAGAAAAGTAGAAAGTCAATGCTGCAAGTGTTTTGGCGTCCGGGATTCGATTTTCCTGGATTGCCTTTCGCAACTCGGCCATGGGGACGAAATCGTATTCGAGACTTTCCCCGTCATCAAGATGCTGATGCGTCCTCACAAGATTCTTCGCCAAGAAAATGTGGATCACCTCATCCGTATAGGCGCAGGTCGGATAGATCTTTCCGAGGTAGATCATCTCTTCCGAACGATAGCCCGTCTCTTCCTCCAGTTCTCTCTTCGCCGTTTCCATCGGGTCTTCGCCCGGATCGCATTTCCCGGCCGGGATTTCCGTGATGATTTCATCGTAGGGATAGCGGTATTGCCTCTCGAGAAGCACCTCGTCCTTGTCGTTGATGGCCAATATCGCGCTTGCCAGACAATGGCGGACGACCTCTCTTTTGCTTCTGGAGCCATCCGGGAGCTCCACGTCGTCGACATACAAATTGACGATCCTTCCCCGGTAGATTTCTTTACCGCCAAGTTTCTTCTCTTTCATTTCCATATCGATGTCCTCTGCAATATTCTACATTAACTCTTTTTGTTAGAATATTAGGGTTATGGAAAAGAAAATCGTATTTGCCAGCCACAACGAGAACAAAGTCCGCGAAGTCCGCGAAATGCTCTCCCCCTTAGGAATCACCGTCCTTTCCCTATCCGATCTCGGATTGAAGCAGACGGCAGAAGAAACGGCCGACACTTTCGAAGGAAACAGCTTGATCAAGGCAAAAGATATCGCCGCCCGCTGTGAAATCGCCGTCCTTTCCGATGATTCCGGCCTGTCCATCGAAGCCTTGGATGGCTTTCCGGGCGTTCATTCCGCCCGGTTCATGGAAGGCCATTCCTATGTGGAAAAGAACAAAGCCATCCTTGAAAGACTCTCAGGCGTTTCCAATCGAAAGGCGGCATTCATCACGGCCATGACCTACATCTCGGCCGACAGAAAGATCGAAAAGACCTTCATCGGAAAGGACGAGGGTCATATCTTGACAGCCTTTCCCGCAGGAAAACAAAACGGGTTCGGCTACGATCCGATTTTCTTCTCCGATGCATTGAGCAAAAGCTATGGAGAGGCCACGGAAGAAGAGAAGAACGCCGTCTCCCACAGAGGCAGGGCATTGCGGAAGGTCGTGGCATACTTAAGGAGCGAGAACGATGGAACTGATACTGGGAATCGGTAATTACGGAGACATCTACAGGGACACAAGGCACAATTCCGGATTTCAGGCGATCGACCTCTTTGCCGAAGACCTTGGCATCGAAATCCGAAAGAAAGACTTCAAATCCCTCGTCGGAAAAGGAAAGGCCTTCGGAAAAGACGTTCTTCTCCTGAAGCCTTTGACCTATGTCAATCTCTCCGGGGAGGCCCTTATCCAAGCCATGAACTTCTACAAGATCGACAAAGAAGACATCATCATCCTCGTCGATGACATGGATACCGATCCGGGACACATCCGTCTGAAGTTGAAAGGTTCCGCTGGGGGACACAACGGCTTGAAGTCGATCATACAGGTCTTGGGCACGGATGTTTTCAAGCGCATCCGCATCGGAATCGGGCGCCCCGACATCCCCAACACCGCCGACTTCGTCCTCTCCTCTCCGAGGGACAAGGATGTCTACGAGGCATGGAAGGATGGCATTTCGAAGGCGACGGAAGCCTTGGAGTATGCCCTCAAATTCTCCTTCGACAAGGCGATGAACCTCTACAACCGCTGATGGCCGTATTGAACAAAATCTCCCTGTTCACCTATCTCCTTGGAAACGAGAACTACAAAAAGATAAACGACGACAAGGACGTCTTCGTCTCTTCCCCGGAAGCTTTGGCGATGCTGGCTGCCTTGTCCTTCAACGATCGGCCGAGAAAGATGTTCTTCCTGTTCCCGACGATCTACGAAGCCGAAAGCTTCTATCAGTTTTTGGGTGATTATGTAAGAGAGGACGAATGCTACTTCTTCCCTTACGATGAAATCTTCCGCACCTCCGCCATCGGCGTCTCCCCTGAAATGAACGATGAAAGACTTCTTGCCCTTTCCTCCATCGTATCCGACAAGCCTTCCATCCTTGTCGCTCATATGTCTTCTTCCATGATGTCTATCCTTTCAAAGGAAAAATATGATGAAAATATTCTGGAATTCAAAAAAGGCGAATTTTTCAATATAACAGAAGTCGTCAAAAGAGTATCCGCCATCGGCTATCTCTCTTGCGATCGCGTCGGGAAAAGCGGTCAATTTGCAAAAAGAGGCGGAATCTTGGACATTTACGATCCCGCCTATCCCGACCCTGTCCGAATCGAATTCTTCGGCGATGAAATCGACGATATCCGTTTCTTCAAGGCGAACGACGAGCTTTCCTATCGTCACGTCGACTCTTTTGCCCTTCACCCCTGCTCGCTCTTCCTATTGAATTCTGACGAGATTCGACACGGCCTGTCCACGGTCCAGAACTCTCTCAAAGCCATGGCGGAAACTTCAGATCGTCTCAGCTTCGATGACCTTCAAGACAGGATGCGTCGTCTTGGCGAGAATGCCTGCAACGGATTCCTGCCGGCCATCGATCAGCGTTTCTATTCTCTTTTCCAACAAAAGCTCTCCTCCCTTCTGGACTACCTCGATGGCTATTCCCTTTACCTTTACGATGCCAAGGCTTGCCTGGAGAGCCGAAAGGACATCCTCAAGAAAGAGAAGGACTACTTTCGCAAGAGCCACCTTTCCGGTTTTTCCCTTCCAGAGGAAAAAGTCTATCGAAGCGAGGAAATCGGCTTTGCCAATTATCATCAGGCCTCCTTGCAAGGGGAGAGTGCCTTCGTTTTGAGAGAAAACAGCTACCGTTCCCTTTCCTATGCCGAAAGCGACAGGATGGTTCGACAGTATCTGCAGGAAGGAAACAAGGTCCGCATCGTCCTCCCGGAGCCGAATCTTTCCAATTTCCAGAATTACCTGGCGGAAAAGGAAATCCCCTTTTCCCTCTTCCCGAAGCACACGTCTGTCATGCTCATCGAAGGGAAAATCACCCACGGGTTCGAAATCCCCGAAGAAAAGCATGTCTATCTTTCGGCAAAGGAGATCTATGGCGTCTCGGACCAGCGATCCCGTTTCCTCTCCCGCTACAAGGAAAGCAAGATCATCCGCCGTTACGAAGATCTCAAAGAAGGCGATTACGTCGTCCACGAAGTCCACGGTGTCGGACGCTATATGGGCGTGACGACTCTCGACGGACTGGAATACCTGAAGATCGAATATGCCGACGAGGCGATATTCTTCCTCCCCCTGAATCAGTATCGTCTCATACGAAAGTATGCCTCCAGGGAAGGCTACGCCCCCTCTTTGGACAAGATCGGCGGTTCGACATGGTCCCGCAAGAAGGCAAAGATACGCAGCAAGATTTCTTATCTCGCCGATCAGCTGCTCTCCCTCTACTCCGAAAGACGAAGCCGGACCGGCTTTGCCTTCCCGACAGAGAGGGAATTTGAAGACGCCTTTCTGCGGACTTTCCCCTATCCCTACACCCGTTCGCAAAGAGAAGCCATGGAAGACGTTCGGAAGGACATGGAATCCCCTTATCCGATGGACCGCCTCGTCGCCGGCGATGTGGGCTTCGGAAAGACGGAAATCGCCTTCTATGCCGCCTTCAAGGCCGTTCTCGCCCACAAGCAAGTCGCCTTCCTCTGTCCGACGACCATTCTTTGCGACCAACATTTCAAAGTCGCCAAAAGTCGCCTTGCCACCTTCGGCATCCGAATCTGTGCCTTTTCCCGCTTCGTTTCGAAAAAGGAACAGGAAGAAAATATCGAAAAAATACGGAAAGGCGAATTCGATCTCGTCATCGGCACGCATCGCCTTCTCTCCGATGACATCGTTTTCAAAGACCTCGGTCTTCTTATCATCGACGAGGAACAGAAATTCGGTGTCGCCCACAAAGAAAAAATCAAAGAAAAGAGCAAGAATATCGACTGCCTTACCCTCACTGCGACGCCGATTCCAAGGACGATGCAGATGTCCCTTCTCAACGTCCGTTCCCTTTCCCTTCTGGAGGAGCCTCCCATCAACAGGATGCCGGTAAAGACCTATGTCGCCAAGATGGACTGGGAATTGGTCTATGAAGTTATCGACAAGGAACTCCAAAGAAGAGGACAGGTTTATTTTCTGCATAACGACATCAAATCCATCTTCATGATAAGAGACAAGCTTGCCAAAAAATTTCCGGATGCGAGAGTCGATGTCGTCCACGCCAAAATGAATCAAGACGACATCGAAAGAACCATGGCGGAATTCTATAGCGGTGATATCGATGTCCTTGTCTGTACCTCCATCATCGAATCTGGCTTGGACATACCTAACGTCAACACCATCATCGTGGAAAATGCAGACCATTTCGGTCTCGCCCAGCTCTATCAGATCAAAGGACGGGTGGGAAGAAGCGATAGACTTGCCTACGCCTATTTCTTCTTCCGGGACTCCGGAAAGTTGACGGACGAAGCCAGAAAGCGGCTCAAGGCCCTGAAAGATTTTACGGAACTCGGGAGCGGCTACAAAATCGCCATGCAAGACCTCAACATCCGGGGGGCTGGCGATATTCTCGGCTCGGAGCAGGCCGGTTTTGTCGACACGCTCGGCTACGACGCCTACATGGACCTTCTGACGGAAGTCGTCAAGGAGAAGGAGTTTGCCGAAAATGCCCGGGCGGAAGAAGAAAACCGCTATCGCTTCGAGCTTTCCTTCTCGCTGGATGCCCACATCCCAGAAGACTACGGAAACGAAGAGCAGCGGATCAGCATGTATCGGGAACTCTCCGACTGCATCGACGACGAAAGACTCTCTGCCTTTTCCAAGAAACTGAGGGATGTCTATGGCCCTTATCCCGAGGAAGTGTCGAATCTCTTGCTGAAGAGAAAGATCGAAATCGAGCTCAACAGTGACCTGTATTCCGATTTCGTCGAAGGATTGGGCGTCTATGTCATCACCACCAGCGACCTCTTTTCCTCGCGTCCCTCCGTCTACAAAGGACTGGAATCCCTTCTCAAGCCGATGTTCGTCAAACTCCGCGTCAAGATCAACCAACGTCGCTTTGAGTTCCATCTCACCAAGACGAAAGAATATCTCCAGGATCTCCTTTTCCTTGTGACGACGGTGAAACAGGTCTACGACGGAGAAGGCGGACCAGCCTTTTGATGTCCGGTCTCGAGGCCATTAAAATCGTGTCGAAGTTATCGTGAAAAATATTGGCAAGATGATTTTCGGGGACATTCAAACCTCAGCTGATTTTTGATGACAGTTGACTTGCCTCATAATCAACCTCCGGTTTTACCGCGACAGCACTTATATCAATTTCGACTGTCATCGTATTTGGGGAATGCTATTATCGGTCTCTGAAAGCGCCGGACGCTTTCTCGATCCATTTGAGCGGCTCTGGGGCGACAAGAAAAAGGACTTCCCGCCATTCGGGAAGTCCTCTTTTTCATTTCGAGGCGAATCAGTCGAAATTGAGTTCGTTGTAGACGGTGTTGCCTTCGCTGTCGGTGACGGAGAGGATGCAGCAGGCATAAGGCGTCCTGGTGTTCCACTGGCAAGGCGCAATCTCGACGTCGATGGTCTCGCCGATGTAATCGGCGACCCAACCATACTGGGACTGTCCGTTGTTGCAATAGAGACGGAGATCGTCTTCGCCTTGGGTCAGATAATAGTTGTGATAGTACTGGGCGGCCTCTTCCGTGACGGTGACATCCTCGATGACATAGACTTCGGTGGTATGAATGTTCTCGTCGGTGTCAAGGGCCAGAACATCGGCGATGGTCTTTCCGGTGATGAAAGAATCGGTGGGATAAGGCTTGTTTCCGAACTCGTTGTATTCAATCGTGGCATTGCGAATGTTGATCTGTCCGCCGACGCCTTCGTCAGCCTTGAGATCGCGGATGCCGGAAAGGGTGACGGTCTGTCCGATGGCAAGGCCGGCCATCTCGTCCTCGGTCTCGACCTGGACGGCGATGGCTCCGCTCTCATCGATGAGATAGAAACCGACTTTGTTGACGAGGGAGGGGCCCACGATGCCATCGACGACGACTTCCGTTCCGACAGCGGAATCGATGGCTTGCTTGACGGTGAGGAGATTCTCGAATTCCGGCTTTGCCTGGGCGGTGATGGTCACGGTCGCGGTGGCACCCTTGTGCGTTCCGTTGCTGGCAGTGATAGTCACCGTTGCCGTCTTGGTCTCGCTGGCATCGACGTGGAAATAGGTCTTTCCACCTTCTTCCGTGAACCAGACGACATTCTCGTCGGAAGAAGAATAAGAGAGAGAAACGCCGGTGAGATCGATGAGATCGTTTGCCGGAGCGGCGGTCAGGACTTCCATCTCAGGGTCGGCCTGATAGACTGCAGCGAATTGGGACGTGGCGTAATAGTCCAAAACGAACTGGGCGGCATTGTCCTGATCGAAGGCGAAGTCCGTGTCCTCCTCGACTTGGACGGGGAGGAAACGCCAAACGGTTCCGGTGCTGGTGGACTTGGCGTTGAGGGCGGTGTAGTAGACGGAGCAGATCTTGCCATCGTATTGATCAAGCCATCCGAAGTCGGCGCCGTTAGCCTGCGTGTAGACATAGCTTCCCGTGCTGTTGTCCAGGTCGTTGATGTAATAGTTGGTATAGCCGGGCTTGACATCCTTGTGGATGACGGCGGTGGATTTGTAGACCAGACCGGTGATGTCCTCGTTTGCAGGGGTCTCGACAAGATTCTTGACAGTGATTTCGTCGGCCCAAGAAAGATCGATTTTATTCTCACCCTTGTCGTTTTCCATGAGGTGGACATTGGCAAGCTGATTGGATCCCTTGTAACCCCACTTCTCGGCATAGGAGGATTCCGTGTCGAGAACGAAGTAATCCTTGGTGGCACAGATGTCGATCTTGTTGCCGACTTTGACGGAATTGGCAAGAGCGTCATCATAGACATACATCGATGTTTCGGAATCGGTAAGCAAGACACCATTCGGAACGACGCCAGAAGCATTCGTGATGGCAGAGACGATTCCCTCGGTCCGGATCAGGGTGCCGTCTTCGGCGGCGCGGGCTTCGGAGAGGGTCATCTCCTCATACTGGGAGGGATCAAACGGCGCAGCGTTGCTCTTGAAATCGATGATCCAGCCAGACTTGATCTCCGGCGTGTCCCCATACATTTGAATATTGCCGTAAAGAAGGACATAATCCCCGGCGACAGGCTTCTCCTCGAGGGCAGGATAACGATCCTCGCCATCGGCACCATAAGTGCCATAGACAAGAAGCTCTCCGGTGGAATCCTTGATGGTCATCTCGCCATAGGCGGGATTGGAAACCTCGACGATTTCTCCCTTGACATAATATCTTTCGGTCGAAGCCGTGGGAGTCATCATGTCGATGAGTTCTTCGATTGTATATGTGTCATATTCCGGCCAGAGCGCATCGAGGGGATTTTCAGGCTCCGTCGGAGAAGAGGGAGACGGGGTGGACGGGGCAGGAGTCGAGGGAGCGGGAGTCGAAGGAGCAGGAGTGGAAGGAGCGGGAGTGGACGATGTCGCAGAAGAAGAGGAGGTATTGCCACAGCCGGCGAGAGAGAAAGTGGACAGCAAAAGGAAAACACCAAGAATACTTTTCTTTTTCATTATCTTGTCCTTTCGAATGTTTTCGCCATCGGGCGCTTCCGATGATGAAAAAGCGAAACCATCGCTTTCACGTTTTTACTCACAAAAGATATCCGAAAAAAGAAGGTTCTGTTTTTTATGTGTCCCGACGGGAACACAGGGGGTGTCGACCTTCACGTCTCGGCAGGCGCTTGCCGAAACAAGTATAGGAAAGGTAGAGGGGACAATGCAAACGAAAGATGAAAAGAAGTCGTAAAATCCCAAAAATAAAAGGGCCTTCCTGTCGAAGGCCCGCAATCGGCAATGGAACTTACCGTATCCTCATGCTTCCGAAGAGGTCGTTGAGTTTCTCGTGGGCTTTGCTGTCGGAGAAGAGCATGATCTTGTCGCCCGGGAAGATGGTCGTGTTGCCGTGGGGAATCAGCATCGTCTCGCCGCGATAGATGGCGATCATGAGGCAAGAGGACGGGAGCTTGATATCCTTGATCGCCTTGCCGATGGCCTGGCTTGTCTCTTGGACGGTGAGCTGGATGATGGAGTAGCCGCCGCGGGAAAGTTGCATCAAAGTCATCAAAGACTTCATGGACATTTCCTCGACGACCATATGGGAGATGATGTCCGCCTGATTGACGGAGGCGTCGACGCCCATGCCGAGATTGAAGAGCCAGCTGTTGATCGGGTTGTTGACCCTGGCGATGACTCGCGGGGCCTGGAACTCGAACTTTGCGATCGTGGAGGCGACAAGATTGACCTCGTCGGCTCCGGTGACGCAGGTGACGACGTCCGCCTTGTCGCATTCGGCCGATTCCAGAATGGTCGGCGATGTCCCGTCTCCCAAAAGGACATGGTCATCGCCGTACTTTTCCTTGAGTTTCTTTGCCCTTTCGCGGTTTGCCTCGATGATGACGTATTCGCACTTGTTCTTTTCGAGCAGATCGGCCATGTACATGCCGACCTGTCCGCCGCCGATGATGATGACTTTCATTTCCTTTTCCTCCTAGATGCCAAGAAGGACCTTCAGCTTCGGCTTCTTGGCGATGTCGACGGCGAAGTAGAGGATGTCGTCCGTCCGGATGATTTCCTCGGGAGAAGGCAAGAAGGACGTCTTGCCTCGGACGATGGCGATGAGAGCGTATTCGCCCTCCTTGGAAAGCTCCTTGGCCGTGGCTCCTTCGACGTTGGCCGTGGCGTGGATACGGACGAATTCCGTATCTCCCTTGGCGCCGAGAAGAGAGACGGAATCCATCTTGTCGTAGCTGAGAAGTTCGATGGCCCTGTCGACACCATAGCCGGTAGTGGAAATCGTCTTGATGCCGAGACTTTCGAAAATCTTTGCCTTTCTCGGATCATAGAGCCTGGCGACAACAAGAGGGACCATGAAGATATCCTTGGCGATCTTTCCGGCAAGAACGTTGACTTCATCGGAGTCGGTGGTACAGATGACGGCATCCTGGAACTGGATTCCCGCCTCCTCCATGACCTCCTTGTCGAAGCCGATGCCGACGATGGTATTTCCGTTGAACTCGCTGCCGAGAAGGGCAAAGCTATCGGGATCCTTGTCGATGACCGTCACTTCATTCCCTTTCCGGTAGAGTTCCAAGGCGATGGCAGAGCCGAGTCTGCCGCAACCGATGATGATGGCTTTCATTGTGCCTCCTCCTTTCTTATGAGACTTCTGCTTTCTTTATCGCGCAACCATTTCTTCCGTGCCTCGTCGAGGAAGAAGGCAATGAAGGGGAAGGTCAGGATGATGAGCCAGGTCTGCCAAGACGTTATCGCCTGCGCCTGGAAGACGGCGGAATTGAGCCAGGGGATGGATGTCACGGCAAGGACGAGGACGACTTCCAATATCTGGCCGATGCCCAGCATCTTGTTTCCGAACAGCCCGAGCTTGAAGACGGACTCCCTGTCTGTCCGGCAATTGAATCCCATGCCGATCTGGCAGAAGACGATGGCGGTAAGGACGACGGCCGTGGAGGACATCCACAACTCGGGATGATTCTCTTGGCTGAAAAGCGTGTAGGGAAGGCCAAGGGACTGGCTGGCGAAGAGATTGAAGAGGAAGTAGGCTCCCATCGCCAAGGCCGAAGTCGTCAAGCCATAGATACCGGCACGGCCGAGGAGCTTCCTGTCGATGAGATGCGAATCCTTCGATCTCGGCTTCTGATCCATGACGCTTTCGTTGGGAAGCTCGGCACCAAGGCCGAGAGCGGGGACGAGATCGGTTCCCAGGTCGATGAAGAGGACTTCCATGATGGTCAAAGGCTGCGGGACGAGGTTTCCAGTCAGGGTCGGCAGAAGGAACGGGATGGCTTCCGGGATGTTGGAATTGAAGATATAAGTGATGAATTTCTTGATGTTGTCGTAGACCGTCCTGCCTTCCATGATAGCCTTGACGATGGAGGCGAAGTTGTCATCGGTCAGGATCATGTCGGCGGCATCCTTGGCGACATCGGTTCCCGTGATGCCCATGGCGACGCCGATATCCGCCTTCTTCAAGGCCGGGGCATCGTTGACGCCATCTCCGGTGACGGCGACGATCTCTCCCAATTCCTGAAGGCACGTGACGACGCGATATTTCTGTTCCGGCGCCATTCTGGCGAAGATGACCTCGCCTTTGAGCTTTTCCTTTAATGTCTCGTCATCCATCTTGCTCAACTCGACGCCGGTGATGATGGAAACATCCTCGGCGGACTTGACGATGCCGATCTTCTTGGCGATGGCGAGAGCAGTCAACCCATAGTCGCCCGTCACCATGATGACCTTGATACCGGCGCGATGGCATTGGGCGATGGCTTCCTTGATGCCTTCGCGCGGAGGATCCTGCATGGCCTCAAGGCCGACAAAGACCATGTTTCTTTCGATGATATCGGGCGTGTAGTCCGAAAGAGCGACGGGGATGCCTTCCCCTTTAGGGAGAAGACGATAGGCCATCGCCAGAACGCGGAGGCCTTCCCGGGCATAGGCGTCATTCTGATCCATGGCCTTCTTCCTGTCCTCGTCCGTGATGGGACGGACTTTTTCCCCTTCCAGGACAAAAGCGCATCGGTCGAGGACTTCCTTGGGAGCTCCCTTGGTAAAGGAAACCCTTTGAGCGCCGTCGATCGTTCTGTCCAACTGATGGATGGTGGACATCATCTTGCGGACGGAATCGAAATTGAGCTCGCGGATACGAGGCATCAGATTGAGCTGGTTTCCGGGACTGACAAGTCCCTTTTCGGCAACCACGCCTAGACAGGCCTCGGTCGGATCACCCAAAACGGTGTAATGCGGATTGTCCCCTTCGGGATCGGGGGGGATGAGCCTGGCGTCGGAACAAAGGCCTCCGATAGTGAGAAGTTTCTTGAGGGCAAAATCGTTCTGCCCGTTGTGTTCCTTTCCGGTGGAATCGACGATATGACCTTCAGGACTGTATCCGTTTCCGGTCACGGTCAAAACGCCCGTCGGAAGATAAAGGCTCTTGACCGTCATTTCGTTCTTCGTAAGCGTTCCGGTCTTGTCGGAACAGATGACCGTGGCAGAACCGAGCGTTTCGACGGAGGTCAAAGACTTGATCAAAGCGCCGTCCTTCGCAATTCTCTGCACGGCTTTTGCAAGGGAAAGCGTGACGGTCGGAGAAAGACCTTCGGGAATGAAAGCGACGATCATGCCCAAGGCGAAGACGAACTGGTTGAGATAGAGATTAGGGGAGCCGAAGCTCTCTTTCTGGATGCCGTTGACGATGATGCCGAGAAGGAAGACGACGGCACCGACAGACAGGGCGATAGTGGAAATTATCTTCGTGACTCTTTCGATTTCCTTTTGAAGAGGCGATTTCTTGGCTTGGATGTTCTGCGTCAAAGATGCGATCTTGCCGAATTCCGTCTCCATTCCCGTGGCGATGACGACACACCTGGCTGAACCGGTCGAGACGCTGGTTCCGGCAAAGACGAGGTTCTTGGCTCCGACAAGAGAGTCCGGCTCTTCCTTGAGCGGTTCATGCGTCTTCCTGGAGGGTGTCGCTTCGCCGTCCAGGGCCGATTGCGTACATGTCAGATCGTCGCACATCAGGATTCTGGCATCGGCGGATATCCTGTCGCCTTCGGCAAGGATCATGATGTCCCCCGGCACCAAATCGCCGGCGGAAATGCGGGTCTCTTCTCCATTTCGGATGACGCGAGCATATTGCGGGAGCATTTTTGCCAAGGCATCTGTCATCTTTCCCGCCTTGAACTGTTGCATGAAAGAAAAGACGCCGTTGATGATGTTGACCAGCCAAATGGCGATAGCAAGATAGAGCATCTGGGCATCCTTGAAGGGCCCGAGGCTCTGAGTTCCTTCGCCGATAAAAGACGAGACGAAAGAAAGGATGCCGGCAACCCAAAGAAGCAACGCCATCGGAGAAATGAAGTTCTCGATGAATACTTTCCAAAGCGGTGTCTTCTTTTCCTTGGTGATTTCATTCTTCCCGTATTTCTTCGTCCTTTCCTCGACTTCGGCATCGGAAAGCCCTTGGGCTCTCGTCCCTAGTTCGCCATAGACATTGCGCGGATAAGCATGAATGATTCTCTTGATGTCTTCCTCTTTCATCGTTTCCTCCTTGGAGATAGCCGCGAAAGATCGACGCAACAGAATTCTCACGGAATTGCTGCGGGGTTATTTTAAAGCAAACAACAAGAAATAATCTATACAACCAAAAAGACCTTACGAAAACGCAAAAGCTTTTTTTGTACAAGAAGAAGCTTTGAGGATGAAATAATTTGGTCAAAAACAAAACTCAGTGCAACAAAATGAAATATTTCGTGCTAAAATATAGTCGCTATCAGGTTCGACAATAATTTCCAATCCCAGTGTGTGCAATCGAACTATTTCGGTTGTCTGAAGGAGGAGAAGATGTTCTCAATCGGTGACAGAGCCATTGACAAGAGGGGAAGGATCTTCAAAATCGAAGAAACCATGGACAAGGATTTCGGCGACGGCCCTGCCCCCTATTTCGTCATGACCCCCTGCTTCCCCTACGACTTCAACCAAGGCTACCAATGCTTCATTCCCGTCGACAAGGCGGACAGTCTCCTGCGTCCCCTGCTCACGAGAAAAGAGGCGGAGGCTCTGCTTGCCGAAATCAAAGATATTCCCGTCCTCCGAGACATCGGCCCCCACGAGCGAAAGGCGCGCTTCCAAAATATCATCGCTTCGGGAGACCGCCACGACATCCTCCAAGTCATCGTGACTCTCATCGACTATCGCGAGGAAAGGAAGAGCCTGAACAAGCCTTTCTCGGACTTCGACAGTCGTCTTTTGAAAACATTGACGTCCCTCTTCAAAGACGAGATGTCCATCGTCTTCGACATGCCTCCGGAAAAAGTCGCGCCCTACATCGAAGAAAAAGCCGGAACGGCACTCTTCTCCTGACATCACCGAACCGATTCCCCAGGTCGTCCCGAAAGGACGGCCTTTTCTTTCCTCTCCCTTTGCATAACGAAAGGAAATGTCGGAAAATATCACCATGCACGAACTGAGAGAAATCAATTGGTTCCCCGGCCACATGAAGAAAGCCATCAACAAGATTCGAGAAAAGCTCGATCTTTGCGATGGCGTCATTGAGATCGGAGATGCCCGGGCTCCTTTTTCCTCTTTCCCCTCCTATCTGGACAAACTCACCGAAAACAAGGCAAAGGTCTTTATCCTTTCCAAGGCCGATCTGGCCGATCCGATGGTTCTCAAAGAACAGATGGCCGCTTTCCGCGAGCGCGGCGTCGAGCCGTTTTCCTTCGACATCCGGGACAAAAAGAACGCCAAGATCCTTCTGTCCCATCTCGCCAAGGTAAGGACGAAACAAGACAAAAAGTATGCAAGGCTCGGTTTCCCTGCCCCGTCCAAACGCTTCATGGTCCTTGGCATCCCCAACGTCGGCAAGTCCACTCTCATCAACATGCTTTCCGGAAAGAAAAAGGCCCCCGTCGAAAACAAACCTGGAAAGACGCGGGACGAGCCTCTTCTTCAGGTCAGTGACAAAATCTATATTCACGATACGCCCGGCATTCTTGAACCCAATTATGAAAACAAAGAGGAAATCGCTCGGTTGGCCATCTTGGGTTCTGTCCGGATGGACATCCTCCCTCTCATCGCTTTGACGGATTATATGCTTGAAATCCTTTTGGAACACTACAAGTCAAATCTTGAAGAAAAATATAAGATTGTCGCAAAAGGAAACGACGACGAAATCTTCCAAAGCATCGCAAGAAGTCGAAACCTCTTGCTCCAGAAAGGGCAGCCGGATTCCGAAAGGGCGAGGAAACTCGTCCTCACGGATTTGCGTAGCGGCGCTCTCGGGAGGATTTCCCTTGACCGATAGATCTCTCTTTCTCTTTGACGAGAAAATCCGCAAGGCGAACAACGTATCCTATATCGCCGGCTTCGACGAGGCGGGCAGAGGCCCCCTGGCCGGCCCTGTCGCCACAGCAGGGGTCGTCCTTCCCCTCACTTACGAAAACGACAAGATCAATGACTCCAAGAAGCTGACGGACAAGGAAAGACGATCCCTTTTCCTCGATATAAAAGAACACGCCCTTGCCTATTATGTCTGTCTCGTCCCTGTCGAAACGATCGATGCCATCAATATTCTGGAAGCCGACAGATTGGGCATGGAAACCTGCCTGAGACAGCTTCTTTTGAAAACACGCGTGGACTATCTCATCACCGACTACATGGCCCTGCATACCGATATCCCCCTGCTGTCCATCGCCAAAGGCGATGCGACATCCGCTTCCGTCGCGGCAGCCTCGATCCTTGCAAAGGTGACCCGTGACGATTACATGATCGCCCTGGACAAAGAATATCCCCAATACGGCTTCGCCAAAAACAAGGGGTATGGCACGGCAAGCCATCTCCAGGCGATTCGGGAGTATGGCTATCTGAAAGGCATCCATCGCGAATCCTTCGAGCCGATCAAAAGCATGAGCCTAGGAATCGAGCAGCTGAAGCTCTTCTGACTTTTCTTCCCATCCGTCCACTCCCAAAAAAGGGTGGAGGAACACAACATGGGCTGTTTCAAGGCGAGAGAAATCGTACTCGGCCTGTCCGTCCGCTGTCGAGGCGAATGGAAGGAAATCTACGATATCATCGAGAAGAAAAAGAAAATCGAAGACGAAGAAATCCAGGAGGCGATTCGAAATCAGAAATCCTCGTTTGTCTGTATCACGGACGAAAGCTTCCCGGAATGCCTCAAAAATGTCTACCAACCCCCTTTCCTTTTATATTACTATGGCGACATTTCCCTCCTTTCCCGTCGAAGGAGGCTGACCGCCATCGGAACGAGAGCCCCAAACAGCTATCAAGAAAAAATGATGAAAAAGCTCATCGGAGAAACGATCGAGCATTTCAACGGCGATCTTGTCGTCGTTTCTGGCATGGCAATTGGACTGGATGGCATCGCGATGAAAGAAGCCATGCATCGGGGAGCGCCGATCATCGCCGTCCTCGGGTCGGGAATCGATGCCCCCTACCCTTCCGAAAACATCGACATCTACGACTATTGCCGCTCGGGAAAGGGGCTCGTCCTTTCGGAATATCCCGGAAAGACCGAACCTTTGGCAAGTCACTTCACCTTCCGCAACCGAATACTTGCCGCGACAGGAAAGGTATGCTTCATCGGTGGGGGAAAGATACGATCCGGCACTTCCTCAACCGCAAGACAGGCCCTGGAACTCGGGCGCGATATCCTTTCCCTTCCCTGCGACGTGAGCGGGGACGACCTCACCAATTCCCTCATCCAGGATGGGGCGAGACCCGTCTTGAGCTACGTCGACATCGTGGAGGCAATCAAAGAAAATTCTTAGCTATAAGCTAAGGAAAGTCGGTCGCTTGACAAAGGATTTTCGCGTTTGAATAATAGGTAGGATTTTAGGAGTGTGCCAATGAAACTTATCATTGTCGAATCGCCGCACAAATGTGTCACCATAGGTAGATTCCTCGGAAAAGACTACAAAGTCATGGCTTCCAAAGGCCATATCTGCGACCTGGCTTCCAACGGAAAGATGGGCCTCGGCGTGGATGTCGACCACGACTTCAAGCCAAGCTACCTCATTTCAAAAGACAAGACGGGCGTCGTAAACGAGCTCAAGGCGGCCGTCCGTTCGGCCGACGAAGTCTATCTCGCGACCGACCCCGACCGCGAAGGAGAAGCCATTTCTTACCATCTGGCGAGGATCCTCGGTCTCGACGTCCACACGACAAAGAGATTGGAATTTCACGAAGTCACCAAACCCGCCGTCGTCAAGGCGCTAGAAAACCCGCGCACCATCGATCTGAAGCTGGTCAAATCGCAAGAGACCCGTCGCATCATCGACAGAATCATGGGCTTCCGACTTTCCAACATCCTCCAGAAAAAGATCAAGTCCCGTTCCGCGGGCAGAGTCCAGTCCGTCGTCCTGAAATTCGTCGTCGATCGGGAAAACGAAATCAAGAATTTCGTTCCCGAGGAATATTGGACAATTTCCGGCGTCTTTTCGGATGCCGACAAGAACATCAAGGCGGAACTGAGTGCCTACAAAGGAAAGGCCATCAAGATCAACTGTCAAAGCGAAGCCGACAAGATTGAAGGCGAACTCCCAGAAGAATTCGTCGTCAGCGCAATCAAGAAGGAAATACGCAATCGCGAAGCAAAGCCTCCCTTCATCACATCTACCCTTCAACAAGAGGCTTTCAGTCAGTTCCATTTTTCGACGAAGAAGACAAGCACCATTGCCCAAAGACTCTACGAAGGCATCGAAATCGATGGCGTTCCGACCGGTCTCATCACTTATATGAGAACCGATTCGACCCGTCTCTCCGATGAATTCATCGCCGCCGGAAAAGACTATATCATTGAAAAATACGGCAAGGACTACTTCGGAAAAGTTCATATGCAGAAGTCCGCAAAGAACGTCCAAGATGCCCATGAAGCCATTCGCCCCACCGATATCGCCCTGACCCCCGACCGCGTCAAAGAATACTTGACCAAAGACGAAGGACAGCTCTATTCCCTCATCTACGACAGAGCTATCGCCTCGATGATGGCCGGAAGGAAAGACAGCGTCACGACCATCCAGCTCACCGGCAACGATTACACCTTCTCCTGCTCGGGATCCGTCAAGGTGTTCGACGGCTATTCCAAGGTCTACGGGAAATATGAAGAGAAGGAAAGCAAGGTCGATCTGCCCTCCCTTGCCCAAGGTGAAGTCATGCATAAGGACAAGATCGAGAAGCTCCAGCACTTCACCAAAGCCCCAGCTCGCTACAACGAAGGGAAACTGGTCAAGATGATGCAGGAGAATGGCATCGGAAGACCTTCCACCTATTCTCCGACCATCACAAACCTTCTCGACCACGACTACATCGAAAATCAAAAGGGGGCCCTTCTTCCCACAGAGCAGGGCGACCTGACCGTCGTCAAGCTTGAGGAGTACTTCCCCAAATACATGGACGTTTCCTATACCGCCAGGATGGAGACGGAGCTCGATGACATCGCCGAAGGCAAGATAGACGAGCAAAAGCTCCTCTCCTCCTTCTGGGAAGAGTTCCAAAAATACTTCGCCTCCGCAGAGAAGAACATGGAAAAGATCCCGCCCAAGCCCGTCGGAAGGGATTGCCCCAAATGCGGTGCCCCGCTTGTCATTCGAAAAGGAAAGTTCGGCGAATTCGTCGGATGCTCCGACTACCCCCGGTGCGATTACATCGAAAAGCAGAAACCGGAGATCGTTCCCGACAAAACCTGCCCGCGCTGCGGAAAGCCGTTGGTGAAGAGAGCCGGTCGAAAGGGACCCTTCATCGGATGTTCCGACTATCCCAAGTGCAACTACATGGAAACCTTGGAAGGCAAGGAAATCGTCCTCGAAAAGAAGAAGGAAGTGACCATTCCCGCGGATGCCCCGCTTTGTCCGCGCTGCCACACCGGACATCTGATCGAGAAGAAAAGCCGTTGGGGAAAGACGTTCCTCGGATGTTCCAATTATCCCAAGTGCCGCTACATCCAAAAAGAAGAAACCAAAAAAGACAAAGAATGACGTTTGGCCAGGGATTTCCCTGGCCTTTTTGACCTGCTCTCCGTGTTCGGTTTAGAATATCGGCATGACGACGGAAAAAAACAGAAAGAAAGAAACCTCTCAAAGAGAAAACGTCATCGTTCGGTGCGCCGACGAGGATCTCGATGATTTTCTCCTCTATTTGGTCAAGATACTCGGTTATTCCAAAAAGACGGCGGATGCCTATGGACATGACGTCGCTTCCTACCTCCTCTTCTTGAAGGAAGCCGAGGCCTCGAAGGCGAATCCCGGCAAGGAGACGATCCGCACCTATCTGACCGAAAGAAATGTGCAAGGCCTGAAGCGAGGGTCCATCAAAAGGGAAGTCAGTGCCATCCGACACTTCTACCGATATCTCCATGAATTCAAGGACTATCCCGAGAACCCCTTCGAGACGGTCGTCTCGCCCAAGGCCCAAAGAAAGCTCCCGGACTTTTTAAGCCACCAAGAGATCAACGAGTTCCTGAACGCCAACGCCAAAAGGACAGATGAATTCGCCAAGAGGGATCAGGCTATCCTGGAACTGATGTTCGCTTCCGGACTGAGGGCCTCCGAAACAACGAATCTTCGCCTGTCGGACGTGGATATCAAGAACCGAACCGTCCTCGTTCTGGGAAAAGGCGGCAAGGAGAGAGACATTCCCTTCTCAAAGAAGGCAAAAGAGGCCCTTGAAATATACCTATCTCAAAGCAGACCCCTTCTCTTCGCCAAAAGAAAGACGGACAAATCATCGGACGAAGGCTTCGTCTTTCTCAATCGAAACGGCAGGCCTCTGACCGTCAGAGGATTGGAAGTCCTGGTCAAGACAGCCGCCCAAAAGGCCGGCTTTCCTCTTCGGATCCACCCCCATATGTTGCGCCACACGTTCGCGACGGAGCTTCTGGACAACGGGGCGGATCTCCGCGTCATCCAGGAACTTCTCGGACACAGTTCCATCAACACGACCAGCATCTACACGCACGTGACGTTCGACGATTTGAAAAAGACTTACGAAAACTGTTTTCCCGACACGCTCATCAAGGAGGAAAAACGCATGGAAAAAGCAGTCGTCTTCGACTTCAACGGCACGATGTTCTTCGATGAAGACAAGCATGTCGTCTCATGGAAGGCCTATGCGAAAGAAAAATTCGGCTACGATCTTCGTGACGAGGACTTCATCGACCACGTCCACGGCCATTCCAACTACGCCATTCTCAAATTCATCACAGGGAAGGACTATTCGCCGGAAGAAGTTCTCACATTCGCAAGAGAGAAAGAACTCTTCTATCAAAAGCTTTGCGAAGATGACAAAAAGAATCTCCATCTTGTTGATGGACTGACGGAATTTCTTTCCGTTTTAAAAGAAAGACATATACGTATGGCTATCGCCACAGCCTCCATGAAGCCGAATGTCGATTGGTATATCAAGACTTTTCACCTTCTCGATTACTTCAAGGAAGAAAACATCATCTATGACGATGGCACGCTGACAAAAGGAAAGCCCGACCCGATGATCTATCTCAGGGCTTTCGACAAGCTCGGGGCAAGGCCGGAAAATACCCTCGTTTTCGAAGACGCCCTTTCCGGCGCGACAAGCGCAAAAAGAGCCGGGGCGGGCATGGTCATCGAGGTTGACGACAAAAAAAGAAAAGATCATCCCGATCTCAACGGCCTGGTCGATCTCGTCATCCATGACTTCAAGAAGATTCCTCTCGCGATTCAAAACTTCCTCTGTCTTTGAGCGTCTTGCGACATACGAAAAAATGTTCATATATAATTGTTAGTTCGTAATTTGGAGGTTAACAAATGCATTGCACAAGAAAGATTACCGATGACATCCATTACGTCGGCGGAAGCGACAGAAGACTTGAAAGATTCGAGAACCTTTTCCCCATCGAAAGGGGCGTCTCCTACAATTCCTATCTCATTCTCGACGAGAAGACCTGTCTTTTGGACACCGTGGACAGCTCGATCACCCGTCTCTATCTCGAAAACGTCAAGCATGTCCTCGGCAACAGGAAGCTCGACTATCTCGTCGTCCATCACATGGAGCCCGACCACTGCGCCAACATCGAAGAAATTCTCATCCGCCATCCCGAAACGACGGTAGTCGGAAACGATAAGACTTTTGCCTTCATCCGGCAATTCTATCCGGACCTCGATCTCGAGGGAAGAACGCTTGCCGTAAAAGAGGGGGATGTTCTCAAACTCGGAAAGCACGAACTCCACTTCTTCATGGCCCCGATGGTCCATTGGCCGGAAGTCATGGTCTCCTACGATCCCTGCGACAAAGTCCTCTTTTCGGCGGATGCCTTCGGAAGTTTCGGCGCCTTGAACGGAAATCTCTTCGCCGATGAGGTCGACTTCGATCGTGACTGGCTCGACGACGCCAGAAGATACTACACCAACATCGTCGGAAAATATGGCGCTCAGGTCCAAATGGCCCTGAAGAAGCTCACCGGCGTCGACATCCGTCTCATCTGTTCCCTGCATGGCCCCGTCTGGAGAAAAGACATCGACTATCTGATGGACAAGTATCAGCATTGGTCCACCTATGAGCCGGAAACGAAGGGCGTCATGATCGTCTACGGCTCGATGTACGGCGACAATCAGAATGCCGCCGAATGCCTCGCCTCCTATCTTTCCCAGGAAGGCATTCGCGACATTCGCGTCTATGATGCCTCCAAGACAACGCCCTCCTTCCTGGTGAGCGAGGCGTTCCGTCTCTCCAACATCGTCCTTGTCACCCCGACCTACAACATGACCGTCTATCCTGCCATCGAAGCCTTCGTCGACGACTTCCTCCGCATGGGTCTCAAGAACAGGACTTTGTCCCTGATCGAAAACGGAAGCTGGGCGCCGGCGGCAAATCGACTCCTGCGGGAAAAGCTGAAAGAACCCGCCTTCCGCTTCACGCCCAAGGATGTCACCATCCGCTCCAATCTCGATGAGGCGAAACTGACAGAATTGGCCTCTTTGGCAAAAGACATTCGAGAGAGTCTCTAGCAAAAAGAAGCGCCCGTGAAAAACAGGCGCTTTTTCTTTGTTTTTTATCTTTTCTCGATTTATAGCAGAGTTTATACTATACGTGTAAAAACAGACAAAACCCAAAATGGATAGATTTCTCAATAGTTACGCAAACAACCCGCTGGAGAATCTCGCGAGTGCCCCGTTCTTGGTGGACTTCATCGTCTCCTCCCTCATCGTCGTTCTCCTCACCCTATTCATCGCCATCAAGATCAACAGGCCGACGACATGGGTTTATTATGGCGTGACAGATATCATCTTCATCGTCGCTTTCCTCTTCGGCATGGACATCCTGACCATCGTCGATTCTCTCTTCATCACGGCAGGATCCATCATCTTCTGCTTCATCAACTCCGGATTCTTAAGAAAATACATAGCAATCCCTTTGAAAAATACAAAAACGAAATTCAAAACAGAATCGAAAGAGTACGATAAAGAAAAATTCATAAAAGACGTTTGTACCGCTGTCAATTGGCTGAGCAAAAACAAGGTTGGCGCTCTCATCACAATCGAAAAGAAAACGCCGCTGGATGATTTCATAGAGAATGGGACCCTGTTGAACGCTCCCTTCGTCCCGGAACTTGTCGAAACGATCTTCTATGACAAGACGAGACTTCATGATGGGGCGATCGTCGTCAAAGACGGAACCATCCTCGCCGCGGCAGTCATGTACGACAACTCCACGGACGAATACGAAGGGAAGCTCGGGGCAAGGCACCGTGCCGCCATCGGCATCAGCAAGATCACCGACTCGGTGACGGTCGTCGTCTCGGAAGAGACCGGGCGAATCTCGATTGCCCATACCGGCATCCTGGACAACGTCAAATCCGACGAATTCGAGAACGTCTTCCGAAACCAAATCGAGGCGAGATAAAACTCGCCTTTTTCTTTTCGCCCGCCATGTGTCATTCCCCCATTCAATAAGTCGTTATGCTAAAATTTTAATAATCGAATGAAAGGAGATCCGTATGCCCACACCCCATAATCAAGCCAAAGAAGGCGAAATCGCCAAGACCGTTCTCATGCCCGGCGATCCTTTGCGTGCAAAGTTCATCGCCGAGACTTTTCTGACGGACTGCAAACTCGTGAACACCGTCCGAAACATGTTTGCCTACACCGGGACCTACAAAGGCAAGAAAGTGACCGTCATGGGCTCCGGGATGGGTATGCCTTCTATCGGCATCTACAGCTACGAGCTCTACAACTTCTACGGGGTCGAAAGGATCATACGCATCGGCTCTGCCGGCGCCATGGTCCCGGAGCTGAAGCTTTTCGACATCGTCATCGCCCAGGGGGCTTCCACCAATTCCAATTGGATCGGCCAATATTCCCTGCCTTACGGAACATATAGCGCCATCTCGACTTATGCCGTCCTTCGCCAGGCGATCGAGTCCGCCGAAAAGCATGGCTACCCCTACACGGTCGGACAAGTCATGTCTGCCGACAACTTCTACAACAACCCTCCGGAAGTCTGGAAGAAGTGGGCCGACATGGGCGTTCTCTGCGCCGAGATGGAAAGCTATGCTCTCTTTGCCACGGCTGCCCAATGCAAAAAAGAAGCTCTGGCTCTCTTCACCATTTCCGACAGTCTCATCACCCATCAGGAAACGACGAGCGACGAAAGGGTTTCCTCTTTCACACGGATGATGGAAATCGCTCTCGACTGCATCAAGGAATAGCATGCCGGTCAAGATCATCATCGTCACCCTGGTCATCGTCCTTTTCCTCGTTTCGATCGTCGGCATCCTCTACCCACAGATTTCCCGTTTCGTGGCCAGAAGGACATATCGGAAGAAAGTCTACAAGGTCCTGCACTTCTATGCCGAGGAGAAGGACCAATTGCTTTTGAACAACGCCCTCATCATATTCCCCGGTGAAAGAAAGCCGGTCATCTTCGACCACATCCTCATCGCCGACAAGTATGTCTATGTCATAAAGGACGTCTATTACGATGGAGCCATCTACGGCAACCTGAAAGATCCAAGCCTCTTCCACGAAGACCTGAAGAAAAAAGTCGAGAAGATCGAGAACCCGCTCTATGTCAACGCCGAACACATCGCAAAGCTGGAACAGATGGTGAACGTCCAGCCCGATGCCCGTCTGTTCGTCAACGTCGTCTGCTACAACAAAGCCCTGCTGGTCCAAGACGGTCTCAAGACAAAAGAACAAGGTCTCTTCTTCCTTCCGGTCAATGAGCTCGAAAAAACGATCGATGCGGCCGAGGCGGACAACGTCCAGCCCATCAGCCACGAAAAGAGCGAGCGTCTCATCAACCTCTTCAAGGAAAGGTCGGAACGTATCAAAAGCGAGCTCCACATCCGAAAAAGAAACTGACCGGAAATGAAAAAAGTCAATCTGGAAGTCAAAGGGATGTATTGCGCCCATTGCTCCAAGGCAGTCGAAAACGCCTTGGAAAAAGCCGGCGTCTTTTCCCATGTCGACCTCGCCCACAACCGGGTCGAGTTTTCCTACGATGAAACGACGATCAGCCTCGACTATCTCAGACGGCTTGTCAAACGGGCCGGCTACGAACTGGTGATCGACGACAGCAAGAAATTCAATATCAACAAGATTCTCGTGCCGGTCAGCTTGATCGTCCTCGTCTTTTCTCTTCTCGGCATCCTCTATCATGTCGTGATGGATAGTGCCTTTCTTTTCTTCTTTGGAAACGATGTCACTTTCCTCATCGTTGCCACCATCGCCCTTCTCGTCTTGGGAACTCCCTTTATCGTCCGGGCAGGGAAAGGTATCTTGTTCAAAAATGTCGGGATGGATTTCCTGATTGCGCTCTCTTCAGTGGCAAGCTACGTATTGTCCTTATACATTTTCATAACAAATATCCAAAACGGCATCGATCCTCTTTCTCTTCATTCCCACAGTATAGAAGGCTATCGAATGACATATTTCGATGGGACATGCATGATTCTCTCCGTCATCACGCTCGGGCATCTTCTCACGGACAGGATCAAGACGAAAGCAGACAAGAACTATCGCAAGGCGGCTATCGAACCGCCGAAGTTTGCAACCCTGCTCTATCCCGACGGCACCACCGAATCCGTCGACAGCGACAGTCTCGACGTCGGCAACGTCTTCCGTGTGTTGTCGGGCGAGCAAATCGCCTGTGACGGAACCATCCTATCGGGGGAAGGCCTTGTCGACGAAAGCTCCCTGACAGGGGAAAGCCGACCGAGAAAGATCGGGCCTGGAGAGATGGTGATGGGTGGAACCGTCTTGGTTTCCGGTCCCATCGACGTCAAGGTCGACAAGATCGCTCTCGACTCTCTCTATTCCTCCATCATCAACGAAAGCTATG
Source organism: Candidatus Enterosoma merdigallinarum (assembly GCA_018714385.1). Classification (GTDB taxonomy): domain Bacteria; phylum Bacillota_I; class Bacilli_A; order RFN20; family CAG-288; genus Enterosoma; species Enterosoma merdigallinarum. The sequence goes on along the minus strand of DVNL01000005.1, from coordinate 9,738 downwards.
CTCTCGACCAGAAGAAAGGAAAGCTTTCCAAGCTTTCGGACAAGATCGCCGGGCTTTTCACGCCGGCGATCGTCCTCATCGCCTTGGCTGCCTTCTTCATCTGCCTTTTCGGGATGGGGCTGGACGTGGAAGAGAGCATCGTCAGGGCCTGCTCCGTCCTATCTGTCAGCTGCCCCTGCGCCTTCGGACTGGCGGTCCCCATCTCCGCCCTCTCCGGATATGATTGCGCCCTTTCCAGAGGCGTCCTCTTCAAAAGCGGCGACACTTTCGAGAAAGTCCGGCAAATCAAGGCCGCCGTCTTCGACAAGACGGGCACGCTTTCCACCGGGAAAATGGAAGTCCTGAAGGTCGCCGGAGACAAGACCTATCTCCCCCTAGTCAAGGCCATGGAGGAGCATTCCGCCCATCCTATCGCCTTGTCCCTTGTCTCGTACCTCAAAGACGTACCGGCAGAAAAAGAAGCGGACATCCGTGAAATTCCCGGACAGGGCCTTGTCTCAAACGGATTTTTCCTCGGCAACGCCAAGAGCGCCGAAGGAAAAAAACGCAACGACGAAATCGCCGCTCTCGAACAGGACAGCGCAAATTCGACGATCGTCTATCTCTCCGATGACGAAAAAGTCATACTGGCCTTCTCTCTTCATGACGAGCTTGTCCCAGACAGCGTCGAGACAATCGCCAGACTGAAAGAGGAAGGCATCGAAAGCTATATGCTGACAGGGGACAGGAAAGAATACGCCTATGCCATCGCACGTTCCCTCGGCATCCCGGAGAAAAACGTGCGCTATGAGCTCGCCCCGTCCGACAAGGCGGCGATCCTTAGAGAAATCCGGGAGCAGGACGGCGTCATCTCCTACGTCGGCGATGGCATCAACGACACCCTGGCCCTGAAGGAGTCGGATCTCTCCTTTGCCTCCTACAAAGCAAGCGCCGTCGCCTGTACCAGCGCCGACGGCCTTCTTCTCAAGCCCGGCCTCTACATCCTCGTCTATGCCCTTCGCATTTCTCGAAAGACCTATCTGAACATCGTCGAGAATTTCATCTGGGCCATCTGCTACAATCTGGCGATGATCCCGCTTGCGATACTGGGAATCCTTCCGATGTATCTCTGCGGCGCCTTGATGATCCTTTCCAACCTGACGCTGACGATCAACAGCGTCCGGATCCGCCGCTATAAACCTGAAAAGGAGGACGAAAAACATGACCGCAATCCAAGTCGATGACATGAAGTGCATCCACTGCCAGCAGAAGATCGAGAAAGCGTTGAAACTTTCCAACATCGCAGCATCGATCGATCTTGCCAACCATCTGGTAAAGGTCGAGGAGAAAGACGTCGAGAACGCCCTTGCCGCCATAAGGAAGGCCGGCTACACGCCGTCTCTTTAGACTTCTTTCCGAAAAAGTGAAATATCCTTCTCTTCCAAAAGGAAGAAAAGCCTTTTTGTTATTGCAGAAAACACTCTTGTATTAAAATAAAGAGGAAGCCCTGCCAGGCTTGATTTTTTGGCAACTTAAGGAAAAAGAAATGACAAACAACGAACTGCATCGACGGGTGTCAGAAAGGCGGAAGCGTGCCTTCAAGAAGAGCCTCTTCATCAATCTCGCCTTGCTCATCCCGCCCATCCTGCTGACGATCGTGATCGTCTTGACCGCCCTCAGCACATATATCCTCTCCCTGTGCCTCCTCTATTTCATCCTGCCGATGTTTTATACCGTCGAGAAAAGGCTTCGCTACGACATCGCCGGGATCGGAAAGCCCGGTTTCAGCTACGCCGATGCCTACAAAGCCTTCTTCACCCAGAATATGGGCGGTGTCTTCGGCGCGCTGGGAGCCGTCCTTTGGACCCTTCTTCTTTTCTTCTTCATCATCACCATCCTGGAAAATGCCTTCCCCGCCATCGCCAATTGTTTCCCTGAAGCAGGCGGTGTGGTCGAACATATCAGTGAACTCTTCGTCAGCCAAAATGCCGACATGAACACTCTTATGGACTATGTCGTCGAAAACGGGCATCTCCTCACCCGTCCTTTGACCATTCTCTTCGGCGTCTCGGCCTTCATCCCTCTCTTCCTTGCCATTTTCTATTTCTTCGACAACAACCTGTCGATGCACTATCTCTCCACCATCGTCCTTCCCGACATCGACAAGAACATCTCGGCAAGCCAGGCAAGAAGCCTTTCCAAGCTCCAATTCGGCCGCCTCATCCAAGGCCATCGGCTCAAGGAAAGCTTCCGCAACAATTGGCCCTACTATCTCGCCTTTTCGGTCCTTTACGGCGTGATCCTCTATGCCTGCTCCTTCATCTCGACGAACAACATCATGGTCCTGCCTTTGATCATTTTGCTGGCGCCGTCCCTTTCTCTCTTTTATGGCCTCCTGCTCAACTACTTCTGCCTTCTGAACGACTATTGCGTCCTCGAAGAAAGCCAGGAACTCTTGCTATCGCGCATGCCTGCCCAGACGCGGCTTTCGGTATACCAGACTTATTGCAGTCCCAACTATGTCCACGGCGAGGAATCCGCCGCCAGAGGCTGTTTCGTCCCGGCACCGACCTATCGCGAGGAACATCCGTTCTCTTCTCCCTTTGATGCCCAAAACACAGGCGGAGAGACGGCTCCTTCTTACGAAAACACTTCCGACACGCCACGGAGCGATTCCGAACCGTCTCAGAAGCCGGCCGATCCGACAGGCATCGTCATCGACTTGAGCGGCACGAAAGACGACGAAGACAAGGAGAAGAACGAACAATGATCTCAGCAGGAATCGACATCGGATCGACCACCATCAAGGCCGTGGTCCTGGACGACGAAAACAAGGTCGTCTTCAAAACCTACGAAAGGCACTATTCGCGAATCGCGGAAAAACTCGGCGATGTCATCAAGGCTCTCCGCGAGGGACCACTGAAAGGAATTGACAAGGTTCCCTTGGCCTTTTCCGGTTCTGCCGGAATGGGCATCGCGGAAGGATGCCATTTCCCCTTCTACCAAGAAGTCTATGCCACCCGCGAGACGACAAAGGAAAGATATCCGCAGACGGACTGTATCATCGAGCTTGGCGGAGAGGATGCCAAGATTCTCTTCCTGACCGATGGCGTCGAAGTCCGCATGAACGGCACCTGTGCCGGCGGAACGGGAGCCTTCATCGATCAGATGGCCTCTTTGCTCAACGTCCCCATCGAAAAGGTCAACGACCTCGCCAAGGGCCATGAGCGCATCTATACGATCGCTTCTCGATGCGGCGTCTTCGCCAAGAGCGATATCCAGCCTCTTCTCAATCAGGGCGCCAGGAAGGAAGACATCGCGGAGAGCATTTTCTATGCCGTCGTCAACCAGACGATCGCCGGTCTTGCCCAAGGACGCGAAGTGAAGAACAACGTCATGTATCTTGGCGGTCCTCTGACCTTCATGTCGGAACTTCGCAACGCCTTCGACGACACTCTCGGCGTCAAGGGCATCCTTCCCGAGGATTCCCTCTATTACGTCGCCATCGGTTCCGCCCTTCTGGCCAAGAAAGACGAGCCTGTCGCAATCGATTCGATCCTGGACAAAGTCAAAAACTACCGAAACAACGAAAACTTCTCCTATATCGAACCTCTTTTCAAGGACGAGAAGGAGTACGAAGAGTTCACAAAGGATCACGACAAAGATCGTGTCGAGACCCTGCCTCTTGAAGAGTATCGTGGCCCCCTCTATCTCGGCGTCGACTCCGGATCGACCACGCTCAAGGCCGTTCTCATCGATAAGGACTGCAACATCCGCTACAGTCACTACGTCTCCAACCAAGGAGACCCCATCGCCCTTTTGAAGGACATGCTTTTGGAAATCTACAATCGCATGAACAAGGAAGCCTATATCGCCGGCGCCTCGTCGACAGGCTACGGCGAGGATTTGGCCAAGAACGCCTTCTCCTTCGACCACGGCATCGTCGAGACGATGGCCCACTTCCAAGCGGCGAAGCATTTCCTCCCCGACGTCGAATTCGTCATCGACATCGGCGGACAAGACATCAAATGCTTCCGTATCCGCAACGGCGTCATCGACGACATCTTCCTCAACGAGGCCTGCTCCTCCGGCTGCGGATCCTTCCTCCAGACTTTCGCCTCCTCTTTGGGGTTCGACATCGCAGACTTCGCCAAACTCTCCCTCTTCGCCAAGAGGCCGGTCAATCTCGGTTCCCGCTGCACCGTCTTCATGAATTCCTCTGTCAAGCAGGCCCAAAAGGATGGAGCGACGGTCAACGATATCGCCGCCGGCCTTGCTATTTCCGTCGTCAAAAATGCCCTCTACAAGGTCATCCGCTGCTCAAGCAAGGATGAGCTCGGCAAGAAGATCGTCGTCCAAGGCGGAACTTTCCTCAACGATGCCGTCCTTCGCGCCTTCGAAAAGGAGCTCGGCGTCCGCGTCATCCGTTCCAATATCGCCGGCTTGATGGGAGCCTATGGTGCGGCTTTGGATGCGATGGATCTGCATCTTGAGAAATCCAGCATGCTTTCCAAGGAAAAGATCGAAAACTTCCAAAGGAAAGTCATCTCATCTATTTGCCAAGGATGCAACAATAAATGTCGCCTTACCATTTCTATATTCGACGACAAGCGCGTCTTTATCGGCGGCAATCGTTGCGAAAAGCCAGTGACCAAGAAGGCCAATGACCTGAGTCTGGATCTCTACGATTTCAAGTACAAACTCTTGCGTAGCTACAATGGCGAAAGCCTCGACGAAAAGGACTTCCCCCGCGGCAAGATCGGTCTTCCGATGGGCCTCAACTTCTATGAATTGACGCCTTTCTGGTATCGCTTCTTCACGGAGCTTGGCTTCCAAGTCGTCTTGAGCGGCCACTCTTCGGCCAAACTATATCGAAAGGGACAAATGACGATACCTTCCGATACCGTATGCTATCCCGCCAAGATCCTCCATGGTCATGTCATCGATCTCCTCGGCAAAGGCGTGAAGACGATCTTCTACCCCTGCATGTCCTACAACGTCGAAGAGGGCCATACGGACAACCACTACAATTGCCCTGTCGTCGCCTACTATTCGGAAGTCATCAAGGCAAACGTCAAATCCCTTCGGGCAGAGGGAGTCTCCTATCTCAACCCCTATGTCAATCTCTCCGAAGGACGCCACTTCCCGGAAAAAATATATGAGAGCCTCGTGGAGCATTATCCCGATATCACCCCGCTCCAAGTGAAAAAGGCCAGCGACAAGGCCTATGACGAATACCAGAAGTTCGAGGACCTCGTGATGCGGAAAGGCATGCAGATCGTCGAAGAGGCGAGAAAGCAGAAAAAGACAATCATCGTCCTCTCCGGAAGACCCTACCACGTCGATCCGCTCATCTGCCACGACATCGACAAGCTCATCCTCGGATATGATTGCGCCGTCGTGACAGAGGACGTCATCAGCAAGCTCGAAAAGAATCCCGAGCCCAGCCACGTCCTCAACCAATGGACATACCACTCCAGGCTCTACAAGGCGGCCAACTACATCGTGGACAAGAAAGATATGCAGCTTGTCCAGCTGGTCTCATTCGGTTGCGGCGTCGATGCCATCACTTCCGACGAAGTCCGGGACATCCTCGAAAGACACGGCAAGATCTACACCCAGGTCAAGATCGACGAGATCACAAACCTCGGCGCGGTCAAGATCCGCATCCGCTCCTTGCTGGAGGCCTTGAGAAGAAGGGAGGCAGACAAGCGATGAAAGAGAAAGAACTGAAGCGGGACAAGAAGACCGGACGCGTCATCTTCACCCCGGACATGAAAAAGGATTACACCATCCTTTTCCCGATGATGGCCCCCATCCACTTTTCCATCCTCCAAAGAGTCTTCACCCACTACGGCTACAAGACGGAGCTTCTCACCGACACCTCTCCGGAAATCGCCCAGACGGGATTGAAATTCATCCAGAACGACATGTGCTATCCCGCTATCCTCAGTTGCGGCCAGATGATCCACGCCCTCCTCACGGGCAAATACGATCTTCACAAGGTCGCCCTCATGATCACCCAGACAGGCGGCGGCTGCCGTGCCTCCAACTACATCATGCTCTTGAGGAAAGGCCTGAAGCGAGCCGGAATGGATTACATTCCCGTCATCTCCTTGAACCTTTCCGGCCTGGAGCCCAACCCGGGATTGAAGATCACCCTTCCGATGATTCGAAGGGCGGTCGCGGCAGTCATCTACGGCGACATGCTCATGTGCCTGAAGAACCAGGCGGAACCCTACGAGGTGAACAAAGGCGAGACGGAGAAGAAGGTCCAGGAATGGATCGACCGTCTTGCCGATCAGATGCTCCACAAGGATGGATACAAGATCAAAGTCGTGGAAAGAAACCTGGCCAAAATCGCCAAGGACTTCGACGGCATTCCGAAGGACGGAAAGAAACGCGTCAAGGTCGGCATCGTCGGCGAAATCTACGTCAAATATGCCGCTCTGGGCAACAACAACCTAGAACTCTTCCTCCGCGAGCAGGATTGCGAAGTCAATCTTCCCGGAATGCTCAACTTCGTCCTCTTCAAGATCGACAACCGCATCGACGACTGCAAGCTCTATGGCGGCCATCATCTCAAAAAGTTCGTCTGCGAAAAGCTCTTCGATTACTGCACGAAGATCCAGAATCTCTTCTGCGACGCCATAAAAAACAACAGCCACTTCCAAGTCCCTGCCCGCTACAGCCATGTCAAGGAACTCTGCAAAGGCATCAACGGCTACGGCAACAAGATGGGCGAAGGCTGGCTTCTGACCGGCGAGATGCTCGAACTGGCCGAATCGGGATATGAGAACATCGTCTGCACACAACCCTTCGGCTGCCTCCCAAACCACATCTCCGGAAAAGGCATGATCAGACGCGTCGTCGAGACGTTCCCGAAAGCCAATATCGTCGCCGTCGACTACGACGCCGGCGCTCCGAAAGTCAATCAGGAAAACCGCATCAAGTTAATGCTCTCCATCGCCAAAGAAAACCTCGAAAGAGAGGGCGAGAAAAACTAAGGAGAAAAGAAAAAAGCCTTCCCCTCATCGCCGGGAAGGCTTTTTCAACGCCGTCATTCCGCAACAGATACGACCGCGAAGATCTCACGAAGGAGATAGATGACAGCGACGCTATCGATATCTTTCAAAGAAAAATTCTTCGCTGTGTTTTCGAGATTGGCTATGATATCTTCCTTGAGCAATTTCAATGTGAAATCGTCCTTGTCTGTAGCGATCATCAAAGTCTTGTCATAAACAAAATAGGGGGCATCGAGATTCTCGAGGTCCGTCCGAATCTTGAATGGGTCCGTGTTTTCCAAAGTCAAAAAGGAGTGGAAGAGGGAACGGACAAAGAGGGCCGTCTGATTGAAGAGAATCTCCTTTTTCTTGGAGAATTCCTGGAAGGTCTTCTTGTCGATGCCTTCCTCGGTCAAAGCGAACTTGACGGCAAGAAGGGGAAACGCCTGCGCCAAGATATCTGCCATTGTGACCCTTTCGGTCCCGTCCAGGAAAGAGGAGAAAATACGGATGGCCTTCTTTCGTTCTTCCGATAGAGACGAGACGATGGATGTCTCCTTCACCTCGCCGATCAGCTTTCCGAAAAACACGTCGAAAGCTTGAAGCCCGACGCTCGCCTTTTCCTTGCCTTGGGCACGAAAGATGGCCAGATTGGCGACAACGGCATAGAGAGCCTTGGAAAGGCCCGTTCCCCGACTGCCTTCATTATATCTTTCATAGCCCGTTCCGATATTGAAGCGGCTTTCGACTTGCTTCCCATCCTCAAAGAAGGAGAAACTCTCCTCCTTTTCAATCGCCGAAATTCTTTCGATTAACGTTGCTTTATCCATAGATACCGGCATTATAGCACATTCCGAGAGGGTTTCTCATCATCGGGAAATGACAATTCTTGGTGTCTTCTTCTCTGCCACTTTGCTTTTCTTTTCTACTTCCTCTCTTCTATAATTTTTGCGAGGTTTCAATCATGACAGAAGAAAAGATCGTCGTCGTTGACTTCGGCGGACAGTACAATCAACTCATCGCCAGAAGGATACGGCAACTTAACGTCTATTCCGAAGTCGTCCCATATACCGTTTCCTTGGAGGAACTTGCCAGAAAAGAGGTTCGCGGCATCATTTTCACGGGAGGACCGAATTCCGTCTATCGGGACTCTTCTCCGAAAATCGATCCCCGCGTCTTTTCCATCGGAAAACCGATTCTCGGCATTTGCTATGGTGCACAGCTGATCGCCCAGCTTCTTGGCGGAAAGGTCCAGCCGGCCGAAAAAGGGGAGTATGGAAACACCACGCTATACGTCCACCCGGATTCCAGGTTGCTCAAAGGGGTCGAAAAGAGGACTGCCGTCTTCATGTCCCATACCGATTTCATCGCGCAAGTCCCGAAGGACATGGCGGTGACTTCCCATACCGACGACTGTCCTGTCGGATCTTTTGAAGATCCCACAAAAGGAATCTACGCCACGCAGTTCCATCCGGAGGTCGAACATACCGTCGAAGGAGAGACAATCCTCAAGAACTTCGTCATCGATATCTGCGGGTGCAAAGGAAATTTCATCAAGTCCTCCTTCATCGCAGAGGAGATTCAGCGAATCCGAGAGCAAGTCAAAGAAAGAAAAGTGCTCTGTGCCCTCTCCGGCGGGGTCGATTCCTCCGTCACCGCAGCTCTCCTTTCCAAAGCCATCGGAAAGAACCTGACTTGTGTCTTCGTCGACCATGGTTTTCTCAGGAAAGACGAGGCAAAGCAAGTCAAAGCCATCTTCGGCCCTGACGGTCTTTTCGATCTCAACTTCGTTGCCGTCGATGCCGCCGATCTTTTCTACAAGAAACTTCAAGGCATCATCGATCCGGAACAAAAGAGAAAAGTCATCGGGAACACCTTCATCGAGGTCTTCAACACCGAAAAGAAGAAATTAGGCAAAATGGATTTTCTCGCCCAAGGGACAATCTACCCGGACAGGATCGAATCCGGACTCGGCGCCGCTGCGACGATCAAGTCCCACCACAATGTCGGCGGCCTGCCCGAGGACATCGGTTTCAAGGGCATCATCGAGCCCCTTTCTTGTCTCTTCAAGGATGAAGTCCGCGAAATCGGCCTCCAGCTCGGATTGCCGAAGACGCTCGTCTATCGCCAGCCCTTCCCTGGTCCTGGACTTGGCATACGCATCATCGGTGAAGTGACGAAAGAAAAGGTCAAAATAGTTCAAGAGGCCGATGCCATCTTCCGTGAAGAAGTCAAAAAGGCTGGATTGGAATATCGATTGAGTCAATATTTTGCCGCCTTGTCGAATATGCAATCCGTCGGTGTCATGGGCGACCACCGGACCTATGATTATGCTGTCGTATTAAGAGCCGTTGAAACCGACGACTTCATGACGGCGCGCCCTTCAAGACTTTCCCATGATCTTCTGTCCTCTGTCGCAGACCGTATCGTCAATGAAGTCAAAGGCGTGAATCGTGTCCTTTTCGACTATACTTCCAAGCCGCCGTCGACGATTGAGTGGGAATGACCGTCAAAACGGCGCAAACCCGCATGAATACAGGCTTTTTTGCCCGTCGCTGTGGCTCTTGATACTGGATTGATACTATTCGTGTTCGCCCGGTATTCCCAAGAGAATAATCACAAAGGGACAAGCAAAACCGCCCTGCTGAACGACAAATTCAGCAGGGCGGTTTTTTTGCTTGTCTTATTTATTTTTCCGCCAAGGGATATAATATTCGCTTTCCAGGCCATCGTCGCAGGTATGGGGCCAGTTGAG
>DVNL01000004.1 GCA_018714385.1 Candidatus Enterosoma merdigallinarum | reverse complement strand
GTGGCGGGGATTCCCTCCGCAGGAAGGTGCATCGGCTGTCCGGCCCCCATGATGCATCCGCCAGGACAGGCCATAACCTCGACGAAGTGATAGGGGCATTTGCCTTCCTTGACAAGGTTTCCAATCAGACGGGCTCCGACCATACCGCAGCGACAAGCCAACATCTCCTGTCCAGAGATTCTGAAATGACAATCCAAGATATCTGGAGACAACGGACTCGGAACGAATTCAACGTCCTCGGCAAGTGTGGTTTTTCGATCGAAATAAATGGCGTTGCGGATGATGGCTTCCAAGACACCGCCTGAACGTCCGAAAATCGTTCCGCCTCCTGTCGATTCGCCGAGCGGGTTATCAAACTCCCCATCCTCTAAAGCATTGAAGTCGATGCCTCTTTCGGCGATGAGGTTTCCAAGATCCTTCGTCGTCCAGCAATAATCCACATCGTAAAGATCATTCGTCTTGTTGTATGGCAAGGCGTTTTCGTTTTTCTTCAATATGCAAGGCACGACGGCGACCACGACGATATTCTCAGGAGAGACGCCGATCCTGTCGGCGAAATATGTTTTGGCAACCGAGCCGAGACAGCCGATGGGGGATTTGACGCTCGAAATGAGGCCGTCTTTGAAAAAGTCATGGAATGTTCTGTCGGCGAAGGAAAGCCAACCGATGCAACAGGAGTTGAACTGAGGATAAGGCCCACCTTTTTTCACACGTTCAAGAAACTCTTGGGCTTCTTCCCAAATGGTGATATCCGCTCCGAAATCCGTGTCGAAAACATAACGAAAGCCGATGCGACGAAGGGCAGAGACCATCTTTCCCGTGACCTTCTCGCCAATCTTTCCCCCGAACATTTCACCGAGCGAAACACGAACTGAAGGAGCCGTTTGTACAATGACGACTTTATCTGGATTTTTTAATAGTTCTTCGACCTGCGAGACCTCCAATTTCTTCATTGGCTTGCTCTGTACATTTTCCATGACGAAAACCTCTTTTTTGACGTTGTTGTTACATCGCCATTATATATTAATTCTCTATTTAAAACAAATTATAAGCAGTATGACAAAAGATTGGCACCAAGCCCGAAATACACCCGATCCAGATGACTCGCCCCGAGCTTTGTCCCACCAAAATAGCGGACTATGAAGACGCCATAGCCTACTATGTCTTTCTTCTCAAAAAGTCCTGAAAGCCTCTTCATCGAGGAAATCGGCTCCTTGTCCTCCGACGAAGTCAAGACGGGGACGCCAAATCGGTTGAGAAACCGACCGCAACGAAGGATATGTCTTGCCTTCGGATGCTGTGCACGCACGGCTTCCAAGGCAGACCGAAATTCCTCGTCGTCTTTGACGACATAGAGGAAGGCGATAAAGCGCGAACGCTTTTCCATGTATTCTTCTTGATGAGCCAAGTTCATGTTTTGACATATTGTAGGGTTTTATCTACAATATTTTCAATCCTTCAACGGAGGCAAAAATGTCCGATTTCAAGATTATCGTGGATTCGAGCTGTGACCTTCCTTCTTCTTTTGTCGAAGCTGTGAACGCCGATGTGGCCTCTCTCGTCATATCCTTGGGAGAACGTGTTTTTCGCGATCGAAAAGATATCACATCACATGAGCTATTTGATAGGATCAAGGAAACACACATTCTTCCCGCCACAAGCGCTCTGAATGTCAACGACCTTACAGAATTATTTAAAGTTGCTTTATCCCAAAACAAACTTGTTATTTTTCTAACCGTTTCTAGCAAACTTTCTGGACTATATGAAAAAGCCATCTTTGCTAGAGAACAGATTCCAGATAAAGACCGCCTTGTCATTCTCGATTCCCAACAAATCAGTTCCGGAATCGCCCTTCTTGCCATGGCCATAAGACGCGATTTGGACTCCGGAAAAGGATTGGATCAAATCATCGCATCTCACAAAGACCGCGTGCCAAAAGTCCATATGTCTTTCGTCATCGATAAACTGGATCATCTCAACCATGGTGGCCGCTGTTCTGGACTGACCTTCTTCATCGGTAGCAAACTGAGGCTTCATCCTATCATTGCCGTCGATAAAGGCGAAATGGCGGTTCGTAAGCTTGTGACCAAAACGAACATCGACAAGGGCATCGATATCATGGTTCAGGAATTCAAGGATGATCTCGAGAAAGGAAATGTCGATCTCTCTTATCCTATCCTCATTCCGACATGTCTCTGCCCGAACGGAGTCAAAAGAATGTTGCATGACTTGACGCCATTGGTCGGGGAGAAAATACTCTTCCCTGTCGAAGCCAGTGCCGTCATTGCCAGTCACTGCGGTTCCAATGCCATTGGCCTTGCCTACATGAAGCGCGTCGCAGACTGATTATTTTTCTCCATAAAGTCGACATACCGGGAGTTTCTCGCGGATCCATAGCGGCTCCATGAAAAACTCCCTTTGTTTTAGGCCGGATTCTTCCGGAAACAAAAGGTAATATGCATTCAGATACATTCTCTTCGCTTTGTCTTTGGAATAGCGCTCATCGCCGATAAGCGTCAATCCCTGATCATGAAGTGCAATTCGGATCTGATTTTTCCTTCCCGTCAGAATTTCGACCTTCAAGGCCGTACCGATTCCAATGGGATTTCTCGCCTCGAACAAGGTCAAGCTTTCCTTGCCCTTTGCGTCTTTGTGAACGAAGAAAGAATTTTTGTTTTCACTGAGGAATAGACGGACCATTTTCTTTTTCCCGATCGCAACATATTGGCGGACGACCGCCTCATAGAGACGGATTACGCGTCTCGCCTCGAAACAGGACTGAAGCCTCTCCTTGACCGCAAAAGTTTTGGCAAAGACAACTAGACCGCTCGTTTCAAAATCCAAGCGATGCACAATAAACGGTCTCTCGTGTCGAGAGCGCAAATAGTCGTGAACATAGTGATAGAGATTCTTGGAAAAAGTTTTGGGATCGTTCGTTCTTATCGTCAGGAGGTTCCTCTCTTTGTATACGACGAGGACCTCCTTATCTTCATAGACTATCTCGAATCGCGTCTTTCTCGACATGTTCAAGATCGAAAAGAATACGGCATCGTCGCCGGATCGAAATCGTCCGGAAGGGTGTCTCCAACCATCAGTTTGACGATGGACAAAACGGCATCGTCACGGCCAAAGAGGGACGTCGGAAAATCGGAATAGTCCTTGGCAGCAAATTCAGCATACAGGGCATCCGTTTCCGCCTTATCGATGTTTAGCGAATCAAAGAGATCTTGAATCGCCGCATCATCAAGCGGCAAGGTGCTCAATGCGACGAGGAATCCATCAATCGCACGCCCTTCGACAGGATTGACAAGCGGATATTGGTTGTTGCTGCCGTAATAGTCATCTTCGGTGAATTTAAAGACAAAAGAATCGCCGCCGGGAAGAGAGGAAAGCCCGGAGAGGACGTTGTCGTTTCCGAGGATCATCTTCATCAACCCGGCCACGAACTCCGAAGCGAGTCGGCTCCGGCAGAAAGCTCCGCCATACTCATAGAAGCATTGTCCCGTCAACTCTTCGAACTTGATCCTTGAGCCAAGAATATCGGCAAGGCTTCCCGTGGCAAAGACATTCAGGTTGTCCAAAGCAAGCTGAAGAATGGTATCCAATGCCTTTAGATCAGCAAGAGCCTTTTCTTCGATAAGATACCCTTGACCGTCCAGAAGAGTCTCGTTCTGGAAGAAAAGCTCCTCCAGACGATAGGCATCCTTGTTTTCGCCATACACCAAATAGTCCTTGAACACATCCGCGACAAGAGATTGATTCTCGCCGGTGGCCGTGCGATCGATCAAATTGTAGACGATGTAGGAACGAACATCGCGGAAGAGCTCGATCGATCCCAAATCATAGAGGAGGGCCGTCGAGACGCCACCTTCTCCGATCGTGATTTCAGCAAAGCCGTTTTCAAGGAAATCGCTCAAGCCAAAAAGCAAATTGACGAAATATTCGATCTCATTGTCCCAGAAAGAAACGTCCTCGTTTCGAGTGGATAGATGGACATAGAAATCTACCGTCTTAGCCCTGCCCGTCGTCGGATCCACAAACAGGGAATCCAACCCCGAGCCATCCGACGAATAGACATTGTCGTGGATCAAGGAAATGGGAAGCTTATGGAAAAGGGCAGAACGGTTCATGGACTTGAGAAGCGAACGCACGCCTTCTTTATTCTCGCCTTGCAGGAATACATCCGTCATATTGTCAGCATCAATGCCAAGTTGAGAGAACATCTCGACAAACTGGTTGATATAGTCCATTTCGACCGTCCAATCCTCTACCCGGGCAAGAAGACCATTGAAATAGAAGTCATATTGGTTAGCATCTTGGGCCAGCGTCATCTGCTCTAGGAGCGATTTTCCCGTGGTCTCGGTCTTCGTGAAAATCTGGAAGAACAACTCACCGATAGGGGCTCGACTATGTCCTTGTCCCGCTTCGGTCATCAAAGTGGAAAGAGCCATCTTGGTAGTCAGATTCTTGAAAACAACCAGACTTTCGGAATCCAAGGAAAAGATGTCATCAAGCAGAGAATCAAGAGGTGAGGTTCCGCTCGCATCCGGCTGAGAAAGATCATAGATCGTCTGGATGAAGTCAAACTCGACTTCGATCTCGCCAGCGCTCATTCCCACGAGTTTGTAGAAGTCGATCGATTGAATGGCTCCGCGGAAGGAATCATCGATTTGAAGTTGATCGACAACTGAGCTGATGATTGTGGCAAGAAGACTTTGCACAACCATCGAGGATCTCGACTCGGCCGAAATGGATGTCAGGAATCCCTCAGGCAAATGACTGCCATCGAAATTATCGATATCCATATCCTGGATGAGACCGAAGAACTGCGTCAGTCCGGCGATCTCACCCGATTCCGTATACGAGTATACGATGCCATCGATCTCCTTTTCGCCGACCGAATCCGCCCAAGAATCCGCATAGAGCGATCCCATGTTGAAGGAGTCAATGTCAAGCTTTTCGAACAAGTCGACATAATCGATGAAGCTAGCCAATATTTCGCTGAAATTACGATTGCGTTGGGCTTCAATGGTTGCGGAAGACATATTCTCCGTCAGCGGCGTTCCAAAGCAATTGGCTATGAAATTGGTTCGATAGAGGCTTGTCAACAGGGCATTCAATTGCACCGAATCCAAAGAGTTGAAGAAATCCGGGTCCGAGAAGTCCATATCTCCGGCAAGGGTCAGGATATCGATGAGCGGATCGACATCCTCCTTCCAGTATTCCGTCCGCATCTGATTGAGGGTTTTGTTGATTCCCACCGACGATAGGAACTCATTCATGGACGAATCGATGATCGCCAAAATGGACGGTTCCAAAAGTTGGCTGGAAAAGCCGGTCGAAATCATGGAACGCAATGCGTCTGGATCCTCGACTGTCCCCTTTGCCCCGTCAAGAAGGAAGTCTGCATTGGTCTGAGCATCCTGGATCAAGGAAACAAGGCGAGAGATTTCTCCGTTGCTGCCGCTCCATTCGATACCGGACATCGTCTTCAGATCCGGGGCGACAAAACCCATCTGGGCAAATGTGTCCGAGCGGAAGAGATTCGAGAGAACAACATAGAGATTGAAATTCCTACCATCATTGGCATCGTCAGAGTCGATGTCGACGCCGTCCGACAAAGCCGGATTGAAGAAATTGGAATCCGCAACGATTTCAAGCAAATCTCCGATCGCGACCGCATTGATGCCTTTGAATTTTTCCGCATTCGTCAACTTGTCGTTGGACAAAACCTCAAAAGTCTCGTACAGAGATGGCATAAGGGAAACGAGCTCTTTGAAGTCGGAAGTGAAGTTATCCGAATCGAAATTGAAATTATATGGAGTGAGGCCAAACATGAAGTCCTGGATTTCAAGATCTGGATTGGACAAAAAGCTTTGAATGATATAAGGATACATGGAAGAGAAAATCTCGGAATTTTCCGCCATATTGAGCACATCGACCAAAGCATTGGCGACTTCCTGGGAAGAAAGATCGATAGACTCAAGCCCCTCTTCCAGCTTGATGGGGAACCCCGGATCCAGGACGAGTTCCGCAACATCGAAAATCGAACGGAATTCAACCTTGAGATCGGCGATGCTCATTTCGTCGAACACGCTGAAATCGATATTCTCTACATATGAAGAAATAGCAGAGACAGAACTAAGGACAGAGTCGAGAACATCACCGAGACGAACGATGTCAAACAAAGTGCAGTCAAGAAGGCCATCGGTCTTCTTCTTTTCGTCGCCGCAGAGAATCGTTTCGACATCCTGAACAAATTTCTGGACCTCAACTTCGTTATCAAGGGAATCCAATTTCTGATCCAAGGCCGCTTCGATATCAATATCGGCAGAAATATTGACGCCCAGCACGCGACACAAATTCAAGGCAGAGGTTCCGAAGAGGGCAATATCATGCCCCCAATCGACCTTGGCATAGCTGTCGGCATCAGTCGGGAGAATGTCATATCCCATGCCCGCCAGATAGGTTCCGACAGAAGCGAACACCATCGGAAGGTTTTTCTTCATGACCTCCATGTCGCCGAAGGCCTCAAATGCCTTGGCGAAGGAGGCAAGATTGTTTTGGTACTGTTCCGCAGACCAATCGGCAACCGGTATTTCAATGTTTTCAGGAGAAATCTTTTCCCCATCCTCAACAAACAGGCTGTCGATGATGCCCGTGCCGTATATTTGCGAATAAATATCCGACAAGGCAGAGAGGTCGCTGGACCAGTCGATGTCGGAAAAATCCAACTGGCTCAAGGGAAGAGATTCGGAAGAAAGCGTGTTGACGCCGATATCGATGACCGGAGGAATCAGCGCCATGACAATCGGATTCTCGATGATGGAGTCGATGAGAGTAGAAACCATCGTGCCGTTCAGAAGTTGGGCAAAATTGACGGTTATCGCACCGACACCGGAGCCAAAGTCAATAGCGCCCTCATCGATAAGCGGGCTGGCAATGTCGAGAACGGAAGACAACAAGCCGTTGAAGGAGACGTCCTTGCCGCCGATTTCAACGCGGGAAACGCTATCCATGATCGTCGTGTCGAAATTCATGACCCCCAAAAGTTTGACGAGGAGACTATCCTCGAGCGTGTCCATCAGAGAGTCGATATCCTGCGAATCATTTTCGGGAAGGAGCTGAGAAAGAACCGTCGACACCGTCTCGCGATGCTCCAACGCCGTCCTGGCAAGAGCAGTGAAAGGAGAAACAAGAACCATGGCCAAGACAAATTCTGAACAGGCACCAAGAACAGCGGCAGGAAGGCGCAGAAGAGGGAGACGATGCCTTGTCTCCGCAACAGGGTAGTCGTCTTCCGGCAAAACCTCTTCCGAGGTTTCCTCTTCCATAGCCGTCGCTTCAGGGAAGGCCTCGGCATATTCCTGTCCCGGGATGTTTTCTTGGCCACGAAGAAGTTCTTCCTGTTGATACGGGTCAATAACCTCAGGCTCTCTCTCTTCGACAGAAGCTGGCTCGTTTTCAAAATAGATTCCTTGCGTCAAATAACGAGTCTCTTTGGGCATCTCCTTGCGCAAACGCCTATCTTCCTTGCTCTCGACGGGGATGAACCAGCGAAAGATTCCGTTGTAGACGATTGCGGTGAAAAGCCATATGAAAAGCTGCGTCAAAAGGACAAAGACAAAGAAAATAACATAGGACAAAAGCGAGTTGGCCAAAGCGATGGCCGTCTCATAGATGGAAATACCGTTCATCGGAGAAATGACGCCGGTCGCTGTAATAATATTGGCGAGAGTCTCTTGAATGGTGGTAAGAACGATTTGCTGACCGTTGAATTCAAAAGAAAAACCTATTTTGGAAAGATCAATGTTTCCGATCGCTATCGTGATTGACGGGGTCAAAAAGACGAAGACACAAAGAAGAGCAGCGATGAGAAGGGTTTTGACCGTCGTTTTATACAACCCCTTGATGAACCCGGCAAGAAAAGCAAGAAGGGACAGGAAGAAAAGGAAGATGAACAGAACCAACAGGACAGTGCTAACGATTTCGGGCATGTGGTTTTTCTCCAATTTAACTTAGATTGATTATAAAATAAAACGCTATTAAAATAAATGCTGTTTTCGAACTAATGACACCATGGAAATTTACGAACCCGGCCCGGGCCAAAAGACCCCTCATCGCCCTCAACACCACTCCAACGAGGAGCGCGTCTTTTTCAAACGAAGCGCCTTCAACGATTGGACTCCAAGATGGGAAAAGATCGCCTTTTTCTGCCTTGGCTTTTTCGGCCTCGACTTGATAAGCCTCGTTACCTCTTTCATAATCGGTCTTACCCCTCTTGTCGAGACGAACTACGTCAGAGCGATGAGCCTGAACAATTTTCTCGCCTATCTTTTCCTTTTCGGAGCCTTCCTTGCTTTCCTTTTCTTCGACGGAAGAAAATCCTGGAAGCGTCTTTTCGAGGATTTCAAAGACCCTCACTTCCTCGCTTATGGTGCAGCAGGCCTTCTCGGCATTTATGGCATCAACATTCTTTTTAATCTCCTTTATTCACTCGTTCCTTTCTATGGCGATAATGAAAATCAGCTTCTCATTGAATCATGCATTAAAAATGATCCTGTTTTAATGTTCTTTAGCGTTTCCATCTTTGCGCCTTTTGTCGAAGAGTTCACCTATCGAATCGGCCTTGTCGACTCTATAGGTCATAAGAGAAGATGGCTTGGCGTCCTACTCTCATCGGTCATTTTTGGAGCCATTCATTTCGATTGGTCTTCTTTGTTCTCCTATATCATTGGCGGGGCAGAATCCGGAATCGAGCCCGAAGCCATTCTTAACGAATTGATGAACCTCCCCGTCTACATTGGCTCCGGAGTGGTTCTTGGTTTTGTCTACGCTCTCTCGGGAAAGATTTCCTCTTCTCTCTTCTCGCATGCTCTCAACAACACGATTTCCTTCGTTGTTCTCCTGGCATAATGAAAACCGCAACTGCAAAAAGTGATCTTCTTTCCTCATTTGCTTTAAAAATCATCGCCTGCCTTTTGATGACGCTGGACCATGCCGCTCTCCTTTTTGTGGATCCTGTCAACCAATATCCTATTTATTATGCTTTGCGAGCCATCGGAAAAATCTCGTTCCCCATCTTTGCCTATCTCGCATTTCGTGGTGCCTACCAGACACACAATGCCCGCAACTATCTTCTGCGCCTCTTTTTCCTTTCCATAGCATTGGATGCCTTCTCTTTTCTTCTGGGTGGAATCCGCCATATCCCAGTTGCCGACAATCCCCTTGTCGGGAATGCCTTCACCGATATGTTCCTCGGCGTTCTTCTCGTCACGTTGCTCAAACGAAAAGATCGTTTCTCCTTTCTGGCAATCCTTCCGATCGCCTATGCCTTTTTCTCGACTGTGGCGATTTCTCCGGAATACGGCACCCTCTTCAAGACCGATTGGGGTTTCTTTTCCATCATTCTTTTCCTTTCTTTCTTCATCGGCAAGGAAATCTGCGACTATCTTCTCGTATACAAGGCCAAATCGGATGGCGTCGATGAGCGGCTCTACCTCGATGAATCCGGCTTCTTCTATGAAAAAGTGACTTCATGCGTTGCACTGTTCTTCACCGAAGCCCTTTTCTATCTCATTTTCCGCTTGGACAATACCTCCTTCCTCCTCCCGAACCAGTTCGTCCCCATCGGCACCTACTCTCTTCTGGCGGTCGTCTTTATCCTTCTGTCATCGCCGAAGAAAGGCTATGCATCGAAATACATACAGTACGGCTTCTATGCCTACTACCCCTTCCACATCCTTCTCTTGGGCGTCATCGCCATCGGATTGGGGTATCTTTGAGCATATCGATTGCCGTCCCTTCCCCTTTCCGCTAATCTTATGGAAAAGGAGGATCAGAATATGATCAAACATCTCGAAAAAGAAACGGATTTCAACGAAATTGTCAAACAGGGAAATGTCGTCGTCGACTTCTTTGCCACATGGTGCGGTCCCTGCCGCATGATGGGACGCATCCTCGAAGAGATCGAAAAGGACTATCCCGCGATCACTTTCCTCAAGGTCGACACAGACACGTTCGGCCAGATCGCCATGGCCTTCGGTGTCTCCTCCATCCCGACCCTCATCGCCTACAAGGACGGGAAGAGAGTCGCGCTTATGGAGAACGGAAAGCCGCACGGCGAACTTCTTGGAAGTCGTCCGACGGATGACTTCCGCCTCATCCTTGACGATACCTTTTCCAACTAACCTTATTTCCCCTTGACTTTCACCACTCTATTTTGTTGTCTTAATTAACTGAGGTATTTATCATGGAAGAAAACAAAGAAGCAAAGAAATTGGCCAAGAAAGAAGCCAAGAAAGGCCGCTGGAAGAGGCTTGCCGAAGAATTCAAGAAATTCGTCGCCAAAGGAAATGTCCTTGACATGGCAGTCGGTGTCATCATGGGCTCCGCGTTCAATGCCATCGTCACGGCCTTCACCTCCATCCTCCTCTCCATCTGCACTTGGGGTGTCCCTGGCGGACTCTCCGGCCTAGTCACTGTCCTCCCTCCCGCCAATGCCGCCCAGAAGGTCCCCACCGACATCCTCATCAACGGAACCGCACTGCAGCAAAGCTACACTGCCTCGGAATGGGCTAACCTCTCGCAGCAGAGCGATTTCACCACGACGATCGCAAACATGTACACGAAGCACGGCGGAGCCTACTACTACAACGGCGCTGCCATCATCGACTGGGGAAGCTTCATCAATGCGGTCATCTCCTTCCTCATCATCGCCCTGACCCTCTTCGTCATCGTCAAGGTCTTCACCTCCCTCAAGGCGAGACGTCTCGCTCTTGAAGAGAAGCTTCGCAAGGCCGCGGAGGAAAAGAAGGCTGCCGAGAGCGCTGAAACCAGCGTCGAAGAAAAGCCTGCCGAACCCGCCCCGGCTCCCGAGCCCGTCAAGAAGTCCGACGATGTCCTCCTTCTTGAAGAGATCCGTGACGAGATCCGCAAGCTCAACGCCGAAAAGCCGAAAGCCGAATAGCAAGAAATCCTGAAAAGGCTCGCCTCCGCGGGCCTTTTTCTTTCGTCGTTCTTTCACCGGAATCGTTCTCTTTTTGATATCACTCACAGACTCGCCTCTCCATCCACTGCTTTTTGCCCACATTCGCCCTCCATATTTCGCCGTATTGCTTTTGGGGCGCGTCGCAAAAAAAGTCGTCATGCCGTTTGCAGTTCCCCGCACGTTTTCTTGACCAAAACGTCGCCACTCGCATAAAATTTTCTTGCCGTGGGAGGAAAGACTATGAAAGCCAAAGACATGGAATTCGACCCTGTCGACTATTATGAAAAGTACTTGAAGGAAGGGATTCGACAGAATGCCGCTTCTTTCTTCGATGAGCTAATTAAAAAAGCCGCCGTCGATGAAGGTCTCAATGCCCAAACTGCGGATGCTTTTTATGCCGCACAAAGCGAAGACAAGGCCAACGAAAAAGTCATCGGCCGCTACAGGGCTCTTAAAACACTTCTCATCGTCCTTGCCGTCATCGGGATCCTGGGCGCTCTTCTCGGCATCTACTTTCTCGTGTCCTCGAACAACATGCCGGGTATTCTTTGTCTCGTCATCGGCTTGCTTTTAGCACTGACCGGGATTCTCATTACTGTCTTCGTCGTCTCGCCAAAGCTCAAGGCACTTATTGCAAAAGATGCAGAAAATAACAAAAAAGTTTCTGAGCTGAAAGCAAAATGCCTTTCGCAGCTTTATCCGCTTAACAAGGCAATGGATCATCGGGATTTCAATAGAATTGTCGCCAAGACAACGGATGCTTTCAATCTCGATGACACCCTCGCTCCTGAAAAGCTTTCGATGCTCAAAAAGCTCTTCGCATACAACCAGGAGCCAAACGGTAACGAATCCGTCTTCACTTGCGTTTCAGGAAACATCGCCACGAATCCTTTCCTTCGTCTGCGCCTCTTCACCGAAAAAATGCTGGACAAAGTCTATGTCGGCACCCGTGTGATCACTTGGACGGAAGTCGTAGGTTCGGGCAAGAACCGTCATGTCGTAACCAGGACACAGACTTTGACGGCGCAGGTCGTCAAACCGGCCCCCTTCTACAACTATGCCACATTCGTCGTCTATGGCAATCAGGCAGCGCCAGACCTCACTTTCTCCCGTTCGCCAAGCGGACTTGACAAAGACCACGACGACAAAGACGTGGAAAGGTTGGTAAGCCGAAGAAGCAAGGAGATGAACGACAGGGCGGAAGAAATCATAAAAAAAGGCGGCAGTTTCCAGCCCTTGGCCAACACCGAATTCGAATCCCTCTTCGGTGCCTTCGATCGGGACAACGAAGTCCAATACCGACTCCTCTTCACCCCCTTGGCCCAACAGAATTTGACCGAGCTCATCACGATGAAAGAGCCGTATGGAGATGATTTCGCTTTCCACAAGCTCCGAAAGATCAACATCGTTTCCTCGCGCCACGGCAAAGAAGTGCCTGACTTCACGGAGGATATGTTCTTCGGACAAGTCGACATTCGTGTCTTCCGTAAGACATACGTGGATACCATAGCCTCCATCTTCGAGTCGCTCTTCTTCGAACTCGCCCCGGTCCTTGCCATCCCGCTTTACCAGCAGACGGACGCCGGAAAATACGATCCGGAGAAAGAGGTCCGCCACGTCTCCGACTATGAGGCGGAAAGCTTCGTCAACCATATGGACGCAAACGCCTTCATGCATCCGGAAACAACAACGCCGCAAATACTCAAGGTCCGCTATCTCCAATCAGTCGGCGACAGCGATGTCTTCTCCGTCGATTCCGATTCCTTCAAGGCCATCCCGCGCATCACATATGTGACCCAGATGGGCGGTGACGGAAGAGCCCATGACGTCGCCGTCCAATGGTTCGAGTACATCCCCCTCAAACGCACCAGCTCCGTTGCCATCCGAAGCTACTCCGGGACGCAAAACGAATTCGACGATCTCATGAACGAGAAGGAAGTCTTCAACAAGGAAAAAGAATTCTATACGACGGCGATTCGAAGCAAGAATTTCTTAGGTTTCCGCTTGAAAGACGGCTATAATTATTCACAGGAAGAGGATGCCGACATTTCCAAGGCAATCCGCTCCCGCCCCATGAAAGGAGTTTGAAAGCAATGGCAAACGAATTGGACGAAATGACCGGTCCGGTCAACGAGCAGGGAAGAGACGTCAACGTCATCGAAAAACAGATCCCCGTCAAGGTCGGCATCGGTTCCACGATCTTTGAAATCCTGCTCTGGGTCTGCGGAATCATCCCGGGAATCATCTTCCTCATCATGAAGATCAACGCCAGGACCTATCTCCGCCAGCTTCAGCAGAAGATTCAGCACGACGCCTCGCAGATCGACAACTACCTCGAGCAGAGAGTCGTCATCCTCCAGAATGCCGCCAAGCTTCTGGACAAGGCCATCGACCTCGACAAAGACACCATGACCAAGGTCGCCGCCTATCGCGCCGGCGCGGGAAACCAGGTCGACGATGCCCAAAGGAATGCCGCCAGTGCCAACATCGACAAGCTCTTCGGACAGATCAACGTCGCCTTCGAGCAGTATCCGGACCTGAAGGCCCACAACGAGATCGAACAGTGTCTCCAACAGAACAGCTATCTCCAGAAAGAGATCACTGCGGCTCGTGAGCTCTACAACGACACCGTCTATCGCTGGAACGCGGACATTCAGGCCTGGCCCACGAAGATGATCGTCGCCGCCAAGGCCGGCTATACGACCCGAATTCCCTTCTCCACATCTGCCGAGATCAAGGAAAAGGCTCGCGGAACCTTCTTCTAAAGAAACAGATCGTCCCTGTCGGGCGCCGAAAGGCGCCCTTTTTCGTGGAACATTCGCAGAAAAAAGATTAGCCAATATCCCAGCATTGTTCTAGAATATACGGGCAATGACCAAAATCTATCGCGAAGTCGGAAAGCGGATCGTCTCCCAGGAGCTGGATTCCGTCTCTTCCGAAACAGTCATCGAAAAAGGGACTTGGATATCGCTAGATCAGAACGAGGCTTCGACTCTCACCTTGATCAGCGCCAAGACCGGGATTCCCCTCCACTTCCTTTCCTCCGCCCTCGACGAGGAGGAGACCGCACGTATCGACAACGAAAGCGGTTCGGTCCTTATCGTCCTCGACGTCCCGATCCTGGCAAGCGACGAAAGCGACGAGACCTACATCACGGAGCCTTTCGTCATTGCCTACAACGAGGATTTTTTCGTCACCATCGGCCAGCCCGGCGCTTCCCTCATCGACAATCTCATGAATAGGAACGTCCTCATCGAGCCGCAAAAACCCGTCCGCCTCGCCCTTCAGATCATCTACCAGATGTCCAGAGACTTCATCATCTGCTTGCGACGGATCGATTCCCATACTCACGACATCGAAAAGAGACTCCACTCCTCCATGCGCAACAAGGAACTGTTCGAGCTGATGGCCATCAACAAGTCCCTCGTCTACTTCTCCACAGCCCTCCATGCCGACAGAAACGTCCTCAACCGTCTTCTCAAGTCGCCCGCCTACAAGAAGTTCGAGAACGATTTCGACCTGATGGAAGACACCGCCGTCGAATTGGACCAGGCCTTGGAGATGTGCCAGATCTATTCCGACCTTCTCTCCGGCATGATGGACGCCTTCCCCTCCATCATCAACAACAACCTCAACATCGTCATGAAGACTCTCGCCGTCTTGACCATCGTCATCTCGATCCCGACCCTTGTCGCCTCCTTCTTCGGCATGAACTTCATCGAGATACCTCTCTCGGGCAACAAGGCGGGCTTCTGGATCATCATCGCCGTCGCTATCCTCCTTGCCGTCCTGGGCGGCATCGTCCTGCTCTGGCTGACGAGAAACCGGCCGAACAAGAGAAACTGAACATCGCATCAAAAAAACTGCCCGGTGTATGCCGAGCAGTTTTAGTTTTCATCATGGGAAGAAGAGGATCAGACCATTCCGACCGTGAAGACAATTTCGACGTTGCCGACAGGAGCGATGGAATAGGTCATATAGCCATAGAGATCCTCATCGACGTTGTTCTCGGGATTTCCCGAATCCGTGATCGTGATGTGGGCGATATCCATCGTGCAGGTGATGTTGAGCGTCTGTCCTTTCAAGCAGAAGGCAGAGCCCTCTCTTGTGGAATTAAGACTGTAATAGGAATCACCGATACGGATGTTGGCCATCGGATAAGCTTCAGGATCCGTCTCGATCGTGCTCCACGAGACGGTGACAGCCTCGACAAGCTCGACAGACACTGTGAAATTGTTTGTCGGAGTGAACCCCGAGGCATCCATTTCCTCTCCCGTGACATCATCGGTGACCTTGATGGCATAACCATAGCCTTCCGGAGCCTGGACGCCAGGGGCCAAGGAGATAGAGACATCCATGCCAGGGAAAACATTTCCCTCGAGAGTATCAACGGGAGTCCAGTCGACCGAATAGGAGAAGGTGACCCCTTCGGGGATGTCTTCGGCGAAAGTGACGACGAGCGGTTCGTTTTCCACGATGGCGACCTTGATGGAGACGATCTCTTCGGTCACGGTGAATGTGAAGGGGCTCCATTCGTCATCCCGCGTCAGTTCCGTCTCCTGTCCTTGAGCATCGACGGTGTAGGCATGGACGCCATATTGATACGAACTATACGCATAATTCATATACGCATTGACAGAGACCGTTTCCCCGACGAGGAACTCGCCAGTCTTTCCGCCCTGGGTAAGACTCGTCCTGGACTGGTTTCCAGTAACACTCACGGAAGAGAGGATTTCCGTATCAAAGGCTTCGAGCGTGATATTGGTCGAAGCAAGGACGTCTTCTTCAAAGGTGAGGTGGACATCCTTCTCCGGCATGATGAAGCTTCCTCTTCTCGTCGCCGGGTCGTAGCTGACGGCACCGTCCTCGGCTCCTTCATAAGTGACGTTCTTGATGGAATACTTCGGCTCGGTCGGATTGAAAGTGAAGCTGACCGTCTCGCCAGCGGCATAGACATCTCTGGAGAAGACGATTTCGCCGTGCTCGCTCGTCTGTGCCGTGACATCGTAACCGACAACAGTATTGATGGTGATGTTGGCGTCGCCTTCATCCGGCATCAAAACATAGGCCGTGTAGTCGCCGAATGTCGAAGTCGTCGGTGCCACCATTGCTGGCTCGCCGCCATTGACGGAGATAGAAGAGACGATGAATCCTTCCTTGGCCGTGATATAGACGTTGAAGCTCTCGCCGGGCGCCTGCTTCGTGATCTCGACTTGCTTATAAGAGGAATTGTATCCGACCGCGACAGCCTTTTCGACGTTCTCGTTGGGAAGGAAGATGATCGAGCCGTTCTCCTCGACAAGGAAACGGATGGTGATGTCCTGATCCGGCATGACGAATTCCAGTCTCCCGTTTCCGTAGGTGGTCGCATTGGTGAGGACGTTCTCAGCGGGGAGACCGACAAATGACGCGGGCTCAGAGCTCAAGTGATATTCTTCGTTCTTGGGCGTGATGCCGCTGATGACGAAGGTATCGCCCTCTGTGGCTTCCGTCGGAAGGGCGGAGAGATACTGGCCGAGATCATAGTCGACGGCATCCGCGTTCTCCCATGTGATGCTGTGGCTTCCGACTTCTTCGCCGACGAAGCGGACAATCGTATCGCCCGAAAGGCTCACGCTGAGGGTCAGAACATCGGCAGAGCGAATGACATTGGTGACTTCCGTCCACTCGCCGCTTCCGGTCTTCGTCTCGACCTTGTCGATCTTGTAGCCGGCTTGCTTCTTGACGAAGAGATTGACACTGGTGTATTTCTCGGCATCGCTGTAGCCGTAGACTTCGACATTCTCGTTTTCCTCAATCGTCAACGTATGGCCGGAATCGGAGATGGTGTTGATGCTGCTAACGATGACGATGTCCGCATCGCCGGCAGGCATCGGGAAGGAAACTTCGGCCTTCGTCGACCATCCGGTCGTCCCTTCCGGCAAGGTCGGCTTGAAGACAGAGCCATTGACATGGACATAGAAATAGGAAAGCCTGTCCTCAGAGAAATATGTGAAATCTCCAGCATCCAGGACGAGATTCACTTCTTCGCCAACCTCGATCAAGTCTCCCTCAGAAGCACCCGTGATGGTCAAGGGAACTTCGACATTGTAGACCTGAATAGAGGATATCGCATACTCTCTCGCCTCGAGGACGACGGAAACAGCGACATCGCTTTCCGGCATGGTGAAGGTGCCGACGGCCTTGTCGTCGCTCTTCTCGGAAACAACGATGGTGACTTCCTCGCTGGAGAAAGAAGAAAAGGCCTTCGCCGGATCGGTCACGGTTGCGGTGACCGTCACCGTCTCGCCCGCTTCGTACTTGCCATCGGCATGGTCGAAGGTGATGGTGGCCCCCTCCACGGCTTCGGAAGCGACGGAATAGGTCGTCACGATGGAAGTCGAGGGAGAAGAGGGCGACGTGGATGAAGAACCGGGCGTCGAGGAGGAGGGAGAAGACGGCTTGGCGCTAGAAGAAGAGGACGAAGGAGAAGAAGGTTCAGAAGGGGAAGAGGAAGAGACGCTGCTAGAGGGGTTTGAGGAGGTAGGGGTAGAACTGGGGTTGTTGTGGCAGCCGGCAAGCGTCGCGACAGTGAGCAGCGAGACGACGGATAGGAAGAGACGTTTTCTGTTTTTCATAATCACTCCTTTTTCGTGGAATCTTATGACGAAAATATAGGGGAACAAGAGTTTTCATGAAAAGTGTTTTTTCGACAGAATCCCCGGAACGGGGCAAGTAAGCGCTTTCTCATTTGGCTGTGTCCAATTTCTCTGCGGCAAATGACAAAAACAGACAAACAAAAAATGCCGCTTATGCGGCAAAGGGGATCGCAATCGAAGAAATCCGGTCTTCACGTCTTGCGAGCAAGAGAAAGGACCGTCGCGACGTGTGGGAAGTGTCACCGAAAGCTCAAACGTGCGTTTAATAAGTGGTATAGAAGAACAAATGTATTGGTATCAACAGCAATGCTTTTGCCACAATTACTGTGAATCAACATCTAGTTGCCTACCTTATAAATCGATATAGATTTTGGTCGAGAGGTCTATTTTTCTTCCACCACGGATATCTTGGTTTTCACCAGCATTAAGAAGAAACGAATCAATCTGTGATAAATCTATAATTTCAACTGTATCAGCCGAATTAAAAACTACGTAATGAACGAGGCCCCTTATCTCTTTTAAATAGTTTAGAAGGATTTTGTCCTTTGCAAGCAAGTAAAACTTATAAAAAGAATTGTTTTTATAAATAGAGAGTCTCCCATCTTGTTGCTCGATTAAAAATACAACAACGCCCTTTGAATTACCAACCCTTAATAATGATTTTAGATGGTTATCAACATTTCTTTTAAAAGAAGAAACAAAGCAACCATATGATGTTTCATTAAACTCGCTTTGTACACAAATAGTCTCCATTGTCCCCGGTGAAGAAGCACTTGATAGAAAAGTGGCATCCTTTTCTTTGATAAGATTACTTATTGCCAGTTTTTCATTTGTTTCGTGAATCTTATATTCCGAGCCTTTTCTAGTTTCCTTGCTGGCGGAAACTATAAAATGCTCAACAAGCCCACAAGAAGATATAAAGTCAGGAAAAGCATTAGAATCTTCGTTTTCTCTCGCATTCTCAAGAATAGAAATAACTTTAGTAAGTACGGTTTTGTTTTCACTTTGATTGGATGTTTTTAGAATTCTCAAAACATTGTTTAAACA
The DNA here is from genome assembly GCA_018714385.1 of Candidatus Enterosoma merdigallinarum. GTDB lineage: Bacteria > Bacillota_I > Bacilli_A > RFN20 > CAG-288 > Enterosoma > Enterosoma merdigallinarum. The sequence continues at coordinate 101,539 of DVNL01000004.1, read as the reverse complement.
ATTGATTTCGTTTTTTCTAGCCATAAATATAGTTCTTATTTCATTAAAGAAGCCATTTCTTCCTTAATTCTTCTCATTCTTTCTTCATGATCCTTTTTATAAACATCAGTCATTTCATTTAAATGAGAAAACGATATATTGTTGTCGAATATAATTGTCGCATATTTATCTGGAGCAACGACGTAAAGAAATCCATCGTAAATAGCCTTTGCTAAAGAAAACATTCTTTTAAGATTCACATATGATAAAGCTTTAGGAGATTCTTTGGATTTAAGGGGATCTATATGAGCAAACTGGGTATCTCTATAGTCTTTTAGAGCATCTAATATTTTCCTGTAATGGTCAACTGAATCACTGACTAAATCAGCGAATTCATTTATATTAAAAGGCTCAAACCTTTCCTCCATTACGTCACCAGAATTTTCAAATTCCATGCACTCATATATTTCTTGTTCTTTAAAAACATATTTAGACTCAGCAAGCAGGCTGTTCTTAATTTTGTTAATAGAGTATTTGCAAGACCTATCAATTAGAAGTTCTGAAAGTTTTAAAACCGCCTCCTCAAAACATGTGTTGTGAACATATCTTAAAAGGTTGCCTGTCTCTTCCCAGAACTTGTCGTGATTGATATAAATCGAATCCAAAATCTCGAAAATAGGGCTCAAACTAAAATATAAATACTCGCGTATATAAATTATTTTATCTATCAACGCTTGAACTCTTTTAGTCCTTTTCTCAACTCTATACGAGGACTTATGACTAGCCAAAGTATATGACGTGACTCCGTTGCCGTAATCATAATTATCCTTAATCATGTTTCGTTCATGGACTTCATTACTCCAGACTCTATCAGAATGCCTGTGCGAATAATCCGAAACAAACTTAATGACCTTTTGAATATCAACGCATTCATCGCAAAGCTGGTCAGTTTCGTATGCAAAAAGGAGTTTGTAATCTGTTTGTTCGCTTAGTGATTTACCGCAGTGGCGGCATATCTTTTTGTCCTTATTCATCACATGCCTCCTTTTTAATTTTTAATCAAGCTACCAAAGATATGGTTTCTTAAAACATTCCATAGCAATAGTTGTATCTCTATTGTTTTTAAACTCTTCAAATGAAGCTCTTGTAGAATTTTCGATCTCGTTTGTTGGGCAAAACAAAGCTTGGTGCCATAGATTTCCATTAATGTCCTGCAGATAAATAACCGCAACAGAGCTAATTGGTGAATTCGTCACTTTATCCTTGAGATAACAAACTTTAAATGAGATTTTCTCTCCAGGTTTTATAAATCTTTTGTCTGCCCAGGCTTCGTAACAAAGGATTTTGTTTGTTATTAGTAGACTTCTATGTTCTAACTCAATGAGGGAGGTGGTTTTTGGTTGATTCGAAACCAAGCAAACACTATCTATTTCTGTTCCGCCAGTATTCTCAAAAACATATTCAACGCAGCACAAATTGTTAATATCAACGGCTTTGTCATCATATCGGAAAGTTAATGATTTATTCTCCGTGACCGGTTTATCAAAATTCAAGAAAACGCACTTCAAGTCAGCGTCCGAATCTAGTTTTCCCTCAGATATGGATTTATATTCTCTCAATTCGAGTCTAGGACGTTTTTCGTATTCAAGTTTAATTTCCTTTTTCTTTTCTAACATCAACTCTGTTTTGAGTTTTTTCTTCTCGATTAGAAAAGTAATAAAACCACCTATAAATGCGCCTATTATTGCGCTGGCAACCGAGCTGATTATTGTTATTGCTGTTTCGTTCATGTCGGTCTCCTAGTCATCATACTTTTTGAAATTTTCGACTTGAGCGAGGACCTTTGCGTAAACATCCTCAAAAGTCATAGGCGGATATCCATTTCTATTATATAAGCGAATAACATCTGATTGTAAACTTGCTTTGATATCGCTTTTTGATGACCAATCTGTATATTTCGCTTTGTCATCGACGACGGCTTTAACCTTTTTAGCTAACTCAATTAGTTTTTCGTCCGAATAATCGAATGAATATTTTTCTTTAATGGCTTTTAAAATAACGAAGAACGCCTTCTCTTCAAAGGTGATTCCCATTTTCTTAAATTCATCAGCATCCTTTTGCAAATCATCTAATATTTTTTGAGCTTCTTCGCTTAAAGAATCAATGAACTCATTAATGACGTCATCGTTTGATATAAGAATCTGCCCGTCGCGATTATTGTATTTCTCGACAAGCTCTTTCATTCTCTTCGAGAATTCTTCCGCTTTATATTTGTTTGTTTTCGAATAGCGTTTAATTGCTTTTCTTAACAATTCCAAAAACATCTTGAATTTTGTGTTTTTGTATGGGATTCCCTGGATCTTTTTCAAGTATTCCTCACTGAAGATTTCTGTTTTGGTGACCTCACCTTCATCCTGTTCTTCCATGACCGAGATGCAGGCGTCGACAAGCTTTCTGACTTCTTCGTTCATGCGCTCTGCATCAGGTCTGCCTTCGCGGCCAATCTTCATAATCGCACTTCTTATAGCACAGTAAAAATGAACTTTGAACATTTCCGAATCTGAGATTCTAGAGTCACCAACACAAATATCAAAAGCTTTCTTCATTCTTTGTGTTAGACCCATGAATCTCGTTTCGCGTTCTTCTGTCTGTTGGACAAATTCCATACCTCTATTCAAAGTTAAGAGACGATCTAGGTCGCTTCCGTTCTCAAATGGCGAATAGTCAAAATCATGCATCAATTCATCAATCAGAGATAATTGATCTTTGAAAATGATGTATGACGCGTCTATTTCAGATACAGGATTGATGTCACCGCTATAAAGTTGCATCGCTTTAGCGAGAGAAGCTTCAATACCAATATAATCGACAATTAGGCCTTTATCTTTTCCTTCGAATACACGGTTAACACGTGAGATAGTTTGAATCAGTGTATGCTTTTCTAGAGGCTTATCAAGATACATTGTATCTAAGCACTCGCAATCAAAGCCAGTTATCCACATGTCAACAACTATTACAATTTTCAAATTAGAGTTTTCGTCTTTAAAAAGTGTTGCCAAATCCTGCTTCTCGGCATCCTCTAAGGCATTGTATAAATCTGGTTCGTCGTTTGCTCCGCGAGTTGCGACGAACTTGATCATCTCAACAGGCTTTAGTTTATTTAATTGTTCGTAGCTTAGCTTAGACTCATCTTCCTGCGTCTTCTTCTTAAACTAAACCTAATAATCCTGCAGTAATTACTTCCGTCAGTTCTAGTACGTCCGCCGTACTATAGGTATACTTTCTAATAATCCTACTCAGATTCCTTAGAACCTTTTTGGGTGGAGCCAATTAAACGTGGCTTCCTTCGTCTCGCATATTCATTATTTCAAGAAAAAAAGCAACCGTCAATGGTTTTTGCAAAACTTTCTCGGTTACTTAAGTAAAAAATTTTAAATGGGTGTATACCTATAGTTTGCGAGACGAAGGACTACACCCGAAGTAATTTACATCTCGCACAAATATTATATAACTTAGCATTGCAGATTGTCATTAATATTGGAGGATTTTTTCTATCAAAATGAAAATGTTCCCAACTACCAGGTTGAGAACCATTTTCTTTAAAATCTCTATATTTTATCTTTTTATGCGATTTCATTCACTAAAGTGAATGTTATTCAAGTTATATTCTAGTGAACACTGGTTTATTTCTTCAACGATAAAGCACAGACCGTCTCAACGTGGAGACTGTTTGGGAACATGTCCACGGGCACGACCTTCTCGACGAGATAGTCCTCCTTGAGAAGGGAAACGTCCCGGGCCAAAGTCGCCGGATCGCAGGAGACATAGACGATTCGCCGCGGACGGATCTTCCTGAGCGCGGAAAGGAACTCGGGCGTCGAGCCTTTCCTGGGCGGATCCATGATGACGATGTCGAACTTTCTTTTTCCCGATTGAAGATATTCGGTGCAATCCTTGCAGAGGAATCGCGCATTTTGCACATTGTTCATCCTCGCGTTCTCTTTTGCATCCTCGACAGCCTCGGGAACGATCTCCACGCCGAGGACTTCCTTCACCCGATCGGCGATGGAAAGACCGATCGTCCCGGTCCCGCAATAGGCATCCAGGACAACATCGTCCTTTCCGGCGCCGGAGAGATCGATCGCCGTCTTGTAAAGCCGCTCGATCTGAAGCGGATTGGTCTGATAGAAAGAGTGGGTAGAAATGTAAAAATCTTTGTCGAATATCCTGTCCCGGATCCGCGTCGCCCCGAAAACCGGGACGTCCTTCTCGCCGAGGATGACGTTCGTCTTCCGACTGTTGACGTTGAAGACGACGCCCTTCACTTCCGGAATCTTGGCCATCAACTCCTGGGCGAAAGCCCTTCCCCCGGGCAGATTGCTGTCGAGGACGACCAAAGTCACGAGGGCTTCGTCATAGACGGAACTGACCTTGATCAGAAGATGCCGGACATCTCCGGTCTCTTCGTCCTCGTCATAGGGGACATAATGGAACTTCCGCATGAGATAGAGGACCTCGTTTGTTATCTTGGCGGAGAGTTCCGTCTCGGCAAGGCAATCGACGACATTGACAAGGTCATGCGTCCCGGTCTTGTAGAATCCTGCGCAGATTTTCCCCCGGACTTTGCGGATGGGCTTTTGGACCTTGTTACGATACCGCATCGGCTCTTCCAAGCCGCAGGTGGGTTCGGCCTGGATGTCCACCTTGGCGAATTTCCGCAAAAGATGCTCCACCTTCCGCTTCTTGAAGAGCAGCTGGGCCGGATAGGAAAGATGCATCAGCTGGCATCCGCCGCAACGAGGATAATAAGGACAAGACGGCTTGACCCGGTCCGGGGAATCGTTCTTGCGGGACAGAAGACGGCATTCCTTCATCTTGCCGAAGGAAAAGACAGTCTCGATCGTCGCCCTCTCCCCAGGGAGGAGATCCGGGACGAAAACGGCTTTTCCGTCGACACGGACGATGCCTCTCCCGAAGTCGTCCAACGCGTCGCAAAGGACGTCAATCCGTCTTTTCTGCATCTTCGATCTCCTTTATCGTTCCGACCCTCGTCTCCAAGACGAGGGAAAGCTTCTTGACGTCTTCCAAAAGAAGGAGGGCAGTCTCCTTCTGAGAAGGGTGAAGGGCGAAGTAGACTTTCATGTACTCCAAGAAGAGGGAAACGATGCGCGCATATGTCTGGTAGACCATCGCCTCGGAAAGATCCCGGCAGAAGGCATCGTTCACATAGAAGAAGGCAGAGGAGGAGTGGGCGATCTCGCTTGCCCCCTCATAGACCTTGCTGTAGCGGGAAAGACCGGAAAGCCTTTCGACGCCATCGCGAAAGTTCAGCTTGAAAGCAACGTCGGAAGAATCATATTCCGGATGTGCGTAAAGCCAGCCGTACTCGATGAATTTCTTCATGTCCTTGCTCTTGAGACCATGGTCCTTCATCTCGTCCTTGATCTCCAGGAACGTCTGATCCAGTTCTTCCTTGGTGAAATGCTCCTGATTGCGATAGGCATTGTTGTAGGCGATATGCCGGACGTAGGCTTGACGGACGGCTTCTCCCCCTTGGACGAGAAGCGAAACGATGCACTCCGATTCATGCAGAGTCCGCCAAGCGACGAAGGCATCCGGATAGAGGCCGAGCGTCAGCATCTGGCAGAAGCCGTCGACTTTCCGGAAGACCGTCGCAAAGATGTCGCTGATGAGGGACAGGGTCGGATTGACCTGCGAAAGAGGGCGATTGATTTCCTCAAGATGTCGGCAGGAACCCTTCAGGCAAAGGATGACCGGATCGTAGGGACGGACATAGGCCGAATCCAACGTGGAAGAGAACTCCTCCGACAGAATCGCATAAAGCCTCAAGGCACGCGTCGTTAAGCCTTTTTCGTCCTCTCCGACCATTCTGGAGAAGAGAAAAGACCCGATGAAGGCATCGATGAGTCCGTTGATGCGGAGGAAGACACGCCGGAAATCCTGCCCAGCTTTTTCATCGTCAACAGCGGCTTTTTCAAGGTTCTCGAAAATGCTTTCTTCCAAGAAGGCAGTGTCCTCTCCGGGAAGACTCTCGGACAGACGTTGCCGGACCAATTGTCGATATCTGGTATCCATGTTACCTCCTAAGTCTCTCGCTCAGACGATAGGCCCCGATGAGGGCAAATCCGATATTATAGCCGCCGCAGGGGAAATTCACATCCAAGACTTCGCCCAAGGCATGGAAGGTAGGATCGCTTCGCAAAGTAAAATCCTCATCGAAAAGCGAAGGATCGATGCCGCCGAAGCTCGCCTGGGAATGACGGAAAGGGTAGAGGGAAGAAAAGGTGAATTCCAGAGGCCGGAAAGGGTCCTTTCCCGTCTCGGAGAGATAGCGTCTCAGGAAAAAGGGGAAAGAGGACAAACTACTGCCATCCCCATTCGCCCCGTCATGAGAAGCATAGTCGATGGAAAAAGACAACTGAGCGGTTGCTTTCTTACGAAGGACACGGCAGACGGAGAGCGAAAGGTTGAAGATGCAGATGCCGGAGAGACCATCCTCCTTGAAAAGGACTTCCCCTGCCTCCTTTTGGACAAGGCGGCCGTCGGCGAAAAGGGAAACGGTCCCGCGAAGCCGGTTGCCGACGAGATAGGAGGGTATCTTTTCCTTGACCCGGACCGGGCAAAGAGAGGGGGTGAAGGGATAGAAGGGGATATCCAACGAAGGAAGAAGGCCAGAGGGAAAGGCATCGCGATCATAACTTCTGCCCCCGCAGCAGAGAACGACGTCTTCATAGGAAAGCAGGCAACTGCCCTCCCTGTTCTCGATGCGGCAAGTCTTGCCCTTCCTGTCGATAAAAACCGCCCTGCCATGGATCAGCCTGGCCGAAGAGCGTTCAAAGGCCTCGAGCAAGGGAGAATGGACGCATTCGGAGCGGTTGAAAAAAGGATAGTAGAGACGTCCTTCGCAAAAAGGAACGATTCCCAATCTGTCCGTCAGATAGGACAAAGTCTCGCTGGCATAGTTGCGCCCAGACGCAAAAAGAAAACGGGAGGCCTCCGAAAGAAAGGCAGGACAACTCTCCGGATGCAGGAAATCCTCATTGAAAAAATTGCAGCGGCCGTTTCCGCTGACCTTTATCCGTTTGGCAAGGCAATTGTCCTTCAAATCCGACTCGAGGAGGGTCACCTTTCGCTTTCCGTCCAGAAGGGAGGAAAGAAAAGTGCCGGCGACACCACCGCCGATGACAAGGACATCACAGGACGATCGTGTTTCTTTCATCCCTTTCCTTGCCGGCAGATGTTTCCGCCGCATGTCCGAGCGCAAGCGTCTCGACAAGACGATAATCCCCGTCCAGCCCGCAGACCTCGGAAAGGACTTTTTTCCCCTCCGGCGTCTCGAAACGGGCGACGGTGCAATGGATCCAGCAACTTGAAAGACCCATGGACGTGGCCTGAAGCATCATGTTCTCCATGGCGGCGCCGGCGTTTTGAGCCGTGAGGTTGTCGCCTTTCCGTTCGAAGAGAAAGACGATGGACGGTGCGTCATAATATTCTTTCCCGCCATCCAGGAAAGACTTCACTCTCGCGATCCTATCCTCGTCGACAATTCCGACGAACAGCAGATTCTGTGCGTTCCTTCCCGTCGGGGCAAGATTCCCGGCCTCAAGAATAGCGGCCATCTCTTCTTTCGTGACGGGCGTCGGAAGATAAGAACGGACGCTTCTTCTCGCCCGGATTTCTTTCATGACTTCCTTCATGCTTCACTCCTCCTTTATCGGCTTGGAATAGATGAGACGCACGAAATACTGCGTCGCCTCCTCCTCGCTGTAGGTCGCCTTGTTGCGGATGAGCTCGTAGATGAGATAAGTCAAGCCGCCGGCGAAGAAAGTGTCGGTGATCTCATCGGGCAGGTCGGAAAAATGGAAGAGATGGCCATTCTTTGTCCGGACATCCTTGAATATCGTATGAACGAGCTTCGTCATGGCCCAATAGATCGTCCTGGAAGCATCGTTCCGCACGAAATAGGCGAGGATTTCCAGGTTGTCGAAGACGAAATGGACGAAGGCGCGGACGATTCTTTCCAGGGCCTCCCTCTGGTCGCCGGCCCCTTTGATAAGATCGGGAATCCGAGCCATGACCGGTTCGATGTTGCTATAGAAGCAATAATCGAGCAAATCGAGCTTGTTCTTGAAATGATTGTAGAAAGTCAATGGGGAGATATTGGCCTCCTTGGCGATTTCCTTGACGGAAATCTTGTCGATCTTCTTCTTTTTCAAAAGGACCAGAAGCGCATCCGAAAGCTTTTCCTGGCTGCGTTTGGATCGGAGGTCCGCCTTTCTGCGACTCGTTGTCATGCCTGTTCTTTCCTCCAACGGAACTACCCTCATCGTACACTAAATGTTATTATACTAGAAAAAAGATATTTTGCGATAGAAATGGGCATAATCGAAATCGCCGATCTCACGAAGGATTATTCGCACGGAAGAGGCGTCTTCCATGTCTCTTTTGAGGTTAAGGAAGGGGAATGCGTCGGCTTCCTCGGCCCGAACGGTGCCGGAAAGTCGACGACCATACGCCATCTGATGGGTTTTGCCAAACCCGATTCCGGCTCGGCAATGCTTTTCGGAAAAGAGGCGAGAAAAGAAAGGGGAGTCCTCGAGAAGGTCGGCTACATCCCCGGCGAAGTGTCCTTGCCGAAGAACCTGACCGGGCGGGAATTCCTCTCGATACAGCTTTCCTTGCGGAAGCGTAAAGCCAATACGATAGCTGAGCTTTCCGACCTTTTCCGCATCGATCTGGACGAAAGGACACGCGACATGTCCCTGGGCACGAAAAGAAAGGTCGCCATTCTCGCCGCGCTTCTTTCCTCCCCGGAAGTCTATATCCTCGACGAACCTTCCTCCGGCCTCGATCCTTCGATGCAGTCTCTCTTCCTGGATATCATCCAGAAAGAAAAGGAGAAAGGCAGGACGATGCTTTTTTCTAGCCACGTCTTTTCCGAAGTGGAAAGAGTCAGCGATCGAATCGTCGTCATCAAGGACGGCAAGATCGCCGCGACGATCCCAAAAGAAGTCATCGCCCGGGGAGGACAAGTCCGCTATGAACTCTCTTTCTCCTCCCTCGAGTCCTTCCATAGCGCCCAGAATCGGAAAGAGTATTGTCCCCTTTTCGTGGACGAGGAAAGACGTCTCCTCTTCTATTCCCCAGAAAATGGGAGAATCGCGGATTTCCTCGCTTTCGTCTCCTCTCTTCCCGTCGACAATTTCCATGCCAGACGCGAAACCCTGAGGGAGATTTTCCTCTCCTATTATCAGGAAGACAAGGAATACACCGGACTATGAGAAGCCTGGAACTTCTTGTCAACGGCCTCCTTGGATCGCAGGCCATCACCATCGACGAAGTGACGAAGGACTTCGGGAAAGGCAAAGGCGTCTATGACGTTTCCTTTAGCGTCCGCCAAGGCGAATTTGTCGCCGTCATGGGCGAAAACGGAGCCGGAAAGTCGACTCTGATGCGCTTACTGATGGACTTTGTCCGTCCGGATACGGGAACGATGACGATCCTGGGCAGGACGGTCGGCGCCGATCTGGAAATCCGCCGGCTCGTCTCCTATGTCCCCGGCGAAATCAACTTCCCGGATTTGAAAAGCGGAAGGGCATTCCTCAAGGAACAACTGGCGCTGTATGGAATGGGAAACAGCAAGAAGGCCGACTTCCTCATCAAGGACTTCCAGCTGGACATCGACGCCCGCCCCAAGAGGATGAGCAAGGGGATGAAGGAAAAACTTGCCCTTGTCTCCGCCCTTATGGCCGAAAGACCCGTATTACTGCTGGATGAGCCGACAAATGGCCTGGACCCCCTCATGCGGGAAGTCTTTCAGCAACAGATGCTTCGCGAGAAAAAAGAAGGAAAAACGCTTCTCCTCGTCTCCAACGACTATGATGAGGTCGAGGCCCTCTGTGACAAAGCCTTCCTACTCACGGGAGGGCGTATCGTCAAGGCAGCAGATCTTCACAGAATTCATAGCAGCCAAGAAAAGACTTATATCATTGGCTTCAATGAAGAAAAAGATTCTAGAAAAACTATGCAGGATTGGAATATTGGCGGCGATGATAGAGATTGGCGTCAACTTCGCCTCTCTATCCCACTGAACAGGGAAAGAGAATTACTGGCCTATCTCTCACACCTGCGAATTGCTTACTTCTATCAGAAAGAAGACAGCTTGAGGGACGAATTCGAGGAAAGGAGAAAAGAAGAATGAACGATAAAAATATCGCTTCCGTCAAAAAGAGAAAATTCCATTCCCCGATTTCGTGGCCTCTTTTGAAAGAATCCTTCCGTTCCAACTGGCTCTCCGTCCTCGTGTCCGGTCTTGCAAACGCCATCATCTGTATCGTTCTCGTCCTCATCCTTTCCACACTTGATCTGAGCTCCACGCAACAATCTTTGAAGCTTCTCTTTTCCAATGCCGATATGCTCTCGCTCCTCAGCCAGGGAAGCATCGCCATGGACAGCGCCTATCTTTCCGCCGTGGAACTCTACCGCTATCCGTTGCGGATCGTCTCGGAGGAGGAAGACAGTGTCGGCTCCATCCTCGCATTGAGTTTCGATGCCGCGGACACCCTTGACGAAAACGCCGCCTTGTCCAATCTTGCCGACAGACTCGTCTTCGACCCCTATTACGAGGCCTATTCCCAAGCCTCCGGCACGGATCAAGAAAAGCACGAGGCGGCCGTCGACAGCGTCCTATCCGATTTCCAGTCCATCGAGGAACTGATCTTTTTGCTCTTCCCGGACCTTCCCCAGGAAACCAAGCCTCTCTTGCCGGAATATCTCTCGGCCCTGCTTGAAAGTTATCATGAGGGTCTTGTCGAAAACCCGGGACTCTATCCCGATTCCTTTTCACGGGGAGACACGATGCGAGAAGGGACAGGCCTCTTCCTTGCCGAGCTTTTCGACGCGGACGAAGACTCGAAAGAAGAGATCGAAGCCCTCTATCTCGATCTTGAAGCCCTGCCCAGAACCGAGCCCGATCGTCTTGCCATGTCCTTCTTTGAAGGACTCTTCCCCATCCTTGCCCCCGACGGCATGGAGGACGAGGCAAAAAACCTCATCCTTTCCATCCATGAAGGCAAAAAGGAAAACGAAACAGCCTTCCAGGAGAACACCGTCCTAGGTGAAGACGGTGTCGGCTACAGAGACAGAGTCGTTATCGATGCCCTCGTCCCGTTCTATGAGTCCTTGATAGGGGAGGTAGGCGTCCTCTTCTTCCTCGACGATTTCCGGGTCGACTATCTCACGGACGAGCTCGGGCGCCCCTACGTCCTCAATGACAAAGGCGAAAGGGAAATAGCGACAACCTATCAGCCGGAAAGGATGATCCCAATTGCGGAAGGCATGGGAAAGACAAGCACGATCCTGCACAAACGGAACAAGGAACTTCTGACCGGAAAGGGCTATACCGACGACGAAATCGCCAGCGCAAAAAAGGAGGCCCAGGACAAGGCCGCCGTCTTCTCAAGATTCCTCGATGAGTTCCTTTCCGACTACGCCAAAGAACTCCTGAATGGCGTGGATCACTATTACACGCTTTCTTCCTCTTTCCTTCTTCAGGGCGAGGCGAAAGAGTCGGCCATCCGGGAAAAAGCCATCGAAGACCTCCTCGCGGAAGGCGAAGAGATCATTCTTTCCGTCTTTGAAGTCTCCGACCTTTCGGAAATCAGCGAAGACAGGCAGGGCGTCTCCGGAACAAGTCTGATGACGCTGTGCGAAAACGAAGCCTGCGGCGCCATCGAAAGCTTCTCGCGCTATCGCCGGCAGTCGGATAGGACGATGTCGGAGGAAGACAGTTTCCTCCTTGCCCTCTCCAAGGCAAGCCAAGGCATCCTGGACGAACTCCCCGTCCATGTCCAGGAAAGCATCCAGGAGCTCAGCGAGATGAACATGTATGGCATCCTCATGGGCATCCTTTTCTTCGGCCTTGCAGGTCTGCTCATCCCCATCGTGACGACGATCCTTCTTTCCAACGAACTTTTGGCAAATAAAGTAGAGACCGGTTCCATGGCCTTCACGCTCAGCGCTCCGATTAAGAGAAGCAAAGTCGTATTCACGCAAGCGACCTTCCTCATCCTCTGCGAGACGTTTCTTTCTCTTCTCCTTCTTTCTGCCACCATGCTTTCCCGACTCATCGGCATCGCCATCGGCGGGGAGGACTTCACTGCCATGCTTCCCATCCCGATGCTTCTCAAGTTCGTGCTCGGCAACTACTTGGTGATGCTCTCAATCAGCGGCATCTGCTTCCTCTCGTCGGCCATCTTCAACAAGTCCAAGCTGGCCATCGCCTGCGGCGGCGGCATCGCCATCTTCTTCCTGGTCGCCGCAATCCTCGGCCTCTTTGGCGGCCCGGCGATGCCTTCCACGATCCGTATCGATTCGATGGACTTCTTCAACTATCTCACGATCATCTCCTTCTACGATGCCGAATCGGCGATTTCCGGCGCCGTGGGGTACTGGTACCGACTCATCGGCCTTCTTGCCATCATCCCGATCACCTATACCGCTTCTTTCTTCGTGTTCGACAAGAAAGACCTGCCCATCTAGGCATGAAAAAAGGGAGGGGTTCCCCTCCCTAGCCGTGTCGATTCAGTTCTTCTTGTTCTTGATGGACTTGAGGACTTCTTCGTACTTCTCGGGATTCTCTCTCTTGAGATAGCTGAGAAGCTTCTTTCTCCTGGCGATGATGATGTCCATGCCGCGCTTGGAAGAATAGTCGTGGGTGTTGTTGGTCATGTGGACGGTCAGCTTCTTGATCTTTTCGGTGAGGATGGCGATCTGGACTTCCGTGGAACCGGTGTCCTTCTCATCACGCCTGCTGGCGGCGATCACCTTCGTCTTTTCTTCTTTGGTCAGAGCCATGGGATAATACCTCTTTTTCTTTCTGCGCGTCGACCAGATATGGGTGCTTGAGGAACTCGCCCTTCTCCAGCTTACGTGCGATTAAAGATTATATCTCCCGGAGCGGGAAATGCCAAGGAATTTCTATATCTTGAGCGCTTTCGTGATCGTCTTGACGAGCTTATCGCCATCCCTATGGTATCCGAAAGATGCAAAGACATCGGCATTCCTTTCTCCGAGATACGATATCTCCCTAGGGACATGACGCATCGAAAGGTTCTTCTCGAAGACGTCCAGGAGGTGGAAAAGACTTTTCTCAGGAACGTCCTCCACCTTCTCGAAGTAACGGATGGAAACCGAAAAGTCTTCTTTTTCCCAGGCCTTGAGATAGGCTTTGGGCTCGCCTTGGCAGCGGAGGAGATAATAAATCGCCTGTCCACCATCGAAGTCATCCGGCGTGTCTGTTTTCTTTCCGACCTTCGCCACGTCGAGCATGTCCTTGGCGGTAACGCAGCGCTTGACCTCGATGCCGGAGGCGGGATGGGCACCGAAGCGTTCGAAGAAAAGCTGGAAAGAATCGGAATTGGAAAGCATGCTGGCAAAATTGTTGTGCGCATCCGGAATTTTGCCATAGAGGGAAGAAAGGAAGGCCTTCATGAATTCCCTCTGCGTCTTCTTGTCGTTCCCGCAGGAATTCTTGGCGATAGGAAGGCCCATCGCCTTGACATAGCGTGAGATCTGCTGCTCCCGGACGTAGATGAGCGGACGGATGAACTCGATCTTGGCGTTTTCCAGAAACATTTTGGGCTCGAAAGTCGCAATCCTTCCCCCATAGGCCATGTTGAGGAAAAGCGTCTCGATGGCATCGTCCATATGGTGGGCAAAAGCCACCTTCGAGAAGCCGAGACGATTTGCCGCCTTGTTGACGATGGCCTTGCGCATTCGGGAACAGATCGAGCATGGCAAAAGGCCTGTCTTCGGATTCCTGTTCTCGTCCAGGATGCCATAGACTTCCTTGGCCTCATAGGGAATGTAGTCGATCCCGAGGGCGTGGACATATTCTTCGACGGGCGAAAAATCGACGGCCGGGAACCCGAAATCCAGATGGATGGCCGTGAGGGCAAAGTTCTTTCCGGGGAACTTCCGATAGACGGAAAGGAGATCGAGAAGCGCCAAGGAGTCCTTGCCGCCGGAAAGCCCGACAAGGATCCTGTCGCCATCCGAAATGAGGCCGTAGTCGTAGTCGGCCTTCCTCAGGGCGGCAAGAAGCCTTTTGCGAAGTTGATTGCTGTTATCCATAGCGTTAAGCATTATACTATTTTCATGAACGAAATGACCAAAAATGCGCCTTTCGGCTTCCTTCTCGTCGACAAGGAGGAAGGCATGACCTCCACGGACGTCGACAGGATTGCCAAGCGGATCTTCAAGACCAGACGCGTCGGCCATCTCGGTACCTTGGATCCTTTCGCGACAGGGCTTCTCGTCCTCGCCGTCGGTGAAGCGACCAAGATGCTCCCTCTTCTCGATGACGGAAAGAAGACATATCGTGCCACCTTGGCCCTCGGAAAGGAAACAGACACCTTGGACAAGACGGGCACAACCATCCGCACGCTTTCCGTCCCGGATATCGATGTCGACGACATTCAAAGGGCCTTCTCCTCTCTGGCGGAGAGAAAATGCCAAATCCCGCCCTCCTATTCCGCCAAAAGAATCGACGGAAGGAGAGCCTATGACATCGCAAGGGAAGGCGGCAAGATCGACCTTCCGCCCATTCCGATCGCCATTGAACGTCTCGAACTCCTTTCCTATGACAAGAATGAACAGCTTCTTTCCTTCGAGACGACCGTCAGCAAAGGAACCTATATCCGCTCCCTGGGAAGGGATATTGCCCAAGCGCTCGGGACATGCGGCCATCTTCTTTCCCTAAGGCGTCTTGCCATCGGTCCTCTGAGCCTTGAAAGAGCACAGCCTTCCTCCTCGATCCGAACGAAAAACCTCCTTCCCCCCGAGTCCATCCTTCCTTCCCTCAAGGTCATCGAGGTTGACAAGGCGCTATCCAAAAAGGCCGGGAACGGATGTCCCCTCATTTTCCCGACTGAAATGAGTCCCCTCCTCTTGATTCGGGACGAAGAGAGAAATGTGGCTGTCTATGAAAAAAGAGGCGGAAAATATCATTGTCGCTTCGGCTTTGCACATGATTGAAAAGAACATAACCTTGGAAAGCACCATCGATCTGTCTAAAAACAATCTTGCAATCGGTTTTTTCGATGGTCTCCATCTTGGGCATAGAGCCATTCTGAATGAAGAAAAAGAGGATGGTCAGCAACTTTCTCTTTTGACTTTCGACGTGGAACAGTTGGGAGCCTTCAAAAAGGATGCCTTGACGATCTATACGAATGCGGAAAGGGCTCTTCTCTTCTCGGAAGCCAGAATCGAATCCATCTTCGTCCTTCCTTTCGACATTCGGACACAAAATGCCTCAAAGGAGGATTTCCTTGCCTTTCTTCAAAGGCTCACCCCGCATCGCGTCCTGGTCGGCGAAGATTTCCGCTTCGGAAAAGGAGCCTTAGGAAAGGCGGAGGACATACGGAAGGCTTTCCCGGAAAAAGAAGTTCGAATCCTACCCCTTCTTTGCGACGAAAAAGGAAAGATATCCTCGTCAAGGATTCGATCCCTTCTCTCTGAAGGGGACATCGAAAATGCAAACCGCCTTCTTGGCCGTCCCTACTTCGTCATCGGAAACGTCGTCCATGGCAGGCACAACGGCCATCGCCTGGGTTTCCCGACGGCGAATCTCGTCCTCGTCAACGGCAAGGCTTATCCCAGCGAAGGCGTCTACAAGACCCGTACTTTCGTCGACGGCAAAGTCTATCCTTCCATGACCAACATCGGAACCCACCCCACGATTGACGAGACTGTCAGGAAAACGCTTGAAACCCATATCCATGGCTTTTCCGGCGATCTCTACGGCAGATCGATACGGGTCGAGTTCCTTTCCCGGCTTCGCGACCAGATGCGTTTTTCTTCCGCCGAAGATCTCGAAAACCAGCTCAAAGAGGATCTGCGCCGCATTCTCTCTGACGCTTAGCAAGGAAAAAGGAGGCCGCAGCCTCCCTTTTATTTTTTCTTGGCAGGAGTCTTTCGGCTCTTTGCCTTCTTTTCCTTCTCCTCCAAGTCCTTGAGGGTGACGGGCTTCTTGGAGAGGGCCTTTTCGATCAGCAGGTCGATGTGGCGCGCCTTTTCGTAGACCTCGTCCTTGTAGAAGGCCAGTTCAGGCGTCTTGTAGATGGAGAGCTTCTTGGACAGGAGCGAACGGATCTTCTTGGCGTTGGTGTTGAGATAGCTGACCAGGACGTCAGTGAGCTCCGGGTTCATGTGGGTCACATAGAACTTGCAATAGGAGTAGTCACTTGTCATCCTCACCTCGTTGATGGAGGCATAGCGACAGAGAGGACTCTTGAGATCGTAGAGAATGATCTCACTCACATCCCTCTGGATGATCTCCTGGACACGGCCCTTCTTGTCAGCCATTCTTCACCTCTTCCTGACCGTAAGCCTCCAGGACATCGCCGACCTCACAAGTGAACTTGTCATCGAGAGTGGCGCCGCATTCAAAGCCCTGCAGGACTTCCTTGGCATCATCCTTGAACCGCTTGAGAGAGGTGAGCTTGGTCGTCAAGACGAGCTCCCCGCCACGATAGAGGCGGATGTGCGCCGTGTTCTTGAACTTGCCGTCAGTGACATAGAGACCCAGAATCTGACCGACCTTGCTGGCCTTGAAGAGGTTTCGGACCTCGGCGTGGCCATAGACGACCTCCTCATAGACGGGGCCAAGTTTGCCGCGGAGGGCACTCTCGACTTCTTCGAGAAGATGATAGATGATGTTGTATTCGCGGATTTCGACCTTCTTCTGCTTGGCCTCATCCTTGACGGCGGCAGAGACCTTGACGGAGAAGGCAAGGACGACCGCCTGGGATGCGCTGGCAAGGACGATATCCCCTTGGTTGACGTCTCCCGAGGCCGAATGGATGATCTGAAGCTTGGTCCCGGGGACGCTGATCTTCTCCAGGGAGGACTTGATGGCCTCGCTGGAGCCTTGGGTGTCCGCCTTGACGATCAGGTTGATAAGAGCCGCCTCTCCGCTTGCGGCATCGCTTGCGATATCAGCAAGGCTGACGCCTTTTTCATTGTGCCCGATGAGAGCCTGCGCCCGGCGCGAAGCCGCTTCTCTGGCTTCCTTTTCAGTCGGGAAGGCAAGGAAGCGATCGCCGGCGACAGGGACACCGGAAAGACCGGTGACGGCAACGGGAGTGGACGGAAGGGCCGCCTTGAGAGACTTGTCGTATTCGTTCGTCATCTTTCTGACTTTGCAATAGAATTCGCCGACAGCGAGATAGTCGCCGACATGAAGGGTGCCATTTTGAACGAGGAGTGTCGCTTTGCTTCCTTCTTTCTTGTCGAGTTTCGCCTCAATGACGGAACCGGCGGCCGGAGATTCATTGTTGGCCTTCAAGTCGAGAAGCTCCGCAAGGTCGAGGATGCCTTCCAAAAGCTTATCCACCCCGATGTTCTTCTTGGCCGAGATTTCGAACATCATCGTGTCGCCGCCCCATTCTTCGCACAGAAGCCCTTGGGCGGACAATTCGCTCTTGACCTTCTCGACATTGGCGCCAGGCTTGTCGATCTTGTTGACGGCGACGATGATGGGGACCTTGGCGGCCTTGGCATGGTCGATCGCCTCGATCGTCTGCGGCTTGACGCCATCGTCGGCGGCAACGATGAGGACGACGATATCCGTGACCGAAGCCCCCCTTGCACGCATGGCGGTAAAGGCTTCGTGCCCAGGCGTGTCGATGAAAGTGATCTTCTTGCCGTTGACAGTCTTCTGGTAAGCGCCGATTTCCTGCGTGATGCCGCCGTGTTCTCCAGAAGCGATGGAAGAATGGCGAATCGTATCGATGAGAGTCGTCTTTCCGTGGTCGACGTGTCCCATGATGGTTACGACAGGCGGCCTCTCATCCTTGTCATTTTCCTTGCTGAAGATGTCGGCCTTGGTGAAGTCGTCCGGAATCGCCCCTTCCTCCTTGCGGAAGTCGAGGTCGTGATTGAGACAGACTTCGGCGATCAACTCGTCGGAAAGGACGGTGTTGAGCAAAATCATCTTTCCCTGCATGAGGAATCCCTTGATGATGTCGACCGCCGGGATCCCGATCTTCTTGCAGAGCTGGTCCAAGGTTATCGGTCCGGAGTAGACAAATACTCCGTTTTCGATCTGGGACTTGTTTTTCTTGCCGAAGCCGGCTTTTCCGCCGCTGCGGTCTTTCTTATTTCTCTTGTCGCTCATCTGGCACCTCCTTGATTTCATATGTCTTCACGATGGCTTTGGCAAGCCCTTCGTCCGTGACCCCGAGAGCCTTGCAGGGCTGAAGTCCCAGTCGCGCAAAGTCGATGTCCGGCATCACGATCGTCTGGACGCCCTTCTCCCTTCGAAGAAGTTTGTCCCTATTCTTGTCGCTTATCGCGGGAAAGAGAAGGAGAAGGACGACATCGCCTTCGTCCAGGCTTTTCTCCAGGGCCATTCCGGCCTTCAGCTTCCCCATCTTTCTGGCAAAGCCGAGATAGGTCACGATCCTGTCTGTCATCGGCATAACTTTTCCATCTCCTCGAACAGCTTTTCGTAGTCCGTCTTCTTTGAATACCGAAGAAGGAGATTCTTCTTTCTCAGCCGCGAGACAGTCTCTGTTTCGGCGAGAAGATAGATGCCTCTTCCCGGCATCGTCTGATCCTTGTCGAGGACAAGGACATCATCGACCCTGACAAGGCGGAGAAGACTTTCCTTAGGAAAAGTCTTCCGCGTCAGGATATCCATCCGTTCGACGACGACCTTCATCAGTTCCTCTTCTTGTCCTCGTCGTCCTCGTAGTAGTCGTACTGCTCGAGGTCCTCGTCGTAGGAATCGTAGTCGTTGTCTTCCATCATCTCTTCCTCTTCAATGGCCTTGAGCTCCTCGGGCGTGTAGATGGGCATCGCAGCGGCCGTGGAGGCCTTGCTGGGCTCAACCGGCTTGGGAGCTTCCTTCTCGCCGTTTCTGTTCCTGTCGAAACGCTTCTTGTAGGAACGGGTCTCGCTGGGGCCTTTCTTCTGGCTGAGGGCCTCCTCGAGGTCGGAAAGGGAAATCTTCGGCTTGTTGCGGATTTCGACGTGCTCGATCGGAGCCTCTTTCATCTCGGTCGTGGTGGAATCGGCCTTCGGAGCAGGATTGCTCTCCTCGATAACTTCCTCGTCAACAGGCGTCTCGGGAACCTTTTCCTCGACCGCCTCGGGAGACGTACTCGTCTCCGTTTCGGCACTCGTCTCAGGAGCGATCACTTCGGCGGCATCAATGGCAGCGTCGGCCTTGGTCGCCTCTTCCTCGTCTTCCGTCACAGAAACGGTGCCTTCCAAAGCAATCTGCCTTTCTTTCCAGGCCTTGGCTTCTTCGATAATGTCGGAAACCGACATATATTTCACGCCTTCGCGGATGGCATCGTCAGCCTGAAGGACAGAAATGGTGCATTGGGTGATTTGGCTTGCCAGACGGACATTGACACCCCCGGTTCCGATGGCGACACCTTGGTTGCCGTTGCTGACGACGGCGACGATGTGGGGGAATTCATAGCCGGAATCTCTTTCCAGCTCCTCATAATGGACGTTCTCGTCGAAGAAATCCTCCGGGCAGGAAAGACCGATGACGCTAGCCGGCTTCATCGCCTCGATGATCTGAAGAGCCTTGTTCTCCTCGTAGCGGAGAACGTCGATCTTCTCGCCATGGATCTCGTTGAGGACGGTGCGAATACGATTGGACTCGATGCCGAGGCAGGTTCCGATCGGGTCGATGTTTTTGTTGCGGCTCTCGACGAAGATTTTGGTTCTTCTCCCGGCTTCGCGGGCGATACCCTTGACCTGGATGTCCCCGGTCCCGATTTCCGGGACGGCTCTCTCCATCATGCGAAGAATGAACTTTTCATTGCTTCTTGAAATGACGAGGCTGGGCGGATTGCTCTTTTCGGAGACGTCGCTCAGATAGACGAGAACGCGATCCTGATTGACGAACTTGTCCTGCGGGATGAGGTTCGAACGACGAAGGAAACCGACGGCCTTGCCGAAAGAGAGCTCATAGGTGTTGTTGAGAGGATCGGCGCGAGTCACCGTTCCTTCGATCAGCTGACCGATCCTGTCGGAATAGACGGAGAGGATAGCCTGCTTGGAAGCATCCTTGAGGTGGCTCTGGAAGAGCTGCTTGACACGGCGGACATAGGCCTTGTCGAGCTGGGTGACATCGAAAGGAATCTCGACGATGTCGCCGACCTGGGGATTTTCCTTGTACTCCTGGGCATCCTCGGGCGAAATCTGGTAGGCATCATCGACGATGTCATCGTCGAGAGTGACCGTCTTGATGTCATAAATCTTGAACGAATTGAAGTCATCGCCGAAAACGACCTTGGCCCGGATGAGCGACTTTGCCGGATCCGGGTTGTCCCTGTCCTTGAAAAGGCCCGGATAAGACCATTCCAAATAGGCCTGTTCCATGGTCTGGATAAGAATTTCGGTGACATCGTTTGCCTTGACCAGCAAATCCTTTTCGATGTCGCCGGCAGCCAAGATAAAACTATTGCTGTCGACTTTGCCGGTGATTTTCGTCGTCTCTTCGACGACCTTGGGCTTTCTTCCCCTTCTCTTGGCGACTTTGACTTCTTCCGTCTTGATTTCTTCTTCGGGCATTGTTCCGTTCCTCCAGTTTGCCTTATCTAGGCTTTGTAACCCATTTTCATCGAATCGATGTCCTCTGGTCCGAGGACTTCCTTCTTTCGTCTTCCTTTGATGAAGTAGACGAATTGCGCCTTTCCGTCTTGCACCCCTTCCAGCTTCATGGTCGTCTTCCTGCCGTCCTTCGTCCGGACGTCGATATAGTGACCTATGAGCTTCGCAAGGTCGTCGAATGGAATAAGCTTCTCGCCACCGCCGGAAGAGATATCGAGAAGATAGCTTTCCTCAAGCTCCGGCAGGGAATCCAACAAGGGGGATGCCTTCTCCGTGAATGCGCTGATCTCGTCCATGGTGATTTGATAATCGTGATCGACGAGCACCTCCAACGTCGGTCCGTTGAGGGAATCGACGAAGAAGCGGACGGAAACCAGTTCGATTCCTTCTCTTGTCGCCTCTTCGCGAAGCAAGTCCTCGATGCGCTGCAATGTTTCCTTGTTCATCTTTCCTCCCGTAAAAAGAAAGAGTGAGCCATAGGCCCACTCTCAACCTTTCATGATTAAGAATGCGTCCCGGTTTCCCAAGACAATCCAATTATATAAAAGAGGTTAGAGCAAGTCAACAGAAACTGGATGGGCAAAAAACCGATCGGCCAACAAAAAGGCTATGTTAGAATATTTTGCTATGAATTACAAAGTATCGACCGCACTCAAGAAAAATGTCTGGGCTTACATCGTCGGCCCCTCCTTCAAAATCATCGAAGCCGTGTTCGACCTCTTGATTCCTCTATTCATGAAAGCCGTCATCGATCTCTCCTTCACCTCCGACCCGAATGCCATCGACCCGATCTCGAAGGCACTCGGAAATTTCATCTCTCTTTTCGGCACATGGGTACCTGGCAATCCCTCCCTCAGCCATGCCCTGGTCGGCGGCTTCATCATTCTTTTGATGGGGATCGTCGGATTGGCCACGACGATGGTGTGTCAATACATCGCCGCTGTCGCCGCGACGAGAACCGGGACCGACCTTAGGGATGCCCTCTACCGCAAGATACTCTCCCTCGACAAAAAGACGGTCGAAAAAATAGGGCAAGGAAAATGCCTCACGATTTTGAACTCGGATTCCTACCAGGTCCAGCAAGGCGTCCTCTTCTTCATCCGCTTGGGCATCCGTGCCCCGTTCATCATTCTGGGTTCCCTGGTCTTCTCCTTCGTCCTGGATTGGCATATCGGCTTGGTTTTCCTCGGCATCGTCCCCATCATTCTCTTTATCGTCTTCAACGTGATGCGCAAGGCCTCCAGACAGTATCTTGTCATACAAAGCAAGCTGGACCATCTTTCCACTCAGGCAAGCGACAATCTTGACGGTGCCCGAGTCGTCCGTGCTTTTTCGACGATGGATTTCGAAAAAGGCAAATTTGCCAATTCCACGGCAGACTACCAAAAAGAAGCTATTCATGTCAGCAAGATCAACGCTCTCATCAATCCTTTGACCTTCGCCATCGTCTCGCTGGCGACGATCCTTGTCGTCCTCATCGGAGGATTCGATATGTCCAATGGCGTCTCGTTCCTTGGGGCGACGCTACAGCCTTCCACCATCATCACGCTCGTCAGCTATCTCAGCCAGATTTTCCAGACCCTCGTCCTCTTAACGAACCTCGTCACGATCTTCACCAAGTCCATCGTCTCCTGGAAACGGTGCGACGAGCTCTTCTCTCTTTCTCCCTCCGTCCAGGAAAGAAAGGACGCCAAAGTCCTTACCATCGCCAAAGGGGAAAAGCTCTTCGACTTCCAGAACGTCTCCCTTTCCTATGAGGAAGGCGCCAACAAGGCGCTGTCGGACATCGATTTCTCCCTCGGCAAAGGCCAGACGCTCGGCATCATCGGCGGAACCGGTTCGGGAAAGACGACCTTGGTCCGTCTTTTCGAACGGCTAATCGATGCCACGGAAGGCGAGATTCTCTACAAAGGTGAGGACATCCGAAACTATTCCCTTGAGGCCCTGCATCGTGAAATCGCCCTCGTCCCGCAGAAAAGCGTCCTCTTCAAAGGCACGATCCGTTCGAACATGCAGATGGCCAATCCTTCGGCCACGGACAGCGACATCGCTTTGGCCTTGAAATGTGCCTGTGCCTCCGAGTTTGTCGACAAGTATGACGACGGCTACGACCATGAAGTCGAGGAAGGCGGAAAAAACTTCTCCGGCGGCCAGAGGCAAAGGCTCTGCATCGCAAGAAGCCTCATCCGGAATCCGGAGGTCCTCATCCTCGACGATGCCACTTCCGCTCTGGACCTTCTGACCGACAGGACAGTCCGCGAAAACATCCGTTCCACCCTCCCAGACTGCACCAAAATCCTCATCTCCCAGCGTGTCTCCACCATCAAGGACAGCGATCTCATCCTGGTTCTCGAAGGCGGAAAAATCGTCGCCAAGGGCGACCACGAAACGCTTTTGCGGACCTGCGATGTCTATCTGGAAACCTATCAGTCCCAGATGCAGAAAGGAGAATAGGCCATGACGATGAAAGAGTATCTTCTCCGCTACGTCGGAAAGCAAAAGCACCTCATTCTCCTCTCCCTGGTCTCCGTCTTCGTCTTCCTCTTGGCCAACCTCTCCCTTCCCAAGCTCGTCGGCCTCTCGTTGGATGCCATCGGTTCCATCGTGGACGGGCGTTTCCTTCTTGCCATCGACTTCCCTCTCCTGACGATCTACCTGAGCGTCGGCCTCGTGCTGGCGGTGCTTGGCGTTATCTTCGACTTCATTTTCGAATACACCATCGGCATCATGACGCAGCGGATCGTCAAGGAAATCCGCGACGATGTCTTCGCCAAAATCTGCGCCGTCCCGATCAAAAGCATCGACGAAAGGAAGCACGGTGATCTTCTCCAGCTCGAGATCCAGGATGTCGAAAACATCGCAAACGGTCTCTTCTCCGTCTTCAAGCAGCTCGTCCAGGGCGTCCTTTCCATTCTCATCACCATCGTCCTCATGTTCACGGTCAATTGGATCCTCGCCCTCGGAATCATCGTTCTAAGCCCTTTGAGCCTTTTTGTGAGCAAGTTCGTCGCCTCCTTCTCCCACAGGCACTTCAAGAGCCAGTCCGCCCTGATGAGTGATCTCAACGCCCTCTCCTTGGAAAGCATCAGCAATCTGGAGACTCTCAAAGCGCTTCAATACGAAGAGCGTTCCCATCAGGATTTCTGCGCCCGGGACGAAAAGCTCCGGGAGGAGGGACGCATCGCCCAGTTCTCAGCCAGCTGGACCAATCCGACGACCCGCTTCGTCAACAATACGATCTATTGCGTGATCGGCATCGCCGGTATCGTTATGATCCTCTATACCGCTTCCTATCCGATCTTGGGAATGACGATGGGAAACCTCACATCCTTCCTCAGCTATACCAACGAATATACCAAGCCGTTCAACGAAATCTCCTCCGTCGCAGCCGAATTCGAGACCGCCCAGTTCTCCTTCCGCCGCATCGTCTCCTTCCTCAACGGTCAGGATGACGTCGACGAGGGAAAAGAGAGCCTCAACGGTCCCGTTGAGGACATCGTCTTCGAGGACGTGACCTTCTCCTATGAGGAAGGGCAGCACCTCATCGAGCACTTCAGCCAAGAAATCAAAAAGGGTCAAAAAGTCGCCATCGTCGGCCCCACCGGTGCCGGAAAGACGACCCTCATCAATCTTCTCATGCGCTTCTACGATCCGGTCTCGGGTCTCATCCGCTTCGACGGGATCGATGGCAGGTCCGTCCCGAAGAAGGACCTGCGCGGCAACTTCGGCATGGTCCTCCAGGACACCTGGATATTCTCCGGAACCATCATGGAAAACGTCCGCTACGCCAGACCCGGAAGCACCGACGAGGAAGTCATCGAAGCCTGCAAAGAAGCCCATGCCGACAATTTCATCCGCACCCTGCCGCACGGCTATGAGACGGTCGTCTCCGCCAAGAGCGGACTCTCCGAGGGCGAGAGACAGCTTCTGACCATCGCACGGGTCATGCTTGCAAAGCCGCAGGTCGTCATCCTCGACGAGGCGACGTCCAATGTCGACACGCGTACCGAGAAACTCATCACGGATGCCTTCGACAAAGTCATGGAAGGCAAGACGTCCATCGTCATCGCCCACCGTCTCTCGACGATCCGCGAGGCGGATCTCATCCTGGTCCTCAAGGACGGGAACGTCATCGAAAAGGGAAACCATACCGAGCTGATGCATCGACACGGCTTCTACTACGACCTCTATACCAGCCAGTTCCGCTGATCATCCAAGGAGGGAGCCTCCACCGACAGGAATGGAGCTTCCTCCTTTTTTATGTTAAAATGAAAAAAAGATGAACGATTTTCAATTATCCAGTTCAATCCTTATTTGCCGTATTGTTCAAATTACGTTTTTCGTAAAAGGAAAGGAGAATAAAAATGAACATCCTGCGCCGATTCTACTGCCGCCTCTACCAGACCATCTTCCGGATCGCCATTCCTTTTCTCCCCTACCGGAGCCCCGAAATCGTCGACCTGAAGGATCTCGACTCCGTCCTCGCAGAAAACAAGATCACCTCGCTCTGCGTCATAACCGACGGCAACCTGAGGGGGATGGCCGAGAAAATCGTCTCCGGACTCACCGCCTCTTGCCACATCTATGACAAGACGATGCCAAACCCGACCATCGCCCAGGTGGAGGATGCTAGGGCCTTCTATCTCCAGAAAGGATGCGACGGCCTTCTTGCCATCGGCGGCGGAAGCGTCATGGACCTGGCCAAGGTCGTCGGCGCGAGGATCGTCCGTCCGAAGAAAACCGTCGAAAAGATGGCCGGCTTGCTTCGGATCCGAAAGAAGATACCGCCCTTGATCACCATCCCGACGACAGCCGGGACAGGAAGCGAAACGACCCTGGCCGCAGTCATCACAGACGAGAAGACGCACCACAAATATCCGATCAACGACTTCTGCCTCATCCCCCATTACGCCGTCCTTGAGCCATCGCTCTTGGCCGGGCTTCCGAAAGGATTGACGGCGACGACGGGAATGGATGCCCTGACCCATGCCGTGGAAGCCTACATCGGGCGCTCCACGACGAAAAAGACGCGAAAGGCGAGCCTTCTTGCCGTGCGACTCATCTGCCAGAACCTCCTGAGGTCCTATGAGCATCCCGAAGACCTCACGGCGAGGAAGAACATGCTGGAAGCCTCTCACCAGGCCGGCATCGCCTTCACCGTCTCCTACGTCGGCTATGTCCACGCCATCGCCCATTCCTTGGGCGGACAATATGGCATCCCCCATGGCCTTGCCAATGCCATCATCCTCCCCATCCTCCTGGAGGCATATGGCCCGTCCTGCGTAAGAAAGCTTGCCGCTCTCGCCAAAGAAGGCCTCGTCGCGGACGATGGAGACGATGACAAATTGGCCGCAAGGAAATTCATCGACTTCATCTACGATCTCAATGGCAAGATGGGAATCCCAAGGCATATCCCGCAGATAAGAGAGGAGGACATCGACAGGATGGCCAGCTTCGCCGACAAGGAGGGAAACCCTCTCTATCCCGTCCCGAAACTGTTCGACAAAAAGGAACTTGAGACGTTCTACCGCATCATAAGAGGTGACGAAAATGAATGAGATACTGGAAAGACAGAGAGCCTTCTTCAAGACGGGAAAGACCCTGCCCTACGCCTTCAGAAAGGAGAGCCTTCTCAAGTTGCGCGATACC
The DNA here is from genome assembly GCA_018714385.1 of Candidatus Enterosoma merdigallinarum. Classification (GTDB taxonomy): domain Bacteria; phylum Bacillota_I; class Bacilli_A; order RFN20; family CAG-288; genus Enterosoma; species Enterosoma merdigallinarum. The sequence goes on along the minus strand of DVNL01000004.1, from coordinate 75,256 downwards.
CTTCTTGAAAACCGCGAGAAGATCGAGGACGCTCTCCATGCCGACCTGAACAAGGAGAGGACAGAATCCTACATGACCGAACTCGGACTTGTCCTTTCCGACATCTCCCATCAGATCCGGCATCTGAGGAAGAACATGAAAAGGCAGCGGGCCAAGACGCCTCTCGCCCAGTTCAAGGGCACGAGCTTCCGCCTGGCTCACCCCTACGGAAACGTCCTGATCATCGCGCCCTGGAACTACCCCATTCTCTTGACCCTCGGACCCCTGGTGGGAGCCCTCGCCGCAGGAAACACAGCTGTCCTCAAACCATCGGAGTACAGTCCCAAAACGACAGCCCTTCTCCAGGAGATTCTCGGCTCCCTCTACCCCCAGGACTATGTCCACGTGACGACCGGCGGAAGGGAAATCACCACCGCCCTTCTCCAGGAGAAGTGGGACAACATCTTCTTCACCGGAGGAGAGAGGGTGGGAAAAATCGTCTACGAGGCGGCAAGCCGAAACCTGACTCCGGTCACGCTGGAACTGGGCGGGAAATCGCCCGTGATCGTCGACAGGACAGCCAAGATCGACCTTGCAGCAAAGAGGATCGTCTTCGGAAAATTCATCAATGCGGGACAGACCTGCGTCGCCCCCGACTACGTCCTCGTCCAGGAAGACGTGCGTGAAAAATTCCTTTCGTCCATGAAAAAATGGATCGGCATTCTCTATCCGAACAGTCTTGAGAACGATGCCTATCCCAAGATCGTCAATGCGAAGCACTTCGACAGACTCCTTAGCCTTCTTCAAGACGAGAGGATCCTCCTTGGAGGCAAATCCGACCGGGAGAAAGAGAAAATCGAGCCGACCCTCCTTGATCCGAGACCTAAAAGCCCGGTGATGAACGAGGAGATCTTCGGCCCTCTCCTGCCCGTCCTCAGCTACAAGGACATCGAAGAGGCCTTTTCCGTCATCTCCTCGCATCCCACGCCTCTTGCGCTCTATCTCTTCTGCGAAGACAGAAAACTGGAACAGAAAGTCCTCTCTCGCATCCAGTTCGGAGGCGGCTGCATCAATGACACCCTGATCCATTTGGCCACGAACGACCTGCCCTTTGGCGGCGTCGGCACATCCGGACTTGGCTGCTATCACGGCAGATGGAGTTTCGAGACCTTCTCCCACTATCGTTCCATCGTCAAGAAGGCGACGTGGATCGACCTGCCCTTCCGCTACACGCCCTATACGGATCTCAAGAGAAAGCTCATCGAGATGTTCCTGAAATAAAAACAGGCAAGAAAAAGGCCGGCTTCCCGAAGGAGACCGGCCTTTTCCTGTCTCAATATTGTCCGATGCGACGAAGATAGCGTTCCAGGATCACGCAGGCGGCTGCCGAATCGATCGTCTTGTGCTGCCTCGCCGCGTTCTTTCCGCCGCGATGCAGGAGGTCGCTTGCCTCCGATGTCGAGTAGCGCTCGTCCTCCTTGACGATGTCCCTCCCGGGAAAGGCCTTCTCAAGAAGCGGGATGAATCGCTCCACGATATGGCTCATGGGGCAGGGGTCGCCGGAAGGATAGCTCGGATAGCCGATGACGATGTGCTCGACCTTTTCGCCATGTAGGACGTCCTTGAGAAGAAGGATGGCCTCGTCGAAGGCATCCATGGGGAAACGCAAATTCTCAAGCGGGGTGACGAACATGCCGCTCCGGGAGATGGCTATCCCAAGGCTGCCCCGTCCCAAGTCGAGGGCGAGGATGTTTTTCACCGGATCTGCTCCAGGAAGGTCTGTCTTGCCTTCTCGAAGCTTTCGAGAGACTTCGTGCCGCCGAAGGCGACGTCGTCCCTCCCGCCGCCGGAACCGCCAAGAACAGAGCTGACCGCCTTCATGATCCTTCCGGCCTTGAGTCCGAGATTCTTCCCGCAGGCGACGACGAGATCCTTCTTCGCCCCGTTGTCGCAGGCCAAAAAGAGGGCGAGATTCCCATTCTTGTCGATGAGCTTCCGTACCAGAGAATCGAGCTGTTCGTGCGTGAGACCGGAGACCTTCTGGGCAAGGACTTTCCTGCCGTCCCTGTCCTCGATCGCCGAGAAGAGATTGTCCATCAGGACGTTTGTCCCTTCCTCCCGAAGCTTCTCGATGGTCTTCTTCTGATCGTCGAGGGTCGCCTGAAGAGAGACGAGCTTCTCCCGGATGCCCTTGTCGGAGGTGAGCTTGAGAAGGGCAGCCGTCTCATAAAGGGTCCTTTCCTTCTCCTTGAGCCATTCGTAGGCGTTCTTTCCCGTCCGGGCGGTGATTCTGCGGACGCCGCTTGCGATGGCGCTCTCGCTTTCGATCACGAAGAGATTGATCTCGCCGGTCCCCCGGACATGGGTTCCGCCGCAGAACTCGACGGAGTCGCCCATCGTCACGACGCGGACCTTGTCGCCGTACTTCTCGTTGAAAAGATGCATCGCATGGCGGGAGAGGGCCTCGGACTTGTCGAGGATTTCCGTCCTCACGGGCCTGTCGGCGAAGATCTCGTCGTTGACACGACGTTCCACCTGGTCGAGCAGGTCCTGGGAAACCTTGCCGTCGAAGGCAAAGTCGAAACGCAGGAGCGAATCGTCATAGTAGGCGCCGGCCTGATGGATGTCCGCGGAGACGATCTCCTGGAGCGCCTTCTGGAGAAGGTGGGTGGCGGAATGGTTCTTCTCGATGGCCTTGCGGCGATCCATGTCGAGGATTTCCGTCAGGACGTCTCCGACCTTGGCCGTGCCGTAGAGGACCTTCACGTGGAGCAGATGCTGTCCGTGCGGCGCCTTTCCGACGGAGGTGACCTTCGCCTCGAAGTCCGCCCCCTTCAAAGTGCCAGTGTCGGAGACCTGGCCGCCGCTTTCGGCATAGAAATTCGTCTCGGCGAGGACGATCTCGCCCTCCTCCGAGATTTCCTCGACCCGCTTTCCGTCCTGGAAAAGTCCGATGACCTGAGAGGTGATGTCCTCGTCACGATAGGTGAACGCGCTCTCGATAACGAAATCCATCAGGTCCTTGCTCTGGCTTCCGAAGGACTCGCGGTTCCCGCGGCTGAGCCTTGCCTTCTCCTTGGATTCGGCAAGGAGCCTCTCGTAGCCTTCCTCGTCGACCTTCTTTCCGGCATCTTCGCTGATCTCCTTCGTGAGTTCAAAGGGGAAGCCGTAGGTGTCCATCAGCTTGAAGGCATCCTCGCCGGAGAGGGTATCGCCTTCCTTGGCGAGGAAAGACTGGAGGATCTTCTCGCCGTTTTTGAGCGTGGAGGAGAACTTGACTTCCTCATTGAGGATCATCTTCATCGTCCTTTCCTCATGCTCGAGCAGATAGGGATAGAAGTGCTTCATGTTCTCGTCGACGACAGGGACGAGACTCGAAAGGAAGCCGGTCTCCAATCCCAGAGTCTGGGCGTAACGGGAGGCCCTTCTCAAGAGTCTCTTCAGGACATAGCCGCGGCCGTCGTTTGAAAAGATAGCACCGTCGGCAAGGGCAAAAGTGATGGAGCGGATGTGGTCGGCGATGACGCGATAGGCAAGCTTGTGCCCTTCGTCGTAAGGAAACTTGGCCTTCTTCTCGACGGCATGGATGTAAGGCAGGAAGAGGTCGGTCTCGAAGTTGGTCTCGGCCCCCTGAAGGATGCAGGCGAAACGTTCCAGTCCCGCGCCGGTGTCGATGTTCTTCTGCGGCAAAGGCTTGTAGTCCTTCCTGGGGATGCCAGGAACGGCGTTGAACTGGGAGAAGACGATGTTCCAGAGTTCGATGTAGCGGTCGTTGTCGAGGTCTTCCCTCAGAAGTTTGAGCCCGAGATGGTTCGGGTCATATTCCTCCCCCCTGTCGAAGTTGATCTCGGTGTCCGGACCGCAGGGGCCTTCCCCGATCTCCCAGAAGTTGCTCTCGCAGGGGATGAGATGGTCTTCCATCATGCCGGCCTTCACCCACGTGTCGAAGGTATCCTTGTCGTCGGGATAGTAGGTGACATAAAGCCTTTCCTTCGGCAGGCCGAAATACTTCTCGGAAGTGAGAAGTTCGAAGGCCCAGGGGATGACCTCGTGGCGGAAATAGTCGCCGATCGAGAAGTTCCCCATCATCTCGAAGAACGTATGGTGCCGAGAAGTATGGCCGACGTTGTCGATGTCGTTTGTACGGATGCACTTCTGGGCGTTTGTCAGCCGCCTGTGCTTCGGGGTGAGGGTTCCGTCGAAATATTTCTTCAAAGCCGCGACGCCGGCATTGATCCAGAGCAGGGTCGGGTCGTTGTTGGGAATGAGGGAGGCAGAGGGTTCGATGTAATGCCCCTTCTCCTGGAAGAATTTCAGCCACGTGTCGCGGATTTCGTCACTGGTCATTTTGCGCATAGAAAAATCTCCTTGAATAACGGCTCACTAATTATACTCTTTTAAAGCATGAAAGAAACTACAGGAAATAAGCAAAAAGCCTCTATTCCACCGACTTGAGAGACTCACTCATGGAAATCTTTTTCGTCTTGAGATTGAGAAGGAGGGAAACGACGACGGTCGTCACAAGCGAGATGGCCAAGGCGATCAAATAGGTCCATGGTGTGATATGGTAGATGAAATGGAGCAGGTCCGTCTTGTTGACGGAAAGGACGAGGACGGTCATGGGATAGCCGAAGGCCAGGCCGATGAGAGAGCCCACCACGGCATCCAAAAGAAGCTCGTAGGTCAAGGTCTTGCTGATTTCCATGAAGCGGAATCCGAGGACCTTCATCGTGGCGATTGCCCTCTCCCTCTCGGCGATGTTCAGCGCCGTGAGGTTGTAGATGACCACGACGGAAAGCAGGATGGCGAAGATCTTGACGACATCCGTCATGGTGGCGATGGTCGAAAGGATATTGTCCGCCTGTTCCATTACGTCATCGTATGTCATGACCGAGAGGAAGAGGCCCGTTTCCCTCAAAGAGGCGGCATAGCTTGCCCTGTTTGCAGAATCCTTGAGGGTGATGTAATAGGTATCCGGCTCGAAGAGATTCTCCGGATAGGCGGAAAAGAGATCATAGACCCCGCTAAGGAAAGAGGACCGGAAGATGACAGTGACCCTCTTGCTGTAGGTCTGTCCCTGGACGGAATAGGTCAGGACGTCCCCGATAGCCAGTCCGAGCTGCTCCGCGGTGTTGCTGTCGAGAGTCAATCCGCCATCCAAGCCGACATCGACGTTCAAAAAGAGGGGGTCGTCCTCGACCAGGCAGAGATTCCCGTTGGCCGTCTTCTCGCCGACGAAAGTCGCCGGATAGGAAAGATAGTCCTCGACGCGCGCAACCCTGTCGTCCTCGGAAAGCTCCTTCTTGAAAGACTCGTCCGCCTCAATCGGCATGGCGGTCACATCCATCCTCATGTTTCCGCCGTAGTCCAAGGCGATATCATAGTCCAGGGTGTCCATGATGCCGAATCCGCACACCAGAAGGGCGGTGCAGCCAAGCATGCCAAGGACGACCATGAGAGACTTCCCCTTGTTGCGGAAGACATTGCGGATGGCCATCCTCAAGGGAATGGAGGTGTGACGGCTATAGAAGGACTCGGGCGATGCGACATGGGCCTGGCCCTTGTAGGCTTTCGGACGCAGAGTGTCCACCGGCTTCTCCCGGATGACGGAGAAAGAGACGAAGAAGGAACACAGGCCAGAGAGCAGAACAAGACCGAGACACAAGGCGATCGAGAGAGGATGGAAGAAACGGACAGGAAGAGAGGGGATGTCCCAGAGGATGTCGTACTTCATTCCCAGGACGTTCGGGATGAACAGCGGCCCGACGACAAACCCGAGGAGCGCACCGAGAAGGACAAGCAAAGCACCGTAAAGCACATAGTGGAGATAAATTTGCATCCGGCTCACGCCCATGGCCTTCAAGGAGCCGATCTCCTTCCTCTCCCGGATGATGAGCTGGCTCAGCGTAGTCAGGATGATGAGAAGAGAGACCAGGAAGAAGATGACCGGGAAGACGAACGTCAATTGCATCGCCTGTTCCACTTCCTGGTGAAGGCCGGTGTAAAAAGACATGTCCCTCGCAAGGCTGGCATAGGAGGAATCGTCCAGGACCGCCTCGATATCCGAAAGGACGAGCGCTGGATCGATGGATGTCCTGACCAGGACCTGGTTTTCCATCTCCGAAAGGAAAGAAGAGAGGAGGGTCGGAATATCCAGAGAGAAAATCCGCAGGAACTTCTCGAGGGTCTCAACGTCGTAATTCTCGCAAAGAAGATTGTAGAAGCTATCGATAACGCAAGACTCGTCGAGACTGATGATCGTCGGGGAAAAGGTCGAGTTTGCCGCCCCCTCGGCATGATACATGAATCCCGTCACGGTGAAAGACAGCGGAATGTCGGAGAGAGAAAAAATGTCCTCGCCATCTTCCAAAAGGAAGAGCCGCAAAAATGAGAAGATTTCCGAACTTGCGTCTATTCCGATCAGATTGCTATTGATGTCGATTTCGATTTCATCGCCAATTTCAAGTCCTTTTCCATTTGCATATGTTTCCGTCAAAGAGACACCATATTCCCCTTGGATGATGTCGGGATGGGAAAGGGAAGGCATACCGTCGGTCACGGCGAGATAGACCGGTGTCCTGTCGACAAAGCCTGGGAGATAGAGACGGCTTTCTGCCTTTTCCACTCCCGAAATGGCGGCAATCGTCTCTTCGTCCCCGCTTCCGGTGACATAGATGTCGGCCATGTCCGTCCTTTCGAAAAGCAAATCCGCTCTCTCTTCCACGTTCTTGGCATTGGCCATTAGCCCGCAGAAAAGACATGTCGCCAAAAAGGAGATGGCGACGATGGAGATGAGCTGCTTGAAGTTTCGCAACATGGACCTCAGGAGGTCCTTGAACAATATCGCAGAAGTCTTCACCATTCGATGTCGTCCAAATTGTCCATTCTCGGGAAAGAGAGGTCCTCGAGAATGGTGCCGTCCCCGATACGGATGAGTCTCGTTGCGGCCTTGCTCAAGGCCTGGTTGTGGGTCACGATCACGACGGTCGTCCCCGTCTTTCCGGACAGGTCGTAGAGAAGGCGGAGGATGGAAAGACCCGTCTTGGAGTCCAAAGCGCCGGTAGGCTCGTCGCAGAGAAGAAGCTTCGGATTCTTGACGATGGCCCTAGCGATGGAGACCCGCTGCTGCTCGCCGCCGGAGAGCTGGCTCGGGAAGTTCTTCGCCCGCGCCTCAAGGCCCACGTCGCGGAGGACTTGCGCAGGATCAAGCGGGGAGTCGACTATCGAAGCGGCCAGGGCGACGTTCTCGTAGGCCGTCAGGTTCTCCATGAGGTTATAGAACTGGAAGACGAATCCGATGTCCTTTCTGCGGAAGAGTTCGAGTTCCTTGTCTTTGAACGTGGCAACGTCCTTCCCGTCGAAGAGATAGGACCCGTTTGTAGCCCGGTCCATTCCGCCCAAAAGATTAAGCAGAGTCGTCTTGCCTGCGCCGGAAGCGCCGAGGATGACGGCGAATGCCCCTTTCTCGAGCGTGAAGGAGACGTCCTTCAGGGCGTGGACGAGGGTCTCCCCTTGGCCATAATCCTTTCCGAGGCCCGAGACGGCGATGAAAGGCTGATCCCTGTTCGTTTCCGGAGTCATCGTATGAAATTGGTGGCGATCCTCCTCTCCTTGCAAGGAAGGCCGTCCTTTTCTGTCCTGTCATGGATCGCCTTGCAAAGGAAAGCGACGTTATGCGCCAGAGTCCTCATGGTCTGGAGCCCTTCCAGGTCCTCGAGAGCCTCCTCACGGCTGTTTCCGTGAAGAGAGTTCCAATACTGGCTGGAGGCGACGGGCATGCCGTTCATCGTGAAATACTTGTTGAGCTCGTCGAAGGTGGCGCTCGCCCCGCCTCTGCGGCAGGAGACGACGCTGGCCCCGACCTTCATGGTCTTGTCGAAGCGACCGGAATAGAAGAGCCGGTCCAGAAAAGAGACGAGCGTCCCGTTTGCCGAGGCATAGTAGACGGGCGAACCCACGATCAGACAGTCGGCAAGGTGAAACTTGGCGTTGACCTCGTCGACGATGTCGTGCCGGACACAGCCCTCATGATCATGGCAATACTTGCAATCGAGACAGCCGGGAAGGATACGCGAGCCGATCTCGATCCTCTCGCAGTCGATCCCTTCTTCAAGAAGGACCTTCGTGATTTCATCGAAGGCCAAGGCGATGACTCCATCCTTGTGGGGCGAGCCGTTGAGCAACAAAGCCTTCATCGTTTCGCCTCCGTGTTTCTCAGATACTCCTCGAATTCGTCGTAGGTCAGATACTTGTCGACGTAGGTCATGTCATTCCGGATGTAAATCACCCGGTTGCAGATGGAATTGAGGAGCTGTCTGTCGTGAGAGGAGAAAAGAAGGACAGACTTTGTATCCATCATCGCTCGGTTGAGGGATTCGATGCTCTCGAGATCGAGATGGTTTGTCGGGTCGTCAAGGATGATGAGATTCCCCGGATCGAGCATGGCCTTGGAGAAGCGAAGACGGACCTTCTCGCCGCCGGAGAGGACCTCGACGGGTTTCAAAGCCTCGTCCCCGGAGAAAAGCATCCGTCCCAAGAAACCGCGGAGATACGTATCCGAATCATCCTTGCTGAAAGGTCTCAGATAATTGACGAGATTCTCTTTGATACCGTCCATCTCGGAAAGAGAAGAAGGGATGTATTGACGATGGATGGTGATTCCATACTTGAAAGTCCCCTGGAAATCTTCATCCCGACCGCCGAGGACATCGAAGAGTTTTGTCAAGGCGAGAGAATTGTCCGCCAAGAACGCGACCTTGTCGGTGTTGCGAAGGATGAAATTCAGATTTTCGAAGAATCCGGGCTTGGAAAGGCCATGGACCTCCAGAACATCGTTTCCGAGAGAATACTGGGAACGAAGGGAAATGAAGGGATATTTCCGAGACGACGGCTTGATCTCGTCGAGTTGGATCTTCTCCAACGCTTTCTTTCGGCTCGTCGCCTGGCGGGATTTGCTGGCGTTCGCGGAGAAACGGGCGATGAAGTCCTTCAGTTCTTTGATCCTCTCTTCCTTTTTCTTGTTCTGGTCCCGCATCTGGTTCTGGATCAGTTGGCTGGACTCGTACCAGAAATCGTAGTTTCCGACAAAGAGATTGATGCTCTTGTAGTCGACGTCCAAGATACGGGTGCAGACGCGATTGAGGAAGTATCGGTCGTGCGAGACGATGAGGATAGTGTTCTCGAAGTCGATGAGATAATCTTCGAGCCAGGAGCAGGCCAAGGCATCCAGGTTGTTCGTCGGCTCGTCCAGGACGAGGATGTCCGGATTTCCGAAAAGCGCCTGGGCAAGAAGGACCTTGACCTTCATCCGATGGTCGAGTTCCTTCATGAGCTTGTGGTGGCACTCTTCCGGAATGCCCAAAGAGTTCAAAAGCGTCGCCGCATCGGTCTCCGCATTCCAGCCGTCCATCTCCGCGAACTCGTTTTCAAGCTCGCCCGCCTTGACGCCGTCTTCCTCGCTGAAGTCGGGTTTGGCATAGAGAGCATCCTTCTCGTCCATCACCTGGACGAGGCGCGGATAGCCCAAAAGGACAGCACGGAGGACCTCGACATCGTTATAGGCGTCGTGGTCCTGCTTGAGAATCGACATTCTCTCCTTGGGATCCTTGGTGACGGAACCGCTTGTCGGCTCCAGCTCCCCGGAGATGATACGGAGAAGGGTGGACTTGCCGGCGCCGTTGGCGCCGATGATGCCGTAGCATTGTCCGGGCGTGAAGCTGACGTTGACATCCTTGAAGAGGACTCTCCCGCCGAACTGCATCGACAGATCGCTGACTTTGAGCATGTTTTCAACTCCTACTTTCTTATTAATAAAATTACTTGCATCTTATTCTATCCGAATTGCTGACGCATTACGATGGAAGCCATGCCGATAAGCGCTTCCAATCCCTATTCGACTCCTTGGCTAGGAATGTCAATTTTACATAAAATTAGCCCACGGCAAGAAAAAAGCCCTTGATTTAGGGCTTTTTTAGCTAAATGGTCGGAACAATGAGATTTGAACTCATGACCCCTTCCACCCCAAGGAAGTGCGCTACCAAGCTGCGCTATGTCCCGATCGCCTACTTCATAGGCTAGAAAATTATACGGCGGAAGAAGTCGCATTTCAAGAAAGAGTTTTTCTTTCCCGCCAATTACTCCGTCTCGTCCTTTCCGTCCAGTTCCGAGAGCAGGGAAGAGGCGGTTTCGGAATCGATCCGCCCTTCCTCGCGAAGCCTTTCGATCCTTTTCCGGATGGCTCTTCTCTTTTCATCCTTCCTCTTCTTCCCATCATCCAAAAGATTCTTCGCCGGAAGCTCGACAAAGAGGATGTCTGCCGTCCAATACCCGGCAAGGAACAGAAAGAAGAAGACGAAGCAGACGACATTGCCGGCCCCGACGAAGCCAAAGAGGGCAAGCGAGACAAGGGCGAGGAGCGAGAGGAGAAAAGTCATGGAGACAACGATGCCGGAAAGCCGGCAAAGGAATCGATAGCTGTAGGGCCGGATGGCAAGGAGCAGCAGGACGCCGAGAAGAAAGAGAAGGACAAGAAGGATGATCTCAAAGATCGTTGCGAAGCTCGCCAGGAGAGGAAGAAGCTCCCCTTCCATGTCGCTGACGGACGAAAGAAGGTCGTATTGGCTGCTTCCGGCGGCAAGAAGGCCCAAAAGCAAAGGCGGGAAAAGAAGGAGAAGAACGATCGTCAGGTATTTCGTCTTAGCGTTTGTCATCATCTTTCTTCCTTTCCGGGACGGCGAAGAAAGCGTCTCTTTTCGCCAATATGGCCTCGGCTGTCTCTTCCGGGACGACCTGGCTGAGCTCCTTCAGGCCGACCCCTTTGAGAGAATCGATCGTGGGGTAGAGGGAGAGAAGGACCCCCTTCCTCTTCTTCCCGATTCCGGGGATGTCATCGTAGAGGGTCTTGAACTTGTCCTTGGCCCTGAGCGAGCGGTGGAAGGTGATGGCATAGCGATGGACCTCGTCCTGCATCCGCATCAGAAGGAAGAAGAGAGGACTGTTCCTGTCCAGGGGAATCTCCTCGCCCGTGTCGGCATTGAGGAGCGTGTCCGTCTCGTGCCGATCGTTCTTGGCAAGGCCGGCGACAGGAATGTCGATTCCGACTTCCGCCTTGGCCTCCAGGGCGACGTTGCACTGGTTGATGCCGCCGTCGACGAGGAGCAGGTCGGGAAGCTTGCCGCCTTCCTCCTTGAGCCTACGGAAACGGCGCGTGAGCACCTCTCTCATGGAGGCAAGGTCATCGGCCTTGTTCTCCTGACGGATGCGATACTTCCGATAGAGCTGCGGCGCCTTCACGCCGTTGACGTACTTCACCATCGCACCGACGCATTCGTATCCCTGCGTATGGGAATTGTCGTAAAGTTCGATGTCGAGAGGCGTCTTCTTCAGGGAGAGCTTGTCTTGAAGCTCCTCAAGAAGCTTGAGGACGTCATCCGTGAGCCTTGCCGTCTGGAAGTGCTCATCGAGCATCTGCCTAGCGTTCTCAAGAGCGAGAGAAAGAAGATCTTTCCTTTTCCCCCGGCTAGGCGAAGTGCAGGAAAAGCCCAGGGCGGAGGTGAGGACCTCAGTCATGGAAGGGCTGGGGACGATGAGTTCCTTGGGGTGGGGATGCCGGTCATAGAACTGAACGATGATGCTTTCCAAAAAGGAGTCGACATCGTCTTCCAATTCCTCGACATACGAATTCTTTCCGAGAAGCACTCCCTTTCTGTAAAGAAGAAACACCACGCAGATATAGCCTTCTCGTATGGCATAGGAGACAACGTCCCTGTCGACGTGATCCTCGAACATGACCTTTTGGCGCGAGGTGATGTTCTCGATCGCATCGAGCACGTCCTTGACTTCCTTCGCCTTTTCGAATTCCAGGTTCTCGCTATGGCGTCTCATCTCAGCCCTAAGTCGGCTTTCGACATCCTTCTTGTCCCCCTTGAGGAATCGGACGATCCCGTCGACCATGTTCCGGTACTCCGCATCCGGGATCTTGCGGATACAAGGGGCAAGGCACTGCCCGAGATGGTAATAGAGACAAGGCTTTGACGGGATATTCTTGCATTTTCGGAGCGGATAGATCTTGTTGAGGAGGTCGATGATCCGGTAAGCCATGGAGCTGTTGGGATAGGGGCCAAAGAAATAATAGCCTTTCTCCCTGTCCGAGCGTGCGATCTTGAGATAGGGATCTCCCTCCTTCTTCAAGGCAATATAGGGATACATCCTGTCGTCCATGAGCATGATGTTGTATTTGGGATAGTAGCGGTGGATGAGAGATATCTCCAAGAGGAGGGCCTCCTTCTCGGTCTCCGTCTCGATGATATCGAAATCCCGTATCTCCATCACCATGCGCATGACCTTGCCCCTTTGGGGCCTCGTGAAATACTGCTTGACGCGCTTGAGAAGGCTTTTCGCCTTGCCGACGTAGATAATCGTCCCCGCCCCGTCCTTCATCTGATAGGAGCCCGGCTTGTCGGGAAGGAGGGCGATCTTCTCCCGCAGGACCGGGATGTCGAGGTAGTTCATTTCAGCTCCACCACGGTGGCCCCAAGGCCTCCCTCCCCTTCCTGGCCGAGCCGATAGGACTTGACGAATTCCGGATGGTTATGGAGATATTTCCATACCGCGTTCTTGAGTGCGAACGTCCCCGCTCCGTGGATGATCCGGACATGGCCGAACCGGCGGAGCCTGGACGAATCGAGGAAGGAGACGACTTCCCTCATCGCCTCATCGACATGGAGTCCGATGATGTTGAGCTCCATGCCCCTGGAGGGAAGGAGATCGAGATGGACGGAATCGACGTAGACCTTCTTCTTGACCGGGACAGGTCGGCTCGGGGCAAGAGAGAGACCCACTATCTTCCGGCGAATCTTCAAGCCGTCATAGTCGACGGTGCACTCGTTCTTCTTGACGTCCACGACGATGCCCTTGCGGTTGTCCTCGTCTATCACCTCGTCTCCTTTTTTCAGTTCGGGGACTTTCACCACAGGCTTTGCCGCCACGGGAGCAGGGATCTCTTCCCGGAGGATCTTGTTGAGCTCGCCCTTGGCCTTGCTCACTTCCGAGAAGGTCGAGGGATTTCCCTGGCTGCGGAAGGCCTGGTCGATTTCCTGGATGCGTTTCTCGACGAGACGGTCGATCTTCTCCTTGGCCTTGCGGTGGATGTTGCCCTTTTCTTCGTTGATGGCCTGGATCTGCTCCTGCCTTTTCTTGACGAGACGGTCGAGTTCCCTCTTCCGGCTCTCCAAGGCCTGGAGTTTCCTATCGAGCTCGTTCTTTTCCTCCGCCACCTTTTCCATCAGGGAATCGAGGTCCCGGGTGGAAAGGGAGGCCTGATAGTTCTTGGCCTCCTTGAGGATCGCTTCGGGAAGACCCATCTTCTCGGCGAGAAGAAGACCATAGGAGTTGCCCGTCGTCCCGAGGAGGAGACGATAGGTCGGCGAGAGAGTCTCCTTGCGGAACTCCATCGCGCCCGAGAGGACTTTCTCGTCTTCCATCGCATAGTTCTTGACGCCGTCGAAGTGGGAGGTGAGCAAGGTAAAGGAAGAAAGCTTCTCGAAATACTTCAAGAGGCTCACGCCGAGAGCCTCGCCATCCTTCGGCGAGGTGCCTTCTCCGACCTCGTCGATGATGACGAGGGAATCTTTCGTCGCCTTCAAGGCGATCTCTTTGATGCCAAGCAGATGGCTCGAGAAGGTGGAGAGATTGTCGAGGACCGACTGGTTGTCTCCGCCCAGATAATAGACATGATCCAAGAAAGGAATCCTGGCCCCTTCATGGGCCGGGACGAAAAGGCCCATGCGGTCCATCAAGACGGCTAGGCCGACAGCGCGAATCAAGACCGACTTTCCACCGGCATTGGGCCCGGCGATGAGGAGAATTCGCGGTTTGTCTTTTCCTAACGATAAAAAGTTGTTGACGACCTTTTCCGCCTTTAGCAAAGGATGGAAAAAGGAAGAAAGAGTGAGCTCGTCGTCCGAAAGTTCGGCGATCGAACCATCGTAGGACTGACCGAAGGAGGCTGAGCCGAAATAACGATCCAAACGTTGAACGACCTCGTAATCGCGGACGATCTTGTCCAACTCCTTGGAGCAGCGCCAAGACAAGTCGGAGAGAATCCGGAGGATTTCCTCACTCTCTTCCTGCTTCAGGGCGACGAGGCGATTGCGCATGTCCAGGACCTCGTAGGGGACCATATAGACGGTCTCGCGCGTGGCGGAATAGCCGACGATGCTGCCGCGGACGTTTCCCTTGTCGGCCAACTTGACCGGGAGGGCTTCGTCCCCGCCTTTCAAGGTAACGGAATCGCTCGAAAGATAGCGGCCATAGCGACTAAGACAGGAAAGCATCGCCCCATCTAGGCTCTTCTTGGTCCTGGCGATCTCCTGGCGGGTCTCCCGGAGCTTGGCCGAGGCAGTATCGGCGATCGTCATGTCCGGGGCGATCGCTCTCTCCAGCTCCCGTTCGAGACTTTCCAGAGGATCGAGAAGATAGCTTTCCTCAAAAAGCCTTTCGCAGTCTCGTCTCTCCTCGAGCATCGTGCGGATCGTCTTGGATGCCTTGAGGAGATCCATGACGGCAGAGAGGGACTCGACGTCCAAGGCCATCCCGCGCTTGAGGTCGCCGAATGTCTTCGCCATGTCCATCAAGGCAGGCAGGGGAGGCTTCTTCCCCTCGTGGAGGAGCTTGTCGCATTCGCGGAGATATTCATGCATCGCAAAAAGAGCGTCGGCATCCTTTGCCTTCATGGTTTCGTAGGCGAAGGACTTCCGCATCCCTTCCGTGGCGAAATGGACGGAAAGCAGGGAGACGATGGCCTGTATCTCTTCCAGCAGTTTGGTATCTTCCATAGACAACTGATTTTAACACAACAAGAGGAAGCATATCTGTGCTATATTTTTGCATATGAGGTCATCGCATTGGTTTACGCAAAGATAAAGGTCGACCTGGCCAAGGCCGAGGAGATCAAGGATTTCTACAAGGCCGAGGAGATCGACTCGACAGAGCGTCCCTACGACTATTTCCAATGCCAGAGAGGCAAGGTCCATATCGCCGCCTACCGGAACCGGAAGGAAATCTATTCGGTCGTCTTTTCCGGCGGGGAGGAGGCTATCGACGAGGCCCTCCAGTTCTCCAAGGACGTCACCGTGACAAGGGAAGAGGCCTCCCATCCCGAGCGAAAGGAAGTCCAGGAAGGCTGGGACGACCTCTCCAGGCAAATCGGGAGCGACGAGGTCGGCGTTGGGGATTTCTTCGGCCCCCTCATTGTCGTCGCTAGCCATGTCCTGGAGAAGGACATCCCCTTCCTTGCGAAAATGGGGGTGAACGATTCCAAGAAGCTCGACGACGAATACATCCGCGAGATCGCTCCGACGCTCATGAAAAGATCGCACTGCTATTCCGTCCTCGTCTCCCCGGACAAGCTCAGCCGCCTTGTGGAGCAAGGGATGAACATCCACAAGGTGATGGCCAAATGCCACAATCTTGCCCAGGAAAGGCTCATCGACCGCTACGGCATCGACGAGGACTGCCTGATCTACGTCGACCAGTTCGAGAGCGAGGAGCTCTACCGGAAGCACGTCGGAAGGGACATCGTCTCCAATCCCCTCTACTTCCGGACCCGGGGGGAGACCTTCTTCCCCTCCGTCGCCCTCAGCTCGGTCATCGCGCGCTATCTCTTCCTCAAGGAATGGGACGCGATGGAAGAAGACCTCCAGGCCAAGATCCCGAAAGGGGCAGGGGCCCTTGTGGACAAGACCTATGCGATCCTTGTCAAGGAGTGGGGAGAGAAGAAGGTGGCCTTCCACGTGAAAAAGTTCTTCCGAAACTACAAAAAAGCCTGAGTGTGCTTTATAATTCTCTAGAATGGAGGTGAGGGGATGAAAACCTTTCTTTTCGCGGCCCTGAGCCTCGTCTCGGGCTTCGGCAAGGAGCAGGAGGGAGAAGGGATACACAACCTGGAGATCGAGAAATCCAACGAGTACATGATCGAGGGGAAGTACCAGAACATCAACAACCTCTTCACCCTGTCGGTCAATGCCACGGGGACGGAGGACTATCTCTACACCTTCGACATGGACAAGGAAAACACGCACGCCTACAGGAAGAAGGCGGAGGTCGACCTCTCCGAGATCAAGGACGGCGACACGCTCCGCATCACCTACGACGGGACGGTGAGTCTGGAGTATCCGCCAAAGCTCAACAACGTCAGCAAGATCGAGATCGTCGAGGATGTGGAGACCGACGGCACGGAAAAGGAAAAGGTTGCCTGAGACAAGCCTGGCTTGGGACAGACAACCTTTTTTCGTTTCTTCAGCCAAAGAAGTATCGGATCATCGCCTTCATGTACTCGTCAAGCGGAGCATAGAAAGCCATCCGCTTGAGGCTTTCCGGATGGATGAAGGAAAGGAAGAAGGCATGGAGGCACTGACCCTTCGAGGCGACCTGGTAGTGCTTCTTCGAATAGAGGTCGTCCCCGATAAGAGGATGGCCGATATAGGCCAGGTGGGCACGGATCTGGTGCGTCCTTCCCGTGTCGAGGCGGCAGAGAAGGAGGGAGGCCCTGTCGTTGGCGGAAAGGGTGACGAAGTGGGTCACCGCCTCCCTTCCCTTGACGGGATCGACAAGGGCCTTCCTCTGGCTGTGGTTAGGTTTCGTGAGCGGGGCATCGACCCGGAAGAGCCTGTCGCGGATCCGTCCCTCGCAGAGGGCGAGGTAGTGCCTGTGGAACTCATGGTCGCGGATCTCCTTCTGGAGGGCGGCCTGGCTCCTTTCGTTCATGGCGACGGCAAGGAGGCCGGAGGTGTCCTTGTCGATGCGGTGGACGATGCCGGGGCGGACGTTTTGCACATCCTCGACATCGAAGGAGAAATCCTTTCCTTCCTTGAACAGGTAGTTCACCAGGGTGTCGTCATGATGGCCGGGGGCGGGATGGACAACCATGCCTCTGGGCTTGTCGACCACAGCGACGTCTTCGTCCTTGAAAAGGAAATCCAGACGATAGTCGTCCCCGGGAAGGGCAAAGCCCTTCTCTTCCTTCTCTTTTGGAAAATAGGCGATCTTCTCCCCGCCCTGGAGAGGATAGGAGGCATGTTTCTCCTCCTTGCCGTCGATGAGGACTTCGCCGTTGCGGATAGCCTTGCCGGCCTGGCTTCTGGAAATGCCTAAAGCCTTGGCCAGGAGGACGTCGAGGCGTCCTTTCTCGGTGTTCTCAAACGTTCTTTCCATCATCGTCCTCCTTGTTGAGAGTCTTCTTGACCAATTGGGAGAGATCCTCCTCGTTTCCGTCTCCCGACGTCGTCCCCTTGTTCTTCGCGATGGCTTCCCGGATCAGGACGACGAGGTAATAGACGATCAGGATCGCGATGCCGACGACCAGATAGCTGTCGGCCAGGTTGAACACGGGGAAGCTCTCCCAGAAGGCGAACTGGAGGAAGTCGACGACGCCGTCCTTGTAGATGCCAAGCTGCGCCCAATAGCCGATGCGGTCGATCAGGTTCCCGTAGGCGCCGGCGACGATCAGTATCAGGCTGACGGAGACGACTCGCTTGATCCTGGCGAAACGGAAGAGATAGAAAGCAAGGACGCCCGTCCCTGCAAGAAGAGAGACCATGGTCAGAAGCCATTTCTGGTCCCTCAAGGCTCCCCAGGCCGCCCCCTTGTTTCCGACCAGGACGAAGTTGAAGAGTCCCGGGATGGCATCCATGACGGCCTTTCCGGGAATGGCGGAAAGGTTCTGGAAGGCGAAATACTTGGAGAGGATGTCGAATATGAGAAGCCAGAGAAGGATGCCAAGGAGGGCGAAGAAGAGCGCGATATGCTCTCTCTCCAGATTCTCGCGGAAGCCTTTTTTCAAAGTCGCAAGGAATTTCACGCTCTACTCCTCGTCCGCGATCGCCTTGAGGCAACGCGGGCAGAGATGATTGCCGTCCTTTTCGACGCAATCATCGAAATAGTTCCAGCATCTGTCGCAACGCACACCAGGATGCTTCACGGCGCGGCTTTCCTCGCCAAGCTCGAAGCCGGAAACGATGAGGACCTTGCAGACATCCCGGATGCCGATCTTCTCGATCAGGTCCTTTTCTGCCTTGGAGACAGGGGCGTAGAACACCTTGGCTTCGCTGGAGGAACCGATCGTCCCTTCCTTGCGGACGGGCTCGAGGATCGCGTTGACATGGCTTCTCAATTCCAGAAGGAGTCGATAGTCTTCGCCAAGGGCGGCATCGACCTCGCCGAGGTCAGGATAATCTTCTAGGGCGACACTTTCTTTCTTGGCCCTCTTGTCGATGGCATCGTAGATCTCCTCGCAGGTGAAGGGAAGGATGGGAGAGAGGGCGATAGCCAAGGCGGTGACGGTCCGGTAGAGGACGTATTGGCAATCCCGCCTCGCCTTGGAATCCTTTTTCTCGCAATAGAGCGTGTCCTTGCTGAAGTCGAGATAGAAGGAGGAAAGGTCATTGATGAGGAAGTTGGTGAGGGCATCGCAGGCCTTGGAGAAGTCATATCCGAGATAGGCCTTCTCCATGTCCTTGAGGACTTCCTTGAGCCTGTTGAGCATCAAGGAGTCGACAAAGGAGAGATCCGTCGGGACATAGGAAGGATCGAAGGCGTGGCCTTCGTCGTCGTCGAGAAGGTTGGTGAGCATGAACTTGAAGGTGTTGCGGATCTTGCGATATTCGTCCCCGACGATCTTGAGGAGCTCCTTGGAGAGCTTGATCTCGGCGGTCGAATAGTCGATCGTCGTCGTCCACAGGCGCAAAATGTCGGCGCCGAAGTTTTGGCAGATGGTCTCCGGATCAATGCCGTTCTTCTTGCTCTTGGAGAACTTCTCGCCGTTCTGGTCGACCAAAAAGCCGTGGGTGATGATCCTGTCGTAGGGTCTCTCGCCGCGGGTGGCGACGGAAAGGATCATCGAGGAGTTGTACCAGCCGCGGTATTGGTCGTTGCCTTCCAGATAGACATCGGCGGGGAAGGGATGGCCCAAGGCGATCCCGGAGCCCAGGAAAGAAGAGCCGGAGTCGAACCAGACGTCCATGATGTCCTTCTCCTTGGTGAAGATTCCGTTGGGGGAGTGGGAGGAGACATAGCCTTCAGGAAGAAGATCCTTGGCTTCCTTCTCGTACCAGATGCCCGAGCCATGCTCCCGGACCAGATCGATCACATGGTCGAAAAGGGCCTTGTCCAGGATCGGCTCGCCGTCCTCGCCATAGAAGATCGGGATGGGGACGCCCCAGAGCCTCTGCCTGGAGATGCACCAGTCGTCGCGGTTGGCAAGCATATTGACAAGCCTCGCCTTTCCCCAGGCGGGGATGTAGTCGACCTTCTCGGCCTCCCCGACGAGCTTCGCCTTGATCTTCTCGATGCTGCAGAACCACTGCTTGGTGGCCCGGAAAATGGTCGGCTTCTTCGTCCGCCAGTCGTGGGGATAGGAATGGACGATGTCCTCCTGGGCAAGAAGGCTTCCGTTGTCCTTGAGGATGGCGATGACCTTTTCGTTTGCCTCCTCATAGAAGAGGCCGCACAATTCTTCCCCGGCCTCTTTTGTCATGTAGCCCTTCTCGTCGACGGGGCAGAGAGGCGGAAGGCCGTAGAGCTTTCCGACGCGATAGTCGTCTTCGCCGTGTCCCGGCGCGATGTGGACGCAGCCGGTTCCGGAGTCGCTTGTGACATATTCGTCGACGATGACCAGGGAATCCCTGTCGTAGAAGGGGTGCTTCGCCTTGACGCCCTCGACTTCCTTGCCGAGGAAGGTCTTCACCTCGTCCATCTTCTCCAGATGGAGCTTCGCCTTGAGGCTTTCGGCAAGGTCCTTGAGCAGGACGAAACGTCCCTTTTCCGTCTCGTAGAGGCCATAGACGAGCTTGGGATTGAGACAGATGGCGAGGTTTGCCGGCAAGGTCCAGGGGGTCGTCGTCCAGATGACGAAGAAGTCCCCTTCATGGACAAGCGCGTTCCCCTCCCGCACGGCAAAACGGACGAAGACGGTCTTGGCCGTCACGTCGCGGTATTCAATCTCCGCCTCGGCGAGGGCGGATTCGCTCGACGGGGACCAGTTGACGGGCTTGAGCCCTTTGTAGATGAGGCCGGAGAGAGCCATGTCGCGGAAGATCTCCAGCTGGTGGGACTCATAGACGGGATCCAACGTCAGATAAGGATGCTCGTAGTCGCCGACAAGGCCGAGACGGAGCATCTGCCTCCTCTGCCTTTCGACCTGCCCGATGGCGTAGTCGCGGCACTTCCTCCGGAACTCGGGGACGGGAGTCGTCCTTCTGTCCACGCCGCTTTTCGTGACGCAAAGCTCGATAGGAAGGCCGTGGCAATCCCATCCTGGCGTATAGGGGACATAGTTCCCTTCGAGATTCCGGAAGCGGATGATCATGTCCTTGAGTATCTTGTTGAGCGCATGGCCGGCGTGGATCTCGTTGTTGGCATACGGCGGGCCGTCGTGGAGATAGAAAGGCTTCCTCCCCTCACGGTTCTTGAGCATCTTTTCATAAAGTCCCATCTCCTCCCAGCGCTTGACGAAGACGGGTTCCTTCGTCGGCAGATTGGCGCGCATGGGGAAGGTGCCCTTGGGCATGACGAGCGTATTCTTGAGTTCCATGGAGTCCCTCCTTGCAAACAAAATGGGCAGCCGAAGCTGCCCAAAGATTATATATTAAACTTTCTTTAGAGACAAACGGAAGTTCGAGTCTACAGGGCCTTCTGGTCCTCGGCGTAGGATTCCTCGGCCTCCGGATCGAGCTGGTCGAAGATCTGGGCGAAGGTGGGGATGGGGTTGCCGTCGCTATCGAGCTTGACCTTCCTTTCCTTCCGGACAGGCTGAAGGACGCTCTCCTCCGTCGGGATCCGCCTGGGCGTCCCGAAGCTATAGCTCAGGACATCCTCATAGACGGGGCCATTGGCTCTTTCCGTCTTGAGAATGCCATGGTTCATCTTGTGGTAGGTATACAGGATGTTTCTGTTCTTCATCTTGTATCTCACCTTATGAAGGGAGTGCGTCGTGCACAGCTCATCGTCATCTCCGCGTATGATGATCGTGTCGCAGCCGACCTTCTTGTAATAGCCTCGGCAGAAGAGGATGGAACGGAGGATGGAAAGAAGGAGACCGATCATGCCCTTGGTCGTGGTGCGGCCCATCGCCTTGGCGACGGCATGGCCGTATTTCTTGGAGAGCCTGCGGAACTTGAGGACGTATTTCACATAGCCTTCGATCATATGGTTGACGATGGTGTCATAGATCGGGGCGACGAGGATCAGCTTCTTTATCTTTCCGGCGTACTTGCTCTGCATCTTGCAGGCCAGAGCAGCGGAGAAGGAGTAGCCCATCAGGACGATGTCATAGCCCTTGCCGAGATATTCCCGGATCTTTTCGTCCAGGATCTTTTCATAGAGATGGGCCCTGTGCGTCTTGGGCTCAGCGGGATGGAACAATTGGACCGGGACGATCTCGCAATCGGGATAGTCCTTGGCGAAGTTCCTCTCAAAATATTCCTTCATCGCCGTCGCATCGTGGATGTCGGCGTTCTGGAAGCCGTTGGTGCAAAGGAGGGCGGTCTTTCTCGCGGGTTTCGAAAAGTCGAATCCCGGATCCCTTTCCCGCTTCACTTGGAACGTTTCTTCTTTCATCTCTTCCTCCTATAACGATACAGGAAGATCGCCCCGGCCGTGGCCACGTTGAGCGAATCGATGTTTCCCATATCGATGCGTATCTTTCTTCCTAGGCCCAGGTATTCCTTCCGGATGCCGTGGCCTTCGTTCCCCAGGACGAGAGCGAACCTCTCCCCGAGACTGTCGATCCCTTCCATGTCTTCCCCGTCGAGCGTCGTCAGGAAGATCGGATAGCCCTCCCTGGCAAGCTCTAGAAGATCCTTTCGGGAGACGGGTATATGGAAAATCGCCCCCTTCGTGGATTGGATCACCTTACTATTATAGAGAGACACACAGTCGTTTGAAAGGGCGACCCCGTCATAGGAAAAGGCCAGGGCCGTGCGGATGATGGTCCCGAGATTGCCCGGATCCTGTATCCCGTCGAGATACACGATTCTCTCGCCAAGCCTTTCGGCATAGGGCTTTTCGCAAAGGAGGATACACTGCGGCAGGGACTTGTAGTTGGAAAGCGCCTTGTAGAGGGAGTCCTTCAGGAGGACGATATTCTCAAAATCTTTCGGGAAGGCCGATCCGAAAGGAAGGATGAGCGTCCTCAATGCGCCTTCTTTTCTCGCTTCCCGATAAAGGTCTTCCCCTTCGGCAAAGAAGAGACCCTTCTCTCCATCCCCTTTCTTGAGGTGAAGAAGTTCCTTGTATAACAGGTTGTCCCGGCTCGTGATTTCCTTGATCATAGTCTTTCTCCTTCGAAGTCGCCCCGGACGAGAAGACCTTGGAGCCTGTCATAGTCCGGACAGTAGAGATGCAGAATCTTGTAGAATCTTTCATTGTGCCCCTTTTCGTAGAGATGCGTCAATTCATGGATGATGACAGAATCGATGATCTCGGGACGATAGGCGAAGAGGCGATAGTCGAACTTGATCTGCTTCCGCGTCGGGAAGCAGCATCCATAATAGGTGAGAAACAATCCCGTCCGATACCGGAAGGAAGAAACGTCCAAACCCATCGTCTTGGCAATTTCCGGAACCCTTTTGGAGAGATAGTCAAGAAACCTCGCCTTGTAAGGGACGATGGGATCCTTGCAATTGGAACGGACGAAGAAGGCCTCCCTCCCGTCATCCTTGCCATGGACGACAGGAAGCCTTTTTCCAAGAAGGAACATCGATTCCCCCGGAACATAGAAAGGCCTGTCCAGATGGAAGTCTTCCCTCTTCTTCACCGCCCTTCTGACAAGTTCGACGATTTGCCTGTCGGTATGCCAGGGAAGGGCATAGCAAGCCACCTCCCCATAACAGAGCCTTGCGGAAAGGGATCTTCCGGAAGTCCTGGCATAGACGGTAACCGGGATCTTCCTTCCGTCTTGGAGAGGGATGATCAGGGATCGCAATATCTTTCTCTTGTCCATCGCAAAATTATTTTAATTTTTCTTGCTTTGAGAAAAAAGAGCCGATATAATTTAGAAGCTGTCTTTTTGCGGACGTGGCGGAATTGGTAGACGCGCACGTTTGAGGGGCGTGTGGGCTTCCCATGAGGGTTCGATTCCCTCCGTCCGCACCATCTTATAACTAACATTTTGATACAAACTAAGGGTATCAAAGTGAACGATATTTGCTCGAGAAATCGGGCATTTTTTCATTTCAAGCGTTTTGCTAGTAGATAAAAATTGATTTGAATCTACAGATTTTAGAATTTTGGTTCTTCTAGAAAAATGAAAGCCTACTAGCAAAACGTATCTCTACTAGAAAAATGATACCCTACTAGAGAAATGACACCCCTATGTTTTTTGATAAAAATCTTATAAAAGTCTTATTAAATTATCGAAATTGTACCTATTTTGTGTTAAAATAGCGTTAAAGATTTTGAGGTGAACCCATGTTTGATTACGCAAGAAAGATTAGAGAATATCGAGAAAGAAAATTCATATCACAGCAAGAACTAGCTAAGATATTAGGTGTTAGTAATGTAACCGTCTGTCGATGGGAGACAGGTAGATATGAACCAGACATGGAAACCAAGAAAAAGTTAGTCGCTCTCTTCAATGAGATCGGCATGAAATTAGATGATTGACAATGAGGTGAAGAGAATGACTGATAAAGAATTGAAAGAACTTAAAGATAAACTATGGCACGCTGCCGATATACTAAGACAAGGCGCCCATTTAGCCGCTAACAAATATGGTCAACCTATCCTAGGATTGATTTTTTTAAGATATGCCGACATTCTTTTCAAGCAACATAAAGAAGAAATTCTTGATGAATACAATAAAAAGAAAGGAACAAGAGCAGAGAGGACAATTAAGGATATCTCTATTGATAAGTGTGGTTTTTATCTTCCTCCATCCGCATATTATGACGATATAAATAATGCTCCTGATAATGCTGAAAAAGCCAAACTTGTAAAGAAGGCGATGGAAGACATAGAAGCAGAAAATCCTAAAATGCTAGGCGTTCTTCCAAAAGAAGTCTATGGCGCATTGGTTCCAGAAGAAGAACCTGACTTATTATCAAAAATTGTAAGGGTCTTCAAGGATATTCCTGAAAATATTTCAGTCGATTTATTTGGCGAAATCTATGAGTATTTCTTAGGGAATTTTGCTTTGAGCGAAGGCAAGGATGGCGGAACATTCTATACTCCGGCGACTGTCGTTCAATACATGGTCAATGTTTTAAGTCCCGAAGCAGGCGATAAGCAATTTTTAGATCCCGCCTGCGGTAGCGGAGGTATGTTCGTTCAAGCCGCAAGGTACATGCATAGGCACAATGCTAGTAACGACGAAATGATGCAGTTCAGATGCTATGGCGTAGAAAAAGAGCCTGATACTGTAAAACTTGCAAAAATGAACCTTCTTCTAAATAACGTTAGAGGAGAAATAACCGAAGCAAATTCTTTCTATTCAGATCCTTATGATGCATTCGGTCGCTTTGACTACGTTATGGCTAATCCTCCATTTAATGTAGATGAAGTAGTTCTTGAAAGAGTTAAAGACCAACCTAGGTTCAATACCTATGGCGTTCCTCAAAACAAATCTAAATCCAACAGTAAGAAAAAGAGTGATAAAAAGGAAACTGTGCCTAATGCTAATTATCTATGGATTAGCTATTTCGCGACTGCCTTAAATAAGCATGGCAAGGCCGCTTTGGTCATGGCCAATAGTGCTTCCGATGCCTCTGGCAGCGAATATGAAATCAGACAAAGATTAATTAAATCCGGAATCATTAAGCAAATGGTGACATTGCCATCCAACATGTTTACTTCTGTTACTCTTCCTGCAACTTTATGGTTCTTCGATAAAGAGAAAGAAAACTCAGATAAGAAAAACGAGATTCTTTTTATTGATGCTAGAAAGGTGTTCACGCAAGTTGATAGGGCTCATAGAAAATTCTCGGAAGAACAAATTAAAAACTTAGCGGTTATTTCTAGACTTTATGAAGGAAATACACAAGCATTCAAAGATTTAATTGACGAATACAAAACAAATGAAATAAATGCTCCTGAGAAAGAAACGGAAGAACATCATTCTAAGAAGTATTGGCAAGAACAAATCGAATGGCTCACATCTAGATTCCCAAACGGAGCTTATAACGATGTGGTCGGACTTTGTAAAGTTGCTATCATCAAAGGCGAAGACGGCATTGAGGATCAAGATTGGTCACTTAATGCTGGTAGATATGTTGGCGTTGTCATTGAAGATGATGGAATGACTGAAGAGGAATTCAAAAACAAGATCCTTTCATTGAATAACGAATTTGAATCATCAAGCAAACAAGCAAAAGCTTTAGAAGAAGAAATATCTAATAATTTGAAAGGGTTATTTGGTGATTAAAATGACTGAAGTAAGATTAGGCCAAATAGCCAATATTTTTACTGGTAAATGCAATGCGCAAGATGCCGTTGAGGATGGAATTTATCCTTTATTTGATAGATCCGGCGAAGTTAAGAAAAGCGACAAATACTTTGCTGACTGTGAGGCAATAATTGTTCCGGGTGAAAGTACAACGTTTATTCCTAGATATTACAAAGGCAAATTTAATCTGCACCAAAGGGCATATTGCATAAATCCTCATGAAGACGTGAATGGTGTATTTTTATACTATTTAATTAAGGCAAATTCTCCATACTTTTTTTCTGTCGCTACTGGAGCAACCGTTGCCTCACTTAGACTCAACAATTTTTTGAAAATGAAGTTGAATCTTCCATTGCGTCAAGCACAAGACAAAATTGCTAATATTCTATCTACCTACGATAAACTGATTGAAAACAACGATAAGCGTATTGCCATATTAGAGCAGGAAGCTGAAGAATTATACAAAGAGTGGTTTGTTAGATTTAGATTTCCCGGACATGAAAAATTAAAGTTTGTAGATGGATTGCCTTTCGAATGGTCATATGCACGTTTTAAAGACATTGCTACTATAATTCGTGGTGTTTCGTATTCTTCTGATGAAATCGATGTTCCGGAAGGAAATTACTTAGTTAATCTAAAAAACATCAGATCCTATGGTGGGTACAATTTTAATGAGGAAAAGACTTATATCGGTTCATATAAGGGCACTCAAACTTTAACAAAGCTTGATTTAATAATGGGTGTAACCGATATGACGCAGGATAGGAGATGTGTTGGTTCTGTTGCATTATGTCCCGAATTTGATAAACCAGCGATAATTTCTGCCGATTTAATAAAAATTTTATCTAAATATTCAAATGTTTTTCTATACTGCCACTTGAAGTTCGGAAACTACAGTAAATATATCAGTGAATTTGCAAATGGCGCTAATGTTTTACACTTAAGGCCAAAATATCTTGAAAATATTAAAATTTTAATGCCTAGCAAAGATTTAATTGAAAAGTTTTCATCAATCTGCATACCAATCTTTAATAATATTTTAAACTTAGTAAATCAAAATAATAATTTACAAAATCAACGTGATTATTTATTACCGCGTTTGATGTCAGGAAAATTGGAGGTGAAGTAAAGTGCCGGCTTTTATATCTGAAGATGATATCGAAAAAACATTACTTGATAGGCTTTCCAAGTTTCCTTTTGACTATAACATCATAAAGTGTGATCCATCGCCTGATAAAAGAGACGATTTAAACGATGGGACTTTTCGAACAGATAAGAAGCAATGCGTTCTTCCAAATGTGCTTTTAAAGAAACTTAAGGAACTTAATCCTAATGTTCAAACCAATCAATTGGAAAAGTTTTATAAAGAAGTCTGTCTCAAAGATTACAGCGATGACGACTTGACTTCAGCCAATTACAAACTATATGGATATATCAGAAACCAGAAGAAGGTTGAATTTACCAATAATGATGCCGAAGATTTTGACTTCATAAAATTGATTGATTTCGATAATCCTAAAAACAACGAATTCACCGCTGTAAGCCAAATGTGGATAAAAGGGCGATATTATTACCACCGCCCCGATGTCATTGTTTTTGTAAATGGCCTCCCTTTGATTTTCATTGAGCTTAAGAACAGCACTGTTAAAGTAAGGGAAGCATACGACAAAAATTTAAAGAACTATCTAGGCGATTGTCCTAATCTTTTCGCGTTCAATCAGGTTTGCGTTTTGTCCAATGGATTAGAAACAAGGCTTGGCGCTTATAACGCGGATTATGGTTTCTTCTTCGAGTGGCTGAAGGAAAAGGAATCTGATGCAGTCGATAGGAAATTGATAAGAGATGAGGGCATATCCATAGAGTATTTGATAAACGATTTCCTTAAGCCTGAGATACTTTTGGACTATATCGAGAATTTCATTGTATTTAGCAATAAATCAACAAAAATCATTGCTAAAAACCATCAGTTTTTAGGTGTGAACAATCTCTTCGAATCTTTAAAGAATAGAAAGAAACTAAATGGAAAGTTGGGCGTTTTCTGGCATACACAGGGTAGTGGAAAGTCCTACTCGATGGTTTTCTTTGTTCGCAAAGTCCAAAAGAAGATGAGTGGCAATTTCACCTATTTGATCGTTACCGATAGAGAAGAATTAGATACTCAAATACACAAGACCTTTGTACGAACCGATGTCATTGGGCCAAAAGATGAAACGCAGCCTAAAAATAGTGAGCAACTTAGGGAATTTCTCCAAGGAAATAAACCGATTCTTTTCACGATGATCCATAAGTTCCGATACGATAAAGGCAAGAAATATCCTATTCTTTCGACAAGGGACGATATAATCGTTTTGGTCGATGAAGCCCATAGAACGCAATACAAGGACTTAGCCGAAAACATGAGAACGGGTTTGCCTAAAGCGAACTATGTGGCTTTTACCGGAACTCCATTATTAGGCAGCAAGAGATTAACCAATCAGTGGTTCGGAGATTATGTTTCCGAATATAACTTTGCCGATAGTGTCGCCGATGGCTCGACCGTGCCTCTTTTTTATTCAAGAAGGGTGCCTGAGGTTTGGCTCAACAACGATTTTTTGGATGACGATGTTTTAGACATCATCGAAAATGACAATTTGAGCGACGCTGAAACTAGAGCTTTGGAAAATTCCTCTTCGAGAATCATTGAAGTAATAAAAAGAGATTCCAGACTCGATAAAATCGCACAAGATATTGCGCACCATTTTCCAAGAAGAGGGTACCTTGGCAAGGGAATGGTTGTTTCTGTCGATAAGTTCACTGCTGTTAAGATGTATAACAAGGTAAAGCATTATTGGGATATCGAAAAACGCGCGATAGTGGAAGAAAGAAACCAAACTACTGATAAAGCCAAAAGGGATGAATTAACAAAAATCCTTGATTTCATGAATACCACTGAGATGGCTGTCGTCATATCTGAGGATGCAAATGAAATCGAGAAATTCAAAGAACAGGGAATCGATTTCAAACCATTTAGAGAGCGCATCAACTATATAGATGGTGATGGAAACGACATCGAAGATCAGTTCAAGGATCCCAATAACAAATTCAGATTGGTTTTCGTTTGCTCCATGTGGCTTACCGGCTTTGATGTTCCGACCCTTTCAACCCTTTATTTGGATAAACCGATGAAAAACCATACCTTGATGCAGGCCATCGCTCGTTGCAATAGGGTCGCTGACGGAAAGCAATGCGGA
Source organism: Candidatus Enterosoma merdigallinarum (assembly GCA_018714385.1). Classification (GTDB taxonomy): domain Bacteria; phylum Bacillota_I; class Bacilli_A; order RFN20; family CAG-288; genus Enterosoma; species Enterosoma merdigallinarum. Next base: position 46,612 of record DVNL01000004.1, on the reverse strand, counting down.
ATAATCGTTGATTACATCAATATTTTTAAATACATGACGAGAGCATTGAAGGATTATGCCGAAGCAGCCGACAACGATATGCCTATCAAGAATATGGAGGAACTCATCGATAAGCTTAATTCCGCCATTTCTGAGACTGATAAATTCCTTGAGGATATAGGCGTTTCATTGTCGAAGATAATTGATATAGAAGATATATACGAAAGACTAGAAGCATTAAGACAGGCTCTTAATACCATCGTTTCAAACGATGAAACCAAGGATAAGTTCAAGGTCCTTTCCAATTTAGTGATTTCGCTATATGAGGCAAGCAAACCTGAGATTTTTGAGATGCATTTTGACAATCCTAAGTTTGCACCAATCAATTACCTAAATGGTTTATATAACAATACCATCGATGACGAAAAATTGGCTAAGGCGCGTCAAAAGATGAAGGAAGTGCTCGATAATTCAGTAGAAACAGAAGATGCCACGAAGAACGAGGGAAGCTATGCTTTCAAGGATAACCAAGTCATTGACCTGTCTAAATTGAATCTTGATGATTTGGAAAAGAGAATTCAACAATCTCCATACAAGGCATTAAATTTCGAAGACTTAAGGGCTTTTATCGAGAAAGCGCTTGAGCAGATGATAAACCGCAACCAAACCAGAATAAAATTCTCGGAAAGATACAAGAATATCATCGATAATTACAACGCTGGAAGCACCAATAGCGAAGAGTATTTTAAACAATTAAAAGAATATTTAGCCTCTTTGCAAGAAGAAGAGAAGAGGGCCGAAAAAGAAGGGCTGACCGAATCCGAACTAGAAATCTACGATCTTCTAATATCCGATAAGAAACTTACCAGCGAAGAAGAGAAAAAGGTCAAATTAGCAGCAAAAAATCTCTACTTAAAACTCAAAGAAAACAAAGAGAGGCTTTTAGTCGTGGACTGGTACAAAGACGAACAGCCCATGACAAGGGTCAGAAGTGCCATTGAAGAGGAATTGGATAAAGATTTGCCTCTTTCATACGATAAAGATTCTTTTATAGATAAGACCAATCTTATTATGAATATGCTCATCGATAAAACGGTGCAGGGCATTCAGATTTTCTATTAAAGGAGACTAACTATGATAGATACGATTCATCTTAGTAAAACAAGAAAAATAGCAATTTATAAGCCAAACACTTGCCCTCACTGCGATAAAGGCATAGATCCTGTTATAGTTGGTTCTATTCCTTTCGAATCATTTCAGCAACCATTTATTTACGTTTGCTTTAAATGTCCGATTTGCGAGCAAGTATTTTTTGCCAAATATTACATTCCTACTTATGGATTTACATATTCATATGAAGAAAATGCTATTGGTTACTGCGAACTTTTAGGTGGTCATGGATTGAACAAAGAATTCTCAAAAGAAATTAATGATATTAGTCCTGATTTTGTTTCTTTATACAATGACGCTTATAAAGCTGAGCAACATGGTCTTCAAACAATTGTTGGAATTAGCTATAGGCTAGCGTTTGAGCATCTAATTAAAGACTACTGCATTAAAACTCACAGCGACAAAAGGGACGATGTTTTAAAAAAGAGCTTGTCGCAATGTATCAATGACTATTTAGATACAGATATTAAAGACATCACCAAAAGAGCTGCATGGCTAGGAAACGATTATGCCCATTACGAATCTAAACATCCGGATATGAATGTAGATGATTTGAAGAGCGTTATAGATATTTCTGCTTCTAAAATTGAATCCAAAATTAAAGAAGCCAACTACATAAAAAATATTGAAAAGAAGTGAGGATAACTAACCTATGGAAACTAAATCGCAAGGCGTAATCTACATACTTACCAATCCATCATTCCCAGACTATGTGAAGATAGGATATGCGGATGATGTAAATAAAAGGTTAAAAGAACTTAATAGGAGTGAATGCATTCCTTTTGCTTTTAGGTTATATGCATATTACGAAGTTCCTCAACGCTTGACTGATAAAAAACTCCACGAGCTCATCGACATGATCAATCCTGACTTGAGGGCGATTGAGGAGTTCGATGGCAAGAGAAGAACTCGCGAGTTTTACAACATGACTTCCGAGAAAGCCTATAAGATCTTACAAGCAATCGCTCAAATTAACGGGTTGGAAGACAATCTTCATAAGGTCAAACCTTCCGAGAAAGATTTAGAGGAAGAAGAGGCTGCAGAAGAAAATAGAATTTTAGCCACCAATAGGCATCATTTTAAGAACATAGAGTTTACGGGCAGCCTAACTGGTCACACCTATAGGTCATCAACAAACGAAAGAGGAACTTTATCGATTTTTGATATAACGACAGGGGAAGAAGTTCCAAATAATGCCAATCCATCAAAAAGGGAAATAGTAAGAGTGGCTCTTAATGATCTAACTAAAAACGAAGAGGAAGGCACTCTTTATCAATTGATACATAGGTTAGAGAAAGTTATAGTTGCTAATAAACAAAACAAATAGAAGTTATATAATGGAGGTGAAGATAGTGTCAAAACGAAATGATGATTTTTTTAAAGCTAAGAAACCTTGGTCCGAAACAAAAGACGCTCTTTTAGGCTGCTATTTAAAACCTTATTTTGCTAAGATTAAAAATCTTAAAAAACCAATTTGTTATATAGATGGATTTGCTGGAAAAGGGAAGTTCGATGATGGTAAGGATGGTTCTCCAAGAATTGCATTAAAAGCATTAGATCATTCATTTGAGAATTTCAATACGAGTACTAAACCTATCGTAAATAGCTATTTTATCGATGTTAACTATGCAGATGATTTAAGAGAAAATTTGAGCGATTTTAATCAATATAATGTGCATATTATTGATGGAACTTTTGAAAAATACATTGAGAAAATACTCAGTCAAAATCAAAATTGCTCTATTTTTCTTTATATAGATCCTTATGGGATAAAAGCTCTAAATGCAGACAATCTTATTTATTATGCTGGGCGATTCAAAAGTATAGAATTACTTATCAATTTTAATTCATATGGTTTTTTTAGAGATGCATGTAGAATTTTAAACGTAAAAATAAAAGATAAAACTATAGATAATATAGTGGAGAATCTTGAGGAATATGACAATACACCGATTGATTCTGAAGATACGTTAACTAAAATAATTGGGACAAATCATTGGGTAAATACCATTTTGAAATATAAGGAAGGAAATATAAATGGAGGAGAAGCAGAAACAGAGATATCATATTTTTTCTGCAATAGACTTAAAAACGGTTATAAATATGTTCTAAACATGCCAATCAGAAGAAAGGATGAGCTTGGAACAAAATATAGATTAGTTCATTGCTGTAATCACCCTGATGGTTGTGTCCTTATGGCAGATAATATGTATAAAAGAAGTTTAGAACATAGGGATGAAAGACATGGTGGACAATTATCTTTCCTTGAATTTACTGTCGATGACAAAGCAATTGATGATTCGGAAATAGAGAAAAAATTGAAGTTTGAAATTCCAGAAAACAATATGCATCTTAATAATATACTTGCAAATTTTTATACAAATAATGGTGTTTTATGCGACGTGAAGAAATTAATATCATTTTTAAAAAACTTTGAAAAAAATGGTGAAATTATAGTTATACGCTATCCAGATATTACTAAAAAAGGAACACCTAGGTCTTTTTGGTCTGAAAAGAATGGCACAAAAGGACAGACATTATTAATAAAAAAGGAAGTTTCTGATGAAAACGATAGAGAGAAAGTCACTTCTTTATAAAACAGGAGTCGAATATGGCGACTATACAATTAATCACGTGCAAGGTTGTGCCCATGGATGCCTGTTTCCATGTTATGCCTTTAATATGGCTAAACGCTTCGGTAATGTCAAATCCTATCAGGAATGGTTAGAACCTAAACTAGTAATTAACGCTATTGAACTTTTGGATAAAGAGCTCCCTAGATTAAAGGATAAAATCAAAAGCGTTCAGCTATGTTTTACAACCGATCCTTTTATGGCTGACTATCCGGAAGTAGGGAAAATGACAATCCGTATTATAAACAAATTAAATGAATATAACGTTCCAGCAGTTGTTTTGACAAAGAGCACTTTCCCTCATGAACTAGCTAAACTTTCGAAGATAAATCAATACGGCATAACATTAGTCTCTATGGACGAATCTTTTAGGGAAAAATATGAGCCATATACTAGCAAATATGATGATCGAATCAAGGCGCTGAAATATCTTCACGAAAAGGGATGCAAGACCTGGGTCAGCATAGAGCCATATCCAACACCAAACATTAATGAGCAAAGTCTGAAAAAGCTGCTTAATAGGGTAAAATTCGTCGATTATATAGTTTTTGGCATGTGGCATTACAACAAACTAGTCTCTCAATATAAAGACCATAAGGCTTTCTATGATGAATGTAGCGAGACGGTCATCGATTTTTGTAAGAAAAACAATATAAGATTCCATATCAAAACTGGAACTTATAGTAAGGAAGAAAGCGATTCATAGTGAAGAGGAACAATTTTTTATCATTAAGCAAGCATATGTATGAGAGTTTTCAGGAAATCGACCATCTCTTTATGGCTGAAATGGGTGACGGGATATGATTTCCCATCACTGATATAGTCTCTCAGAGTCCTGTATTGATCCTGCGATATGTCGATGTCTTTGCTGTCTAGCATGTCTATGAATTTAATGGCACTTATTTTTTCAGGAGAGAGTTCGTCTTTAAACAATTGGCTTACCGCTGAACTATTGCCGTTCTTAATTTCGTTTTTGAGAATAAGCTGGAATTTTCGCATTATCTCGAATTTATTGGCTGTCGTTTCAACAGGCTTTGACGTGATTTCATAAGCTACACGAGCCAAAGCTTTACTATCCGAATCTAAGAACTTAGGCAATCACTTATTGCAAAAATAAAAGTATAAAGTTAAACTTTATTTTGTTAGTTTAAAAAATTTGTCTCAATTCATGACATAGTTTCTTGAAGCTTACGAGGCCATTATGAAGGTATCTACTTATAATCAGGATCAGATAATTATGTATCATGATGATTGCCTTAATGTCTTTTCTTCATTGGCCAATGACTCCATTGATTTAATTGTGACATCACCACCATATTGTATGGGAAAAGAATACGAAAGCATTTCGGATGATATCGAGTCATTCATATCGTTAAACAAAAAAGTGCTAGCCGAAGCTCAGCGAGTAATTAAAAAAGGTGGCAGTATTTGCTGGCAAATTGGGTTTCATGTCAAAGATTCCGTAATCGTCCCTTTAGATTGCTTGATATACGAAATCGTTCAACAAATTAATGAGCCATTATCCTCCGAAGAGAAATTATATCTGCACAATAGAATCATCTGGAGTTTTGGCCATGGCTTAAATGCAGAAAAACGCTTGAGCGGAAGATATGAAACAATAATGTGGTTTACGAAAGGCAAAGATTATGTGTTTAATTTAGATGAAATCAGAATTCCTCAAAAGTATCCGGGCAAAAAATATTCGAAAGGCAAAAAAGCAGGACAGTTTAGCGGAAACCCTCTTGGCAAAAATCCATCCGATGTTTGGGATATTCCTAATGTTAAAGCCAACCATGTAGAAAAAACTAAGCATCCATGTCAATTTCCAATAGCAATACCACAAAGATTAATAAAAGCTTTAACTAACCCAAATGGTGTTGTATTGGACCCTTTTTCTGGAAGCGGAACAACTGCCATTGCCTGCATTATTGAGGGAAGAAAATTTATTGGATGTGAAATAAAAAAAGAATATATTCAAATTGCCGGGAAACGTATTATAGAGGCTTTAAAAGGAAAAATAAAGTATCGACCAGATGTTCCAGTAATTGAGCCAGACATTAAACAAAAAGTCGCACAAAAGCCGGAGGAATTCAAATGGTAAAGAAAAAGCAGAAGAAACTCACAAAAGAACAAAAGGCAAAAAACAAGAAAAGACATGACTTTTCGAAACAAATTCGCGAGATTTTTGTATCCGCTGGTTTCGAATCTCTAAATGTCAAAGGGTTTCAATTTCAACTAGGCGGCAGAAGCAATGAACTAGATCATTGCTACATTTTTGAAAATATTATTATACTTTGCGAAGACACAATTAAAGAAGTGCAACAAAAAGAAGAAGCAGAAGAAAAAAAGCAGCCCTATAATCGAAATCACAAATTAGAAAAAAACGAAACAGCTCACATAATAAACAGCATGAAAAAAGATTTCTATGATCTTTTGTGCTCAAAATTCCCGAATAGCAAATACCTTTCACAGTATAGTCATAATAGAGTTAAAATATTTTATCTTTATTTCGAATATGGGCTTCAAAAAGTTCAAGAAAATGATGTACAACGCTATTCAAATTTAAAGTTTATTGATAATGCAACGCTTAATTACTTTTCCACCATGGCAAAAAGTATAAAAGCGTCATTTAGATATGAGTTATTTAGATTTTTGAAATTGAGGCGGGCTGATATCGGTCCATGTGACCCGTTTGGGAATAGAAATATAAGACCTCTTGTTTCATCAATAATTTATCCAGAATCGGTAACCGGTTACAATAATGGCGTTCGTATGGTTTCGTTTATGATGAAACCCATAGACTTGATTGAAAACAGCTATGTCTTACGCAAAGACGGCTGGGAACAAGATGTCGATTTATACCAAAGGTTAATAACGCCAAAAAGAATTAAATCCATAAGAGATTTTATATCAAAGAATAAAACTACTTTTTTAAACAATATTATTGTGACTCTCCCTAAAGGAATTTATTTTAATAGAGTCGATGATACTGGAGCTAGAACCCCTGTGGATTTAGAGTCAATCACAAATTACGATAACAATATAGAAATCAATATTCCTGTGGATTATTACTCTATGGCGATTATAGATGGGCAACATAGAGTATATGCGTATTACCAAGACAATGATGAAAATTCTGATGAGGAAAAGAATATTAGCGAGCTTCGCAACAAACTAAATTTGCTAGTGACCGGTATCATTTATCCAGATAATGAAGACTACAAGGATTTAGAAAAAAGAAAATTTGAAAGTAATTTGTTTGTATCTATAAATAAAAATGCAAAGCCTGTCGATGCCGATACATTAATACAAGTTCAGGCAATTATGAATCCAACATCAGGCGAAGCAATATCCAGAAAAGTGTTAGAAAGACTCAATAAAGAAGAGCCTTTTACAAATATGTTCCAATTGTCTAAAGTTGAAAAGGCCCCTATTAAAACGGCATCTATAATACAATACGCATTGTCAAACTTATTGGTTGCCAAAAACTATGAGAGTTCGCTGTATCATTATTGGCTGAGAACAACAGAAAAAGAAAGTGAATATATATTAAATCAACAAAAAGATATTGACGAATACATTACGTATTGTACGGAATCTCTAAAAACATATTTCAAAGCCATAAAGAGCAAATTTAAAAGCAACTGGAAAAAAGATTCAAAGTTGTTAATGATAATATCTTTAAATGCATTCATCATTGCTTTCAAAGAATCACTAAAAATGACTGACGGTCCAAAGAATTACGACTATTACGCACAAGTTTTCAAAGATTGGGATTTTAGTTTTTCCGATTCCTCAGAAAAGAAATTCCCCTATGCAGGTGCACAATATAGCAGATTTGCAAAGGAAGAAATTATACCTCTTTTCCAGAAAAATACCCATAATACATTGTAAGAAATTATTGATTTTTACACATTTAGCCACACGCTCCCAAAGAGGAAAAATAACTTGCACTATTTTGTTTTGCTTTCATAAAAGATAAACAAAAGTGTTGTTAATGTATTTTTTCTATTCTAATTCCTTTAGACTATATTTTGTGAATAAATCGCAAACGTTCGTTGGTCATCAAGACCCGATATAACACACATTCCTTCTTGGTGATCCTCGTACATTCGAAAATGCCCACTCTATACCCGAGGCATCCGGAATTGTTTTTTATAATGAGAGAAATCTCTCCCATGTTTTTATGGGGAAGATCGTGGAAATGAATCCGAAGGTCGTCCTCCTCTTATGTCGTAATATGGTCGATTTGGCCTCTCCACTCTCCTGGAAACTCCTTAAAAAGAATTGATTGTCTTCGTCAAGAAAGTTTTTAGCCATGTCTTTCAACACATTTCCTCTCGGCCTTCTTTGCTGGGGAAGTGAGCGTCTTCAATTGCCATAATAACGTCCATGCCAAAAAGACTGACATGGCTTTTAGAGAAGATTTCAACGAAAGGGCATCCTCCGAACTGGCTTCCATAATGAATGTCATCCGGGATTATCTAAACGTCCCCCTTGGGAAGGTAGTGGAAAGAAAGTTCATCGTGGAACGATTTGTTGTAGAATAAAATCCTTTAGGGGAGATTGATATGCAAGAAAAGCCAAGACTGGACTTCTTCCGAGTCAAAGGATTCCGTGAGACGTTCATCGTCCTTCTTTCCCTCTGCTGCCTCTTTCTCCTTGGCCTTGTTTTCCTGATTCTTTTCTTCTGCCTGGATGACCTTTCCGGAAGGGAGGTCCTCGGCGGGTTCGGATATGTCCTCTCCATCATCGGGGGACTCCTTCTCTGCGCCCTCCTCTTCCTCACGGCAAGAAAAGCCCTCTGGATAAGGAAGAACATCGAGTATCTCTCCGAGGAAAGCTATGGGGTTGACCTGGTTGAAGAGGACGTCGAGGAATCCTCCTTCCGCCAAAGAAGAGGCGTCAAGGCCTCTCTCTTCAGCTTCGAAGGGCCCATAAACGGCATCGAGGATTCCTATTGCGCCGACATCGAGATAAACGGACGACGGATGACGCTCCAAGTCCTTGCCTTCTGTCCTTTCCCCTTTCTGCCCTTCTTCCCGACATTGAAAGAAGGCGGCCAATCCTGCCGCATCGTCCGTTTTCCAAATGACGACTACTATCTCGTCGCTTGGACGGACAAGAAATGAAAATAGCCCCTTCGGCTAAGAAAGGGGCTGTGTTCCAGAGGATGTGTTAACTATTGCTAACAAATATAGTTTAGCATAGGCGTTTTCGTTGTCAAGCTCTTGTTCCTTGCCATCTTCTTTTTACTACGTAATTCACGTACGACATTCGCATATATCAGCATCCCTTCGTAAAATTTGATCTAAATACATTTTATTTTTACAAAACAAAAAAATTTCTCCTACTGGAGAAATCGCCTAAGTACAGGCTGGAGATTTGGCATTTCTGCTTATTTGGACTTGTATTGTGATTACGATAAAATATTAGCATCGATATAGAAGGGAGTCAAGTTATGGCAAAGAGGGATTACTATTTGGGTTTGGACATCGGGACCGACTCTGTCGGCTTCTGCGTGACCGATAGAGAATACAATATCATCGCCAAACGAGCCGTCCGTCTCGACAGGAAGGGACAGCGGTGCTACACAAAGAAACACCTCTGGGGCGCACGTCTTTTCTCGGAAGCGGAAGCGGCGGCGGAAAGACGAAGTCACCGGGCCGCCCGAAGAAGGCTCCAGAGAAGAAGATGGAGGCTCCTGTTGCTCCAAGAGATATTCAAACTTGAAGTCGAGAAAGTCGACCCCTTCTTCTTCGACAGGTTGAACAACTCTTTCCTCCATGCCGAGGACAAACCGGATCAAATCCAGGACATGCCCCTTCTTTTCCCGGAGATCAAACATGGCGACGCTCTTTTTAAAAAGAAATATCCGACGATCTATCACCTCCGTCAGGCTTTGCTGACGCAGGACCGCAGATTCGATATCCGGGAGGTATATTTGGCCTTTGCCCATATGGTCAAATACCGCGGCAATTTCCTTCGTGAGGGAGACATCAAATCGGGCGGAACCGACATTGATGCTCTCCAGAAGTCATTTGATACCCTCGATAAACTCATCGAGTCCTTATATATTGATACCGATGAAGGAATTAGCCCATCCAAATTCAATCTGGACAAAAGCAAGGCGGAAAGTCTTGATACATGTTTCAAGGAAAGCCTGGGAAAAGCTCCGTTGAGAGACAAAGAAGCTGAGCTGCTGAACATACCGAAAAAAAGAAGCGATATCCGTTCCAATATTCTCGACCTTATCAACGGATCGACCAAAAAGATAACGGATCTCTTCCCGGAGCTTGAAGAGGAAGACGAGTTCAAGGACAAAAAGATCTGCTTTGAAGACGATGATTTCGAAACCGGCTTTGCGGACTTGTGTTCCGCACTAGATGATGACAAGATCAACCTGATTCTCGAGACAAAGAATATCCACGACTATCGGGTCTTGGCCTCCTTGCTGCAGGGAAAATCGAATCTTTCCGAAGCGATGGTCGCAACATACGAAAAGCACAAAGAACAGCTAAAAACACTAAAAAGGCTCATCAAAAAATATGCCGGGGACCACTACAACGCCTTTTTCAGAATCTCCCGTCCAGAAGGAGCCAAGGAGGCCTCAAAGAACTATGTCAATTATATCGCCTTCAACAAAAAGAAGGGCGAAAAAGAGAAAGGGCTGAGTCATTCGACTTCCCTCGAAGAGTTGGGAAAAGAAATCAAGAAATTGCTTCCATCGATCGAGAATGCAGACGAAAATGACAGATTCGACATTGAAAACATCAATCGTGAAATTGATGCCGGCACCTATCTTCCAAGACAAAACGGAAAGAACAACGGCATCCTCCCCTATCAGCTCAACTATAACGAGATGAAAGCGATAATCAACATTCAGAAAAAATATTATCCTTTCCTCGGAGAGTTGGATTCCGATTTCCTCAATCCAAATGAAAAATGTTATAAACTTCTTTCTCTTATTTCCTTCAAAATCCCATATTATGTCGGCCCTCTTTCCGATGGCGGAGACTCTGAAGAAAAAAGGCCCGAGAACCACTGGATGGTCCGAAAGAAGGATGGTGTCAAAATAACCCCATGGAATTTCCATGAGGTCATCGACAAGTCCGCCAGTGAAGAAAAGTTCATCGAAAGAATGAAAAACAAGTGCACATATCTCCTGGGCGAGTGCACACTCCCGAAGAATTCCCTTCTTTACAGTCGCTTCATGCTCCTCAACGAGATGAACAACTGGCTGATCAATGGCAAAAAGATCACGGAAGACGACAAAAATTATCTTATCCAGAACGTCTATTTGGCGACTCGCTCCGTGAAGAAAAAGAATATCATTGATGCTTTAGTCCGAAAATACGGAGCCGCCTCGGGCGATGAGATCTCATTGCAGACTCGCAAGGGTTCCGATCTTTCAGAAGAAGATATGCACGCCAATCTTGGTGTGTGGATAGACATGATGGACGATAGAGCCTTTGGTCGAGCCCTGTTGAAAGACAAGGCCCTTCAAGAGAAAGCCGAGCAAGTCCTATTCGACCTCACCATGTTCGAGGACAATGACGTTCGGAAAGAAAGACTTGAGGCATTGGAATTGTCAAAGAGCCAAGTCCGCTATCTTCTTTCCCGCCGCTATAAGGGCTGGGGGAAGCTCTCCAGAAAGATACTGGACGAATTGACGTCCCCCGCCGTCAACCCTCTGACTGACGAAGTTCTCGAAAAGGATATGACCGTCATTGAATTGATGAGCCATTATCCTCTGAATTTCATGGAGATCTACGAGACCGAAAACCTTTATACTTTCAAAAAACAAGTCGAAACGGAGAACGATAGACACAAGCCAAACGAAGAAGACCTGATCGACAGCGAATATGTCTCCCCGGCAATGAAGAGATCCTTGAGGCAAACTCTCAAAGTCGTCTCAGAGCTGAAGAAGATGCTCGGAATCGATGGTTTCCTTTCCTATTTCGTCGAATGCACTCGAGAACAGTCGAAGACAAAGCAAAGAACCCTATCCCGTCGAAGAAAGCTCGAGGAAATCTACAAAGCCTGCAAGATCGAAAGCGAGGACAAAGAGCTCTTTGACAGTCTCTCCCAAAAAGACGATGACCAGTTGAAGAAAGACAAACTCTTCCTGTATTTCCTCCAGCTCGGAAAATCCGTCTATACAGGAAAGCCCATCGACTTGAACAACTTGAGCAATTACGATATCGACCACATCATCCCGCAGGCGAAGCTCAAGGACGACAGTATCGACAACAGGGTCCTGGTCGAAAGAGATCTCAACAGCAAGAAATCCGACACCTATCCTCTACCGTGCGAAATCATCACTCCCGAAGGAAGGCGGCACATTGAATTCCTCTATAGCAAGATCTCGGGAAAGGAACACGTTCTATTGTCTTCCGAGAAAAGAAGAAGACTCCTCCGCTCCGTGCACAACCAACTCACGGAGGATGAACTCGTCGGTTTCGTCAATCGCCAGCTGGTGACGACAAGCCAGTCCGTCAAGGCTGTGTGCGACATTCTCAAATATGTCGACAAAGGTGCGCATATCGTCTATTCCAAGGCAACCAATGTGAGCGGCTTTCGAAAAACGTTCGACCTGGTCAAATGCCGTGACGTCAACAATTTCCACCATGCCCACGATGCTTATCTCAACATCGTCGTCGGGAACGTCTACAACAAAGTCTTCTCCAGTTCTTTCGATGTCGAGACCCTAAGACGCCAGAGAGAGTATTTCGAAGGAACCAAAATCGATCCCGAGCACTTCTTCAAGCAGGACAGATGCATTCCGGGCACGCCCGTCTGGGTCTGGAAGGCGAAGAAGTATCTGGACAAGCAAAAGGCAAAAGAGGATCCGAATTCCAAGGGCACGATCGATCTCATCCGTCAGAATCTTCTTCTCGATGATCCGATGATCACGAGAATGCCATATACGCAGCCGGGAATGATGCGAAAAGCCGGCATTCGATCCGCGTGCTGGGATCGAAAAGCTGACCTTCCTTTGAAAGCAGAGGGGCCCCTCTCCGAAGAAAATTATGCCTTGAAATATGGTGGCTATAGCGATCTCATCGCCCCCTTCTTCATGCTCGTCAGGTCCGTGGACAAAAAAGGAAAGCACCAATATTCTCTGGAAAACATCCCAGCCGTCTACAAAGACAAAATTAAAGATGAACAATTTGTCAAAGAGTACCTCGAGAAGAACTTGTCTTTGAAAGAGCCTGAAGTCATCCTGCCAGAAGTCAAAATCAAAACTTTACTTGAATTTACCGACAAAGAAACTGGGTGCGCAAGAATCTTGATTAACGGAAAAACTAGAACTCGGCTTATAGGAGCTCTTGCCCTCCCGCTAATTCTTCCGCAGAATTATGTCCGATACGTCAAAACTATTTCCGTGTTCTTGGGAACCAATCTCCCTGCCGGCCAGAAAAGGCCAGATTTTGATAAGTTGCCAGATAGTGCCGATTGCATTCCAGTCGGCGCTCATAATTTAGACAAGGAGGCAAATCAGCGCTTCTTTGATTATCTTTGTGATGACGTATTCAATCGACCTCGCTTCAAATTCGCCCCGGAGATTTCTTCTACACTCAAAAATATCATCAAAAATCGAGCTTCGTTTGCTTCGTTGACCGTGAAAAAACAAGCCTTTGTTCTGAATCAGATTATTAATCTTCTGCAAGGCCAAAATATTAAAGTCAACTTAACTTACGTTGATGTAACTTCAGCCGGATCGCTGAGGTTCAAAAAAAGGCTTCCTCCCAACACAAGAATCATCGCCCAATCAGTGACCGGCTTCTACGAAAAAGTCCTCTTTACTGTCCCAGAGGATTAATGTATGGCGTTTCGGATAGTCAAGATAAACAGTCGCTGCAAGCTGGAGACGAGACTGAATTATCTTGTCTGCATGAAAGACCAGGAAACAAAAATTCTTTTGGATGAAATCTCCACTCTTATCATCGAAAGTCAACAGGCATGCATCACTTCGGCTTTGATTTCTGAGCTTGTGGAGCATGGAATCAAAGTCGTTTTCTGTGACCGCAAGCACAATCCCCAGAGTGAACTTGTCCCTTATTTCGGTTCCAACGATTCCTATCGAAAGGTCAAAAAGCAGTGTCAATGGTCTTCCTCGACCAAAGACAGAATCTGGAAACGCATCATCCAGATGAAAATCCACAATCAGGCCATGGTCTTGAAAAGAGAAAACAAAGAGGATGGCTATCAAACATTGCTTTCCTATGAAAAACAAGTCACTGATGGCGATGCAGAAAACAGGGAAGGCTTGGCGGCGAAGACATACTTCGCCTCCTTGTATGGATCCTCCTTTGACCGACGCCGAGAGTGCTTCCCGCAAAATGGCTATTTGGACTACGGCTACGCAATTCTTTTGAGTGCCGTCAACAGGGAAATCGCTTCTTTGGGCTATCTGACACAAATTGGAATCCACCACATCGGGGAGACGAACCCCTTCAATCTCGGTTGCGATCTCATGGAGCCTTTCCGGCCCCTCTTAGATGGCTTTCTTGTGTCAAAGAATTTCGACGACGACAACTTCAAGTCCTTTGTCCTTTCTTGTTTCGGTTTTGAAATCTTCTGTGGAAAAAGGAACATGGTTTTCGACAATGCAATCCGTTCCTTCGTCATCAGCTGCATTCATGCCTTAAATGAAGACAATCCTGACTTGATTGAAACAGTGCGAGCGAAAGATGAGCAATTATAGGTATATGAGGACACTTCTTATGTTCGATCTTCCTGTTGTCACCGCCATCGAAAGGCGCCACTATCGCCAATTCGTCAAATTCATAAAAAGCATCGGCTTTATCATGTTCCAGGAATCCATCTATGTGAAGCTATCCGTCAACGGCGGTGCCATAGAAAAAGTCAAAAAAGCTGTAGAGGCCCATCTTCCTCCAAAAGGCATGGTCTCTCTTCTGACCGTCACCGAAAAACAGTTTGGAGAAATCGACAATCTTCTCGGCGAATTCGTCACGGACATCGTCCACACCGATAATAGGCTGGTCGAATTATGAAGAGAATACTGCGTCATCATCGCATCGAAGCCGAAATCATCCTGGAATCCGACACTTATACTACCCTGGCAATCGAGAGCCCGAGTCTTTTAAGAACTTTTTTAGATGGCGTCGAAAGGCAGATAGAGACCGGCGAACCTTTCTTCCGGCTTTACGATGGCAATAAAGAAATTCCATTCGAAAAGTCTTGCTATTTCATACGGGACTGCTTCAACCCTGCGTTAGACAACAAGAAAGTAGAGAATACGATCACAAAGGAAGTTGTATCCTCCATAAGCGATGAAGAGCAGACCGAGTTTCAAAGATTGATCAATGAGTTGAGCCAATGGGTAGAGAAAGTCGCATTTGACTTTCCGATTCCTTTGACGATAGAAACAGACATCAACCCGGGAGTCCTTTTAAAAGCACTCTCTTTGAGTCCGCATCGTAAAACGGACGATTTTCTGGAAAACCTCGTTCTTTCCATTCGAATTTTGAGCCATGTCACAAAGAAAAATATCTTCGTTCTTTATAACCTTCAGGACTATTTGAGCGAAGACGAACTTTACTCGTTCCACAAAGAAATGCAAAAAATGGAAATCGTCTTTTTCATTCTGACAAGCCATCTTCCGCTAAGAAAGACCACGCATGAAAAGACCATTCGAATTGATGAAGATCTCTTCGAACAGCATATTGATTTCAAAACGACGGATTTTTAAAATATTAATGAAATCACGAAAAAACAAGCCAAAAAGTGTATCTTCTGAGGTTTGGTAGTATTGTGATTTTAGATTCTTCTATAACAGCCTTCGTGATGATGCACCAGTGCAGGCCCGTTTGGTAGTATTGTGATTTTAGATTCTTCTATAACTGGTTTGAAGATGCGTACTCTTGATGGCAAGTTTGGTAGTATTGTGATTTTAGATTCTTCTATAACTGCCCGCCGCGAGGACTGACCACATTTCCGGTTTGGTAGTATTGTGATTTTAGATTCTTCTATAACTATGATCATCATAGGTATTGGAAAAAGCGCGTTTGGTAGTATTGTGATTTTAGATTCTTCTATAACTCTTCTCAACGCTTTCTTTTTAGCAGAAAGGTTTGGTAGTATTGTGATTTTAGATTCTTCTATAACAATCTTGGCGAACTTAAGGCAGCTATCGAGGTTTGGTAGTATTGTGATTTTAGATTCTTCTATAACAAAGTTGGCTCGCGGCGGTTCTCGCTACAAGTTTGGTAGTATTGTGATTTTAGATTCTTCTATAACGACATTCATAGATCCATATTTAGACATCTTTGTTTGGTAGTATTGTGATTTTAGATTCTTCTATAACCTTTTCTTCCTTGTTGAAGGCCCATATCATGTTTGGTAGTATTGTGATTTTAGATTCTTCTATAACTGAAAGAATCTCCAGGAACAACTTCGATAGTTTGGTAGTATTGTGATTTTAGATTCTTCTATAACCCCGAGGCTGAACTGGTCGACTTCCGTGTAGTTTGGTAGTATTGTGATTTTAGATTCTTCTATAACGTCTTTCACCTTGGATGGTGTTTCTGCGGTGTTTGGTAGTATTGTGATTTTAGATTCTTCTATAACGTATGCACAGGAGGAAGGATACGGGATTTTGTTTGGTAGTATTGTGATTTTAGATTCTTCTATAACCGGCCGACAGGCAGACCGGGTGAGCGCCCGGTTTGGTAGTATTGTGATTTTAGATTCTTCTATAACTCGTTCCCTACCGCCAACCCATCGGGGACGGTTTGGTAGTATTGTGATTTTAGATTCTTCTATAACTTCGACCCCGAGGCATAGGCATTCGCTATCGTTTGGTAGTATTGTGATTTTAGATTCTTCTATAACTTTTTCACCTTCCAAGCACATCTTGCTTTTGTTTGGTAGTATTGTGATTTTAGATTCTTCTATAACGGATAGTCTTCTCGGCCCGTCTCCATGATTGTTTGGTAGTATTGTGATTTTAGATTCTTCTATAACTAATAAACGCAGAAATCCAAAAAGTGAGGTGTTTGGTAGTATTGTGATTTTAGATTCTTCTATAACCCGCCGAAACGGACGTTGACACCGACTCCGGTTTGGTAGTATTGTGATTTTAGATTCTTCTATAACCTATTCGCTCTGGTACGCGCCGTATGATGCGTTTGGTAGTATTGTGATTTTAGATTCTTCTATAACTAAAGACCCTTGCACCTCGTCCGGGGCTTCGTTTGGTAGTATTGTGATTTTAGATTCTTCTATAACAATGATTTCTAAGAGATACGTCCCAATCTTGTTTGGTAGTATTGTGATTTTAGATTCTTCTATAACCAGAGCAAACAGCACTTTCAGCTTTCACACGTTTGGTAGTATTGTGATTTTAGATTCTTCTATAACACACTAACCAAATCGACAACCTTTCCTCCGGTTTGGTAGTATTGTGATTTTAGATTCTTCTATAACTCGTCGTCCATCCCGGAACGCCGGAGGTCTTGTTTGGTAGTATTGTGATTTTAGATTCTTCTATAACTTGACAATGTTGATGATTATGGTCGGTAGTGTTTGGTAGTATTGTGATTTTAGATTCTTCTATAACGATGAATCCGTTCTGGATTCGGCTATTCGCGTTTGGTAGTATTGTGATTTTAGATTCTTCTATAACCAATTTTCGGCACTATAACGGAGACTATCAGTTTGGTAGTATTGTGATTTTAGATTCTTCTATAACCCATAGAAGTGAACGCTCTCGCCCTGTCCTGTTTGGTAGTATTGTGATTTTAGATTCTTCTATAACCTATCGAGGTGAATGCTCTCGCTCTCTCTTGTTTGGTAGTATTGTGATTTTAGATTCTTCTATAACCAAGAGGAGTAGAATTAGTCTTGACAGGAGCGTTTGGTAGTATTGTGATTTTAGATTCTTCTATAACCTTAATATTGGTGCCATTGGTGCTGGCTCTGTTTGGTAGTATTGTGATTTTAGATTCTTCTATAACCGCAGTGTGAAGAATCCTGCCACCAACTTGGTTTGGTAGTATTGTGATTTTAGATTCTTCTATAACCAAGTGGCAGAGATAACGAAGTGCCCTATTGTTTGGTAGTATTGTGATTTTAGATTCTTCTATAACTCAATCTGTGATGGTTCCGATCCTTGGATCGTTTGGTAGTATTGTGATTTCTACATTGAAAGGAGAGTAACGAAGGCGTTCTTCATGTAAGATAAAACATAGTCTTTTTTGGAAGTCCGATATAATATTGGCATGTCATTTGAACAACGCCTCCTTTCCTGGTACGAAAAGAGCAAGCGCCAGATGCCTTGGCGGAAGAAGGACGCCTCACCATACGAGGTCTTTTTGAGCGAGACCATGCTTCAGCAGACTCAGGTGGAAAAGGTCAAGGGATACTATGGCCGCTTCCTTGCCCGTTTTCCTTCCTTGTCCGACTTGGCAGAAGCAAAGGAAGAGGAAGTCCTGAAGCTATGGGAGGGCCTTGGCTATTATTCCAGGGCAAGAAACCTTCTCAAAGCGGCAAGGGCCATCCAGGAAAAACATGGTGGAAGCTTCCCGGAAGACAAGGAGAGTCTCCTTTCCCTTCCCGGGATCGGCGAATACACTTCTTCCGCCATATTGGCGATCGCCTTCCACAAGAGGGAGATCGCCGTGGACGGCAATCTCATCCGCGTCTTCTCAAGACTCGAGAAAGAAGGCGAAAATAAGGACAAAAAGATGAAGGAGAAATGCCGTCTCTTCTTCCTGGACAGACTGAAGGACGCAGACCCTTCCGACTTCAACCAGGCCTTGATGGATCTCGGCGAGATGGTCTGCCTCCCCCACGGGATGCCCCATTGCCATGAGTGCCCTCTCTCTTCCTTCTGCCGTTCCAAAGAAGACGGGTCGATGCTTTCCTATCCCCCGAAGAAAGAGAAAAACATAAGGAAGGTCGAGAAAAGAACGGTCCTCCTCATCCGTCATAAAGACAAGATCCTGATACGGAAAAGACCGGACAGGGGCCTGTTGGCTTCCCTGTATGAATTCCCCAATTATGAAGGATTCTTAAGCGAGACCGAGATTAGAGATAAGCTTTCCGGACTGGACATAGAAGGCATCCATGAGATCGGAAAAGGCAAGCACGTCTTTTCGCATCTTGTCTGGGAGATGAAAGGCTATGAAGTGGCGGTGAAAAACAGAGATATCTCCGACGAAGCATGGATTTCAAAAGAAAAGCTGTTCAAAGATTGTTCCATCCCCTCGGCGTTTCGCTTCGTCCTTCGCCAGTTGATGTAAGAGAACTCAAGATACAAAACGGCGAATCCAATCAAAAACCCGGACCTGGAAAGCAGGCCCGGGCTCTTTGAAAGAGCGAATCGCTTACTCTTTCACAAGGAGGAGCGTCTTCTTCGTATCGAGGAAGCAGGTAACGATGCCGGCGATGGCGATGACGCCGAAGAGAGCAGAGAAAACTATGCCAAGCTCACCGTTTCCACCGATGAAGTTGACGCCGTTCCAGATGTCGGATATGGAGGGAAGACAGGCCTTGAGGATGACGC
Source organism: Candidatus Enterosoma merdigallinarum (assembly GCA_018714385.1). Classification (GTDB taxonomy): domain Bacteria; phylum Bacillota_I; class Bacilli_A; order RFN20; family CAG-288; genus Enterosoma; species Enterosoma merdigallinarum. Next base: position 27,295 of record DVNL01000004.1, on the reverse strand, counting down.
CGAAGCTCACGGAGTAGAGGACGGAAGGGATGAAGGGGGCGAAGGGGAGGGGCGTGAAGACGGTGACGGCATTGGAGAACACCGCCACGAGGATCAGGGCGAAGCCGACCCAGGAGAAGGTGCGGTCGCTATCGGCATGGTCGACGATGACGTAGACCAGATCGACGACAAAGGCCAGGAGGGCGACTGCCATGGCGACATAGAAGCCGATCGCGCGGCCTTTGAACCACTTCTCGAAGAAAGCTTTCACGGCTTGCAAGACTTTGTTCATTCTGCTTTGCCCTCCTTTTTCTTGCTCACGGCAGGAAGGACATAGGTCTCGACGACATACAGGACGATGGCGGCGGCGGTCAGTCCGGCAAGGACGCCGTCGATCGCATACAGGGCCGGCTTCCACCAGGGGACCCACCCTTCGACCTGGGTCTCGGCGCTGAGGCCGTTGACGAGGTTGGAGCGGCTATAGGCGTAGTAATAGTGCTTGTTGATGAGGCGGAGCTGCTGGAGCAGCTTTCCGTCCTTCTGCTGCGTGACCTGTCTTGTGATGGAGGTGTTTCGGGTCGGATCGTTGTTGAACATGTCCGTCCCGTTCATCATGCACTCGAAGGTATGGACATAGTCGGCGGAATCCTTGGAGGAATCGGTCAGGACGACGCCCTTGAATCCCCATTCGTTCCGGAGGATGTCGACCTGGACGGCCTTGCTCGCGGCACCGGCGGTCATGCCGACGCGGTTGAAGCAGGACATGACGCCCAGTCCGCCGCCGACAGAGTCGCTCAAGGCGCCCTCGAAGCAGCGCAGGGATCCTTGGCGGAAGCCTTGTTCATTGGAGAAGGTGCTCACACCGTGACGATTGGTCTCCTGGTCGTTTCCGACGAAGTGCTTGCTCGCGGCGATGAGTCCGCCCTCCTGCATGGCCCTCACCTGATAGGCGCCGGTCAGATAGGAGACTGTGGAATCCTCGGAGTAGTATTCGGAATTACGTCCGGAATAGGGCGTCCTGTGGAGATCCGCGCCGGGTCCGAAGACCATCGTGACACCGGCATAGAGAGCATCCTCGGCAAAGAGCTTGCCCTTCTCGGTGAAGAGATCGGTGTTGAAGGTGGAGGCGAGGACGGTCTCGTCGACATAGAGGGTGATACCTTCGACGGCGTTTCCCTTTTCGTCCCGGTAACTTCCGGAGATGCCCTTGGGTCCGTCGGTGTTGGAGTTCGCGGGCTTGTTGATGCTTTCGACGGCGACGTTTCCCATCGTCTCGCCGACGATCGAGACCATGTCGGAGACGGTGAGCTGGTTGAGGAACTGCTCCCACGTCTCGTCATCGTCGTAGTCGACGTCCTTGAGCTCGACGAAGTTGATGGGGTCAGAGAGCGTGACGCCCTGGGTGAAGCTGTCGTAGCTAGGATCCGTGCTCTCCTTGGCATACCAGTGTCCGTCGATGAGAGTCTTCATCTCATCGGTGGCGGTGATGCCCGTATAGGACTTGGGATATGTCGTCCAGTCGGTGCGGGTGAGATAGGTGACGGCGTTGTCGATGAAGCTGTTGAGGTCCATCTCGTCCTTGAGCTGATTGCTGACGACTTCTCCGGTTTCCCTGGAGGTGGCATAAGTCTGATTGTCGAATTCGCTTTCGATCGTCTTGACCTTGTCGGCATCGCCTTCCACGGCATTCCCGGCAGGATCGGTCAGACCCGTGACATTCTGGGCGGCCAAGACATTGTTCAAGGCATCGTGGGCATCCTCGCCGATAGCGAAGTCATACTCGCCTGCATCGAAGAGGTAGCAGCCTTTCTTGCTCTTGTCAGCGCCGTTTTCGGCATTCTCGTCATAGGTGGCGAAGAGATAGTCGTCGACCTCAATCGTGACTTCCTCGCTCTCTCCCTTTGCCAGGGGCTCCGTCTTGCCGTATCCGACAAGCTGGATGGCGCTCTTCTCGGCCTGCCCCTCTTCCCACGGAAGGCTGACGTAGAGCTGGACGGTTGCCTTGCTCTCGCCGGTATAGGCGCTGCCTTCGGCAGGGCCGAGGTTCTTCACGTCGACCGTCGCCGTGACCTTGTGGGTCTCCTTGTCCCAGACGACGTCCTTCAACGTCTTCTCGAACTGGGCGTAGCTGATGCCGGCTCCGAAGGGATAGACCATCTCGTCGGCATAGTTCCAGCTTTCCCCGGAAGAGGCATAGGTTCCGGCAGAGGAGGTGGCGTTGTGGAGATTGAGGACCTGATCGTGGTAGCGGGTCTCGTAGTATTTGTATCCGACGTAGATGTTCTCCGCATAGACGACATACTTGGAATCGTATTGTCCGGTGACATTGGAGAAGGTGAAGTCGCCGAAGTTCCGCATGGCCGGGGCGGAGGTGGAATCGGCCGCCCACGTATCGACGAGATGTCCGCTGGGATCGGCCTTTCCGGTGAGAAGGTTGACGACGCCGATATAGCCGACATCTCCCGCTGCGCCGAACTGAAGGGCGGCATCGACGCCGTAGGCTTCATCCTCCAAAAAGCCGAGGTCCATCGGGAAGGGCGTGTTGACAAGGACGATGGTCTTCTTGAAACCGGACTCCTTGACGAGGTTGAGAAGGTCCTTCTCCTCCTGGTGGAGGGAAAGAAGCGGGACGCCGGCGGCATCCTTGGTGTCCAGATCGACGCCTTCGCCGCCATAGCGGGTCAGGACGATGATCGCGGCATCGTTGTACTGGCTGAAAGTGTTCTTCAAATCATTTGTGTAGAAGGAGAGAGGCACTTCGCCGATGGTGGAGGTTCCGGGAGTCGAGGAGGAGACACGTCGCACGCCGGAATTGACATAGGCGTTGTAGAGGGTCTCGTTGATCTCGAAGCCGGCATCCTGGAAAGCCTGGTGAAGGCTTCCGCCGCGGCCCGACTTGAAGACGGAACCGCCGCCATTGGTGGCATAGACAGGGTCGGCGACGGAATTGCCGAAGAGGGTGATCTTCTTCTCCGTGGCGGCAAGAGGAAGGGCGTTCCCCTCGTTCTTCAGGAGAACCGCTCCCTCTTCCATGACCCGGATGTTGTGGTCGTTCTCGTCCGCGATCAGCTTGCGGGCGTTCTCGGCGCTGATGTCGCCATAGGCGCTCTTGTATGTGTTCTCTGCGTTGTTGGTGCTGTTGGTGGGCGGCTTGAGTCCCAATGCGTCGTTGATGAAGCCGTCATAGCCTTCGTTGACGGCGATATCCGTAACGAAGGCGCAGGTGACGAGAAGGAAAGTCAAGACGCTGGAGAGACCGAGCCAGAGTTTCGATCTCTTGGCCATGCCTTAGGCCGCCTCTTCGGCAAGCGGGCTGGTGGAGACGAGGGTCGTCAGCTCGGGGATGTAGTCGAAGGCGTTGGCGGAGGTGAAGACGGACTTGGCCTCGCCGAGGGCGGCAAGGGCATCGCCGAGAGCCTTGACATACTCCTCGCCCGTGACTTCATAGAGGGTCTGGCTGTCTTCGGACCAGTTGTCGGTGTCGTGGAAGGTGACGGAAGTCGTGGTGACGCCGTTCTCGTCCGTGTTGGAGGAAAGGCCGTACTGGACGAAACGGGTCACGGAATCGAGGCTGATGGTCGTGTAGTCGGCCGTGGCCTCGATGGTGCATTCGCCATAGAGCTTGTAGACGTTCTGGCCTCTGTCGTTGTGGGTCTCTTCGCCGGCGGCGACATCGGGGCCGAGGGAGATGTTGGAGAAGGTGGAGGTGTTGACGGTGAAGACATAGGTGTTGTCGTCGTAGGTCTCAAGCTGCTGGGTTGTTGTCGTCTCGAAGTAGTAGTTGAACTTCGGTAAGAAGTTGGAATAGTCCATGTGGTTGCTGGAAAGGTAGACATCGCTCAAAGCCGCGCCGGAACCAGAGCAGGACGTCATGGCGATGGCGCCGCAGGCGAGAGCGAGAACCGTAAAAATCTTCTTTTTCATAATGGTAAGTCCCTCCTTGTTTGGACTGACCGCATTATGAAAGAAGCTTGTAAGCGCTTAACAGACGAGCGACACAATCTTATGCCTTTTCGGCACAATCTTATGCGGCGGGCTTGTCGTTCTGGACGGGGATGTAGATGGAAAGAATGAAGATATCCCCCTCTGTCTTCTCGTCCACGACGCCTTCGTATTCGCCGGCGACATAGCGCATGGAGCGCATGCCAAGGCCGTGAAGGCGTCCATCGGCTTTCGTCGTCTCCAGGGCGCCTTCCCCATTCCGTTCCACCTTTCCGTCGAAATAGTTGGCGCATTGGATCTCAAGGAGGGCGTTCTGCCTTCTCACGGTGAGGGAGATGAGCCTCTTTCCTGCGTCCTCGACCTTTTGCGAGGCCTCGATGGCATTGGAAAGAGCATTCATGAGAAGCGTATAGAGATCGTTCTTTTCCATAAAGGCAACAGCCTGTCCGTCTGCCATGCAGGTGAGCCGGATATGGTGCTTGTCGCAGACGATCCGGCACTGGTAGAGGACCATGTCCAAGACCTCGTTTCCCGTCTTGAAGCGGCTGTTGTAGAGGGCGAGGGCATTCTTCATGTCGGAGAGCTCTTCTTCGGAGATTTTCCCCTGGAGGGCCTTGATGCGCTTCTTCAGGTCATGGCAGACGCTGTTGATATAGTTCACGGAATCCCGGAAATTGTCGTACTGGACGCGCTGGTTCTCGATGATGTTGCTCATCACGAGGTTCTCTCTCTGCTGCCTGGAGATATCGAAGAAACGGGAGCGGATGAAAAGGATCAGAAGGCAGAAGAGAAGCATGGTGATCCGCAAAAGGTTGGACAGAATGAAGCTTTGTTCACGGTATTCCGTCTCCACTCTCGTGACGACGACGATGAAGAGGGCGCAGACGGAGGTGATGGTGATCACCCGTCTTCTCATGACGGCATCGTCCTGCACCTCGGAGTTCCGGATGGGAAGGAAGATGAGGAACATGAAGGCGAAACGGGCGAAAAGCCTCAGGACGAAGTCGAAATCCAGGTTCCCCGTCGTCCATCCGCCGATGAGGACGTTGTTGATGCTGCCGCCGAACTGGTTGAGAAAACCGAACACCTGCTCGGAAATCTGATGCACACAAAGGGCGCCGACGAAGCGGACGAGGATATGGCTGGGCCGATCCTTCAGGCAAAAGAACATCAAGCCGAGCTGATAAGCGTTCATCATCAAAGTGACGGCCATGCCGGACCAGATGTTCGTGATCTCGCTACGGAACCATCCGAAGAGAAAGATGAAGCCCGTCGTGACCAGGAGGGATATCACGACACGGGCGATCCAATGGCTTCTTAGCTTCCCGCCATAGGAAAAAAGGACGCATGCAAAAAGGCCTTCCAGATTGGAAAGCATGTTGATCATGATGGACCAATGAAGGCCGATTCCAGGGGGCATGCCTATTTACCCCCCCCGGCTCCGCCATATTCCTTGGCGAAATCGACAAGGCGCTGGACGACTTCCTTCTTTCTGGGGTGGCTTATCACGAGAGACTCCTTGTCCAGGAAGAGGTCGTACTTGTCGATCCGGGTGACATAGTTCAGGTTCACGATATAGCAGCTGTTGCAGCGGACGAAGACATTCTCGGGAAGCATCTTCTCCACCGACTTTATGGACGCATACTTGCGAATCTCGCCATCCAAAGTGTGGAAAATGACAGTATGCTTGTTGCTCTCCACATATCGAATGGACATGATCGGTATTTTTTGATAGCCATCCGAAGTGGAAATCATCAAAAAGGTCTCTTTCTCGCGATGCTTCTTCAAAAGTCCGAGAGCCTTGTTGATCTTCAGTGCGAAGTCATAGTAGTCGATAGGCTTGACGATATAGTCCAGGGCGTTGACCTCATAGCCGTTGACGGCATAGTCGACGAAGTTCGTGACGAAGATGATGGCGACATACTTGTCCTTCTCGCGCAAGGCCTTGCTGACTTCGATGCCATTCTCGAAGGGCATCTGGATGTCCATGAAGACCAAGTCGTATTCGGCCTGGTAATTGTTCAGGAAGGCGACGCCGTTGTTGAAGACGGCGATCTTGAAAAGGATCCCCTTCTCCTTGGAAAGGCGCTCAAGATAATCTTGGAGAATTTTCTGGTTGCTTTCTTCGTCCTCGACGATGGCGATGCGCAAAGGATCCATTTGCTCCACTCCCTTTCTGAAAAGTCATTTTATCTATGTAAGCGGTATAATGTCAATTTTTAGCAAATTTCTTTGGACAGGGATCCCGTTTTGTGTTTCTTTCAGCAGTCACAAAGAGATTTTGTCGCAAAACGAAAAGAAAATGTCGGTCCCGTTTAAACCGCTTTCATCCCTATCTAGACTGAGGACCGTCACCACTAGGAGGTACAAAATGAAAAACAAGAAAGGTCTGACGAGTCTCTTTCTCTTTGCCGGCATCGCTCTTTTGACAGGATGCGGCGGAGAAAGCTCGACGACCGCCCAGGGCGGAAGCGCCTCGACCGGCGGAAACGGCAGCTCGACGACTACGGAGACGATCGCTTACCAGTTCCTCGGCACCTTCACCGATGCCACCGTCCAGATGATGGGATTCGAGTACGAGATCCTTCTCAATCTCAACACCGACGGCACGGTCGAAGGCTCCGGCTACAACATCCTTTCGATGGACACCAGCACCTACACGGAGAACAGCGGATTCTATGACGACTGGATCGGCGGAAGCTGGGAAGAGGGCGAAGACGAGGAAGGTCAGGAGTGTATCGTTCTTGAAACGGTCTTCGGAAAGGATGCCGTCAACATCATGCCCGGCGGCGCTCCCTTGACGGGAACGGAGCATTCCTACAACCTCTATCCCGATGCGGACGGGACCATCACCTTCACGCTTGATTGGCCTGTCTTCTCCGGAAGGACGGGCGAAGTGACCGGAAGCTCCACCATCACCTATCATGACAAGGACAGCTTCATCAAGGGCGTCGCCTACCAGTTCGACGAGCCCGAGAATTCCCTTGCCATGTTCGCCGACGAGACGGCCCACTTCCATCTCTACTGCCTGGATGACAATACGACCGTCCTGGCATCCGGAAAGGAAGATCCGGGAAGCAAAGACTACAAGTATTCCACGGTCAAGAACGGCACCTGGTCCTACGAGAATGAGAAACTCTCCTTCAAGTTCGACGGCGACGAGAACACCTACGAGGCGAAGATCGAAGGGACAAAGGCGACCCTGGAATACCGTTACGTCCTCTACGGCGATTACGGCATCGATCTCGTCCTCACCCTGGATGACGTGACGCCTTTGACGAAATAAACATATTCCCGAAGACAAAAGAGGGCCATGTGCCCTCTTTCCATATAAGGAGAAAACATGAAAAACAAGACAAAAGCCATTCTCCCGGCTCTCGCCCTTCTCTCCATTTTGGCCTCTTGCACGCAGGAGCCTTCCTCCTCTAGCAGCCCATCCACGGTCTCGCCTTCTCTCTCCACAGGAAGCGCCGCAGGCGGTGATTCCTCCTCCTTCGCACCCTCCACGGACAAGGCGGACAAGAGCGATCTTCCCTACGTCTCGTCCCTCGACAGCGCCAAGAAAGAAGACTTCGAGGCGAACTGGATATGGGACAGCCGTTCCGTCTCCGACTCCTACGTCGCCTTCCGGAAAGATTTCACGCTGGACAAGGTACCGGAAGAAGCTACCTCCTATCTTTCCGCCGAATCCAAGTATTACCTCTGGGTCAACGGCGAGCTTGTAGTCTACGACGGCTCGAGCAAGCGCGGCCCGACCCTCTACGACTCCTACTACGAAACGATCGATCTTTCCCCCTATCTCCAGACGGGCGAGAATGTCCTGGCCTTCTTAGTCGTGTACAACGGAAGGAGCGGAAACTCCTCGATCGATCCCGGACAGGCGGGCCTTCTCTTCGAGATGGATCTGGGCGAGGAGAAGATCCTTTCCGACTCCTCCTTCAAGGTCCAGCGCCTGCGCGAATACAAGAACCAGACCCTTTTGAGGAACGACTACCCCAACTACCCTCAAGCGGACATGCTGGCGGAAAGGAACGTCTATTACGACGCCAGGGACAGCATCGGGGAGTTCATGGATCCGGAATTCGACGATTCCTCTTGGAGCGAGGCGACAATCGTCGGCTATCCGGGATGCCAGCCCTTCAACGATCTCTACGAATGTCCCATCCCCCAGATAGCTTTCGACGACATCCAGTGGCTTGCCCTACCGAAGGAATACGAAAATGTCGCCCTGCAGGAGAAGACGACAATCGAGATCGACCTTCCGGAGAATATGCAGTTCTCCCCCGTCTTCACGTTGGAGGCGGACCAGGGGGGAAGACGGATCACCTACTATACAGACACCTTCGAAAGCCAGGGAATGGGGTCCTTCAAGGACGACTACATCGCAAAGGAAGGGACGCAGGACTATGAGTCCTATCCTTGGCGGACCGGAAACACCTTGATTCTGGAAGTGGATGCTGGCATCACCCTGAAGAAAGTCGGATATCGACGCTCCTACTACCCCTCCGAGGAGGTCGGCAGATTCCAGACCGGGGAAAAAGACCTCGACACGCTTTTCCAGAAGGCGCAAAACACCCTGTCCATCTGCATGCGCGACACCTACATGGATTGTCCGGAGAGAGAACGCTCCCCCTATCTCGGGGATGCCGCAAACCAGATCGGCATGTCCTTCTACGCCTTGGACACGGAAAGCCACAAGATGACGAAAAAGACCATCCTGACGCTTCTGGGCTGGATCAAGGAGGATCACATCCTTCCCACCCGCTCCCCGAGCAAGACGACAAACGAATGCCCGGCCCAGAACCTGGCCTTCCTCGTCGCGACGAGAGACTACTATCTCAATACCGGAGATGCGGAGACGATGAAGCTCTTCTATCCGGCGATGATCGAATATCTGAAGCTTTGGAGCATGGGAGAGGACGGCCTTCCCGAAAACCGGATCGGAAGCTTCCTATGGACGGACTGGGGAATCGGAACAGATGAGAATCTTGTCCAAACATGTTTCTATTACTACGCTTTGACGACAGCCAGAAAACTTGCAGACGACCTTTCGATATCGAATGAAAATGCCTTCCTTGATGAACGTATCGACTCCATAGAGAAGAACTTCCGGTCCGTCTACTATGACGGCACGGCCTTCCGCGCCCCGGCCTATTCCGGCGAATATGACGACAGAGGCAATGCCATGGTTGTCGTCTCCGGTCTTGCAATGACGGAAGACTATCCCGGCATCCTGAACGTCCTCAAGAGTGTCGAGACCGCCTCCCCCTACATGGAGAAATACGTCCTGGAGGCCCTCTGCCTCATGGGCGAGACAGCCTACTCCAAAGAGCGCATGCTCAAACGCTACCAGGAAATGATACAGGACGAAGGAAGTACGCTCTTCGAGCTCTGGCACAAGGACGAAGGCACTGTCAACCACGGCTGGACGGGCGGTCCGTTGACCATCATGGGACGATACTATGCCGGCGTCTATCCCGTGAAAGCCGGATACGAAATCTACGATATTCGTCCTTCCGACATTCTGGACAACTTCTCCTCCTCCTTTGAGACAGTCCGCGGGACGATCGCCCTTTCCTACAAAAAAGGTACCTCGCTGACGATCGACACAATCAAAGCCGACGGCCATCTCTATCTTCCCGAGTCCTTCGACGGAGACATCACGATTTCGGGAGACGAATATGAAGACCTCAGGGAGAGCGAAGGCTACCTTCTTCTCAAAGGCGGACACTACGAGATCCGTGTGACGAAATAAATTTTTGGGAAAAACATCGAAAAAGCCTCGAGTCCTCTGCTCTTGAGGCTTTTTCCGATTCCTTTCTGCAAGGCATCCGCAAAAGAGCCTGGACTCTCTAGAAGGGCACGATGTCAAAAATAGGACACGACAAGTTACCTTAGTGACTAAATTCTCGACCACCTGCCTTGTCACGATGAAAAACTGCCTTGGTTGTGATATAAATAGTTTGAAAAATCCCGGATAAAAGTATTCTGAACCTAACGGAAAACGGTATGTTCATCGCCGACTGGATCATCCTTTGCCTTGCCCTTTTCGTCGCCTCCCTTTACTTTATCGTCAACTATGCCAAAAGCATCCGTCTGCATCCGGTCGGTATCTTGTCCTATGCCCGAAAGAATCCGAAAGTCCTTCTCGTCACTTTTCTTCTGGCCTTGGCTTTTGCCCTCCGTGTCGCTTTCGTCGATCGCCTACCGAGAGGCTTCAACCAGGACGAGGCCTCGATCGGATACGAAGCCTGGTCGATCCTCTACTATGGCATCGACCGGAAAGGAAATGTCCTTCCCGTCCATCTGATCTCCTGGGGCAGCGGCCAGAATGCCTTCTACGCCTACTTCATCATCCCCTCCATCGCTCTCTTCGGCCTAAATGAGTTAAGTGTCCGATTGCCGATGGGGTTATTTAGCTGTCTGGACTGCGGAAGGAAGTTCAATCCCCTGTCCGGGACGATCTTCGACGGCCACAAGATACCGGTCTCAGAATGGATAGAGTTCCTCATCCACCTTTTTCAGTATGAGAGCCTCCTTTGCTCCTCCTTGGACAACCAGAACGCGTACAATACCGGAAGATATTGGCTGAAGAAGGTCTTTCTCATTTTGGATGGATATCAGGACGGCATCCTTCTTTCGGGAGATGTCGGGGTGGACGAATGCTTCCTGGTCATGAAGCCGAAGGACCTCATTGTGCTGGAGGGAGGGAAGAAGCTCCGTGGAACCTCCCGCAACCAGCATTGCGTCTACTGTGCCACCGACGGAATCAGGGCCGTCCTTCTCCCATACGGAAAGGGGTCACCGTCCAGGACCGGCGAAAGGAACACGGTCATACCGCATATGGTCGCGGCGAGCTCCTTCCATGACGACGGGGACAGCGCCCATAACGCTATCGTGAAGGACCTTGGTCTGCCAAGAACGGTGTATCCGACGAAATACACGAAGGGTCTGAGGGACAAGGACGACCCGATGGACGACATCAATTCCGTTCACAGGGAGTTCAAGAGGCTGATGACGGCACACGGAGCATATGACAGGAGGAACATTCTCGGATACTGCAACCTGGAGTCGTTCATCTATGCCCATCACGGCGACAAGGCGGCCATGGTTCTGGACATGCTGAGGCGGTCTTTCGAGTGCGGGAAGGTCCTCAGATACCGCGAAGCCCTAAAAAAGCATGAGTGAAAGGGGCGTTTTTCTTCAAAAAAGGACTTGGAATCCTATTTTGCTATCCCTCATGTGCAGATTAAAGTTTAAAATGAATCCTCACGCGACGAGCGACCGGCTTTCCGTCGCTCCGTTTGCCGTTGCCCTCAGCCCTTGGAGCCCTCTCACATAGGAGTCCGCCCTCTCCGCGAACGCCTGCCGGAAGGAGACGATGGAGGCTATCGACAGCATCCCCCTCTGCCACGGCCTGACGATCTCGCCCTCCTTCGCCGGCCTGAAGAAGAGGAGCCTGATGCCGCTGAGCCCATCCCTCTTCGCCGTGCAGGCGACCCACTCCATGTCCTTTGGGTCCATGCCGTTGGCAATGATAAGGTCCGGCATCGTCTCGGAAAGGACCGCCTTAGCCATCGCGCCCCGTCCTCCGGCCAGACGAGGTTCCCGCCGGGCACGTTGCCGAGCCAGACCTTGGAGTCGGACATCCTTAGCCTGTCGGTCACCCCCATGAGCCTGCCGTCGTCCATCGTCCCCTCCCCGTCGAAGGGCAGGGAGGACTGCGACCTCCTCTCCGCTCCCCAGGGGTCGCCCTTGGCTCTCATGACGATCTCCCTGGACAGAAGCCTCACGCACCTCTGCACCGTCTCGTAGTCGGCCAGATAGCCGAACCTCACCCTGACCCAGGGCGCCTTCCTTCTTTCCGCTGTCTCCAATCCCAATTCTCCTTTGTTGAACGTATAAACTTCAACTAGGATAATTATAGCGTTGAAACTCACACTTTCAAGTCCGACCCGAAAACTTTATAATGTCCGCAGACGGAAAGAGGAGGGTTCGGCCCATGAACAAGCTCAGAGAAGCCAGGCAGAAGAGGAAGATGACCCAGAGGGAGCTGGCGGGGAGGACCGGCATAGACCACGCCACGATAAGCAAGATCGAGACCGGGGCCATGGCCATGACGATGAGGAGCGCGAGGATATTCGGCGAGGCGCTCGACTGGAAGCCCGATGAGCTCATCGGGGACGACAGGCTGAGGACCATAGTGGTCTCCGCCGACGGGGACAGGGAGAGGCCGTTCAGCGAGCTTCTGGAGGCCTTCCTGAGGGGTTACGAGAGGGCCTACAACGAGAAGATCCTCCGCCATGCTGAGAGCGCCGTGTTCCACGACTACGATGAGTGCGGCCTCTTCGACCTTTTGAGGGACTTCATGAGCCTCGGCAAGTCCGACCAGAAGAAGGTCGACAGGCTTGTCCACGAGCTCAAGTTCGGCAAGCGCAGGGGATAGAACGCCAAAAGGGGCCGCCTTTTCGCGGCCGCGTTTTCTGCTTGTGTTTTTCCCTTCCCCTTACAAACCCCATCCAACCTATCACGCTTATTGATGCGGGTTACTTGGTATAACCGGTAACCTCATTACTTCTTAGTATTCTTAGTACTCTTACTTCTTAGTGTTATCCGTCTCCGATCCTTCCGCCGTGCCTTCCCTTACTGGCCTTCGATTGGCTTGAGCGAAGCGAAACGCCAATCCTCCTTAGAGGAGCCGTCAATCGACTTGAGCGGAGCGAGACGTCGATTCTCCTTAATAGTTCTTTCCGTGGATGTGTGAATCCGTCTTAGCCTTCGTTCGGTCCTTGAGCAAGGCGAAAGGACATCCCTCTGCCTGGCGGAGGGACCTGTGGAAAGGTTAGACCCTTAAATCCGTCTCCGTCCCTTACGCCAAAGGGGAGAAGGGGAGGGGGGAATCAATTACCCTTTGGGTTAGAAAGTTAATGTCGAATCATCAAAGATAAAACGAGTTATACGCTCAGCTGCTTTTTGGGTTTCCTCTTCGATGTCATTTTTCGTCCAAAATGGCTTTGCACCTTTTCCATACTTATTCACCAAGCTATTTGCTATAGGGAAACGGCTATTTTTATAGCCCAATTTGGTTTGGACCTCTTGGCTAATTTTAGTTCTAAACCATTCATTTCCTATGGAACGATTGATTTTAGACTCAAGTAATATTTTGTTGCCAAGTTTATTGACATAATTTATGAATTCAAGATCATCAGGAAGACCAGCATCTTTCCTTATTTCTGACAGATTTTTTCCGCTGGCAGGCATGATGTGCTCAATATCACAATTCAATCCAAGGACATATGGGCTGTTTTGTTCTTTGGACACAAGCTATTCATTTAGATAGACAAAAGCATTTGCACCACAATCCCTTAAAGTATCGTAAATTTCCTTAGGGGACCAGTATTTCTTGATATGATTGGAGAAATCCTTGTTGATTTCGGAAAGAGGTATTGCTTCATCGATAAGCTTTGTTTCCTCAAGGAAAAGGAAGGACTTAAATTTCGAACTAGAATACCCGACATCAACCAAATCCAGTATTGAGAAGAGTCGCATTAGTAATTCGGCAATCTCTGTAATATTTTGGCTTGATATGGGATTCGTTCCTGTTGAAATCTTTTTATCATCGGAACGTATACCATCAAAGCGATAGAAAAAGCTTCCCACAAACAATTTTGAGTTTTCGTTAAACTTAAGAAGTGTTCTGATAGCGGTATTATCTTGTTGGGAAGCAAAAACCCAAATTGTAGCCAAATTTGAAATCTGGTTAATCTGTGTTATTGGATCAGTTACTAGAGCTTTGCTTCCTATATCTCTGTCTCCCTCAAGAAAATACCTTCTGACTCCTGGAGTTGTCACATTAGGGGATCCATCCCTAACAGTTTCCTTTCTGCTCGTTCTTACGTAATACATGTGTTGCATCAAAAGAGAATCTATATCAACAAGAATTTCAGGGGATTGAGCATTAAGAGTATCCATCAAATCTTTCCATTTTTGGGTGAAAGCAATCCCATTCCCGCTCTTCTCTGCATTAGCATAAAATTGTGCAGAAATTATGTCGGAGTCAAAAAGAGGCATTCCGTCAGAATTGAGAGAATTAAACATGGTAATTGCCTGGTCCACTTGCCATGATTTAATTTCGATGACCTCACAATTATCTAGAACGTTTTTACAGAATTCGTTTAATTTTGATTCACCGAGTTCTTTGGCCTTTTCATAAAAGAACTTGAAGTTTTTAAAATAATTTGTGTACTTATTGTCTTTTTGCTTTCTCGGGATTTTGACGACATTGGCTTCGGCTTCAGGATAATCGTAGGAAGACAAAATATTATTCAACTCGGTTTTATATAATTCGTTTATAGATTTATTTTCGAGAATAGGTGTGTAGTTGTTGCAAAGCCTCTTGCAATCGTCTTTCTTTTTACAGTCTGGAATATACTCAACTTCAGTTCTGTATAAGATTTTAACAATCTTATTTCGCCTCTCATTCAATCCTTTTATGAGGGATTCTGCTTCTATATCATTTGAAGCTTTCTCAATTTGACTATCAATATTTATTAGAAGAGCCTTGAGAAGCAATAAAAATGTGGTCGTTCTTTGCTGGCCATCAATCAGGACATATTTCGTATCATCATCTTGGCAATTTATGATGATTGTCCCAAAGAAATAATGGTCTTTGCTTCCACTGCCAATGTAATCTGCAATATCCTGCCAGAGTTTGTCGCAACGCGATATGTCCCACGAATATGCTCGCTGATATTCAGGAACTTGGAATATGGAATCTGAGCCATCTCTAGTCAGAAAATTGCCGATAGTTGTCAAGCTTGGTTCAATCTTTTTTGCCATTTTATTACCTCCTTATGATTTTGAAAATTCGATTTATTTCTATGAGTTTACGCTGGATGTGCTCAGTGAGAATTTTTCTATCAAATAGTTGATGACTGAAGAACAAATCACAAGCATGAACTTGGCTTCTGGAAAATCAGAAAGCACATATTCTAACCTTTTACCATGTTCATTGCAAGTCCAATGATAAAGTGCCTTAATCGCCTCGGAAAATTCGTCAGACAACCCAAGTTTTCTTTTAATAGCATCCATGCTTGATCCAAGTGTAGCTTTGTCATTATCTTGAATGATTTTTGCAACCGATTCTACTGCTGTTATTGCAGAAGTTATCGAGCCATTGTAATCAGGAGTCGGCCTTTTGGCGAATTGTTCTATTGCTTGTTTTAACGATTCCTGAACAGAGCAGAATTTACCTGATGAAGATTGAATAGCAGAAGCAATTTGCTGCAATTCAAATTCGTTAGATATAGGGATGACTTTATCTTCGATAATTCTGTAGGGTGACATTTCATTTTCAAATATTGAATTAAGCTCTTCGCGAACACTTTTACTAGATGTCCAGCCGAGAATCAATTCAACAAAGTCAAAGACGGTATACCAAGGGCAGGAATCAGTTAATGATTGGAGTGCGACTGCATTATCCCTTGTAGAAGTAGGGTCATTTATTGGAAGGTAATATTTGTTTCCAAGTTCACCTAAAGCACGTTCAATATAAGTTGATTCATATTTTAGTATTTCTACCCCATAGCCACGAGTTCGTCTGTTTTCAATAAAAGTTCTTGAAAAGAGAGCAAAAATTTTCCGACGAAGTGTAGTGCTCACTTCAGTCATGGAATTATTGGAGGAGAAAAGTTTGTTTCTTGCAGAGAAAATCATTTATCTATCTCCTTTAAGAAGCCACGCTCAAAAGCTTTTGGAAACTGGAAAACCTTTGTCCCGTCTTTAAAAACGACTTGGATTCTTCCAGCTTGAAGGTCTAAAGAACTCACAACTCCTTCGCCGAACCTTCCATGCACAACAGCTGATCCAACTCTGATGTTTGAATAGTTTTGAGAAGAAGATTCGCTATTTTGGTGAGCATTTGTAGTTGTGCCTTCGTAACTAACAGTATTTTTGGATGGCTCGGTTTTTGCGTATTGCTCTATCTTGACTTTCATCAGCCTTCCTGGGGTGAAACTCGGAACCTCCATGGATTGCTGCTGACTTTTTGCCAAAGCTTCATAGTCCTCACGGGTTATGGTTGTTGAGAATAGACCAACGTTTTCATCAGCGGAATGCTTGTTCACTCCGGTATATTCCAAGCTTTCATCCTCAAAACGCTTGAACTTATAGACAGCATCGTTCATTCGGGAATCATTGAACACGCCGAGGGAAACGAGCAGTTCGAAATCATCGACGGTCAATCCAGTGACCTTCTTGAACAAATTCGGCTCGATCTTCGTAATGACGTCCTTCAAAGAGTATTCCCTGAAATCAGTAAGATACATGAAGACAGGAATCCTGGTCGCAAACTTGATGAGCTTTTCTTGGATCATCTTCCTCTTGGACTTGTATTCCTTCTCGGTATCTGAAAGCTCCTTTTTTGTATACCCGTCCTTGTTCTCTTCCGGGTTCTTTCTGATGCTTCGGACCAATTCCGATTTGGTGATGATTGTTTCAATATCTTTGTTCAGATTTCGGAAACCTTCAATCTTCATCAGTGCATCCATGGCTTCTTTGTTTCGAAGAAGCCTATCCAAGGTCCCGTTGTCAACGTTAACGAGAAGGGAGCTTTCCCAGGTTCTGGCAAGCAAAGATGCAGACGTTCCGGACATGGCAATATCCAAGACCTCGCTTGCGCTGATTCTCTGCATGGTAGAGCCGTCATAGGCTAGGACAGGCAGGAAATTGATGAAATCGACGACTTTCTTTTCGGGATTGGACTCTTGGATATTCAAATCACAGGCATAATCGGAAATTTGCTTCAAGGAACGATTCGGAGCGAAATCGAAGATATAGCATTCCTCCTTCAGAACAATTTCCTTCCCATTTTCGTCCTTCATTGTCCATGGGCTTTGAACCCGGAAAGCCGCCTGGAAATAGGTTTCTGGTGAGGAAAGGTTTCTCAACATGAAAATGCCAGTCCATGGCTTGATTGTGACACCCGTTGTGAGTTTTCCGCATGAAAGAGTGATGGTCTTCGACTCCAAAGGATTTCTCATTGCCTCTCTTACAGGGCCCAATGCATCCAATCCAATCCCAGCCTGCGTTCCTGCACAGACTATGACTTTGTAATCATGGTAGAAAACGTTTTGTCTTTCTCTCAGTAGATTACGCATTGCATAGCACGATGCGACATTTGGCAGGAACCACAAAGTATGGTTCAAGACAGTCAATAGATTATGGTAAGCGTATGGCAAATAGGGCTTTGAGCCAAAACGGAGATCATCAACGTTTGTAGGAAGATAGGCACCTCTAATCAGGTCCAACCATTTTTGGACATATTCTTTCAGCTTGAATTCCGAATCCTCGATATTGCCGGTATTCGTTTCAGCATAAAAGAACTGATTCAAGTCGAATTCGTTGTAATCCGTATTCAAAGCAACGTTTCGAATTTCGTCTGGCATCTTGTAGGTCATGAGGACGATTCTTGGAAGAGAAGCGTATGGATTAGGCCCTTCAGCAGCCCAATTCTCTTTTGCCCGCTGCTCATCGGAGTAAGTCCAGTTGAAGATTTGGTCCTCGACAAATTCGCCGGAGTTCAAAGCCCGAAAAGGCGTGCCGGAAAGATATAGGTAGTATTTGGACTTGATAGGGATGAATGTCTCGTTCAAAGCATTGTCGGCTTCTTCTTCCTTGTATTTTTCATCCGTTTCCGAATCAAACGCATCATCATCCGGGATTTTGAATAGATCTTTGGCCTTTTCCCTCCAAGCCCCATAGTGATATTCATCGAAAATGACCATGTCCCATTCAGTCAAGTGGACCCACTTGTTCTTGACTTTGATACCGCCAAACTCGTTTTCGCCTAAGAAGTCTTGAAAGGATCCAAAGCAAACGATTGGGCGGGACTGATCCAGGTCTTCGGGTTTTGTCCCCTTTTCATCTTCCATGTTCTTGGAATAGAACTGCCAGCCTTCGAAATCGATATGCGAATCCAAGTCCTCTTCCCAAGAAGCCTCCACGGCAGGCTTAAACGTCAGAATGAGAACCCTCTTCATTCCCATCCGCTTGGCTAGCTCATAGGCCGTGAAGGTCTTTCCAAAGCGCATCTTGGCATTCCAAAGAAACTTAGGGGCTTGACCGGCGGGATTGTCCTTTTCCTTCAGGAAATAGGCCATAATCATGTCGATGGCCTCTTCTTGTTCTTTCCTCAAGTGGAAATCCGCTGTTCTTTTCTGCAAATTGACCTTGTGTTGTCTTACAGCAACTATTGCAGCCAAAACGTCATCCTTGGTGCATTTGAACCATTCGCCTCCGACGTTCTGTATTCCCATAGCCTTCAAAGCAGCATGGACCTGCTTGTCGGTAAAAGTATTTCCATCATCATACATTGCTGGTTCATCAACAACGATTTTGAAAGGCAGATGGCCATCCGGTTGTTTGATGCTATGCTGCTCAAGGACTCGGGTTAAAGCATCTCTGGTGGTATAACCGACTTTTAGAAAACCACGATAGTTATCGGCTAATTCTTCATAAGCATAAATACTTGGTGATCTAGAAGAGCGTGTTGGAAAGAAACTATTGTTGTTCATGGTCTTCGTCTTCCTTCATGGTTTTTACAAGCTGATTGATAAAAGCTATATTCTCAGTATCTAACTCAAAAAATGAATTAAGAAATTCATCATCAATTTTAGAAGATAGTTGCAACGGAATATCAGGAACAAGACTATAAGTTTCTTTAGAACAATTTTGTGTGTTTTTTAAAAGCAATACCAAGAATCTAAAGAATTTGGTTTTCACAAAGTTGCACAAAGCCTCTGCATCTTGTCTATTATCAAAGCTTCCCAAAAGCAGGTAGGTTTCTGAACAAACAGATCCAGGTTCACCTATAAAGGGCTTTCCAAGTACCCAATAAGGAAAGCTTCCTCTTTCTCCATAGGCTTTAGCGATAAAGACTTTCCACTTTTTAATAGCTTCAAGATTCTGCGTGACCTTTTTTTGAGGAATATACCCCTCTATTTTGTAGCCATATATCTTAAAATGACCCTCTTTATAATTGGACGAAACATCACTCTGGTGTATTGTTCCGATCCCAAAAGGCTGCCTTTCACTGACCTTCTCGGAAAAAGAGCCAAAACCTTTTTTAGCAATTTTTTGCAAAATAGAAATTGCGCTATTGAATCTAACAAAATACTTTTGTCCGGGTTGAAGAAGAGGCCTCAACATTTGGTGGTTTTCATGAAAATCAGAATTTATAACCTCACATTTCCCGTTATAGGTTCTATCCCAAAGGAAATAACAGACACCACCCGAAATATCTGCACCTGGGAAAACTTTAGATGCATCAAAATAATCAACAAGGGTTTTAATTTTGTTTTCAGAAAGCATTTTATTTCTGAAAGAGGTTAAGCCTTTTCCCCCGCTATACCAAACAGCTTTGATAATCATTATTACATAGCGTGGGTTAAGCTTAAATGCATTCTCAACAAACTTATCATACAAAGGTATAGAACTTGAGCCCTTTCCTCCGCCATCACCCATCTGATATGGTGGATTTCCAATTATGACATCGAACTTCATTTTGAATATATCCTCCGGTCTATCTGTATGGATGAATTCATAAGCGTATTTTTCCTTGTCTTCTCCACGGTCCCATTGCTCTTTATTCGCCCCACAGTAGATGCAATTACCGTTTTTACCCCATGTGTGATGTACTCCATGAAAGACTATGTTTCCTTCCGGGTTTTCAAACTTCGAAACAGAGAATTTATAGCTAGGATATTTGGAACAATAGAGGCTGCGACGTGACATGAGGCTTGTCAGTTCCGTAATGGCAATGCCATAAACTTGTTCATGAAGAATGTGGTCGATTCGTTGCTGCAAATCAGGATATGTGTCTTTGAGTCCCTTTATAAGTCTCTTTGTGATTTCTCTGAGGAAAATCCCGGATTTGCAGCATGGATCTAAAAATTTGGTATTAGGGTCACTAAACAGCTCTTGAGGAAGAAGGTCCAACATCTTGTTAGCAATCGATGGAGGAGTGAAAACTTCATCATTTGAAAGGTTTGCCAAACAAGAAAGAACGTCCGGGTAATATTTCAGCTGTCCAAAGTCACCCATTTTCCTGAACCCTCGAATATTCGATCAAAGGATATTCCTTTATCGGAGAAGGAATCATCATTTTCGTCTCCGGATCATATTCCCAGGACGGCTTGTCCGAGGCCATGTCCAATGTCATCTGTCCTCCGGATTCTTCAAGGTTGCCTTCGAGCAGCTCATCGAGCCTATAGTCTTTCCTTTTGACCTTGTCGCCCTGAACGAAATCCCATTGAGCAAAAATGATGGGCTCTCCGTTGTTCTGCTTCATCGTCAAAGCATCCCCACACAGAATATTCTTGGACAGCAGATACCGGATGGAATCGGCTATTGTTGGTTCCGTCTTGGGGAATAGCGAGTGATAGTTATCCTCCCAGATCTTGAAGAGACGTTCACGGCAAGCTTCAGCGTTGTCTTCCAAAAGTTCAACTCCATAGATACTGGAGACAGCCAAAAAGGAGTTTTTTTCATAGTCGTGTTGGCTCTTGGAATATTTGGTTTCAACGACTTTGAGCTTCCGATGCAATATTTCCGCCAAAAAGTTTCCATCGCCACAAGCCGGTTCAAGAAACCTTGATTCGATTCTTTCGGTCTCGTTTTTTACCAAATCAAGCATGGCATTGACTTCTCTGGCATTGGTAAATACTTCGCCATGCTCGACAACTCTTTCGCGTGATTTGATTTGAGGTTTGCTGTCTTTATTCAAAGTTTTGGCCATCATTCCGCCTCCCACTTCACGCCGTTTTCCTTGCAGAGGTCACGAAGCTTTCTCTTCATCGGATAGGAGGGGGAATAGACCCCTGTTTCCCATCGTGCCACGGTCACTCGGGAAGTCCCCAAAAGCTCTCCCAGTTCCTGCTGGGAGACGAGCATCTTCTTTCTCAACTCTTTAATGGTCTGGGCTAGGTTCATACACAAATATTGTAACGGCCGCGTAACGTGAATAAAAGGTTCAAATATGAAAAAAGCCAGCCCTACGGCTGGACTTTCCTCTTACCTCGGGTTCGCTGAGCATAACCCGGGACTTCGATACGTATCACGAAACCTGTTCGGTAAACCTCACAGGTTCGGATGGTGGCTGAATGCCAACATACTACACTTTTGATACAATGCACACCCCTAGGCATTTTACACGGCGTAAAAATTAGAGTCCAAATAGTGCCCATTTTATCGATATTTTTCAAAATACTCTTCTTCGGCAGCTTTTCTCTGAAACATAATCTGAGCAACCCATAACTACTCACCAACCATAATCATTATAACTTAAATCTAACCTTTTCTTGATTTAAAAAGGATGGCTGTCGCCCACCACCCTATTCTATTTTCAGGAGGTTCTCATATAAGTCTTAACCTTGTCTACTTACCTCCTTATCTAAATCTTCGGATAAATCTGTCCAAATATAATTATAATCATAGAACAAATTTTCATTCCATCCTACATCACCATTGAATTTCTTTTTTGCATAAGAATTTTGAATTGCTAAAGAATTGAATTTCATTCTAGATTCTTTATTAAATTCTCTAACATCAACAAATCCAACTCGACCATCTTTACTATAAAAATCTTTTCTGTTGTTGTAACAATCTAACCTTAGTTGTATGAAATAATCTTCGATAATATCCAGTGGTTTAAAATAGCAACTCATGTAAGTATTCAAAAGTACACACTTATCAACCAATTTATTAGTATTCTCATTGTCGGGCATTTCATAATCTTTTATTAAAATTCTTACATTAGTTCCAGAGTGATCATTTCTTGCATCAACAAACTGAAGGTCATTTTCAATAAACATATCCTCGATAAAGTCTGTTAAAGCAGTATCTGCTCCACCAATTCCATAAATAATAATTTCAATTGTGCCAACAAATCTCTTCTTAGTTTGAAATCCCTTAAATTCTTTATAGAGCCTAATTGCAGATGCTGAATCGTAATAATTAGTGCTTATTTTATTATTGTTACTATGTTCTTCATTGTTTGAATTTGAACTTGAGCGTTCTTTAATTTCATAGTGATTTTGAACCTTTAGAATTTCAAATTCATGTCCATTAGCGTTGAAGCAAGGGAATTTGTCTGCTTTTTCATCATTAGTAAGAATGTGGCAACAAACTAAATTATGTTCTGCCGTTTTACCACCTTTTGATTGTGGAAGAATATGATCTATATTCCACCCAAATTTACTATCTCGGTCATCATAAGCTGACTTAACCATTATTCGTCCAGCAAAGTCAGTTACTTTTAGTTCTTTACCATAACGTTTAGACCAAATACGCATGGCAGTTTCGCGGTTTATAACCATTTTTTGTTTATCCATAATTTATTCTTCAACAAGAAAAAAACTATGAGATTTCCTCCTTTCATAAGGGGACAAATGCAACGATTGATTATAGGGCGACCTATTGCTGAACCTCTAATGGGTAATTCTCCTACAGCTTTACAGAAAATTAAATCAATCAACTTTATTGCTAAAGTTTGTAAGATTTGTTCCTTACATGATTATTATAATCGATGCTTTTAATTAAAAAAATGAAAATTTTGTGAAAATAAAAAGGCTAAAGATTTACCCCTCAGCCTTGATTGTCACTTCATAACCAGAATAGAACTTAAATGTTATTGATTTATCTTTATGCACTATTGCTTTTTCTAAAGTGAAATTAAATATTGTTTCATCCCATTCAAATTGAGCTTCGCCTTTTTTTAGCATCTCGATAAAGGTTTTTAGGTTACTTTCTTTAAGTTTTCGTTCCTCTTTTTCAGTGACCAGTTTCTTATATTCACTTTCCTTTTTTTTATATTTTTCTTCAAGTTCTGCATACTTTTTTCGCCAAATCGACTGATCTTGTTGAGTCTTAGTATTCATTTTAACAAGAAGATTAAACTCATTAGCCATTTCCTCTAGTTCTTTAGTTAGCTTATTTATTTCACCATCTATTTTTGAGGAATCACCAATCACTGATATAACCAATTCGATATCCTTTATGATGCTTTCTTTATTAGAAATTATAAGGTTATAAGCTTTAAGGAATCTTCTCTTGACGTCATCTTCCTCTAGAGTTGGTGTGTGGCATTTGTTCTTGAACTTATCATTACATTGGAGAACTTCTTTTTCATAAGTACTACCTGAATGCCACTTCTTTTTTCCATAATAACCACCACAATCTTCACAATAAAGTTTTGCAACAAATGGATTCTTATAGGAATAGGTATAACCTAAATCTTTTCTTCTAGTTAATTCAATTTGAACTAGTTCCCAATCTTCTTTTGGAATAATAGCTGGATGAGAATCTTGAACATAATATTGTGGTACTTCTCCTTCGTTTTTCTTTGTTTTATGCTCTAAGAAATTAACTGTAAAACTTTTTTGAAGTAAAGCATCACCTTTATATTTTTCATTTTTTAGAATTGATAAGAGAGTAGATTTTGTCCAGTTAGTTTTGCCTCTAGGAGTTAAGACTCCATCATTAGTCAAATCAGCACTTATCTTGCCTAAACTATCCCCTTTTAGAAATTGATAATAGATTCTTCTTACGACTTTTGCCTCTTCATCATTAATCACAATATCGCTATTTTCACCTTTTTCATAACCTAGAAAAGCTTTATATGGCATTGAAACTTTTCCATCAGCAAATCTCTTTCTTTGTCCCCAAGTAACGTTTTGAGAAATAGACCTACTTTCTTCTTGAGCTAAACTCGACATAATCGTAATCAGTAATTCGCCTTTAGAATCAAAAGTATATATGTTTTCTTTTTCAAAGTAGCATTCTACATTATGTTCTTTAAGTTTTCTAATATTCACTAAACTATCTACTGTATTACGAGCAAATCTAGAGATGGACTTAGTAATGATTAGATCAATCTTTCCATTCATCGCATCATCTATCATTCTTTTAAAGCCTTCTCTTCTTTTGGTGTTTGTCCCACTTATTCCTTCATCGGTATAGATTCCAGCAAAACTCCAATCAGGTCTTCTTTCAATATATTTAGTGTAATAGTCAACTTGAGCTTCATAAGATGTTAATTGTTCTTCATTATCAGTAGAAACACGAGCATAGGCTGCGACTCTTCTTTTTATTAATGTTCCTTGAGGAAGTTTAGTAAAAGGGTTTATTGTTGACTCAATTTTAGTTACTACTTTTGCCATATAATCTTTCTAACTCCCTTCTTCTAGCTTGCTCTTTCATTTCAGGAGTCCATGAGTATTTTCTAGATTTAAATTCAAAATGAAGTGTTTTAATGGTTCCGTTTTTAAAAACAAAATCCACATCTTTAGTATCATGAACCACAATTTTATCTATAGTTTTCTTTAAAAGAGATTCATCAAAATTAGACACTTCTAAAGTTTTATTTGTGAGTTCGATTAATGTGTCCTCTCTTAAAGATAAAGTTTGCTTACAACCACTACCACTTAGATTAGACATGCCAGAACAAATCCAAAACACTCGGTATTTATTGCTCTTTCTTACATAATTTCTTCCACAAAAACCACATTTAATAATTCCCTCAAAAGGTGAAGTAAATGTTTTAGTAGCCACATATTTTTCATTGTTTTTAGCTTTTATCTCTTGTGCTTTTTGAAATGTTTCTTTACTTATGATTGCTGGATGGCTTTCAGTTACATAATACATAGGGAATTGACCTTTATTAGTTTTTGAATGATTAGAACAATTTATTTCTGCTGAGTATCTTCCTAGCATTAGTTCCCCAGTATAGGTTATATTTTCAGCAATACCTCTAACCGTACTAAAACACCACTTTAAGCCAGACGGCGATGGTATTTTTTCCTTATTTAAGTAATTAGCTATTTTTTGATAACCCATATTCTTTTCTACGTAAAATTCAAAAATTAGTCTTATGATTTTGGCTTCTTCTTCATTGATTATGTAATTGCCATCCAAAACTTTATAACCAAAAAAATCATGCATTCCCCAAATCTTGCCTTCTTCAAAGAATTTATTAACTTTCCATCTAACATTGTTTGACATAGATTTGACTTCTTCTTCAGCAAAACTAGCCAGTAAAGAAAGCATAAGTTCACCATCGTTAGATAAGGAATGCATATTCTGCTCTTCAAAATAAACATCGATATTAAGTGATTTTAATAATCTTGTGGTTTCAAGTAGATACATTGTGTTTCTAGCAAATCTAGATATCGATTTACTTATAATCATATCAATTTTGCCTTGCTTACAATCTTCTATCATTCTATTAAATTCAGGTCTATTAACCTTGGTTCCACTTATTCCTTCATCGGCATAAATACCAACAAATAGCCATTTAGGATTAGAAGAAATATAATCTTGATAATAAGAAACTTGAGCAGCTAAAGAATGAAGCGTGGCATCTTTAGTAACTGATACCCTGCAATATGCAGCCACTTTCTTCTTATTTGGAAGAGTTGATTTGGCATTAATTTTAGTGATATTTCTTTCCATTTTTAAAGTCTCCTTTCCCCTATATACATCACTCTTTTTGCCTAGGTATTCAACCCATATAAGCGATAAATACTACTAGTTTTGATACAATGCTTTTTAGCTAATAATTTCTCAGCAATTAAATATTCTTTTTTATCTAAAATACCTAGTTTTTGCATGGATTTTAATAAGAAAACTGCGTTTAAATAGTCTCTTACATTGGTTAAATAGTCATTTGTATTACTCATTATCATTACCGCCTTTAAGAGATTTTTTATATGCATTCCACCAAGAATATTTACAAGCATGAGAACAGAAAATTTGATTAGTATGCTTCTTATTTAAAAAGAATGGAGCACCACACATTTTGCAGTATTTAATAAGCTCAGCAGTCTCTTTATTCATATCATTTCTTTTGCAAAATGAAGCAACGGTGTTTTTTGAAATCCCTAAAAGAGTAGCTATCTTTTTATAACCAATTCCAGCTTTTCGATATTCTATGATTTTTAGTTCATCTTCTCTTTTCATATGTCTCACCTCAACATATAGGAGAAAATTCACTTCTTTTGATGGGGGTCGCCAAATAGCTTTATATATTTTTTCTTTAATTGCTCTTTGGTTTCGTGGATTGATTTAAAATCCACACCTTCAATTCGAGCCACTTCTCTTTCACTTTTTCCGTCTTCAAAAAGCAAAAATCTTCTTTTTTGAGTTGGTGTTAAAGATGAAATGAACAAATCATATCTTCTTTGCTGATTTTCTAATTCTTCTTTTTCAATTAATGCAGTTAATGGATCAGGTTCATTAGATTTAAAAGTGTCGCCTTCATACGTAGCATCATCTAAACTAAAAGCTATGTGATACTTGTATCTTTTGTTGCTGGCATCCTCTTCTTTATCTAAAGAGACCATTAATTCACCAATTTTGTCGTCAACATCAACTATGTCGACTACTTTTTCGTCCAAGTTTTTTAACTTAATTTTCACAATGATTACCTCCGATTCGTTGGTTCGAAATGGAGGTCTTCAAATGCGATTCATTGCTAAAAAGACGTAAGCAAAAAGAATGGATTAAAAACTACCATTTCGATTTGCATCACGTCCTCACAAAGACCTAATGCTGATATTTATATTTTTTGCGTCAGTGTGAGATCTAGAATCTGACGACTTTATTGAGCGAAGTTAAGAAAACATCTCTCATATACTTAAGAACTTATGAGCTCTTATTTTCCGCTCATATCCTTAGGAGTAAATCAAGGGTAATCGTCAACTTGAATTAACCACTTCTTGATTACTCACTTATAAAAGGAAAGAAACTGAGAATATTGGAACCCTAGTCATTAAGTTTTTTGCCATTTGCAACTGGCTAACTACAATTTATCATTGAACTCATAAGTAAAAAATTACGCCGTCACACGCAAGCACACGCAATTTCACACGCAAAATAAATTTATAGATTTTAGCCATTAAAAAAGCACACGCAGACTATCTTTTATAAAAATAATTCTAAATGCGTGTGTTTATTTATTAAATATTATATAATTAGGCTAGGGTGATAAAAATGGATATTCAAATAGATTTCTTAACGATATTCATGTTAGTAAAATTCTCTTTAGTTAATGAAATATCTGATAATGATCTATACAAAAAATTAATCTGTCTTGGAGGTGCAAATTTAGATTCAGAAAATGATCCTCATAGACATATTACAGGTGAAACTCAGTTTGATAAGTCAAATAATGTAAAAATAATTACTGATGCAAAAATAGAAACAATAATCAATTCTTATGATTCGTTGTTTGCTAATATAATTGAAGTTGATGCTAAAAAGAAATTTATATCCTCTATTAAATCATTATTAGCAATTCACAATGAAATAAGCACAGAAG